>CAIQVH010000030.1 GCA_903875215.1 uncultured Anaerolineae bacterium
CGACGACACCACCGATCCGTACTGGCTGCAACAGCAGGTGGCCATGCTCGTGCAGGGCAACTGGTACGACAGCATCACCAAGAAGGGCATCGCCGACGGCTCCGTCCAGAAGTTTGATTACATCTTCGTCCAGGTTCCGAACAAGCCCGGCGCTCCTGTGACGCCGGTTGGCATGTCCAACCCCGATGTATGGGGCATGTTCAAGCAGACCGATCCTGCCAAGCAGAAAGCCATCTACGAGCTGATCAACTACATGCAGAAGCCCGAAATTGTCTCGCAGATAGCCGAAGGCTGGGGCAAGATCCCGGTGCGCGCCGATGCGCCGTTCAAGAGCGATGATCCTGCTGTGGCTGGTCCACTCGCTGCCGCCCGCAAGTTTGGTTCCTACGATCCGTATTTTGTGAATGGCGTCCCGTGTAATTACAACGACGTCCGCCAGGCCTGGGCCGAGACCCGCCAGGCGTTCTGGCAGGATAATGCCGATATTCAGGGCATTTTGAATGGCTTCGTTGATCGCGCCAACTCGATCATCGCTACCTGCCCATAATTTCAATCGCTGGGCTAATCTGGCCAGTTGAACGGTAACACTTCCCAGGCTGTCGGGTTTCCTGGCAGCCTGGGACTGAACTCCGGAAAAACGGGAGATACCAATCGTGGTAAAGCTCAAATCATTCATGAGAGAACTCCGCAAAGGTTGGTCGGGCTACCTTTTTATTGCCCCAGGGTATCTTGCTTTCCTGGCCTTTATGTTGATTCCTCTCCTGGTGGCGATTGGATTGTCTTTTTACACTGTTTCTTTCGATATCAAGGCGCGCGAATTTGTCGGGGTTCAGCAATATATCCTGCTTACCAAGGATCCGATCTTCAAAACCGCCTTGCTTAATACCATTGAATACACTGCTGTCATTGTCCCGGTCACGATTTTGCTGGCCCTGGTGATCGCGTTGCTCATTGACCCGCTCGGATCGCGGGCGCAGGCATTTTTCCGCGGCGCGTTTTACATTCCCGGCGTGGCCGGGGGTGTGGTGCTTTCGGTTGTTTTTCTGTGGATTTTTAACCCCACTTACGGATTGATTAATTTCGCTCTCGGGCGCATGGGCGTGGAGCCGGTCATGTGGCTGGCCAGCGCGCCTTTCAGCTTTTATGCCGTCTGCGCCGTGGTGCTGACCTTTACCATTGGCCAGCCGATCATCCTCTTCCAGGCCGGGCTGGCAGGAATCGGCCCGGAGATTTTGGACGCCGCCACCGTGGATGGGGCCAGCAGTCTTCAGCAGACTTTTTATATCCGTATTCCACTGCTCCGTCCGGTGCTGTTATTCGTCCTTGCCACCCAGACCATCCAGGTTTTTCAACTCTGGGAGGTCATTTACATGCTGACCGGCGGCGGCCCCTACAATACCAGCACCTCGCTCGTTTATCTGATTTTCCAGCGCGCCTTCATCGGCGCCAATTATGGCATTGCCTCGGCCATGGGTGTTGTCCTGATGATCATCATCATGATATTTACCATTATTCAATTGCGTTTTTGGAATTCGGAAGATGTATAGGGTCTGCTTGGCCCGCTTCAGGAGAAAAGCCGCATGACTGAGACCATCCTCGCCCAGGAAAAAACCCGGCGCTCGCTTGAGAAAGCCGCATCCCTGCTCAGCTATTTACTGCTTGTCATGTTTGCAGTCACTTTTCTTCTGCCTCTTTATTGGATGGTGAGCGGCTCCTTCAAACTGCAAAGCGTGACGATGGCCATCCCGCCCGAGTTTTTCCCATCCAACCCCACCCTCGAAAACTGGACGCGCCTGTTTACCGGCCCCTGGCCCGTCTGGCGTTGGGTGCTGAATAGCGTCATTGTATCCATGCTGACGGTTATCCTCGTCCTCCTCGTCAGTTCGATGACCGGCTACGGTTTTGCTAAAAAGAAATTCCCCGGTTCCAACCTGCTCTTTTTCATTCTCCTTCTGACCATGTTCCTGCCCAACCAGGTCATGCTTATTCCGCTTTTCCTGCTTGTGCGCAGCCTGCACCTGACCGCCACCACGCTCGGCACCTACTTTGCCATGGCCATGCCGATGATTCCCTCGCCCTTCGGCATCTTCCTCGTAAAGCAATTTTGTGCCAGCCTGCCGGATGAATTGTTTGACGCCGCCCGGATCGATGGCGCATCTGAATGGCGTATCTACACCGATATCGTCCTCCCGCTCATCAAGCCGGCCATGGCCGCCCTGGCTATTTTTACCTTCAATCAATCCTGGAACTACTTCATGTGGCACATGGTCCTCGCCGCCGACAAATTCCAATACACTGTCCCAGTCGGCGTCTCGATCATCTCCCGCACCCCGGCCTTTGGAAAAATGATCACCGATATCGGTCTGACCATGGCTGGCGGCAGTTTTGGAGCATTTTTCATGATTGCCTTCTTCATTGCCTTCCAGCAATATTTCATTCGGGGCATCACCTTCGGAGCCGTCAAAGGCTGAGGAGTCACACACCATGACCGGGACCGAAAAAAAACTCTCCTTGCGCAGCAAATTAATGTACGGCGTTGGCGATGGCGGCATCAATCTGGCCGATACCATGGTCAGCCTGCTGTTTGCCATGTTCCTGACCGATGTGGTCGGGCTACGTCCCGGGCTGGCTGCGATGGCCGTTTTCATTGGTCGTTCCTCCGATTATTTGAACGACCCCATCATCGGATACTTATCTGACCGGACGCGCACCCGCTGGGGCCGCCGGCGCCCCTACTTGCTCTTTGGCGCGCTCCCGTTTGTCATCGTTTACACCCTGCTGTGGTGGATTCCGCCCATCCAATCCCAGGTCTGGCTGGCGGTTTACTATGGTATCGCATTCGTGTTATATGACACCGCTGCCACCGTCATCTATATGCCCTATTTTGCCCTGACCCCCGAACTGACCCAGGATTACGACGAGCGCACCACCCTCACCAGTTACCGCATGACGTTTTCCATTCTCGGTGGCATGATCGGCTTCGTGGTGCCGCTCGCTCTGATCGGCACCTTAAACGTGGAAAATGCCCAGCGCGTCCTGCTTGTCGGAGCCGGGATTGGGTTGCTCAGCATATTGCCCATTCTGGCCGTCTTCTTTGGCACGCGCGAGAGCGAAGAATACCAAAAGCAGGAACAGCCCTCTTTCAAACAGTCGCTGCTGGCCGTGGCGCAGAATAAACCCTTCATCTTTGCCCTGATCATCTTCACGCTGACGTGGATAGCCCTGGATCTCATACAATCCACCCTGCTCTATTTTTTGAAATACCGTATGCAAATTCCTGAACAAGGTGACCTGATTTTCGGCCTGTTGTTCGTCGCGGCACTGGTTTCCATCCCCTTTTGGGAATGGGCGGCCCGCCGCTGGAACAAGCAAAAAGCCTACATGGCTGGGATGGCCTTCATGGCGATTGAAACGACCGCCATGGGATTTGCCCGCCCCGAGTGGGGCCTGCCGGCCATGCTCGCCTTCGGTACCCTGGCCGGGTTCGGACTGGGCGCCATCCAGATTTTGACGTGGGCCATGATCCCCGATGGGATTGAGTGGGATGAACTGAAAACCGGCCAGCGTCACGAGGGCATGTTCTACAGCCTGGTGACCACCATTCGCAAAGTCGCCGCATCGCTGACGTTGCCGCTGCTCTTGCTGGTTTTGGAATGGACGGGTTACAACGCCACGCTGCCCACCCAACCGGCTAGCGCCATCCTCGGCATCCAGGCGCTGATCGGGCCGATTCCGGCGGTATTTTTGGGCATCGGCATCCTGTTTGCCATGTTCTACCCGCTCAATCGCGAGCGGCACGCCCGGCTGCTCAGCGAACTGGCCGAGCGCCGGGCCGCCCGAGAAGGGTGATCGGCCATGTGGCTCAGCGGGTTGGCAGTTCTCGTCGGTGCGGGCCTGCTGGCGTATCTCTTTTTGCGCCCTAACCGGGCCAAGGTTGCGCCTGGGCTGCACCTGCAAACCCGTGAACTCGTTCACGATGGTTGGCACAATGGCTTCACCGACCTGGTTTTCTGGCGCGGAAGCTTTCACCTGGTGTATGTGGCTTCGCCGGCGCATTTTGCCAGCCCGCGCAGCCGATTGGTACTGCTCGCTTCCAGCGCGGCGCAGACCTGGACGGAAACTGCCCGGCTGACCTTCCCCGGCCAGGATATCCGTGACCCAAAACTGGCAGTCATCCGTGACGAATTGTTTTTATTCGCCCTGCTCAACAAATCCTGGGACCCCCAGCCCTATACCACTGTCTATGCCAAAAGCATCGATGGTGTAACCTGGACTCCGTTTCGGGAGATTGAACCAGTTGGATGGTTGTTTGGGCATCCCAAAACAGCAGATGGAGTGCGCTGGTTTGTCTCGGCTCACTGGCGAGAATTTAACCGGGTCGGGCTGTTCAGCTCCACCGATGGAGAATCCTGGCAGGTTGTTGCCATCTGCATTGCACAGCCCGGACTCGATGAAACCGCGCTGGAGTTTTTGCCGGATGGCCGGGCGCTGCTGGCCATCCGCTCTGAAGCGGGTGGAGGCCTGCTCGGGGCTGAGCAGGCCGGGACGCTGCTCCTGTCGTCAGAGCCACCCTATACTCAATGGGCAGAACCGGTTTCCAGCCGGGTGACGCGGCTCGATAGCCCGAATCTGTTCAGGGTGGGCGACAGGGTGCTGGCAGTGGGGCGTCATCAGCCCCGTATCAGCCGCCCGTTTCACCTGCCCGGATCCACCCTGAGCCGTAAGCGCACCGCCCTGTTCCTGGTCACGCCCGGGCAGTTGACTTATCTTTCGGATTTGCCGAGTGCTGGGGATACGGCTTATGCCGGGGTGGCGCAGCAGGAGGGCCGGCTGCTTGTATCATATTACAGCAGCACACTCAAACGGGATTATCCCTGGTTGCTGGGTATGTTTTGCCCGACCAGTATCCAGCTGGCCAGTATTGACCTGGCCGGTTTGGAAGAGCTTTGTCAAACGAGGAGTATTTTATGAAGGAATGCGGTATTTTGGTGCCGATTGTCACGCCCTGCCGCCCATCTGGCGAGCTGGATATGGAAGGATTGCGCCAGGTTTGCCAGGATATGCTTTCGGCGGGCTGTCACAGCCTGTTTGTGGGCAGCAGTACCGGGCGCGGGCCGTGGCTCAGCCGCGAGGAGCGGGTCAAAATTTGCCAGGCGGTGGTCGCCCAGGTGGATGGAAAAGTGCCTGTAGTAGCCGGGTGCATTTCCCTTGGTCTGGATGACATGATTGAGAATGCCCAGGCCATGAAGGCGGCCGGGGCGCAGGCGGCGGTCGTCACCGCGCCGGTGTATTTCAAGTACAGCCAGGCAGAACTCGCCCGCATCTTCCTCGACTTTGCCGATGCCAGCCCGCTGCCGGTCATGTTATATGACATCCCCGATTTTGCGGGCATCAAAATGAGCCAGGAGATCATCCTGGAACTGGCCCGGCACGAAAACATCATCGGTTTTAAAGATTCAACGGACGACTTTCCTCGTTTTCAGGCCTTACTGGCGGCTTTGCAAGCGCGTTCCGATTTTTACCTCTTGCAAGGCAAGGAGCGCTGGCTGGCGGATTCGTTGCGGCAAGGTGCTTCGGGATTTGTCGTCAGTATGACCCATCTCGACCCGCTACTCTTTTCCACGCTGTATCAGGCCGCCCGTTCTGGGAACGTGGAACAGGCTGATGTATTGCAGGCCGCAATCAGCCGGGTGATGGTCTTGGTGGCGCAGATGTTCAGCCGCCGTCCCGAAACCTCGACTCTGTTCCACTTTCTCAACCAGGTTTTGAGATTGCGCGGCGTATGCGAAAACATTGTCCTGGAACAGGATGGCGAGTGTCCCGCGTGGCTGGTGGAAACTGCCGCGCAGGCCCGCGAGATATGCGCGGCGGCGATACCGGCTCGCTGATACAGCGGCCAGTCTGGCCGCTGTGTTTGGATGGATGAAAAGACTACATTTAAAAAAAGGAGAAAGATGATGGACAAGACAAAAGTTTCGGGCCTGGGCGATGCTTCCGGGCGGGGTTCTGTGGCAGGGTATCGCGTCAATTTTCCAGCGCGCATGAAAACATACACGGAAGAAGAGATCGCCGCCGTGGTGAATGTGATGCGCAACGCCGAAGTGCAAACTCAGGGGCCATATTTGCGCCAGTTTGAGGCTGATTTCAAAGCCTACACCGGCGCGAACCATGCCTTTGCCGTTGACAATGCCACCAATGCTCTGCGCCTGGCCGCCGTGCTGTGCGACTTGCACCCCGGTGACGAAGTTATCCTGCCCGGTTACACCTTCTGCGCCTCGGCCCTGCCCTTTGGCATGAGCGGTGTCAAAATCGTCTGGGCCGATATGGATCCAGAACGCTGGACTGTCAGCCCGGCGGATATCGAGAAGAAAATCACATCACGCACCCGGGCCCTGGTGGTGGTGCATCTGCTTGGCATGCCTGCCGATATGCCCACCATCATGAAGATCGCCGAAAAGCATCACCTGCGCGTGGTGGAAGATTGCGCCCAGGCTCCCGGCGCCTCGATTGATGGCAAAATGGTGGGCACCTTTGGTGACTTTGGTTGTTTTTCCTTCCATGGCGCCAAGAACCTGACCACGCTGGGCGAAGGCGGGATGCTGACCGTCCGCTCGGATGCGGATGCCGCCCTGGTGCCGGGGATTCGTCACAACGGCGTGCGTCCCTTCCCCGCTGACCGGCCTCGCTATTGGAAACCGGCCATGTCCAACGTGGATATTGACATGGAAGAAGTCTGGCCATATAACTTCTCAATTGGTGAGGCGCAGTGCGCCCTCGGCAGTGTCCTGTTGAAAAGTCTGGATCAGAACAATGACATCACCATTGCCCAGGCCGCCAAACTGCGCGCTGCGCTGGCCGGTGTGCCTGAAATCAGCCTCGCCAGGGTTCCCGCGGGCACCCGTCATATTTACCACCAGTTTGTCATGCACTTTGATGGCTCCGCTTTTGGAAAAAACCGCGACGACCTGCTGGATTTCCTGACCGCCGAAGCCGGTATACGCGCTATCGTACAGTATCACCCGCTCTATCGCTACCCACTTTTCCAAAAACTTGGCGCGGGCGAACAGAATTGTTCCGCCCTCGAAAGCTGGTGGGACAACTCCTTCAGCTTCCCGTGGTGGATTGGCATGCCCGACGAAACTCTCGAATACCTCGTCAACTCGCTCAAAGCCGGTATCGCCGCACTCAAGGGCTCCTGATATGGAACTGCGCCTCATCCCCAACACCACCCTGAAGGTTTCTCCGCTTTGCCTTGGAACCATGACTTTCGGCACGCCGGTCGCCGCCCCCGAAGCCATCCAGATCACCCACCAGGCACTGGAAAAGGGCCTCAACTTCATTGACACCGCCAATATGTACGAAGGTTACACCCGATACGTCGGTTCGCCGGGCGGGGTCTCTGAAGAAATCCTTGGCCAGGCCCTGGCGGGCCGGCGCGAAAAAGTCATCCTCGCCACCAAGGTTGGCATGAAAATCGGTCCGGCAGACGACGACCAGGGCCTCAGCCGCCGCCACATATTGCGTGAGGTCGAACGTTCACTCACACGCCTGAAAACCGGTTACATCGATCTGTACTACATGCACAAACCCGACGCGGAAACCCCCCTGGCCGAATCCGTTCAGACTTTCGATGAACTGCTCAGCGCCGGCAAAATCCGCGCCTGGGGCGTCTCCAACTTCTCTGCCGAACAACTCAGCGGCCTGCTGGCGCTTTGCGATCAGAATGGCTGGCGCCGCCCGGTCGCCATCCAGCCCGCTTACAGCTACCTGAAACGCGACATCGAAGCTGATCTCCTGCCGCTTTGCCAGCGCGAACAGATCGCCGTCTTCCCTTACCAGGTCTTGCAAGGCGGCCTGCTGACTGGCAAATATCGCCGCAGCGAACCCATACCGGCCAATTCACGCCAGCTCGAAAAACCCGCCTGGACCCTGCCGCTGACCGACGAACTGTTTGACAAACTCGAACAATGCCAGCGCGAAGGCCAGCAGTTGGGGCGCAGCCTGATGCAGCATGCCCTGATGACCCTGCTTGAACAGCCGCTGGTGCTCTCACTGATTGTCGGCATTAAGAACGCGGAACAACTTGACGACCTGATCGCCGCCGTCAGCTAATTTAGGAGATTCGATGATTTTTGATTCGCTCGAGAATTCCTCCCGTTACACTCACCTGGGCCCTGGCCTGGCCGCCGCTTTCGACTTTCTCGTCCACTCTAACCTGGCCGCGCTGCAACCTGGCCGCCTCGACCTGCAAGGCGAGGCCCTCTACGCCCTGGTGCAGGAATACACCACCAAACCGGCCGGATTGGGTTTCTGGGAGGCCCACCGTCGCTACATTGATCTGCAATACCTTCTCAGTGGCAGCGAGCGGATGGGCTTTGCCCGTCTGGATGCCATGCAGCTGGGAGAATACGTCGCTGAAAAGGATTTCCAGCCGATGAACGGAATCGGCCAAACGCTGGATCTTTCCGCCGGAGAATTCGTCATCTTCCACCCGGAAGACGCCCACATGCCCGGACTCATGCTCCACACTCCGACAATGGTCAAGAAAGTGGTCGTCAAAATTCGCATTTGAAACGGTTTTCCCATAGAAAAGAGCAACGCCGCTCCCGGCAGGAGGCGGCGTTGCTCTTTTTCAGCAGCTTTCCCGGCGCATGGCCCACAGTTTCAGGGTGGGGTGAGGGTCATCTGCCCTGTGACCTGGGTGCAATCAGTCTCGGGAAAATATGACGCTGCGATTGCGTCCCGAATTTTTGGCAGCATACATGGCGAGATCCGCCTGGTGCATTAATTCGTCCAAGGTTTCAATCTCTGGCTGGTATTCGGTAATCCCAACGCTGACGGTGGCGGTGGCTGGACCCTGGGTGGTTGGGATGTTTATCCGGGCGATCTCTTCTTGAAAGCGGTGTGCCACTTGCGCGGCTTCTTTGACAGTGCAGTTGGGGAGCAGGATGGTGAATTCTTCACCCCCGTAGCGCGCCAGTATGTCCACATCGCGCAGATGCTGACTGGTGGTTTGCGCCACCTGTTTTAATACTTCATCGCCGATTTGATGCCCAAAGGCGTCATTGATGCCCTTAAAGTTATCTATATCGAACATAATGACAGCCAAAGGATTGTTGTACCGTCGGGCGACCTGGAATTCGTGGGCAGCCATTTCGAAGAAGTGCCGGCGGTTGTAAATCCCGGTCAGACTGTCGGTGCGCGCCAGGTTTTTTTCGCGGGCCAGGGCCTGATGAAGTTCTTTGTTGGCTTGTTCCAGGGCGGTATGTGTTTCCAGTAAGTCTTTCTCCGCTTGCTGGCGGGTCGTGATGTCGCGAATATGGACAAGGTATCCGGTATTTTTCTGTCCCTGTTCGCCAAGCGGGTGGATTATGCAGTTGATGGCGAAATTCCCCGAGCGGGAGGTGGGATAGAGATGATTCTCTTTGACCAGATCGAAGTTGAAGAGTTCTTCGTAGCTGACTGTTTCTCCACGGGCGAGGCTGGCCAGTGCATCTTCCGGGATATTGGGATCTTCGAAGAGCCTGAAGCCCAGGACATGTTCCAGGCTGGGTACTCCAAACATCTCAAGACAGGCCGGGTTGGCATCAATCAGCCGCCCTTCGGCATCAAAAATTTCAATTGCCACAGGCGACTGCTTGAAGATTCCATGAAATTTTTTTTCACTTTCAATCAGCTCGTCTTCGGCTCGTTTTTTTCCGGTGATATCCCAGGCCAGGTCAGCCAGCAGGTTGACGGTCACAACGTCCGCGGCGTCATACTCTTCTGGTTTATTGCCGACACCCAGGATGGAAACCACAACATCGTTGCGAATGACCGGGATAACCAATTCACGCTGGATTGCGGCATGCCCGGGCGGGAGGCCTTTACGATGCGGCAGGCTGGCGTAGTCGTTGTGTATGACTGGGCGGCGTTGGTGGAGGCAATCCACCCAGACGCCGGCTTTCTCGATGCTGTAGTGAGAAAATTTTCCTGCAGCGGTACACATGTTTTGCAAGGTATTCGTCGACCAGGTTTGCAGCCAGAGGGTGCGCTGGTCTGCTTCGACGAAATGGAAAAAGCCGATCTGGCTGTTGGTCAGTCGTTCGGCTTCATCGAGGGTTTTTTGGAGTAATTCATCCAGGGTGTGGTCAAAGGCATATTTGCTCAAGCGCACCCGGGCTTCCAGGATGTTTTTTTCTGCGCTGGGGGCTGGTTCTTCGGTGAAGGTTCCCCATATAATTCCGTTTTGACTTTCGAGTGGTTGTAAATCCAGTGCAACCCTCAAGAGGGTCCCATTTTTACAGGTGAGGTGCCATGCGCCGGGCAGCCGGCCGGTTATTTCCGGCGACTGGATCAGGCTCTCAAAGCGCGGCAGATCTTCCACGAAAAGCAGATCGCGCAGGGTCATCTGTTGAAGTTCTGTGTGCTCGAACCCCAGCAGGTTTTCCAGGGCTGCGTTGGTGGAGATCAGCGCCAGATCTTGCTGCCGGTGGATCCAGAGTGGATAAGGATGGCGTTCAAATAAAAGGTCAAAGTCGAGTTCATTTTTAATCATCGTCAACATTTGTGCATCCATGGGGCTCCTTATATGGATAAAAATGAGGGTCTAGAGCCTGTATATCTTTATGATAAGGCATTTGTCTGCAGAAATCAAATCATGGGTCGGGCCTTTGGGTTGGTGTATTTTTGGGTTTTCGATTGTGGCATGGTTGCAGCTCAAGCCGATTCCGTTTCTGCGGGGAATATCACTCGTTTGAGGATGCCCAGTTTGATACTTTCTGCAAAAAGGATGCTGGACAGGCCGGTAACGAATAACAGGGCGAATTCCCAGCGATGGAGCGGGGCGAATTGGAAGACATTCCGCAGGGCCGGGATGGTTAGGACGAGCGTCAGGAAGAAGAGCGCCCCGCCAGTGACCCACCACAGCGCCTTGTTCGGGATGCGGATGGATTGCAGGATGGAAAGCGTCCGCGAGCGGTTGGCGAAGATCAAGCCCAGGTTGCCGATTACCAGCGAGACAAAGGCGAACATGCGCGCTTCGCCTTCGCCGAGATTCTGATTCAGTGCGAACACGTAAACGCCAGCCACAACTGCCAGGATACCCAGACCCTGGATCAGACCGGAAAGGATCATCGAGCGCCCAAAGAGCGGAGAATCCAGTTTGCGCGGCGGGCGCTGCATGATATCGCGTTCGTCGTCTTCCATCTCGAAAACAACCGTGCAAGCCGGGTCAATGATCAACTCCAGGAACAGGACATGCACCGGCAGGAGCGCCAGCGGCAGTTTGAACAGCACCGGGATGAGCGACATGCCCGCGATGGGGATATGCACCGAGAAAATAAAAGCCATGGCCTTTTTGAGATTGTCGAAAATGCGGCGGCCCATGCGCACAGCGGCCACGATGGATGCGAAATTGTCATCCACCAACACCAATGCGGCGGATTCACGCGCCACGTCGGTGCCGCGCCCGCCCATGGCGATTCCGATATGGGCGGCTTTCAGCGCCGGGGCATCGTTGACACCGTCGCCGGTCATCGCCACCACTTCACCGTTGGCTTTTAGTGCGCCGACGATGCGTAGTTTTTGCTCGGGCACGGCACGGGCAAAGATGCAGGTGCGTTTGATGCGCTCGCGCAGGGTTTCATCGCTCATTTCGTCCAGTTCCGCGCCGGTGATGATGTCATCCAGTGGTTTCAGGCCGATCTGGCGGGCAATGTTTTTGGCCGTGCCGGGGTAGTCGCCGGTGATCATGATGACGCGAATCCCGGCGTCGTAGCACTCCTTGACCGCGCCTGGCACTTCGGCGCGGATCGGATCCGCCAGCCCGAGCAGGCCGACAAACTTGAAGTCAAAGTCATGCTGTTCGGCGGGCAAATCCACCGGGGTGAACTCTGCCTGGGCCACACCGAGCACGCGCAGGCCCTGGTCAGCCATCTGGTTGATCTGCCCGCGCAGGGCATCCATCTGTGCCGCATCGAAGTGGCACAGATCGGCAATCGCTTCGGGCGCGCCCTTGGCGGCGATCTCAAACGTGTGGCGGCTGGTGGAACGCCAGGCGTGCGTCATCGCCAGCAGTTTTTCCGAGAGCGGGTACTCGCGCAGCAGGTTCCAGTCGCTGTGCAGGTGCTCAGTGTTGATCAGCGTGCGCCCGCCCAGTTCCTTGATGGCCTTTTCCATCGGGTCAAACGGGTCAACCGGCGTCGCCAGGATGCCAAACTCGACCAATTCGTGGAAGATTTCCGGCAGCGAGCGCTGCTGCAAGCCGACTTCGAGCATTTCCCCGCCGGTCATCAGGTGCGTCACGGTCATGCGGTTTTGGGTCAACGTGCCGGTTTTATCGGTACACAGCACCGTTGCCGCGCCGAGCATCTCCACCGCAGCCACGCGCCGGGTCAGGACACGATGCTGCGAGATGCGCCAGGCTCCCAGAGCCAGGAAAATCGTCAGCACCACCGGGAATTCTTCGGGCAGGGTCGCCATCGCCAGCGTGATTCCCGCCAGGAAACCGTGCAACCAATCGGCGGTGGTCAGACCGTAGACAATCACCACCACCGCGCACATCGCCAGCCCGATGATGGCAAAATTGCGGACGATGATGCCGGTCTGCTGTTGGAGGTTGGTGTCTTCGGGCTGCAATATTTGCAGCGCCTTGCCGATTTTGCCAATCTCGGTGCGGAATCCCGTTGAACGAACCTGCGCCACACCCTGGCCTTTCACCACCATCGAGCCGGAATAGATGAACGGCTGATCGTCGCCGCCCGGACGCCCCATCTCGAGCCGCCCATCCCAGGCTTTCTTTCGCACCGGAACCGACTCGCCAGTTAACAGCGATTCATCCACGCTGACGTTGGATCCCGTCAACAATACCGCATCCGCCGGGACGCGATCCCCTTCGGCCACGAGAATAATGTCATCGCGGACAACTTCCCGTCCGGCGATGCGCTGCTGCTTCCCATCGCGGATGACCAGCGCCCGCGGGCTGGAAAGGTCACGCAGGGCGTCCAGCGCCCGCTCGGTTTTTTGCTCCTGATAAAAGGTGATGCCGATGATGACGAACACAAAACCCATCAGCATGATGGCTTCCTCCTGGTCGCCCAGGAAAAGATAGAGCACGCCGCAGGCGATCAGCATCAGGAACATCGGTTCGCGGATGACTTCGAGCAGGATGTGCAGGAAGGTGCGTTTTTTTGCGTCGGGGAGTTCGTTGTAGCCGTCGGTGGCGAGCCGTTCGCGGGCTTCCGCATCGGTCAGGCCTTCGAGCAGTGTAGGATCGAGAGAGTTGTCCATTTGGTTTCCTTGTTATTTGCGGAGGGTGCGTTGCACTGTTCGGTGGCCTACCACACACCCGGCAGGAGACGATATTTCACCTTTTTGGCATATTCGTGATATCCAGGCAGCTCTTCCTGTAAGGTTTTATCTTCAAGTGCGGTGCGGATAAGCGCAATCATCAACGCAACCCCCGCTGGAATGAGTGTCCAGAGCGAGTCTAGTGCCAGCACAATCCCAATCAGCGGCAGAATATTTCCGGCGTAGCCAGGATGGCGGATAAAGCGGTATGGGCCAGTTTCGCAGACCACATGCCCACGCTCCTTTTGAATTCTCACCACGCTTGAAAAAAAGCGGTTTTCAATTAATGCCCAGACCGCCAGCCCGTAACCGGGTATTATCAGCAAGTATCCGATGAGATTGGTCCACAGAGGAAAAGGCTGCGACCAGCCAAAACGGTGATCCAGACCAGCAACAATCACCATCGGAAAGCCCACACTGAGCGCCATCAACGGCGCAAGGATTTTGTCCCACGGTTTGACATCGGAGAATTTCTTAATATTGGTACGTTCTGCCATGAGTCCTGGATGTCGTAACTCTGACTAGGCACGTCCGACAATCCCCGCAGCAAAAACCATGCCGCTATACACCCAGGCCTGCCACCAGCCCCAGTTTCCTGCGCATGCCAGGAGTATGCCGGGGATCAGAATGTAAACAAAAACCAGCTTCATCCACTGGGAAGGGGGGAATTTTTCAGGGGCCATTTGCATGATGTTTCTCCTGATGTCACCTACCAGATACCTGGCAACATCCGGTATTTCACTTTTTGGGTGTATTCGGGATAACCGGGCAGGTCGCGCAGGAGCAGTTTTTCCTCGTCGATGATGCGGAACACCAGCACCGGTAGGATCATCAGCCCGGGGATGAAGGCCCAGTATGAACCCAGCGCCAGGGGGGTGAAGGCGTAGGTCAGGAATGAGCCCACATACATGGGGTGGCGGACGATGGCATATGGGCCGGTGGAAATGACTTTCTGCCCGGCTTCCACTTCAACGATGCGCGAGGTGTACGAGTTGGTTTTGAAAACCAACAGCACCATCAGGTAGCCGAGGATGACAATCGCGTTGCTGAGTATGGCCACCCAGACGGGCATTTGCGACCAGCCGTAGCGCACATCAAACCCTGGCAAGATAAAAGACAGCGTCAGGAAAATCCCCGAAACCAGGATGATTTTCTGCTGCCCGCCCCGGCGTTCGCGCATGCGCATACGGCGCTCGAGCAGGGCCGGGTCGTTTTTCAGCAGGTAGGCGAGCGTGATCAACATCAGGAAAATGATGGTTGCCAGCCACATCCAGGCCTGCCAGTAGTTAACCGTCCCGGCGGGGAGGAAGAAGAGGAGCGCCAATATCATAAAGAATACTACGGCTCGTGCACTTACCTGGCCTGCGAGGTAGGCTGTCGAAGTCGCTGGATTCATGCCGCTCTCCTTTCAGGAAGAAAACCAGTGTCAGGAAGTTTGGGGCACTGCGAAAGAGTCCATCCCAGGTCGAGGTTAACCAAGGAAAACCAGTCAGGCCGGGTTTCGGGCAATTCTTTGCAATGATCTGAATTTGTGAACATGATACCTGTCAATTAAATGTTAAATCACAGCAAGGGGAGTTTGGGAGTTGGCGAAAAATTCCCCAGTTGCTTCATTATATTACCAGGGGCGAGGCAGTCAATCTGACTTTAGGGCTACTTCCTACAGCGCGGACAGGTGGCGGTGGCATAAATCCCCCTAAAGTACTCTGGTTTTGGCTTGACTTTGGTTGGTTAACCAAGTAAATTAAAATCATAACGGTTTTATACACTGCAGTAATCCCGATCACCCATTTACTGTTGGATTATGTTGATTTATGTTCGGAAATGAGAAAATTTCCACCCAGCAGGGAGGCCAAAATGATGGACACAAACCAATTGAACTATTCTGTTGAAAAGAATTTAGCCACGACCGCAGTTGCTTATGGCGGTTTGCACCATTCCGGCAGCACATCGCGGGCCCGGCCGACCGTTTCGGTCATTATTCCGACCCTGAATGAAGCCAAAAATCTTCCCCTGGTTTTTCCCTACCTTCCGATGAGTTGGATTGACGAGGTGATCCTGGTGGATGGCCGTTCGACGGATAATACCATCGAGGTGGCTCGCCAGCTTTTGCCGACGGTGAAAGTGATTCTCGAGAAGCGCAAAGGCAAGGGCCTTGCCATGCGAGCCGGTTACGAAGCTGCTTCGGGTGACATTATGGTGGTGCTGGATGCGGATGGGTCACATGATCCGCGCGAAATCCCGCGTTTTGTCCTGGCCCTGATGCAGGGTGCAGACTTTGTCAAGGGCAGCCGTTTTGCCCCCGGCGGCGGCACCACGGATATGCCGGCCTATCGCAAGGCGGGCAATGCCGCTTTTGTCATCATGGGAAACACCTTGTTTGGGGTCAGTTTTACCGATATTTGCTACGGCTATCACGCTTTTTGGAAATATTGCCTCGATGCGATTGACCTGACCAACATGGATGGTTTTGAAATTGATACCGCCATTTACCTTGAGGCTGTTCGCGCCCGCCTGCGTATCGTCGAAGTGCCCAGTTTTGAAGGCTACCGCTTCCATGGGGCCAGCAATTTGCGTACCATCCCCGACGGCTTTCGGGTTCTACGCACAATCGGCCAGGAATGGATTTCTCACTTAAAGGAAAAGGACGAAAATGTTTACCTCGGCTTCAGAGGCTTCAAATTTCCTTATGCCGATATTTACACACTCAAAAACCTGAATTGGGGTTCATCCGATGAACCGATGAACCTGCAATTCTTGCAACTGTTGAACTCGATGGTGATGGCTCGCGGTGATGTCCAACTGGTGCTTGAACAGTTACTGCAGTTAACCGTCAGCGCGCTGGATGCTACCAGCGGCAGCTTTGTTTTACTGGACGAAAATGGCAATGTCAGCGACGGCATCCGCACTTATGACGGAAAAACACTGGGCGGCATATCCGATCCCAATCTGATTCAGCAGGGATTGGCAGGTTGGGTCATTCAGAATCGGCAACCCGCGCTGGTCTCGAGCACGGATCATGATCCACGCTGGGTCAAGCGCAGTGGCGAAAAAAATAACGCTCAGAACAGCCGCTCTGCGTTGTCTTTCCCGGTAGTGCTGGGTGAAAAACTGGTCGGTGTGCTGACCCTGACCCGCGCCCAGGAAAAGGAATTTACCGAGCGGGAATTGAAACTGTTGCAAGCCTTCACCAAAAGCTCCTTGGGGAATTAGCAGGTGACTCAATGACCCTTTCTTCTGACCCAGGAAATGGAATTTCCGTCATCATTTGTGCTTACACCGAAAAGCGCTGGGAAAAACTGGTGGCGGCCATCCAATCCATCCGGAGTCAGACCTTGCCCATCGCCGAACTGGTGCTGGTGATCGACCACAACCCCGGGCTTTATCAGCGTTCTTGCGAGGCGTTTCCTGGCGTGCTGGTGGTCGAGAACCGCGAGACGCGCGGCCTGTCCGGAGCTCGCAATACCGGTATTCGTGCTGCGCACGGCGACCTGCTTGCTTTTTTGGATGATGATGCCGTGGCCGCCCCGGATTGGTTGGCCCTGCTCTGCGAGCACTTCAGCGACGACACCGTGCTCGGCGTCGGCGGGCTGTCCGAGCCGGATTGGGAAGCTGAGCGTCCGGCCTGGTTCCCGGAGGAATTTCTCTGGGTGGTAGGCTGCTCTTACCGCGGCCTGCCCCAACAGATTGCGGCTGTCCGTAATCCATTGGGCGGCTGCACCTGTTGGCGCCGGGAAGTGTTCATCACGGTCGGGAATTTTGACAGCACCCTCGGGCATGTCGGCAGCCTGCCGGCGGGCTGCGAGGAGACCGAGCTGAGCATTCGCGCCACGCAACGCTGGCCGGGCCGGAAATTTCTGTACGATCCCCGCTCACGGATTTTCCACTTTGTTCCGCAAGCCCGCGCCCGTTTTAGCTATTTCCGCTCGCGTTGTTATGCAGAAGGGATTTCAAAAGCGGGTGTAACCCGCCTGGTCGGCCCGGCGGATGGCCTTTCAGCGGAACGCTCCTACACCTTTAAAACGCTGCCCGCTGGCTTTCTGCGTGGGCTGGCTGACTTTTTCAGTGGGGATTTTGGTGGGTTGGGTCGGGCGGGAGCCATTTTTCTTGGGCTGGCCTTTACCGCCCTTGGGTACCTGGTCGGCAGGGTGCAGCAGCGCCTGGCTGGAAATGTTTTGCAGGAAAAACCGGGCTTGAGTTTATAACGGAAGGTCGTATGTCTGTAATTCCGATCTTGATGTATCACAGCCTTTCTGAGCAGGCTGCTCCCGGATTCAGGAAATTTACTCTCAAACCGGAAATTTTTGCTGCGCACCTGGCTTTTCTGCAAGCGCAGGGCTATACCACTCTGACGGTTGCCCGCTTGGCAGAAATCCGCTTGATGCATCAGGAACATTTGCTGCCCCGTAAACCGGTTGTGCTGACTTTTGATGATGCCTTCGAAGATTTTTATCTCTCCGCCTGGCCGTTGCTGCAGGAGTATAACGCTACGGCCTCCCTGTTTGTGGCGACAGGTTATCTCGATGGAGTCAGCCAGTGGCTCGAAGCGCTCCACGAAGGCCGGCGGGCCATTATCCGCCGCGCCCAGTTACGGGAAATTGCGGAAGCGGGCATTGATTGCGGCTCTCACACGCATACGCATGTTCACATGGATACTGTCGACGAGAAAAAGGGACGCCAGGAATTGGTCATTTCCAAGGCTTTGCTGGAACAAATCCTTGGCCGGCCGGTGACGACCTTTGCCTACCCCTATGGCCATCATGACCGGCGCGCGCGGCAGTGGGTCGTGGAGGCCGGTTTTTCCGCGGCCTGCGCGGTCAAAAATGCGCTCAGCCATACGGAGGACGATCTGCATGCCCTGGCGCGCATCACCATCACTGATCAGACCGACGTGGCAACTCTGGCGGAATTCCTTTCTGGCCAGCGTGTGAATCTGGCTGCTCCAGGCGAAGCGTTGCTCACGAAGGGCTGGCGGCAATTTCGGCGCGTTTGTAAAAAATTCATCCCGGCTTACGCCTGAAAATTCCCCATTTTTGACCGAACCGGGCGCCGATCGCAGTCTTTGTAAAGTTCAGACGGGGACAGGCTGGCGAAGAAGAGCCAGCGGTAGAGTTTCGCCCAGGATAAAACATGACAACCACATCAAAACCAGCATTGCGCATTGCCATGGCCACCCCGCGATTTTTCCCGCTCGCGGGTGGCGTGGAAAACCATGTCTACCAGGTGGCCTCCCGCCTGAATCATCAGGGAATGGAGGTCACAGTTCTGACTGTTGATCCCACGGGGGAGATGCCCGCGAGTGAGACGATCAATGGCATCCAGGTCATGCGCGTCAAAGGTTGGCCCCAAAACCGCGATTTTGGTTTTGCGCCCGGGTTGTACCGGCTTGTGGCGGAGGGCGGTTGGCAGTTGCTGCATGTCCAGTCGTATCACACCTTTGTCCCATTTTTTGCCATGGCCGCCGCCCGGCATGCTAGAATTCCCTACGTTGTCACCTTTCATGGCGGGGGGCACTCCTCTCCACTAAGAAACCTGGCACGGGTTCCACAGCGCGCCCTGTTGCGCCCGTTTCTGGCGCGCGCGGCGCGTCTCGTGGCCGTTGCCAGATTTGAAATTGATGTCTATGGCCGGGAACTTCGCCTGCCGCCTGAACATTTCACATTGATCCCCAACGGGGCCGATCTGCCGCAGGCTCCCAGCCCAACTGCCGGGGATGAGTCTCAAATCCTGATCTTGTCTGTTGGCCGGCTGGAAAAATACAAGGGTCACCAGCGCGCCATTGCCGCCTTGCCGCACCTGCTGGAACGCGAACCACGGGTGAAACTACGCATTGCCGGTTCAGGCCCATATGCTGAAGCGCTCCAGCAGTTGGCCCGCGACCTGAATGTAGCCGCGCAGGTGGAAATTGGCGCTGTGCCGCCGGAGCGCCGCGAAGAAATGGCCCAACTCGTTTCACGGGCTGCGCTGGTGGTCTTGTTGAGTGACTTTGAAACCCATCCCATCGCTGCGCTGGAGGCGCTGGCTCTGCACCGCCCGGTGTTGGTGGCCAACAATTCCGGGATGAAGGAATTGGCCGATCAGGGCTGGGCGCGCGCCATCCAGACGGATAGCTCACCAGCCGATACTGCCGAGGCGATGCTCGCGCAAATTCGTAACCCGTACCAGCCGGCAGAGATGCACCTGCCCACCTGGGACGAGTGCGCTGACGGGTTGGCCAGCCTCTATCGCGGCATCCTGGGCAACTCGGCTGAATCGCAAAAGTAATTTTATGAAGATACTCATGCTGGCACAGTTTTATCCGCCTCTGATGGGAGGCATTGAGCGTCATGTTCAGAATCTGGGCCGGGCGCTGGTCAAACGCGGCCATCAGGTCAGCGTGGCCACGCTCTGGCATGCCCCTTTGCCGGAATTTGAAATTCTGGAGGGGGTGCGCATTCATCGCCTGCGCGGCACCTTGCAGCGCATGACTGCCCTGTTCACCACCGATCGCCAGCACTCGCCCCCGTTTCCCGACCCCGAGATTACCCTGGCGTTGTCGGATCTGTTGAAAAAAGAACAACCGGAAATTGTCCACGCTCATGACTGGATGGTGCGCTCTTTTTTGCCACTCAAACGCCGGAGCGGGCTTGCGCTGGTGCGCACCCTGCATGACTGCGAGCTGGCCTGCGCCCAAATGCGTTACATGTATCTCGATGAGCAATTATGCTCCGGGCCAACCCTGCGGCGCTGTACGAATTGTGCCACGCACCATTACGGGCCGCTCAAAGGCCCCGTGACTCTGTACGCCAACTTTGGCATGAGCGCCCTCGAAAAACAGCTTGTCGATGTTTTCATCCCGGTCAGCCGCGCGGTGGCAGACGCCAATCAGCTGGATGTGACTCAGCCTTTCGTGCAGGTCACGCCCAATTTCGTGCCGGAGGAGGTTGCCGACGAGACCGATATCTCCCTTCCCGGCGACCCGCTGCCGGCTGCGGGTTTTATCCTGCAAGTCGGCGACCTGGTTCCCGATAAAGGCATCGAAATCCTGCTCCAGGCCTATGCCCGGCTGGCGGACCCTCCGCCCCTGGTACTGATCGGGCGCCGCACACCGCGCTCACCCAGTGAGCTGCCTGCCGGCGTCATCTTAATCGAAAGCCTGCCGCACGGCTGGATCATGGAAGCCTGGCGGCGCTGCATCTTTGGCACGGTCGCTTCCACCTGCCTGGATGCCTCGCCCACTGTCACGCTCGAGGCTATGTCTTGTGCCCGCCCGATCATTGGCTCGCGCCTCGGCGGCATTGTGGATCAGGTTAGCGATGGAGAAACCGGCATTTTAGTCGAGCCGGGCGACCCTGAAGCCTTGCGCTCAGCCATGCAGCGACTGATCACCGACCCACAGTTGCGGGCGCGCCTCGGCCAGGCCGCGCGCGCGCGAGTGCAGGCTTTCCAGGCGCAGACCGTGGTTGGGAAGATTGAAGAAATTTATCGACAGCAGCTTTATCGCGCAGAGGTGCAACGTGGAAAATAAGCTCGTCAAACAGGCTTTCGCCTCTCTGCAAGCGCATTTACGCATTCCGTTGTATGCCAATGCGTATATGCTGGTCACCAATCAGGCCGCAACCGCTGTCCTGGGCTTGTTTTACTGGACCCTGGCTGCCCGGCTTTACCCGGTGGAAGTCGTTGGCGAAAATTCAGCCATTATTTCTTCGATCATTTTCCTGGCCATGCTCTCCGAATTGAGCTTGAAAAGCGCCATGACCCGCTTTGTGCCGCGGGCTGGCGCAAAAACCGCGCAATTGATCCTGGTCACCCTGGGTATAAACTTCCTGGCTGCGTTGGCGGTGAGCAGCTTCTTATTGACGGTGGGCCGTCACTTCTCCATCACTGCCGGTTTACTGACGGACATTCCCTTCTCGCCGGTCTGGCTGGCGCTGGCGGCCATGCTTTGGACGGTTTTCTACGTTCAGGATGGTGTGTTGACCGGCATGCGCCGGGCCAGGTGGGTTCTGATCAAGAACATGCTGCTCAGCCTGGCCAAAATCGCGCTGCTGGTTCTTTTCTTCCGTTCCTTTGCCAATATGGGGCTGGTGATTTCCTGGTTCGCACCGGTTCCGCTGATTGTGCTCGGTTTTGGCGTGCTCATCTTCTGGCGTTTTCTGCCCGAACACCTGAAGCTGGATATCACCCACACCCGGCCCATCACCCGCACCGAAATCTTTACCTCGATCGGCGGAGATTACCTCGGCGGGATCCTGGCCGAAACCAGTACACGCCTGCTGCCTTTGTTGGTGCTGTATTTCCTGGGCAAGGAACCCACCGCCTATTTCAACCAGGCCTGGGTGGTGGCCATGCCTTTTTACCTGGTGGCGACCAATATGGGCTCATCCTTCGTGGTGGAATCTTCGGCGAACATGAAACAGGTTGCCATGCACAGCCGTCGCATTCTGCGCCAGATGATCCTGATCCTCGTTCCCGTGGTGGTGCTGATCTGGATCGGGGCCCCGTTTTTGCTGCATATTTTCGGCAAAAGCTACGCCGAGGAGAGCTTCGTCCTGCTGCGCTGGCTGTTGCTGGCGACCTGGCCTTTTATGTTTAACGCCTGGTTTCTGAGTTATTCGCGCGTCATGGGGCATGCCAGGTCGATTGTGGCGGTGCAGGCGCTTCAATTGGTGGTTACGCTCGGGTTCAGCTATTTCTGGTTGCCAGTGTTTGGCATTACCAGCGTCGGCATGGCATGGCTGTTGGCCCAGAGTCTGATCTCTTTGGGCGTTCTGACCCGCGCAATATCCATTTTATGGCCGCAGAATGTGGAAGAAATCAGCCAGTCGCCGCTCACGAATAATCACTTCATTCGCCGGGTGGACTGGCGATTCCTGCTAAATCTTAATCAGATTGAAAAAAGCATCTGCCTGGTGGATGGCCCGCTGGCGCAGGCAGTGGCGGCGTTTTCCCGGGAGAATTTTGATCGTCATTCCACGCCAGATGGCATCTGCGATCTTGCGGTGGCGGTCAACCCGGATCAGGGTGCCCTGTTGACGGCCAGCCGGGCTCTGCGCCCGGAGGGGGTGCTGTATGCCGAATGGCTGCCCCTGAGCACGGGCGGTCTGGGCGGGATCCGCAAGCGCCTGCATCAGGCCGGCTATGAATGGGTCAAATGGTACATTCCCTTTCCGAATCCCGCGCGGCCCCGGTTTTGGATTCCGCTCGGGTCATTTCGCGCGGCGTCGCACTATATTGCCAGTTGGTTATTTCCGGGTATGAATTTGTTCCAGCGCGGCGCTCGCATCTTGCTGCGTGAAATCCTTTCCCTGCTGCTGCCGGCTGGTTTGGTTCCGTATATGGTGACCATTGCCGGAAAAGGTTCAACACCGGTTCCCGACCTGCTCGATGTCATTCGCGATGAATGGCAGCAGAAGCATCCGGGGCAATCGGCGGATGGATTGTCTTTTCTCATCAAAACCGGTGGTTTGTTGTTATTCAGCAAGATCGTCTGTCTCGTTTTTTCACAGCCAGAGTCGTCGTTTGCTGAATGGGTGGTGAAAGTGCCGCGTCTCGCAGAAGACCTCCCCTCCTTGCAGCGCGAAAAACAACTTTTGGATGATCTGGATCAAATCAAAAACGACCGGCGCGCTATGCCGGTTGTGCCCCAATCGTTGTTTACCCGGAAATTGAATCATGTGGAAATCTATGGTCAGACCGCTTTGCTGGGTGACCCGCTCACCAGCGCAATTTCGGGGGATAGCTTTACCGGGATTGCCTTGCGCCTGACCGAGGCGCAAATTGCGTTGGCCGAGAGCACGCGGATCTGGGCTGGAGATACCTCCAGCGGCGAAATCATCAGCGCACTGCTGCAAAAATCAACCGCTTTATCGGGTCGCGTTGCCAACCTGCCGGATTTGGAACAAACCCGGCGCGTCCTGGATGGGCTTAGGCCCCTGCCGGTGGTTTGTGTTCACAACGACTTTACCCCGTGGAATATCGTCGACGATGCCGGCAAACTGGGCGTTTTCGATTGGGGCGATGCCGCCAAACAGGGTCTTCCGTTGCTGGATCTGGTCTATGGCCTGGCAACCGCTGCTTTTTTGCTCGACCATGCCCAAAGTGCGGACGAAATGAACAAGAGTTACCTCACCTTGCTGGACCCGTACCATGCCCGGGGCAAGGTCTTTGCAGAATGTCTCAACCGATACGCCGCCAGCCTCGGCATTCCGTCCGACAGTATTGCGCCTCTGCGTCTGATGACCTGGATGTATCACAGTTTTAACGAACTGGAAATATATGCCCAGGAAGTGATTAACAATACGAGCCCTTACCAGAGCGTTTGCACGCCCATGTGGATTGCAGAATTGCAGTGCCAGGAATGGGTGGAGTGACGGGCAGAAGTTCTATGGATCAAGCCGCCTACTTGTTTATCTCGCCGCACCTTGATGATGCCGTCTTTTCTTGTGGAGGTTTCATCCGGCAGTTGGTGCTTTCCGGCAGCCGGGTGATTGTCGCCACTGTCGTCACTGCGGATGCCCCCGACGAACTGCCACTGGGCTGGTTGGCGAAACGCAATCTACGCAGTTGGGGTAACCAGCGGCACATTTTTGCCTTGCGCTGTGCCGAAGATTTGGCGGCGGTAAGACACCTGGGCGCAGAGACTCTGCACCTTGGATTTCTGGATTGCATCTACCGGCGCGACGCTCAACAGCTGCCGCTCTATACTCGCCGGGTGATCAACGTCCCGCTGCATCCCTACGATTTGCAGTTTTTTCAACCTGCTCTGGAAACCCGCCTCCGGGAACTCCTGGTGCAAGCCATCAAGGTCGTTTGTCCCCTGACCATTGGGAACCATGTGGATCACCTCCTCGTCCGGCAGGCGGTGGAAGCCGTCACGACTGCCCGGCAGCGCATCTATTATGAAGAATTCCCCTACATCCTGCGGACTGGGAAACACCACACCAAATGGGTCAACCTATCGCAGCAGATGATCAGGCTGCAGCCGGCGGAAATTGAAGCCCGCCTGCTGGCCTCGACCTCCTACCGCTCGCAGATCCCAGGCCTGTTTCCCGCCCCCCTGGATGTCTGGTGCGAAATCATGCGGGCTTACCTGCCGGTGCTTGACCGGTACGTGCCCGCGGAACATCCGCTCTGGCACTCCATCAAACGGATGCAGACCATAACACGCCGGCATATTGACCGGGTGGGTGGTGAAAGGTATTGGACACAACCTCTATGACAGCTAATCTGGGCGCTCCCATGGCGGATCCCCAACCTGCTACAGGCTGGCAGCGTTTCCTGGCCCGCATCGATTCCTGGCTGAAAATCCCACTGCAGTGGGAAGAATCCCCCATGCCGCCTGCCCAACCTGCCGCCGGCTGGGGATCCTTTCCCCAGGTCAGCCTGCTGATGGCGATTGGGATCGTCATTATCTCGGCTGGAAACATTGCGGCGCGCTCCGGGGTGGAGCAAGCCATGCTGATTTATTGGATTGGCTTGAGCCTGTTGGTTGTTCCTGTTACCCTGCGCTTGGCCTCAGATAATATTTCCTCTGGCGAAGCGGTCTGGCTACTGGCGTTTTTTGCCGTGCTCAGTTATGGGGCCATTCACCTGTGCAGCCCGCTCTTCTTCCGCGGCTTTGACGAAGCTCTGCATTGGCGCACTGCCTACGATATTTTATCCACGCACCACCTGTTTACCCACAACTCCATGTTGCCGGTTTCGCCGCTCTACCCGGGCCTCGAAAGTGCCACCTCCGCACTGGTGATGCTCAGCGGACTAACCATTTACGAAGCCGCCTCAGTCCTGCTGATCTTCGCGCGCCTGATCATGGTCCTTGGTCTCTACTTCCTCTACCAGGAATTGAGCGGCTCTGTGCGCGTGGCCGGGATTGCCACCCTGATTTACACCGGCAGCTCAACCTTCATGTATTTTGACGCCCAGTTCGGTTACGAGAGCCTGGCATTGCCTCTGGTGATGCTGTGTCTCTACATGCTGATCTATCGCAACCGCCTGCATGGCCCTGCCTTATGGATCTGGAATTTCCTGGTGGGCATCGTACTGTTTGCCATCGTGGCGACCCATCACATGACAACCTATGCATTTACCGGCATTCTCATTCTATGGGTTTCGATGGATATCCTCACCCTGCTCTATAAGGGCCAGCCCTCCGCCCCGCCCTGGGCCGCATTCCTGCTGGTGGCGCTGACCTGGGTTTGGGTTGGGGTGATCTCGACCAATACCATGGAATATCTTGCTCCAATTTTGAATGGCGCGGTCAGTTCCTTTTACGATCTTATTGCCGGATACAGCCCCCCGCGCCAGCTTTTCCGCGATTCTTCCGGTGCAAGCGGGGCCATGCTTCTGGAGCGGGTCATTGCCATCCTGTCGGTGCTGCTGGCTGGCATGACGCTGCCGGTGGGGGCCTGGCAGTGGTGGCTGCGTTATAAAAAGCAAGCCCTGGTTACCACCCTGCTGGTGATTGCCTTGTGCTTCCCTCTGTTGCCGGTCATGCGGCTCTCCTCCGGCGCCTGGGACCTGGCCAATCGCGCTTCTGGCTTTGTTTTTATCGGGCTGGGTTTTATCGGTGGGCTGGCGCTTATCCAGTTCCCGCTGCCGGCTCGTTGGCGTGCTCTGCGCCGGGGCGTGGTGGTGGTCAGTGTCGCTGTGATCGTGGTCGGCGGGGTGATTGCCGGGGTGTCGCCAGGTGCGCGCGTCGATCAGCCTTATCTGCCTGCCGCTGGGTCGCGTTCTGTTGATCATGAATCCGTTATGACGGGGGAATGGGCGCGCAGTGTGCTCGGCCCCAACTCCCGGATGGCGGCGGATCGGACTCTGACGCAGGTGCTGGGGTCGTATGGCGTCCAGCGTATGATTACCGATCTGAGTGATCGTATCAGTATTTCCGGGTTGTTTCTCCGTTTTGAGCTGACCCCTCACGAGTACGATCTGATCCGGCAGGCCTCCATTCGTTACCTGGTGGTTGATAAGCGCATTGCGACGGTTTTATCGACCTACGCCTATTATTTTGAATCTTGGGAACAAACGATTGTGGCCTACGTCCCGCCGGTCAGCCTGGCCGTGTTGGAAAAATTCGACCACATCGCTGGCCTCAGCCGCATTTATGACAGCGGAAATATCGTCATCTATGATTTGGGGGCATTGTCGCATGGGCAGCCGTAAACCTTTTGACTTGATTCTGGCCAGCCTGCTGGCTGTGCTGACGCTCGGGCTGGCCTTTGCTGGCGTGCGCGGGATCTCTGAATTGGACACTTTGCCGCGCTGGTTTATCCCGGCCGGGATTTTGATGGCGCTGCTGGTGCCGGGTTACGCGCTGGTGGCGGGATTGCTCCCCGCACTGCAAGGGCCGGTCGTCTGGCTGCTCTCGGTGGCGCTGAGTATTTGTTTGGATATCGTCGGCGGGCTGGCGCTCAATTCGCTGGAGCAGGGCTTGCAGGTCACCACCTGGTCAGCCTGGCTGGGCGGGATCACCCTGGTCGGATGTGCGCTGGCGTTTGTGCGTCGGGGATTGGCAGCCGCCCGACAGCCGGCGCCGGAGCTTGCGCGTGCTGCCTTCGATTGGCGCGGAGCGCTGCTCTTTAGCCTGTCGCTCGGCCTGGTTGTATTGGCCATCTTCATCAACGCGCGCTCGGCAGAGAATGCCCAGGCCGCATTTACGCAATTGTGGGCGGTGCCGGTCTCCGGCGCAGATCCACTGGCGTTGGAAATAGGGGTGCAAAACCATGAGAAAGTGGTCAAACGCTACAATGTCTATGTTGAAAGCGGCGGGAAAAAAATCGCAGATTGGTCCAATATTGAACTTCAGCCGGATAAAACCTGGACGACTGTGTTGCAGTTCCCTGTTCAGCCCGCCAAAACCATCAATGTCCTGTTGTTTTTATCCGAAACCCCGACTGTGATCTATCGCACGGTCAAAATTTCGCCCTAATTTCCTGTTCCACCAACAAGGGATGTGAACCATGACAGTTAAAACCGTTTTTCGTAATTTTCTTTCGCTGGTCCTGCTGGCCGGATTGCTTCTCTCCGAGACTGGCACAGCTTTCGCCCAGGGATATGTTTCTGGAGACCTGGTTACCTTTGACCAGTTGCAGGTTGGCGATATCTCTCTGAAAGGGCCACTGGAAGCTGAGTCGCTGCGCTTCACCCTGCCGGCCAATTGGGCGCTGACCTCCGGCGCAGAAATGCACCTGAACATGAGCGTTTTCGCCGGGGATGCCGTGGACAATGCCCCGGGGAGCGTCCGCCCGGTGTCAGGATTCCTCTCCATCCGCGTCAACTCTACCTGGGTGCAGACCATCACCCTCGACCATACCGGCGATTACTCGCTGGTGATTCCCATTCCGTCCGATGCCTGGCTGACCACGCCTCGCAATGCCCGCCAGACAATCCGCTTCTCGTTGGAAAGTGCCCAAAGCTGCGACATGATCATGGCGGCCCTCTCGCGCGGCATCTTTACCGGCCTGAATACCCTGATTCACCCAACCTCCTTCCTGGTTCTGCCGCATACCGAAGATGCTGAAATTCCGTTGGATTTGAAGCTCTTCCCTTATCCGCTCTACCAAAAAACTTTCATCCCAGATCACGCCGTGCTGGTCATGCCGCAACAGCCCAGCGAGATGGAATTACAGGCTGCCATTACCACGGCGAGCGCGCTTGGATATTTGACGCAGAAAAATCTGCTCACCACTTTTGTGACTGCCGACAAGTTGGATCCTGTCGCACTCAATGAATCCAACGTGGTCTTTGTAGGCAAGCCGGAGGCCTTCCCGGCGGCATTGGAGGCCAGCTGGCCAGTGACACCTGTCAATGGGGCCTTCCCCTTCCAACAGATTGAGCAGGATGACGGTGTCATTCAGCTGGCCGTTTCACCGCGCAATCCGGCCCGGGCCTGGCTGATGGTCAGCGGCAAGACCGATGCCGGGGTTTTGAAAGCCGCCCAGGCACTGGGTGGCGCCATTCAGCCTGTCTCCCGGCCCGATCTCGCCATTGTAGCCAATGTAAGCCCGCAAACCGTTAATCTGCCCCGCGCAGACGTCACTTTTGCCGACCTGGGATACAGCGACCAGACCTTCATTGGCTACAACGATTTTGTTTTTGATTACTGGTTCGATGTTCCGCTCGATACCCAGGTTTCGAATGGCGCCTACCTCGATCTGATCTACAGTAATTCATCCCTGTTGAATTTTGAAGAAGTCAGCCTGACGTTTAAGTTGAACGACCAGTTCATCGGCGGGCTGCGCTTCAATGAAAGGACCAACAACTCGACCCAATTCCGTTTCAATATCCCCAATGGCGCGTTTAAGAGCGGCAGCAACCTGGTCAGCCTGGTGGTCTCGCTAAAAGGCGCCACGCCATGCGTCCGCAACGACGATGTCTGGGCGGCGGTTTCTTCTCTCTCGACGCTGCATATCCCGGTTGAGCCGGTGCCTGCCGATTCGCTGCCTGACTTTCAGTTTGTTTCGTACCCCAAGCGGATTTTCCCCTTCCACAGCAATACCGCTTTTGTTCTCGCGCAGGATGATCCCGCCAGCTGGACAGCCGCTGCCCGCCTGGCTTTCCACATGGGCGGATACCGGCGCGGGCCGTTCATCAATCCCGATGTGGTCACTTCTACGTCTCTGACCGAGGCCATGCGCCAGCAAAAAGACCTGGTGCTGGTAGGCCGCGCCTCCACGCTGCCGGTTTTGCAGGATATCGCCGCCCGTATGCCAGCGCCTTTTGCGCCGGGGGTGGATGAAGTCGCCGACAGCGCGGGGCAGGTCGCCTTCCGCGTTTCCGCCGATAGCGATCTCGGGTATCTGGAGGTTTTCCCCTCGCCCTGGAACCCCAGGCGCGCGGTCTTGCTGGTTGCCGGGAACAGCACGAACGGCCTGGAATCAGCCATTTCAGCCATTACCGATACCGACCGGTTGATTTACACGGACCTGATCGGCAACTTTGCCGTGGTGGCCGGCCTGCAGTTGAGTTCCCGCCTCTTGGAGATTCAACAACCCGAAACCGTCCTGCCCGCCTCCGGGCAATCCGCCGCTTTGCCGGATGCCCAGACCCAGCAGGCCCAGCCCTTCAGTCTCGACCTGGTCACCGTCGGGATCATCCTGGTAGTGATCGTGGTGATGCTGATGGTGGTCTACTGGTTGATCAAACGCCAGGGCGGGAATTAACCGCCCGCGTCCTGATCGCCTGGCGTTGTGAAGCGCAGCGTGGCGTTTTGGCCCCAGCGGGCTGGAGCGCCACGCTGTTTTTAATCTTGCGGCGGGAGTTCGACGCACCCTCCAGCAGAAACGACCAGGCCAGGCCATTTTGGCCGATTTACTGTACAATGTCCCTGCATTCGCCCATCCCGCCTCGCTGATTCAGGAGTTCCCCACCATGCAAAAATCGCAAGCGGCCCCGCTCCTCACCCCGTTGACCTGGTTCGTGCTCTCGCTGCTGCCACTGTTGTCGATCCACCGCTCCGAAAGTTCCCGCCAGCCATGAACACGTTCCCCCGCCTGACCTCCGGCTTTTGGCACACACGGCTGAAAATGAACGCTCGCGAAGCAATTTTCTACCAGTGGCAACAACTGGAAATCTCCGGCTGCCTGGATAACTTCCGCATTGCCTGCCGCCAGAAGGAAGGCTTCCGCGAAGGCTACTTCTTCGCCGATTCGGACGCCTACAAATGGCTGGAAGCCGCCGCCCGCATCCTGGCCCTCGAGCCGGATGCGCGCCTCGATGGCCTGATCGACGACCTGGTCGGCCTGCTCGAAGCGGTACAGGAACCGGATGGCTACCTCTACACCTACAATCAGATCCACTTCCCTGGCCAGCGCTGGGTGAACCTGCAAATTGAACACGAGTTTTACTGTCTCGGCCACCTGATCGAAGCCGGCATCGCCCACCACCTTGCCACCGGCAGCCAACGCCTGCTCGATCTTGTCCGCCGCGCCGCCGATTTGCTGGTCCGCGACTTCATGAACGCCACCCCCGCCCAGACAGACGGCCACGAAGAAATTGAACTGGCCCTGCTGCGCCTCTACCGCCACACCGCCCACCCCGAATACCTCGAACTGGCCCGCCGCCTGCTCGAACGCCGCGGACGGATCCCGCTCTTCCCGCTCCACATCCTGAAAGAATTCAACCGCTACCAAAAGCGCGCCGCCGCAGTAAAAGCGCAGCGCGCCGCCTATCTGGCCACCCACCCCGAACACGCCGCCTTCCAACTCCCCGCCGATAACCCCTCCAAACAGCCTCCCTTCGCCAGTCTGCGCCGCTCCCTAGACCAGTTGAGCGGCAAATACTTCCAGCAAAACCTGCCCATCCGCCAGCAGAAGATCCCGGTTGGGCACAGCGTCCGCTTTGGCTACCTTCAGACCGCGGTTGCCATGCTCCTGCGCGAAACCGGCGACGCCAGCCTGCTTGCCCCGCTCGAGGCGGCCTGGCAACACATGGTCACGCGCCGCATGTACGTCACCGGCGGCTTGGGCGCTTTGCCTTTTACCGAAGGCTTTGGCCGCGATTACGAACTCGACCCGGAATATGCCTACACCGAAACCTGCGCCGCCCTGGCCAGCCTGTTCTGGAACCGCGAAATGGCCCTGCACACCCGCCAGCCGCGCTACGATGACCTGTTCGAGTGGCAGTTATACAACGCCGCCTCAGTGGGCATTGGGCTGGATGGGCGCTCCTACTTCTACAACAACCCGCTCACCTGTCGCGGCGGCATTACCCGCGCCGGGTGGTACAGCGTGCCCTGCTGTCCCAGCAACCTTTCGCGCACCTGGGCCTGGCTCGCTCAGGATGTGTTTGATCTGGAACCCGGTCACCTGTGGGTGCGGCAATATCTTAGCAGCCGCTGGCAGGTTCCCGGCGGAGAAATCCAGCTCGAAGCCGATCTGCCCTGGCAGGGTGGCGTGAGCTTCCACTTCAACCTGACGCGCGACTTCCCCGTCACCCTGCATTTGCGGATTCCTGCCTGGGCTTCGGCTTTCACCCTGACGTTAAACGGAACCCCGCTCGAGCCGGATATGCTCACCCCCCAGCCGGATTCTTCCCTCAGCGCCTGCGGAGTCAACCCCGCCGCCGCCCGTTCTGCCAGTCTCACCCGCGCCTGGGCGCCCGGCGACCGGCTGGAACTGACCTTCGAAATGCCCATTCGCCTGCTGCGGCAGGATGCGCGCCTGCCTGGCTGCGGCGGACAGGTGGCGCTGGCGCGCGGCCCGCTGGTCTACTGCCTAGAAAGCCTGGATAACCCCGGCCTCGATCTGTTCAACCTGGAGCTTGATCTGGCTTCTCCGCGCGCGCTGCCAGCCCCCGCCCAACCCGGCGGTGGAGTTCAGATCAGCGCTCGCACCCGCACCGGCCAGCCGCTGACCTTTCTCCCTTACCTGGCCTGGGGCAATCGCGGCCCTTCGCAGATGACTGTTTTTCTCAAGGCCTGAAAGCCCGCGTTTGCGGTAAAGTTCGGTGCCGCAGGTGGAACGACGGTCATGGGCAGGTGGCGCGCCAGGCAGTCAGGTCGCGCTCTTTCAGGATCATGCTCAGATTCAGATCGGCGGCCAGTTTGCAGGCCGAGACGAAGTTGATTTCCATATCGGTATATTCAGCGGCCAGGACGGGTTTTCCGGCGGCCAGGTAGGGCTGCATCTGCTCGCACCAGCCGTAGGCAAAGCAATCTTCCGTAATGGCAAAATCATACACTCCCACCAGGGCCGGGGTCTGGTGGGGGGCGTTTTTCTGGCCGATAGCCAGGCCGCGGGCGTGGGCTTCCTCTGCCAGCCAGAGCGCGAAGCGGGTTTCATCTGCGGCCAGTAGCGGGAAGCCAGTGCCGTTCTCCACCACTTCCAGGTTATCGGGTTCCAGGCCATCAAACCCTTTTTGCTGGCAGAGATCCAGGCGGGCCCGCAGGATGGGCGCCAGCTTGTCAATCTGGCGGATATCGAGCCAGCGTTCATCCGGCCAGACGTCCATTGTTTGCCCCAGCACTTCGCGTGGAAACAGGCCGGCATCGGGCCGCCAGTTTTCCCACGACCCTGCCGAGATGTAGCAGATGACCCTGGCGCCCTGGCTGTGCAGGGCGTCGAGAATGGTTTGGTCAACATATAGATCCACGTCGTAGACATCCGCGGCCAGGGAGAGATTGATGTCATCATCGCCAATCTGCCATTGCCAGGTCAGGCCGGGGGCGGGCTGCCACCAGTTGGGCGGTGTGGCGGAGGGTTGGGGGGTGGATGCCAGAGTCGGGGTAAGGGTGGTCGTATCCAGTGACGTGAGTGTGGGGGAGGGGATCTCCCACGCCACGACAGGTGATGCGGTGGCAGGCGGGGCTGCGTGTCCACAGGCCGAAACGGCCAGGGTTGCACCAATCACCAGCAGGCGCAGGAAAATGCGGGGGCGGTTGACCTTGCTGGTGCGGGTGACGAGCCGTGGGGCGGGGCGGAAGTTTTTGAGAAGCATGGGATTGGGTCATGGCAGAGGAGCGGCAGGGCTGAATGGAAATTCAGTTCACAATCTTAGCGTGATTGTGTCCGATGTCAAGGAAATGGGCGCTGGCTGGGCTGCCGCCTGGCGAATGGCAGAATGAATTCTTTTTTTTACCCTGTCCCTTATTGCCAAGTAAAGATAAAATATTCCGACAAATTTTCTCTAGAAGGATGTTTATGCCTGGTGGAGTAATCCTGTTAGCTGAAGATAATCGTTTCAACCGCCTGCGGATTTCACAGCAATTGGAGAAGCAGGGACACGCGGTGGAGCAGGTTGCAAACGGGCAGGAAGCGCTGGACCTTTTGCGCACCCGGCCGTTTGATTTGCTGCTGCTCGATATCGTCATGCCCGTGCTGGATGGCTACCAGGTGCTAGCGCAGCTGAAGGCTGACGCCAGCCTGCGCACTCTGCCCGTGATCGTGATTTCGGCCGTAGAAGAAATGGACAGCGTGGTGCGCTGCATCAGCATGGGCGCCGATGATTACCTGCCCAAAACCTTCGATGGGATTTTGCTGCGCGCCCGTATTGAAGCCTGTCTCGAAAAAAAACGCCTGCACGACCAGGAAATCTCTTATCTGGCCCAGATCAGCAGCGAAAAAAAACGGGCAGATGACCTGCTGGTGGAATTGAACCGCCAGAATGCCCACCTGGCAGAGCTGGTAAAAGAGCAGGTGGCTGAAATCTCCAATTCACAGCTGGCCACGATTGTTGCGCTGGCCAAGCTGGCTGAATCGCGCGATGATACCACCGGCAAACACATTGAGCGCACCCAAACCTTTTGCAAGATCCTCGCCAGCCGGATGCATATTGACCCGCGCTTTTCCGGCCAGATCGATGATGAGTTTGTCATATCTATTTTTAATGCTGCGCCTTTGCATGATATTGGCAAGGTGGGCATTCCAGATCACATCCTGCTCAAGCCCGGAAAACTGACCCCGGCCGAGTTTGAAGTCATGAAGCAGCATGCCTGGCTTGGCGCAAATACGCTCCAGATTGCGCAGAGACTGTATCCGCGCAATGCCTTGATCAATATGGGCATTGAGATCACCTGCGCGCATCATGAACGGTGGGATGGACGTGGTTACCCGCTTGGCCTGGCGGGCGCGGAGATTCCCCTGGCGGCGCGTATCATGGCGGTGGCGGATGTTTATGACGCGTTGTGTTCTGAACGGCCATATAAGCCGGCTTTCCCCCATGCCGAGGCGGTTCAGCTGATTTTGGAAGGCGCCGGCAGCCAGTTTGACCCGACGATTATTGCGTTGTTTGGGGAAGTGGAAGCTGAGTTTGCCCGGATCCGGGCAGAAATGGCCGAATCATCGTTCCGCACCCTGGGAGGCGTGAACAGCCTCCGGCTGCCGGAAAGCCTGCCCGGCCAGGCGCAAAATCTGGATGTCAGTGCGGGGTGAATTTTGCGGTCTGGGGGAGGGGGGGATTTGCCTTCAGGCGTCGGATGTTTCTATACCGGTTGTAGGCTGCTGAAGCTCATCCCAGGCTGTGACGCAATTGCGGCCGTTATTTTTGGAGATGTACAGGGCCTGGTCGGCCCTGGCGATGATTTCGTGCGCGGTGTTCCCGTGCTGGGGGTAGGTGGCGATGCCAAAAGACATGTAGACGCTCAATTTGCGGATGTCCAGGTCGAGGGGGGCTTCGGCGCAGGCCTGACGGATTTCTTCGGCGCGTTGCTTGGCATCCTCCAGTGAGACGCCCGGCAGGGCCAGCAGGAATTCTTCGCCGCCGTAGCGGCAGGTCAGGTCTGATTCTCTGGCGCAGTTTTTGATGATTTGCGCCAGTTCGGTGATGACGATATCGCCAAATGGATGCCCGTAGGAGTCGTTGATTTTCTTGAAGTAGTCGATATCGGCGATGATCACGCTCAGGGGCGCGCCTTCGCGTTCGGCGCGGGAGAGTTCGCGCGGCAGGGTTTCATTCAGATAGCGGCGATTGTGCAGCCCGGTCAGCGGATCACGTATGGCCTGTTCTTTCAGTTTGCCCTGCAGTTGTTGAATTTTGTTCATCTGGGTTCTTAATTCGTTATGGGCCTGAACCAGCGAGCGTTCGGCGTTTTTGCGGTCGGTGATATCGTGGATGATGGCAAAAATTACGGCGCGATTGCGCCAGGTGAAGGCGCCTGCCACCATTTCGATGGGCAGTTCGGTGCCGTCATTTTTATGGTGGTAGCGCAGTGAAAGGTAGGCCGTGGAGTTGGTTTGCAAGGCCCGGTGAATATTGGTCATGGTGTCAGTGGTTTCGGTGGAGAGGTCGAGCAGCGACAGGCCGTTGAAGATATCCCGGCGCTCGTAGCCGTACATCTGTAAAAAGGCATCGTTGGCGTCCAGAATGCGCAGGGTGTGCTGATCAAAGATGAGGATGGCGTAAAAGCCGTTTTCAAAAAGCGCGCGGTATTTACTTTCGCTGTCGCGCAGGCTTTTTTCAACTTCCCGCTCCTGGGAGACATCTTCCACGATGGAGGCGAACTGCCCGCGCTGCGGGGAAAAAGCGCGTATGCGCAGATGGCGGTTGGTGGTTAGGGAGTAGTTTTCCGTGTCCAGTGGCTGGCCGGTCAGGGCGACGTTGCCGAAGGTTTCGATCTGACTGGGGGTGATGTTTGGTGTGATTTCCCGCCCGGTTTTGCCAACCATATCAGCCGGGCGCAGGCCCATTTGGCGGCTGAAGGCGGAATTGGCTTCGAGTACGCGAAAATCGATCACCTGGCCGGAGGGGTTGGTGATGATTTCGTTCAAGGAGAAGCCTTCCTGCATGTTTTCAAACAGCAGGCGGAAGCGGGTTTCGCTGGTTTTCAGGCTGGATTCCAACTGCCTGTGCACGCTGAGATTGTGGGCCATGATCACCACGCCCGCCATGCTGCCGCGCTCATCGCGCAGCACCTCCAACGAAAGTTCCACCGGGATGCGATGGCCATCCTTGTGCTGCAGGCGGGTTTCGCCTCGCCAGTTGACCAGTTCATCCAGTTTTTGCATCTTTTCGGCCAGGTTCGGTATTTCGTCATCATCGGGGCTGAGCAGCCGGGAGTGGTTCGCGCCGAGCAGTTCGGCAGCGCTCCAGCCAAACAATTTTTCGGCGGCCGTGTTCATGTAGGTGATGCGCAGTGCGCTGTCTGTGGCGAAGATGGCGTCATTGATTGTGTCGAGTAGCCGGGCCTGGTAGGCCAGCCGGTCTGCATTTTTCTTTTGCTCGGTGACCTGTTGAAATATGATGACAAAGTGGTTGTGCTGCGGGCAGATTACGGAAAAGGCGATCCAGGCGTCGAGGGCTTCGAAATATCGTTCCAGGCTTTGGGGCTGGCCGGTTGTGGCCACCTGGACAAAGGTTTCAAACCAGTGCCGCCGGGTTTGGATGAAATCCGGGAAGATTTCGGTGACTTTTTTGCCGCTGACCTTGGACACGTTGAGGAGGGTTTCCATCAGTTGGTTGGCTTCCAGGCAGAGGATGTCACTGGCTTTGCCGTTTTCATACACAATCTCGCAATAGGCAAACCCCAACTGGGAATTGGTAATGATGGCGCGGAATCCCATTTCCAGGTTCTGAAAGTCCGTTTTTTCGCGCAACCATGCGCGAGCCGCGCGGGTGCGGGCTTTACGGGGCAAGTATTTCGGGTGGGTTTTTTTTAAGCGGGGGGCCAATTTTCCCTCTGGCGGCGTGTGGCACGATAAAAATAAGGTTGGCAGGTTGGGAGGATAAGATGTATAAACGATTCTATTTTGCCATACTGCCAAAATTTTTTCAAGATGCCCAGGCGGCAGGTTGGGTGAGAAATCTTTCTTATTTCAAATCTGAAAGGTGGAAGGCTCGTTGATTGACAAAGGTAATAAAACTTACCACCAGGGCACGAAGGCACCAAGAATTTCTGTTTTTTCTTCAAAACTTCGTATTTTTGCGCCTTTGTGGTGAAAATATAATATTTGTCAGTCAACCAGGGTGGAAGGATAAAAAAAGGCCGGATGTTCGCCGGCCTTTGGGGTTACTTGCCCAGGTTTTGCTGCATTGATTTCTTCAGGACGGCCCGGTAGAGCTTTTCGAGTCGCTGCAAGATTTCCGCCGCGTTCGGGTCCTGGCTGCCCTGCTGTTCAACCTGGTTCATCAGGCTGGCAATCATGCCGGTAAATTCCTCGCCGAGTTCGGCCTCGTGTTCCTTGAGCTTGTGCGCCAATACCATATCGTCCCCGGTGTATTCGAGCAGTTCGTTGATCAGCATTACCTCGGGCGGGGTGCTGGCTTGCTGCAGGATGGCCACCATCTGCTGGAGCTTTTCCATGCGGGCGGGATCCTGCTTTTTTGCGGCTTCCTGCAATTTTGATTCCAACACCTGTACCACGACGTCGCTCTGGAAGGCGCCCAGGTTTTGCGCGGTGGCTTGGGCCACATCTGGCGCGGCCAGCAGGCTTTCAATCAATTTATCGGCTTCCTGCATCTGTTCGGCCATGGCCTTGTCGATCTGGTTGGTAAAATCGAGCAATTTGGCGCGCAGTTCTTCCAGCCGGGTGCGCTGTTCGCCGCCAGCCTGGTCCATTTGCCCGCTCAGGATCTGGAAGAAGGCGTAATCCAGCCCGTTGCGCGTCATGCTGACGAGCGCCTGCAGGCGCTGTTCGCTGGGCGCTTCCAGGAAGATTTGGAGCAGTTTCTCGCGCGTCAGGCCCTGGCCGGCTTCCTGCAGGGTTTTAACCGCCGCTTCCAGTTCGCCCATTTGAGCCTGCACTTTTTTCCCGTATTCTGAGTGCTGGAGCAATTCCTCCTGCAGGGCGCTCATGGCCTGGGCGGTGGGCTGCTGCCCCGATTGCAGCGCAGCCTCCACCAGGCGGTTGAACAAGGCGAAGAAGGCCTCATCGAGCAGGTCGGTATTTTGCTTGATGATCTCGGTGCGCAGATCAGGCGAGGTGGCCTGCAGCAGGCGCTGAATCAGGCTGACGCGCTTTTGCTGCTCATCGAGCATTTCCCTGGTCACGCCGTCTTTTTCCAGGATTTTTTCGATCATACTCTGGTAGGTGAGAAAGCTCTGCGGGCGCAGCAGGTAGCCTTTGCGCTTCTCGGCGGGCAATTTGTTCATCACCTGGGTGATCAACGGCCCGATGAGTTTTTCCTGCTCGTTGACCGGCAGGCCCAGTTCGGCGGGGAAATAGGTCAGCAGCAGTTCCTTGTCATTGTCGTGGTAAACCAGCGGGGTGGCGAGCGGGCCTTCGAAGCCGCAGAACTGGCAGCGGGCATAGTTGGAGACGCGCCCAAGCAGGCGCTGTTTGGCCGCAGGGTCGGTGGTGACATCGAAAAGCTGCTCCACCTGGGCGGGGATCATCTGGCGGCAGCGGGGACAGGCAATCTGGGTTTGTGGCATGGGGCTTTCTTTCTCTGGTGGGTTAGGTCGTGCGGGCGGGTTGTATTTTACCCCGAATATGGCTTGAATTGGCAAAAGTGCCGCCGGGATCAATCCCGGCTTGCGGTGCGGCAGGTCTGCTTAAGCGGATTTTTGTGTGTTTGGGCCGGCCGCGTCGCATCAACGCGGCAGTGAAAAACAGATGCGCGCGCCGGAACTGGTTTGCCCGGCGAGTTTGCGCGGTTGTGAATCGACCCACATGCGCCCGCCATGCGCTTCGACGATGGCGCGCGCCAGGTAGAGCCCCAGCCCGGCGCCTTTGGTTTTGCGCACGGCGCCCTCGGCGCGGTAGAAGCGGTCGAAGATGTGGGGCATGTCGTGCGGGTCGATGCCTGGGCCTTCGTCGCTGACGCACAGGATGACCTGCTCGGGGCGCACCTGCCCGCTGATGCAGATTTCGCCTTTGGGGGCATATTTAATGGCGTTGGAGATCAGGTTGGAGAGTACCTGTTCGATGCGGGTTTCATCGGCCAGGATGACCGGGCATTCTTCGGGGAAATCCACTTTCAGGGTGTGTTTTTGGGTCTGGGTCTGGAAGCGCTCAGCGAGGCGTTGGGCCAGGGTGCGCAGCGTGACGTCGGTGCGTTTCAGTGAGAGGCCGCCGGCTTGGAGGCGCGAGGCATCCAGCAGGTCTTCGATCATGCGGGTCAGGCGGTCGGCTTCTTCTTCGATGACGGCCAGCGAATCCTGGATGACGTGTTTATCCCAGCGGGCATCGTCGCGCCGCAGGGTGGATGCGTAGCCTTTGATGAGTGCCACAGGCGTTTTCAGTTCGTGGCTGACGATGGAGATGAAGGTGGCCTTGATTTCTTCGGCGTTGCGGAAGTGGGTGATATCGCGCACGGTGACGATGACGTTTTGCAGGCTGCCTTCGGCGGTCAGGAGCGGGGCGTAGGTGACGCCGACCGGGATGTAGGGCATTTGTTCGTCGGCGCGCACCAGGTCGCCTTCGACGTAGAGATGCGCGTTTGGGGTGGGCGGCCAGCCGTCTTTTTCGGCGGCTTCGAGGGTCATCCCTTCTGGTTTTCGCGCCCAGCGGATGATTTCCTCGTGGCGCTGGCCGCGCAGTTCGTCGTCGGTTTTGCCGTAGATGCGTTCAAAGGCGTCGTTGACGCGCTCGATGCTGTGGTCGGCGTTGAGAATCAGGATGCCATCGGCAGCCGAGTCGATCAACGCATCCAGGCGCAGTTTTTCCACGCTGATCTGCCCGTAGAGGCGCGCATTGAAGACGGCGATGGCGGCCTGGTCGGCGAAGGATTGCAGCAGTTGTTGGTCGTTGGAGGAAAACAGGTCATCGTATGAGCGGAAGATAAAAATCACCCCGATGACGTGCCCGTGTGTCAGCAGGGGAATGGCGGTGCCGTTCAACAGACCCATGCTGGCCGTGTAGGTCAGGTCTTTCAGCATGCGGTTTAACTCGTCAATATCGAGTTCGGAGGCCTGTTCTTCGGCCAGCAGCGGCTCGAGATAGCGCAAAAATGCGGGCGGAATGCCGTGGGCGGCGGCCACGCGCCAGGTTTTGGCGTCGCGCAGCGCAATCAGCCCGGCCTGTCCGGCCAGCATTTCAATGGAAATGCGTAAAATCCGCTTGAGCACCTTTTGCAGGTCAAGCTCCTGGGTGATGGTGCGGGCAATTTCAAGCAGATAATCCCGCTGGCGGACGCGAAAATCGGGCAACATACTGGTATTTTATCACCGCGAGGTGGCTTCGAGGCGCAAGCCGGGTTGGAGATTTATCAGGGTTATGGCTGAATTTTATTAACGTCCGGCTGGATTATCGAGTTTCAGCTGGCCCACCAGGTGCGGCGCGGGGACGTAGATGCCGCGCCCCGTTACCGCCACCGAACCATCCGGCAGGCGCATCTCGCCGCTGGTCAGCACCTTGCGCGCCTGTTTTTCCTCCACCCGTGCCGAGATGACGACCTTCTCGCCCAAGGGCAGTGCGCGCCGGTAATTAATTTCCAGGTTCACGGCTACCACGCGCAGCCCGGCGCGCCAGACCGCCGCGCCCATGGCCTCGTCCAGCACGGCCGCCGAAGCTCCGCCGTGCACATGCCCCGGCGGTCCCTGTTGGGCCAGGTCAAAGACAAATTCGGCAAAAATTTCCCCCGTCTCCTGCTCAAACCAGGTCAGACCAAGACTGCGCGGGTTGGTTGTGCCGCACACAAAACAGGAACCATGTTCAGATAATTGTTTCACCACTTGCCTCAATCGGATTGGCCGCCGCCTTGAAAAATTTGCGATAAGCCTGCGTTTCCTGCAAGCTCGCTTCGAGCTGGAGCTGAATTCCGCCCGCGGCGGCTGGCTGGACCGCAGACTGGCTCCAGGCGAGACGCACTTCCCCGCCTTCATCCAACTCCACGGTCAGCTGCCCCTGTTTCGAAAGTGCCACCAGCCCCAGGCGCACCGCCAGCAGGGTTTCGCCGGTGGCGGCAGCCAGCACCGCCAACCGTGCGTTCCCGCCGCGCTGATTCACTACAAATTTGACGACGCCTGCCAGCCTCTCCAGAAAATTCTGCTGCGGGTCCTGGCAGACCAGGATCACCCGGCGCGGCGCGGCGCGTTCCAGCGCCTCGCGCAGCACCTCGCCATAGGGCGGCGTTGTCCAGATGACCAACGTCTCGGCCGGTTCCAGCTCATGCCGCCCGCGGCCATTGACCTGGTTCTTGTGCTCCGCTTCGGCCCAAACCTGGCACGGAAAATCGCACGCCGCCAGCAGCGCCTGGGGATGCGCCTCGCGCCGCCAGTCCAGCACTTCCAGGCTCCGGCCGCGAATCTCCACCTGGGGCTGTTGCTCGGCTCGAAAGTCGGCTAGCTCCACAGTGACTTGTTTCTGGCCTTTATAGTCGCTGGTGCGCAGCGTATACGCCAGGTCGAAGACCCCTTGCGGCAGTTCCTGGCTGCCCCCGTTCCACCATAGCACGGTCTGGCTGTGCCCGGCGGCATCCGTCACTGTCAGGCGCACATGTTCGCCGCTTTTACCGACCGGCGCGGCGCTTTCCAGCCGCAGGGCGCGGGAGGCCAGCACCAGACGTTCATTTCCCGGCCCAAAGGGCGCCAGCTGTTCGATGTCTGCCGCCCGCTCCAGTAAAAGATCGCCCAGCTCCAGCCAGCCTTCCACCTCCAGCACCGCTTCTTGCACCTGGGATTCGGCCAGCATTTTTTCCACGGTGCGCGCCAGCCGGCGGCGAAATTCTGGCAGTTTTTCGGTTTCCAGGCCAAGGCCGGCTGCCATGGGGTGACCGCCATAGTTGCGCAGCAAATCTTTTTGAGCCGCAATGGCTTCGGTGATGTGCAGTCCTTCAATCGAGCGCGCCGAACCGCGCGTCAGGCCGTCAGCGCCGATCGTGAGCAGGATGGCGGGTTTGCCGTAGCGCTCCACCAGGCGCGCCGCCACGATCCCGACCACTCCGCCTGGCCAGGTGGGGTGCGCCAGGATGAGAACGGGCGCGGCCAGCAGGGCCGGGTCGGCGCGCAGTTGGGCTTCGGCGGCCAGCGTCACCTGGTCGCAGAGCAGTTTGCGCTGGGCATTCAGGCCTTCGAGATGCGCGGCCAGGACGCGCGCGCGCATCGGGTCGTGGGTGGTGAGCAAATCGACCGCCGGGTTGGCATCTTCCAGCCGCCCGAGGGCGTTCAGCCGCGGCCCCAGCGTAAACCCGATGTGGCTTTCGGTCAGGTTTTCGGGCCTGATTTCGGCCAATTCGTACATCGCCCGCAGTCCCAGGCGCGGAGTCTGCCGCAGTTGGGCCAAACCGCGTTGGACGTGGTAGCGTGTTTCGCCGCGCAGGATGGCCAGGTCGGCGACGGTGCCCAGAGCGACCAGGTCGAGCAAGGTTTCGGGGTTGGAAGCAGGCCCGCCCAGGGCTTCGGCCAGTTTGTAGGCCACGCCTGCGCCGGGCAGGTGGGCGAGCGGGTGATGATGGGGCAGCAGCTTGGGGTTGGTGACGGCGGCGGCTTCGGGCAGGCTTTCGCCGATGTCATGGTGGTCGGTGATGACCATGTCTACGCCGCGCGAGCGGGCATAGCGGACGGCTTCGTGGGCGCTGATGCCGGTGTCGCAGGTCACGATCAATTGCGCGCCGTGGTCGATGAGTTCTTTCAGCACCGGCAGGTTGACGCCGTGGCTTTCTTTGGCGCGCACCGGGATGTGGTAGCTCACCTGGCCGCCGAGCTGGCCCAGGGTTTCGACCAGGATGGCGGTGGCGGTCTGTCCGTCCACATCAAAATCGCCCCAGACGCACAGGTGTTCACGGCGGCGCAGGGCGGAGGCGATGCGTTCCAGCGCGGCCTCCATGCCGGGTAATGCGGAGGACGGCGTCGGTGGGTAAGAGGCGGGCGAGAGAAAGGCGCGGGCTTCGGCTTCGGTCTGGATTCCGCGGCGCAGCAGGGCGGTGGAGACCAGGTCAGAGAGGCCGGGGAAAATGGAGGCGGCGTGCGGCGATTCGATCCAGCGCATCAGGGAAACACCGCTCCCTGGGCTGCGCCATGCATGGTTTCGGTATCGTAGGTCCGGTCGGCGGCGCGCAGCTGTTCCAGGATGGTTTGCGCGGCAGCTTCGGCGCTGGCGCAGGTGGCACCGAGAATGGCGGGCCTGACCTGGGGATAGTATTTGGCCACCAGGTCGAGATGACCCTGTTCGTGGGCGGCCAGGTGGTCTAGGTAGGTTGACCATTGCTGGCGCAGTTTGGCGCTGGCTTCAGTAGCGCCTTTCCATTCGGGCAGGATGACGGTGGTTGCCAGCGAGGTGCTGGCCTGGCTGAGATCACAGGTCTCTGTGCCATAGCCGGGCCAGTTCCACGAGATGTACCAGGTGGCGGCGGCATCGCCTTTGTAACCGTCGACGGTGGGGCCGTAGAGATCCATTTGGGCGCGCAGTTCTGCGGCGGTTTGTCCGCTGATGGGGTAGGTGGTGATGGTGGCGCCCTCGAAGCGGGCGGTTGTGGCGGGCGCGGTGCTGACGGGTGGCGGGAGGTGGGTGCCGCCGGGGTCAGGACGCGTGAGGAGGTTGCAGGCTGCGGCGGCCAGGAGCAGCATCAAAAGCAGAATCGGCGGGCGCGACGCGATTTTTCTCACAGTTCGATCTCTCCGATTTGTTCGAAATTGAGTTCGAGGCTGGCTTCTGCTTCGGCGGGTTCTCCTCCACCGCCGGCCTGGATCCCGCGCGCGCAGTAGGAGCGGTAGAGACACCAGGCGCATTTTTCGGTGTCGCTGGTCTGGGGGAACCCGGAAGTTGATTCCAGCGCGGCGCTGTGCAGAATGGCGTCGGCCTGGGTTTGCAGCATGTCCTGGTCGCGTTGGTAGAGGGCGCGGTCGTAGGGGAAGTGCGCCGGTTGGTCGGGGAAATCGGCGAACCAGTAGATCATTTCGATTTGTTCCGGCTGGAAGGGCTGGCCGTTGTTCAGCTGTTTCCCGGCCTGAACGAGCAGGGCGCGGTAAACGCGCGTCTGCCAGCGCGCGGCCAGGAATTCGTTGCGCGGGCGTTTGCGGTAGGTTTTCCAGTCGTAAATGAGCACGTTCCCGTCCGGCTGGGTGGTGATCAGGTCGTATTTGGCCAGCAGCCGCAGGCTTGCGAGCGGGGCGGAGAGGCTCAGTTCCGGGTAGAGCGCGCCGGGAGTCTGTGGAAAGTGAAATTGGTGCAGGTAATTTCCCCACCAGCGTTGCAGGTTTTCGCTCACCGCCTGCCGCCCGACCTGTTCGGCGGGCAGGCCGAGCAGGTGCTGTTGCACCAGACGATGGAAGGTTTCTCCTTCCTGCTGATGTTTTTCATTTTCCAGGGCGGGTTCTGCTTCGACAGCTGGATAGATCAGCCGCTCCAGGTAGCGCAGCTGGAAGCGCCGCGGGCATTCGCTGTAATCTTGCAGGGAGGCTTGTGAGAGGCTGGTCAGTGGCATGGCTTAATTGTGCCATAAAACCGGCGAGAAAGGTTGTTTTCAGGTGGCCAGAGTTTCTAACAAATCTTTAACTTGACGCGGAATATATTGTAACTATAATAGTTACAAATGAACGCCAGCCAACAGTTTGCCGTTTCTGTGCATATTTTGACCGTCCTGGCAGCCAGCCGCGAGCAGGTGCTGACTTCCGAAGAGATTGCCGGGAGTGTGGGCACGCATCCGGTGGTCATCCGGCGCATCCTGGGGCATTTGCGCGCGCACGGGCTGGTTGAGTCGCGACCGGGAGCGGCGGGCGGGTGGCGGTTGGAAAAACCTCCGGCGCAGATTGTGCTGGGGGTGGTTTATCGTGCGGTCAACCATGAGGCGGTGCTGGTTATGCACCAGCATCCCAATCCCGGCTGCCCGGTCGGCGCGCGCATCCAGCCGGCGCTGGCCGAAGTTTTTTCGGCGGCCCAGACGGCGCTGGAGGCTGAGCTGGCACACTACACGGTGGCAGATATGTTGGGCAAGGTTTTTCCGCTGGAAAGTTTTCAAGGAGTTGAATGATGAGCGAGAAGATGCCGGTGTTGTTTGTGGGGCATGGCAACCCCATGAATGCGATTGAAACCAACGAATACAGCCAGGCCTGGGAGGCGATGGGTCAATCCCTGCCGAAACCCAGGGCGATCCTGGCGGTCTCGGCCCACTGGGAAACTAATGGGACGCGTGTGACGGCCGTGGAACGCCCGCGCACCATCTATGATTTTTATGGTTTTCCGCGTGAACTATACGAGGTCACCTACCCTGCGCCTGGCTCTCCGGCGCTGGTTGAGACGGTACGCAAGGCCATCAAGCTGACCTCCGTCGAGCCGGATTATGCCTGGGGGCTGGATCATGGCACCTGGTCGGTGTTGAAGCGTATGTTTCCGCAGGCCGATGTGCCGGTGGTGCAGTTTTCTCTTGATCGTTCGCGCAATCCACTGGCGCATTATCAGCTGGGTCAGCAATTGCAGGAACTGCGCGAGGAAGGCGTGCTCATCATCAGCAGCGGCAATATTGTCCACAATCTGCGCGCCGTTATCTGGCAGGAAGGCGCAAAATATGACTGGGCCGAATCGTTCGATACCCGCGTCAAAAATTGGATTTTGAATGACGAATCCGAGCCGCTGATAAATTTCGAACGGCATGGCCAGGAGGCCGCCCTCGCCATTAACAGCGCGGAACATTACCTGCCATTGCTGTACACCATCGGCGCCCGGCAGGCCGGTGACCCGGTCAGCTTCTTTGCTGACAAGGTCACATACGGTTCGCTTTCCATGCGCTCGGTGCGCTTCGGGTGATGTGCTCTGCCCGATTCGAGAGAGATTGAGAGTGGTGCGTGATTAAAAAGAGAACAGGAGCCGATCATGGATGCCCTGCAAAAATTCCGAAACGAAAAAGATGAATTCTTCAAGACAAGCCACCAGTCGCCGCTGACTGCCGGGCAGAAAACCGAATTTCAGGCGCTGGAATATTTTCCCGCCGACCCGGCCTGGCAGCTGGAACTGGAGCTGGAACGGAATCCGCAGCCGGAGCAGGTGCTGTTCGCTACTTCCACCGGTGACGATCGTCCCTACTGGCTGATCGGGCAGGTGCGTTTCGAGGTGCAGGGTCATCTGGTCTGCTTGCAGGTGTATGAAGATGATTATGGTTTCTTCATTCCATTTGTCGATGCAACCGCCCCGCAGGAAACTTATCCGGGCGGGCGTTACCTGGAACCACACGAGATCCGTCAGGGGGTGCTGTTGCTCGATTTTAACCTGGCTTATAACCCCTACTGTGCCTATAACGAGCGCTGGTCTTGCCCGCTGCCGCCTGCTCTTAACCGGCTGGCTGTGCGCATCACGGCCGGGGAAAAGAAATTTCACGTCTGAGCTGCGCCATGAAACCCTACGTCATCATCAATGCCGCAATGAGTGTGGATGGCAAGCTGGATAGCATCGAACGCCGGGGCGCGGCACTGTCTTCGGCCCAGGATCGGCGCCGGGTGCTGGAACTGCGCGCCGAGGTGGATGCGGTGTTGGTGGGCGGGAAAACCCTGTTGCGTGAAAGCCCCAGGCTGACGGTGAAACTGCCCGAGCTGTCGCAGCAGCGCCTGGCGCGCGGCCTGCCCGAGAATCCTGCCAAGGTTGGCATCGTCACCCGCGCCGAGTTGGATCCCAGGGGCGATTTTGTCACCGCTGGCCCGGCGCGCCGGATTCTCTTCACGACTTCGCAGACTCCGCCCGACCAGTTGGAGTTGCTGAACAGCCTGGGTGTGGAGGTGTTTGTGCAGGACGGGCAGCGCGTGGATGTGGCGCAGGCGCTGGAGATGCTGGCCGGGCTCGGTCTGCGGCGGCTGATGCTTGAAGGCGGCGGCACATTAATTGCGGAGTTTATCCGCCTGGGGCTGGCAGATGAATTGCGGGTCTACCTGGCGCCAAAAATTTTCGGCGGGGTGACTGCTCCGACGCTGGTGGACGGAGCCGGGTGGCTGGCATCGGCGGCGCGCCCGCTCAGGCTGATCGAAGCCCGGGTGTTGGATGAAACCGGCGGCTTGTTGATTCATTATGAATTCTTATAAATATATTTGGAGGAAACCATGGCTTTGACACAACTTCCCATTCAGGACTTGCTTGCAGAAAACAAGGAGCATGCCTGTGAAGGCTGCGGCGAGGAGGGCGTTTGCGTCCGAATTGTTTCGATTGCCGAGCTGCCCACGCGCTTTGGCGATTTCCAGATTGTGGCGTTTGAGAATAATAAAGATGGCAAGGATCATATTGCCATTGTGCGCGGCGATGTGACCGGCGCGGAAAATGTGGCGGTGCGGCTGCATTCCGAGTGCCTGACTGGCGACGCGCTCGGGTCGCTGCGCTGTGACTGCCGCGACCAGCTGGAGGCGGCGCTGACCGCCATCGGCAGGCTGGAGCGGGGCATAGTGCTCTACCTGCGTCAGGAAGGGCGCGGCATCGGTCTGAAGAACAAAATCCGCGCTTATGCGTTGCAGGATTATGGCATGGATACCGTCGAGGCTAACCTGGCGCTTGGTTTTCGGGATGATGAGCGTGATTATGCTGTGGCGGCGCACATGCTGGCCTCGCTGAAGGTGAAGAGCATCCAGTTGATGACCAACAATCCGCGCAAGATTAATGATTTACAGCGCCTGGGGGTGAATGTGGCCGGGCGTTTGCCGCACATTTTGCCAGCCAACCCGCACAACGAGTTCTACCTGCGAACCAAGGCGGAGAAATCGGGTCATATGTTTGATTTGCGCGATTTCAAAGGAAAATCGCATTTGCAGGAGCAGAGCGACCGGCCGGTGGTGAAGGGGATGACTGAAAAACAAGTGCAGGCCCTGCAGGATTGAGTCTCGCCATGCTGGAAGCTTACCACGCCCTACGCTATCCACGCTCCACGCTGGTTCCGCTTATTTTATGGGTGCTGACTTTACTCTCCCTGCCCGTGCTGGGCTGGATTTTGGGCGAGCCGGCGCTGCTGCGCGGCATGTCGGTGGGGGTGCTGGTACAGGCGGGCGCGGTGCTGATGATTCTGATCCAGGCCTGGGGCTGGCGGCGCACTGTGCGCGTCTCGGGCCTGCTGGCGCTGCTGTCTTACCTGGCCGAACTGCTTGGCTCGCACACCGGGTTCCCTTTTGGTAAATACTATTACACCGACCTGCTCCAGCCGCAGCTGGCAGGGGTGCCGTTGCTCATTCCGCTGGCCTGGCTGATGATGCTTGCTCCGGCCTGGGCGGTGGCTGAACTGATCTGGCCGCGGCCTGTCTCATCCGGGCGGGCTGCCGCGCTGCCTCATGCGCTGCTGGCAGCCCTGGCTTTTACCGCCTGGGACCTGTTTCTTGATCCGCAGATGGTGCGCTGGGGCTTCTGGGTCTGGGAACAGCCCGGCCAATACTTTGGGATTCCGCTGGTAAATTACCTGGGCTGGCTGATCATCTCTGCGCTGATTACCTGGATCCTCAACCCGCAGGATTTACCGCTCGGCCCGCTGGCGCTGGTCTACACACTGACCTGGCTGCTGCAAACCGTTGGACAGGCGCTGTTCTGGGAACAGCCCGGCCCGGCGCTGGCTGGTTTTGTGGGCAGCGGGCTGTTTGTCTTGCTGGCCTGGCGCGCCTCACTGCTTCCCCGTCAGGCGAGCAGATGACGGCTCTGGCTTGCTTCTGCCTGGCCTTGCTGTGCGGTTCGCTGCCCTTTTCCGTCTGGGTGGCGCGGCTGGCTGGCGCTGATCCGCGCAGCGTTGGCGACCGCAATCCCGGCGCAACCAATGCCTTCAAGGCCGGCGGCAAATGGGTTGGGCTGGCAGCCTTGTTGTTGGATATCTCCAAGGCGGCTTTGCCGGTTGGGTTGGCCTGTCAGGTCTATGGTCTGCGCGGCCCGGCGCTGGCGGCGGTGGCCCTGGCGCCCACACTGGGCCATGCCTGGTCGCCGTTCCTGGGGTGGAGGGGCGGTAAGGCCGTCGCCACCATGCTTGGCGTCTGGATCGGGCTGACGCTCTGGGACGTTCCACTCGTTGCAGTGGCTGGCGTAACGCTCTGGTTCTTGTTGTTAAAAAATTCGGGCTGGGCATTGCTGTTCACCCTGCTAGGCATGGGCATATACCTGTGGATGGTGCGCCCCGAGGTCATTCTGCTGGCGATATTGAGCCTGCAAACCCTGATTGTGCTCTGGAAATACCGCGCCGAACTGCGCCTTCCGTTTCACCATTTACCTGCCGCTTCGTAACCCGCCATGTCTGACCTGCTCCTGGCCCTGGCCTTCTTTCCCCTGCTGCTCCTGGCCCTGATCGCCATCCTGAACACGTTCACCTTTCCACGCCTGAAACCAGCCGCGCTGACTGCTGCTCCGCGCCTTGCGGTGTTGATTCCCATGCGCAACGAAGCCGCTGTCATTACTGGAACAGTGCGCAGCCTGCTCGATCAGGATTATCCCAATTTTGAAGTGCTTATCCTCGATGATGACTCTGGGGATGGATCTGCCGCGCTGGCTCATGCCGCAGCGGCCGGAGATGTGCGCCTGCGGGTGATCTCCGGCCAGCCCCTGCCGGCAGGCTGGCTGGGAAAACCCTGGGCCTGTCACCAGCTGGCAGAGCGCGCCGACGGGGAGATTCTTCTGTTTACGGATGCAGACGTGCAATGGCAGCCGGGTGCGCTGAGCGCCGTCGTGGCTGAACTCGCTACCACCCGCGCCGACCTGCTGACGGTCTGGCCGCGCCAGGAAACGCGCTCCTGGCCCGAGCGGCTGGTCGTTCCGCTGATGAATTTCTCCATCCTGGCCTATCTGCCCGCCCTGGCGGTGCATTTCATTCCCTGGCGGGTTTTTGCCGCGGCGATCGGGCAATGCCTGGTCTTTCGGCGTGCCGCCTATGCCCAACTTGGCGGGCATGCCGCCATTCGCACCCGCATCACGGATGACATGGCGTTTGCCTATGTTGCCAAGGCTCGCGGGCTGCGCTTTCGCATGGCTGATTCTTCCGGCCTGTTGACCTGCCGGATGTACCACGACTGGGACGAGGTGCGCCGTGGGTATGCCAAAAACATCCTGGCCGGGCATGGCAACAGCCTGGGTTTTCTGGCGTTTTCAACCGTTTTTCACTGGTGGTTGTTTGTGTGGCCCTGGCTGTTCCTGGCCGGTGCGGCATGGCTGCGTCAGCCTGCGGCGCTGGAAGCGGCCATGTTGGAGATTCTTCTTGGGCTGCTGGTGCGCGCTCTGACTGCCGCTTTTGCGCGTCAGCGGCTGGAGGATGCCGTGCTGATGCCGGTTTCGGTCGCGCTGATGACGCTGATCGCGGCTCAGGCTGTGGCCTGGCGTTTTCGCGGCGGCGCGCAGTGGAAGGGCCGCCGTCTATCTGAAGCATAAGCGCATCTCCCGGGGCCAGCCTGGGAGATGCGCTTATAACGAGATTACGTATTCAGCGGGATACGTCAGCCGCGCAGCCAGGCATCGGCGCCGTGTGCGGCCCATTTTCCAGTGGATAGGCAGGCGGTCAGCAGGTAGCCGCCGGTTGGGGCTTCCCAATCCAGCATTTCTCCGGCGCAAAAAACACCCGGCAGGGTTTTCAGCATCAACGATTCGGTCAGGGCTTCGAAGCGTACTCCGCCGGCGCTGCTGATGGCTTCGGCCAGCGGGCGGGGGCGGATCAGCGGCAGGGGCAGGGCTTTGATGGCAGCGGCCAGTTTTTCGGGCTGATCGAAGGTTTCACGCGGCAGGAACTCCCACAACAGCCCGGCCTTGACTCCTTTCAGCCCGGTGGCTTTTTCGAGATGGCTGCTGGTGGAGCGCGACCCGCGGGGCCGGGAGAGCCGTTCGGTCAGCCGGGTTGCGCTCCAATCGGGGGCCAGGTCGAGCAGGAGGATGGCCTGGCCGTGGGATTCGATCTCTTCGCGCAGCGGGGCGGAGAGTGCGTAGATCAGGCTGCCTTCCACGCCTTCGCGGGTGATGATAAATTCGCCCTGGGTGGTGTGTCCGTGGAGGGTGGCGGTGATGGTTTTGAGTGGGGCGCCGTCAAATTTGGTTTTGAAAATCTCTGACCAGGTCACGTCAAAGCCGCAGTTGGAGGCTTTGAGTGGAGCTATGGGAATGCCCAGAGATTCCAGGATTCCGACCCAGCGGCCGGTGGAACCCAGCCTGGGCCAGCTTCCACCGCCCAGGGCCAGGATGACGGCTTCGGTGTGGAGGGTTTGTTCTCCGGCCGGGGTGTCAAAGCGCAGGAGCAGGTCGCTGTCCGTCGCGCTGGGACTTTTTTCCAGCCCGCACCAGCGCCACCCACCCTGAAACCGCACTCCGGTTTCCTGCAACTGTTTCAGCCAGGTGCGCAGCAGCGGTGAGGCTTTCATCCCGCTTGGAAAAACCCGCCCCGAAGTGCCTACGAAGGTTTCAAAGCCAAGTTGTTGCGCCCAGGCGCGCACTTCGGCTGGGCCCCAGGCGCGCAGAATCGGCTCGAGGTGCGGGCGTGCGGCCCCGTAGCGCGCCAGGAAGGATTCCAGCGGCTCGGAGTGGGTCAGGTTCAACCCGCCGACTCCAGCCCTTAAGAATTTCCGGCCAGGAGTGGGCAGGGCGTCGAAAAGCTGCACCGCCCGTCCCGCTTGCCGCAGGGTGGCGGCAGCCATCAGCCCGGCTGGCCCGCCGCCGATGACGGCCACGCCGGAAACCGACTCGCGCCTGCCGAGGCTCTTCATTGTGCGCCGCGGTTCAGCCGGTCTATGCGGCGCTGTAAATAGCTGGAAAAATAGCCCTCGTAACGCTGCCACAATTCGGGGCGCTGCCAGTCTTCTGCGCTCACCCGGCCCCGGCACATGGGCGCGCCGCAGGAGCAGGTAAATTCGTCGTAGGGGGTGCTGTCGGCCATGGCGTAATCGAAAGTGATTTCCTCGCCCGGCGCAATGGCGCGCATGGCCACCAGAGATACCTGCCCGCGGATGCCGGCATTGGGCTGACAGGAATGGTTGACGAAATCGGCCGGTTCCTCATCCAGGCTGAATGGCGCAAGGAACATCTCCTCGTCCACCTGGATTGTGTGGCTCTTTTCGGCTTCTGTCAGCCCCGGCAGCTGCGCCTGGCTGACAATCCGGCCTGTCCAGACGCACAGCAACTCCTCACGGGCCAACGCTTCGCGTGCATAGACAGCAAAGCCGCCCTTCTCCGGGGCGGCCCGAACTTCCAATTTTGGGGAAAGATAGGAATTGGTCATGCGCTCATTATACCAACCTGGCTCCCCGCCTCACTCCTCCAACGTCAACCTGCGCCCGTTTTGCTTCAGCCAGTCCCGGCGCAGCTTGTACTCTGGCAGCATGCGTGCCACCTCGGCCCAAAAAGCAGCCGAATGATTTTGCACCTTCAAGTGGGCCAGCTCATGGAGAACAACATAATCTACCACTTCCAGCGGCGCCATCACCAGCCGCCAGCTGAAACTCAGCGTCCCCGTTGAACTGCATGATCCCCAGCGCGTCCGTGCCCCCGTGATGCGGATCTTGGCATAACGCAGCCCGAATTGCTCTGCATACAGCCGCACCCGTTCGCCCAGCACCCGCCGCGCTGCCGCGCGATACCAGCTTTCGAAAAGCGCCGGCGCCGCCGGTAGGTGATTTTTTGACAGGAAAAAACCCTGTTCGAAGCGCAAGGCCGCCCGCTGACCGGGTACCACGTTCAGGGCATATTCCTGCCCGAGGAACAGAAAACCCTCCCGCGCCGAAAACTTGCTCGCCGTACCCGGAGCCATTTTTGCCGCCTCGGCTTTTTTCGCGCTAATCCACCCGGCTTTCGACTCAACAAATTGGCGGATCCAGATCTCTGGCGCAGAAAGCGGCGCACGCACCACCACCTTCCCATCCCGTTGGACGAGGATCGCGATTGTGCGCCGCCTGGAACGAATCAACTGATCAACCTGGGGGAGGCTCATGCGTGCCGCATTTCTAGTGCATGTGGCTTTGTTCAGAATCAGGCGCTTCGCGCAGCAATTCCACCGCATGCGGCAGCGCCGGGAACAGTACCTGTAAATTCTCCACCGCCCCGCGCGGACTGCCCGGCAGATTGATGATCAGCGTCCGCTTGCGGATGCCGCTCAGCGCGCGTGACAGCATGGCGTGCGGGTGAATCTTCAGACTGGCCGCCCGCATGGCCTCGTCGAATCCCGGCGTTGGGCGTTCGATCACCGCCCGGGTGGCCTCTGGTGTGATATCTCGAGGAGCGAAACCCGTCCCGCCGGTCGTCAGGATCACATCAAAACGCCCCGCATCGGCCCACGCGGCCAACTCCTGCCCAATCAACTCGGCCTCATCGGGCAGGATGCCCGTCTCTGTCACCTGCCAGCCCTGCGCCAGGATCGTTTCAGCCAGCGCCGGGCCTGAAGCGTCAGGGCGTTCTCCGCGCCACGAACGGTCGGAAATCGTCAAAATACCAAATCTCATCGTGAAAATCCTGGTAATGGATATTTTTCGAACAAGCGCAGGCTCAACCCTGGTGTTTGGCCAACCCCTGGTGGATTGCGGCTAGCAGCCGGTCTGGCATATATGGCTTCAGCAGAAAAACATCGGCTCCTGCGGCCAGGCACTCTTCAGAAAGATCCAGACCGGACTGCATCAGGATCAGCATTTGGTCAAGCTGCGGGGAAAGCCGGATTTCGCGCAGGAATTCAATGCCATTTCCCTGCGTCAGGTGCACATCCAGTAGAACAGCATCTGGTTTTTCGCGTATGATTGCGTCCAGCACGTTTTCGGTCTCTCCCAATGCGGCAGTTTCAAATCCCTCCATTCGGAGCAGAGTCTGGAGCAGGGTGAGCATGGTGGTATCGTCTTCAGCTAGCAGAATCTTGGGCATGTTCGCTTTCCTCGCTGCGAGTAGATTTTTTCCGCCTGGGTTTCCTGGGGGCTGGTTCGCCGGTTTTTGGTTTGGCAGGCTCCAGCGCGGCGCTGACGACATCATCAACGCTTTCTGCAAAGATAAATTGCATATCCTTCTGCACTTCCTCGGGCACATCTTCAAGGTCCGGTTGGTTGCGCCGCGGCAGGATGACGGTTCGTAGTCCGTTGCGATGCGCCGCCAGCACCTTTTCTTTGATGCCGCCGATGGGCAGTACCTGTCCGCGCAACGTAATTTCGCCGGTCATGCCCAGCCCAGCTTTAACCACCCGGCCAGAGATCAACGAAGTCAATGCCGTGGCAATCGTCACCCCCGCCGAAGGCCCATCCTTAGGCTGAGCGCCGGCTGGTATGTGCAGATGGAAATCAGATTTTTCGTAAAAATTGGGCTCCAGCCCCAGTTCCACGGCGTGGGAACGCACGTACGAGAGCGCCGCCCGCGCCGATTCTTGCATCACATTCCCGACCGATCCGGTCACCTGGAAGCCCTTCCCGCCCGGCATGCGCGTCGCTTCGATGAACAACACATCCCCGCCGAAGGGTGTCCAGGCCAGGCCGGGCACCACGCCCGGAACAGTCGTGCGCGCGCTCAGTTCCTCTGGACCTTGCAGCGGCGCATGTCCCAGGAATTCCTTTACCAGCTCCGGGGTCACTTCAAACGCCGCGCCCTTGCCCTCTGCCACGCGGGTGCCGATCTTGCGGCACACCGAGCCGATCGTGCGCTCCAGGTTGCGGACGCCCGCCTCGCGCGTATACTGCCGGATGATGGTTTGCAGCGCCGCCTCGGTAAAGCTGACTTCCTCGCTTCGCAGCCCGTTTTCCCGAATCTGGCGCGGGATGAGATAGCCGCGCGCAATGGCAATCTTCTCGCCATCCGTATAACCCGCCAGCGAGATGATCTCCATCCGGTCGCGCAGCGGGCCGGGGATGGTTTCGAGCGTATTGGCCGTGGTAATGAACATCACCTGCGAAAGGTCGTACGCCACTTCCAGGTAATTGTCGCGGAATTCATTATTCTGCTCTGGGTCCAGCACTTCCAGCAGCGCCGATGACGGGTCGCCATGGAAATCGTTGGTCAGCTTATCCACTTCATCCAGCATAAAGACCGGGTTGCGCGTCTCGGCGCGCCGCAGAGCCTGCAAAATCCGTCCCGGCATGGCCCCGATATAGGTGCGGCGATGACCGCGCACCTCGGCTTCATCGCGCACCCCGCCGAGCGAAATGCGGATGAACTTGCGCCCCAGCGCGCGCGCAATCGATTGTCCCAGCGAAGTCTTGCCCACGCCAGGCGGCCCGACGAAACACAGAATCACCCCCTCGCGTTCGCGGCGGATGACGTCCGTCGTCGTCTCACCCTCGCCCTTGCGCTCCAACTTCAACTTGCGGATCGCCAAAAACTCCAGGATGCGTTCCTTGATATCTTCCAGCCCAAAATGATCCTTCTCAAGCACTTCGCGGGCGTGGCCAATCTCCAGGTTATCCTCGGTCGCTGTTGACCAGGGCAGGGAAACCAACCAGTCGAGATAGGTGCGGATGACGCCATATTCCGCCGCGGCGGTTGGCAGACGCGTGAGACGCTCCAGCTCACGGCGGGCCATTTTCTCTGCCTCCTCGGGCATTTTCGCCGCTTCCAGCTTTTTGCGGAATTCCTCGACTTCGACCGCCTGCTCGTCCCGTTCGCCGAGTTCCTTCTGAATCGCCTTCAACTGCTCGCGTAGAAAATACTCCCGTTGCACCTTGTCAATCTCGGAGCGCGCCTCGTTCTGAATCTTTTGCCCCAATTGCAACACTTCGGTTTCCCGCACCAGGAAATTAACCAGCTTGTGCAGTTTTTCGGTGACTGAATCAATTTCCAGCAGGGTTTGGGCTTCCTCCAGCTCGATACGCTGGAAATTGGCGATCGAATAAATGGTCTGGAGCGGGTCCTCGATGGCAGTGATCGAAGTCACCAGCTCGCGTGGAAAGGAAGGAATTAAATCGGCAATAGTGGAAAACTGGTCGCGCGCGTTACGCGCCAGCGCATCAATTTCCAGCCCGGTTTCGAGGGTTTCGGGCGTGCGCTCAATGCGAGCCATCAGGTACGGCTCGGTCTGGACAAATTCAACCACCCGGAAGCGCTCCACCCCCTGCACGAGCAGGCGGATGGTGCCATCGGGCGCGCGCAGCAGGCGATGAACAGTGGCAATCGTTCCGACTCCGTACAGGTCAGCCGGCCCCGGTGTTTCCAGCTCCGGGTTTTTGGCCGCCACCAACCCGACAAAGCGATCCCCGGCGACGACATCATCCACCAGCTTGATAGAGCGAGGCTGGCCGATGGTCAGCGGGACGGCAGTCTGTGGGAAGACAATTACGCCGCGCAGGGGCAAAATGGGAACAATCTCGGGGGCGGTGGTCATCTCGTCGGGTGTTTCTAGCTGTGTATCATCCGGTTCGTTGGGCTCTTTTTTTTGTGAGAAGCGCGTGAAGATGGAGGGCATGAGCATATCCAGCAGTTCAGCGTCGTTTTCGTCGATCCAGTCAAACAATTCGGCAGGGTGGGTCTGCCAGCGGGAAGCAGGCATAGGGTGGTTATGATTCCTGTGATGGGGGGATTTTTTTGGGGCTGGCTTTGGGCAGGCTGACGACCAGGAAGCCATCTTCGTATTCCGCGCTGGAAGTTTCTTCGTTCACCGGGCCGGGCAGGGCGACTGTGGTGCTGAATTCTCCAAAGCGAACCTCCATCTGGTGGTAGGCGCGCCGTTCGGGTGTATCGGGCCGCGTGCCTCGGATGGTGAGGAGGCTGTGTTCGAGCAGTACATTGAAGTCCTGGCGGCGCATCCCCGCGACTTCGACTCGCACGACATATGCAAATTCGTTTTCAAAGAGGTCAGTGGGCGGGCTCCAGAGATGCGATTGCAGGCGGACCTGCCAGCCCGGAGATTCGATCAGCATTCGCCGTCTTTCAGGCCGGGGGGGCTGATCCTTGGCCCGTAATATTACTGTTGCCATAGAACACCTCAGTCTTCTTATAACCGGTTTGGTCTGACTGACCAATGGTTTTTTGGGGTGAATTAACAAAAAACCAATCTGCCCATGAAGATATTAACACACTTAAAACCGGGGTGCAAGTCATCCATTCCAGAATTGGATGTAGACCAGCAGCCCACCCAGCAAGACCAGGAGTGGGTAAACCCAGCGCGCTGTTTTTATGATCTGGTTGGCGTACGTTTCCTGTTTCTTGTCTATATTCATCTTTATAAGCAGGATGATAATAATCTGTATCACGCATAAGAAGTAGACGATGTAGAACATCCAGTCCATGGCCGTGGTGTAGCCGATATTGGGTAAAGAATCTGTCAGGCCTAGTTGGAAGAAGGCTGCCGTCAGGATGACACTGGTGACAATATCGTACATTTTCCCGTAATCGCTGGCACTGGAGAAAAAGGCCAGCTGTGCCAGCCCCACCAGGAAAAACAGCGGCAGCAGATTTTTCAGGCTGTATTGCAAACCCTTGCGGATAATGCCAAATTCAACACTGATCCGCGAGTAGGGGATCGATGTTTCCGTCTCCACAAGATTGGGGTTGCCAAGGGTTGAGTCATTGGAATAATTATCCTGCTGAATTTTGGCTGAACTGCCCAATTCCCAATTGCCAAGACCATCCACCACCTTTTGCTTATTGAGACGTGCCAGGATATCTCCCTCGGAGATGCCGCGCATCCCGATCGTATCCGGTACCAGGAGCAACTCCTGAGCATCTTTGAATTTATGTTTGATCTGAAACTTAATGGTCTGCTGGTCAAAGGGGTAATTTTTATAATCAAAATCGCCTTTGAACCTGGCCTTGACATGATAGGCGCGGTAGGAAATCCCATTTTCAACCGCCTCAACCAAAGGAGATCCAAAGTCGATCGCATCAACCACTTGCAAAAATTCGAATTGAGCCGGGTCGACAACTTCCCGGGCCCGGAACCAGACATAAAAATCCAGAACATAGGAATTCGTCTGGATATCCATTTCGCTGATTTTGTTGATATCAACGCCGACATAGACTACATCTGTAATACGGAAAAAGCGATGATCGTACGTAATGACCGGATTCTTGACCTGTTTTTGCGCATTCAACCGGTCAGCTGTGGCTTCATCGATTTCGATAATCTGACTGATCGCTGAGATGCGTTTTCCGTTCTGGTAAATGCTCGTATCGATAGGTTTGACCGGGTCATGATTGGCATCGAAATAAAGCTTACCAGTTACACCCTCAACCGCTTCCTGCGGGGTGTCAATCGAAGCGAGTGCATCGCGTAATTTATGGCGATCGTCAACCAGAGCGGTAGGTTCGCCTGAAACCTGGGCTTGCTCCAGGGCGCGGGCTGTAATTTTCAGGGCATCACAATTGGTGGCCGCCTTCATTCCCGGTTCATTCCCATTATAGGCAGCCTTAAAGTCTTGGAGAAAAGCCTGGCCAGCTTTCCCGGCGGTATCAAAAACCACCGGAGCCAGCACATATACGCCGTTTGAATAAAAATTGAGATCCCTTCCGGCTGGGGCTGTGGATTGAAAAGTAGCCAGGAAGTTAAGGTTTGCAAAGGCACTGGGGCCGAAAGCCAGATTGTTGATACCCGCGTCCCGCATGTGGATCAGCAGGTTGGCTGCTTCGGGAGCGCGCATGACGAATACCAGCACCCCTGGATCGCTCTTTGAAATCCCGGATTGGAAATCCAGGTTGGATTGTTTTACCTGCTCCACCGCCGCAAACATTGCCGGTGTCATCCTGTTGTTGTCCAGCCCCTTGCCGATTTCAATTGGCCCGGAGATTTCACCTCCCAAATCCTTATAGGTTTCCATAAAGCTCTGAGCAAATTCCTCGGCAAAGGACTCGCCTGTCAACTTGATCAGGGTGATATTTTTCTGGCGTAAAACGTGGAAAATATAATTGGCCATCTGGTGAGACTGGGCCTGACTATTTGGCAGAGCGCGGAAATACCAATTGTTTCCCTTGGTTACGCCGACATTGACTGATGAAGCGGTAATGGCCGGAATGCCTTCTGCGCTATATATTTTGCCCATTTCCTGGGAAACATTGGAGAAGGCGTGGCCCACAACCAGCATGGTGTGGTTGGTTGCCAGCATCTCATTGACCCGTTGACGGGCCGTATCGATCGAGTTGTCATCATAATAAAAATCGAGATTCAGTTCGTAGTTTTTGTGCGCTGTATCCCACGCTTTATTAATTTCCTTCTTGCACAGGTTCGCACCGTTTCTGGCGTCAACACTGTCGGCAAATTTTTCAGTGGTCGATCCAGCGACGAATTCCCGTTCCAGCATCACGGCCAGGTAAATCGGAATCTTGTTTTGGGATTGCACCGGCTGCCAATGCAGGCTTGCGCCGATTATCAGGGTGAGAATAACGAGGCTGGCTAGAGCCATGGAAATACGACGAGGGGTTATTTTCATGGGTGCTCCTATTGCAATAAGGCCTGGACGCTGGCTGTGGTGTTTTGTAAGCGCTGTCCGAGCAATTGAACGATATACCGATGGAATTTGCTCGCCAGGGTAGGCATTTCGTTTTCCATACGCCGAAAAGCATCCGGACTCAATAAATATAACTCACTCGGGATATCTGTTTGTGCCGTTGCACTGGCAACGCCGCCCGTGTATAAACTCATTTCACCCACTGCCGTGCCTGCGCCCATACTGCGCAGGCGGAACAAAAGTCCGTTTGGCAACTCGCGATAGATGGTGATGCGCCCGCGTTCGACCAGGTACAGGCCAGGCGATTCCTCGCCCTGCTTGATCAGGGAATAATTTTCACTCACATCCAACCGTTGCATAAACTCAAAGAGAGCCTTATATTCCTCCGGGTTGAAATAAGCCCCCAGATTTTCCACCAGACTGCGCGAGGTGACAACCGTCATATCCGATTGGAACAGGATCATTGATTCACACCATTCCACGGCATGATCCATGTTTTCGAAGGAACGCAAGCCATTTTCGTTGATCTGGAAACCATTCCGGGCCAGTTTCCCCAGAATTTTTTCGCTGATTGATGAGAATACGAGAGAAAACTGATACGTTTTTGCCAGGCGCTGCATTTTAATAAAGATCATCGCCGCTGAAGAATCGACCCCGTAAGTCTGGGTAAAATCCAACACCACAAACCGGATCGGTTGACTATCCTCGGCTAAACGGTCTTTGACTTGCTGGTAGATGAAATGTGCTGTTCCAAAAAAAATGTACCCCTGCAATCGCAGGATGAAAATCTGTTCGCCGCGTTCTTTCAGGTATTGCATGTGCTTCATGGGGCGGTCAACGTTGCTTTGAAAATTGCGCCCAGTCAAAATGCTGCGGATGGCGCTGGTGTTGCTGTAACTGGCCACAAAGATGATGACCATAAGCACCAATCCAAGCAAAATACCGGCAAGTAAATTGACCAGAGTCACAGTCAAGAAAATGGCCAGTACCACCAGATAATCGGTGATTGAAAATTTGAAAAAGCCCTCCACCAGCCATTCGTACAGGAAATTAACCCCAAGAGAGATTAACAGGCCCCCAATCACGAAGTTGGGCAGATAAGACAGGTATTGACTCCCGTAGAAAATGGTGACAGCAAACATGGCGGCCACCACCAGGTTCAACAATCGGCCCGGACGGCCGCGTTTATAGGCCATGATGGTCAGCCCGGCGGATGGATAACCGACGATGCCACCGCCGGCTAACACTGCCATTAGGTTGGCAAAACCAGCCAGACGCAATTCCCGGTCAGGATCAATGTCTGTGCCAATCGCCATCTCAATGCCATTGATGTTCAACAGCATGCTTATCATGGCTGTGAATAGCAAGGTCATGGCGGTTGTGGTGTTGAAGAAGATCACTCTCCATTGCACATTGCCCAGCAGGCTCAAGGAAGGGAGTTGGAACAAAGTGTGAGTTTTAATTTCTGAAAGTGTTAATAACCAGCCCGCCTGGCGTAAATGATCGACAGATGTGCCGTTAATCAGGTAAAACAGGGCCACCGCTGCGCTCAGGATGGCAGGCGTGATCCAGGTCTTGGCGCTTTTCTCTTGCATGAAAAACAAGAGCATTCCGAGCAGCAATGCCGGGATCCAAAAGGCTAATTTCTCAGGGTTGAGAAGCATCTTTAACGAAAATTCGCCAACGGATACCTTGAATCCGCTGCTCAACAGGAGCCAGCCCAACCCAGCCAGGAATCCCCCGGAGACCGGATAGGGCATAAAGCGGATGATTATCCCCAGTTTTCGGAATCCTAGAAGGATATAGGCCACTGAAACCATCAATGTGGCTAGCAGGACGGCCATTAATACCGAGGCAGCTACTACCTCGGGACTTTCTCCCGGGATGAGAATGATCACATTCGAAACCAGCAGTGCAAATACCGGGGTAATGGCTGATTGTGGAAAAGCCACCAATCCAGGGATCGAACCGAACAATCCAAACAGCAGTGACAAAACCAGGCCATTGATTAATGCCAGCATCACTCCTCGGGCTGTATCACCAGCCGCCGAGTAAATTAACACCCCATAGGTGATGGTATTTACCAGCGCAATCAGTCCTACGATCAGCCCAGATGCGATGGAATTGATCAGCGTGGTTGGTTTAAATTCTGCGAGCAGTTTTTTCATAATCAGCCATTTTTTGAATGCGGGAATAATTCTCTTTGCGCCAAAAGGCGTATAACTCGTTTAAGTGCAATGCTTCGACCTGTGTCACCACTTCAGGGGTGCAGCCTGGCAGCGGTTCGGCACCGGCAAAATATTGCAGGTGGGATGCCTGCATAGCGCGCTCGTGCGCATAGGGTGCATAAAACAATTCATGTTCAACCGGGAAAAAGATGTTCGAACCAGGTTCGGCAAATGCTGGTAATTGATCCCAATCCATGATCGCTTGAGAAATATAGGGCAGCTTCAATTGTGCGAACATATCCCGAATAGCACTTTCGGGGCCAAAATCACGCACGGCCTCATACACAAATTGCACCACTGGTAGGCCAGCTTCCACCACTTGCTGGCGAATGGTTTCGATTTGTCGATATGCTGCAACAAAAATATCAAAGCGGGTTTTTTCGCCCCAAACTTTGTACCAGGAACTCCAGGTTTGCAATGGCTCGCGATAAACCAACATCACCTGGAGTTTCTCCAGGGGGTATCCAATAGTTTTAAAAATTTGAAAGGGATTAAACTCTGCCTCGAGTTGGGTGTAGGGCCCCAGGGTTTCTTTAATTAGAATGGGGGTGCGGCTGGCTGGGAAAGTCCACTCCCACTCTTTATCCTGCATTGCCCAGCGCAGGACATTTTTCAGGGGCTGAAAATGTGCCGGTACACCAGAGGCACCGAATACCCGCAATAAGACAGTGGAACCGCTCCGGCAAGGTGAAATTCCCAAAATCACCGGGGCTATATTGTCACCATCAATCAGGTGAATACCTTGCACCACCTGTTGGAAATCTACTGGTACACGCTGATACAAGGAAACCATAAACGCTTCCTCTTGCAACCTGAGCATTACGGATCAGCAAGAATTACACTATGGATATATAAAAGTACCAATGGGGATTTTCGTGGTTGGCTAAAGTCACGAAATCAGGCGCCCCTGGCGGGATTCGAACCCACAACCAACAGCTTAGAAGGCTGCTGCTCTGTCCATTGAGCTACAGGGGCAATGGAGGGGCTAATGCTTCATTATCAAGTGTATCGCTGGCAATTCTCTTCACGCGCCGAAATTGGATAGGCTATTGCCCATATCATACCCGCCACAGGCTGAATTTACAAGTGCATTGACTACCGCCTAAGATCGTGTTATCTTAGCATGTATGTTCTAGATAAGCATGAAGTGAAGAACTCGCATAGGTAGCAGGTTAAGCTACAGCCGGGCGCGCTTCATGGTGTCAAAAAAAACACAAGTCACTCCGTAGAGACGACAGGTTAAGTTGACACGAGCGGTGTAGACAGATCAGACGGTGAAAGCCGTTCTCTCTGTTTGCGCCGCTTTTGTTATTTATCCGCCAAACAGAAAGGATAACCGCTATGAAAAAAAGTGAGAATTTTATAATGCGCCTTACGCCTAGAGACAAGGAAGTGTTCCGGGAACTTGCCGAACGCTTCGACTGTTCGCAGGCTGAAGTGTTGCGCCGTGCCGCCTACGTTGTGCTGGACGTGCTGAACAAGCCGAACGCCGCTGCGCTTGAACTGGAAGCCGAACAGCCTGGCGGTTCTACCGCCGCCGAAGTTGAATACCACTTTGAACAGCCCGCGCTTGCTGGCTGAAATTAGTACCGCCTGCGCGATCTTCTCAGGGACAAGCGCAGGCGGTTGGAGATAAAAACAATGACTAATTTACTACAATTCCGTCGCAGGGAACAGGTGTTGGGCAAGGTGTTTATAAAAAAAGTTGTCAGAGAAAAGCACCTGTTCAAGGCCGCGAACGCGTATGCTGTGGACACTGATCAGCTTGAGTATTTTGCCGCCGCAGGCGTGACAGAGATTCAATTCCATGAGGATACCGGCACGACTTATAGCACTACACCGGCTGAATTCCGTGTTCATGGCTTTGAGAAGCAGTATCCCGGCTACTCTCGCCAGACTTTTTTACCGCTTCGCTATTGGAGATCGGCGAACGCCTCGCCAGCGCCAGCCTACAGCGAGCAGAGTGCAACAGACAACCTAACAAGCGAACCGCAGGAAAAACAGCTTTTTTTTTCCGGCTGGAATTGGAGGCGAGAATGAACTCACCGAGAACGAACGCCGCCAGCTTGAAGCGTGGAAAAAGCGCAAAGCAGAAAGCCGCCGCCTGGCGCGATTTTGTAAACTTCTGCTCGAAGCGCGGCGTAAAAATAACCAGGGACGCTACAGGCGCATACTGGCGCTTATGGTTAGTGATCAATCAGAAAGCGCAGGCTGAACTATGACGACTGAAGCGTATATCACCAAAGCCGAGAAGGGCAAGCCGAGAGAGTGGCTTAAATTGCACACGAAATATCTTGGAGAACCGTCGCTGTTCCGTGTAAGCGACAGGGCGAGGGCGCGGTATTTTATGCTTTACATGGCCGCCGCTGTTCTGGACGGTGACGGCGCAGTCTATGACGGTGACGGCGTTCTGCCTGCCGTGTTTGACGATCTCGCCTGGCGGCTGCGTTGTTCCGTTGACGAACTGACTGCGGACTTGCGAGAACTTGCCGCCGCCGGGCTTGTGGCGCAGGCTGGCGAATTCTGGCGACTTGTCCGCTATACTGAAGAACAAGTCAACATGAAGGAAGTCCGGCAACAAGCCCGGCAACGTGTGACAAAGTACCGTGACAAGAATAGAGCAGAACAAGAAATAGAAACAGAAAGAGAAAGAGAACAGAGTGTATCTGTTAGTAACGAGAGTGTAACGCGTTACACGGACACACCGACAGACACCGCTTCTACTTCTTTTTTGAGTGAATTTACACCTTCTGCTGAGACAGAGAAACTCGTGCAACAGGACGTTACCGACAGAATGGCAAAATCTAATTTGAAAGACGACATTCTATCGACATTTGAAGTAAGGCTGAGATACAGCCTTACAGGAAAAGACGCAGAGACATTCGTTGATTTCATTGCAAAGGAAAAAGAAGCAGGCCGTCATTATTCCAAATTTATTGATTGGTGGATTGCAAATGGCGGTCAGCGGCAATACTGGACAATTGCCAAAATGCGCCAGAATTGGCTTGCCGCTTTTGGTGATATACAGCCCAGGCAGCCAATTCGAGAGCCGGAGCCGGAAATTATCCCGGTTTCCCCGCCTGCAAGTATCCGGGAAATGATAAAGGCGTTATGAAGCCCTTCCGAACTACCAACGAGTAAAGGACACTATGCCAAAAATTCACAAAACAGCCGATAACAGCGGACTTACGGCGAAGCAGGCGCGAACCATAGCCGCGCTTCTGGCACAGCCGAATTTTGAACAGGCCGCCGCCGCCGCTGGCGTAGCGCCTCGCACCATTTACACCTGGCTTGAACTGCCAGTGTTCCGGGCTGAATTGCGCCTGGCGCAGGCTGGCGTGATCGAGCAGGCACAGCGCAGACTGCTTGCCGGGCAACAGAAGGCGCTTGACGCGCTTGAGTACCTTATGGCGGACGCTGAGAGTGAGAACGTCCGCAGGCAGGCCGCAAATGACTGGCTGGCTATGTTGTTCCGTTACCGGGAAGCTGGCGACATTGAAGAACGAATTTCAGAACTTGAACAGGCGGTGTTCCATGGCGACAAATAAGGCACGGCTGCGACGTATTGATCAGGCCGTAAAGCTGGCACAAGGCAGACGGCTTATTATTCTTGCCGAGACAAGCGGCACGGCGACTATAGACGGCGTGGCCGTTGCATACGATCAGGGCGAACAGGCCGCCGCTTGTGCTGGCGAGAATGACACCGTTCTGCGCGTCTGTTGGGAGGCGAACGAGAGTGCCAAAGGCGACGACATAATACGCCTAAAGTGGCCGGGAGAAGCCTAGAAGCCGCCTACAGGCCGTGTAGAGGGCTTGTTCATGGTGGCGCGGTAGACACACACTTCCGCCAACAATAGCACACTGTTGGCGGAAGTGTTGACGGACTGTTGACGCGCTTCAGCGTTTTTTTAGCCGGTATAAGTTGTCAATGGGCGAGTGTTGGCGGTGTTCTGCCAGCGTGTCTTCGTCTAGCATTTGGGCATAGTGGCGTGTCATTTCCAGGCTGGCGTGTCCCATAAGCGCGCTTACTGCGATCTCATTCATGCCAGAACGCAGGGAGAGAATACAGAATGTTCGGCGTAGGGCATGGGCTGAGAACATTACTCCGGCGCGCTTTGAGACGCGCTTGAATAATTGGTGGAGGCCGTGACTTGTGAGACGTTCGCCGTCTTTAGTTTGGAATATGGCGCTGTGTTCGCCAGCGTCTGGCAGTGTCCGCCGGTAGGCAAGCAGGGCGCGCCTGCCAGTAGCGCCTAGAACCGCGCTTCTGGATTTACCGCCTTTTCCGCGCTGTAGAATGATCAGGCCGTTATTCATGTCAATGTCACGCCAGGAAAGCGAGACAATCTCAGACAGGCGCAGGCCGGTGTCAACGGCGAACAAAAGCAGGGCTTTGTCACGAGCAGAGGCGCAGGCCGCCAGGACTTTGCTAACCTGATCAGCGTCCAGCACAGGCAGGCGCTTTTTACTCAGCTTTGGCATTTCAAACTTGACGGCGTTCGTCATGTAGCCTTCAGCGTGCCAGAAGCGCAGAAGCGTTTTTATGGCGCGGGCGTGGCCGTGTATGTAGGTGTCTGCCAGGCTGCGCGCCGTCAATTCTGCGAGGTAAGCTCGGACGTGGCGAGCAGTGACTTCGCCGGGACTGGTAACGCTTTGCGCTTCAAGCCACTTCACGAACGCGCCTACCGTATGGCCGTAGAAGCGTAGAGTACCGGCGCTGGCGCTCTTGGCTTGCCGGGAAAGCATGAAGTCCGTTACCGCGTCTGCGATCGCAAAAGAGGCTATTGCCCATGTTTGGTTACTGCTTGTTTTTGTGGACATAAAACACCGCCATATATTGGAAGAATGTTCCAATTTGGCGGTGTTTTTGCCGTATGTGCTACTTGTGAATTATCGAACCCACAACCAACAGCTTAGAAGGCTGCTGCTCTGTCCATTGAGCTACAGGGGCAATGGAGGGGCTAATCATGCACCGGGCGGATGCCTTTATAAACGCGCGGGCCAGAAATGGTAATCAGGATGGTGTTGGCCGGGCGTCCCAGCCGTTCGGCCAGCTCACTCGGGTTGAGCGGGCTGTTGCCGTTGGCCAGGAAGGTGCGGAAGATCCCTTCGACGAGTTGAGTTTGCCCGGTGACGAATTCGGGCTGGCGGGCGCAGTGTGAGAGCAAAATCTGCTGCAGCCCGTCCATTGGACGTACTTCGGCGGTTTCCGGGTCAACAAAGTCGATTACACTTCCGCTTTTCAGGTCTGCAAAAGTGGATTTGTGTTCCGCGCATAGTAAACCGGCCAGATGGACATGCCAGTCATTTTCGTTTTGGCGCCACCAATCAAAGTCAATGTGGAAGCGTGTCTGCAAGCTGGGTTTGACGAAGCTCATATTATTCCTCTTCCGGGGCGTTTTCGGCCAGGCGGAAATGCAAATCACCAACGTGGGTAAATTCATTGGATCCCGCCAGCACTGCCAGCAGAGGCGCTGGTGGAATGCGCCTCAGAATGTTGACAGCGGAGTATAACTCCTCCGCGTGAACATGACCTTGCGGGGTCAGTCCGGCTAATTTCTGCAACATTTCATGAACCAGTTTGTTCAGCGGCAGGCGGCTTTTTTGGGTGAAGGCTGCATCCACGGCATTCACATCTGGCACAACCACGGCCATGCGTTCGTTATATTCACAAAAAATCTCATGTTTGAGCAAGGCAAAGACCAGCCCGCCATCTGAACCGGAGAGCACGGTGCGCACCCAATCGCGTGTGGGGCGGTGAGTCTTGGCTTCGACGATGACTTCGCCCGGCACTTTACTGCGATGGATGACAATATAAGCCCCCGGAATCAACTTCTGCTTCTCATACCATTTCCGCAGTCCGAAGACATATCCATATTCCCGCACCACCCAGGCTGGCATCCGCTCGCCCGTTTTTCCGTCCACCAGTGTAAAACGGATGCGCGGCGATTCGATCGCGGTGGGGAAGAACGAACGCACACGGGGTGAGATTGGCAGTGTCCCGGTGCGCCAGTGTGGGTAGGTCAGAGTGATTGTAACTTCATCGGCTTTGGGGTGTTTTTGTTCGGTTTCGCTTAGTTCATCATCCAATTGTGCTTCAATGGCCAACATTTGAGGAGTGAGCAGTACGCGGTCATAATCTACCGGAATATATTTTAAAACTGCCGGGATATTCTGTACTTCCTCGGGCTCCAGGCGGCGCAGACACCACAGCACCTCGCCGGCTGAACCAACCTCGTCGAAACGGCCGTCTTCCTGCAAGGTGTAATTCATCGAAAACTCTGTCAGCTTGGGGTTTGAGGAGCGTGGCAGGTCCACCTGCTCCATCAGGAGCGCGGTTGATATGGGCTCTCCGCCATTCATTTCGAGCACTGCCTCGGCCAGGTTGAGATAGCCAACGCCGATATCCACCAGCAGGGCCTGTGGGAACCAGGCTCCGGCAATGCGCACCAATGAGTCGTCTTTTTCCAGCGCCAGATTCAGCTTTCGAGTGATGTCATCGCCAAATAACGCTAAAATGGTGTGCAGATCAGTATCCGGGTTGGCTTTTTGTTCCGGCGGGGCATTCAATTTGTGGTCGGCAAGCGCAGAAGCCAGTTGTTTGGTTGTTCCATCTTCAAAGCTGACTTCGATGACTTCGAAAGTGCCCAGGTCGGGGTTGTTGCCGGGGCGGGTGGCGGTTACCTGGCCGCGCTTCATGGCCAAGGAAGGAAAGATCAATTTCTGGCCAATTTGGTAGGTTTCTTTGGGCAGATACAAATCCCCGCTGGAGAGTTGTTCTTTGACCTGGGCTTCGTGTTCGATGCGGATACATTCTTCCACCAGCACAGCCGCCAATTCCCGGGCGGTCAGTGGGGATTCGGTTTCAAAGAGGTGGTTTTGAATAAAATCGATGTCGCGCTTGAGCACTGTGAAGTTGCTCCAGTATTCAGCCGGTAGTTTGAGAGGAAGACTCGTCATAGTTATTGCCTTGCAAGAAAAGATACCCGCAAAATCATAGAATCAAAAACTTCCCGAAAAATGCGGATTCGTCTAATTATACCTTAAGCAGTTATGCACTTGTGGAAAATATCACAGGGTGTGGGTGGCAGTCGATCTTCAATTTCACGATTTGATTTGTGCTATAATCAACCGATCATGTTGAACTGGTTGTGTGTTCGAATTAATCACGCTGATTATAATCAGTCGGGGGGCTGGCGCCGGGCCGAGAGATATCCCCTGCCTGCATAGTCCGAGACTCACATTGCCAGTCGCCCGATGCATCTTGTTCCCAGCAGATCCTCTGCTGCACGACAGAGCCGCGGGCGATATTTTTTGCCCGACCCAGGCGCTGTCGAATATTTTCTGAAGGATCTTTCCACTCAGGAGGCATAATATGTATAAAACTCATTCTTGCGGTGAACTTCGTTCGGAGCATGCCGGTCAGATGGTTGAGCTGGCTGGCTGGGTTCATCGCCAGCGCGACCATGGCGGCGTGACGTTTATTGATTTGAGGGACCGGTATGGGATTGTGCAGGTGGTGGCGGATCCAGCCCGCCCGGAAGTCGGGGCGATTCAGGAGGCCCGGGCGGAGTGGGTTTTGAAAATCGCGGGTATTGTCCGCCGCCGGCCGGCTGGGGCTGAGAATCCCAACATGGCGACCGGCCAGATAGAAATCGAGGCGACCTCGGTGCAGGTGTTGAATCAGGCCCGTCCGCTTCCTTTCCTGGTCAACAAGGATGAAGATACCGACGAGGCCTTGCGTTTGAAGTATCGCTACCTGGATTTGCGCCGCGAGCGGATGCAGAATAATATGATTCTGCGCCATCATGTGGTCAAATTTATCCGTGATTATCTGAGTGAGCGCGGTTTTCTCGAAATTGAAACTCCGATGCTGTTCAAAACCACGCCCGAGGGTGCGCGCGACTATCTGGTTCCGTCGCGGCTCCAGCCGGGGATGTTTTACGCCCTGCCGCAGTCGCCGCAGCAGCTGAAACAGTTGTTGATGGTTTCGGGCTTCGATCGCTACTTCCAGATTGCCCGCTGCCTGCGCGATGAAGATTTGCGCGGCGACCGCCAGCCTGAGTTTACTCAGCTCGACCTGGAAATGTCCTTTGTCGAGCGGGATGATGTGCTCCAACTGGTGGAAGGGCTTTTTACGAAAATGGTGAAGGACATTCTGCCCCAAAAGCGGCTGCTGGCTTCTCCGTGGCCGTGCCTCACTTATGCGGAAGCGGTCGAACGATATGGCAGCGACAAGCCTGATCTGCGCTTTGGGATGGAACTGTATGGCCTGAATGAAATTTTTGCCCACACCGATTTCATGGTTTTCCAGAACGTAATCAAGAGCGGCGGCGTGATCAAGTGCATTGTTGCGCCGGGTTGTGCAGAATATACCCGCAAGGAAGTGGATGATCTGACGACTTTTGCACGCGAACAGGGCGCAAAGGGCCTGGCCACCCTTGCTCTGGCTGCCGATGGCGTGAAGGGCACTGCCCAGAAATTTATCAAGCCCGAGGACGTGAGCGCCATCCAGGCCCGCACGGGTGCGAAAACCGGCGATCTGGTGCTTTTCATCGCGGATAGCAAGGCTGTGGCGAATAAGACTCTCAGCGCCCTGCGATTGTTGTTCCGCGACCGGCTCGGGCTGGCAGATCCGGATGTCCTGGCATTTGCCTGGGTGGTGGATTTTCCGATGTTTGAATACAATGCCGAAGACCAAAAATGGGATGCGGCCCATCACCCATTCACCATGCCCAAGATGGAGGATCTGCCCAAGTTCGAGACCGATCCGGCCCAGATTCTTTCTGATGCCTACGATATGGTTTTGAATGGCTACGAAACGGCCTCGGGGTCGATCCGTATCCACCGCAGTGATATTCAACAGAAGGTTTTCCAACTCCTGGGACTGAAGGATGAAGAGATCCAATCCAAGTTTGGGCACATGATTGAGGCGTTTCAGTTTGGTGCGCCTCCGCATGGGGGCATGGCGCCCGGAATTGACCGGCTGTTGATGATCTTTGCCGGGGAGCCGAACATTCGTGAAGTGATTGCTTTCCCCAAAAATCAAGCCGGGCGTGATCTGATGGCTGATGCGCCCTCACCGGCCAGCGAGCGGCAGTTGAACGAATTGCAGATCAAGCTGGATCTGAAAAAAGCGGAAGAACCAAAATAGACCTGGCCGGGATGCGCTCAGCGCATCCCGGTTTTTTTTACTGGCCCGGGTATTTCCCATCTTGTCTTTTGGGCTATTTTTGTGGTATAAGGAAAGTGCCCTGCTGTGTGCGTGTTGCCGTTTCACCGGTTCTGGGCCAACACCCTCTGAATGGGTTTCCATCTTTCGGTATGAACGCGATAGGCCCTGGCCAAGGCGGGATTACCGGGTAGGAGCCCAACCTGCTTAAGCAGGTTCAGAACTTTGCGGCTCACGGCATTTGCGGGGTATTATTTTGCAAACAGGACACCAGGAATGGTGTCTTTTTATTGGGAGCACGGTGGAGAAATGAATACCAAAAACGAGCGGGGTGTGCCGCGCTCGTTTTTGAGATCGCTCAGATCAGGGGAGAGAAATAGCCAGGAAAACCCTATCCGCCCGCATTGAAAAGCCGGATAAGTTGTGAAGTAAGGTCAAATTGTCTGATCGTTATCAGCGCCATGAGTACCAGCCAGGTCAGTGGAATCAGGCCGCGAGTCCAGTGGTTAAGTTTTTTTGCGCGCGCGTGGAATTCATTATCCTTGTAAACCATCATGACCACGGTCACGGTCAATGCGGCGGCGATGACCAGGTAGTTGACTAGCATAAACTTATCCATATAGGTCAGGTAGCCAACCGGCGGGATGGAGGAGATGATGCTCAGGTGATACAGGATTGCGCCAACCAGGGAGGAGGTCGTCAATGCCAACCGGTCGGTTATCTTGCTTTCATGCATCAGCACCGCGAGCAGCCCGACCAGCACAATTACGATGGGGGCAAATAAGGCTTTCAAGAAAGAAGACGGCCATGGGTGGTAGATGGTGATGTAATAGCGGTAACGCGAATAGGTGGCATCATTGTAAATTGGATAGCTGTGATCGATCACCTCGGCAAACCATTCAGCGGGTTTCCCTTTGAGTTCCCAGCCAGAGACGATGGCATACTGGTCAATCCCGGATTTTTCCGGGTCGGGGAGATACAGGACTTTTTCTTTGCTATTGATTTTGTCTTCAATTTCGATGACCAGTTGATGTTCATCGAAAGGATAATTACGCATATCCAGGTCGGTAATCAGGTCGGCCCGGACGCGGTAATACCAGGCCTGACGGTTGTTTGTATCGCTGGTCTGGTTTTCCTGTTCGGTGATTTTCCCATTCATGATATCGAAATTCCCGGGGTCACAGGGTTGATCGCAGGAAAAATTGAGGTAAAAGTCGATGTTGTAGCTGCCGGTGGACAGATCCAGGCTGCCAATATTCAGCACATAGACCCCGACTTTAATCTGTTGGCTGCCTGAGAGTGGCGCGGCGGATTTCGTGACTGGCGCTATTTTGTGTGTGGCGTAGACGGGCGTGATGAGGGCCGGGAGAAAGGCCAGGCCGATTGTGAACAGGGCTGTGATTGAGATCCAACGATTGGGTGCGGTGATCCGTTTCATCAGGTTCTCCGGAATTGGATGGGATAATTAATTGTAACGTATATGGGAAAAATTGACAAAAAAAACCGGCCAATGCCGGTTTTTGGTGGAGAAGGGATGCGTTTAATTGTTCGGCGCGCCGGCGTTGACCCAGTCGGTCAGGATCTGGATTTCGGCATCGGGTAACCGGGGCTTGCGGCGGGGCATTTTTCCAGAAACCACCATGCTGACAAGCGGACTGTGGGCGGCATCACCGGCTGTCAGCACTGGGCCGTTTTCGGAGCCAGCCATGACCGAGTCATAACTTTTCAAGTCCAGCCCTTTCGATGTGCGGGATCCGCCATGACAGCTGACACAGCGATTCTGCAGGATTGGGAGCACGTCTTTGGAAAAAGATACCGATCCAGCGACAACATTGGCTTCCGGGGTCGGGGATGCTGCGACATTCACTTCCGGGGCCTGGGTTGCTGCGGCTTCGACAGCCGGGGCGGCGGCAGCAGTATCCGCGGGGGAGGTGTTTTCGGTTGGGCTGGCACAGGCCGACAGGGTAAATGACAAAAGGAGTGCAATATTCAAGACAGGGTGAAGGATTGAGCGGGACATTCTGATCTCCATTTCAGATCTAAAAACCGGTAAAAGGTACGCAACCCGGGATTTCCAGGGTTGACGCGAGGGGAGGCTGGGATGGCAATCCGTGATTTGGACAACCCGCCAGTGGAATGGGTTGGGCGCGCGCACAAAGTGGGGCGGCGACGCATAGATTTTGAACGAGTATTGCCGGGTTATTTTCGATATGGTCATGTGCGAGGCCTAATTGTTACAGATTTTATCCTATTCGCCCGTGCAAGAAAACCCGGCAGCTCACAACATTAAAAAAACTCTTATACTTTCCACAGCCTATTTTGCCTGGCTTTCGGGCAGACTGGCGAGAGGTTTTGTGGCAAAATAGACCCATGGAATTAACCCTCGCCCAACGCGCCCTGATTCAGGCCCCGTTCAATTCTCAGATATTCCTTTCTGGCCCGGCTGGCTGTGGAAAAACCACGGTCGGCGTTGAACGGATGCGCGCCTTGCTCGGCGCGGGCGTGCCTGGTGAAACGATCCTCATGCTCACGCCGCAGCGCACCTTGCAGGAGCCGTATCTGGGTCTGCTTTATAGCCCGGAGCGTGGCGCGGGAGGAGAAGTCACCCCTGCTACGGTGGGCGGCCTGGCCCGCCGGGTGGTTGAATTGTTCTGGCCGCTGGCGGCGGAGGCGGCGGGGTTTGCCCATCCCGATCAAGCGCCCATCTTCCTGACCCTGGAAACGGCCCAATATTACATGGCGCGCCTGGTTCGCCCCTTGCTGGAACAAGGCTATTTTGAGTCCTTGGCCATTGACCGCAACCGGCTCTACTCGCAATTGCTCGACAACCTGAACAAGGCCGCCATGGTCGGTTTTGGACATACCGAAATTGGTGCGCGCCTCGATTCGGCTTACCTGGGCGATCCGGCTCAGCGCCGAGTCTATGCCGATGCGCAGGATTGCGCCAGCCGCTTCCGCGCTTACTGCCTGGAACATAATCTGCTCGATTTTTCACTCCAACTGGAGATTTTCACCAACCTGCTCTGGCCCCAGCCGCTCGTCCAAAATTACCTGGCCCGCACCTACCGCCACCTGATCTATGACAACCTGGAAGAAGATGGCCCGCGTGCCCACGATCTGCTGGCCGAATGGCTGCCCGAGTTTGACTCAGCCCTGCTGATTTACGACGAAGGCGGGGGATTCCGCCGCTTCCTCGGCGCTGACCAGGAAACCGCCCTCAATCTGGGTTCGCAGTGCCGGGAGCAGGCCACACTGACTGAGTCCTTTGTCGCCTCTGCGCCGATTGCCCGGCTGGACGAGGCACTCGTTCAGGCGATTCAACCCCTGTCTGGCGGCCTGCCCGCTTCGCCATCCGAGCCTGAAGAACAGCCTTCCTCTTCGGCCTTTACCATTCTCCCGGCGCGGTTTTACCCAGCCCTGCTGGACCTGGTGGCCGCAGAAACCCGCCGCCTGCTCGATTCTGGTTTGCCGCCCGACGAAATCGTCATCCTTTCACCCTATCTTTCCGACGCCCTGCGCTTTTCGCTGATGAATCGCCTGGCCGCCCAGGGGGTACCGGTGCGCTCGCACCGTCCCTCGCGCTCACTGCGCGAGGAGCCGCCCAGCCATGCCCTGCTGACTCTGGCCCTGCTGGCGCACCCAGAATGGGAACTGCACCCGCCCAAACCCGACCTGGCTCATGCCTTGTTCCAGGCCATTGAAGGATTCGACCTCGTCCGCGCCCGGCTGTTGACCGACATTGTTTACCGAGAGCGGGATCTTACGCTGGGTTCTTTTGGCGCGATCCAGCCGGTGATGCAGGCCCGCCTGACTTACCGTCTGGGCGACCGCTATGAAAACTTGCGCGCCTGGCTGTTGGCTTACCGCGCCGGGGAACGCCTGCCGCTTGATCATTTTCTGCGCAAGCTGTTTGGCGAAGTGCTCTCCCAGCCCGGATTCGGCTTTCACAGCAATTTCGATGCGGTGCGGGTGGCGGCCAGCTTGGTGGAATCGGTGAAGAAATTCCGCCAGTCGCTGGAAACCGGGCTGGAGCCGGGTATCGTGCTTGGGCGGGAGTACATCGCTATGTTGAATGATGGGGTTATCGCCGCGCAATATGTCGAAAGTTGGAGCGCGCCTGGGGCGGAGGCGGTGCTGGTGGCCCCGGCCCATACCTTCCTGATGATGAATCGCCCGGCGACGGTGCAATTCTGGCTGGATGCCGGTTCCTCCGGCTGGTTTGAGCGGTTGGCCCAGCCTCTGACTCATCCTTATGTGCTTTCGCGTGGCTGGCAGCCTGGCCGAACCTGGAGCGATCAAGATGAAGTGGCTGCCAACCGCGAGACGCTGGCGCGGCTTGTTTCCGGGTTGTTGCACCGCTGCCGCGATCATCTGTATCTTGGTTTGTGCGAAATGGGGGAAAGCGGGTTTGAACAACGCGGCGAACTGGTCAGGGCCTTTCAACGGGTTTTGCAAAACGCCGCCTCCGCAGGGTAAAAAACCAAAAGGCGCGATGATCTTCGCGCCTTTTGGTTTCTGAAGAGAAGCCTTACAAGGGTTCACTCGTCCAACTGTTCATCCGCAGCCTGATTTTCTTCGGGGCGGCGGCGGGGCCGGGGCGGCGGCAGGGCCGGCTCGGGGGCGAGGGCGATTTCGAGGACTTGATCCATGTGCTCGACCGGGAGAATTTTCAGGTCGGTGCGCGCCCGTTTGGGGACATCCACCAGGTCTTTCATGTTTTTCTCGGGCAGGATGACGACTTTGAGCCCGGCGCGGTGCGCGGCCAGGAGTTTCTCGCGGACCCCGCCAATTGGCAGGACGCGCCCGCGCAGGGTGATTTCGCCGGTCATGGCCACCCCGCGGTAGATGGGCCGCCCGGTCAGGGCTGAGAGGATGGCGGTGGCCAGGGTGATGCCTGCGCTTGGGCCGTCTTTGGGGATGGCGCCTTCGGGCATGTGGACGTGGATGTCCATGCGTTCGAAGACTTCTGGTTCGATGCCGAACAGGTCGGCGCGCGATTTCAGGTAGGTCAGGGCCGCCTGGCCAGATTCTTGCATGACTTCGCCGATCTGGCCGGTCATTTGCAGGCCGCCTTTGCCTTCGGTGACGGCGACTTCGATGGTCATGATTTCGCCGCCATTTTCTGTCCAGGCCAGCGAGGTGGCGACGCCGACTTCGTCACGGCGCTCGGCTTCGGTGCGCAGGAATTGGGGCGGGCCGAGGAATTTTTCCACTACGTTGGGGGTGATGATGGAGGGGAAGTCTTTCTTTTCGGCTTTGAGCCGCGCCGCCTTGCGGATGACGCGCCCGATTTCCCGCTCCAGGTTGCGTACGCCGGCCTCGTAAGTGTATTCGCGGATGACTCGCTGCAGGGCGGTATCCGCAAAGCGCAGGCCGCTTTCGGTCATGCCGTTTTCATCCATCTGGCGCGGAATCAGGTAGCGGTCTGAGATGGCCATTTTCTCTTCTTCGATGTAGCCGGGGAATTCGATCACTTCCAGGCGGTCGAGCAGGGCGTCGGGGATGGTGGCCAGGGTGTTGGCGGTGGTGACGAACATCACTTTCGAAAGGTCGAAGGAAATTTCGAGGTAGTGGTCGCTGAAAGAATAGTTTTGTTCGGGGTCGAGCACTTCCAGCAGCGCAGAGGAGGGGTCGCCGCGGAAATCGGAGCCGAGCTTGTCGATCTCATCCAGCATGAAGAGCGGGTTGCCGCTTCCGGCGCGTTTCATGGTTTGGATGATGCGGCCGGGCAGCGCGCCGATGTAGGTGCGCCGGTGCCCGCGGATTTCGGCTTCGTCGCGTACGCCGCCCAGTGAGACGCGCACGAACTTGCGGCCCAGCGCCTCGGCAATGGAACGTCCGAGCGAGGTCTTGCCGGTGCCGGGCGGGCCGACGAAGCATAAAATGGGCTGGCGCTCTTTTTTGGGCTTGAGCGAGCGCACGGCGATATATTCAAGGATGCGATCCTTGGCTTTTTGCAGGCCGTAATGGTCACGGTCGAGCACTTTGGCGGCGTTGCCCACATCCAGGTTGTCTTCGGTGAAGGTGGACCAGGGCAGATCCAGAATCCATTCGATATAAGAGCGGATGATGCCGACTTCGGGGGCCATGGGCGGCATCTGGTTCAGGCGCTCGATCTCTTTGAGGGAAGTTTTGCGCGCTTCTTCGGGCAGCCGGGCTTGTTCGACTTTCTGGCGCAGTTCGTTGACATCGCGCGTCCAGATATCGCCTTCGCCCAGTTCGTTCTGGATTTGTTTCATCTGCTCGCGCAGGTAGAACTCGCGCTGACTCTTATCCACTTCACTTTGCACCCGGTTTTGGATGGATTCTTCCAGCTCGAGCACGTCCAGCTCTTCGGCCAGCAATTCGGTGATGCGTTCCAGGCGCGCCTTGGGCGAGGGCATCAGCAGCAGCTTCTGGCGTTCCTCGAACGAGACGGAGATGGAGGTGGCGATCATATCGGCCAGCCAGCCGGGTTCGCTGATGTTGAGTGCGAACAGGTGGGCTTCTTCGGGGATGGAGCGGTTCAATTCCACGCAGCGGTCGAACATGTTCAGCGCGGAGCGCATCAGCGCCTGGGTGGGTTTGTCGGCCTTGGTGGGTTCTTCGATAACCTTGACGCGCACTTTGATGTAAGGGGTGAAGCGCGTGAATTCGACCACTTCGACGCGTCTGCGGCCCTGCACCAGCGCCGAGCTGTTGCCATCGGGCATGGAGAGCAGCCGGCCGACGGCAATTTCCACGCCGGTTGGCAGGAAGTCGTTGGCCTTGGGGTTGTCCTGGTCTGGATCTTTTTGAGTCAGCCCGATCACCGTCTGGTTGCGTTCGTGGGCGGTTTGCAGGGTCAGGATGGCGGCTTCGTTATCCACGAAGACCGGCGAAACCATGTGCGGAAAGACCACCAGATCGCGCATGGGTAGGACGAGCGCATCGAACATGCCATCCTTGTCGATTTCGTGGCTGGGCACACGGTATAGTTCTTCTGTGCGCTGGCTGATCGCCACGTTAAAATTTTCTTCGTCTTCTTCGTCCCAGTCGTCTTGGTTATTCATTAATTTCACCTTTATTAGCCGTCGTTGTGCCGGAACCCTTATTTTGCCATAGATTTGAAAACCCGGCGTATGCTCCGCCAGGTTTGCACAGGTATTTTATCCGATATCCGGGCTGGCATGGCGTTGGGTTTGGCATGAAAACGTTTGGGTTGCGGCAAACCGAAGGGGAAGGGTTGGGTTAAATGCGCATCACGCGCCGGGGTGGTGAGGCTTTGAAGTCGGCGCGTGATGCGGGTTTCGGCGGGGTGACAGGTTCAGGCCTGGGTGAGGAAGGCGGCCAGGTCGGTTTTGAGTTGTTCGAGTGCGGGTTGGTGGATGTACATCATGTGGCCGGCTTCGTAGTAGGCCAGGGTCAGGTTGTTGCGCAGGCTGGAATCCAGCCCAAGGTGGTTGAAGACGTATTCGGTGGCGAAGTAGGGGGTTGCCAGGTCGTAGTAGCCGTTGGCAATGAAGACTTTCAGGTGTGGATTGGTGCTCATTGCCTGGCGCAAAGTCTCGGCGACATAGACGTGCTGGTTTTCGTGTTCGGCGTAGCTCCACGGCCAGACTCCGCCGTTCAGGATTTCGTAGGGGATGTCTTTTTCAAATTTCAGTTCACGGCGGATGTAGTCGTTGAATCCGGCGGTGTAGGGGCCGAGGATGTTGGTGTAGGATGGGTCGTTGTAGGTGCCTTCGCTGAGTGGGTCGCGGTCGAGGCCGAGGAAGCGGCTGTCTAGTCGGCCCACGACGCGGTTGTTGGAGCGCAGCAGTTCTTTGAAGAAGCGGAAGTCTGACACGCGCAGGTTGGAGTTTTCCAGGTAGCGTTCGGAGAGGCCGGTATAGCGCACCAGCTTGGTGAGGATGGCCTGGCGCTCGCGGTGTGATAGGCTGTCGCCTTTCAGCAGGGCGGGGGCGTATTCGTTGAGGGCGAAGGATTCCACTTCTACAAGCAGTTTTTCGAGCGGCCGGCGTACTCGCAGCAGGCCGTGATACCAGGCGGTGGCGGTGTAGCTCGGCAGGAAAAGCACATAGGGCAATTCGTTGCCGGGGGTGAAGTCTATCGTTCCAAAATTGAGCGCCGTGGAGACGAGTACGATGCCGTTTAGATACAGGCCGTGCCGTTCTTGCAGGTAGCCGGCCAGGCCGCTGGCGCGCGTGGTGCCGTAGGATTCGCCAATCAGGAATTTGGGAGAGAGCCAGCGGTTGTAGCGGGTGGTATATAGGCGGATGAAATCGCCAACGCTTTCGATATCTTTTTTGTAGCCGTGAAATTGGCGGGCTTTTTCGCCATCTGCCGGGCGGCTGTAGCCGGTGCTGACCGGGTCTATGAAGACCAGGTCGGTTTGGTCGAGCAGGGAGAATTCGTTGTCGGCCAGTTCGAAGGGCGGTTGGGGCAGGCCGCCTTCGTAGGTCATCACCACACGGCGCGGGCCGAGCAAGCCCATGTGCAGCCAGACTGAGGATGAACCCGGCCCGCCGTTAAAAGAAAAGCTTAGCGGGCGGGAAGCCGGGTCGGGGCAGTCATCGCGGGTGTAGGCTACAAAGAAGAATTGAGCCTTGGCTTTTTCTCCTTCATACTCCTTTTCCCGGTCGGGAGTTTCTTCTTTGAGCACCATCAGCCCGGTGGTGACCGTGTACGCGACCTCTACGCCGCCGATTTTTTTCCGGTGCTGGGTGACGACGAGCTGATCTTTGAGTTCGGGTTTTTCCTTTTTCTCTTCTTTTTCAGGTGATTCTGTGGACATGGGGCCTCCGTGGTTCAGCGGGTTTTGATTAGGTGGTTGAAATCGATCGGTTGTGAGCTGGTTCCGGTTACCGCGGACAGGTATCCGCGGCGGATGTAGATATATTCGTTGGTGATCACTGTCATGCCGGGCAAAATCCCCCCGGCCGAAAGTTCTCCGGCCTGCCAATAGGCCAGGGTGTACTCGGTTTCCGGCGCATGGACACTTTCCGGGTTGCCCAGGTCATAAATCAGATCTGGCCAGGGCACGCCGCAGGCCTGGAATTCGGCGAGATGCTTGAAGAAATCAACATATAGCAGTTGAACGCCGGTGGAGGTGCGCGGGAGCGCATCCGCTGCCGGGCAGGTGACCAGTTCCCGGCTGGAGAGTCCGCGCCGGTCGAGGACGATTATCTGTCCGAAGTGATTTTCTGCCACCCGGTAGGGAACCATGCCCATCTGGCCGCTCAGCAAGACGACCGGCGCGCCCTTCTGCTGGTAAATTTCTGCCACCAGGCGATCCAGCGTCTCGATGACCGGGATGTCGCGCAGGTTGATGCGGTTGCGCCGCTCAAACCAGGTATAGGCTTGAGGCTGGTACCGGCTTTCGAGGCTGAGCGTGCTCCAGAGCGGTGTTCCGGTGGATTGTTGGGCGGCAAAGGCGAGCAGCGCGGCCAGGTTCAGGGTGAGCAGCGCGGCCCAGCCTACTTTTTCCAGCCGCTCATTTTTTGTGAGCGCGGTCAGCCCGGCGGTTGTAAAGAAGGCCAGCAAGGGCAGAATTGGCACGAGAAAGCGCCCGCCCTCCATCCAATCTCCGCCGGTGACGGTGATAAAGGCCAGCTGCATGAGCGAGAGCGCGGCCGCCAGGCGAGGCAGGTCACGGCTGGTGCTGGAGCGCGGGCCAAAAAGCAGGGCAGCGCCGCCCAGTGCGGCCAGCGCTGTGAAAAGCAGGTTTTCAGGCCGGGCGTTTTGGGCAAGATATTGCAAGCCGCGATGGAGATCATCCAGATCGAGGCCGTTGGTTTTGACGCTGACTGGCTGTGGGAAGGGCATCCCAAACACGGCGCTACGGAGGAGCATCAAGCCTGCAAACAGCCCCAGCGAGAGCAGGGCAATCGGCAGGTAGCCTTTCCACAGCCCGTCTAAAGGGCGTTCGTTTAGGAGGAGTTGCTCCAGCGTTTGCCAGCCGGCTGCCAGTCCGAGGCCCGCCAGCCAGACGATTGGCAGTTCCGGGCGCACCAGCACCAGCAGGGCGACCCACAAACCCGCCAGCCAAAACTGTCTGCCGCGGCGCTTCTCCAGCCAGCTGGCGGTGGCCAGGGTGGCATTCAGCAGGGTGAAGGCCGTCAGCGTGGCTTCCATTCCGCTGAAGGCCCAGTATACAAAAGACGGGAGGCTGCTCAGCACCAGTGCCGGGGCCACCCGGTCTGCCAGGCGCGCCAGCGTGATGGCGCAGGCTGCGCCGAAAATAATGGATAGCAATTTTCCCAGGATGACCAGATCCAGCCCGCTCAGGCTGTGCAGGCCAGCCAGCAGCAGGGTTTGCAGCAGGGTGGAGCTTTGCTCCACCGGCAGCCCGGAGTAATTCAATATTTTTCCAAAATGAGCCAGACTGTACGCTGCCCAGTAGGTGATGTGCGCGTCATCGCGCCCGGTGGAGGTAAACAGCAACAACCCGAGGATCGGAAGCGCCAGCCCTGTCAGCGCGTGCCGCGGTTTCACCTGGTCGCCTCATATTGTGCCAGTTTCCCGTCCAGGCTGACCTGAACCAGCCGGGCGCGCAGTGCTTCCCCTTCCATGCCGCCCACCACCCAGACCTCCGCCGTGTGTGGGAAGAACCCCGGCGCCGCTTCTAGCGGCAGGATCACCAGCCCGGCGCGCGGGCCGGACAGCCAAAAGACCAGCCGCGCCTCGGGGCTGGCTCCGTAGCCCTGCTTGGCCGAGCCCGGTTCGCCGTCCCCGGCTTCGTAATAGCGCGGGTAAATGGCGCGCCCGTGCAGCAGCAGCTCGCCCGTCTGCGGGCTCAACGCGCCGGTTGCGCTGACCTGGGCCGGGAAAATTTTTGGGAAAACGATCTCACTGAGCGGCAGGGAGGCTCCACCGAGCAGGATCAGCGCGGCAGTTAGCGGAATCTGCCCCCAGGCGGGGATTTTCCCGACGCTGGCAGCGTTTTCGCCGTTATGGATAGCAACCATCCACTCCGGGTCATCGGCCCGCAGCCCGATCAGCGCCAGCCTTGCCAGCACCAATAAACCCCAGGCATCATACAACATCCAGCTCCAATCGATTGGGATTAAAAACCGGTCACCCGAGCTCAGGAAAAGCGCCGTCCAGGCATGGTAGCCGAGCGATAATCCCAGAGGCAGCAGCCCGGCCCATCCCAGTGAACTCCAGGCTGCGCCCAACCCCAGGCAGAACAGTAGTAAGTAAAAAACGGTCAGCGGCAGCGAGTGAGCCCCGGTTTGCCAGAAAGCATGCTCCGGCCAGATCAATTCGCCCGGCCCGCTCAGTTCGTCGCGGATGGGCAGAATCAGCAGGCTGGTGCGCAGATTGTTGAAAAAGTGATTGGCTGCCCCGCCCAGGATGCGCCCCGGCTCGCGCCGCAAGTAGCCCAGCGCGGCAGAAGTCAGGCGGCTGGTGAATTGCGCCGTGCTCTCGCCGGGCTGCTGTGGAGGCAGGTCGCGGCCTTCGTTGCCGCTCCAGCGCCAGGCCAGCACCATGGATTGCGAAATGGGATTATCCACCACCAGCCCGCCGGCGGCCCGGTAATTGCGGGCCAGCCAGGGAGTCAGCATGAGAACCAGCCCGAGTGTCATCAGTGCCAGCCCGCGCAGCCATTCGCCGCGGCGCATCTTCCAGAGCGGAAAGATTGTCACCAGGGCCAGCGGCGCCAGCAGGACTGCGCTTTGCAGCCTGATCAGTGTGGCGGCGCCCAGCAGGCCGCCCATCATCAGCGGGTACCAGGCGGGTTTTCGGGCTTTTATCCAGCGCAGGGCTAGCAGGGTGAAGAGTGCCAGCAAAAGTGCGGTGGGCGTTTCGGAGAAATACAGCTTGGAGTACGAGTAATTCAACGCAAATGGCGCGGCGTGATTGGTGGTCATGTCGCGCAGGGCCGCCAGCAAAGCCAACATCAGGCCGAGCGGACGTGAGCCGAGTTCGCGGCCCAGCAGGTATAAGACCGCCGGGAAGCAGGCCAGCCAGAGCGTTTGAAGCGTGATAATGCCCGTATAGCTCTGTCCGGCCAGGGCATGCATCCACACCAGCAGGGAGACATACATCGGCCGGGTGGGAATATCGGGCCAGCGCAGGCCTTCGCCCACCAGCGCCGATTGAGCGTATTGGGCATAGATCAGGCCGTCTGAAAACGGGTAGGGTTCGTAGTTGGGTGCGCGCGGCGGCGTGGCAAAAAAGCCGGGGATGAGCGGGTCTGTCAGCCAGAGCGTGAGCGTACCGAGGTAAATGAGCAAGAACAGCACCAGGTCAAGGCGCTTCAGGGGCAGGCGTGGCAGCAAAAAAGCCCCCAGCGCGCCTGCCAGGATGGCCAGCGCGAGCTGCCATTCCAGCACAGGTGTGGGCGGCGCGCCAAAAGAGCCGTCACGCGTGGGGGTCAGGCCCCAACGCGTGATGATCATCAACGTGGCCAGCCCGGCGGCCAGCAGCAGCATCAGCAGGCTGGCGCGAAACAGGGCGCGCTGCGCGGCCAGCTGTTTCAGCAGGGTATTTTTCTGCGCCAGCAGGGTGGCCAGTCCCCACTCCAGCCCGGCGAGTGAGAACCAGGCGGCCAGCGGGGTGAGGCGTGTGGCGTAGGCGCTATAGGTGAAGCTGGTCGTTTGCCCGAGGGCGCGCAGGACCAGGATCAGGCTGGGAGGCAGGAGGCAGGCCAGCAGGGCCAGGAGATAGGCCAGGTTGTGAAGCCAGTCCGGGCCGGGTTGGGCGGGCCAGTTTGCGGTGTGGGATTGCTTCCACAGCGCGGCCGAGGCCAGGGCCAGCGCTCCGGCAAATCCCATCAACCCCAGCCGTGCTGCAGAGAAAGAGCCCGAACTGCTGGGCAACAGCGCCAGCCAGGCGAAGGTAAATACGGCCTGAATCGTCCACAGGGCAAACAGGGTGGATGTGCGGTTGATGCGGGTCAGGATGGCTGTCTCCATAGTAGCTTGGCGAGGATTATAATCTCGGTTTTTGTTCCTTGACCAGCCCATTTTTCTACACTACAATCTGCGCGCTATGTTTGAAAATCTCACCAACCGATTGAATCAGGTCTTTGACCAGTTGCGCCGCCGCGGCAAGCTTTCTGAGGCGGATGTTGATGCCGCCATGCGCGAGGTGCGCCTGGCGCTGCTCGAGGCAGATGTCCACTACAGCGTGGTGAAGGATTTTGTGGCGCGCGTCAAGGCTCGCGCAGTGGGCGCGGAGGTTTCGAAGGCGCTTAATCCTGGTCAGCAGGTCATCAAGATCGTGCACGAGGAACTAATCGGGACGCTGGGTGACCCGGCTCCCCTGAATTTATCAGGCCCCAAGCCGCGCGTCATCCTGATGGTCGGTTTGCAGGGCTCGGGCAAGACGACTCACACTGGCAAGCTGGCTCGCCTGTTGCGCTCCAAGGGTGAACGGGTGATGCTGGTGGCGGGCGACCCTTACCGTCCGGCGGCTGTTCAACAATTGCAGCAGCTGGGAGAGCGTGTGGATGTGCCGGTGATTGCCGATCTGAAGAAAAAACCGCCTGAACTGGCCGCGTTTGCGCTGGATCAGGCCCAGAAGGGCGGGTACACCGTCCTGATCGTCGATACGGCTGGCCGCTCTCAGCTGGACGATGCTCTGATGACCGAATTAAAAGCCATCGAGAAGAAAATCTCGCCTGCCGAGGTGCTCCTGGTGGTGGATGCCATGATCGGCCAGGAAGCGCTGCATGTCGCCGAAGGCTTTCGGGATAATGTCTCAATCACCGGGTTGGTGCTGACGAAAATGGACGGCGACGCCCGCGGAGGCGCGGCAATTTCCATCCGCGCGGTAACCGGGGTACCGATTAAATATCTGGGAACCGGTGAAAAGCTGGACGCGCTCGAAACGTATGACCCGGCCCGGCTGGCTTCGCGTGTCCTCGGCATGGGAGATGTCATTGGGCTGATCGAAAAAGCCGAAGCCGCCTTCGACGCCCAGGCGGCTCAAAAGCAAGCCGCCAAAATGATGAAAGGCGACCTGGATTTGCAAGATTGGCTCGAACAAATGCGCCAGATGCGCAAGATGGGGCCGCTTGGGCAGATCCTTGAAATGCTGCCGGGCCAGTTGGGACAAGCCGCCAAGCAGGTTGATCCGCGCGAGATTGAAAATAATTTCAAACAAATGGAAGCCATTATCAGCTCGATGACGGTTGCCGAGCGCCGAAATCCCGACCTGTTGAACGCATCCCGCCGTCGCCGCATCGCTGCCGGCTCTGGCAATGATGTGCAATCTGTCAACCGCCTGATGAAACAATTCCGCGAGACGCAGAAGCTGATGAAAACCCTGCAAAAAACCGGCATGAAAGGTTTGCCGAAATTGTTCGGTTGAAAATCAAAAAAGCCACTACTCATCCCTTCATATAAATGCAATCATCAGGTAAAATAACATTTCGTGGGCAAACCAGACCTGCGGCCCTCTCCCGCTTGTGCTGAAGCCAACCATCGGAGGGTATGTGCCTCGGACGGGACTGCCGTCCTCAGCCATACTCAAAATCAAACCATTCAAGAAAAAGGAGCAAGTCAATTCCATGGTTCGCATTCGTCTTCGCCGTGTCGGTCTCAAGAACCAGCCGTCCTATCGCATCGTTATCCAGGATAAGGAAAGCCCCCGCGATGGGCGCTTCATTGAGATTATCGGCTTTTACAATCCCCGCACCGAACCCGCCACCATCACGCTCGATGAAGCCAAAGCGTATGACTGGATGGTGAAAGGCGCCCAACCGACCGAGTCTGTTGCTGCATTGTTCAAAACTACCGGCACGCTGGATCGCTTCTCCCGTTTCAAGCAGGGTGAGGCTGTCGAAACCCTGGTCAACGAGGCCAAGGCGGCTGAAGCCAAGCGTGGCAGCGTCACCAAGACTCGCAAGGATTAATCTCAATCCATCCGACCTGGCAGTTATTTCACCTGCCAGGTCTATTTCTTTCAGAGGAGCCAATGAAAGCCCTCACAGAATACATCGCCAGGGCATTGGTCGAAAAGCCCGCTGAAGTGGAAGTGACCCAGGCCCGTTCGGGAAGCCGCGTGCGGCTGGAGCTGAAAGTAGCCAAGGACGATATGGGACGCGTGATCGGCAAGAATGGGCGCGTGGCCAATGCCATCCGCGTGTTGCTGCGGGTGGCCGCCGAACGCGAAGGACAACAGGTCACCCTGGACGTGGTGGAACCCTGATGCCCGCTCGGAAGACGTCCGCTCAGGCTGGACACTCAGGCTCGCCCGTGATTGGCGAGCCTGTCTATTTAGCCGTTGGCCTGCTGCGCCGCCCGCATGGGGTGCGCGGAGATATTTTATTAACCGTTCTGACGGATTTTCCGGAGCGCCTGCGCCCGGGCACTGTTCTGTTTCTCGACGAAGAACGGCGCCCTGTCAAGATCACGCGGCGGCGTCCGCACAATGACGGGTTGCTGATCGGCCTGGAGGGTGTGATCACAACCGAGCAGGCCGCCAAATATACCGGTAAAACAGTTTTCGTGCGCGCGGATGATCGCCCGCCGCTACCGGAAGGCGAGTATTATCACCACCAGATTATCGGCTTGCAGGTTGTGGAGGAAAACGGAAAACCCCTGGGCCGGGTCTCGGAAATCCTCGAGACAGGTGCCAATGATGTGTATGTGGTCATTGATCCAGCCGGGCATGAAATCTTGATTCCGGCGTTGAAAGAAGTCCTGCTGGAAATTAATCTCGTACAGCAGCTGTTGAAAGTTCATCTGCTGCCCGGTTTACTCGAGAACGAAGAGTCTTAGTCTGGGGCGCGACTGGTGCCGCGTTTTCCCTCCTGTTTATAACGATGGACGAGAAGCGTTTCTGGGTTGGTTTTTCCCTGGTCAAGGGCATTGGCGCAGTGCGCTTGCAGGCTCTGCTGGATACCTTTGGCGATGCGAAAACGGCCTGGAACGCTTCTGCTTTTGAACTGGCCTCCGCCGGTTTAGGCGCCAGGTTGGCCGAGCGGGTGGTGCAAGTGCGCAGCACGGTCAACCTCGAAGAATATGTGGCCCGGATTGAGAAAAGTGGACTTCACATTCTGACCCGCAAGGACCCGGAGTATCCGGACCACTTGAAGGAAATTGACCAGCCGCCGCCCGTGTTGTATCTGCGCGGGACCTTGACTGTCGAAGATGCCTGGGCTGTGGCGATTGTGGGCACGCGGGTTGTCACGCCGTATGGCCGCCAGGTGGCTGAAGACTTGGCAACGGTGCTGGCCCAGAATGGGGTGACCGTTGTCAGCGGGCTGGCGCGCGGCGTGGATGCCGTTGCGCACCAGGCGGCGCTCAAGGCTGGCGGGCGTACCCTGGCAGTGCTTGGCTCAGGCGTCGATCGCATCTATCCGCCCGAGCACCGCGCGCTGGCCGAGAAAATCTTGTCGCAGGGAGCGGTTCTCAGCGATTACGCCCCCGGCACGCCCCCCGATAGTGCCAATTTTCCGCCGCGCAACCGCATCATCAGCGGGCTTTCGATGGCGGTGGTAGTGGTAGAAGCGGGGGATACCAGTGGCGCCCTGATTACGGCAGAATTTGCTGTTGAGCAGGGCCGCGAGGTCTTTTCGGTGCCTGGTAGTATCTATGGGCTGCAATCCAAAGGCACCAACCGGTTGATCTCCAACGGTGCCAAATGCCTGCTGGCTCCGCAGGATGTGCTCGAAGCGCTTGACCTGACTCGTAACGTTGAGCGACGCGAGATTCGTCGCGTCATTCCTGCCGACGCTACCGAAGCCCGGCTCCTGGAAGCCCTCAGCGCCGAACCGCTGCATGTCGACGAGATACGCTCCAAAATTGGTCTCCCCATTGAGAGCGTTTCTGCTGCCCTGACGATGATGGAGTTAAAGGGCATGGTGCGGCAGGTCGGTGGTATGCAGTATGTCGCAGTGCGTGAAGACCAGGCGAAGTATCGCCTGTAGCCCCCAACATCCCGTCGGGCATTTTATTCTCTCTCCTCTGAAAAGAAAGGGCTGAGTTGATTATGGAACATACCTATGCAGTCATCATGGCCGGTGGCGGTGGGACGCGGCTTTGGCCGCTCTCGCGCAGGAACCGCCCCAAACAGTTGCTCCCGCTGATCGGAGAAGAAACCCTGTTCCAGAGTACGGTGACCCGTCTGGAAGGTTTCCTGCCGCCGGAGCGCATCCTGGTTGTTACCGTGGCCGAGCAAGCCGCAGAAATGCGCGTGCAAGCGCCCCAGATCCCAGCAGAAAATTACATTATCGAACCCGCGCCACGCGGCACAGCTTCGGTCGTCGGGCTCGCAGCTGCCATCCTGCATAAGCGCGACGAGCAAGCCGTCATGGCCGTGCTGCCCTCCGACCATTTCATCCGCAATCGTGACCTGTTCCACTATCTCCTGACCGCCGCGGAAGGCGTTGCCCGTCAGGATTACCTCGTCACACTTGGCATCACTCCCACCTTCCCTTCCACAGCTTACGGGTATATTCAACAAGGCGCGGCGCTGATCGGTGATTACAAGTACCCGTGTTATGCGGTTGTGCGTTTCAAGGAAAAACCCGATGATCGCACCGCCCAGGCCATGTTGCGCACGGGCGACCATTCCTGGAACAGCGGCATGTTCATCTGGAAAACGGAAAGCATCCTGGCTGAAATGCGCCGCCAGATGCCCGATCTGACCGCTGTGCTGGATCAGATTACTGCGGTTGTGGATACGCCCCGGCTGGAATCCGTCATCAAAGAGCTCTGGTTCGATCTGAAGAATGAAACAATTGACTACGGCGTGATGGAAAAAGCCGAACGGGTTGCCATTTTGCCGGCAGGCGGCCTGGGCTGGAGTGATGTGGGCGCCTGGGATTCCCTGTTTGAAGTCCTGCTGCCCGATATGAGCGGAAACGTCGTTACCAATGGGCATCATCTGGCCCTTGAGACGCATAATACCCTCGTCTACGGACTGCCTGGCACCGAGCGCCTCGTCGTCACGATTGGAGTGGATGACATGGTTGTGGTGGATGCCAATGATGTCCTGCTGGTCTGCAAAGCCGATCAGGCCCAAAAAGTTAAAAACGTCGTCGAACACCTGCGAAAACACCGCCAGGAGATTTATCTATAAGCAGCACAGGCCCTGAAACTGGGAAAATCACAGGGCAGTTGATTGGAGGTTGGATGGAAGCATATTGCATGAAATGCAAGACCAAGCGGGAAATGCTCGAGGCGGTGGCGGCTTTCAATGCGGCAGGCGCCCCGGTCACACGCGGCAAATGCCCGGAATGCGGTACCGCTCTATATCGTACCGGTCGCACCGAAAGCCACGCCGCGCTCACCCCGCCCTCGCCGGATGATAAGCGTTCCGGCAAACTGGTCATCGTCGAATCGCCGGCCAAGGCCAAAACAGTCGGTCGGTTTCTGGGCAAGGGCTACACCGTACGCGCTTCCATCGGTCACATCCGCGATCTGCTGCGCTCGCAGCTTTCAGTGGATGTCGACAACGACTATACCCCCAAGTACCGCGTCCCCAAGGAAAAGAAGGATGTTGTCAAAGAGCTGAAAAAACTGGCCAGGCAGCATGCCGAAATTTACCTGGCAACCGACCCCGACCGCGAAGGCGAAGCCATTTCGTGGCACCTGCTCGAAGCTGCAGATATTGACCCAAAACGTACCCGCCGCGTTGTCTTTCATGAAATCACCGAACCTGCCATTGCCGAAGCCTTCAGCCATCCGCGCGATATCAACATGGATCTTGTCAACGCGCAGCAAGCCCGCCGCGTGCTCGACCGCTTGGTCGGCTACTCCATCAGCCCCATTCTATGGGAAAAAGTGCGCGGTCGACTCTCTGCCGGGCGGGTGCAATCGGTGGCACTGCGCCTGATCGTGGAACGCGAGCGCGAGATTGAGATTTTCAACCCGGAAGAATACTGGTCCATCGAAGCAGAATTCAAGCCCGAAGGGGGCAAAGCCAAATCCGTCTTCACCGCCCGCCTGGTCAGGATCGACGACCAGGATTTCGAGCTGAAATCCGAATCCCAGGTAAAACCATTGCTCATCGAGATGGAACAACTGGCCTATCAGGTCACCCGCATCAAGCGCGGAGAGCGCCGCCGCAAACCGGCCGCTCCCTTCATCACATCCACACTTCAACAGGAAGCCTCGCGCAAACTGGGTTTCACGGCCAAGCGCACCATGGGCCTGGCCCAGGGCCTGTATGAAGGCCAGGATGTCGGCGAAGGCGGATCAACCGGCCTGATCACCTACATGCGCACCGATTCAACCACCATCTCTGACCTGGCCCGTCAGGACGCCCGCGCTTACATTGCCCACCGTTATGGCAACGACTTCCTGCCCGAGCAGCCGCCGGAATACAAAACCCGCGCGGTGGCCGCCCAGGAAGCCCATGAAGCCATCCGCCCGACCTCGGTGCTGCGCGAACCCGAGAAGGTCAAACCTTTCCTGGAACCGGCCATGTTCAAGCTTTACCAGCTGATCTGGCAGCGTTTCGTGGCCTCGCAGATGGAAACCGCCATCTATGACACGCTGACTGTCGAAATCGGCGCGGCGGGTGCGCACCAGTTTCTGTTCCGCGCGGCGGGATCTTCAGTGAAATTTCCCGGCTTCCTGGTCGTCTACGAAGAAGCCCGCGATGAAGACGCCAAACCAGGCGGCGAGGAGGACGAACTCAATGTCCGCATCCCGCCGGATCTTTTTGAAGGGCAGAAGCAAAACCTTATCCGGCTGATCCCCGAGCAGCATTTTACCCAGCCACCGCCGCGCTTTTCTGAAGCCACGCTCGTGCAGGCGCTTGAAGCCCACGGGATTGGCCGCCCATCCACCTATGCCCCCATCATGTCCACCATCCAGGAGCGTGGATATGTCGTCCGGGTGGATAAGCGCCTGGAGCCGACCCAAACCGGTGTGCTGGTCAATGACTTGATGGTGCAATATTTTCCCGAAGTGGTTGACCTGAATTTTACGGCCGAGATGGAATCGGATCTCGACCGCATCGCTGCCGGCGATGCCGACTGGGTCAAAATCATGGACAGCTTTTACCGGCCATTCGCTGTCAAAGTCCAAAAGGCGCAGGCCGATATGCCGGTTACCAAGACCGGCCCCGAACTGCTCGGACGCGCCTGCCCGGATTGCGGCAAAGACCTGGTCATTCGCTATGGACGTTATGGAAAATTCATTTCCTGCGCCGGCTTCCCCGATTGCCGTCACACTGAGCCGTGGCTCGAAAAAATTGGCGTAACCTGCCCAAAGTGTGGCGGCGATCTTGTGGAACGCAAAACGCGCAAGGGACGCATCTTCTTCGGTTGCAACCGCTACCCAGAATGTGAATTTACCTCATGGAAGCGCCCGTTGGCGATTCCATGCCCCAACTGCAAGGGGACTCTGGTCATTGCCAACAAACGCGAAGCCAGCTGCCTGAATTGCCCGGAGACGTACCTGCTAGACACTCTCCAGGCCGAAATGGCCAATTAATCCCAAGGGTCTTGCGGGCCAGGTTTTCCTGTATAATAGATAAAATGTTCGTTCCTCGAAAGGAGCGTTTGTTCATGAGCAGCATTTCAGAATTATTCAATCGGCCAAGGTTTGTGGCAATTGTAGCCCTCCTTGCAGGCCTGACTCTTGGGCTCGTAGTTGCCTGGGGTGTCTGGCCTGTCGAGTGGACGGATGCATCGGCGGAATTTTTACGCAACGAACTGCAGGTGGATTACCTGCGCATGACCGTGGATTCCTTCAACTTAAACCATGATGAAGCCCTGGCCGCCCTGCGTTTTCAGCAACTGGGCGCAAAGGGTTACGATATTCTTCAACAGGTCAAAGCTGCTCCTGGCAAGCAAGACCCTAATGCCCTGCTGGCTTTTGAACAGGTGCTGAAGCAAAAAGGGCTTGACAATCCTCTGGCTGCGCCCGTTGCGGCCGAGCCGGCTGCCTTCTCGCTGGTCAGCATCTTTATCATCCTGGGAGCTTTGGTAGCCGTTGGCCTGGTCGCCGGGGCTGCCATTTGGCTGTTGCGCGGCCCACGCCAGGGCGCCGAGTTGACCCCGGCGCAGCAGGCTGTTGAACTCAATCGCAACCTCGAGAAAACGGACTATACTGTCGCAGGGCAGGAACCGCCCATCGCCCAATATGTCACCACCTATGTCCTTGGTGATGATCTATTTGACGACTCTTTCAGCATTGATGCGCCATCTGGCGAATTCCTGGGCGAATGTGGTGTTGGCATCTCCGAAACCATCGGCGTTGGCGATCCCAAAAAAGTGACCGCGTTTGAAGTCTGGCTGTTTGATAAAAATGATATTCAGACCGTTACCAAAGTGTTGATGAGCTTGCACGCATTCAATGATCCATCCTACCGCTCCAAGCTCGAAAACAAGGGCGAACTGCTCGAACTCGCCCCCCATCGCCAGGTGGTGCTCGAAACCCAAAGCCTGCAAATGGTTGCCACCGTGGCAGACATGCAATATGGTCAGGGCCCCCTGCCAGATTCCAGCTATTGCGAACGCCTGACTCTGGAACTGGCTATCTGGCCGAAGAGTTAACCGGATTTCAGTGAAGAAAAATAAAACTGGAGAAAACCGCATCCCGGCGATTTTCTCCAGTTTTTGATTCATCTTCTGGCGGGTTAAGAATTGCCCCCCGTAACATCCACCGGTAAATGGAAAATGTCGATCACCGGCGCATCACAAAAGAGCATGGCGCGTTCGATCACATTACGCAGCTCGCGCACATTGCCCGGCCAATCGTAGGATCGCAGTGCGTCCACAGCGTGGGGTGTCATATCTATAATGTTTTTTCCCATGCGCATATTGTTCTGGCGCACAAAATAGGCCGCCAGCTCGAGAATGTCACTTTTACGTTCGCGCAGGGGTGGAATGTGCAGGTCAATGCCTTTAAGACGGTGATAAAGATCGGGCAGGAATTGTCCACTGGCGATCAATTTCGGCATGTCGCGGTTCGAAGCGGCCAGCACCTGCACATCAGTGTGGATAAGGTGCGTGCCGCCTACCCGGCGAAAGGCCTTTTCGGTGATCGCACTCAGGAATTTCGACTGGATGTCGGTCGGTAGGGAGGTGATCTGGTCGAGGAACAGGATGCCGTTATCTGCCACTTCCAGCAGGCCCGGTTCGCGCTTTTCGGTGCCGGGCAGTGCGCCGGCTTCGCATCCGAACAATTCTGATTCAAGCAGATTGCTCTGGATGGCGGCGCAGTTGACCGCGACGAAGGTACGATCGGCTCGCGGCCCGCTGCTATGAATGAAATGGGCAAGCACTTCTTTCCCGGTGCCTGTTTCGCCGGTAATCAGTACGGAGGTGCCCGCTTGGCTGGCGCGTCGCGCCTGTTCAAAAACGTGGGTCATCACCGGGCTGCTACTGGTCACAAGGTCGGTGCCTGCACGGCGTTGGTTGTTGCGCAGGTGTGATAGTTCGCGCCGCATTGTGACCATTTCCTGAGCCCGTATAATTGATTGTTCCAGTCGCGCCAGTTGAATGGGTTTTTGCAAAAAGTCGTGAGCGCCGTTTTTCATGGCATTCACGGCCATGTCAATATCTCCGTAGGCGGTGTTCATGATGATGGGTGGGTGGTGTGGCAGGCGTGAAAGTTCTTCGAGCAGGGTGGTGCCCAATCCGTCGGGCAGTTGTACATCCAGCAGGATGATATCCGCTGTTCCCTGGGAAATCTGCCGGCGGGCTTCGCCCAGTGTTGCAGCGTGGATGACTTCGTATCCGCGGTTGCTCAGGAAAGATGCAATAAAGTGGCGGGCATTTTCTTCATCATCGACGATCATGATTGTGACGGTCATCTTGGCTCGCTCTCTGCGGCGGGGAACAGGAGGGTGAAGACTGTTCCACCTGTGAAACTGTTGACGCGGATAGAGCCTTTGTGGGCCATGACAATCCGCTTGGTGATGGCCAGTCCCAGGCCTGTGCCTTGTTGGCTGGTGGTGAAGAAGGGTTGGAAGATCTGTTCGAGATTCTCGGGGGCGATGCCAACGCCAGTATCTGAAATGCTGATGCTGATGAGGAAATGTCCGTTGGCGATTTCGATTTTCTCCAATTTGATGGCAAGAGTGCCACCTTTTTCTTGCATTGCATTGAGCGCATTACTGAACAGGTTGGTGAAGACCTGTTCCAAGGCGCGTCCATCGCCCAGGATGGGTGGGAGGTTGTCTGGGGAGATGAAAACCGGGTTGATGTTGAGTTGTGACATGCGCGGTTTCCAGCGTTCGATCAGTCTCTTGATCAGCTCGCCCGGCTGAGTGGGGATGAGCTTGTATTCCATTGATTTTGAGAAGTTGAGCACTGAATCCATCAGGTGGGTCAGCCGGTTGCAGTCGCCTTGCATGCGTTCGATCAGGTTGTGGTTGGCATCATCAGTGGGCAGGTTGATATCCATGAGCTGAAGGCCTGTGCTGATGTTATTAATGGGGTTGCGTACTTCATGCGCGAATATGGCGGTGACTTCACCCAGGAAGGCGCGCTGTTCCAGTTGTTCAGTCAGGGCGTGGTTCTTTTCGTATTCGCTGAGGTCCTGAATCAGCAGGATGATATTGGAAATTTCACCGTTTGCTTGCGCGGAGATTACCTGCAGGTGGGCGGGAAATACTTGCCCCGAGCGTCGGTGGATTTTGATATTCCCGAGATCGGGTGTAATGACGCCCTGACAGGCCAGCCGTAAGGCGGAAGGCAGGTTGTTGACTCCGACCAGGATATCTTCCACTGGCTTGCCGATTACTTCGCGATTGTTGTATCCGAGCATCAATTCGGCGGCGGCGCTTAGCGTGAGGATGGAGAGGGTTGGGCTGAGCAATATCATCCCATTCACGGAGTAAGCCCAGATGGCTTCACGAATCGCGTTGCTCTGTCGGTATTTGCGGTTGGTTTGTTGCAGTTGCTCCAGGGTAACGTAAAAATTCAACGCCGAGCTGACGTTTTCGGCCAGGATCTTAAGAGTTTTGATCTGCCGGTGGGCCTCCTTGTGAGGCAGGTTGGCCACGGTCAGCAAGCCAAGCCGGTTGTTTTTATATTGGATGGGGACGGCGATCAGCGATGAAAAACCGAGCGCGGAAGCCGCTTGCTGGAGTTTGGTGGTCGGGCGACGGTTATGGTTCCAGACCCATTGGGAATACTCGCTGGAAGGTTCATCCAGGGGTAGAGTCTCGGGCAGGGCTTCCATCTGCGAGCCGTAGGATTTTAGACGCAGAAAAGTGTGCTGCTTCAGGTTGGCACGGTAAATGCATAGCTCCGTCGCGGCCAGCATGCGAGCGCCGGTTTCCAGCAACAGCTGCAGAGCGTCATCCAGGTTGGTCTGTGTGTTGAGACCGGCCAGGGTTTCAATCACGGCGAGCAGGTTTTCTTCGCGCCGGGCCTGGGTTTCCTTCCAGATGCGCACGTTCATTGAAACCATGCGGAGCAATAACCAGCGCCCGCTCTTGTCCAGCCAGGTGATGCTGGCCCAGGCGGGCATTCTTTTTCCACGGGGCAGGATGATTTCCGTTTCCCGTTCTTCGCCGGAAGACCAGCCTTCTCCAAAATCTGGAAGAAATTGATCGAGGAGAATCTGGGTTGATGGGTGCTTGTCGCCGTCGAGCATGTCCCAAAAAAGCTGGTTTCCGATCACCACCCGGCGGCTGGTGCGATCAATCACTGCCGCTGCCTCGGGAATCACGTTTAACAGGGCGGTAAATTCACCGGTACCCGGAGAGACCTCCTGCCAGGCCGGGGTAGGATTGGGGGCCGGCGGAATAAAGGAGGGCAGCCTCATGAATTGACGGAGTTCGTTGGCGATCGACAGGTTAAAAATCCTTCCGGTGCTCGGCGGCAGGCTGATAGTGTTCAATATAGAAAATAGAAATATCTCCGGCGTGTGCCGGAAACACCCTTCTATTTTATCGCGATTTCCTGCGCCTCATGCTCATCTGACCGGTGGATTTTGGGCAGTTTGCCCTGTTTTTCCCTGGCGAATTCTGTATAATCAACCCATGGTCAACAATGTAACCCGCCTGCTGGATGCAAAAAAAATCCACTACAAAGCTTACGAGACTCCGGCCGAGAAGCTGGGCGCCCTGGAAACCGCGCGGATTCTCAACTTGCCGGCCGAGATGGTCTATAAAACCATTGTTGTTACCCGTGTCCGGCCAGGCAAACCTATTCTGGCCGTCATCCCCGGCCCCAATCAGGTTGATTTGAAAGCGCTAGCCGCTGCATTGGGGGAGAAAAAAGTCAACCTGCCGACTGAGCGCGAAGCCGAGCAGTTGACCGGCATGCAGGCTGGTGGTATTTCGCCGCTGGCGCTGATCAATAAAGGTTTCCAGGTGTTGATTGATACCGCTGCGCAGGAACTTGCCACACTGAATGTTTCTGGCGGCCAGCGCGGCCTGAATGTTAACCTGCCCGTCAAAGACCTGGCGGCGCTGACGAATGCTCGTTTCGCGGCCATTTCTGTTCCTGAAGCGCGGAACTCCTGACTTTTAGCCTGATGAGGTGAACATTGACTTCAACTCTCCCGACAGGCCAGCCGTGGGACGTGGTCGTGATTGGCGGCGGCCCGGCGGGATTTTTTGCCGCAATCCGCTGCGCCGAACTGGCCAATGCCCACTCGGCGCCCCAGCGCGTGTTGATTATTGAGCGTTCGCGCCGGCCGCTTGGCAAGGTACTTATCTCGGGAGGTGGGCGTTGTAATGTGACGCACGCCTGCTTTGAACCTGCCCAGTTGGTCAATTATTATCCGCGCGGAGGCGCTGCCCTGCGTGGTCCGTTTACCCGCTTCCAGCCCAGTGATACCGTGCAGTGGTTTGAGAAGAACGGCGTCCGGCTTAAAACCGAAGCGGATGGGCGCATGTTCCCCGTAACCGACCGGGCGGAAACGATTGCCGATGCGTTGCTTGAAGCCGCCCGCCGCGAGGGCGTAATTTTGTGGACAGAAACTGCGCTGCTGGGCATCGAAAAGCTGGCGTTGGAGGGTGATTCGGAGCAGGGTTTTCAGCTGCGCCTGCGCCGCGATGCGCTTGAGCGTGAAGAATTGCTCAGCACACGCCGTCTGCTGCTATCCACCGGCAGTGATCGTTTTGTCGGCCAGTTGATCGCCTCCCTCGGGCACACGCTGATCGAGCCAGTGCCATCTCTGTTCACGTTTAATCTTAACGACCCGCGTCTTGTGGATTTGGCCGGGGTGTCAGTTTCCCCGGCCAGTTTGCGCCTGTTGGCCGAATCTGCCGCTGAGAATCCTGCTGTCCTGCCCCAGCAGGGACCACTGCTGGTTACTCACTGGGGTCTGAGCGGCCCAGCGGCCCTGCGCCTTTCAGCGTGGGGCGCGCGCTGGTTGTATGAGCGTGGCTACCGGGCTGGTCTGCTGATCAACTGGCTGCCCGGGCTGACGACTGATTCGGCTTTTGAGACGCTCCAACACCAGCGCAGCCTGCCCGAAAATGCCCGCAAAAAACCAGCCGCTCATGTCATTTTTCCGCAGATCCCAATCCGGTTGTGGAAGCGTTTGGTGGAGGCTGCCGGCATCCGCGAGTCTCAAAATTGGGCCGATGTGTCCAAAGTCAGTTTGCGCCGGCTGGCCGAAGAACTGACAGCCGGCCGGTACCAGATTCAGGGCAAGGGACAGTTTAAGGATGAATTTGTCACCTGCGGCGGGGTAAAACTGGATGAAGTGGATTTTAAGACCATGCAGAGCCGCCGGGTGCCGGGTCTCTTCTTCGCTGGCGAGGTGCTCGATATTGACGGCCTGACTGGTGGCTTTAACTTTCAGAACGCCTGGACGACCGGCTGGCTGGCGGGCAGCGCATTGGGACGTTAGCGGGCTCGAGACTGCAGAATCAAAGAGCCTGCGGAGCAGACCCGCAGGCTCTTTGATTCTGAGATGTCTTTACTTCAGGAATTCAGCTTCGGCCAGGGCCACGGCTTCCTCGAACACTTCCAGTCCTTCATCCACTTCCGCTTTGGAGATCATCAGCGGGGGGGCGATTCGAATCACTGATTTGGAGCAGCCCAGCAGGAGCAGGCCGCGCTCAAAGGCTTTGTGAACCACGGCATCGCGCAGTTCTGGGGCATATTCCTTTGTATTTCGATCCTTGACAAATTCTACGCCGATCATCAGGCCGATGCCGCGCACGTCGCCGATGGACGGGTGGCGCATGGCGATTTCCTGGAGCGCATCCAGACCATATTGGCCGACTTCAGCGGCATTTTTCAGATATTCGCGCTTGATCAGATCGATGGTTTTATTGGCGGCAGCGCATGCCAGCGGGTTGCCACCGTAGGTATTGCCGTGCGCACCGCGTTCCCAATCCATGATGCTCTTGCGCGCGATGCACGCGCCCAGCGGCACGCCGCTGGCGATGCCCTTGGCGCTGGTTAAAATATCCGGTTCGACCCCGAAATTTTCAATGGCCCACCACTTGCCGGTACGCCCCATGCCCGACTGGACTTCATCTGCGATCAGAAGGATGTCATATTTATCACACAATTTTCGCAGTGCGGGGAAGAATCCTGGCGGCGGGACGATGTAGCCGCCCTCGCCCTGGATTGGTTCCAGCAGGATCCCGGCCACTTCCTCGGCGGGGACAATCTGTCTGAAAATCTGGTCTTCGATGTAACGGACGACGGCTTCGCCGTAGTCTTCGCCGGGCTTGCGTTCAATGATCGGGCGGTAGGGATTCGGGTAGGGGGCGTGTGTGACCCCGTTCATCAGCGGGTAAAAACCTTTGTGATAGGTGGATTTACTGGCGGTGAAGGTGACTGCGCCCATCGTCCGCCCGTGGAAGCCGCCGGTGAAACCGATAAAATTCGTCCGCCCGGTGTGGTAACGCGCCAGTTTGATGGCGGTTTCAACGGATTCGGTGCCGGAATTCGTCAGGAAGCTGATCGCTTGTTCTTTCATCGGGGCGATTTCATTCAGCCTTTCAGCCAGTTCGATCATGTTGACGTGGTAAAAGTCAGATGAGATATGGAGGAATTTTTCGGCCTGTTCCTGGATGGCTTTGACGACTTCGGGGTGGCTATGACCGGTCGAATTGACCGCAATGCCGGCCATAAAATCGAGAAAACGATTGCCGTCCACGTCCCACAGCCATGCGCCTTTGCCATAATCCATTGCAAAGGGGTAATCGCGCGGGTAGGATGGGGAAATGACCGCCGAATCGCGCTCGACCAGCGCGCGCGCCTTCGGGCCTGGCAAATTCATCGGTAGTTTCATGCAAACTCCTTGGGTGGTGTAAGTTAAAACGAGAAAAGCATCCGGGGGGAGATCGATGTAGAGCGAAAGCAGGTTGAATATCTCCCCAAAAGAATAAAAACGGCCTGGGGGAGTCAGGTCGGCCGTCAGTTATCGGGCAGCAGCCCATCGGTTGGCAGGTGATGGTGACTTGCGCCAGCTCCAAAGCACCATGCGCCGCTCAGGGAGAGGCGTTGCAGAGTCTGGCAACTGGCATGCCCATTCTGGTTCGCCGTTGGGCAGGAATTCGCCGCGGTTGGAACGATGGACAACGTAATCATGTCGGTATTATATCCTAAACGGTTGGGGCTGCAAAATAACGAAAGTACGCCCTCCCGGCTGAGAAAAGGCAGGTATATTTTTGGCGTTGACGATTGTTTTGAACACTGCTATCATCATCAGGTGCGAAAAATTCGGAAGTGGTTGAATTATCTCAAGCGTGAGCTTTCAAGTATGCTGCTCTGGCTGGTGCCTGGGCTGGGGGTTAAGCGCTGGCTGCTGCTCCTGCTGGTTGGGATTACCCTGCTGGGCGTGGGAGTGGCCTATTTTTTATTGGATATTTATCGTACCACCTCCGGGGATGAACTGCTGGTGGTTTTGGATGTGGCCACGTTACGCTTCTGGCCGCGCGAAGTGCGGGTGGCAGTTTTTCTGGCTGTGGGCGTTGGTTTTGTGATTGCGGGGATCTGGGGATTGAATCATGCCCTGCTCAACCCGTTTTTGCGTCCCGGACAGCGCCTGGTTGACCAGATCGCCGGCCATCGCCGGCGCGAACGTGGCCCGCGCGTGGTGGCGATGGGTGGCGGGCATGGGCAGGCCACTTTGCTGCGTGGTTTGAAGGGTTTCACCAATAACCTGACGGCAATTGTCACGGTGGCGGATGATGGAGGTTCTTCGGGCCGGCTGCGCCAGAATTTGGGGATTTTGCCACCCGGGGATATTCGCAACTGCCTGGCAGCGCTTTCCAATGATGAAGCGCTGCTGGCCCAGCTGTTTCAGTATCGATTTAATGACGAATCGGGGTTGGGCGGGCATTCTTTTGGCAACCTGTTCATCTCGGCCATGGCAGATTTGACAGGCAGTTTTGAGGAGGCGGTGGCTGAATCGGGCCGGGTGCTCTCGGTGCATGGCCGCGTGCTGCCTGCCACGCTGCATGATGTTCAGCTGGTGGCAGATGTGCAGCTGCCGCATACCATCCAGGAAGTACGCGTGAATGGCGAGAGCCGCATCCCGGAAATGGCCGGGCGGGTGCGGCGTGTTTACCTGGAGCCCGGTAATCCTTCTGCGTTTCCCCCCTCGCTCCAGGCAATTCTGGCTGCAGACCTGGTGGTGGTGGGGCCGGGAAGTTTGTATACCAGCCTGCTGCCGAACCTTTTGGTGCCGGAGCTGTTGTCGGCGTTGAAGGTGAGCCGGGCATACAAGATTTATGTGGTCAACGTGGCCACGCAGCGCGGGGAAACGAGCGGGTACCAGGTCAGTGATCACCTGGCTGTGTTGGAAGAGCATGTCGGTGAAAATTTGTTTGATATGGTTGTGTGCAATAATTGCTACGAGAGAGCGCTCCCAAATGGGGTAGAATGGGTAAAGGTGGAAGGATCGGCATCCAAGTACCCGATTTATGGCGCTGACCTGGTGGATGAGGACCAGCCCTGGCGGCACGATCCGACCAAGCTGGCGCAGGTGTTGATGGATTTGCTGTACGAACGGACTGGTCCGCTTTCAGAGTAGGTTTCTGTTCTTTATATTGGTGTCCGTTGCAGGGTTGTTTTTCCGGCGCGCCTGATGAGTGGGCGGCCGGTTGTGTTGTAAAATTGTCGGGGGCGCGTGTTGATTATCCAATGGCGCGCTTTCACTTTTTTTTGCATTTTGCATGCGGCGATTTTGTGGTAAAATCCCGTTTGTGCAAAAAATCACAATCAATAAACCTGAGGAGGTTTTGTATGGCAACAAAAGTTGGTATTAATGGCTTCGGCCGCATTGGTCGCCAGGTTCTCAAGGCAATCCGCGATTATTATCCGGGCACCCTGGAGGTTGTGGCGTTCAACGATATCGGTGACACCAAGACCATGGCGCACCTGCTCAAATATGATTCGACGTATGGCCGCTTTAACGGTTCCGTCGAAATTGCTGATGATGGCCTGTTGATCGATGGCAAGAAGGTCCGGGTTTTTAAGGAAACCGATCCGGCCGCGATTCCGTGGAAAGATTTGGGCGTGGAGATTGTGATCGAGTCGACCGGCCTGTTCACGATCAAGGAAGACGGCGTGAACAAGAAGGGCAAGACGGTCAAGGGTGCTGTCAATCACATCACCGCTGGCGGCGCCAAGAAGGTGATCATTTCAGCTCCGGCTGAAGGAGAAGACTTGACCGTGGTGTTGGGTGTCAATGAGGACAAGTACGATCCAGCCAAACATCATGTTGTTTCGAATGCTTCCTGCACCACGAACTGCCTGGCTCCGGCCGCGAAAGTTGTGCATGATAAGTACGTCATCAAGCGTGCTTTTATGACGACGATCCACTCTTATACCAACGATCAGAAGGTGCTGGATATGCCGCACTCTGATTTGCGCCGCGCCCGCGCCTCGGGCCTGAACATTATCCCAACCACCACGGGCGCTGCCAAGGCCATTGCGCTGGTCATTCCTGACCTGAAGGGCAAGTTCGATGGCTATTCCCTGCGCGTTCCGACCCCCACGGTTTCGGTGGTTGATTTCACCGCTGAAATTGAAACTCCCGTTACGACCGAGGACCTGCGCCAGGCTTTCCGCGATGCCGCGGCGACTCCGCGTTTTAAGGGCATCCTCGAGGCGGTGGATGAACCGCTGGTCAGCATGGACTTCAAGGCCAGCCCGTACAGCTCCTCTGTCGATTTGCCTTTCACCTCGGTGTTGGGCAAAGCGGAGAGCACATTCATCAAGGTCGTTACCTGGTACGACAACGAATGGGGTTATTCTGTTCGGACGGCTGACCTGGCCGCGCTGATGGCGAAAAGCCTGTAATTGTAGATGGGTAAATTGGTAGATTGGAAAACCCGGTCTACCAATTTCCTTTTATTAGCTTGGTTGAGGAAATATGAATAAGAAAACCGTAAAAGATATCGATCTGAAAGGCAAGCGCGTTTTCATGCGCGTTGATTTCAATGTGCCGATGGCCGAAGGGAAAGTCACGGATGACAAACGCATCAAGGCTGCCCTGCCGACGATCAAATATGTGCTGGAGCAGGGCGCTTCTGTGCTGCTCGCCAGCCACCTTGGCCGCCCCAAGGGTGGGCCGGATCCTGAATTCAGCCTGAAAGCGGCCGCTGAAGTGCTGGCTGGCCACCTCGGCAAGCCGGTGACGATGGCTCCTGATTGTGTTGGGCCGGAAGTCGAAAAAATCGCCGCGGCGATGAAACCTGGCGATGTGGTCATGCTCGAAAACACCCGCTTCCACAAGGGCGAGGAAAAAAACGATCTCGAACTTGCGCAGCAGATGGCTGCCCTGGCGGATATTTACGTCAATGACGCCTTTGGTTCAGCGCACCGCGCGCACTCCTCCACCGAAGGCATTGCCCGCTTTCTTCCGGCAGTCTCTGGCTTCCTGATGGAACAGGAACTGGAATACCTGGGGCGCGCAATCGCCAATCCTGAGCATCCTTATATCGCCATCCTGGGCGGCGCGAAAATCAGCGACAAGATCCTGGTGGTGGAGACCCTGCTTTCGAAGTGCGATCGGCTGATCGTTGGCGGCGGTATGGCCAATACTTTCCTGGCCGCCAAAGGCCTGAATATGCAGGACAGCCTGGTTGAAGACTCCTCGCTCGAAACGGCCAAAACCATCCTGGCCAAGTCTGGTGACAAACTGGTCCTGCCCGTGGACGCAGTCATCGCGGATAAATTTGATGCTGAAGCTGCCAGCCAGGTGGTGGACGTGACGGCAATTCCGGCCGGCTGGCGTATGTTGGATGTCGGACCGAAGACGCTTGAACTTTACAAGCAAACTCTGGCAGGTGCCAAACTTGTGGTTTGGAATGGCCCGGTAGGGGTCTTCGAGTTCCCCAAATTCGCCGAAGGCACATTCGGCCTGGCGAAATTACTGGCAGAATCTGGGGCCGTCACCGTGATTGGCGGCGGCGACAGCGCCAGCGCGGTCAAGAAGGCGGGCGTGGCCAAGCAGATGACCCATGTCTCGACCGGTGGTGGGGCCAGCCTGGAGTTTCTCGAAGGCAAGGAATTGCCCGGGGTGGCGGCGCTGAACGGTAAATAACGCTACAATCAGCGGGGTGAAGAATTCTTCACCCCGCTGATATTTAGGATGATGGGCTCATGGAAAATGTCGAACTTCCAAAAACAAGCAGGTGCTTGTGATTGGCATTGCCTTTTTGATGGGGAGTTGACTTGGGTTTAGAGTTCGTTTTGAGAACTTAAGAAGCGATGAATTTCGGCGCAAAACGGCAAAAACTGGACACGGATTACGCGGGTGACGCGGAAAAAGCACGGATTTAAGAGCCTTAAAAACGTGTTCATCTGTGAAATCCGTTACAGCCGCATATAACGGCTTTTTGCCTTGAATGAAGTCTATACTTAAGGAGTTGAGCGAGACGAGTATAATTGGATAATATCTATCCGTAAACTTCGCGTATCCATTTATAATTGGTTCAGGAGGTTGATCCATGGAAACATCTGCACAGCCGGTCACGAAAAAATCGAATATAGGTTTGATCATTGGCCTGTTGCTATTGGTCTTTTTGTGTCTGTGTTGCTGCTGTTGTCTGCTGATTGGGGGGTGGGGCTCCTATGCCCTGACCCGGCAGGCGAACAGCCTGAATGACTCATTTCAGACCCCTTTTGTACCGGAAATCCCGGTCATCCCGCTCCCGACGGATGAATCTGGCGGTGGGCCGGCCATGCCTGCAAATGTGATTCCGCAGGGCGGCCTCGGCGATGATTTGCAGCGCACAAATGCCTGGGTTTCGGTATTGCTCAATGCGGGGATGTCTGGATGTCTGGCAACCGATGGCACACAAACCAGCATTGAAGTGCTCCAGGAGCCGGATTCGGACGGAATCTGGAAGGAAAAGTGGACGGTAACGTGCGAAGACGGCAGCCGCAAGCCTTATGATCTGACTTTTACTCCCCGTTCCGATGGCAGTACCGAAGTGGCGGTAACGCCTGGTCAGTAAGAACACCTGCCAGGACGACATCCCATCCGCGTGATGGGATGTTTTTTTAGGCCATCCCTGCCTGAAAAAACTCCAGGTGGGCTATAATGGAGGCGGCACTATTGAACCCTATTTTGCACAACATCCTGAGTTTTCAGGGTTGATACTCTTTCGTCGAGGAATAACTCATGCGTACACCATTTGTTGCTGGAAACTGGAAAATGAACAAGACTGTCGCCGAAGCCCGTGAACTGGTGGCGGGGATGGGGCCTGCCCTCAAGCAGGTTCAGGGCGTCGACAAAGTTCTTTGTCCGCCGTTTGTTGCATTACTGGCGGTCGCCAACCTGGTCAGCGGAACCGAAATTGGCCTGGGCGCCCAGAATATGCACTGGGAAGAAAAAGGCGCTTTCACCGGCGAGGTCGCGCCGGGTATGCTCAAGGAATTTTGCCAATATGTCATCCTTGGCCATTCGGAGCGCCGTACATATTTTGGCGAAACCGACGAAACCGTCAACAAGAAGGTACTGGCGGCCCAAAAGCAGGGCCTGACGCCGATTGTCTGCGTCGGCGAGACGCTTGCCCAATACGAGAGCGGGCAGACAGCGCAGATCGTCCGCCGGCAGGTGTTGGAGGGGCTGAAGGGCCTCGATCTGGCGTTTGCTGCGCAGATCGTGGTAGCGTATGAGCCGGTCTGGGCAATTGGGACCGGCAAAGCCTCTTCAGCCGAGAATGCGGAAATGGTGCATCGCGACGTGGTTCGAGCGGCGCTCACGGATTTGTTTGGGGAGGCAGCCGCCCAGTCGATCCGCATTTTGTATGGCGGATCGGTCACGGCCGTCAATGCCGCTGAATTCTTTTCTCAGCCCGATATCGACGGCGCGCTGGTCGGCGGCGCGAGCCTGAAACCGGCCGAATTTTTGGCCATTTGCCAGGCAGCTGCCCAATAACACTGCGAGAGATCCTGCTCCGCGCCGGGGCTCTGACCTGGTGCGGAGGCCTTTTCCCCCATGTTGATGACTTTTGATGGTTTCTTCTGGGCAGTGGCTGCTTTGGTGGCGTTCTTGTTCTTGCAGCGCGGGCTGCATCGCGAGATTCAGGCCATTTTTTTAATCGCCACACGCAGCCCCGGCGTGACGCTGGCGATTTTCTCTTTGATTTTTCTGCCGGGTGTCTTCCTGCACGAATTGAGCCACTTTGTCACCGCCAAAGTGCTGGGCGTCCGCACCGGAAAATTTTCCCTTATCCCCACCGTTCTGCCCGATGGGCGCCTGCAGCTTGGCTACGTGGAAGCGGCTTTCTCTGACATTTTCCGCGACTCGCTGGTGGGCCTGGCGCCACTTCTCACGGGGCTGCTGTTTACCGTCTTTGTCTCCGTCGAACGTCTGCACTTGGTCATCCTGTGGGATACGCTGCGCAATGGCCAATGGAACCTATTCTGGATGGGATTGCGCACCCTGCCACAAATCCCCGATTTTTGGATCTGGTTCTACCTGGCCTTTGCAGTTTCGAGCACCATGATGCCCTCCGAATCCGATCGGCACGCCTGGCTGCCGCTTGGCCTGGTCAGTGGCGTGCTGTTTGGGCTGGTTTTGCTGGCTGGAGCAGGGCCGTGGATGCTGGCCAACCTGGCGCCACAGCTAAACAATTTTCTACGCGGAACAGCCCTGATCTTGCTGGTCAGCATAATTGTCCACCTGGTGCTGATTTTGCCGTTGCTCTTTCTGCATCGCCTGTTGACCCGCCTGACCGGGCTGGATGTTGGCTGAAATCGCTCCCAATTGCATTACCCTGAGTCTATCTCTGCCGGAGGCCCGATGAAATCAGCGCAGATTCGCGCCCGTTTTTGGGGAATTTTATGGTTTTTTGGCGGGGTCATCACCCGCGTCATTTGGATGGAATTGATACTGGCGCAGATTGGCTTTCGCGCTGCGGTGCGACGTTCGCGCCCGGTTCGTTTTCGGCGCGAGGCAGAACGGTTTCGTGCCCTGGCTATTCACATGGGCGGCGTGATGATCAAAGTGGGGCAGTTTCTCTCCTCCCGGCTGGACGTGCTCCCGCCCGAAGTGACCGAAACCCTCGCCGATTTGCAGGACGAAGTTCCCCCCGAAACATACGCATCTGTCCGCGCGCTGGCCGAGCACGAATTCAGCGCCTCGCTGGCCGAAAAATTTGCCTGGTTCGATGAACAGCCCCTGGCAGCCGCCTCGCTGGGTCAGGTTCACCGGGCAAGACTCAGCGGAGAAACCCCCGAAGCGGAACACTTTCAGGCGGTGGTCGTCAAAATCCTGCGTCCCAATATCGAACAAATCGTCGAAGTCGATCTATCTGCCCTGCGCATCGTCGGCGGCTGGCTGATGCGCTACCGGCCAATCCGCGAACATGCCGACGTGCCAGCCCTGCTGGAAGAATTTTCTGCCAGTCTGCACGAAGAAATCGACTACGAGCTCGAAGCCCGCCATGCCGAAATCTTCGCCGAAAACTTCAGCACCGACCTATTGGTGCATGTTCCGCGGGTTGTGCGCAGCCGTTCTACGCGGCGCGTGCTGACGCTGGAAGATGTTTCTGCCATCAAAATTACGGATTATGACGCGATTACCGCTGCGGGGATTAACCGGGCCGAAGTTGCCCGCCGATTGCTGGATACCTACCTGAAGCAGATTTTTGACGACGGCTTTTTTCACGCCGACCCGCATCCGGGCAATCTTTTCGTGACACCATCCCCCGCTGGAAGCGCTGCTCCAGCCTGGCAGTTGACATTTGTCGATTTCGGCATGGTCGGACGCTTACCCGAAAACCTGCGCGCCGGTTTGCGCGAGACGGTCATTGCTGTTGGCACCAAAGATCCGGCGCGACTGATTAAATCTTACCGCTCGCTCGGTTTTTTGCTGCCCGGCGCCGATAGCAGTGAAATTGAAAAAGCATCCGCCATGGTCTTTGACCGTTTCTGGGGCCTTTCCATGAGCGAACTGCGCAGCATCAGTCTGGACGAAGTTCACGATATGGGGCACCGCATTCGCGATGTGATGGTTGTGATGCCTTTTCAGGTGCCCAACAACCTGCTGATGCTGGTGCGAACGGTTGCCATTCTATCGGGCATGTGCACCGGTCTGGACCCGCACTTCAACCTGTGGAATCAGCTGGCCCCGTACGCCAAAAAACTTGTTGCCGAAGAGGGCGGTACCGCGCTGGACACGATCCTGCAAACGCTCGAAGAGTTGGCGAAAACCCTCGTCGCGTTACCCTCGCAGGCCAGCCGTGTGCTGACGCAGGCCGAGCGCGAAGGACTGCTGATTCGCGCTCCGCAGGTTAGCCGTGAATTGCGCTCGCTTTCCCGATCGGTGGATCGGCTCTCGGGCAGTGTGCTTTTTGCCGCGCTGCTGTTGGGAGGAATCTGGTTGTACGAGGCCGGGCAGCTGCTGCCAGGGCAGGCGCTGCTCGGGTTTGCCGGGTTGATTCTCGTCTGGATGCTGTTTGCCCCGCGCCGGCGCGGGTAGTGGAAATGAAAAAGACACGGACGCATCCGTGTCTTTTTTATTCAGGCGGGGTATTCAGTCCTTTTTATCCATGTGTTCAATGGCTGAATCGAGCAGGCTGCGCCAGGCCAGGAGCATTTCCTTGCGCGCCGCGCGCCGATGCTCAAGAAAACCGGCCGGAAACAGGGTCTCCAGGCTTTTGTGCATTTCCTCGCGCGCCTTGCGGTAATGTTCGCGGGTTTCTTCGGGGATGCGGTTCTCAATTTTTTGTTTTCGTGTGCTGGTCTCTGCCATAGTCAAACTCCTTTCGCGTGGCTATTTCTATTATAGCACGCCGGGCAGACATGTGGCGCGTTCAGGGTTGCGCGGCTGGCAGGGCGGTTTGCAGGAATTGGACGGTTTGCGGATCTTCAGGTGTGGAGGTCTTTATATCTTCCGTTTTCCAGGCCACATCCAGCTTTTTTGTCGCCCGGTTAAAAGTCAGATCAAAAATGCCCACTCGCTTGCCATACTCCCCCACCTGGACGATGTACGTAGCCCCGACCAGCCCGGGCTGGTCAAGATAGGTATGGCTGTGTCCGCCGATGATCAAATCCACGGGAGTATTCTGCTGGGTGGCAGCCTTGGCCAGGGCCATATCCTCGTCATAGCCCTGGTGACTGAGCACCACAATTATGTCTGCGAATTCTTGATCTTTGAGCTTAGGGTAATATTCTTTCAGCGCGGCAAGCGGTGAGGAGGATATACACAGGCTTTCGTTGTCAAATCCCCACTCGGGGTAACTCTGGTTGGCCAGGCCGATCACAGCCACGCGGACTTTCGGCCCTGGATCTTTCCCCAGGTCAAAAATCAGATAAGGAGGCAGAATTAGATTGGGCTGACAGCGGGACGAGTTGGGTTTCCTTGCACTGATATTGGCGGCTAAAAATTGAAAACCGCCCGCCTTTTGCTGCTCTGCGATCTCCAGGAAGCGACTCTCTCCGAAGAAAAACTCGTGGTTTCCAGCCATGCCAGCCTGGAACCCAATCTGGTTAATCACATCCAGGACGACCTGGCCCTGACTGTCGTTCGCATCCGGTGACGCCTGGATTAAATCACCTGCGTCAAGCAGGAGCATGCTTTCTGCGCCGACCTTTTCCCGGTAGCTTTTTACAAAAAACGCCAGCCGCGCGGCCCCGGTAGCCGAGATATCTCCGGGAAACCGGTCTCCGCCTTCGGGCGGCACGCCAAACTCGGTTTCGTGGAACAGCACCTGCCCATGAAAATCGTTGATATGGAGTATGGAAAAATCAACCAGACCTTCATCTGCCAGCGTTGGCCTGGGAATCAGTGTTGGCTCTGGGCTGGGGGTAGCGGATGGAACCGTGGTGCGCGTGGGGGGGCTGCTGGGGGTGGCGCTTAGCGCCCGAGTGGGGGAGAGTGTTGCCGTCGGTGGGTGGGTGGGCGTGGAAGCAGCTCCCGCGCAGGCACTGAGCAGAATCAGCAGCCCAGACCAAAGCAGGTTGGACCCGATGAGTTTTTTCATAGACTTTTCATCCAATGGGAAAGGCATGATTGCGTGGCTATAGTCTGACTGGCTCAACCACATTCCATCCGTGCTCCAACGCCCATGCTGTGGCATACCCGGAGGTGCGAAACATGACTGCGTCAAGAATTTCGATATTTGGGTCCAGTCCGGCAGTAAAGATGCCATCTTCACACGCCCACCCAAGAAAACTACCGGCATCGGGTGAGGTGCGCCTGATTTTCCACACTTTAAAATTCAGGGTTGTGCCGTGTAAAACGATTTCCACATCACACATGTGTCCTCCCGCCCCGATTGATATATTCCTGCAGCCGCGCGGAATGATGATCAATAGTTGGTTTTTTGCCGGTCTTGTAAGCCGACAGGTTCCTGGGCTGGTTGATACGTGGAAGAGACCCCCTCTGCCCCCTTCCCACGCATCGACCAGCCCGGGAACTGGTTGAGAAATTGTTCGCACCCCCCTGCCTGTCGCTGGAAGCGTCTTGAAAACACGCTATAATTGGCATTAGTTTACTGCGGCTTTTGTATAGACGTCAATTTATTTTCTTGGAACTTACTCCAAAATATCTTTGAGCAAACTAAAGAAAATCTGAGGAAAGAATGAATCGCTTCGAATTTGGACAGCTGGTTGCTTCGTTGCGCCTTGACATTGGATGGACGCAGACCGAACTGGCCGAGCAATCTGGCCTGCCAGTGGCTGTCATCAGCAATGTTGAGCGCGGCGAACGGCGCGGTTTATTGAAGGACAACATCCTGCTCAAATTGGCGCAGGGTTTGCAATTGACCTCGCTGGAGCGGCGGGAATTTGTTCTGGCGGCGAGCGGCGTGGCTGAGCAGGAATTGAATCAGCCGGTTGAGGATCGTCAGCTATCCTTTCGTCAGGCCGAAAAATTTATCGGGGATATGAGCGAGAGCATTGCCTGTTTTACCGTTCCGGCTTTTGTGACCGATTCTTACAGTGACATCCTGTTGGTCAACAATGCGGCACTCTCGTTTTATAACCCACCGCAATTTTTTCTGGAAACCGACACCGGGCAGGTGGGCGCGTTCAACCAGATGCGGTATGTCTTTCACGCCAAAACCAGCATGCGCGAGCTCCAGGGGCCGGTGTGGGAAAAGTCAGCGCTGATGGCGGTGCGTTATTTTCGCCGCCGCACGATGCGCGTTCGGGCCACCCGTTATTATGCGGATTTGATGGAGCACCTGCGCGACGAGCGGGAATATCCGCTATTTTATAAATTTTACCGGCGAATCTTGTATGAACTGCACGATGACTTCTATCATGAAGTCAAGAAGCCGGTGGACGAAAACGAAGTTGCTTTTTCTGAATTTACCGTATTTTTGGCGACCACGCCTTTTGGCGAACTGAACCTGCATTATCTGGCTCCATTGAACGACAAAACCTCCGGCATTTTTGCTGCGGTCTACCAGCAGGTTGGCCGGGGTTCGCAGCGTTTTGCCTTGTACCCGGACATGCGCAAAATTTGACCCTTCCCTGCGCGAAGCGGTTGTATAATCTTCCCCATGAAAACCGCGGTGAAATATTATGTAGTCTGGAAAGGCCGCCAGGCCGGGATTTTTACGTCCTGGCAGGCCTGTTCTGCGCAGGTTGCCGGATTCCCGGGGGCAGAGTATAAGGCTTTTGAGAACCTGCCTGCCGCCGAAGCCGCACTGCGCGGGCGGTATGAGCAATTTACGGGTCGCCAGGCTCAGGCTCAGGGTTGGTTGTTTGCGCCCACCCGGCCCCTGCTGCCCTCGATCTGTGTGGATGCAGCCTGCAGCGGCGCTCCCGGTCCGCTGGAATATCGTGGGGTGGAAACTGAATCGGGCCGGGAGATTTTCCGGCTTGGCCCGTATGCCGAGGGTACGAACAATGTCGGCGAATTCCTGGCGCTGGTGCATGCGCTGGTCTGGCTGGAGAGTCAGCCCGCGGCGCTGCCGCTTTATTCCGATAGTGAAAATGCCCTGATTTGGGTTAAAGCCGGGAAGTGTCGAACCCGGCTTCAGCCGACCAGCCGCAATGCTGAATTGTTCACGCTGATCGCCCGCGCCGAAGCCTGGCTGGCCGAGCACGCGATAACGGTGCGCCTGCTGAAGTGGGATACCAAGGCCTGGGGCGAGAATCCGGCCGATTTTGGGCGAAAATAAATCCAAATTTGATTTGTGGAGTATTCCTTGAAGACAGCCTTACTTGTGATTGACATTCAAAACGATTATTTCCCCGGCGGCAAAATGGAGCTGGTGGAACCGCTGGCCGCCGCCCGCAAAGCGTATGCCTTGTTGCAGTGTTTTCGTGAACACGGCGGGCGGCATGTCCATATCCAGCACGAAGCCCTGCGCCCCGGCGCAACTTTTTTCCTCCCTGGCTCAACCGGCATGGATATTCACGACTCTGTGGCGCACTTTGTCGGTGAATCGATCGTGTACAAGCACTTTCCCAACGCCTTTCGCGAGACCGAACTGCTGGAACTGTTGCGCGGCTGGGGCGTGGAAAGGCTCGTAATTTGCGGCATGATGACCCACATGTGCGTGGACGCCACCGTCCGCGCCGCTGCTGACCTGGGTTTTGAAGTCCTGCTCGCTGCCGATGCCTGCGCCACGCGTGCTCTGACCCATGACGGACTGACGGTTGCTGCTGAACAGGTGCAGGCCGCCTTCCTGGCCGCGCTCAAATCGTATGGCCAGGTGTTGCGCACCGAGGAAATCCTCGCCCTGCTCGCCGCCGAATCATTGCGCTGACTTGAAAGAGGCATCTCATGATTGAACTTGACCCCGAACTGCAAAAGCAAGCCAGGGAGCACGCCCGGATAAAGCGCCGCTTGTGGCTGGTGGAAAATCTATTCAGTGGCATATATGCTCTCGCCTGGATCCTGCCCGGCTGGGGCGTGGCCCTGCGCCACTGGCTGACCAGCTTCATCGCCAACGACTGGCTGCTCGTCCCGGCTTTTCTCGCCATCTTTGGCGGAATCTCTTTCGTGTTGACCCTCCCGCTGGGTTATTTTAGCGGCTTTGTTCTTCCGCATCGCTACGGGCTGTCGAATCAAACCCTTAAGGAGTGGATCATTGACCAGTTAAAAAGCCTGGCCATCAGCCTGCCGCTGGGCTTGCTCCTGGTGGAATTGCTTTATCTGGCCTTACGTCTCACCGGCGCATTGTGGTGGTTGTGGGCCGCCGGTGGACTGCTGTTTTTCTCTGTCCTGCTGGCCAATCTGGCCCCGGTGCTGCTCATGCCGATCTTCAACAAATTTATTCCGCTTGGCGAGGAACATGCCGAGCTGGCCGCGCGCCTGCTCAGGCTGGCTGAAAAAGCCGGCACCCGGGTTCGCGGTGTTTTCAAAATGGATGTTTCGCGCCGCACCAAGGCAGCCAACGCTTTTCTGACTGGCATTGGCAACACCCGGCGCATAGTTCTGGGCGATACGCTGATCAACGAATTTTCTGCAGACGAAATCGAAACCGTTTTGGCTCACGAACTGGGCCACCAGGTTCATCATGACATCCCACTCCTGATCGCCTTTGGCACACTGACCAACAGCCTCGGAATGTACCTGGCCTCGCTGGCGCTCGATTTTGCCGTGACAAAATTTGGCTATACCAGCGTCGCCGATGTGGCCGCTTTCCCCGCGCTGATGCTCATCCTTGGCCTGTACGGGCTGCTGGTCATGCCGCTGGAAAACGGCTTCTCCCGCTGGCGTGAAAACCTCGCCGACGACTACGCCATCAGTGCCACCGGAAAACCCGCCATCTACGAAACCGCCTTCATCCGCCTGGCCAACCAAAACCTCGGCGAGATCGACCCGGAAAAATGGGTGGTCTGGCTGTTTTACGATCACCCGTCGCTCGGCGAACGTATCGCCAAGACCCGGAAAGCAGCGCTTAATTAATATAAAACGGCGCGGGAGATAAGTCCCGCGCCGTTTTTTCCCCGGATTAGTGCGCGAGCACCCTCTCCAGTTCCGGAGTAAACTCGTGCGTCAGATAAGCCAGCATGTCTGCCCCTTGCTCGGCTGTCAATTTTCCCGTATTGAGAATCAGGTGATACAGCGATGGGTCATCCCAGCGGACGTGGTAAAACCGCTCCAGGTATGCCGCCGAGGCTGCATCCCGCGCCTCGATCAGACTCTGGGCCTGGCGGCGGATGTCCACCCGGGTTTCAAACGGATGCCACTCTTTCACGCGCATGATGCGCGTTTCGAGCGGCGCTTCCACGCGCACATGCAGCACATCCGGCTCATTTTGCAGCAAAACCTGGCCGCCGCGTCCTACGATTACAACCCGTCCCAGCGCATGCGCGTGATGGATGGCTTTCTGGACCAGATCCAGCGCGGTTTCTTCGGTCAGAGCCAGCGCCTGTGGTTTGCGCAACCCCTGAGCGTCTTCCTTCCAAACCCGCAACTCGGCCAACGTTCTCGGGCCGCTAAAGACCCGCTCAAAGAAATTCTGCATTTTGTAATGTTCTTCCGAATAATCGACCGCTTCCTGCTCTGAGAGCCCGGCCTCGTGGGCGGCCTGCATCACCAGGAACTTGTCGAAGTAGCGATAATTCAGAATCTCGCACAGGCGGGAGGCGATCTCATCTCCCAGGCTTCCGAACTGACGTGAGATGGTAATCACTTTCATGGCTTTTTCCTCTCTTTACTGGTAAAAACAAAAACCCGCCAGAGCGATGGCGGACTGTTATGAAATAACGATATTTATCCGCCTCAGAGGCAGGCCATCTTGGAAAACCACTTGCATCCTCACTATAGCACGGAAAAACCTTGAATACAATCACCCGGAAGGTTTTTCCAACGTCAGGAAGGATAGAAAAACGACCTTTCTTGGTGGTGATTCTTTGCGACGAAAAAATCGGTTTTTATTGGGGATGGTCATGTAACTTTGGAAAAGCCCTGCGGCCCCAACAGGAGGGTTTATCACTGGAAGGGATTGCTCTGTTAATATTGGTGTAAGGGGCTTGACATGCCCTGTTCGGCGCGTATAATCTGGTTATCGATCTCAGCCCGGAGATAAGTAGCTGTTGACCCGGTTCAGAAACCTGCCGGTTGATGCGAGGCAGGCGGCGAAACGGCGAATTCCCCTCCGGCGGCCGCGCACATTGACGCGGCGGTTGCTCTCGCAGGGAGGCGCCCCTTGGGGCCGCAGTCGTAAGAGAGCCGGGTTAGCCCGTTATCGCAGAAACCGAGGTCGCCGGAGTATGGCGACAAACGCAGGTGGTACCACGAGCCGCCCCTCGTCCTGCACAGGAGGGGCGGTTATTCTTTTTTTCGTACAGGAGGTTCGTCTATGTTAGATATTAACTTGATCCGTGAGAACCCGGACCTTGTCCGCCAGGCTTTGCTCAAGCGGCAGGACCAGCCCGCACCGGTGGATTCAATTTTGCAGTTGGATGCCCGGCGGCGCGAAATCATCGCCGAGGTGGAGGCGTTGAAGGCCGAGCGGAATGTTGTCTCCAAGGAAATCGGTCAGATGAAGGATCCAGCCGAGAGGAATGCCAAAATCGAGGCGATGCGCCTGGTCGGTGAGAAAGTCACGGTGATGGATAAGGAACTGGCGGATGTTGATGGCCAGTTGACGGCCCTGGTCGCCACTCTTCCTAATATCCCCGACCCGCGTACGCCATATGGCAAAGATGACAGTGAAAACATTGTGCTCAGGACGGTTGGCGAACCGAAGAAATTTGATTTCACGCCCAAGCCACATTGGGATCTTGGCCCGGCCCTGGGGATTATTGATTTTGAGCGCGGCAGCAAGCTGACCGGCTCGCGGTTTTATGTGTTGAGTGGCGCCGGGGCGCGTCTGCAGCGCGCCTTGATTGCCTGGATGCTGGATTTGCACATTCGCCAGGGATATCAGGAACAATATCTGCCGTTCATGGTCAAGACGGCCACGGTGTATGGCGCGGGGCAGCTGCCTAAGTTTGCTGATAATCTTTACAAAGATCATGAAGAAGATTATTACTTTGTCCCGACTGCAGAAATACCACTGACCGGCCTGCACATGGATGAAATTTTGGAAGATTCCAGCCTGCCGCGTTGTTATACGGCTTACACGCCCTGCTTCCGGCGCGAGAAGATGAGCGCCGGGCGCGATGTGCGCGGTATCAAGCGCGGTCACCAGTTTGACAAGGTGGAGATGTATATCTACTCCCGGCCGGAAGAATCGGAAGCCATGCACCAGAAAATGCTGGCAGATGCCGAACAGACCTGTGCCGGACTGGGGCTGACCTACCGGGTGAAGCAGTTGTGTACCGGCGATATCGGTTTCGGCGCGACCATGACTTACGACCTGGAAGTTTGGGCGCCGGGGTGTGACGAGTGGCTGGAAGTTTCTTCGATTTCAAATGATACCGATTTTCAAGCCCGCCGGGCCAATATCAAGTACCGCCCGGCGCAGGGCGGCGGCAAGGCGCGCCTGCTGCACACCCTGAACGGCTCAGGGCTGGGACTGCCGCGCACGTTGATTGCCGTCCTGGAAAATAACCAGCAGGCGGATGGTTCGATCGTGGTGCCGGAGGTGCTGCGCCCGTGGATGGGCGGCATCGAGGTAATTAAGCCATAAAACACAACCCACGGAAACGGACTACGTACTTCTTTCATAACCTATCCCTTTTTTCCCAGGAGCCGCCATGCCAGATTGGCCCGTGATTCGTGACATCGTGATGCAGTCGCTGACGCTGACGTTTATGCTGGTCGGGTTGTTGGGATTAATCATTCCCATTTTCCCGGGGATTGCCATCATCTGGCTTTCGGCGCTGGTCTTTATGATTTATTCCACGCTGAGCGGGACGATGACCGGCTGGGACTGGTTTCTGTTTGCGCTGATCACGCTGCTGGGCCTGGCAGGTGGTTTTGTGGATAATATCATCATCACCGCCAAGCTGCGCGAAACGGGGACACCCTGGCGCTCGATTGGGTTGGGTCTGCTGGCAGGGTTGGTCTCCAGCCTGTTTCTGACCCCATTTGCGGCGCTGGTGATCACGCCCCTGACGCTGTTTGGGGTGGAATATCTGCGGCTGAGGGATAAACGCGCGGCGTTTGATTCGGCTAAAGGCTGGCTGATCGGCTTCGGGTGGACGTTCCTGGCCCTGTTTGCTATCGGCGGGTTGATGATTGGTCTCTGGTTGATGTGGGTCTGGCTGTAAGCAGATTCAGCTACCCAAACAAGAACAACGCCCGGTCGCGAGTGTGTGCGACCGGGCGTTGTCTGTGAAATCCTGTTTAGAGTTCGACGGGGTTGCTGAGCAGGGCTGTGGCCAGTTTGACGGCATTCTGTACGTCGTTATAGTCCACCATTTCGCTGGGGGAGTGGACGTAGCGGCAGGGAATGGAGATGCAGCCAACCGGGACGCCGGCGCGGACAAGCTGCATGGCGCGGGCGTCGGTGGTGCCGCCGAGCAGGACTTCGCGCTGGTAGGGCAGCCGGGCTTTTTCGGCGGTGGTCACCATCCAGTGGATGATGCGCGGGTCGGCGAGCATGCCGCCATCCTTGATTTTGATGGCGGGACCTTTGCCGAGGGCGATGTCAAAATGTTTGCGGCCCGGGGTGTCGCCCCAGCCGGTGACATCCAGGCTGAAGCCCAGGTCGGGGTCGAGGCCGAAGGCGGATGTTTCGGCGCCGCGTGTGCCCACTTCTTCCTGGGTGGTGAAGACGAAATAGATTTCGTGCGGGGTGGATTTCAGGGCGCGCAACGTCTCGATGGCGACGAGACAGCCGATGCGGTCATCCATGCTCTTGGCAACGAGCCGGTCGCCGAGGTCGAGGAAGGGGCGTTCGAAGGCAGCCACTTCGCCGACCTTGATCGGGCAATCCTTGCGGCTGGTGGCGCCGACGTCGATGAACATTTTTTCAATGGCGGGGGTGTCGGTGGGCTTTTCAAGGGGTTCGTTATAAATGACACCGGGCAGGCCGCTGTGAAAGCGGACGCGGGCGCCCATCAGCATTTGCGGGTAAACGCCGCCGACGGTGGTGAAGCGGACGAAGCCATGCTCATCGATGTGGCTGGCGATCAGCCCGATTTCGTCCATATGGGCGGCGATCATGATTTTTTTGCCGCCCTGTCCTTTGCGGATGATCAGGTTGCCCAGGGCGTCGACGCGGATTTCGTCAGCCAGGGGAGTGACTTCGGCGCGAATCACGTCACGGATGGCGGATTCGTACCCGGAGGGGGAAAATGTTTCGGTCAGTTTTTTGAGGAGTTGTTTCATGGATGATCCTTAATTCACGGCGGGCGCCGGGTTTGCAGGGTATTGGTTAAGCGGGCAGGGTGATTTTTTGCCCGGCTGAAAAGGTCTTGACTTCGTTTTTGGTAATGAGGTAGACGTTCTGGCGGCCCATAACGGTCCAGTCGTGGTCGAGTTTGCCGACCAGGGCGGTGTCTTCGTCTAGCCCAAGCACGTATTCATCGGCTGGAATGAGCGGCTGGAGGATGGGAATGGTGACTCCGCGCCAGGCGAGCATGCGGTCAAAGTGCGGAAAGATGTGGCTCTTGGGCAGAATGCCGAAAACGCGGTTTTGGCGGAGGCCAAAGGAGCGGAAATCCGGCAGGAATTCGCCGAGGAACATGGCTCCGGCGGAACATCCGGCGAAGGCCGCCCCTCGCCCGGTGGCCCTGAGTACCGCGTCCCAGGCGGGAGTGCCGCTGAGAGTCTCGTACAGGTAGTGCGGCTTGCCGCCAGAGAAATAAACCAGGTCAGCCTGTTCGATTTGGACTGCCAGGGCCGGGTCGTTCGCTTCGCTGCGGTTGGTGAGATGCAGGGCATAGACTTCAGCTCCCAACGCCCGGAAGTGTTCCTCGCCCATGCGCATCCAACGCCCGATGGATGTTTCCCCTTCATCGCCGGCGGCAGTCGGCAGGCAGACGACACGCGGAGTTCGCCCGTCTGCGCCGCAGTTGGCGAGCAGGTGGCGGTCGGTTTCATTCATGACCGGGAGATATTCTCCGGAACCGAGCAGGGCAATCAGTCCATTCATCATTGGGTACGCAAGTTTGTGCGCGTTATGGTCTTTCTTCTGCCAATAACGCGGGAGAGATGCCTTTGAGCGCGGCGGTGAGCAGCGCCTGGGTGTTCTTCCAATCCTCGACGCGCGCCAGGCTGATGGCAGTGTGAGTGTAACGATGCGGCACAGAAACCGAGACTGTCGGCACGCCGGCCCGGGCGCGGTGAATGGCGCCCGCATCTGTCCCGCCCCCGCCGGGCTGGCGGAACTGGTAAGGGATTTTCAGCGCGTCGCCGGTTTTTGCCAGGAACCTGATCAGGCGCGGGTCGTTGAGGGTGCCCGCGTCGAAAGTGTAAATGGCCGGTCCGCCGCCGAGTTTGGTGTTATAGAAGACGTTTTCGCCGCCATCGTGGACGGGCAGGTCGTTGGCTGGTGTCGAGTCGATGGCGATTGCCAGATCCGGGTTAAAGTAGTGAGCCGCAACTTTTGCTCCGCGCAGGCCAATTTCCTCCTGCACCGAGAAGGACAGGCACAGATCGAGGTGAGCGGGAGCGGTTTTCAGCAGGTCGATCAGGATGACACAGCCGATGCGATTATCAATGGCTTTGGAGAGGAGCGAATCGCCGGCACGCTTGAATTGGGTCGCAAATGTGGCGCGGTCGCCAACCCTGGCCTTGCCAGCCGGGCCAATGTCGATGCGCAGTTGATCGAGCGGGATTTTGCGCGCTCGCTCCTCGGCGGTGGTCAGGTGGATTGGGCGCGCGCCGATCACGCCGGGGATTTTATTTTTTCCGACAAAAACCTGCTTCCCCGGCAATTGCCGGGCATCGATCCCGCCGACCAGTTCAAAGCGATATAGCCCATCATTATCGTCGGCGACGAGCATGAACCCGACTTCGTCCATGTGACAGTCAAGCATGACTTTGACTTTATTCTCGCTTGAGCCGTTTTTTGTGACAAGCACATTGCCCAGCGCGTCAACTTTGACTGTGTCGGCGTAGGGTTTGACTTCTTCCAGAATGATCTTTCGCACTTCGCCTTCATCGCCTGAGACGGCGCAGGCGTTGCAAAGTTTTTCGAGCAGCTTGAATTGTTTTTCGGTAATAGTTGGCATGTTCGGTTATCCGGTTGACTGGTTATTCAGTTATCCAGTTGACTTGGGAACCGGTGAACTGGATAACCGGATAATGTTTTAATCTTCCCAAACAATCTTTTCGACAAAATCCGGCTCGAGTCTGGAGATGAATTCTGCCAATAGCCGCCCGGCGCGTTGGATGTCTTTGAGTGCGACGATCTCGACCGGGGTGTGCATGTAGCGCAGCGGGATGCCGATCACCATGGTGGGGATGCCGTCGGCGGCAACCTGCGTGGCGTAGCCATCTGTGCCCGAGTGGCGTGGTGTGATTTCGGGCTGGTAGGGGATTTCCAGCTTTTCGGCCAGTTCCTTGAGCGCGTTGTAAATGTAGGGGTGCATGTTGGGGCCCATTGTCAGGGTAGGGCCTTTGCCAAGCGGCATCGTTTGCCAATCGCTGGCGCCGGGCCCTTTGGCGAAGGTGACATCAATGGCGATGGCAATCTGCGGGCGTAATCCGTAGGCCGAGGTAAATGCGCCGCCCAGTGTCACTTCCTCCTGCACTGTGGCCACCGCCCAGATATCCCAGGCATGTGACTTTTTTTGCAGTTCGTCCAGCGCCACGGTCAGTACCGCCACAGAGGCGCGGTTATCCAGTGTGTGGCCCGAGATCACTTCTCCGGCCAGCTCCACCGGCTGGGTGGCAAATGAGATCGGGTCACCAGTACGCACTTTGGCAGAGACTTCTGCCGGGAGCAGTCCGGTATCGATCAGTAGATATTCCAGCCCCACCACGCCATCGCCGACTGAAGCTGGCAGACCGCGCGCGGGGGGGATAACGATGACGCCGGGCAGTTCCTCGCCGCTGGCCGAAGCGTGAACGATGACCGGCGTTCCGGGCAGGATGCGTGGGTCAATTCCTCCCACCTGCGTGAAGTGCAGGAAACCATCGGCAATGGAGGTCACCATCATCCCGATCGCATCCATATGTGTGGCGATCATGATGGCCGGGTGGGGTTGCGGGCCGGAGCCCCGTTTGAGCGCCTGCAGTGAGCCAATGCGGCTCAGGCTGATTTCATCTACGACAGGGCGCCAGCGTGTTTCAATCAACTGTGCGGCGGGCGTTTCGTAGGCTGAAATCCCGGAAGTGGATAGCAGAGATTTGAGGAAGGGGGTGATTTCTGGCATGGGCAGGAAAAAGGGAAGAGAAAATGCGCCAGGCCCGCTCATGGTGTGGTGGTGGGTGTTATTGTTTCAGTTTCGGTGGCGGTGGGAGTGGGCGTCTGGCTTGGCGGCGGCGGCGCGGTTGGCGTGGCCGTGTGGGTAATGGATGGCGTGAAGGTGAAGGTCGGCGGCAGGAAGGGGGTCACTGACGCGGTAACCGTCACGGTCGCCGTGCCCGTCGATGTGACAGTCGGGGTTGGACTGAAGGTGGCCGTTGCTGTTAAAATTCCGGGCGTGGGGGAAGGCCCAAAGGTGAGGGAGGGGCTGGGGGATGGGATGGATATGATCAGTGTGCTGGAACCTTCGGGCGTCAGGCTGGCAGTGGGCGTCGGGATGGATCCATCCGGCTTGAACTGCAAAACCAGCCATCCCAGGCAATAGCAGGGAATCGTGGCCAGGATAGTGGCAATCAGGGTGGCGCGGCGTTTCCGCGTGGCTTCGTCGGTTGAGAACACCCAGCTATGATAACAGAAGGTCACCCGGCGGGCAAGGAATATATCGTCCCTGCCTGCCGCGCCGGCAGGCCTTTTGCGCGAAACTATGCGGTAAAATCAGGCCATGATTCCCCTGCAATTAAAACTGTCTGGTTTTCTTTCCTATCGTGAGCCGGTGGATATTGATTTCACCAGCTTTGAGCTGGCCTGCATTTCTGGCCATAACGGCGCGGGCAAGTCTTCGCTGCTCGATGCGATCACCTGGGCGCTGTTTGGCGAGGCCCGCAAGCGCGGCGAGGAGCTGATTCATAATGCCTGCGAAAGTGCCGAAGTGGCGCTGACTTTCGCCTATGAATCCAGTCGCTACCGCATCCGGCGCAGCCTGACGCGCGGCAAAACCACCGTGCTCGAATTCCAGATCGCTGCTCCGACAGCAGAGGGTAGCGCGTCTGTCTGGCGACCGCTGACCGAAGCCACCACGCGTGCCACGCAGGCGCGCATCGAGACCATTTTGCGCCTGGATTATGACACGTTTGTCAATGCATCCTTCTTTTTGCAGGGGAAAGCAGACCAGTTCACCCAGCAAAAGGCGGGCGAACGCAAGCGCATTCTGGCCAGCATTCTGGGGCTGGAGATCTGGGAAACCTATAAAACCCGCGCCACCGAACAGCGCCGGGAAGTCGAAGCCAGCCTGAATATTCTGGATGGCCGCCTGACCGAGATCAATACCGAGTTGAACGAAACTGCCGCTCGATCCGAACGTCTTACCGCGCTGGAGGCACAGCTGGTTCAGCTGGAAACCGTGCGCCGGGCGCAGGAAAGCGCGCTGGAACAGGCCCGGCAGGTCAACGCGGCTTTGGAAAACCAGCGTAAACTGGTGGAAACGCTTGGCGCGGGATTGGAACGCGCCCGCCGCGAACAGACTGGCTTGGCAGGCCGCCTGGCCGCCCGCGAAACCGAGGCCGCAGATCAGGCCGCTCTGGTGACTGATGCCGCCGCGATTGAGTCCGCGTACCGCGCCTGGGAAGCCGCCCGCGCTGACCTGGCACACTGGGAGTCTTCTGCGCTGCAATTCCGCGCCGCCGAACTGCGCCGCCAGCCCTTCCTGGATTCCATTCGCAGCGGGCAGGCGCGCCTGGAACAGGAACAGCAATCGCTCCTGCGCCAGGCGGCAGAGATGACCAACCTTCTAGCCGGATTGCCTGCTCTGCAGGCTGATCTGGTGGCGACAGAGCGCCAACTGGCCGAAGCCGAAGCCCGCCTGGCCGGACGTGTTGCCCTCGAAACCCAGCTGCGCGACGGGCGTGAGCAGTACAGCGCGCTGGATGTGGAAAACCGCCATCTGAAACGGGTGATGGATGAACTGAAAACACGTCTCGACCAGCTGGAAACCATTGCAGGCCCGGATTGTCCGGTCTGCGGTCAGCCGCTGACAGAGCAACACCGCGCGACAACGCAGGAAAGCCTGGTGGCACAAGGCCGCGAATTGGGTGATGCCTGGCGCGCCAATAAATCCCAAATGGACTCTCTTGCAGTGACGTTAAAAACTGTCGAAGCAGAACTGCGCGGTTTGTTGGAAGGCGAAAACGAGCGCGTGCGCCTGGCGACGCGCTGCGCCTCGCTGAAGGAACGCCATGAAGCGGCGCATCAATCAAACGTCGATTGGCAATCGGGTGGAGAAAAACGTCTTGCCGAAGTGACCCACCTGCTGACCAGCGCCAGTTTCGAGCTGCAGGCTCGATCCAGCCTGGAAAAACTGGACGAAGAACTGAGCGCCCTGGGTTATGATCGCGCCGCGCATGAAGCTGCCCGCATCGCAGAACAAAACGGGCTTTCCGCCGAATCGCAGCTGCGCGCGCTGGAAGCTGCCCGCGCGGCGCTTGCTCCGTTGGAACGGGAAATCAGTGAACTGCGAACCCAAATGACCAGTCAGAAAGCTGAGCTTGAACGCCAGGAACAAGCTTATTCCGAAGTGGCTGCGGCACAACAGGCGGCGGAAAGTCGCCTGCCCGATCTACGCAGCGCGGAACGCGATTTTCTGGCGCTCAAGGAGCAGGAAAATGTGCTTAACCAACAGGTGGGCATGGCCCGCCAACTGGTGACGGTGTTGGAAAGCCGCCGCAGGCAGAAGCAACAGGTGGAAGCCGAACGCGAGGTGGCTGCGCTGGAGATTGGAAACTATCGCAAGCTCGAGCGTGCTTTTGGCAAGGACGGTGTGCCAGCCCTGCTGATTGAGCAGGCCTTGCCGCAGATTGAAGAAAAAGCCAATGAACTGCTCGACCGCCTTTCCAATGGAGCGATGAGGGTGAGCTTTCTAACCCAGGCCGGCTTCAAAGATAAAAAGCGCGACGATCTGAAAGAAACCCTCGATATCCAGATCAGTGATGGCGCCGGCGCACGAGATTATGAGTTGTTTTCGGGTGGCGAGGCCTTCCGCGTGAATTTTGCCATCCGGCTGGCACTCTCGGAAGTGCTGGCACAGCGCACGGGCGCACGTCTGCAAACACTGGTGATTGATGAGGGCTTCGGTTCGCAGGATGCGGAAGGTCGTCAGCGCCTGGTGGAAGCCATCAACACTGTCAGCCGTGATTTTGCCAAAATCCTGATCATTACCCACCTGGACGAGTTGAAGGAAGCTTTCCCAAACCGGATCGATGTGGAAAAGGGGCCGCGAGGAAGTAGTGTGAGGGTGATGTAGTAAATGAGTTAAGCTGTTCCTCACAGGAGAGATGTAGCGAATGAAAACAAAAACACTTTTGGCGATTATTTTTGCCATTATCTTGATTTCGTGCTCACCCGTGGATATTTCTCTACCAACGAAAACGGTTATTCCTCTTGCAACTTCTACGGTTATTCCCACACTGCCTCCAACGTTGACGCCCGTTCCAACTGTGACAAAGGCACAGATAACGCCGACCGCTTTGTATGCGCCGATCAAATTATCGCCTGCGGATGAACAGGTCTATCAAAAAGCTTTGAACGATATCCCCATTTATCGTCAAGGGGATATGCAAATTTCGCTTCAAGATGAAAAAGGCAAGCCGCTTTCAGGTTATCAGATTAAATACAGTCAAGTCAGCCATGATTTTGATTTTGGCTCTGTGATTTATCCCGCTCAAATTGGCAAAATACAGGCCGCTGGCATTAATTACTGGGACTTTCAAACACAATGGCGGTGGATCCAACCGCAAGAAAACAAATTTACCTTCGATTTTCTTAATTATTGGCAAACAATAGATGAGATAAAATCCGCTGGCTATAAAACCATGTCGAGTGGATTGTTCATCTTGAATTCTGAGGGTGGATCTGATTATGTCCCACCATTTTTGAAAAATTTAGCCTTTGATGAATTTCAAAAAAAAGAGTATGAATATATCTCTGCCACAGTAAAAGAAATAGGCCCATCGATTGATGTCTGGGAAGGTATCGGTGAACCAAATTTTGTTTATCGGAATCCGCTCAATTTTAGCAAAGATCAATACTACCAGGCAATTTACATCGCAAACAAAGCGATCCGCGATAATGATCCCACGGCCAGGATTGAGATTAATTTGGGCGTACCCTGTGGTCAAATTTCCTGGAAATCGGATTTTGAGATCGTTCAAGGTTTACTCGAGCGGAATATCGATTTTGACCAAATCGGTCTCCAGTTTTACAACAATAATTTTGCGAACAATGGGTATTATTTTGGCAAGGATTCCTTGAGCGAGATGAGCGCTTGTTGGAATGCGTATGAAAAAATCCTGGCCCCTTATGGGAAAAAGCTGAATATGACCGAGATGGCAGTTTCATCCGATCATCAGGGAAACCAACTTGGTTACTGGGATGTCCCATGGACGGAAGAGACGCAGGCCCAATATGCGGAAACATTTTGGACAATCTTTTTTGCGAAACCAACCAATACGGGCCTCTCCTGGTATTTCACGCTCGACACGCCGGATGATAAAGACGCTTTTGTGATGTATAAAGGTGGTTTGATCCGGGCTGACGGAACGCCCAAGAAAGCGTATTATGCGCTGCAAAACCTGATTAAAGCATGGACAACATCCGGCGAGGGGCATACCGATCAAAGTGGCGCGTTAGTTTTTCGAGGTTTCGGCGGCGATTATGAAATCGAAATCGTCAACCCGCAGACCGGGGAAAGCATGGTCGCGCCAGTCCATGTGACTGAACAGGAGGTCGCCAGCCGGACAGTGACCTTTTATCCAAACCAGCAATTGCTTCAACACAAAGAAAAATTGGAAAAATTGATCGGGTATTGGGAAACCAAGTCGAATGCTGAACTTGTTCATAAAGGTCACGATTACCTGGCTCTGGTCAATCACCACTTGCAAAATTCAGAATGGGAGCGGGCGGAACAAACCATAGCCGCCGCGTTGGATGAACTTTCCATCACCATCAAGATTAATATTCCGCTGAGCACATTTCCGCTCGCCAGCCCATCTGGTTTCGAGACACCCATTATGGATGGCGGCAGGGCGGTCATTTGGGGCGCAGAGACGCTATATTTTCCTTATGATTTTCCCCCTGGGATTGTCTCTGTTGAGGTCAGGGCGCATTCGAAAAGTGAAAAGGGTGAATTCCCATCCATGGTGCTTGGCGTGGGGGCCAATTATTCGGAGGTTTGGAAAGTTGAGAATACTAGCCCGGAAGTGTATTCATACACAACGGCTACAACCGGCAGCGAAAAGGTTTTTACAATTCGCAACCTGTACATTGACCGGGTCAATGAAAGTATCATCGCACAAAAAGGCAATGTCGGTGAGTTGAAACTTTTTATCGATGAAGTTAATTTGATTATAAAAACAGCAGAGGTTCCATGAATAAAAAAACAGCCTGGCGAGGCCTGAGGTGGGTGTTAGAAACCTGTAGATTCTATTCCCAAAACCCTTCGACTCCTGGCCGGTTTACAGTATAAACATGCACTTAGGAGAACGAAAATGAGCACGCTAAAACAATTCGAATACCAGCAATATTTGAACATCGAAACCTTCCGCAAGAACGGACAGGGCGTGAAAACCCCGGTGTGGTTTGCGCAGGAAGAGGGGGGACTTTATATCTGGACGGAGACTACTTCTGGCAAAGCCAGGCGGGTGCGTGCCACCCCCCGGGTGATGATTGCCCCCTCTCGCGCCGATGGCAGTTTATTGGGAGAGTGGCTGCCTGCCCTCGCCTCTGCGGACGATTCACCTGCTGCCCTGGACCACATCCGCAAATTGATGCGCGCCAAATACGGTGTGATGTTCGCCATGTTTGGGCTGTTGGGCTTGTTCCGCCGCGCCAGGTATACTTCCATTCGGGTTGAACCGGAGCAGTAGCCGTATGGGCGTGCGGGCTGGTCTCAAGTGGCTGGTTAACCAATAATTGGCGAAGGTATTGCCCAGGGTAAGGATTATTTTTCCACCACAAATTTAATCTTTGGTGAGGCCTGGGCTTGTACTTTATTAGGCTAGCGATCATCCAATCCCTTTCCAAGGAGAATTTGCGGAATACATTTTTCAACCCTGGCCAGGCGGGTTTTAGCTTGTTTGGGTGCAGAAAAATAAAGCAGGTAGGCTTTTTGTCGCCCCGGTGTCAGGGCTTCAAAGGCAGTTTTCAGGTCAGGGAGTTCGGCCAATTTGGCTTGAAATTCTTCAGGAACGATGAATTCTGCTGTCTTTTTGTAATTTACCTTCAGGCCGGCTTTTTCCACTTCCAGCGCTTCCAGAAGATATGCTTTCAGGCTGGGTTCCAGTTTCAGGATTTCTTGCACCGTGGTGAAGCGCATCTGGCGCGCTGCCTGGGTATGTTCGGTTTGTTGGATGAGCAGGCGGCTGGCATCCTGCAGCAGGGCGCCCTTGACAAACAAGACCGCACAATATTCTTTGAACACATGGATTAAGGCGATGTTACTACCCTGAAAGGTATAACAGGGCACGCCCCATTTTAATTCTTCAATCAGCGCGCAATCCAGAACGATCCGGCGTAATTGCTCCAATTCGGCCTGCCATTTTTTAGCTTTGTGAAAATAAAAATCAACCCTGGGATTCATACCATTCATTTTGTTTTCCTTTGCGAGAAGGGCTGTCTGCATCTAAGAGCCATTCTTTCGCGTCTGACGCCGGGTTTCCGTTTCGGGGCGCGGGAGTGGCGGTGAGGCGGACAGCCCTATTATTTTTCTGGCTGAAAGAGGCCGGACTCGGTGGGATGTGTGGGCCTGCTGCTGCGATACAGACGCACCTGCACTTTTTCCAGGGTTGCCAGGCCTGCTTGAATCTTGTCCTCCATGCTGGCCAGAAACTCCTCCAGCTTTTCGCGGGTATCCACGATTTCAACGAGAATGGGCAAATCTTCTGAAAGCCGCTCAATTTTGAAGGTATGAATGACGCGGCTGTTGGCACCAAAGCCCATCATACCGCGCGTGACCGTTGCCCCGGCGAGGCCCTGCCGGCGGGCTTCCAGCACAATCCATTCGTAGAGTGGCAGGCTGGCATGTTTATCGCTTTCGCCAATAAAAATGCGGAGCAGATAGCCTTCTTCTGGAAGTGTCATAGGATCATCTCCAAAGTAGATAAGAGACGCTGCGCCCCAGCCAGACGGCTCCCAGGCCAAACGCCAGGTGCATTCCGGCATTTGCCAGGGCAAAGAATTGTTCGCCGGCGCGGAGCAAGTTGGTCATCTCGTTGCTAAAGGTCGAAAATGTGGTAAACCCGCCCAGGAAGCCAACAAAAATCAGCGCGCGTGTTTCAGGCGTGAAGGCTCCGCGCGTTTCGGCCAGCTGGGATAGAAAGCCGATGATAAAACAGCCCAGCAGATTGACGGTGAGGGTACCGTAAGGGAAGATGGCACTTTTTGTCAGTTGTTGAACATAGCCGCTCACCAGATAACGCAGAATCGAACCTACAAAGCCCCCGGCTCCAACCAGCAGAATTTTATTCAATGGCGACTCCTGTTGGAAAAGTTGGTCAGGGTCTTGAGCGCCAAGGCGCTGACCAGAAAAACCCTTTGTCAAATGCAATTGTATCAAATCCACTTGGGCTTTGTTGACGGGTTTGATCATTCATCTGTAGGTAACAAAATCCTTGAAGGGGGAAACCTTCAAGGATTTTTAGTCTCTTACGCTGAGATTGCTCAATTACATGTTTTTGTAGCGTTGAAAGTCATAAATGACCAGGTTTTTTCCCGTAAACGCCGGGCCTGGGTTGCAGGAAGCGCGCCGGGCAGGGTGGTTATTTTTCTTTGGCGGGCGCTTCGCGTACGACGTAGAGCGGGCGGCCTTTCACTTCATCATATATGCGGCCAATGTATTCGCCGAGGATGCCGAGCGAGATGAGCTGGACGCCGCCAAAGAAGAGCACGGCCAACAGCGTGGTGGCCTGGCCTTCAAAGGCATGCAGGCCGGTGACAATGCGCGAGTAGATGACGATCGGGATGGCGAGCACGCCCAGGCCGGCGGCGATGAATCCGAGATAGGTGGCAATTTGCAGGGGGAAATAAGAGAAGCCGGTGATGCCGTCTGTGGCAAACTTGAGCATCTTTTTCAGCGGGTACTTGGTCTCTCCGCTCAGGCGTGCGGCGCGTTTGTATTCCACGCCCACCTGCTTGAAGCCGATCCAGGCTGACATGCCGCGCAGGAAGCGGTGCTTTTCTCGCATCTGGCTCATGACGTTGACCACCTGGCGGTCGATCAGGCGAAAATCGCCGGTATCGATGGGGATTTTGACGTCAGTGATGCGGTAGATGAGGCGGTAGAAAAGCGAAGCGGTGACGAGTTTGAACCAGCTTTCGCCCTCGCGTTCGGCGCGCACGGCGTAGACCACCTCGTAGCCTTCACGCCATTTTTTTGCCAGTTCCAGGATGGTTTCGGGCGGATCCTGCAAATCGGCGTCAATTACCACCATGGCCGCGCCGCGCGCGTAATCGAGCCCGGCGGTGACGGCAATCTGGTGGCCGAAGTTGCGCGCAAAGATGACCGGGCGCACTTTGGGGTCTTGCGCAGCCAGTTCGCGGATGCGCGCGGTGGAACCGTCACTTGAACCGTCATCCACCAGGATCAGCTCCCAGGGTTCGCCGGTGGAGTTCATGACTGCGCTGAGGCGGCGGTGCAGTTCCGGCAGGTTGTCAAATTCATTGTAAATCGGGGCGATGATTGAGTAGGTGATTTCCATGGCTTAGTTCCTGTTGATTTTCCTGGGGCGTTTGGCCGGGCGGGTGGGGTGGGGGGGGATATTTTTCAGCTGGAAGGGTGTTTTTCCCGTCACCCGGCGCAGCAAATAATGGATGATGATGGTTGCCGAAGCCAACAGGGGGACCACCAACAGGGCGCCCATGATGCCGCTCAAGACGGTGGCCGTCAGGATGGCGACAAAGATCACGCCTTCGTGCATGTTGACCATGCGTCCCATGATGAGCGGACGCACCCATAAGTTTTTGATATTGATCAGCACCAGGTAGACGACCAGCACGATCAGCGTAATCCATAGATTCGAAAGCGGAATCCAACTGGAGCCTTCCAACAGGCTGACAGCCATTGCCAGCCCGGCCCCGATCAGCGGGCCTACATCTGGCACGAGCGTAAGCAAGCCGGCGGTGACGCCCAGCACGAGTGCACCGGGGATGCCGAGGATTGTCCAGGCCAGGCTGAAGACTATGGCCACAATAAACATGAGCAGGATCTGCCCGCGCAGGTAAGCCAGCCAGACGGTGCGGATGCGTTGGTAGAGCTCGGCTACTTCGGGGCGGAAGGGCTCTGGCGGCAGTTCCAGCAGCCATCCGCGCATATCCTGCCATTCTGAAAGAAAAAGGTAGACCAGTACCACGATCACCAGCACCCAGACCGCTCCGCGCGAGGTGGATTCTAGCAGAAGGAAGGTGTTGGTGGGGAGATGTCCGTCAAACAGGTTTTGTAGCCAGCCCAATCCGCTTCCGAGCTGTGAAAGATCCAGGCTGAATCCGTAAGGCAGCAGCACTGGCTGGGCGAGCTGATTCTGTGTTTGTCGCAGCAGGGAGAAGAAATCCTGCCCAATGCTGCTTAATTCGTCGGCAAACAGCGGCGCGAGCGTGGCGGGCAGGGCCACGAATAGCGCAATGGCGCCGAAATAGACCAGGTTGACAGCGGTGCGTCGTTTGAGCCGGTTTTTTTTGGAAAGGATGACGATGGCCGGGTTTGCCAGGTAGGCGATGAACGCCGCAATGATGACGGGTTCCAGCGCTTCGTGGGCATATACCAGGAAGGCGAGTAGGGCAGCCAGCAGGAGCAGGCCAATCAGATAGCGGAAGGGCAGGCTCCAGTTCTGGTTCATAGGGCCTTTTTGACGGCTTGCAGGGTTGGTTCGATGATCGGTGCGGGGGCCACAGATTGCATCGCCGCGCGCACGTCTTTCAGGCCGCTGCCGGTGTTCATCACCAGGATGGGCGCATCCGGGTCGAGCTGGCCGGCGGCACAGGCTGCAATCAATCCGGCATACGCGGTGGCTCCGGCAGGTTCAGCAAAAATTCCGGCGCTACCCAGGGCGGCGATGGCCTTGAGAATTTCTTCATCGGAGACGGTCAGATATGTTCCACCGGTTTGGCTGGCGGCGCGCACGGCACGTACGCCGTCGCGTGGTAGGTCTACGGAAATTGAATCGGCCAGGGTGGTGGCTTTGACCGGTACGATGGTTTCATTGCCGGCGTGGAAGGCGTTGGCAATGGCGGCAGAGCCTTCGGCCTGCACGCCGATGATGCGCGGCATTTGCTCAATCCAACCCAGGGTTTGCAGGTCTTTGAAACCTTTGTGGATGCCGGAGATGATGTTGCCGTCTCCGACGGAGACGAACACAGTCAGGCGGGAGTTGCTGGCGGGTGTGTTCTGATGGCTGGCGGGGTGGTTCAGACCGCTGCCTGGCTGGGCGCGCAGGGCTTCCCAGATTTCAAAGGCGGCGGTTTTCTTGCCTTCTGCGGTGAAGGGGTTGTACCCGGTGTTGCGGCAGTACCAGCCAAACTCGGCGGCGGCCTGAACCGAGAGATCGAACGCGTCATCATACGATCCATCTACGAGCAGGACTTTGGCGCCGAAGATGAGCAGCTGCGCCACCTTGGCGGGTGGCGCGGACTTGGGGGCGAAAATCACTGCTTTCTGCCCGACGGCTGCTGACATGCCGGCCAGCGCGGCCCCGGCATTGCCGGTGGAGGCGGTGACGACGACTTCGGCTCCGGTTTCGATGGCGCGCGCCACCACAATGGCGCTGGCGCGATCCTTAAATGATGCAGTAGGGTTGCGGCTTTCGTCCTTTAACCACAGGGTTTTCAGTCCCAATCCGGCGGCCAAGCGAGGCAGTGAAACGAGCGGGGTTCCGCCGGCCAGCTGCAAGGGGCTGTGTTCGCCGCGTGCCGGAAAGCCGACCGGCAACAAGGGCAGATAGCGCCAGAGCGAGGCGTCGTCGCGGGCCAGGAAATCATCCGGTTCATATTTTCGGCGCAGGGTGTCAACGTCCAGCACGATCTCCAGGTTCCCGCCGCAAGCGCAGGTATATGTCACCTGGCCGGGCAGGTATTCCTTTGCACAAAGTAAACAACGGTAGCCAGTGAATTTTTCCATACCGAAATTATACTCTTTCCTTTGGCGTTATGTTTTTTCACCACAAACAGGGAAAGACAAAACCCGGGGCCTGTCTTTCCCTGTCTGGATTTATTTTATGGGCTTTACGCGGTGCGGGTGTTTTCCCGCATGGCCCACAACAATTTTTCCTGATCGACAGGCAGATAGTCGAAACGCACGCCGACGGCGTTGTAAATGGCGTTGGTGATGGCGGGCGGCGTGGGGATTAGCACGATTTCGCCTACGCCCTTGGCGCCATACGGTCCGTCTTTGGCGGGATCCTCGACGACGATCGCGGTGATCTCGGGCATGTGCATGATGGACGGGATGCGATAGCGCGACATGCGGTCGGTAACGACGTAACCATCTTTTGTGATGAAGTTTTCGAGCAGAGCATGCCCGACACCCATCACCACGCCGCCTTCAACCTGTCCGCGCAGACCGAGCGGATTGATGGCGCGCCCGACATCATTGGCGGAGATGACGCGCAGCACGCGCACTTCGCCGGTATTGGTGTTGATTTCGACTTCGGCGGCCTGCGAGGCAAACGAGAAGGCGACGTGCATGTCGCCGCCCTGGCCGAGCGGCTTGGTTTCGGGGGCGTGATACTCGTAAAGCACGCGTGGGTCTTTTCCGGCGGCTTTCATTTCGCTGTAAACCTGCTGCATGCTCAAGGTTTGCCCGTTGACCTGTACGCCAGCCGCGCTGAAACGGATTTGATCGGGCGCGAGATCATACTTTTCGGCCAGCGTAGCGCAGATCGCTTCGCGCAAAGTGCGGGCGGCCAACCGCGAGGCGTTGCCGGTGACGTAGGTCTGGCGCGAAGCGGTGGTCGGGCCGCCGTTGGGCGTCAGGTCGGTATCCATGACCAGTACGCTGACCTGCCGGGATGGCACGGAAAGCTCTTCAGCCACCACCATCTGCATGATGGTCACCAACCCCTGGCCCAGTTCGGCAGCGGCGGAGCGCACCTGGAAACTGCCATCCGAGTAAAGCTCCACTTCCGCGCCGGAAGTGTCATCCGCGCCGCCGCCCAGGCCGGTATTCTTGAAGGCTGAAGCAAAGCCCCAGGCGTGAACCAAATGCGGCGCGCCGGGCACCGGCCGCGCCTTGAACAGTTCTGCGCGGCTCAAACCTGACACCTGACACATCTCACCTGACACCTTATCGATGCATTCCACCAGCCCGGCGCTTTCGCGCATCACCTGGCCGGTGCTGGTCTCATCGCCGACGCGCAGCGCGTTTTTGCGGCGCAGCTCCACGCGATCCATGCCGAGCGTTTCGGCGAGATTGTCCATCATGGTTTCAAAGGCAAACGCCGATTGCAAAACGCCAAAGCCGCGGAAGGCGCCCGCCGGGGGATTGTTGGTGTACATGGCGTAGCAATCCGCGTGAACGTGCGGGATTTTGTAAGGCCCCGCCGAATGGGTGGTGGCGCGCGTCAGGACCTTTTCGCCGAGCGAAGCATACGCGCCGGTATCGCCGTAAAGCTCGGTCTTGGCGGCGGTTAGCGTGCCGTCTTTCTTTGCGCCAAGTTTGACTTTGATCTGCGTGGCGTGGCGTTTGGGATGCACGATCAGGCTTTCGTGTCGGTCAAAGAGCAGCTTGACCGGCCGCCCGGTCAGATTTGCCAGCAAAGCGGCATGGATCTGCCCGGCGATATCTTCCTTGCCGCCGAAACCGCCACCCATCAACTGCCCGACGATGCGCACCCGCTCTTCAGGCCAGCCCAGCGCCCTTGAAACCTGAGTGCGATCCTGGTAAGGGATTTGCGAGCCGACATAAACTTCCATGCGCCCATCCGCGAGCGGCACGGCGATGCTGCATTCCGGTTCCATGAACAGGTGATCGGTGGCCGGAGTGTGGAAAGTGTGTTCCAACACCACGTCAGCCTCGGCGAAACCAATCTCGGGGTCGCCTTTTCGCACCTTGATATGTTTGAGCAAATTGCCTTTGGCGTGGATTTGCGGCTGACCGTCTTCGCGGGCCTGCACTGCCGAACTGATCACCGGCTGAAGATCGAATTCCACTTCGATGAGCGCAACAGCTTCTTTGGCAATCTCCTGCGTTTCGGCGGCGACAATCGCAATCGCATCGCCAACGTAACGCACGCGCTCGCCAACGCCCACCATCACCGGCCAATCAAAAATCACCAGCCCGTGCAAATGTTCGCCGGGAATGTCAGCGGCGGTCATCACGGCCACCACGCCAGGCAGGGCGCGCGCCTTGGAAATGTCAATTTTTGTGACGAAGGCATGCGGCACGCCCGCGCGTTTCACCGCGGAAAAGAGCATATTCTCGAAAGTAAGGTCATCCGTGAAAATCGCCGCGCCGGTAACTTTTTCCACCGCATCGGGGCGAATCTGCACCCGGCCAATCACCTGTCCCTGCTCGGCGGAGGGCGGCACTTCCGGCCCGGCGACGGGCTCGCCCGTTTCGAGGGCTTTGGCCGCGGCCAGGATGGAGTTCTCAATCGTTGGGTAGCCCGCGCAGCGGCACAGCGTATCCTTCAGCGCATGACGAATGTCCGCCGAAGTGGGCCGCGGATTTTTCTGCAGCAGCGCGTAGGAAGTCATAATCTGTCCGGGGATGCAAAATCCGCATTGCACCGCGCCGTGCGTGACAAAGGCTTCCTGCAAAGGATGAAGGCCCCCCTCGGCGCCCCCCTCGCCCCTGCGGGGCACTCCCCCCAAATTCGCAGAATTTGGGGGGAGACGGAGGGGGGCCGGGGCCAATCCTTCAATCGTTGTAATCGATTTGCCATCGGCGCGTTCGGCGGGCGTGGAGCAGGAAAGCACCGGCTCACCGTCCATGATGACGGTGCAGGCGCCGCACTCGGCTTCGTTGCAGCCAATCTTGGTGCCGGTCAGGTGCAGGCGCTTGCGCAGCAAATCCGCCAGCGTTTCGCCGGGGATGGGCGCGAGGGTGTAAGTTTGTCCGTTTACGGTTAAAGAAAGCTGTGTCTTTTTCATGATATACCCTTTTATTTGGCCCGATCCCAGGCTTTGGACAGGGCGTTTTTCAATAAGACGACCACCAACTCGCGACGATATTCGGCGGTGGCGCGAGCCGGGCTGGTGCGGAACTTGGCTTCGGCCAGCAGGCTTTCCTGCGCTCCGAGGATCGTTTCAGGCGAGAAGATTTTCCCGGCGAGAAACGCTTCCGTTTGCCGGGCGCGGAAGGGGGTGGGTCCCGCCGGTCCAACAGAGATACGCGCGGCGCGGATTGTTTCTCCGTCACGTTCGAGCCAGGCTGCCAGGTTGAGAATCGGCAAAGCAATGCCCTGGGCGCGCATCACGCGGTTAAAGGCCGAGGCCTGGTGCGGTTTCCGCAGCGGCAGGGTAAAACCGACGATAATCTCATCCGCTTTCAGGGAAGATTTGCCCGGGCCGAGAAAAAGTTCCTGCAACGGCTGCAGGCGGCGGCCGGTGGGCGCAGCCACTTCCGCTTCGGCTTCCAGCGCCAGCAAGCCGATCATGCCATCCGCGGCGGGCAGGGCGTGGGCCACGTTTCCGCCCAATGTGGCTGAGTTGCGCACTTGCGGCCCGCCAATCAACCCGCAGGCTTCCACCAGCGATTGGGCGTGTTCCTGCACGAGCGGCGACTCGACGATGCGGTTGTGCGGCACGCCCGCGCCGATGAACAGCTTTTCGCCGCGAATTTCAAGCGCGCGCAGTTCGGCAATGCCGGTCAGATCAACCAGCGTGTGAACGGGGGCATGGTTGCCCTGCTGCAGGTCGAGCATTAAATCGGTACCACCCGCGATGGGAATCACGGGCGGGGTGGCGGAGGCAAGCGCCTCCACAGCTTCTTGTACAGTCTGGGGGTGGAGATATTCTTTCCAGAGGTTCATAGGATCGGCGTCCTTTCACAAAGACTGAAAGTAAACGGGCGGCGGCACTTTTCGTGAGGACGAATTTCCTACGCCGTCGAGGTACTAGCGTACATCGCAACGACCGCCGAACCCATGGTATGACCTGGATGCTATTATCCGGATGATGCGAGTAAAATCGCATCATCCGGATGTTTGTGATTGCAGTGTTATAGTCCGCGCTCCCCGCGAATATATGGATTTCCTAGCGCAGCGGGAGAGCCAATGCGTTTGCGCATGGCTTCGCGCGAGCCGAGGATCAGCACGATGACGGTGAAGGCGTAAGGCAGCATTTGCAGGAAAAAGCCCAGGTACGAATTGTAATAGAACGGATTGGCCAGACCAAAAATCATGGTTGGACCCTGGATATCCAGGATCAGGCGGCGCAGGGCGCCAAATGCGTATGCGCCGCCCATGGCGCGGAATGGATCCCACTGGGCAAAAATCACCAGGCCGACGGCGATCCAGCCCTGGCCGCCGGTGGTCAGTTCACTGAACCAGCCGGGAGAGATTGCCAGGCTGATGGTCGCGCCGCCCAGACCGGCAAAAGCGCCGCCCACGAAAACGTAGAGATAACGGGTCAAGAAGACGTTAATTCCAAGGGCATCTGCGGCGGAGGGATATTCGCCGACTGCGCGCAGGTGCAGGCCGGGGCGGGTGCGGTTGATGTAATACCAGGCCAGCGGGGTGATCAAATAGCCAAGATAGACGAGAATGCTCTGATTTGTAAAGAAGATTTGTCCCAAAAAAGGAATTTGGGTCAAGAGCGGAATGGAAAAGGCCGGGAGCAGGGAAATCGTCCCGGCTTTGCTCAACCCCTCACCGAAGACCAGGCTGATGCCGGTGCCCAGAAAGGTCAGTGAAAGACCGCTGACCACCTGATCGGCCTGCAGGGTGATGGAGATGAAGGCATGGATCTGGCTGATCAACCCGCCTACGAGCATGGCCACCACCAACCCTAACCACGGATTGCCGGTTTTGACCGCCACAGAAAACCCGCTCATCGCCCCAAGCAACATCATCCCTTCCACGCCGAGATTGAGCACGCCGGAGCGTTCTGCAAAAATTTCACCCAGGGTGGCAAACAATAATACCGTTCCGGTGGTAACGCCAGCCTGTAAGATAATAATTGGATCCATGAGTTAGGCCTCCTCGCCAACACGAACAATGCGGACTCGATAGCGCAGCAAGAAGTCACTCGCAATTAAGCAGACCAGGATAATGCCCTGGATCATTTTTGGGATGCCGGAGGGTTGGATCTCACGTCCGGCCAGGAGCAATGCGCCGAATAGAACCGAGACGATGATGGCTACGATTGGGTTGAGCTTGGCCAACCAGGCCACGATGATGCCTGTAAAGCCGTAACCGGCCGCCACTGGCGAAGTCTGCAGGCGGTGGATGACGCCCGTAATTTCAGACATGCCACCCAGACCGGCCAGCGCGCCCGAAAGCATCATCGCCATGACCACATTTTTACTGATATTGATGCCGGCATAATTGGCTGCAGTGGGGTTATCACCGATCAGACGGATTTCGTAGCCCCATTTACTGCGATAAATCACGAACCATAAAATGATCGCCACCAAGATCCCAATCAACAGCCCAAGGTGGGTGGTCAACCCACGGAAGAGCGGAACACTCTTCCCAAAATCAAGCAGACGGGGCAGCCAGGCGGTTTGTGGAAACTTGGGACTCATCTGGAAACCACCTTCAGACCAGACCCCAAAAACCCAGAAGTTCATCCAGGAAATGGCGATGTAATTCAACATCAAGCTGCTGATGATTTCATTCACCTTGAAACGTGCCTTGAGAATACCCGGAATAAAGCCCCACATTGCGCCAAAGGAAATCCCTGCCAGCATCATGACTGGAATGAAAATCCAGGCTGATGTGGTTGCGGGCAAAAGCGGAGCCAGCACAACCGCGCTCGCGCCAAACGCGCCCATGATGAATTGACCTTCCGCGCCGATATTCCATAACTTCATCCGAAAGGCGATGGAACAAGCCAGAGCCGTAAACAAAATCGGGGTAGCTTTGACCAGGGTATCTGAAAGCACACCAATGCTTCCAAAAGATGCCCCGGCAATATGTGCATAAGTCGCGAATGGATTTGCGCCGACAACCGCAATGATGATACCCCCCAGGATCAGGGCCGCAATCACGGCTCCAATTTGGAGCGCAGCCGAAAACCAGCCCGGTGGAGTATCGAGGCGCGGCTCAAATTGCAGTTTAAACGGAAATCTTTTCCGGGAATTTATTTGGGTCGATTCGGCCATATTATTTCGCTCCTGTTGCGATTGGCGCCGCAATTTGATCCAGTGGAGTGCCGGTCATCATCAAACCGACGGTTTCCAGATCAGGCTCGCGTACTTCGCCCATCAAGCGGCCTTCGTAGATCACCGCCACCCGGTCGCTCAGAGAAAGCAGTTCTTCCAATTCTTCAGAAATCAATAAAATTGCGGCACCCGCTTCGCGCTGTGCCAGCAGCAGTTTGTGAATTCCTTCAATTGCGCCCACATCCAAACCGCGCGTGGGTTGAACAGCCACCAACAAAGCCGGATTTCCCGAAATCTCTCGCGCCAAAATCACACGCTGTAAATTTCCGCCAGAAAGCAGCCGCACCGGTGTATCTATGTTAGGAACTACAATATTGTAGGCATCTTTCAATTTTTGCGCAAAATGCTGCGCCTGTGGAATATCCAACATCCAGCCACGCGAAATTGGCTCATGGCGATAATTTTTCATGATGACATTGTCGGTCATGCTTAAATTGGGCGCAGAACCCACGTGGGTCCGATCTTCAGGGACATAAGCCAGCCCGTTTTCGATGGCAAATTGAGTGGGTTGGTTACTGATTTCTTTGCCACTCAGCAGGATTTTCCCTTCGGTACATTTTCTCAGCCCGGAAATAATCTGCGAAAGTTCCCGCTGCCCGTTGCCTGCCACCCCGGCCAGGCCGTAAATCTCACCCTGGCGAATCTCGAAAGACATCCCGCGCACAGCCGGCAGCCCCTTGTCATTTTCAGCGTGGACATTCTGCACCTGCAGAACAACTTCTCCGGGCTCCTGTTTGGTTTTCTCCATCTGGAAGACGACATCGCGCCCGACCATTAAACGCGCCAATTCTTGACGGGTGGAACCCAGGGTGGGGACACCTGCCGCTGTGACTTTTCCCTTGCGTAACACGGTAACGCGGTCGGCAATTGCCATCACTTCCTGTAACTTGTGGCTGATAAAGATCACGGACTTTCCATCGGCCACCATGGTGCGCAAAGTTGTAAAGAGGACTTCAGCTTCTTGGGGCGCTAAAACAGCGGTGGGCTCATCCATGATGAGCACATTCGCGCCACGGTAGAGCATTTTAAGGATTTCTACCCGCTGCTGTTCGCCAACCGATAACTGCCAGATCTTTGCCTTGGGGTCAACTTCCATGCCGAAATGTTGGCCCAGTTCGGCGATTTTTTGGTCATATTGGTTAATATTCATCCGAAAATTGGGTTGATCCATGCCGAGCAGGATGTTTTCGGTCACTGTTTGCGATGGTACCAGCATGAAATGCTGATGGATCATGCCAATCCCGGCTTTGATTGCATCTTTAGGGGAATGAAATTCAACTTCTTTATGATTTACTGTAATAATGCCAGCTTCGGCACTGTAAAGCCCGGCCAAAACGTTCATCAGCGTGCTTTTACCCGCACCGTTTTCACCCAGGAGCGCATGAATCTCGCCCTGGCGTAATTCAAAATCAGCGTGATCGTTTGCCAGGACGCCAGGGAAGCGTTTGACAATTCCTTTCATGGTCACAACAAGTGGAATGTTTGCGGGGGTCTGGGTTTCGGGATGATCCATCTGGGCGCTCCCTATCGCTAAGTTCGGAAACAAAGTCTCGTTAGAGACTAAAGGCTCTGTGGTCAAAGGATGTAGGACACTGAGCTTTATAAAGATAGGGGGCAGGGCTTTGCGAGCCCTGCCCCTCCGTGATTGAAAAGAAATTACTGGGGTAATTCAGCGGTGATGCCTTCAGCCCACCACTTCATGCAGACTTTGACGGTGCAAGGCAGTCCGTATTCGGGGAAGGCGTCGAGGTCAACCTGCTGCATTTTCTGACCAGCAGTAAGAACCACATTGCCCTTGTTGTCGTTGATCGGGCCGGTGAAGACATCAAAGCGGGTGAATTCGCCTTTCTGCATCTTGGCCAGGGTGTCGCGGACTTCCTGGATCACAGCCGGGTCGAGGTCCTTCATGCCAGACGTCAATTCCTGGCCTTCCATGAAGCCGTACAGGCCCAGTGCGCCGGTGTCGGCATCGAAGTAATCCCAACCGGGAACATAAGTCTTGGCGATGACGGCCTTGGTGATGCGGACGTATTCAGGACCCCAGTTCCAGTAAGGAGCGGTGAGGCAGCGTTCGACTTTGCACGAGCCAACAAAGTCGTAGGTGATGCCCCATTTGCCCTTTTCCTGGGCTACATCGGCCGGGGCGGGGGTGTCAGCGCCGGTGAAGACTACCTGCGCGCCAGCGTCAAACAACGAGGCGGCGCCATCTTTTTCAGCCACGGGATCGTGCCAGGTATTGATCCAGCGCACATCCAGCGTGCATTCCGGGCAGGTTTTGCGCATACCCAGGGCAAACGCATTGCCGAGGCGAAGTTCTTCGGGGATGGGGAAGGTCGCCATGTAACCAAGCTTCGGATTGCCATCCTGTTTGGCGCGAGCGCCACCGATCATCCCGGCCAGGTACTTCATGTTTTCCATGGCGCCCATCAGGTTGCCAAAGTTGGTCTTGTTGGATTTGATGCCGGTCAGGTGGATGAACATAATTTCAGGGAACTCACCAGCAACAGTTTCCATCGGGTCGCCAAAACCAAAGGAAGTTCCGAAAATCATGTTGAAGCCCTTGCGAGCCAGGCTGCGGAAAACCTGTTCAGAGTCGGCGCCTTCCGGCACGTTTTCAATGTAGGCGACATGCACATCCGGGACTTCTTTTTCAACATACAGCAGGCCTTCATAGTGCGCCTGTGACCAGCCACCATCATCATGTGGGCCAATCAGAACCATCGCGATGTTGAATTTGCCTTCGACGATATCGGGGATTTGCAAGGCTCCGGCGTTATCGGCGGGAGCAACGGCAGGCGCTTCGGTGGCGGCGGGCGCTTCGGTGGCCGGAGCTGTTCCGCAGGCGCTCAGGACCATCATGAGCGCAACAAAAAGCACAACAATTTTGTACAGGTGTCGCATTTTTTCTTCTCCTTGAAAATGTTTTCAGTGTTAATCAAGCAACTGCGCGGTCGAGCGATTTATCTGGGGTCTTCATCACTCCTCTCTCAGGCAAAACCGACCTGTATAAAGTCATGGATGAAATATTGACTTTATAAGCATACTCAAGTTGTCAGACAAAGTCAAATGTCATTTTTCATTATTTCACCTGTCAAATGACATTTTTTTCTTGCCGGAGCAGGCGCCTGCGAGGTTGGATACCCCTGGTCTTGCTACGATATCCTGGGTGTCGGCACCGGGTGGCGAGATATTGAATTTGCCAGACAGGAATAATAGTAACATAAAATCCTATTGATGCGTCAATCTTGATTCAATAAGAACAGCTCCCGCTGCGGCTCGCCCAGGTATTCCGCGCCATTTTCAGTGACAACCACATCCTCTTCCAAACCGATGTAACCATACCCGGGCACGGCCAGCCCCGGTTCGATGGTGTACACATTGCCAATTTCTACCTGTTGGCGAGGCGAATCCCCGTATTTTTCCCATTCCGGGCCGAGCATCGCGCCACCGTCATGCGCCACGCGCCCCAGTTGGTGACCCGTACCATACATATACTCCGGGTAGCCCGCCGCCAAAACGGTCTGCCGGGCGGCCGCATCCACGTCTTTGCCCAGCGCCCCGGGGCGCAGTGTTGCTCGGCAATTTTCCACGGCCAGACGCACCGTCTCGAAACCCCGCCGCACTTCTACTGGGGCCTGGGTTTCGCCGGGCCGCAGCAGGTAGGCCATACGCTGGATATCAGAACAGTAGCCCTCGAACCGCACTCCAAAGTCAAAGTGGAGTAGATGACCGGGCTGCAGACGGATATCTGTCGGGCCGGCATGCCCGACTGGTGAATCGGGCCCGCTATTGACGGCGGGATTACTCTCGCGTGGCCAGGCAAAGCCGACTCTGGCTTCCGCCATCTGGGCTTGCATGAACGCTCCGATTTCTGCCTCCGTCATCCCGGCGCGGATGAATTGAAACGTTTTCTGGAAGATTTCCCCGGTGATTTGCACAGCCCGGCGGATTTTTTCCACTTCGGAGGGCGTTTTGCGGCCGCGCAGGGCGTTGATCACTGGCTCGGAGCTGACCAGCCGCCTGGCCAGGGTTGTTCCATCCAGGTAGTTTTCCAGCTTGAGATACATGGCATGGGTCAGCCCGTCGGCGTGGACGTTGTTGTGGCTGAAATTGACGGCGATCTGGCGCGGATTGAGACGCGAGAGCGTTTCGCGCAGGATGATGCTTACGGCGGTGTCGTAGGTGATGATTTCATCATAAACATCCAGCCGTTCCACGGCTTCTTTTTCATAGCGCCCAATGATGGCGATTTTCTTTCCGCTGCGCGTCAGAATCAGGGCGCTTTCCCAGGTCAAGTCGCCGGGGCCGAGAATGAAGTCCAAAATTGGGTCGCGGACGCCTGAGGTTTCGCGGACGAAGGTCAGCCACAGGTCGAGTTCCTGTTCTTTGAGTATTCCGAGAGCTTGTTGAACTTTTTCTTGTATCAGACTCATTGTTGGTCTCCTTGGCGGGCAAAAATCATGAGTTAAAAGATGAGCATGCCCATAATAGGCGCAATCAGCGCGTCGTTCCAGGCAGGTGGCGCCACCAGTTGTTTTTTCCTGTTTTGCTACTTCAAGATAAGGGCTGGCCGGGTTTGGTGTTTTTTCGCTCGAAAGGCGGCGGTTCAGCGATATTTACCTGTGCGCCTGATGTGAGCTTTTTATCCGGCTGGGTGCGGATCTTTGACCAGGAAAATCATCATCAGGGTTACCAGCACGCCGCCCAGGGCCGAGAGCAGGAAGGTGGACTGGTAACCAAAGGCTTCGGCAATCCAGCCGCCGAGGATGGGGGCCAGGATGGTGAAGGGAGCGACCAGTGTGTTTGACATGCCGATGTAAATGGGCCGCTCGGTTTCGGTGCCGAATTCAACGACGAGTACCATGCCGATTGTCCAGTAGGCGACATTGGCCAGGGCGGAGATGATGAAGACCAGGTAAAACCAGTTTAGTGAGGGCGCGCCCCAGGCGAGCAGGGAGCTGAGTGCTACGGCCAGCATGCCAATGACCAGGATTTTTTTGTGTCCGACCCGATCACTGAGCCAGCCCATCCCGGCATTGGCGATGGTTTGGGCGATGGTCAGGGCGGCGGTCATGAATCCGGCTGTGATGGTGTCCATATTAAATTTACGCAGAGCATAGACGATGTAAAAGGCGAATCCCATGGTGGCGAACTGGTATAAGACTCGCACGGCCATGAAGGCGGCGAAATTCCGGTCGCGGCGCAGGATGTTGAGCATGCCCTGGAAGAGCGGCGGCTGGGTTTCTGGAATGTGTTTTTCGTCGTCGTAGGGTTCGCGGGTGAAGGAGAGTGTGGCCATGGAGAGGGCGTAGCCGAGGGAGGCGATTCCGAAGCACAGCGCAAAATCCAGCGGGCTTTGAAAGCGGTCGAGCAGGTAGCCGGCCAGGATGGCAGTCAGGCTGATGACGATGTTTGCTACGGCGGCCTGGCTGCCAAAGAACGAACCGCGCGCCTCGGCTGGGATGATTTTGGCGATCATGCTTTGCCAGGGGTTGGCGGTGAAGCCGGAGCCGAGTCCCTGCCAGATCAGCAGGAGAAAGGTGAGGGGGAGAATGATTGCGGCGCCGAGGCGGGGAAACATCCAGGCGGCCAGCGCCAGCCCGATGAATGGAATACGCTCCTGGATTGTCATCAGCATAACCAGGGGTTTGTAGCGGCGCAGGCGTGCTATTTGGTTGGCGGTGAACAATTGTGGCAGCTGCCAGCCGACGGCGTGGATGGCCGGGATCAGCCCGATCAGGATGGCGGAATCGGTCATCTGGCTGATGAAGAGAGGAATGATGGTGCCGAAGGAACTGAATCCCCAGGCGAAGCCAAAAAAAGCGGCATCGAGCATGCCGATGCCGAAGTTGTAGCGGAATTGTTTGTGGACGTATTCCTGCATGGAGGCCATGAGCTGATTCTACCAGACTCGCCGGGGGGTTGTTTTGTAATGCTTTGACAATCTGCCTGCAATGTTATTGCACGGCGCCTCACTGGGGCCGGGGGTAAGATATATACAAGTATTATCTCCTACCCATTCAAGTTTGGAGGAAAAATGAAAAAACATTTTGCAGTGATTCTCCTGATGTTGGTCTTTATACTGGCTTTCAGCCTGGCTCCACGAGCCAGTGCCACCACTCTCGGCGTGGGGAGCGGTGACGTTGAAGTGATTGTTCGCGGCGGGGGCACGCAATATGTGGGCGTTTCAGTGCGAAACCTGACAAATCGCTATGTCACCGTGGTTTTGGATCATCAGCAGATCGATCGCGTTTATTACAAGAGTTTTGCCCCGGGCCAGACCGATTTTACAATCGAGCGCGGGCGCTACCGGTTCAGTTATTACAGTTGCAGCCGCTATTGGAACGGAATGATCGAATTTACAGGTGGGAAGATCTGGAAGTTTAGTTGCAAGTAATCCGGGTGGATGGATGTCAGGGCGCCCCTTCTCATTGAGAAGGGGCGCCTTTTAATCCTTGACAGGGCGTGGCTTGTTTCGGTAAAATAAAAACGAACGTTCGTTCATAATTATGGCAGACGAAATTACGCTTTCCAAGGGTGAACGCACCCGCCAGGCCATCATCGAAGCAGCGCACGAGTTGTTTGTCGGGCAGGGCTACAGCGCCACTTCCATGCGCCAGATTGCAACGCGCGCCGGGGTGGCGCTGGGTGGGATTTATAACCATTTTGGCAGCAAGGATGAGATTTTCCAGGCGCTGGTAATTGCCAAGCACCCGTACGCACAGATTTTCCCGGTGCTGGAGAAAGTTCCCGGCGCAAATGTGGAAGAATTCGTGCGCAACGCCGCACAGATCATCCAGGATGAGCTGGGACACCGGCCCGATTTTATGAAGCTGGTATTCATCGAGATTGTGGAATTTGGCGGCAGTCATTTCCCCAAGTTGATGGAAACCATTTATCCGTCTGCCGTGCCCATGCTGGCGCGTTTTGCAGGCTCGCCGGGTGGGCTGCGGCCCATTTCCATGCCCTTGCTCCAACGCGTTTTTTTAGGCAGCATCATCGCTTATTACATGACCAGCATTCTGATGAGCCATGCCAGCCTGCCCGCCGAGATGCGCAACACATCTCTGGCCGATTTTATGGATATTTACCTGCACGGTATTCTCGAAAACCAGAAGTCATGACCGTACAGTTTGACCCCTGGCTTTCATAACCCATCCTTTTGGAGTGCTATGAACTCTCGCCTGCTTTCCATCATCCGCAAAGAATTCATCCAGATTATTCGCGATAAACGCACGCTCGCGTTAATTCTTGTCATCCCGATCATGCAGCTCTTCCTACTGGGCTACGCCGCCACCAATGACGTGCGCAACGTGCCGCTGGCGGTCTTTGACCAGAGCCGCAGCACCGAAGCGCGCGCCCTGCTGGATGCCTACCGCGCTGCCGACTACTTCAAAATCGCCTACTCAGTCGGCTCCGAAGCAGAATTGCAGCAGTTGATCGACCGGGGCGATGCCAAAGCTGGATTGATCATCCCGCCGGACTATGCCAGCGCGCTGGCAGCTGGTTCCGCGCAGGTAGCCTTTATCCTGGATGGTTCCGACCCCACTGTGGCATCCACCGCCCTATCCGCTGCCCAGCTGATAGGCCAGACGCACGCCACCGGCATCCTGGCCGAAAAAGTCTCACGCAGCGGGCAGAATCTCAAACTCCAGCCGCCAGTGGAAGTCCGCACCACCGTCTGGTACAACCCCGATTTAATTTCATCCTATTTCATGATCCCCGGCGTGATCGGCATGATCCTGTACGCCATCACCGCCATCCTGACCGCCAGCGCCGTGGTGCGCGAGCGCGAGCGCGGGACGATTGAACAGTTGATCGTCACTCCCATCCGCTCGTGGGAGTTGGTGTTCGGCAAAATTCTGCCGTACACCATCCTTGGTCTTTTCGACACCATCGAAGTCTTGCTGGTAGGCCACTGGTGGTTTGGTGTGCCCATCCGCGGCTCGATGATGCTGATCATCTTGCTTTCGGCGCTGTTCCTGCTCTCGGGTTTGGGCATCGGCCTGCTGGCCTCCACCATTGCCAACACCCAGCAGGAAGCCATGCTGACCGTCTGGATGACGCTGCTGCCGAGTATCTTCCTCTCGGGCTTCTTCTTCCCGCTGGATGCCATGCCCAAAGTACTTTACTGGATTTCTTACCTGATGCCCTTGCGCTATTACCTGACCATCATCCGCGTGCTGCTGCTCAAAGGCGTCGGCATTGAGATGATCTGGAACGATGTCACCGCCTTGACCATTTTTGGCGTGGTCATCATGGGCGCTGCCGCCATGCGCTTCCGCAAGCGTCTTGATTAAAAATTACCATTTCCCAATTGCGAATTATAGGAGTCAAAATGTCCCACAACCGCCCCCCGCTTCCCGTGATTATCATTGTCGTCCTGGCAATCATTGCCGGTGCCGTGTACTTCTTCTTCCCGCAGATTCTCCCCGCCAGCGCGGCCACAGCCACCGGGCTTTCCGCTTCCGGCACGGTGGAAAGTACTCAGATCAAGCTCTCGCCCGAGATTTCTGGCAAACTCGTCAGCGTGAATGTGAATCAGGGCGACAGCGTCAAGCAGGGCGATGTGCTTTTCAGCCTCGACGGGACTCTGCTCAACGCCCAGAAGCAATCGGCCCAGGCCGCGCTGGATACCGCTAACGCGGCCATCGTCACCGCTGAGGCGGCCGTTGCCAGCGCCCAGGCGCAGTACGACCTGGCACTGATCAACGCTCTCAACGAGGAGCAAACCAAGCGTCTCGACGACTGGAAAACCAACGCCGCCCCCACCGATTTCAACCAGCCTGCCTGGTATTTCGGGAAAACCGATCAGATCAGCGGCCTGCAAGCTGAATTGGACGACGCCAAAGCCGCGCTGGATAAAGCGGTTGATAACGTTAAATTCTATGAAGACAAAGCCACCTCCGGTGATTTTCTCAACGCAGAACAACGTCTCATCACAGCCCGCGCCGCTTTCCAGATTGCCCAGACCATCCTCGACAACACCAACGGCACCGATCAGGAACTGCGTGATGCCGCCCAGACTCGCTTCGATGACGCCAAATCCGAACTGGATGATGCCCAGAAGGCTTTTGATGATGCCATGACCACCGATGGCGCTGTGGATGTGCTCCAGTCGCGTGCCGAACACCGGGTTGCCAAGGAACGCTACGACCTGGCCGCCGACCGATTGCGCGCCCTGCAGACCGGCGAACTTTCTCCCAAAGTGGCCGCCGCCCAAAAAAGCCTCGACCAGGCCAAAGCCGCCGCCGACCAGGCCAGGCAGGCCGTCAAACAGGCCGAAGCCAGCCTGGCGCTGATCAATGCCCAGCTTGCCAAATTAACCGTCACCGCCCCCGAAGATGGTTCGGTGATCGACCGCAACCTCGAACCCGGAGAAATTGCCAGCCCTGGAGCAGTTGTCATCACCCTGGCGCGCGCCAATGACCTGACCATCACCGTCTACATCCCCGAAGACCGCTATGGCGAAATCAGCCTGGGCCAGGCTGCAGATGTATCCGTTGATTCCTTCCCCGGCCAGATTTTCACCGCCACTGTCACCAACATCTCCGAAAAAGCCGAATTCACCCCGCGCAACGTCCAGACCGTGGAAGGCCGCAAATCCACCGTCTTTGCCATCAAACTGCGTATGGATGATCCCGAAGCCAAACTCAAGGCCGGTATGCCAGCGGATGTGGTGTTCAAATAGTTTTCGGTTGTCCGGTTATCCCGTTGTTCAGTTGTTTTGATAACCGGGTGATGGAATTGAACAGTAGAGAGCTATGCCTACAATTTCACGTTTCGAGGATATTGAAGCCTGGAAAACAGCCCGAGAGTTGACCAGTTTGGTGTATGAACTCACCAACCATGATAAATTCTCTCGCGATTTTGGGTTGAAAGATCAGATTCGACGCGCAGCCGTTTCGGTGATGAGTAACATCGCCGAAGGCTTTGAAAACCAGACACAGGCACAATTTATCCGTTATCTTGGCATTGCCAAAGGCTCATCTGCCGAAGTTCGCAGTCAGCTTTACGTGGCGCTCGACCAGTCCTATATCAGCGCCGGTGAATTCCAGAAAGCTTATGAGTTATCTAATAAAGCGTTACGGCAAATTGTCCGTTTTATTGCTTATCTGGTGTCCAATTCACAAGCCAGCCAAATTCGTGATGAACAGGCTGAATACAATGTGAATGAAACTGACGCTGAAAGCCGCTAAACTGGAAAACTGGAAAACTGGAAAACGGAATAACATGATTACAGTAACTAACATTCAAAAATCTTTCGGCCACACCCACGCCGTCGATGGTGTGTCATTTGAAGTCGCGCCCGGCGAAATCTACGGGCTGGTGGGCGCGGATGGGGCCGGGAAAACCACCACGCTGCGGCTGCTGTGCGGTGCGCTGCGCGCAGATGCGGGTGATGTCACTGTGGCGGGTTACGACATCCGCCAACAGACCGAGCAGGCCCGCGCCCACATCGGCTATCTCTCCCAGCGTTTTTCCATGTATGAAGATTTGACCGTGCTGGAAAACATCCGCTTCTTTGCCGAAGTGCGCGGGATGAAATCCAATGAGTGGTATCCGCGCTGCATGGAACTGCTCGACTTTGTAGGCCTGGCCCCTTTCAAAGACCGCTTCGCCGGGATGCTTTCTGGCGGCATGAAACAAAAACTGGGGCTGGCCTCGGCCCTCGTCACCCGCCCGCAGGTTTTGCTGCTGGATGAACCCACTACCGGCGTAGACCCGGTCACGCGCCAGGATTTCTGGCAGTTGATCATCAAACTGGTTTCCCTCACCCCCGGCCCCTCCCCCCACGGGGGAGGGGAGAATGAGTTCCCCTCTCCCGCCGGGAGAGGGGTTAGGGGTGAGGGCGTCTCCGTCATCATCTCCACACCCTACATGGATGAAGCCGCCCGCTGCAACCGCATCGGCTTTATGCGCAAGGGACAATTGATCGCAGAAGGCACGCCCGGCCAATTACGTTCCATACTCGATGAGCGCATCCTGGAACTGCGCGGGTCGCCGCTGCCGTTGCTGAAACAGATTGCCGCGCAGCAGCCGGGCGTGGAAGATGTGCGTGCTTTTGGCGACCGGCTGCACCTGCGGGTGGAGGCAGGCCAGGCGCAGGCGGTCATGCGCTTGTTGAAAACCACCATCCCGGCGGGTGGCGGAACGCTACTCGACTCCCGCCCCATCCCTCCGGCGTTGGAAGATGTATTTATGGCGCTGGCGCATGACGAATAAGCCAGGGTTGCCCTGGCATGCCAAATGGAGTAAAAATGATTACTTTAGACCTTTCCACTCTGGTTGATCGCCCGCTGCCCGATGTATCCGCTTTTCTCTCCAACCCGCTCAACCTGCCCAAGTGGCAGTCGATGGTTGCCAAAATTGAGCAGGTCACGCCGGGTGCGCCGGGGGTTGGCTCAAAATTCAAAGTTGCCGCCGAAGTGATGGGCCGCCAGCTTGACGGGAATATGGAAATTACCACCTTCGAGCCGCCCAGCAAATTTGGTTTCACCAACCAGGCCGGGCCGATGCAAGTGACTGTTATTATTACGCTGAAACCAGCTGGCAGCGGAGCGAAAATCTCGCTGCACGCCGAGGGCAACCCGGCCGGTTTTTTCAAAGTCGCCGAAGGGCTGCTGGTCGGGCAGGTTAAGAGCCAGATGGAAGCAAACCTGGTGCGCTTGAAGTCGGTATTGGAAAATTCAAAATGACGAATCCGGAATTGTGAACTTGATCTGTTTGATTGGCAAAAAGTATAAATTCACCACAAAGACACGAAAGCACCAAGAATTTCTGGGATTTCCCTTCAAAACTTGGTGTCTTTGTGCCTTCATGGTGAGAAAAATAACATTTGTCAGTCAATCAGGTACTTGATTCTGCATTCATAATTCTGAATTTCGCCCTGGAGCTCTTATGCCTTTACCCATGATCTATGTCGATGAATTGACCCGCAAATTCGGCGATTTTACTGCGGTTGACCAAGTCTCATTTGAAGTCAACGCCGGGGAAATCGTCGGTTATCTTGGCCCTAACGGCTGCGGGAAAACCACCACCATCCGTATGCTGCTGGGGCTGCTGGCACCCACCTCGGGCAGCGCCACCGTGATGGGCTATGATGCTTTCAGCCAGACGGAACAAGTGCGCATGCGGGCCGGGTACATGTCGCAGAAGTTTGCGATTTATGATGATTTGACGGTGTGGGAAAACCTGCAATTTTATGCCGGGGTGTATGGCATCACCGACAGGGCCCGGATTGCGGAAACACTGGCCCATGTGGGCCTGACCGGGCACGAAAAAGCCCTGACGGGTGACCTTTCGGTGGGATGGCGGCAGCGCCTGGCGCTGGGCATTGCACTCGTCCACCAGCCAAAACTCCTCTTTTTGGATGAACCAACCTCCGGAGTGGATCCTACCGCCCGGCGCGTGTTCTGGGACCTGATCTATGACCTGGCCGCGCAAGGTGTCACCATCCTTGTCACCACACATTACATGGATGAAGCCGAGTACTGCCACCGAGTCGGGATGATGCGCAACGGGAAATTATTGGCTATGGATACGCCCGGTGTGCTCAAACAACGTTATATTCCCGGCGAAATCTATGAAATCTATGCCGCCCCGTTGTTGCTTGGCCTGGCCGCGCTGGAAAAAACTCCCGGCGTGCTGCGCACTGCTTTGGCGGGAGATCATTTGCGGGTGATTCTCGAACCCGGAAGCGGGACGAAAACGATCCAGAAAACTTTGCAGGCTGCGGGTGTGACCGTCTCCTCCATCCAGCCCGGTGAACCAACGCTCGAAGATGTCTTTTTGGCGCTGGCAAAAAGCTGACGGGAAATTTTCGCAAAATGCTGGTGCGCTGATGAAATGGGCGTAAAATAGGATAGTAATAAATTTCACAAACTCGCCGCGCATGACGACCTACAGGCCTCATGCAGAATGGAAATCGCGATGAATCGCTCTGACCTTCTCACCACTTTGCAAACCCAATCTCCCGATGTTCTGATCGTAGGCGCCGGCATCAATGGCGTTGGCACTTTCCGCGACCTGGCGTTGAATGGCGTCAGCGTCTTGCTCATTGACCGCGGCGATTTCTGCTCGGGCGCTTCGGCCGCTTCCTCGCACATGGCGCACGGCGGCATTCGTTACCTCGAAAACGGCGAATTCCGCCTCGTCCGCGAAGCCGTGCAGGAGCGCAATCGCATGATCGAGAATGCCCCGCACGTGGTCAAGCCGCTTCCGACTGTCGTGCCGATGTTCAAACTGTTCTCCGGCCTGCTCAACGCCCCGTTCAAATTCCTGAACCTGCTCGACAAACCCGCCGAACGCGGCGCGCTGGTTATCAAAATTGGCCTGATTTTCTACGACACCTTCACCAGGGCCCAGGGAACCGTTCCGCCGCACAAGTTCGAAGGCCGCGCAAAGTCACTCGAAAAATATCCCAAGCTGTCGTCCGATATCAAATACACCGCCACCTACTACGATGGGCAAATCCTGTCGCCGGAACGCTACACTGTCGAACTGGTGCTGGACGGCGAAGCGGATGGCGGCAAGGCTCTGAACTATGTCAGCTTCGTCGGCGTCAACAGCAAAACCGTCACCTTGCGCGATGAATTATCAGGTTCGACTTTCGAGATTGCCCCGAAAATCATCATCAACGCCGCCGGGCCGTGGATCGACATGGTCAACTCCACCTTTGGCCTGTCTCGCCGTTATATCGGCGGGACCAAAGGCTCGCACCTGGTGCTCAACCACCCTGAACTGCGCGAAGCGATCGGTAAAAATGAGTTTTTCTTTGAAAACAAGGATGGCCGCATCGTTTTGATTTTCCCGTTCTACGATAAAGTCATTATCGGCACGAGCGATATTCCGATTGAAAATCCTGATGACGCAGTCTGCACGCCTGCCGAAGAGCAGTATTTCATCGACCTGGTGGCGCGTGTCTTCCCGACGATCAAAGTCACCCGCGACCACATCGTTTTCCGGTTCTCAGGCGTCCGCCCGCTCGAATATATGCATGCCAAAACCACCGGGCAGATTACCCGTGACCACAGCATCAAGGAAGATAAAGCCGGAGAAATCCCGGTCTATTCACTAGTCGGTGGCAAATGGACCAGCTACCGCGCTTTCTCTGAGCAGGTGACCGATAAATTACTGTCCCTGTTTGGGATGTCGCGCAAGGCCGACACCAGGAAAATCGCGATCGGCGGCGGGAAAGATTATCCAGTGGTGGGTTATGCCCAGGTGGGGTTCATCAAAAAGATCGCTGACGAAACCAAGCTGGGTGAGTTGAAACCCAAGGCGCTGTTCGAACGCTACGGCACGCGAGCGCTCGAGGTGGCGAAATATCTAGTTGCCGGCCCTGATCAGGCCTTGAAAGCGCTCGAAGGTTGGACACGCCGCGAAGTGGAATTCCTGGTCTTGCAGGAAAAAGCCGTCCATGTTGATGATTTGCTGTTGCGCCGTTCAACGCTGGCCTGGCTGGGAAACATCTCCCGCCAGCTGGTCGAGGAACTGGCCGAAATCATGGGAACATGTCTGGGCTGGAGCGGGGCGCAGGTCAAAGCCGAGGTGGAGCGCACTCTTGGGTTGTTGAAAGAAAAACACGGCGTGGAATTGTGATGCTTTCACAGGGGCAGGGTCTCAGACCTGCCCCTTTCTTATCAGTGGTAAAATCCAATCCACGAATCTAGATATTTACATTTATATTCCAATGCCCCTGGAGAAATTATGCTGAAGCGAGTAACATTTTGGGGTTGGCTTATTTTATTTTTACCAGCCAGCGTTGGCTTAATGTTGCACGGCTATCTAGGAAGTTTTACGCGTTTTCTTGCTGATGATTACTGTTCGGCTTACATGGTACAACGCCTGGGATTTTTGCGTTCCATCTGGTATTGGTATCGGAGTTGGAGCGGTGGTTATTCAACCAGTATTTTCGACTACTTGCTCGAGTTTGTTGGCCGCGCAGGGATGCCTTTTGTCGTTCCCACTGTGTTGTTCATCTGGTTGTTAGTTACGATGTCGGCTGTAATGTCACTTTTACCTGTCCAGTTGGATCGAACAATTAAGTTGCAAATTGCAATAGCTATTGGTGTTACTGTACTTTTTTCTATTCTTTTACTTAGCCCCAACGTGCCTCAATCTTTATATTGGTGGGGAGGGATGCGCGCTTACAGTATCCCTCTAGTGCTTTTGACATTTGATATTTCGCTTTATCAAACTTTTAAACGAAATATTCAGGGTAATTGGGCAAACGTAGCAGGCTATGTGGTCAGTTTTTCAATTACATTCATCAATTCGGGCTTTAGTGAAACTTTTACTCCTGTGCAAGTTGTCTTGTTTGCTGAATTGCTGGTGTTGGGGCTTTGTACCAAAAATCTGGACCGGAAATCGCCAGCATATCATTTCCTTGCGGCTGGTTTTTTGGGCGCTTTGATTGGATTAATCGTGATGGTGGCCTCACCTGGGAACGCTGTTCGTCAGGCATATTTTCCAGAATCCCCAAACCCTTTGAACATACTCATCATTGCTGGAAAGGCATATTTTTCATTTCTGTCGTGGCTTTTTGGTGCGCCTGAAAGAATTTTTGGATTATTGGCCTCCATTTTGGGCGGCATTTGGGTAGGGATCCAGTTAAGTGTCAAGCTGAAAACTCCAGTTTGGATGTCTGTGGCAGCTTTTATCAACGGTTTGATCTTCGTTTTTGGTTGTTTTGTGCCGGCTGCTTTCGGTTTATCTGATGCTGCCCCAGATCGGACTTTGATCATAGCTGTTTATTTCTTGGTGGTAAATTTCATGGTTGGTGGAGTGTTGTTAGGAGTCTGGCAGGCTCCAACAATTGCTAGTGATTTTTGGTTGAGATTGGCCTTGTTCGTTACATTGGCGATTGGTTTTTGGTTTGCCGCTTGGGTAAATATTCAGCATCTCTATGCTTCGCGATCTGCTTATATTACTTACGCACGACAGTGGGATGCCATGGATGCCCAGATCATGGCTGCCAAAGAGAGTGGAAAAGATGTGGTGCGTATTCCTCCCAAACAAAACTGGGCGGGCGTGTTTGAGCCCAATGACAATCCTAAGTTTTATGTCACGCTTTGTATGAGTAAATATTACGATATTCAAGTCTTAGCGCCTAATCCCGATGGACCCTAGTTCTATGAATGTTTCTGTTGTGATCCCTGTTTACCGTGGAGAATTCTTGATTACAGCCCTGGTTGAACGTTTGGCCAAGGCTTTCCCCGGTATGGCAGAAAAATACGAGGTAATTTTGGTTAATGATGGCAGCCCAGATGATAGTTGGGCTGTCATTGAGCAATTGTCAGTTAGATATTCGTGGGTGCGAGGTATTCGTCTGATGCGCAATTATGGGCAGCATAACGCCACCCTGTGCGGGGTGCGCGAGGCTCGCTACGAAATCTGCGTTACCCTGGATCAGGATTTACAGCATCCGCCTGAAGAATTACCGCTCCTATTGGCCGAATTGGAAAATGGCTTCGATGTGGTTTATGGCGCGCCGCGCAAACTGCCACAGGGTGCGGTGCGCAACTGGATGACCAAAACCATGAAAACCATGCTGGCGAATGTGATGGGAGTGCCTTCGGTGCGCAATATTTCGGCCTTCCGGGTCTTCCGAACCGAGTTGCGCGAGGCGTTTGCTAATTTCCAAAGCCCCAGCCTGACGTTGGATGTTTTGCTTTCATGGGGTACCACGCGTTTTACTTCGGTCATTGTCAATATCCCCCCGGCGGAACATTCCAATTACAGTTTCCCAACGCTGGTCAAAGCAGCCATGCTGATCCTAACCGGTTATAGCACGGCTCCCTTGCGGATGGCCAGCTGGCTGGGTTTTGCCATGACCTTGTTCGGGCTGGGCGTTTTTCTGTATGTTCTTTATATTTACTTTGTGTTCAGTAGCCTGCCTGGTTTTTCCTTCCTGGCCTCCATCATTTCCCTGTTCAGTGGGGCCCAATTGCTAGTGCTGGGAATTTTTGGCGAATATCTGGCACACATGTTCAACCGCTCCATGGATCGCCCGGCCTATATCATTTCACGCAGGACGCAGGCATGAGCGTTGTCATTCTCCAGCCATCTTATATCCCCTGGCGCGGGTTTTTGAACGTACTGGCGGTCGCCGTTCTTACATCATTGGCAAGACCACAAAATAAGCCTAAAAACTCGAGGAATTTATGCCAGAATATCGTGAGTTAGAAAAAGTTAAGGATTATTTTGCTGAAAAATTAGAAATCCACGGCGCAACTCCGCGGGGCGTTGACTACAATTCCGCTGAGGCTCAAGAAATCCGTTTTTTGCAGTTGCTGAAAGTCTTCAATACCAGCCAGAAGTATTCCTTGCTCGATTTTGGTTCTGGCTTTGGTGCCATGTATGATTACCTGCTGCGCATTGGTCATCAATTGCATTATGTCGGCTATGATATTTCTTTGCCAATGGTTGAAAAAGGCCGCGAGTTACACCTGCATAACCCCGATTGCTGGTTCACGGCGAACATTGCCGATGTACCGGTGCTCGACTATGCCACCTTGTGCGGCACATTCAACATGAAACTTGATGCTGATTATGATGCGTGGACGAAAATCGTCGTCGAATGCCTGCGCCAGATGAGTGACCACGCTAGCCGGGGTTTCTCCTTCAATATGCTCACCAAGTATTCCGATGCCGACCGGATGCGCCCTGACCTGTATTACGCCGATCCGCTGTTTTTCTTTGATTATTGCAAGCGAAACTTTTCCAAAAACGTAGCCCTGCTCCATGATTACAAGCTGTATGACTTTACCATCTTGGTGCGCAAAGATTGAACTAACGGTGATCGGATGAATATTTCGGTAGTTGTGCCTGTCTATAACGGCCAGGATACCATCGCAGAATTAACAGAACGCCTCGGCCAGGTTCTCTCAGGTTTTGCCGAAGCGTACGAAGTCATCCTGGTGTGTGATGGCAGCCCGGACGATAGCTGGCAGGTGATCGAAAAACTTGTTGAGCGTTACTCCTGGGTGGTTGGGATTCGCCTGATGCGCAACTACGGCCAACATAACGCCCTGCTGTGCGGCGTGCGCGCGGTCCGTTATGAATTAACTGTCACACTCGATGATGACTTGCAAAATCCACCCGAGGAAATCCCTGTTTTACTCAAAAAGTTGAACGAAGGTTACGATGTTGTTTTTGGCGTGCCGAAAAAGATGTCGCAGAGCTGGTGGCGCAATCTGACCTCGGTGGCGGCTAAACGCGTTGTCGGCTTGGTGATGGGGCAGCGCTCCATCACCAACATAACCTCCTATCGTATATTCCGTACCCATTTGCGCGATGCCTTCCAATCCTATCAGGGGCCGGAACTGTTGCTCGACTACCTGTTGACCTGGGGCACTGACCGTTTCGGCACCGTCCCTGTCGAGGAAATGCCCCGCATGGTTGGCCGCTCCAATTACACGCTGGGCAAATTGATCCGCCTGACCTTGACTCTACTTACTGGTTACACCACCGTTCCTTTACGTTTTGCCAGTATCCTCGGGTTCTTTTTCACCGTAGTCGGGATGTTACTGCTACTTTACGTGCTGGTTATTTACTTTGTGATTGGTTCTGAACCTGGTTTTCCATTCCTGGCCTCGGCTATCAGTATTTTCAGTGGCGTTCAGTTATTTGCCCTTGGGATCATGGGCGAATACTTGGCGCGGGTCTTTGACCGCACCCAGGGCCGCCCCACCTATCAGGTTTTGACCATGCTCGTTGGGGAGAAAAAGTGAACGTTGTCATTCTCCAGCCTTCATACATACCCTGGCGTGGGTATTTTCACCAGATTTCCAAGGCTGACCTGTTCATTTTTTATGATGATGTTCAGTACGATAAACATGGCTGGCGCAATCGCAACCAAATCAAAACTGCCCAGGGCAAACAGTGGCTGACCATCCCCGTTCACAGTGGCGGGGCCATCGAAGGGCTGTTAATTAAGGATGCCAGAATCGACTGGTCCAGGCCCTGGGCCAAAAACCATTGGAAGGCGCTGACCTTTGCCTACGCCAAAGCCCCTTATTTTCGCTCCTATGCCTCGCTATTGGAACTGTTTTTCGAGCGACAGGATACCCTGTTGGCGGATTTCACTATCGACTTTACCCTGGCCTTGACCCGCGAATTGGGCAACACCCATACCCGTTTCATGCGCTCCTCCGACATTCCCGGTATCGATGGGCAGAAGACTGATCGTTTGATCCAGATTCTAACCAAAGTCGGCACCACACATTACATCAGCGGCCCCTCTGCGCGCGATTACATCGAGCCTGAAAAATTTGCCGCTGCCGGGATTACGCTTGAATACATGGTCTACAATTACCCTGAATATCCCCAACTCTATCCACCCTTCGATGGGCAGGTGAGTGTGCTTGATTTGTTATTTATGACCGGTTCTGAGGCACTGAAATTCATCGTTTGACGGAGGCCCTCTCTGTATGCCCGAAAATCCCCTGCGTGTTGACTTTAATCGGCCTGCTCCGATTGGCAAAGAACTCGAATATATCGCCCAGGCGATTGCCAGTGGCCATATTTCCGGCGATGGGCAGTTCACCAAGAAAGTCCATGCTCTTTTGGAACAGGAATTGGGTGTCCGCAAGGCTCTCCTGACCACCAGCTGTACCCACGCGCTCGAGATGATGGCGATCCTGCTGGAGATTGGCCCTGGCGACGAAGTGATTATCCCGGACTTTACGTTTGTCTCGACCGTCAACGCTTTCGTGCTGCGCGGCGCGCGGCCAGCCTTTGTCGACATCCGCCCCGATACTTTGAATCTTGACGAAACCAGACTCGAGGCGCTGATCACGCCCAAAACTAGGGCGATTGTCCCGGTGCATTATGCCGGCGTCGGCTGTGAGATGGAAGCCATCATGGAAATTGCCAATCGCCATAACATCCCGGTTGTCGAGGATAATGCTCATGGGTTGTTTGGCAAATATAAGGGTAAATTTCTCGGCACGTTCGGCTCGATGGCCTCGCAAAGTTTCCATGAAACGAAAAACTTTACCAGCGGCGAGGGTGGCGCGATTCTGATCAATGACGAACGCCTGGTCGAACGCGCGGAAATTATCCGTGAAAAAGGCACCAATCGCTCTCGTTTTTTCCGCGGCCAGGTTGATAAATACACCTGGGTTGATATCGGCTCCTCGTATCTGCCTTCAGATATTTTGTCGGCGTTCTTATATGGGCAGTTGGAGCAGCGCGAACGCATCCAGAACCATCGCAAGACGCTTTGGCACACATATGACTTGGCACTCAAGGATTGGGCGGTGAAAAACGGTGTGACCCTGCCGACCGTCCCGGGGCATACCGAGCAGGCCTATCATATGTATTACGTCCTGATGCCTGACCTCGAGACGCGCCAGCGCTTCATCATGACCCTGCGCGAGCAGGGCATTTACACCGTTTTCCATTACCTGCCCCTGCATCTTTCGGACATGGGCCGCGAGTTTGGCGGCCAGCCGGGAGATTGTCCCGTGACGGAAAGTGTCAGCGACCGGCTGGTGCGATTGCCGTTTCATAATCTGCTGACCGGCGTTGAGCAGGAACAGGTCATTGAAGCCGTGACGAACTTTATTTTTTAGGAAAGATGACATGCGTAATTACATCTCGCAAGCAATCCTGAAGTTTCTCGCCTCTGAGTGGAGCAAACCATTTGCCTTTCTGGTGGCACTTGGGATGGCCTTTGGTGTGTTGATCCCCAGCCTGGGAATTTATCAGGATGATTGGTTGTATGTCTATAATACATATGCACTGGGCACCACGGGACTGGCCAACTTTGTTTATTATGATGGCGCACCTTTTGTGCTTTATATCAATCAGATATTATTCGCGGGTCTGGGGTTTACCCCGCTGACCTGGCATCTGGCTGCACTGGTGGCACGCTGGATGACTGTGATCATCTTCTGGTTGATTCTGCGCCGCTTGTGGCCGAATGCCCACCGCCAGAATTTTTTTGCCGCCCTGGTGTTTGCGCTCTACCCCTTTTTCACCCTTCAACCTTTGGCGTTCACTTACCTGCACATTTGGATCAACTATTTTTTCATGGGGCTCTCGCTTTATTTTATGGTGCGCTCTATTCAGGAACCAGGCAGGTTTTGGTTATGGACAGTGCTCTCTCTGGTCTTTGAAGCGATTACGATTTTATCGGTGGAATACTATGCCGGTTATGAGTTTCTGCGTCCAGTCATTCTTTGGCTGGTGCTTACGCCGTCAGAAAAGGATTTGCGTGCGCGAACTATCAAAGCGCTCAAGCTGTGGCTTCCCTATCTTCTTGTGCTGGGTGCTTATATCTACTGGCGCTTTTTTATCTATGTTGTCCCGATCAAAAACCGGAATCAGCCAGTCATCATCGAAACCTTGCTACATAATCCGCTCCTGGGCATTTGGATGTTGCTCACCAACCTGATCCCGGACGTGGTGCTGGTGGTGGTTTCGTCTTGGTATAAACTCCTTGAACCGGATTGGTTGGATTTCAATGTGCGAATCAATCAACTGGCCCTGGTTTTGGCGATTATTTCCGGGTCGTTGGCCTATCTTTATCTGATCAAGAGTCCTGAATCCGAATCAGAAGGGCGCTCCGACAGCGCATGGTCGAAGCAGGCTTTTTGGTTGGGGTTGGCAATCGTTATTTTTGGTCTGATTCCGCCTTATGTTGGGGGGATTTTCTTAAACGAGAAAAATTCTCTGTGGAATAGTCGCTTTGGGCTGGCGCCTATGCTAGGGGCTGCGCTGATCGTGATTTCGCTGCTCGAAACGTTGGTTGTTTCCCGCCAGGCGCGCATCATTTTGTTGGCGATATTTGTGGGCTTGTCGGCTGGCTGGCATTTGCGGAATGCCAATGGCTTCCGCAAGGCCTGGGAAAAGGAAGTGAATTTTTTTCAGCAGTTGGCAGTCCGTGTCCCGGCTTTAGAACCCAATACGGCGCTGGTTGCCGAGGGCGAAGTGCTTTCGCTGATGGGCGATTATCCAACCGCCTACGCCATCAATACCCTTTATGCCAGCCGGGGTGAGGAGGAACAGGGCCGCATGAAGGCCTGGTTCTACGGCATTACAACAAATTTCAGCAAGGATTACGAAGAATTTGTGCAGGGGATGACGTTGTTCACCCGTCATCGCTCGATGGTGTTTAAGGGAAATAGCCACGAGATTGTGCTTTTTACTTTCGAACCGGGTAATGGGCAGTGTTTGCATGTTCTTCGTCCGCAGGAGGCCGCTATCCGCAGCCTGTCTGACCGCCTACGCACGGTTAGTTCGTTTTCAGCTGTCAATCGGATTCAGGAAGGGAATGGTTTCAGCACTTTCCTGAGCAAGGAATTGGGCATTGAACCAGCTGATGATTGGTGCAATACCTACCAGCGCGCTGACCTGGCCCGCCAGGTTGGGAACTGGGAGGAAGTTATTGGTTTGTGGCAGGACGCCCAAAAAACCGGGCTCAAGCCGAATGATAATTTTGAATATCTCCTTTTCCTGGAAGCCTTTTTGGTGACCAACCAACCCGAGCAGGCCCTGAAGCTTTCGGCGCTGGCGGCCAAATCGCCGCCCAGCATGCAGCCGACGGTTTGCGATGTCTGGGAACGGGTTTTGGACGCCTCCTCTCCGAGTGCCGAGTTGCTGGCGGCTTACCAGCAGGTGAAACAAGTCCTGAGTTGTTCAGGGAATTAATGTCATTAAGGGTGAGACCATGAAGAATGTCCTTGTCACCGGGGGGGCGGGGTTTATTGGCGCCAATTTTGTCCGTTACCTGCTCAAGGCTGAGCCGGAAGCGCACGTCTACAACCTCGATGCGCTGACCTATGCCGGGTCGCTGGAAAATCTCAAGGAGCTGCCGGATGAGAAGCGTCATACCTTCATCCGGGGCGATATTTGCGATGGGGAGCTGGTGCTGCGTCTGCTTCGGGAACAGGCCATCGATACGGTCATCCATTTCGCGGCTGAGTCGCACGTCGACCGCTCGATCCACGGCCCGGCGGCTTTTGTCCAGACGAATGTGATCGGGACCTTCACCCTGCTCGACGCGGCGAAAACAGCCTGGGCAGAGAGCGGCGGGATGTCCGGGAGGAGATTCCACCACGTTTCCACCGATGAAGTCTTCGGGTCGCTGGCTGCCTCGGATCCAGCTTTCAGCGAGATGACGCCATACGATCCGCGTTCCCCCTATTCGGCCAGTAAAGCCTCCTCCGATCACCTGGTGCGGGCCTATTTTCACACCTACGGCTTGCCGGTGACGATGACGAACTGCTCGAACAACTACGGGCCGTTCCAGTTTCCCGAAAAACTGATCCCGCTGATGGTGCTGAACGCCATCCAGGGCAAGGCGCTGCCGATTTATGGCGACGGCAGGCAGATCCGCGACTGGTTGTATGTCGAAGATCACTGCGAGGCGGTTTATCTGGTGGTCAAAAATGGTAAACTCGGAGAAACTTACAATGTTGGCGGTGGCAACCAGCCTTACAATATCGATCTGGTCAAGGAAATTTGCTCCATTTTGGATGAATTGCGCCCGGCGCGCGCGCCGCACGCCAACCTGATGACGCATGTTCAAGACCGCCCCGGCCACGACCGCCGCTACGCGATGGACATCACCAAAATCCGCCGCGAACTGGGCTGGAGGCCGCGCCACGACATCGAGAGCGGGATTCGCGCCACGGTGCAGTGGTATCTCGACAACGCCGAATGGGTCAAATCGGTGCTCGGGCAGGATGGTTACAGCGCCTGGTTGGAGAAAAATTACGCAAAAAGGTAAAGTATGACGAAAGCGCTTGATGTTGCCCTCGTTATCCCGGTCTTTAACGAAGCCGGAGTGATTGAAACCACCCACACGAAAATTATGGCGGTGATCGATGCCTTGCCGTATCAGTTTCGGATTTATTACGTGGATGATGGTTCTGCCGATGGAACCGCGGACTCGCTCGAGCAGCTCGCCGCGCAGGATGAGCGGGTAAAGCTTCTTAGCCTGAGCCGCAATTTCGGCCACCAGGCTGCGCTGACCGCCGGGCTGGAGGCTGCCGAGGGCGACGTGATCATCTCATTGGATGGCGATGGCCAGCATCCACCGGAAATGCTCCCGGAGATGATCAGGCTGGTCGAGCAGGGCTACGATATCGTCCAGGCCCAGCGCATTGAGGAGAATCATTCTTTCTCGTTTAAGCGCGCGACTTCAGAAGGGTTCTATTGGTTGATCAACCAGATCAGCGGCACGCACATCCAGCAGGGGGCGGCGGATTTCCGCGCTTTATCGCGCCAGGCGCTGGATGCGCTCAAAGCGATGCCCGAATATCATCGCTTTCTGCGCGGGATGATCGCCTGGATTGGGTATAAATCCGTGATTCTGCCCTATCACGAGCAAAAACGGCTGGCCGGGAAGTCGAAATATTCGCTCGGCAAAATGTTCCGGCTCGCCTCCGATGCGATTTTTTCGTTTTCGCTGATGCCGCTTTATATTGGCCTGAGCGTGGGCGGGCTTTTCCTGATCCTGGCGCTGGCGCAGATCGTTTATGTGCTCTTCATTTTCATCACCAAACCGGCCAATGTCTATATTGCCCCCGGCTGGAGTTCGCTGATGGCGATTTTGTTGATTGCCAGTGGGATCATCATGATCCTGCTGGGCTTTATCGGCGTCTATGTCGGCTATATCTTCCAACAGGTCAAAGGCCGGCCGGTCTATTTGCTCAAGAAGCAGGGCAGGCAACCATGAAAGCCCAACCTGTTTACAGCCTCACTTTGTTGCGCCATGGCGAATCGATTGGGAATGCGGAAAATCGCTTCCAGGGGCAGGCGGATTATCCGCTCTCCGAAACAGGCCGCGCCCAGGCGCGGGCTTTGGCTGCGCGCTGGCAGGCTGAGGCGCTGACCTTCGATGCGGTCATCTCCAGCCCGCTTAGCCGCGCGCTGGAAACAGCCCAAATTGTTGCCGCCGGAGTGGGCATTTCTTCCGTGGAAACGGATCCGCTCTGGATGGAACGCGATAACGGCAAGCGATCGGGCATGACCTGGGAGCAAGTTCAGCAGTATTACCCGGATCCGGAATTTTCCACGCCGTATGATTCGGTGGCTGAAACGGGTGAGGGCGATTGGGCGCTGTATCTGCGTGGCGGGCAGGCGCTGCACAAGCTCTTGCAGCGCCCGCCCGGACGTTACCTGGTGGCTTCGCACGGCGCGATTTTGAATATGGTGCTCTATGCCATTTTGGGCATTACGCCACAGCCGAATTTTCAGGGCGCGCGCTTCCGGTTGGGAAATACGTCGTTTTCGACATTTTATTATTATCCACTCGCGCATCGCTGGCGGGTGGAAGTGATTGGGGATCGGGCGCACTGGCCGGGGAATGAGTAATCCGCTTCCGCAGGCTTTTTACTACCGCCCAACGTTGACTGTGGCGCGGGAGTTGCTGGGCTGCCGCCTGGTGCGGATTCTGGAGGGCGAACGGCTCTCGGGCATTATCACCGAGACGGAAGGCTACATCGGCGAGACGGATTTGGGCTGTCATGCCAGGGTGGGAAGAACACCGCGCACGCAGGTGATGTACGGGCCGGCGGGCCGGGCGTATGTCTATTTTACTTATGGGATGCACTGGATGTTGAATGCCGTCACCGAGGCGGAAGGGTTCCCGGCGGCGGTGTTGATTCGTGCCATTGAAACGGAAGCAGGCCTCAGCGTGGTCGAGTCTCGCCGGAAAAATGTCGCAGCGCGGAATCTGACCAATGGTCCGGCCAAATTGACCCTGGCGTTCGGCATCGATTCCCAACAAAATAATATAGACCTGACGAACAGTGACTCCGGGCTGTGGATCGAGCCGGGGGTTGTGATTCCTGACTCAAGCGTGACGATTGGCGCGCGTGTGGGTTTATATAGTGTGCCAGAGCCATGGAAGTCGATTCCGTGGCGTTTTCTGGCGAAACGCTAACCAATGGAGGAACTATGGGCCTTTTATCGGGTAAAAATGCTTTAATTTTTGGTCTCGCCAACGACAAGTCGATTGCCTGGGGCATTGCCCAGGCGTTTGCGCGGGAAGGCGCGACGTTGGGATTTTCGTATGCGGGCGAGATGCTCGAGAAGCGCGTCCGGCCGTTGGCCGCACAGTTGGGCGTCAATTTTGTCGAACAGTGCGATGTGGCCTCGGATGAGCAGATTGCGGCCGTGGCGGAGAGGGCTCGCGCGCATTTTGGCGAAATCGACATTCTGGTGCATTCGATTGGCTTTGCCAACAAGGATGAACTGCAGGGGCAGTTTTACAATACCAGCCGCGCCGGGTTCCACCTGGCGATGGATATCAGCGTGTTTTCTTTCGTGGCGCTGGCGAAGGCTTTTCAGCCGATCATGCGGCCCGGCGGCGCCTTGTTGACGTTGACCTATTATGGTTCGGTGAAAGTGGCGCCGAATTACAACATGATGGGCGTGGCCAAGGCCGCGCTCGAATCGTCTACCCGTTACCTGGCGCGCGATTTTGGCCCGCAGGGCATCCGCGTCAATGCCATTTCTGCCGGGCCGCTGCGCACGCTGGCTGCCATGGGCGTGACCGGTTTCCGCGAGATGCACAAGAACTTTGCCGAGATGAATCCGATGCACGAGAATATCAGCATCGATGATGTTGGCAACGCGGCGGTTTACCTGTGCTCAAACTGGGCTGCTCACGTCACCGGCGAAATCCATTACGTGGACAGCGGTTATAACATCATGGCCGCGCCTGAGCCGGAGAAAAAGGGCGAGTAAGCCCAAATTGCGTTACAATCGGGGCACGGGCAACCGTGCCCTTTTTGATTTCAATCTCAGGTGAAAGCATGTTCAAACGAAACAGTTCCTCCAACACCCAACCGCTCACTCCGCCGGTCGTCCAGGCTGTCGAACGCATCACCTCCGTACTCGGCCCAGGGCTGATCTGGGAAGGGAAGATCAGCGGCAGCGGCGGCGTGCGCATTGAAGGCACCTTCGAAGGTCAGATCGGCCTGCGCGGGATGCTCGTCGTCGGCGAGAGCGGGCGCGTCACCTGCGAAAACATACGCGCCAGCACGGTCATCGTTGCCGGGGCGGTGCGCGGCAACATCACTACCCAAAAACTCGAAATCCGCACCTCGGGCCGTGTGTGGGGTGACGTGGTCACCACTTCCTTTGTCACCGAAGATGGCGCCTTCCTGCGCGGGCAAATGCGCATGGAAGAACACGTCGATCTCGACCTGGGCCCCGAACCCGAAACCCCCGCCAGTTTTGAACCGCCTGTCTAGCCTCTCCCATGCGCTACAGCCAACTCCCCATCCAGACCCACCGAGAAAATCCCGCCAGCGCCCGCAGTCAGGGCGCGGCTTTGCTTGTCCGCGCCGGGTATATCTCCCATAGCGGAGAAACGCTTCCGCTGGGGCAACAGACCCACTCCCGGCTCGAATCCTTCGTTCAGAAATCCGCCCCCGAACCGAACTTCATCTCCCGCCTGGGATTACCCCTCCTTTTTGGAAAAAATGAAATTTATTACCCGGTTTCAACCGGCCAGACCGAAATCCTCGCCTGCCCTGACTGCGGCTTTGCCGCCCGCCTCGAACTTGCCACCGTTCAAAAGACCGTTTTCTCCACCGAAACGCCTGCCCCGCTCGAACGCATCCTGACCCCCGAATGCCCCACCATCGAAGCGCTGGCCGCCTACCTGAACATTCCACGCCAAAAAACCGCCAAAGCCCTGATGTTCGTCCGCAAATCCGACGAAAAATTCATCTTCGTCGTGGTGCGCGGTGACATGACTCTGAGCGAAGCCAAACTGACCGCCCTGGTGGGAGAAACCCGTCTCGCCACCGAAGCAGAAATCCGGGCGGTGGGGGCAGTTCCGGGGTACGCTTCGCCTCTCGGCGTGAATAATGCCCTCGTCGTGGTGGATGATCTGATCGCGCAATCTCCGAACCTGGTGGCCGGAGCCAATGAAAGCGGCTACCACGTCAAAAACAGCACCCATGGCCGCGACTATTCCGCAGACCTGGTCGCCGATTTGACCCTGGCTGCGGCCGGTGATTTGTGCGCGGAATGTGGCGCGCCGCTGGAAGCCGTGCGGGGCTGGGTGCTGGAATCTGAAGGCGGGTTTCATTATGGGAATATTCTCTCTGCCCTGGCCGAAACTCACCACGATGAAAAAGGCTTATCTCTGCCTGCGCTGGCAGCGCCTTTCAGCGTGTACCTGATGCACGTGCCGGGCAAAACCCTGGATACCCGTCCCGCCGCTGAAGAACTCTACCGCACCCTGACGGAAGCCGGGCTGGCGGTTTTGTTCGATGACCGTGATGAGCGCGCGGGGGTCAAGTTCAATGATGCCGATCTAATCGGCTGCCCGGTACGCCTGACGGTGGGCGAACGGGCACTTCAAAATGGAATGGTAGAATTGAGGCCGCGCAAATCTCCAGAAAATCGGTTGATTGCGGTGGCTGAGGTGTGCGCTGCAGTCCAATCCATTGTGAAAGAGTAACCTGGCTATGTTGAAAATCCCCATGTCTTCTCCCGATTTAACCGCAGCTGACCGGCAGGCGGTGATGGATGTCATTAATACTCCGGTCTTGAGCCTGGGCCCGCGGGTGGTGGAGTTTGAAAAGGCGTTTTGCGCTTATACCGGCGCCGCACATGCCGTTGCGGTCAATTCGGGCACGGCGGGGCTGCATCTGTGTGTGCGGGCGGCAGGTATTGGCCCGGGTGACCTGGTCATTACCACGCCTTTTTCTTTTGTGGCTTCAACGAATGCGCTGTTGTTTGAAAACGCCGTGCCGGTGTTTGTGGATGTGGATGAGCGCACGGGCAATATCGATGTTGACCAGGTGGCAGATGCGGTCAGACAGATTGAGCGGTATCTGCCGCGCAAATTGGAACATGCCCGGGGAACGTTAAAAGCCTTGTTGCCGGTGGATGTCTTCGGCCAGCCGGCTGCGCTGGACAGGCTGACGGCCCTGGCGCGTGAACAGGGTCTGCGGGTGATCGAGGATTCGTGCGAGGCGCTTGGCGCAACCTATCAGGGCCGGCAGGCCGGGACGTTTGGCGATTATGGCGTCTTTGCTTTTTACCCCAACAAGCAGATGACGACCGGCGAAGGCGGGCTGATCATCACCAATGATGGCGCGGCGGCGGATTTTATGCGCGCTCTGCGTAACCAGGGGCGCGCGCCGGGGGATACCTGGCTTTCGCACACCTACCTGGGCTATAACTACCGGTTGGATGAGATGTCGGCGGCGCTGGGGTGTGCGCAGTTGCAGCGGCTGGAGGCGATGCTGGCGAAACGGGAGCAGGTGGCGGCGTGGTATTCGGCCCGGCTGGCGGAATTGCCAGGGATTGAGATTCCGTTTATCGCTCCGGAAACGTCTCGCATGTCGTGGTTTGTCTATGTAATCCGGGTGAAGGCCGGGTTGGACCGGGAGGCTCTGGCGGGCCGCCTGGAAGCGCGCGGTGTGCCGGTGCGCCCGTATTTTTTGCCGATCCATTTGCAGCCATATATGGTGGAGCGGTTTGGCTATCGCGCCGGGGATTTTCCGGTGACGGAAGACCTGGGAAGGCGCGGGCTGGCGCTGCCTTTCAGCGGGGTGATGAGCGAGGCGCAGGTGGAAACTGTCTGCGAGGCGCTCAGGCTTGAGTTGTCTGCGGCTGGATGAAGACTTTTCCCACCTGCTCCTGGATTGATCCTTGCGTTCAACGCAGGAATTCTTCCATTGCGGTGGGGAAGGGGTGATTGTGATGGGCGGTATCCTGCTGCACATTTATATAGATCTGGACGAAGACCTGTATCCGGGCCGTATTTCGCTGTTCATTGTGCGCAAAATTCGCGCCTGGCAGGCGCAGAACCTGGAAGGATTGCCAGTATGAATGCCTTTCCTCCTGCCCGTCAGCGCGGGCTGACGGTGCACCTCGTTGTGATGATTGTGTTGAGCCTGGCGGCTGCAGCCGCTTTCTGGCTGGCATTCAATACGCCGGTGGGGTTGTTGTTTGCGCTATACCTGGTGCTATTTCTGGCGATGGTCATTCCGGTTCCAATCCTGGCGTATCGCTTTTATGCGCTTACTCGTGCCAACTACCAGTTGGATCGCAACATTCTGCGCTTGACCTGGGGCTTGCGCGTGGAAGACATCCCGGTAGCTGACGTGGAATGGATACGCCCGGTGAAAGGCTTGCTGGCCCCGCTTTCTCTACCGCTGTTCCGCTTGCCGGGCGGTATCCTGGGAGTCACCCGCCAGTGGGATATTGGCGAGGTGGAATTTCTGGCCTCCGCGACTGATACGCTGCTGCTCGTCGCCACGCCGCGCTGCGTGTACGCCATTTCGCCCGAAGATCCGAACCGCTTTGCCGCCGCCTTTCAAAAAGTCATTGAGATGGGCAGCCTGCAGCGCGGTGAAAGTCACTCGCAATACCCTTCTTTTGTCATCGCCATCGCCTGGGAAAATCTGTGGGTGCGCTACCTGTGGCTGACCGGGCTGTTCTTGAATATCGGCGCGCTGGTCTGGGTGAGTGTTCTCATCCCAACCGCGCAGCAAGTGCCGCTCGGGTTTGGGCCAGACGGTGCACCGCTCGAAGTCGTCCCCGCCGCCCGCTTGATCCTGCTGCCCTTCCTGAGCGCAGTCTTGTTCAGCGCCGGCTGGCTGCTGGGGTTGTTCTTCTACCGCCGCCCCGACCAGCGTGTCCAGTCCATCAGCCTGTGGAGCTCCAGCACCCTCATGTCGCTGGGCTTTCTGATCGCCATCTTTTTCATTCTGACCACCCCACACTAATGACTATGCAGCTACTCCTTGGTTTTTTCTTCGCCCTCCTCGTCGCCCTGGCCGCCTACCGCGCCCACAGTCTCGACCGTTCTGGGACAATCGCTGCCATCCTGGTGGGTACCGTCATCTTTGGCATTGGCGGCTGGCAATGGGCCATTCTCTTGCTCACTTTCTTCATCACCTCCAGCGGCCTGACACGCGCTTTCAAAAAACGCAAAACCGGACTGAACGAGAAATTCTCCAAGGGTGGTCAGCGCGATGCCGGCCAGGTATTCGGCAACGGTGGGCTGGCCACACTCTTTGCCGGGCTGTCCTACTTTTTCCCCGGCCAGCCCTGGGTCTGGGTTGCTTTTGCCGCCTCGCTGGCCGCCGTCAACGCCGATACCTGGGCGACCGAGCTGGGGGTTTTGAACCCGCATCCGCCGCGCATGATCTCGAATTTGGCAAAAGTGGTGGAAAAAGGCACCTCGGGCGGAATCTCGCTGGCAGGCACACTCGCCTCTCTGGCTGGAGCCGGCTTAATTGGTCTTCTCGCGATCACCTTCCCGCCGCTGCCGGTATCCCCTTTAACCGGCCTGTTCATCACCCTGGCAGGCCTTGCCGGCTCGTTGTTCGACTCATTCCTCGGTGCGACCGTCCAGGCGATTTATCACTGCCCGACCTGCAACAAGGAAACCGAACGCTTCCCGCTCCACACCTGCGGCGCAGCGACGACGCTTAAGCGCGGCTGGCCCTGGCTCGATAACGACTGGGTCAATTTTGGTTGTGGCGCATTTGGGGTGCTGGTGGTACTGCTCCTGCTCATCTGAGCGCAGAAAAGCAAACGGCTCCGGAAAAATTTCTCCGGAGCCGTTATTTTTCCCAGCGCGAGGGTCTACTCGTGGTGGTGGTGCTCGTTGTGGCTGTGTCCGTGCTCCAGCTCTTCCTCGGTGGCGTCGCGCACGCCGACGATTTTGATATCGAAGACCAGCTCCTTGCCTGCCAGCGGGTGATTGAAATCGAGGCGGATGCTCTCACCGTTGATCTGGTCAATGCGGGCCATCATTGCCTGGCCGTTCTCATCATGCACCTGCAATTCGATGCCCACTTCGAGCGGGATCTCGGGCGGGAACTGATCTGCGGGGACATCAATGAAAGCGTCCGGGTCGAGCTCGCCGTAGCCTTCTTCTGCCGCGACAACGACATTTTTCGTCTCGCCCAGGCTCATTCCGTACAGTTCATCTTCCAGGCCGGGGATGATATTGCCTGCGCCCTGCAGAAATTCCAACGGTTCATGCCCATCCGACGAGTCGATGATTTCGCCATCCACATGCAGGGTGTATTCCATTGAAACCACCTGGCCGTCCTGGACTGTTAAATTGCTCATAATGTTCTCTTTTCTTGGGTGTGAAAGGTGAGTGTTAGCGGCCTGATTGTACTTGCTTTTTCCAGTTGTGGCAGGGAATTCAGGCGGCGGCGGGTTTTCTTTCCGGGCGCAGGAACAGGAGAAAACCCAGCAGGCGCAGCCCGGCGCTGGCGAACAAAGCGCCTCCCAGGCTGATGTGGTCGGCCAGAAAGGTGCCTAGCAGCGGTGAAAAGACCGAGGAAAGGTATTGCAGGCTTTGGGCTAGTGAAACGAACGTGGCGCTGTATTCGGCAGGGACGGTTTTCATCAGTTCATCGAAAAACACCAGGTCGAGGCCGGCCTGGAAAAAACCGGCGGTTCCGGCGTAGAGCATGATCAACCGGGCTTGCGGTGTCAGCGCGGAGGCGAGCGGGTAAAGCATCAGCCCGAAGGCGGTCATCAGCAAGACCAGGCGGCTGCTTTTTTTGCGTGAAACCCAGCTCCAGAAGGAGTAACCGACCATCATGACGGCGCTCATTGTCATATTGATGGTGCCGATTTCGGCATCGCTGGCGCCGACGACGCGCACGAAGTAGAGCGGGAAGATGGGCGCACTCAGGGCGATGGCTGACAGGTAGACGAAGCGTTTTGAGACGAAGGCGGCGAAGGCCGGGTGGCTGCGCAGCAGTTGCAGGTAATTGCGGGCGGTTTCGCGCAGTGAGTGGCCTGTGGCCAGTGGGGGCGGGGTCTGGTCGGGCAGGTTGATGCGGCTGGAGAAATAGAAGCTGATCAGGCCGCCGATTGAAAGTCCAATGAACATCAACTGGTAGTTGAGCGGGTAGCGGATGCGATCGAGCAGTTGGGTCACGCCAAAGGTGACGATGGCATTCGTCAGCCCGAAAATGGTCCAGCGGCGGCTGAGCAGGGCGTAGCGGCCATCGGGTCCGGCGATGGCGTTCATCACCACGCTGAAACAGACTGCCAGGGTGGTCTGCGGGATGGTGGCAAGGGCCCAGATGCCAAGCACAGAGTTGACCAGGTAGCGGGCCGGGATGAAGATGGCTGCCAGCCCGGTTAGGGCAAAGCTGGAAAGCACCAGCAGGCGTGATCCGCTGAACCATGGGACGATGTTGCGGCGCGTTTGCAGAAAGCGGCCGATCACGATGGCCAGGATCAGGCCGGTGACGCCTGGCATGGCGGTCAATAATCCGATTTGAAAATTGCTGGCGCCCAGGCGCGCCAGGAAAACCGGTAAAAAGGGTGCAGCAGCCGAAGAGAGCGCTACGCCAATTGCATCGATCTGGACGTTACGAAAATTCTGTTTCTGGATTACGTTGGTGTCTTGCGGGAGGGGCGTGAACATGCTCTCGGAACCAATAGCCCCATTATACCTGCCTGAGGCGGGGGAAAAAAAACTGGCAGGATTGCGCCTGCCAGTTTCATTGTGCTGGGGGGGAAGTTTACTTTTCTTCTTCTTTCTTTCCGCGTTCCACGCTCAGTGCAGGCTCGATGCCTTCGACTGTTTCGGTGGCTTCGGCTTCTTCCTTGGTCGCGGTGGCGACGACGACGACTTCGTTGCCATCCGTCAGCACGGTGACCGAGGCGGGCAAAACCAGGTCGCGGACATGAACAGCATCACCCAGGTTGGTGAGCTTGCTCAGATCGATCTCGATGCGCTCCGGCAGGTCATTTGGCAAGGCTTCGACTTCGATCTCTTCCATGTTGGTCACGATCGCTGCCTGGTATTCTTTCACCGCCGGCGCAACGCCAAAGAAGTGGATGCTGACTGCCGTGCGCAGTTTCTCGGTCAGCGAAACGGCCTGGAAGTCAATGTGAGTGTAAATGTTCTTGATGTAGTTCTTCTGCTTCTCGCGCACCAGGGCCGGGATCTGCTTGCCTTCCAGGTCAATGGTGACAATGCTCGACGAAGTCAGCCGCGGCAGGATCAGGCCGGTGCTGTGCGCTTCCAGTGTAATCGGGGTCGGCTCAATTTTGTGACCATAAACTACGCCGGGGAGCAAGCCCTGGCGGCGCAGCTGGCTGACCTGCTTGCCGGTTACCGTGCGTTTCGTCGCTTTCAAAACAACTTTTTCCATCTGACACTTCTCCTTGGGCGCCTCTCACCCTGTTCCGTTCGGTTCACAGGGTTACCTTCGCCCGGTTAGATTTTATGGCGGCCGAATTGCCGCGCATATTGACTATTTTTTCCTGCCGAACAATAACCTGCCGGCCAGCAGGATCAACCCCGCAGCCACGCCGCCCAGCACCCCGGCCAGCAGCGCTGTGCGCGCTTCGAGCAGAGTCTCCACCTTGCCGTTCACCTGCCGGCCAATCACCAACCCGGCGCGGATATGCGTGGCGTTGATTTCGGCCCCAACCATGGTCAGAGCGTTTGCCTCAGCAGCGTTGACCGTTTCGGCCACCAGCAGGCCGCTTGTCCCGCTCACCGTAACGGTTTCGCCGCGCAGGCCGCCGATCAGCGCCTGATTCAAATTGGCCTGCTGGCTGTTCACCGCGCCCACGATGATCTTATGACCGCTCAAGGTGCCGGTTGCTGCGCTGCCAATCAACGCTTCAGTGGCGTCCAGCTCTTCCGCCTGCACCGATTGAATGCTGGCTTCGCTGGCGCGCACCAATTCTGCCTGAACTGTCCCCACTCTAACCTGCGACAGGTTAACGACTTGGGGCGTATCATTTTCGGCTTCGACATCCATTTTGGCCATGCTTTCCTCGCGGGAAAAAACGCGCCTCCACGCGGAGGCGGCAGAACGGCGACATTGAATTTTAGTCCGTCATCAGGCTTTCGTCAAGTTTCTGATTCTGCGGTTAAAATGAGCAGATATGCAACGACGACCTTCTCTCACCTTGCGTGATTGGCTGCTCCTGCCGCTCGGACTGCTCCTCAACATGACTCCGCTCTGGGCGCTGACGCTGTTACTGATCACGATCTCCATCTGCGGGACTCTCTATTATTCGCTCAATACGGATTTCTTTGGGTTGGCAGCCCCGCCTTTTGCTGAACTGACGTTTTCCAAAGATTTTTCTCACGTAACCGCCCCAAACCATCGCAGCTGGAACATCCTGTTCGAGAAGGCGGCCGATAGCACCTTCTCCGGCGTGGTACGGCATGTCACCACCTGGCGCGACGATGCCGATGTGCCCTTTGCCACGCATGATATCCTCGTCACGACCGGCGACTACTCCTCGGCCCAAAGAGTCTCGACGCGCGTCTTCAATCATGCAGTCTATTATCGCTGGTTCTTCGAGCCGGCCCCGGCTGGTAGTATTCATCTGCTGCACATTGTGCCCCTGAACGAGGACATCTATCGCCAGCTGTTGCAGATCCGTGAATGGAACCTGGTCAACATCCGTGGCCGGGAGATTTTCCGCATTGATATCTTCGATGAAAACGGGAAATTGACCAGCTACTTTCAAGACCAGGGCTGCAATTCCATTCTCGTCAGCGCGGTCGAGATCAAAGCCGCCGGGACGCCCGTCCCATAAACCTTTATAATAGCGCCATGCGCCGTTACCTTTACTTCACCGTCTTTTTTTCGGGCATGACCACCCTGGCCGCCGAATTTGGCGCCTCGCGCCTTTTCCAGACCATTTATGGATCCAGCAACCTGGTCTGGGCGAGCATCATTGGGCTGATCATGGTCTATTTTGCCGTGGGTTACCGCATTGGCGGGCGCCTGGCCGACCGCTCACCCAGCCCGCGCACGTTATTCACGGTGCTGGCGCTGGGCGCATTTACGCTGGGCGTGGTGCCGTTCATCGCCCAGCCGGTCTTACGTGGCGCAGCGTTGGCCTTCGATAGCCTCAATATGGAAGTGGCCTTCGGTGCGTTTGCCGCCACGTTGATTTTATTCAGCCTGCCCATTACCTTGCTGGCATTCACCTCGCCCTTTGCCATCCGCCTGTTAATGGATGACCCGGCCCGCGCCGGGAACGTCTCTGGAGATGTGTACGCCCTTTCCACTCTGGGTTCTGTGATCGGTTCGTTTTTGCCGACGCTGGTGCTTTTTCCGCTGGTGGGCGTGACGCGCACGTTTTTGCTTTTTAGCGGGACTCTGCTGCTCGTGGCGTTAATCGGTTTGTGGCGGGAGGCCGGCTTCAGGGTGGTGCTCCCTTTTTTGAGTCTGCCGCTCGTGCTGGGCGGAATCGCCCTGGTCAATGATTACCGCATCAAATCCAGCCCCGGGCAAATTTACGAAACGGAATCAGCCTACAACTACATCGAAGTGCTGGCGAATGGCGAGACGCGCTACTTGCGCCTGAACGAGGGGCAGGGCGTGCACTCGCAGTATCACCCCACCGAATTGTTTTACGGCGGCCCGTGGGAGCAATTTTCGGTCGGGCCATTGTTCAATGCCCCGCCGTTCAACTTTCGCCAGGTCAGGCGTATTGCCATCGTCGGCCTGGCGGCTGGCACGGCTGCGCGTCAGGCCAGCGCCATTTATGGCGATATCCCGATTGATGGCTGGGAAATTGATCCGGCCATCATTGCGGTCGGGCAGACTTATTTTGGGATGACGATGCCCAATCTGAAGGTGTACGCGGCAGACGGGCGCTGGGGCCTGGAGCACAGCTCGTACCAATATGACCTGATCGCGATTGACGCCTACCGCCCGCCCTACATTCCCCCGCACCTGACCACGCAGGAATTTTTTGCCATCTGCGCCGCGCACCTGACGGATACCGGCGTGCTGGTTGTTAACGTGGGCCGCGCGCCCACCGACCGGCGGCTGATCGATGACCTGGCGGCCACAATCCGCACGTCTCTGCCTTCCACGCATGTGATGGACCTCCCTTACACGTTCAACTCGATGTTGTTTGCCACCCGGCAGCCCAGCTCGCGTGAAAATCTGGCCGCCAATCTGACTCTTTTGCAGGCCGATCCGGCCGCGCCGGCTCTGTTGGTTCAGGCCGCCACCGTGGCCGCCACAGCGCTGCAACCCGACCCCACAGGCGGCATGGTCTACACGGATGACCGCTCGCCGATTGAGTGGGTGACGAACAGCCTGGTACTGAATTTCATCCTCGGCGGCGGAATTGACCAATTGCAATAGCCGCGCCTGCCCGGCCTATAAATTAAAATATTCCATTTCTGCGACTCTGTTAAGGAGATCTTTCCCATGTCTGTGAGAATTTCCCTGCTCCTTTCCTGGCTGACTGCGCTGCTCGTACCCCTGGCCTTGATCATGCTGGGGGTGCGCCTGCTGATGACGCCGCTTTTCCCCACGATTGAATACCGTCTGCCCGGCTTCCCGGCGGATAATTATGGCTTCTCCCTGCAGGATCGGGTGCGCTGGGCTATCCCCTCCATCGACTACCTGGTCAACTCAGCTGAAATCTCCTACCTGGCCGACTTGAAATTTGATGACGGTACGCCCATCTACAACGAGCGCGAGCTCAGCCATATGCACGATGTCAAGAATGTGGTGCAACTGCTGCTAACCGTCTGGTTTTTTGACCTGGGCTTTTTGGGGCTATTGGGGGTGTGGGCCTGGCGCGCAGGCTGGCTGGATGCGTATCGTAACGGGATCCGGCAGGGCGGGTGGCTGACGGTGGGTCTGTTGGTGGGGCTGGGGGCGTTTGCATCCATCTCATTCTGGCAGTTTTTTGCCTGGTTCCACAGCCTGTTCTTTCAGGGTGACACCTGGCTGTTTGAATTTTCTGATACGTTGATCCGCCTTTTCCCGCTGCGCTTCTGGCAGGACGCGGTCATCTTCATCGTAGCGATGGCTCTGCTGGCGGGTTTGGGCCTGGGCTGGGGCTTGCGGAAACGCTGACCGCCAGGGTTGCTGCGCGAACCTCAATTCTGCAAGCCGGGTTCTATCTCGTGTATAATTCCCCAACAGGAGAGATGAGATGAGTGATTTATTGTCATTGCAGGATAAAGTTGCGGTGGTGACAGGTGGTTCGCGCGGTATCGGCCGCGCCGTGGCACTTGAGCTGGCCCGCCGCGGGGCGAAAGTGGTCGTGAATTACAATAAGTCGCCCGAAGCGGCGCAGGCGGTGGTCAGCGAGATTCAGTCCTGGGGTGGGCAGGCGGCTGCCTTCCAGGCGGATGTCTCGGATGCGGCGGCGGCGCAGAATCTGATCAAGTGTGCCATCGACACATTTGGAGATCTGCACATCCTGGTGAATAATGCCGGGATTACGCGTGACATGGTGATCATGATGATGTCTGAGCAGGATTGGGACACGGTGCAGGACACCAACCTGAAATCTACGTTCAACTGTTCAAAAGCGGCCGTAAAGCACATGCTGCGCAAGCGTTATGGGCGTATCATTAGCATTGCCTCGGTGGCCGGACAGATGGGTAACCCTGGCCAGACGAATTATTCCGCCTCCAAGGCCGGGCAGATTGGTTTTACCAAGGCGCTGGCGCGCGAGGTGGCGGCGCGCAATATCACCGTCAATGCCGTTGCGCCCGGTTTTGTGGATACTGAAATTCTCGCTTCCATGCCGCCCGAAACCCTGGAAGCGGCTCTCAAGCTGGTTCCACTGGCGCGCAAGGGAAAACCCGAAGAAATTGCTTATGCTGTGGCATTCCTCGCCAGCGACCAGGCCGCCTACATCACCGGCCAGACGCTGGGTGTGGATGGCGGCATGGCGATGATGTAAGGAGAAAAAATATGACTGATGAACATCGTTCCCCTGGCAAGACCACCCTGGCCCCGGAAGTGTTGCTGACCATTGCACGCATGGCGGCTCTCAGCGTGGAAGGTGTGCGGCACCTGGCGCCCATCCCCGGCGGGTTTGACCGTCTCTTTCGGCGCGGCGCAGATGATGGGGTGCAGGTGACTGTCGAAGATGACCTGGTTTTTGTCGAGTTGTACCTGGTGTTGGCGGAAGATGTCAACGTCCGCGAGGTCAGCCGCAATGTGCAGGTGCAGGTTGCCCGCTCCATTTCTGAAATGGTTGGTATGGAAGTTGGGCACGTCAACATCCATATTGAAGATATTGAATACAAGGCAGAAAAAAAATCGTTATGAAGTCTCGCACCAGGGCGCGTTCCTTGGCCCTGCAAGTACTTTACGAAGTAGATATCGCCGATCACTTGCCGGGCACGGTTCTCGATGAGCGCCTGGAAGAAGCGCGGGAAGAGGATCAAGCCGGGTATGATCAGGACGTGGTTGATTTTGCCCGGCAGATCATTTTTGGTGTTTATCCCCTGGCACAAAAACTGGATGAGGTCATCGCCGAATATGCGCCAGAGTGGCCGTTTGACCAGATTTCGGCAATTGACCGGAATATTTTGCGCATCGCCACCTGGGAGTTCTTTGTTTCGGGCAAAACCCCGCTCAAGGTGGCGATCAATGAGGCTGTTGAGCTGGCGAAGTATTTCAGTTCCGAGACCACGTCTCGCTTTGTCAATGGCGTTCTGGGCAGCCTGGCCGATCATCAAAATATCATTGCGCAGCAGTTCAAGAAAGGTGACTGATGGAGATCCTGGGTGTTGGCCTGCCTGAAATTGGCTTTATTGTGATCCTGGCTCTGATTTTGCTTGGCCCCAAGGATATGGTCAAGGCTGGTCAAACGATCGGAAGTTTTTTGCGGAAACTGGTCATGTCTCCGACCTGGCAGGCGGTGCGTACCACGGGCAAGGAAATCCAGGCCCTGCCGACCAAACTGATGCGGGATGCCGGGTTGGAGGAACTGCGCGAGATGGAAAAAGAAATCCAGACCTCTGCAAATAAGAACCTGGCCGTCATTCAATCCGTGGAAAACCAGATCCTGGCGGGTGGCGCGCCCACCCCTCCGCAGCCTGTTCAGCCTTCTGGTGAATCGCAGGCGCTGCAAACTCCCCCACAACCTCCGGCTGTCTCCTGACCCTATATGGAAAAAATTCGTCGCGCTTTATTTTGGCTGCTCGCTGCGCCATTTCGGCTGGTTTTTTGGATCATTCTGCTGCCATTCCGTTTGCTGGGCTGGCTGTTTCGTCCGCTGTTAGAGAAGGTTCGGCAGGGGCGCATCTACCGTTTCATGACCGAAGTTCCCGAAGACCGGCCGGCCATGGAAGCCATCTCCGACGCTTTTCAAGCTCCGGCGGGGTTGCTGGATCAGCTGGATGCCGTCCGCAAGCATTTGTTGCGCATGTTGCTGGGCATAATTGTGGCGGTGGGGGTTTCTTTTTATTTTACAAATAATCTGATCGCATACCTGTCTGTGCCGGTGGGCGGCCTGCAAAACCTGCAAGCCATTGAGGTGACTGAATCGCTGAGCGTTTTTATGCGCGTGGCATTGATCTCTGGCCTGGCGTTGGCTTCGCCTTACGTTGTCTTTGAGATCTGGCTGTTCGCCGCGCCAGGGCTCATGCCGCGTTCCCGCCAGCTGGGGCTTTTTTCCATTCCGCTGGCGTTGATCTTCTTCCTGGGCGGCATGGCCTTCGCCTACTACGTCATGATGCCCACCGCGCTGCCGTTCTTGCTCGATTTTCTCGGCATCCAGGCCCGGTTGCGGCCCGATTCCTACTTCCAGTTCGTCACCAGCCTGATGTTCTGGATTGGGATTGCGTTTGAGTTTCCGCTGGTGATTTTTGCCGTTTCAGCCATGGGGCTGATCGAGCCCAAGACGCTGCTCCAGCAGTGGCGGCTGGCCGTTGTGCTGATTGCCGTCCTTTCAGCGGTCATCACGCCCACCGTGGATCCCGTCAACATGGGGCTGGTGATGGCGCCGATGATCGGTCTCTATTTTCTCAGCATTGTCTTTAGCGCGATTGCGCGCGCCACCAACAAGCCCAAGTAACCCATCCTTTGTTCTGATAGGACGCAAAGCATGGCGCCTCCCATGACCTTTGCGTCTTTGTTTTAATGTGAAGAATTCACGATCTTTAAGATGTGTTGAAATTGTAAAAATGCGCATAAAATAGAGGTATCTTCTGTTGCAATATGAAGGCGGGCCATGTCCTGACGCCGACTGGCGGCCCGCCAGGAGGAATGAGATGAAATCCAAACAATCCCGTTTTGAGCACTTTGCCGCGCTGTTGATGCTGGTGTTGACCAGCCTTTCCTGCACCTGGTCGCTGGTGGATCTTGGCCCGGTGGTGGCTCCAACGACCGTCCCCGGCAGCGGGGCCGGCCCGACCGCCACACCGGTGGCCCTGGCTGAGACGACCTTCACCGTCAGCCTGCCCGCGCCGCTAAACCCCGGAGAGACCCTGGCCCTGGGAATTTTGGATGAAGTGACTGGCCTGGGCTTGAATCCGCAGTTGTATGGCATGACCTCCGTCGATTCACTGACGTATACTGTCAAACTACCGCTCAACCTGAATTCCGTCATCAAGTATCGCTACTACCGCCAGGGTTCGGTTGCTGCAATCGAAGACTCGGTGCTGGGGACAGTGGTGCGCTACCGGCTTTATCACGTCACTGGCCCGGGCGGCAGCGTTGACCGCATTGCCTCGTGGACGGATACTGACTTCTCGGGTGCCAGCGGCAGCCTGGCAGGTGTGGTGCTCGATTCGACCTCCGGGCGGCCGGTGCCGAATATTCTCGTCAATGCCGGCGGAATTTCCACCTGGACCGATTCGCTTGGCCAGTTCCGCATTGAGCGCCTGCCGGTGGGGACGCACACCCTGCTGGCGCTTGCCCCAGATGGCATGTTCACCACCTTCCAGCAGGGCGCCGCAGTGGCCGCCGACCTGGTTACCAATGCCCCGGTCTCCATTCAGCCAGTACCGACGGTGCAGGTGACTTTCCTCGTCACGCTTCCGGCTGATACCGTGCTCGGCGCGCCGGTGCGCCTGGCTGGCAATTTGCTCCAGCTGGGCAATACTTTTGCCGATCTGGATGGCGGCCTGAGCACGGTGGCCACGCGCATGCCCACCCTCTCCAGCGGGGCTGATGACCGCCAGAGCATTACTCTCACTCTTCCGGTCGGCGCGGATGTGCGTTACAAGTACACGCTCGGCGATGGCTTCTGGAATGCCGAACACGCCAGCGACGGCGCATTCGTGGTGCGCCAGCTGATTATCCCCGCGCAGGATTTGGTGGTGGAAGATACCATCGCCACCTGGTCGGCCGGCAACTCAGCGCCGATTTTATTCCAGGTAACGGTGCCGGCCAATACGCCGCTCGAAGAGACTGTTTCCATCCAGTTCAACCCCTACGGGTGGACGGAATCCTTCCCCATGTGGCCGTTGGGCGGCAACCAGTGGGTTTACAAGCTCTACAGCCCGCTTAATATTCTCGGCTCGTTCCATTATCGCTACTGCCGCAACGATCAATGCGGATCGGCTGACGATATCGCGACAGCGGCCACCAAGGCCGACAGCCGCTCGGTCAGCACCAGCCTGACGGGCGAAACGCTCCAGGATTCGGTCAATGCCTGGGCGTGGTGGCCCGAATCGGAGCCGGGGACGATCATTGCCGTGCCGATCACGCCGCGGGCGGGCGGTTTTTGGGCCGGGGTGGAGTTTTCTCCCAATTATCATCCCAACTGGCAGGCGTTGCTGCCCGCCGCCATGCAGTCGGTGCAGGCCCTCGGCACCAACTATGTGATTTTGACCCCCACCTGGACGGCCAGCCTGGCCAACCCGTTGGTATTTGCGCCCACCCCTGGCCGGGATGCGCTCTGGTTTGATACGCTCCAGGCCGTGCAGTATGCCCGCGCCCAGAATTTGAGCGTGGCCCTGTTTGCCGCTCCACGCCTGTTGCCTTCCACGACCGATTTCTGGATGCAAGCCCAGCGCAGCCCGGACTGGTGGAACGCCTGGTTTGAACGCTACCGCGCTTTTGCGCTTTACCACGCCGACCTGGCCAACCAGGCCGGGGCGCAGACGCTCATTTTGGGCGGCGAAGCCGTCATGCCTGCCCTGCCCGGCGGCCTGCTGGCGGATGGCTCGCCTTCGGGGGCGCCCGCCGAGGCCGAGGCGAAGTGGCGCGCCATTTTAACGGAAGTTCGGCAGCGGTTTGGTGGGCAGGTTTTGTGGGCCCATCCCTATCGCGGCACGCTTGTTCCGGCTCCCGCTTTTGTGGATCAAGTGGATGCCATCTACCTGCTCTGGTCTGCGCCGCTGGCTGCCGACCCGGCCGGCCAGACGACCGAATCACTGGCCGCCGCTGCGGTAGCCCGCCTGGATGGCGAGGTGCAGCCCTTCCTGAACGCGGCGGGCAAGGGCGTGGTGCTGGCGCTGGATTATCCCTCGGCCCAGGGCGCGGCCCAGGGCTGTGTTTCGGCGGGCGGCTCCGGCTGTCTCGATTGGCAGGCGCTGGCCCGTCCCAACCCCGATACCCCCTCGGCGGCGCTCGATTTGCAGGCCCAGGCTGACCTGTACCAGGCCATGCTCCAGGCGGTAAACCAGCGCAGTTGGGTGGGTGGCTTTATCAGCCGCGGTTACTATCCTCCGGCTCCGCTGATGGATAAGTCCTCCTCTGTGCGCGGTAAACCGGCCGCCGACCTGCTCTGGTACTGGTTCCCGCGCCTGACGGGCGCGGTGCAGTGAGCGCTGCGCGCCATTTTTGTAAAGATTAGTGGTTGTAAGTGTAATTTATTTGTGATACACTAAGGCTAGCGAACCAGCATTGTTCGCATTCTCCTAACGGATGCCCAGGGCCGGGCATCCGTTTCTTTTTCTTCACCTGCATTTCCGAAGGATGGCTGTTTGCAGGCTGTTATAATCGCTCCTATGTTTCTTCCAACCACTTTAGACGAAATGCAAGCCCTGGGCTGGGATGCCCTTGACGTCATTCTGGTGACTGGCGACAGCTATATAGATAGCCCCTTTATGGGCATCGCCGTCATCGGCAAAATCCTCGTCCAGGCCGGATACCGGGTGGGGGTGATTGCGCAGCCGGACATTTTCAGCCCCGCCGATATCACCCGCCTGGGCGCGCCGCGCCTGTTCTGGGGCGTCAGCGCCGGCTCGATCGATTCAATGGTCTCGAATTACACCGCCCTCAAGAAAAAGCGCAAAAGCGACGACTACACCCCCGGCGGCCTGAACACCCGCCGCCCCGACCGCGCCACGATCGTCTACACCAACTTGATCCGGCGCTACTCCAAAACTCTCGCCCTCTCCCGGCGGGGGGTAAGCCTGTCGAAACCGGAGAAGGAGATGGGGGCTGAGGGCAAAACCCCGCCGATCGTCCTGGGCGGCATCGAAGCCAGCCTGCGCCGCGTGGCGCACTACGATTACTGGAGCGACAAAATCCGCGGCTCGGTGCTGTTCGACGCCAAAGCTGATTATCTGCTCTACGGCATGGCCGAAATCTCGGTGCTGGAGCTGGCCGCCGCCCTGCGCGATGGCACCGATCCGCGCCAGGTGCACGGGCTGTGCTACATCAGCAAAGAAAAACGCCCCGGCTATGTGGAATTGCCCGCCCTGGAAACCGTCAGCGCCGATAAAAACGCCTTCATCGACATGTTCCACCTCTTTTACAAAAACAACGACCCGATCAGCGCCCGCGGCCTCACCCAACAGCATGGCGACCGCTACCTGGTTCAAAATCCGCCCGCCCGCCACCAAACCCAGGCCGAACTGGATGCCGTTTACGCGCTCGGTTTTGAGCGCGCCCAGCATCCCTACTACGCCCGCTTTGGTCCGGTCAAAGCGCTCGAAACGATCGGATTTTCCATTTCCACGCATCGCGGCTGTTATGGCGAATGTAACTTCTGCGCCATCGCCGTCCACGAAGGCCGCACCATCCGCTGGCGCAGCCAGGACTCGATCCTGGCCGAAGCCGAACAACTCACCAGGCACCCCGGCTTCAAAGGCTACATCTCCGACCTGGGCGGCCCGACCGCCAACATGTACGGCTACGAATGTGACAAAAAGCTCACCAAGGGCGTCTGCCCCGCCAAACGCTGTATTTACCCCGCAGTCTGCTCGCTAATGAAAGCCGACCATCGGCCGCAGACCGAATTGCTCGCCAAAGTCCGCGCCATTCCCGGCATCAAAAAAGTCTTCGTCGCCTCTGGCATCCGCTACGACCTGATCCTCTCGGATCAGCGCCAGGGCGAACGCTACCTGCACGAACTCGTCGTCCACCACGTCTCCGGCCAGCTCAAAGTGGCCCCCGAGCATACCGACGACCGCATCCTCGCTCACATGGGCAAGCCCGGCAGCCAGGCATTGCTCGAGTTCAAAGAAAAATTTGACGCACTGAGCGCCGCCGCAGGGAAACAACAATTTCTCACCTATTACATGATCGCCGCCCACCCTGGCTGCACCGAACAGGATATGGCGCGCCTGAAACGCTTCACCAGCCTGAAGCTTAAAGTCAACCCCGAGCAGGTGCAAATCTTCACCCCCACGCCGTCCACCTACTCCAGCGTCATGTACTACACCGAGCTGGATCCCTTCTCCCCGCCAAGCGGGGCTTCCCGCCAGCCTATTTTCGTCGAAAAAGACCTGCGCCGCAAATTGCGCCAGAAAGAAATCGTCACCACCAAAGGCTCGGTCGATTTTTCATGAAAGCACTGATCTGCGCCAATCTGCGTTAATCAATCCGATGATTAATAAATTCGCGTTGATTCGCGGGGATTAGCGGAAAAATCTGGAATATGGACACTTACTTCGCTGTTACCGCCCCCGGTACCGAAACATTGACGATCCTCGAACTGACCCGCCTCGGCCTGCTCTCCGAGGCCGGTCTCGCCGTTAAAGAAACAGGCAACCTGCCCGCAGCCTCCCTGCAACCTTCAACCGTAGACGCGCTCCATTTCCAGGGCGGACTCCCAGCCCTCTATCGCGCCAACCTGCACCTGCGTACCGCCTCCCGCATCCTGGTTCGCCTGGGCATGCCCTTCCTGGCGCGCACCTTCCCCGAACTGCTGGAAAAAGCCTCGCGCCTGCCCTGGGAACGCTTCCTGACCCCCGGCCAGCCGGTCACCCTGCGCGTTACCTGTCACAAATCCAAACTGTACCATTCCGAAGCCGTTGCCGAACGCTTGTTGACCTCCCTCGAGGCCCGGCTGGGCAAAGCCTCGCCGCGCCTGAAACCCGCCGAAGATGACGCCTCCGCCCCGGCCCAGCTCATCCTGGCCCGCATTGTGGACGACAAATGCACCGTCAGCCTTGATTCTTCTGGTGAATTGCTCCACCGGCGCGGATACCGCCTGGCCGCCGCCAAAGCGCCCCTGCGTGAGACACTGGCCGCCGCGCTGCTGTTGGCCTCCGGTTGGGATGGCTCCACCGCGCTGATTGACCCATTCTGCGGCTCAGGCACCCTGCCCATAGAAGCCGCCCTGCTGGCCCGGCAGGTTCCAGCGGGGCTGAATCGCCGCTTCGCCTTTATGGACTGGCCGGGATTTGATGAAGCCCTTTGGAATGAAATTCGGTCTGACGTGCAACCCTCACCGCTGAACATGCCACCGATCCTGGCTTCCGACCGCGATGCAGGCGCGATCAAAATTGCCCAGGAAAATGCCCAAAGAGCCGGCGTGGCCGATTGGATCCAGTTTACCTGCCAGGCGGTTTCTCACCTCGCAGCGCCTGCGACTGCGGCGGGTTTCTTTGTCACCAATCCGCCTTATGGCCTGCGCGTCAGCCCCGGCAAAGACCTGCGCAACCTGTATGCCCAGTTTGGCAATGTTCTACGTGCCAGGTTCCCCGGCTGGCAGGTGGCCATTCTCTCCTCTGACATGCTGCTGTTGGGCCAGACCGGCATGAAATTGGAGACTGTCCTTTCCTTCAACAACGGCGGACTGCCCGTCCGGCTGGTTTGCGGGCGCGTCCCCGCGCTTCCCGGCTGAGTTATGCTCCAAAAACTTCGACACTCCCTGCGCCTGTTCATCACCGGCGGCGATTGGGCCAACCGTCTGCCGCACGACGAACGCCGTAACCTGTATTGGTACTGGTTCGATGGTCTGTTTTCTGCAGCCAGCGATACCATTCCGATCAATTACCTGACTCTCTATTTGCTCACGTTAGGCGCGAGCGGGGCCCAGGTGGGTTGGTTCAGTTCACTATCCAGCCTGGCAGCGGCGGCCTGCCTGCTGCCGGGTGCGCTGTTGGTGGAAAAGTGGGGCCGCCGCAAGGATTTCACCGTCTTTTTTGGGGGAGTGCTGGCGCGCCTGATGTTACTTGCGCTGGCGCTGGCTCCTTTTCCAGCGTCCGGGCAGTGGCTGGTCTGGCTGGTGATCTCGCTTGGTATTCTGCGCAGTGCGCTGGGAAACCTGGCTTTTCCAGCCTGGATGTCCATCACCGGGGATATTGTGCCCCTCGAGGGGCGTGGGCGGTATTTTGGGTCGCGCAACGTGGTCATGATCATTGCCGGGATCGTGATGACCTACCTGGTGGGTGAACTGATCACCCGCACCGGTTCCTGGCAGGGCTACCAGCTCGCTTTCGGGTTGTCTTTTGTGACCGGGCTGGTCTCGACCTGGTTCTTTTTTCTGATCAAGGATCCAGCCGGGGAAGAACCCGTTCAAAGCGCGCTGTCGCTCTCTTTCGCGGCCATCTGGCAAAATCTCCGCGCTTCTCCCGTTTTCCTGCAATTTTGCCTGGCCTCGGCCTTGTGGAATTTTGCCGTAAACGTGGCCGGGCCGTTTTTTAATGTCCACATGGCCCAGGATATGCACTTCAGCGCCTCCATGATTGGGGTGACGATCATCACCACCAGCGTGACCAAGCTGTTGACACAGCGCAAGCTTGGCGAGCTGGCTGACCGTTGGGGGGCCGGGCGTGTGCAACTGGTCAGTATGTTTTTGATCCCGTCTTTGCCGCTGGCGTGGCTGTTCGTCAGCCGGCTTTGGCATGTGGTGCTGATCAATATCTTTGGCGGGGTGTTCTGGGGAGCGTTTGAACTGGCTTCTTTCAACTTTCTGCTGGTGTTCATGCCCGAAGGTCAGCGCGCGCGCTATTCGGCAATTTTTCAGCTGGTGGTTACGTTGGCGCTGGCAGGTGGCGCCGCGCTGGGCAGCGCTCTGATCGATTCGGCCTGGGGCTACAGCGGAGTTTTTCTCACGTCGGCCAGTGGACGCATTCTGGCCGCGCTGTTGTTTCTCCGGCTGCTGGGCCGCAGCCCGGCGGCTGAAGTTTCTGCTACAATCAAAGGGAATTAACCCTGCCAAGGAGATGATTACCATGCAATGGGAACAGTTAACCAGTCCAGATTTTGCCCGCGCCGTGCGCGAGACAGGCGTCTGCCTGATGACGTTCGGCGTCCTTGAGCGTCACGGCGACCACCTGCCGCTCGGCACCGATTTTTTAAACGGCCATCGCCTGGCCTGCCTGGCCGCCGAGCAGGAATCGGCGGTTGTTTTTCCGCCCTTCTATTTTGGCCAGATTTACGAGGCGCGTTGTTTTCCCGGCACCCTGACCCTGCCGCCCACGCTGCTGCTCGATATGGTCCGCAGCCTGTTGGATGAGATTGGGCGCAACGGTTTTCGCAAGATCATTCTGGTTAATGCGCACGGTGGCAACGACGCTTTTTTGCCCTTTCTGACCCAGACCATGCTCTGGGAACAAAAACCCTACAGCCTCTACTGTTTTGAACGCGCTCTTAACCCTGCCGACCGGGCTGCGTGGAATGCCCTGCTCGAGACTCCCGAGCATGGTCACGCCTGTGAATGTGAAACCAGCATTTCACTGGCCAATCACGCCTCCCTGGTGCGCATGGATCAGATTGGCGCACCCGCTGAAGCCTTGAACCGGCTGGAGGCTCTCCCAGCCAACTTCTCCGCTGTCAGCTGGTACGCCAACTATCCGCGGCATTACGCTGGAGACGCGCGCCCGGCCACTGCCGAAAAAGGCCGGCGCCTGCAGGCCATTCAGGTCGCGGCTCTGGCTCGTTTCATCCGCGCCGTAAAAGCCGACGAAGTTGTCCCGGCTCTCGAAACGGAATTTTTCCAACGCGCCAGCCGGCCCGGGCAGGCATAAGCCAACAAGGAGCAACCATGACCGAAAAAGTGATTGTCATCACCGGCGCAAGCGCCGGCATTGGGGCGGTGCTTGCCAGGCAACTGGCTGCCCGGGGCGATCAGCTCATGCTGGCGGCGCGCAGTGCCGCAGAATTACGCCAGGTGGCACGCGCCTGTGGCCGCGATACTTTCTTCTACACTACCGACGTGACTCGCCGCCAGGACGTGCTGCGCCTGCGCGATGAAGCGTTGCGCACCTTTGATCACGTCGACGTCTGGATCAACAACGCCGGGCGTGGCATTACCCGCCAGGTGCTCGATCTGACCGATGAAGACTTTGACGAGATGATGACCGTGAACGTCAAATCGGCGTTGTATGGCATGCAGGCCATACTGCCGCATTTCAAAGAACGCGGCCAGGGGCATCTGATCAATGTCTCCTCCTTTCTGGGGCGTGTCCCGCTTGCCACCTTTCGCTCGGCCTATAATGCCGCCAAAAGCGCCCTCAACGCCCTGACCGCCAACCTGCGCATGGATCTGGCCGCCGAATACCCCAACATCCACGTTTCGCTGGTCATGCCGGGCGCCGTTTCCACCGGGTTTTCCGCCAATGCCCTGCACGCCCCCGAATCCGCCCGGGCAATGACCGGCGCCCAAACGCCCGAAGAAGTCGCCGAAGCCATGCTGGCCCTGATCGACCAGCCACAACCCGAAATTTACACCAACCCGGATGTCCAACTCGAGCAGGTTCGGCGCTACTACACCGATATCGCTGCGTTTGAAGCCGGGCTGCGTAACCAGCCATGACAGCCCATCTGCTCACCCGCCTGCGCACCTTCAATGCCGACCGCCTGCCTGAAAAGGTGGCGCGCAAATACCGGGCCATGAGCGCCAGCCCGTTCGCCTTTTTCCGCGGCACTGCCCACCTCTTTTACACCGAAGCGCTGGCCGCCTCGCCACTGAGTTCCGCGCCGCTGACCTGGTTGTGCGGCGACCTGCACCTGGAAAATTTCGGCACGCACAAGGGCGAAAACCGCCTGACATATTTTGATATCAGCGATTTTGACGATGGCGCGCTTGGCCCCTGCACCTGGGACGTGGTGCGCTTCCTGACCAGCCTGTACCTGGCCGGGGTTGGGTTGAATTATGCGGAAGAAGATCTGCGCCATGTGGCTGATTTCTGTCTCGAGAGTTATTACGCTGCCCTGGCACGCGGAAAGATCCTCAGCCTGGAGCGGGCTGCCGCAACCGGGCTGGTGAAGAAGCTGATAAAAACGCTGAAAAAGCGTCCACGCCGTGAGTTTTTGGATCAGCGCACACATCTCGTCAAAAAAGAGCGGCGCTTCATTCTGCAGGAAGGCCGCTACGAAGCGCTCCCGGCGCAGGAGGCGGCCCAGATCACGCAGACCCTCCAGCAGTTGGGAGAGTCTCTTGGCGCCGCAGATTTTTACCGGGTGCTGGATGTCGCATTCCGCGTGGCCGGGACGGGCAGCCTCGGGCTGCGACGTTATGCCATTTTGGTGGAAGGTCGCGGCTCGCCGGATGAGAACTTTATCCTTGATTTGAAGGAAACCCGCATTTCGGCTCTAGCCCCCATTTTGACTGCGCCCCAGCCGGCCTGGCTCAACCAGGCGCAGCGCATTGCCTCCATTCAGGCCCGCTGTCAGGCGGTTTCGCCGGCCCTGCTGACCCCGGTGGAAGTAGCCGGCGATTGGTTCTTGCTGCGCGAATTGCAGCCCTCCCAGGACAAGATCAGCCTGGTTGGCGGAAAAATTCGTCCCGTCCTGTTCAAACAGCTGGCTGGCGACATGGCCGCGATCGTTGCCTGGAATCAACTTCGCAGCGGCGGCCGCGGTGCTTCCGCCATCGCCGATGAATTGATCGCCTTTGGGGAGCGCGCCGCCCTGAAAACGGAATTGCTTCGTACTGCGCAAAGCCAGATGCGCCAGGCGCTGGCGGATTATCAGGTCTTTTGTGAAGCTTTTGGGGCGGGAAAGCTGAAATAAGCCTTTATGGCGGCGGTGGTCCGGCTTGCAACAGGCCGTGCTCTGTCACCAGCCAGTGCATGGGCATGTCATGCGGGGCATACGGGATAGATTCCACCAGCAAATCGGCAAAGACCACTCCCAGGCGCAGGCCGTCAAAGCGGGCCAGAAACCGGTCATAATAGCCGCCGCCATACCCCAACCGCCAGCCGTGGCGGTCGTAGGCCAGCCCCGGCACCAGCACCAACTCGATTGTTTCAGGGGCCAGGCCCGGCAAATATGGGGCGGGTTCCTCCATCCCAAACGGATGACGCACCAGGTGTTGCGGGTCGTAGCGGTGAAACATCATCTCGCCGTCAATTCCCGGCAGGATACGCGGCAATGCCCACCGTTTATCGGGGAAGTCAGCCAGGAGCGGACGTAGATCCACCTCGTTCTTCATGGGCAGATAAGTCAGAACGGAGTGGGCGCGTTGAAACACGGGCCACGCTGCCAGCCAGGAGCAGATGGACAGGCTGGCGGAGTGACGGTAATCCGGGCCAAGTGCCTGGCGAAGCTGGCGAAATTTCTGGCGGAAGACGGGTTTGGGATCCGGGTCGGTGGAAACCATCTGCAAATTGTAGCTTAAAATTGTTTTCGGGGCTGTTATAATGCGCGCATTATTCCTCCAGATAGGAGCTACTTCGATGGTAGAGAAAATTAAATTTGGTACGGATGGCTGGCGCGGCGTTATTGCTGAAGATTATACGTTTGAGAATTTACGCCGCACCGCGCAAGGGTTTGCCAGTTATATGCTCGCGCAGGGCAAGGCTGGGCAGTGGATCGTCGTCGGGCACGATAAGCGCTTTCACTCCGAGAATTTTGCCGCGGCCGTCGCCGAAGTGCTGACGGGCAACGGGCTCAACGTCTGGTTGACGGATGGGGCGACACCCACACCGGTGATTGCTTTTTCAGTGGTCAACAAAAAAGCGGCCGGAGCGGTCAATATTACCGCCTCGCACAACCCGCCGACGGATAACGGTTTCAAAGTCCGCAACGAGACGGGCGGCGCGATCGACCCGGATGGGTTGAAGCAAATCGAAGCGGGCATCCCCGACAGCGTGGAAAACGTTCAGCGCATACCGTTCAATGAAGCGCTCAAGGCCGGGAAAATCGTCAAATTTGATCCTGCCCCCGCTTATATTGACCACATCCAGAAGTTGATTGATTTGCAGCCGATCAAAGATGCCGGGCTGACCGTGATGGTCGATACGATGTGGGGCAATGGCGCCGGCTGGTTCCCGCGTCTGCTGGCGGGCGGAAAAACGCGCGTGATCGAGATCCATAACGAGCGCAATCCCTCCTTTCCGGAGATGAAACGCCCCGAGCCGATCCAACCGAACATCGATGTTGGCCTGAAAGCCACCGTTGATAACCACGCCGATGTGTTGATCATCACCGATGGCGATGCCGACCGCCTGGGCGTGGGTGATGAAAACGGGGAATTTATCAACCAGCTGCGCGTCTACGGTCTGCTGGCGTACTACCTGCTCGAAGTGCGCGGATTGCGCGGCGATATCGTCAAGACGCTCTCCACCACCGGCATGTTAAACCTGCTCGGCGCGCAATATGGCGTCCCGGTGCACGAGACGGGCGTGGGCTTCAAATACGTGGCCCCGAAAATGACCGAGACCAACGCGCTGATTGGTGGCGAGGAAAGCGGCGGCTACGCCTTCCGCGGCAATGTTCCCGAGCGCGATGGCATTCTGGCCGGCCTGTATATGCTCGATTTCATGGTGCGCACAAATAAAAAACCGACCGAACTGCTCAAGCTGCTCTTTGAAAAGGTCGGCGGCGAGTTTTTCTATGACCGTGTCGACAGCGCCTTCAGCGGTGACCGCGCCGCGCGCGAGCAGATCATATTGAACGCGAAACCCGCCACCATCGGCGGGCTAAAAGTCACCGGACTGATCACCATCGACGGTTTCCAATTCAAACTCGAAGACGGCGGCTGGCTGCTGATCCGTTTCAGCGGCACCGAGCCCATCCTGCGCGTCTATTGCGAAACCCGCCACGGAGAAAAAGTCCAGGCCATTCTGCAAGACGGTCTGAAAGTCGCGGGGATTCAGTAGGCGGCACCTGAAACGTGATTCTCACCGACACCCACTGTCACCTGGATCTGGAACAATTCGATTCCGACCGCGCTGACGTGCTCTCCCGCGCCTGGGAAGCCGGTCTGACCCGCATCCTTATTCCGGGCCTGACACTGGCATCCTCCAGCGCGGCTGTCCACCTGGCAGAATCGCACCCCAACCTGTTTGCCGCGGTTGGAGTGCACCCCAACGACGCTCTGACGTGGGACGAAGGGACCCTTCCTGGCCTGCGCCAGCTGGCAGGTTCGCCGCGGGTTCGAGCCATCGGCGAAATTGGGCTGGATTATTACTGGAAAGATGCGCCGCCTGGTCTTCAGCAGAAGGTGCTCACGGCGCAGCTTGCGTTGGCCGCGGAATTACAGCTTCCAGTGGTGCTGCACCTGCGAGAAACGGGTGACGCCGCGGAGGGTCCGTGCGCGTCAGATCTGCTGAATATTCTCTCGGTCTGGGTGAAGCAACTGGCGGTGGAGAAAAATCCGCTGGCAGCGCGACCGGGTGTGTTACACTCCTTCAGCGGAAGCCTGCCCGTCGCCCGACAGGCGCTCCAATTAAATTTTATGATCGGCCTGACCGGCCCGCTGACATATAAAAACGCTGAAAACAAGCGCCAGGTTGCGGCTGGTTTACCGCTCGACCGACTCTTGATCGAAACCGACGCGCCCTTCCTTGCGCCTGTGCCGCGCCGAGGAATGCGCAACGAACCTGCATTTGTTCGCCATATTGCTGATAAAATTGCAGAAATCCACTCTCGAAACCCGGAGGAGATTGCTACCCTGACTGCTGCCAATGCAGAGCGTCTCTTTGTCTGGGGAGGAATAATTTGACCACCACATTTTTTACACCGGTGCAGGAAGGTATCAAAGAAGTAGAAGCCAGGATGCGCGCCCAGGTGGATGGCAACCAGCCGCCCGATTTGCGCGCCGCGTTTGAGCATTTGATGTCGGCAGGCGGCAAACGGATCCGCCCGACACTTGGCTTGCTGGTTGGACACATGCTGGGCGGCGACCACGAAAAGCTGGTCACGCTCGGCGCTTCAGTGGAAATGCTGCACACGGCCACCCTGGTGCATGATGATCTGATCGACGGCGCGCTGCTGCGCCGCGGCATCCCGACATTGAACGCCCGCTGGTCCCCGGCGGCGACGGTGCTGACTGGTGATTTTCTCTTTGCGCGCGCCGCCAAGCTGGCCGCCGAAGCCGATTACCTGCCGCTGATGAAACTGTTTGCCGAAACCCTTGCCATTATCGTTGGCGGCGAATTGATGCAAATGTTCTCGGCGCACGGCAGCCTGAGCCGTGAAAATTACTACAACCGGATTTATGCCAAGACGGCCTCGCTGTTTGAAATGTCGGCGCATGCCGCGGCCATGATTGCCACGGAGGACGAAAGCGTGCGTCTGGCCCTGCGAACCTATGGCTATGAAGTGGGAATGGCCTTCCAGATGGTCGATGATCTGCTCGATTACACGGGCGACCAGGTGGCAGTCGGCAAACCATTGGGGTCAGACCTGCTGAATGGCCTGGTTACGCTCCCGGCCATCTACTACGCCGAAGCCTGCCCCGACGACCCGGATGTGCGCGCCCTGCCTGAAGGCGGCTGGGCTGATAGTGAACGCGTGGCACGCCTGGTGGAAAACATCCGCGCCAGTCAGGCCATTCACAAAACCATGAGCGAGGCGCATGTTCACGTCACCCGCGCCCTGGAAGCCTTGCAAAGCTTCCACCCCTCCGCAGAACGTACTGCGTTGGACGAACTGGCGCGCTACATCGTCGACCGAAGTTATTAGAAAGAAAAGGACGCTGCAAGGCGTCTTTTTCTTTCAACCCAATGTCTTTGCCAGGGGAAATGCCAATTGTGAAACAATTCTTGTAAAACAGAACCAAATTTATGCGCAAAATCTGTTGACTTAGCGATTCGCGCGTGCTAAAATGAAATAAGTTCGGTGCCATTGCCCCCATTTCTTCTCATTTTTATTGTAGTGCTGATAAGTGAACAAAAGTGACCAATCCTCGTAAACCATTACGGCTGAACGTCGGGTTTTTGATTAATGCCGGCGTAGGTTATAACCGCGACTTTGATTTCTTCCTCCCAATCATGAAGGATGAGGACGGCCTTATCCTGGCGGATGTGGAGGGTACTGCCCGTATCAGCCGTACTCCTCAAGGATTGCTCGTCGAGGGAAAATTTACCGGCAGTACACACCTCGAATGTGTCCGCTGTTTGAGTGATTATTCCCAGCCTTTGAAATGGGACTTCATTGAACTTTATGCCTTCACCCAAGACAATATCACCGAATCGGGTCTGCTGGTACCGGAAGATGCCCACATCGACCTGCAGCCGTTGGTACGGGAATTTGCCATCCTCGAATTCCCCATCAAACCCCTATGCAATCAGGATTGTAAGGGCTTGTGTCCCGAGTGCGGGCAAAATCTGAACGAAAAAAACTGCGGTCATCAGCCGCCGGCCGACTCGCCGTTTTCAGCCCTGAAAGAATTGCTCGAATAGGCAATTTACGAAAATATAAACCTCAGAAGGGTGGATAGGGGAGGCCCTCTGACGGATTGGATGCGACCGATCGTACAACGCGGAGGGCAGGTATGGAACACATCAATCGGAACAGGCGCAGCGAAGTCCTGAAGACTCTGTTAGAAAGGGCCGGTGTGCAGGGTTTTCTCACTACCGAAGACCTGGTGGATTCTGTCCCTGATGCGGATGCAGAGCAGGTGAATATCCTTTTGATGACACTTCGACATAAGGGTGTCGAAGTGTTGGAGGCTGATGGGGAATTGGATCCGCCAGTTGATGAAACGACTCCTCCAGATTTCGAATATGAATCCTGGTCCACTGTCAGCGCCGAACTCATCGCCGATGATACAGTTGGGATCTACCTCAAGGAAATGGCTCGTGCGCCCTTGTTAACAGTCGATGAAGAGATTGCGCTGGCCAAGTGCATTGAAACTGCACAAAATGCGCGCAAGGAACTGCTGCGTGGTAACCAGTCTGCTACAGCCTGCCGCGCCCTGGAACAGGATATCCTGCAAGGGCAACAGGCGCGTGAGAAACTCATCAAGGCCAACACCCGCCTGGTGGTCAGTATTGCCAAACGTTACATTGGGCATGACGTGGCCTTCCTCGATCTGATCCAGGAGGGCAACCTGGGGCTGATGAAGGCTGTTGAAAAATTTGATTACAAGCGCGGCTTCCGGTTCTCGACCTATGCCACCTGGTGGATCCGCCAGACCATCAGTCGTTCCATTGCCGACCAGGCGCGCACCATTCGCGTGCCTGCGCACATGGTGGACCGCATTCGTCAGTATTACCGGACTTTCCGCGAGTTGGAGCAAGTCCTGGGACGCGACCCCACCAACGAGGAACTGGCCGGAGCGTTGAAAATCTCCGTAAAAAAACTTCATTGGATCCGAAACGTTTCGCTCTTGCCGCTGTCGTTGGAAAGCCCGCTGGGTGAGGATGATACTGAATTGGGCATGTTTATCGAAGACGAGCTCAGCCCCACGCCACTTCAGAGCGCCTACGAAGCTCTGCTAAGTGAAAAAATTGAGCAGGTGTTGGAAACCCTGCTGCCCCGCGAGGCGCATGTTCTGCGCCTGCGCTACGGCCTGGTAGATGGCAACAGATACACCCTTGAGGAAGTTGGCCAGAAATTTGGGCTCACTCGTGAGCGCATCCGCCAGATCGAAGGCAAGGCATTGCGCCGGTTGCGGCATCCGCGCCGCGCGCGGCAGTTGAGGGAATACCTGTAACCCGGTACAATGTGCGGCATCAACGTCGCACATTTCTTTTCTGGAGAGGTAGCCATGCTTAACCAGCCCTTACAACTCATTCCCGAATACCGTGACTATGTCTGGGGAGGATCGCGCCTGCGCCCGGGCCTGCCCCGTACCGCCGAAGCCTGGATCGTCTATGAGGGCGATAGAATCGCCACCGGAGCTTTTGCCGGAAAAACACTCGGCGAGCTGGCCGTTGAAAGGGGCCCGGAATTGCTCGGGACGCGTGCCACATCCAAAACGGGCACGCGTTTCCCGCTGCTGGTCAAGCTGCTCGACTGTGCAGCGTGGCTCTCGCTCCAGGTTCATCCCAATGATGAGCAGGCGGTCGCCCTGGAAGGTCCGGGCAACTTTGGCAAAACGGAAGCCTGGCACATCCTCGAAGCCGACACGCAGGCGACTCTGATTGCCGGCATGCGTCCTGGCACAAGCGCCGCGACCCTGCAAGAAGCCATCCGTAACGGGACTCTGGTGGAGCATACCCGGTCACTATCTGTCCAGGCGGGTGACACAATATTCATGCCAGCCGGAACCATTCACGCACTGGGGCCGGGATTGCTCGTTTACGAGGTTCAACAAACCTCCGATTGGACTTATCGCGTTTACGATTGGGGCCGGCCCGAAACGCCCACCCGGCGCCTGCATATTGAAAAATCCCTGGCCGTTTCCCGCCCGGAGGCTGCCGCCAGCGCCCAGGCGCTCCCGGCCCTGGGAGATGGACACCTCGCCCGCCTGTGTTCCTGCCCCTATTTTGTGCTCGAAGCCTTGTTTGCCGAAAAGCAGGCCATCCAGCTGAATCCTGCCGGTGAAAGTTTTCATGCCATTACCGTGCTCGATGGCAGAGCCATGCTCCATACGGACGGCGGCCAGGTGACGCTGGAGCGTTTTGAAACGGCTGTCATCCCGGCCGCCTGCGGTTCCTATCAGTTTGAACCGGTTGGTGCCTGCCGGGCTCTGCGCACCGGTGTGGCTTGAAGGGGCGTCGCTATTCGACGCCCAGTTCTTCGTGACAGTAGGTTATCAGACGGTCGGCTTCCAGTTCAAGAATGGTATAGACCTTATCGGCATCGGTAAGGTCTTTTCGAAGGCCCATTTCTTCCAGTTTTTGTGAAAGATGTTCGAGTGGGGTGGCGCAGAAATTGGCCGCGACGCTCTTCAGGCTGTGAGAGTGGCGGAAAAGTTCGGGGATGTTATTTTCTGAAATGGCAGTTTTTATGCCCCGGGTGCGCTCCGGCAGGTCATTGATGAAGGCTTTGCAGACTTCAACAAAAAAATCCCGGTTGTTAAGAAAACGAGGCATTGCGGCGTTAAAATCGAGCGGGGTTCCTGGCGTGGAGGCTGCCAGCGATGGCGGAGCAAACAGTAGGGCGGAATTTTCTTCGGGCGTGCGGCTGTTTTCTGCCGGAGTTTTCTCAGTCCAACGTTCCACTATTTTGAAGAGGGTTTCCGGTTTCAGTGGTTTTGAGACGTAGTCATCCATGCCGGCTTCGATGCAGCGTTCGCGGTCGCCTTTCATGGCGCTGGCGGTCATGGCGATAATGGGGACGTGACGGCTCCCATCTTCCAGGCGGCGGATGGCGCGTGCGGCTTCATATCCGTCCATGACTGGCATCTGGACATCCATCAGGATGGCATCGTAGCTTTCTTTTTGCACCTGCTCAATGGTTTCAATCCCATTATCGACTACATCAACGGTATAGCCAGCTTTTTGGAGCAGGATGATGGCCAGTTTTTGGTTAACGGGGTTGTCTTCGGCCAGCAGCAAGCGTTGTGCCTGGTTTCTCCTGGCTGGAATGTAGGGGCGTGATTCAGCTTCGTTCTGCGGGCTGGTTTTTTTGCCTGTCGCAGCGGCGATTGAATCGTGCAAGGCCTGTAGCTTGACTGGTTTGAGCAGGTAATCGGAGACACCGAGGCTTTGCAGGCGCGCGGCGTCGCTGTAGTGGCCGACTGAGGTCAGGATGATGATTTTTATTTCCTGGAGCTGAGGATCTGACTTGATTGCCTGCACAATTTGCTCGCCGTCCATATTGGGCATTTGCATATCGAGCAGGATGACCTGGAATGGGTGGCCGTGTTTATGGGCGGAGTGCAGCATTTCCAGGGCTTGCTGTCCGCTTTCTGCCATTTCAACCCGGCAGCCGAATCCTTCAACCATGCTGGAGATGATTTTGCGGTTGGTGGCATTGTCATCTACGCCGAGGACGCGCAGTCCGCGAATATTGGCTGGCGAGAAGCGGCCAACTGGTTCGTGCGGGCTGGCAGTCAGTTCTTTTTCGAAGGGGATGGTGAACCAGAAGGTGCTGCCCAAACCGGTTTTGCTTTCCACGCCGATTTCTCCGCCCATGGCGTTGACCAGCTGTTTGCAGATTGCCAGCCCGAGGCCGGTGCCGCCATATTGGCGGGTGGTGGAGCCGTCGGCCTGGGTGAAGCGGTCAAAAACAGCTCCCTGTCGTTCCGCCGGGATGCCGATGCCGGTATCGGTTACAGAGAAGCGCACGGTCACTTTTTGCGGGGTTTCTTTAATCGGTTCGGCGTGAATGGCGATTTCTCCCTGGCGGGTAAATTTGACGGCGTTACCAGTCAGGTTAAGCAGGATTTGTCGCAGGCGGGCGGCGTCTCCCAACAGGTCGTGGTGCAGGTGTGGGTGGATGAAGCAGGTTAATTCCAGGCCTTTGGTCTGGGTGCGGCTGGCCATGGTGTGGGCTACATCTTCAATGGTGGAGCGCAGATTGAAGGGGGATTTTTCCAGGTCGAGCCGGTTGGCTTCTATTTTGGAGAAATCAAGGATGTCATTTAAGAGTGTCAGCAGGGCTTCGGCGCTTTGCAGGGAAATGGACAGGTAGTCGCGTTGTTCGGAGGAAAGTTGGGTGTCGAGGGCCAGTTCAAGCATGCCGATCACGCCGTTCATTGGGGTGCGGATTTCGTGGCTGACGTTGGCGAGGAATTCGCTCTTCGAGCGGCTGGCTTCCTCGGCTTCCTGGCGGGCACGAATCAGGTCAGTGATATCGTGATAGATGGCCAGCGTGCCGCCGTGTTCGCCGGAGACGAACACCGGTACGGCCAGGATTTCCACATCGACGTGGGTGCCGTTTTTCCGGCGGCGCTTGCTGAAGCCGTGCACGCTTTCGGCATTGAGCAGGCGCTGGGTGTAGAGGCTGGCTTCAGCCTGGGTTTCTTCGTCTGTGATGAATGGATCGAGTGCCTGGTGGATGATTTCATCGCTTTTGTAACCGAATAATTCTTCAAAGGTGGGGTTGAGCGAGGCAATTTTGGCGAATTTGTCAAGCACTACGATGGCTGTGGGGCTGTTTCGTACCAGGGTCTCGAAAAAGCGTTTCTGGCGCTCGGTCTCCAGTTCGGCTTTTTTGCGGCTGGTGATGTTATGAAAGACGAAGATGCGGTGTCGCAGAGTGTCGTCCAGAACGATTTCGTTGCTGGTGATGTCAAAAACGCCGCCAAATTCGGGGATTTCACGTTCGCCGGGCTGCATTTCCCAGGAGGCGCCTTCAAAAACTGCTGAAAAGGGTGTGCCGATCAGATATTGAAAGGTGCTGCCGAGTTGCTCGATGACGGCGCGATTGCAGCGAACAATCTGGTTGCTCTGGTCAATGACAAAAAGCATGCCGGAAGTGGCATCGAAAACACTTTCCCATTCCTTTTTACCGCGCGAAAGAACCACTTCCATCTGCTGGAGAGTTTTCATTTCGCGCTGGAGCTGTAGGTTGACGGAAGCCAGTTCCAGGGTGCGGTTGGCGATGCTTTTTTCGAGCGCGGCGGTAGTTTCGCGCTGACTTTGCAATGCCTTTTGCAGCCCCGAAATCGTCAGGGTGGAAACCAGGGTGATCACTGAGAAAATAAATGTCACTTCGCGCGCGATGTGATAGGGGGTTTCCGGGTGGGTGATGATCAGTCCCCGGGTTTCGAAATACGCGAAAAACCACCCGGCGGCGATGCTGACTACCGCCACGAACAGGCTGGCGCGGATCCCAAGCAGCAACCCGGCCAATAGAATGATAGCCACATAGGCGAAAAAGGCCGTGTCGTGAATGCCAGAGTTATTGACTGCCTGGAATGTCATTGCCAGCCAGGTGCTGCCCACCAGGAGGGTGCTGATTACCCGGAGCTGTCCGTATTTCATCGAGAATCGCAGGATGATCAGCACGATGGTCAGCGTGATGGTGATTGTACTGGATGTGCTGTTAATCGATTTTTCGATGATGGCCTGATACAACCAGTAGCAAACTATCAGACAGATGGTGGGTAACAGGACGATGTTGAGATAGCGGGCAACGCGGTTTTTCTCCGTGTCGCTATCGAATTGGGGTGGGGTGAGAAATTTTACGATCTGGTTCCACATAGAAAAAGGACTTATGAAAGGATGTATTTTTGATAGAAATGGATGTCCTATTATGACCTAAATCGGGGAAAAAGTACATTTCATCGTTGTTAGGAATCCAGTTTGTTAAGATTTCCGCCTCTGGATTTTGTCCTTGCATCCCGGCATTGGACATAGTAAACTAAAGCCATGCTCAAGCTATTTCACTCGATGTACAGCATGACAATGCCCTCCCTCGCCGGGACAGCGTCGAGGGGAATGCGCTAGCACGTCTAACCGCAGAAACCACAGGCTGTCCAGAGCGAGGGCAGCCTTTTTTGTTGAATACGATACTCGAAAACTCGACGATCAAATTCCGAAACACGGATAACGAATCCCGAAGGAAAGACCTATGCCCGAAAACATCCTGATTGCCATTGCCTGGCCTTACGCCAATGCCGAAATCCATGTCGGCAACCTGACCGGCTCGCACCTGCCCGGTGACATCGTCGCACGTTATCATCGCCTGATCGGCAACCATGTCCTGGTCGTTTCTGGCACCGATTCACACGGCACACCCGTCACCATGAGCGCCGACAAACTCAAAAAGCCGGTTGAGGAAGTTTACCAGTCCTTTCATGCCACGTTTCTGGAGACGTTTCGGGGTTACGGCATTACCTACGACCTCTTCACCAGCACTCACACGGAGAATCACTTCAAGGTATCCCAGAGCATTTTCCTGGCCTTGAAAGAGAACGGGTTTTTGTTCACCAGGGTCGAGCCGCAGTGGTTTTCTCCGGGGTTGGGGAAATTCCTTCCGGACCGCTACATCGAAGGCACCTGTTACCTGTGCGGTTTCGAGGGAGCTCGCTCGGATCAGTGCGACAAATGCGGAAATGTCCTCGAACCCGATAAACTGCTCAGCCCCAAATCCAAGTGGGCCGGCGACACCTCCACGCCTGAACTGCGCGAGACTGAACACTTCTACATTGATCTGTCCAAGCTCGAGCCGCAGGTCGTCGATTTCCTGCAGGCTCGCGCCCCCCACATGCGCGAGACGGTGCTCGGCGAAAGCCTTGGCAAGATCCACGCTGAAGGGCTCAAACCGCGCCCGATCACCCGCGACCTCGACTGGGGCATTCCTGTCCCGGTGCCGGGCTGGGAAGGCAAGTGCCTCTACGTCTGGTTCGAAGCAGTGATCGGCTACCTCTCGGCTGCTATTGAGTGGAGCAAAATCTCCGGCGGCGATTGGAAGGATTGGTGGTCGAATCCCGCCGCAAAACACTATCACTTCATCGGCAAGGATAATATCTTCTTCCACACCTCGCTCTGGCCGGCTGAGCTGATGGGTGTTGGCGCTAAATTTGCCGAAATTTTTAGCGGCGAGAAAAATGTGCCGCTCAGCCTGCCCTACGACGTGCCTGCCAACCAGTTTATGAACCTGGAAGGCCAGAAGATCAGCGGCAGCCGCAATTGGGCCGTCTGGGGCCGCGACGCGTTGACCCGTTACGATGCGGATGCGCTGCGCTTCTACCTGACCATCAACATGCCCGAGGCCAAAGACAGCGATTGGGATTGGGCCGAATTTGTCTCTCGCAACAATGGCGACCTCGTTGCCACCTGGGGCAACCTGGCCAATCGGGTCCTCTCCTTCAGCTTCAAACATTGGGAAGGCCACGTCCCGCCGATTGACCTGGCCAATTTGCGTGAGGCTGATCTTGCCCTGCTCGCCACTATTGAGAATGGCTTCCAGACCGTCGGCGAGCTCTACAATGCTGTCAAACTGCGTGATGCTCTGAAAGAGTCCCTGCGCCTGGCGACGGAAGTTAACCGTTACCTCGACGCCAATGCCCCCTGGACCGCCATCAAAACCGACCGCGATTCAGCCGCCCTGACGATTTACACCGCTCTGCGCGCCATCGACTCGCTCAAACTGTTCTTTGCCCCGGTATTACCCTTCACCTCCGCTCGGCTGCATGATTTCTTTGGGTATTCCTCGCCGCTCTTTGGCGAGCAATACCTGCAGGAAATCAGCGACAGCCTGGGTGTCCACACCGGCCTCCGGTATCGCGGCGCAGAGCAGGATGGTATCCCGGCTTTCCAGTGGCAGCCAAGCCAGCTTAAACCTGGAGTGCCTCTCAACCAGCCAGCGCCTCTATTCAAAAAATTGGAAGAAAAGGTGATCGAAGCAGAACGCAGCCGGCTCGGAAACTGAGCTGGAAGGGGCTACCTAAAAAGAAAAGAGGCGGGAGCCGCAATTCCCGCCTCTTTTTATATTCATCCCCTACTTAAAGGCTACTTGTTTTGTGAGATTTGCAATGAAATCACAATGCTTGTCTTGATATAATCCTTGCAAATCTGAAAGGTGGTGGAATGAATATGCTTTTTGGGTGCTTCTAAACAAACTTACGGCTCTAAATAGATTGGGAACCATCCGGGCGCGTACCAACAAATTGCCCGGCCTCAGGCGGATATTGAGTTAGCTTTCGCTTCTCGAAAAAATTAGACTGTTTCTCGGCATGATATTTTCTGTCGGGTGTGTTTCGTGTTGCCCGCGCGTGCTCGTTTGTCACTGCCACTTAATAACAGGAGGGATGAAACAATGAAAACATCAAAACGATTCACTATTTGGACGGTTGTCCTTTTTCTCCAGCTGGGCCTGATCCTGGCGAGCATGAATGCGGTGCCGCTGCAGGTGGAGTTATTAACCCCTACAGCGGAGCAGACCGAAGTTGCTCCGCTCCCCGATCTTCCTGTGGCAACCCCTTTGCCCCCCGAAGCGCCACTTGATCCCACGGCAGAACCAGGGCTGGAAGCGCTTCCGGCTGCAAGTGAATCGCTGCCAGCGGCGACGGATCTCCCGCTTCTGGATGCGCCCCTCGTCAGCGATCCGGCTCCTGCCGTGGAGTTGACGGTTGCCCAGGTCTTTGAACAGGCGCCGCAGACGGATATCATCATTCTCGATGACCAGGGCGATCCGCTGCCGCTGACCTCCCAGACCGCTTCGGTTGTTGCCCAGGTGGCCGACCCGATGTGGTGTCCGGCGGGCGTCCTGCCCAATGGCTCTGGCTGTTCGGCCAATTTTTCCAGTTTTTCGGCTCTGTTGTCTGATATGAAGACCAATTCGACTACCTATGCCAAGGATGGGGTGATCTACCTGGAAAAACCGGGCGCGGGCGGGTTCAGCAATAATTTCATTTTGAGTGATGCAGACACGAGCCTGGGCACGGCATATGATACGCTCAAGGCTTTTGGACTGACCATTCGAGGCGGTTGGAATGGCGGCACCACTTCGACCTTCAGTGGGCAGAGCACTTTCAACCAGACCTTTCTTCAGGTTGGGTCATCCGCCAATCCGTGGGGTGGCGTGCTCACCGTGCAAGATATTATTTTCGATGCCCCTTCCTCCTCGGGCTTGACGGTATATGCGCCTTCTGTCACCCTGAATAATGTGCAATCTTCCCGCAGTACCGGCCATGGAATTGTCATCAACCAGGCGGGCACGGTTGTATTAAATAACGTGGTTTCAGACCGCAACTCAAGTTCCGGCGTCTATGTAAACGGCACCGGCGTTGGCAGCCGTGTAACTGTGAATGGCGGAACTTTTACCCGCAATTCTAGATACGGGATAGAGATTTTGAATGGTTTTATGGTGACCCAGACGCCGCCGGCATTCGGCTCAGGGGGCAGTGCGAATACTTTGGGCGGCAGCCTGATTTCCACGCCCAGCCCGACTGCGACCAAAACCGCCACCTTTACTGCGACCAACACTGCCACCTTCACTGCGACCAACACCGCAACGGAAACTCCGACCAACACCGCTACCTTCACTGCGACCAACACTGCCACCTTCACCCCAACCAACACCGCCACCTTCACCCCAACCGAAACCGCTACGGAGACTCCGACCAGCACTGCCACCTTTACCCCAACCGAAACCGCAACGGAGACCCCGACCAGCACTGCCACCTTCACCCCAACCGAAACTGCAACGGAGACCCCGACCAGCACTGCCACCTTCACCCCAACCGAAACCGCAACGGAGACCCCGACCAACACCGCCACCTTCACCCCAACCGAAACCGCAACGGAGACCCCGACCAGCACTGTCACCTTCACCCCAACCGAAATTGCAACGGAGACCCCGACCAGCACTGCCACCTTCACCCCAACCGAAACTGCAACGGAGACCCCGACCAACACCGCCACCTTTACCCCAACCGAAACCGCTACGGAGACTCCGACCAGCACTGCCACCTTCACCCCAACCGAAACCGCTACGGAGACCCCGACCAACACCGCCACCTTTACGCCCACCAGTACACAAGCGGTTATTCTCCGTTCTGCCCCGCGCAGAACCCCGGTACCCCCGGCTTTGCCTGGGCAACCTCTTATCCCGGTTACCGGCGGCAGTTTGATTAAGATTGACTGCCAGGGTTCGGTCAACTACACCCTGCAGCCGGATGGAACGAGGATCATCTTCAACAACCTGTGTTCTTACAACGCCACCATTGACAGTGTACCGGCAGAAGGCCTGGCTCATCCCCTGCCCGAAAACTCCCTGTACCTGAACGGTGTGTCCGTCAGCGTATTAAATAGCGTTGCCAATGTCAGCGTACTGCCAGATGGCGCCAGCGTACTGGTGGAGTTTATTCTGCCTGCCGGGGTGCGCTCAACCAGCCTGTCAGTCCTGTTTTGGGATGGTTCAAAATGGATCGAACTCAGCGGCGGCAGCGTAACCGCAGGCTATTACCAGGTTGAAAATGATCATCCCGGGACATTTATCCTGGTCAGAAAATGAACTGATTCATTGAAAAGCAAAAAGAGACAGGGCAGCCTGACGCCGCCCTGTCTCTTTTTGCTTGTGAGCCAATCGCTGCCCGCCACCCAATTCTTGCGGTTTGTGCGTTGACAAAAAATTCAACACATAGTAAGATACAGCCCGCCTCTGGCGAGGTAGCTCAGCGGCAGAGCAAGCGGCTCATAATCGCTCGGTCGTGGGTTCAAATCCCACCCTCGCCACAAAAAAATCCCGTCAACGCGGGATTTTTTGTTTCGAGGAGCAGGAGACGGGTTAATCGATCAGCCGATATTTGAATAAGGCCCACACCGCCTCAAATGCATCACGCAGGCCGATCTTCTTACCTTCCGAATATTCCCGCGGATTAAAACTGATCGGCACTTCATAAACACGCACATTGCGTTTGAGGATCTTGGCCGTAAACTCGGGCTCGAAGTCAAAGCGGTTGGCGCGCAGTTTCATATCTTGCACGACTTCCTTTCGGAAAACTTTGTACCCGGTTTCCATATCGGTCAGGATGTTGTTGTATAGGATGTTGGTCATCAGGGTCAATAATTTATTGGCCACCATATTCCAGAACAGGATTGCCCGGTGCGGCGCACCTAAAAAGCGGGAACCGTAGACCACATCCGCAACGCCTTCCTCGATCGGTTTGAGCAGGCCAGCATACTCGCGCGGGTCATATTCCAGGTCGGCATCCTGAATCAGCAGCACCTCGCCTGCGGCACTCTGGATTCCGGTGCGGACGGCAGCACCTTTGCCGGCATTTTTTTCGTGCAGGATGACCCGCACGCCTCCCTGGCCATGCAATTCAGCCAGGATGTCGCGTGTGCCATCCCGTGAGCCATCGTCCACGATGACAATTTCGGTCGCGAGCCGGGTGTCCTGAACTCGCCGCACAATTTCACGGATGGTATTCTTTTCGTTATAGACAGGGATGATGACAGAAAGGTTCATGCGCCGGATTATACATTAAGATGGTTTATTGTGGAATTTCAAAGCCGCGCCGATTAATGGGTGATTATTTTGGCGGACATGCTATAATTTTCTTGCTTTTTAAGGTTGCACAATCTATCTTGATTGGTAGGTCTCTTATGTCCAATTTTAATCCACCCCGGCCTCCCGCTTCTGGCGGGGGAAACGCCAACCCGCCTCGCGGAACCGCCTCGATGAATCAACCCAAGCCTGCTGCGCCTGCTTCCAGTTCCCTGCCTTCCTCTGGCTCGGGCTTTTTGCCGCCTGCCATCGTCCGCCTTGAAGATACCGGACTGTCGCAGCTCTGGCTGCAGGATCTGGCCCTAAAAATCCTCTATTTTCAGGGCTTTCTTTCGGGTTTCAAAATTGCAGAAGAGATTGCCCTGCCATTTGCCGGTGTGACGGATCAGATCCTCGAGTCACTCAAGCGTGAAAAACTGGTCGAGGTCAAATCTTCCTCCATGGGGCTGGGTGAAGGCTCCTATCAGTATGCCATCACCGGCGCGGGGATTGACCGGGCGCGGGAAGCGCTCGACCGCAGTCAATATGCCGGCCCGGCTCCTGTTCCGATCGAAACATATAATGAGGCCATTCGCAAGCAAAGCCGTCACCGCGTGGTGGTCACACAGCGCCATATGCGCCAGTTGCTTTCTCAGCTGGTCATGTCCAATACCACATTCGAGCGCCTGGGCCCGGCGCTCAATTCGGGCACATCCATCTTCTTGTATGGGCCTCCCGGAAACGGCAAAACCAGCGTTGCGCGCGCCTTCGGCAACCTGATCTTACAACAGGATATGTATATTCCCTTTGCCCTGTTTGTGGATGGCCAGGTGATCAAGCTTTATGACTCGGTCAACCACCAGCGCGCCACGGATGACGACGCCACCGGTGCCGGAACCGGGTCCTTGCGTGCCGGTCAGAAGCGTGATCCACGCTGGGTGCATATTCGCCGTCCCTTCATCGTCGTCGGTGGCGAACTGACCCTGGCTGGCCTCGACCTGGTCTTTGACGACACGCATAAATATTACGAAGCGCCTTTTCAGGTGAAAGCCAACGGTGGTATTTTCCTGATCGATGACTTTGGCCGCCAGCAAGTACGACCGCGCGACCTGCTTAACCGTTGGATCGTCCCGCTGGAAAACCGCATGGACTTTCTCACTCTACACACCGGCCGCAAAATCGAAGTGCCATTCGATGTCCTGGTGGTTTTCTCCACCAATCTGCCACCCCGCGACCTGGTGGATGAAGCCTTTTTACGCCGTTTGCGCCATAAAATAGAAATCGGTGACCCCAATTATGAGGAATACCGCCAGATTTTTCAACGCGTGGCGCAGGCCAAGGGCGTGCAGTACAATGATCAGGGTCTGGCCTACCTGCTCCAGGAATGGTACATCAAGCGCAACCGCAAACTGCGCGCCTCCCATCCGCGCGACCTGTGCGATCAAATTCTCGATATCGCCCGCTATCGTGGTGTGGAGCCAGTCATGAGCAAAGAATTGCTCGAACTGGCCGCATTGTCTTACTTTGTGGAACTCTAGCGTCTTTCCTTCACTGCATGACGCTTGCCCCTGGAGCGTCATGCTTTTTTTGCCCATATGTTCACACAACTACAATCACCCCATTTTTTTGCTCACCGCGGCGCCTCTGCTTATGCCCCCGAAAACACCCTGGCAGCCTTTGAATTGGCTGCCAGGCAGGGCGCGCCCGCCATCGAATTCGACGTCAAATTGACCTCCGATCGCCATGTGGTCATTCACCATGACCAGACACTGGATCGCACCACCAACAGTTCCGGCGCGCTCGCCAAACAGCCCCTGGCCGCCCTGCGCGAACTGGATGCCGGCTCCAGCTTTTCGGCAGAATTTCGAGACGAGAAAATCCCCACGCTCGAGGAAGTCTTCGAGACAGTGGGGCAGAAGCTGTTCCTCAACATTGAGCTGACCAACTACGCCACACCGTTCGATGGCCTGGTCGACCAGGTGGTTCCGCTGATTCAAAAACATGGGCTGGAAAAGCGCGTCATGTTTTCATCTTTTTTTCCTCACAATCTCCTGCGCGCCCGTCAACTCGCCCCGGCCATTCCGCGCGGACAATTAATGTTGGAGGGAGCCAGCGGCTGGTGGCAGCGCCTGGCCGCCGGTTTGATGGATCTGCAAGCCGAACACCCCTGGAAGGCTGATGTGACTGCTTCCAGTGTGCAAAATGCCCACCGCAAGGGCCGCCGTGTCTATGTCTGGACAGTTAATGATCCACTGGAAATGCACAGTCTGCGCTCACTGGGCGTGGATGCCATTTTCACCGATGATCCGCTGCGGGCGCGCGAACATTTTTTGGAAAATATCGCGTAACCATAGGGGAATGCGGCAATTTACTATTCCAAAACCATTATGATTGACCAAGGAACTGCCAGATTTCATGTTTCCGATTAATTGGATTTCCCAGGCTGCCGGGCGCATTGCGCCTCACATCCAGCGTACTTCTGTCACGCTGGATGCGGTGCGCGGCTGGTACTTTAAGTGGGAAAACCAGCAGGTGACAGGTTCCTTCAAGGTGCGCGGCGCGTTGAATAAGGTGCTCGCGCTCGAGTCGTGGGAGCAGGCCCGGGGCCTGGTCACGGCTTCGGCGGGGAATCATGGCCAGGGCCTGGCCTTTGCCGGGAGGCTGGTCGGAGCGCCGGTAAAGGTGTTTGTATCCGACACGGCGGTGGAGAAGAAAATCCGTGCCATGCGCGCCTTGGGCGCTGAGGTGGAATTGGTGCCCGGAGGCTACGAGCAGGCTGAGGCAGCCGGGATCCGTCATGCGGCGTTAGAGGGGAAAACCTGGGTCTCTGCGTACAACGATGCTCATGTGATTTCTGGGCAGGGCACCGTTGGTCTGGAACTGGCTGCCGAGCTTGAATTGGACGAAACCTTCTCGGTCATCCTGCCGGCCAGTGGGGGAGGGCTGGCGGCTGGGGTGGCGGCGGCCTTGAGTGCGCTGCCGCGTCGTCCGCGAGTGGTGGCAGCGCAGCCGCAAGCTTCAGCGTTTTTGTATGCTTTGTATAACGGGGGCACGCAGGCGGGTGTGGTTGAGTCGCCTACGCTGGCGGATGGTCTGACCGGCGCGGTGGAATCTGGTTCGCTGACGATTCCGATGGTGCGTCAGTATCTCGACGATTTTTATCTGGTGGATGAGCAAGCCTTGATTCGCGCAGTGGCATTTGCCTGGACGGAATATGGCCAGGTGATTGAGCCTTCGGCGGCGGTGGGGCTGGCGGTGTTGATGGAGGGGCGGGTGCCTGCTCCGGCGGTGGTGGTGATTTCGGGCGGGAATATTGAGACGGCCCGGCATGCGCAACTGGTGGCCGAGGGAGCTCAGCGATGAGCCGCTCTTTTTGGATGGCGGGAGTCCGCCTGCTGTTGGCGGCCGGCTTGCTGGCGGGTTTTGTGCGTCCGGCGCTGGCCCAGGGCCGCGACCCGGTGGCCGATTTGTTGCAGACGATGACACCCGAGGAGAAGGTCGGCCAGTTGTTCCTGGTGTCCTTTTATGGCACCGAGAGCGGGCCGGATTCTCAAATTTATGATCTGATTGCCAACCAGCATGTGGGTGGCGTGGTGTTGATGGCGGGGAATGATAATTTCAGCGGAGTGGCAACCGCGGAATCGGCCCGCACGCAGGTGGCGGCGCTTCAAAATATCGAGGCGGAGGCGGCTTTTTCCCCGCTCTCGGAGGAAACTCCACACTCGTATGTGCCCCTGCTGATTGGTCTCTCGCAGGAGGGCGGTGGGGCACCCAACGACCAGGTTCTCTCTGACCTGACTTCTCTGCCCAACCAGATGGCGTTGGGTGCGACCTGGAACCCGGATTTGGCCAAGGGCGTTGGCGAGGTGATGGGCCGGGAATTGGCTGCGCTGGGAGTGAACCTGTACCTGGGCCTGTCGCTGGATGTGTTGACTCTCAACAACCCGGCTGTTAATAGTGACTTAAACACGCGCGCTTTTGGCGGAGATCCCTATTGGGTGGGTGAATTTGCGCGAGCGTATACGCAGGGTTTGCACAACGGTTCGGATGGGCGTCTGCTGGTGATTGCCAAGCATTTCCCTGGGCGGGGCGGGGCAGATCGGCCAGCAGCCCAGGAGATTTCAACCATCCGCCGCTCGTTGGACGAACTGAAATCGGTCGAGCTGTTGCCCTTTTTTGCTGTCATGGGCAACGCGCCCGATGCAAATTCAACCGCCGATGGAGTGCTGGTTTCTCACATTCGCTACCAGGGCTTTCAGGGCAATATCCGCGCGACGACGCGCCCAATCAGTTTTGATCAGCAGGCGCTTGGCCAGGTGCTCGGATTGCCCGAACTGGCGGGCTGGCGCACAAATGGCGGGCTGATCGTCAGCGACAACCTGGGAACCGCCGCGGTGCGACGTTTTTACGACCCCGATCTGCGGACTTTTTCCGGGCGGTTGGTGGCACGCGATGCCTTCCTGGCTGGCAACGACCTGCTCTACATGGGGAACATCGTTTCTTCGGATGCGCCCGATGCGTATACCACCGTGGTGCGCTCGCTCGAGTTCTTCACACAGAAATATCGCGAAGATCCGGCCTTTGCCAGCCGCGTGGATGATGCCGTCCGGCGCATTCTGGTGGCAAAATTCAAACTGTACCCCGATTTCAATCAGCCGATCGCATCGCCCGCCTCTGTCGAATTGCAGGGACTGGGCACCAGCCGCGAACAGGTGTTTGCTGTCGCGCGCGGCGCGGCCACCCTGATCAGCCCCAGCCAGGCCGATCTGGCTACCGTTTTACCGACGCCACCCGGCCTGCTCGATTACATCGTTTTCCTGGGCGATGCGCGCACGGTGCGGCAGTGTTCCTCCTGTGCCGACCTGCCCCAATTGGGGAAAACCGCCTTTCAAATGGCCGTTCAACGACTTTACGGCCCGGCGGGGGGGGGGCTGGTGATTCCCAGTCACCTTTCCTCGTATTCCTTTGATGACCTGAACCTGATGCTGGAGAATCAACTCCCCACACCAGAATTGGCCAACGATCTGGGCCGTGCCAGCTGGGTCATCATCTCCACCCAGGATCTGCCCGAAGGGTCAACGCAAATGGCCATCCTGCGGCGCTTCCTGGCCGAAAAACAGAGCCTGCTCACCTCCAAAAAAGTACTGCTGTTCTCCTTTAGCGCACCCTACTATCTGGACGCGACCGATATTTCCAAGCTGACCGCATATTATGGCCTGTACAGCGCGTCAGAACCATTTGTAGATGTTGCCGCGCGAATCCTGTTCCAGGAAATCTCCCCGCTCGGAGCGTTGCCCGTTTCGGTGCCGGGCACCGGCTACGATCTGATCCTGGCCACCACGCCGAATCCAAACCAGGTGATCAAGCTCAATATTGATCAGCCGATCTCCCTCAACCCGACTCCGACCGGAGAAGTTACCACCACCCCCGAACTGCCTGCAGTCCCCAGCTTTCGCGTGGGCGACACACTCTCTTTGCGTACCGGCGTGATCCTCGACCACAATCAGCACCCCGTTCCAGATGGCACAGTCGTCCGTTTCAATTTCTCGCAAGGAGAGAGCGGCCTGTTGCAACAAGTGGAAGCTACGACCGTGCAGGGCCTGGCGGTAACCGCCTACCGCCTCGATAAACCCGGGCTGATCCAGATCAGCGCGGTCAGTGAACCTGCCCAGGTTTCGGATACGATCCAACTGAATGTTACCGCCGAGGGGGTCGAGGTGGTCATCATCACTCCAACGCTCGAGGCCACGCCCTCCCCGACGGTGACTGCCACAGTTCCCGCCCCGACGCCCACTCCGCAGACTCAGATTGTCGTTAAAAATGGATATCCCAGCCTGGTAGGTTGGTTCTTGATCCTGCTGGTGCTTTTTTCTGGCGCTGGATTAATGTTCTGGCTGGGGACTCAGATTGTCGAACCGCGTTGGGCGGTGCGTTGGGCGTTGCTGGTCTTTTTGGGTGGCCTGCTGGCCTACAATTATTTGATTTTAAGTTTTCCGGGGGGCGATGCCTGGTTGAGTGACCGCGGCTTGCCTGCCTTTTTGCAAGCCGTTTTGACCGGGCAGGGTGTTGGCCTGGCCTTGGGCTGGCTCTGGCGTTTAGCGTCCGAGGGTGGCAACCAGGCTCAAAAGTAGCAGGATCGCTGAAATCCCGAGCAGAATGCTTTCAGGCGGAGCGAGCAGGGCTTCGAAGGTTGGGCCGCGCCGGGAGCGGGTCAGCGGGCGCGGGGGCAATTCCTTGGTTCCAAACAAAAACTGGCGCAGTGCTTCCACTGATTCCGGGCGCAGGTCGGGATGCAGTTCCATGGCCCATAAAATTGCTTTTTCGGTGCGCAGACTGATATCCGGGTTAATGCGGCGCGGTGGGATCAGGGCTTCAGGGTGCAAAAAACGCTGGCGCGCGTCGACAGGCGCCAGGTTGGTGAGAAGATGGTAGAGGGTAGCGCCGAAGGAGTAAATGTCGGAGCGCACGTCGGTGTGGCTTTCAGATCCACCATATTGTTCGAGCGGGGTGTACAGGACGGTGCCCTGTCCCTGGATGATGGTGATGGTTTCTTCATCCGGTGAGAGGACCTTGACCAGCCCGAAATCGACCAGTTTGAGAAAACCGCCCGGGGTCAGTTTCAGGTTGGATGGTTTGATGTCGCGATGGACGATCGGTGGCACCTGGCGGTGGAGGTAGGTCAGTGCGTCAGCCAGCTGTGCGGCCCAATCGAGCACTTCTGCCTCGCGTAGAAAGGCGTTATGTCCCTTGGCGTCGAGCATCATCAGGCGCAGGTCTTTGCCGGGGATGTAATCCATGACCAGGTAATCCTTGGTGCCGATAGAGAAAAAATCCGAAACTTTGGGCAGGTTGGGGTGGTCAAGGCGCGCAAGCACAGTTGCCTCGCGCATGAACTGCTCGCGGGCTTCTGATAGGATTTTCTCCGGGAGGCTGCGGTCGTGTTCGACCTCCTTAAGCGCACATTTGCGTCCCTCGAGGCGCATATCATCAGCCAGGTAGATGTTTCCCATCCCACCCTGACCAATGCGCTCACGGACGCAGTAACGTTCGCGCAGGACCTCTCCCGCTTGAATCGGGATCGGCATTTAAGTTTTCTCTCCTTTAGTACTGGCTGTGCATGAAAATGTCGGCGTAATTCTGCACAGATTGGCGCTTTTCTGCTATATTATAACAAATGAGCGAAATTCATTCCCAGGAAGATTTTCCGTTATTGGTGGCGATGCATGGCCCGCTGAAGGGTGAGCGCTGGGCTGTGGATCGCCCGTTGATGATTGGGCGTGATTCAGGGTGTGATATTACCATCCCAGACCGGCAGGTTTCGCGCTACCATGCGCGCCTCACTCCCCGACCCAGCGGCATTGTACTGGAAGACCTCGGCAGCAAGAATGGGACGCATTATAACGGCCAATTGCTCTCTGCGCCGGTGGTTTTACAGGATGGCGATTTGCTCCACGTTGCGGCCTCGCAGGAATTTCAATTTCTGAATTCGGATGCTACCATGCCGCTCGATACTCTGCCCACGCGCAGCGGGCGTTTGTTGCTGGATATCCGTGCCCGCCAGGTCTGGCTTAACCAGACTCAGGTCACTCCGCCGCTTTCTGCCCAACAATTCCAATTGTTGTGGATTTTGTATCAGAATGTTGGGAAAGTGGTCACCCGTGAGGAGTTGGTGGCAGCTGTCTGGGGCAATGAGCAATCGGCGGGTGTGACCGATCAGGCCCTGGATGCGCTCATCCGCCGCCTGCGGGATCGTCTCGCTGCCATGGATCCAACCCACAATTACATCGTCACCGTGCGAGGGCATGGCATCCTGCTCGATCATGCCACCTTAGAATAAAAAATCCCGGTTCAGAGGAGCGCAGAGGCAACCGCCCTGCGCTTTTTTTATATTGCGCCTGGGAGAGCATGGGATTTATGGCATAATGTCCATCTTATGGAACCGAATGAAAAACTCATCCTGACCAACGCGGCTGGCGCGCGCGCTGAACTGGTCTTGCAAGGCGCGCATCTGACCAGCTGGGTGCCTGTTGGGGGCAGCGAGCAGCTGTATCTCAGTGGTGCCGCTGTTTATCGCCCCGGGGCCGCCATCCGTGGCGGAGTGCCGGTCATCTTTCCACAGTTTGGCGGATTCGGCTCACTCCCCAAGCACGGGTTTGCGCGCATCCTGCCCTGGGAATTGGATCAACTTACTATCCATGATGGACTTGCCACTGCCAGGCTGATGCAACGCGACAGCGTCGCCTCGCGACAGGTTTGGAATTACCCGTACAGTCTGTCACTCACCATCGAACTGGGCGACACCCACCTTGGCCTGCGCCTAGACCTGGAAAACCCCGGCGCCGGGCCATTGACCTTCACCGCGGCTTTGCACACCTATTTGCGCGTTTCTGACCTGTCCGAAGCCAGCCTGATTGGATTGGGCGGGCAATCATTTCTTGATACCCGCAATGGGCAACTGCTCCCGGGTATGCAGACCGAATCCAGCCTGATTTTCACTGCAGAAACTGACCGCATCTACCAGAATGCCCCGTCTCCGCTTGTTCTGCAGGATCCACTTCACCGGGTTGAAATCGCTTCGAGCGGCTTTCCCGACTGCGTGGTCTGGAATCCGGGCCCTGTGCTGGCAGCCAGGCTGGCTGACCTGGAATCGGGGGGTGAACAGCGCTTTGTCTGCGTGGAAGCCGCCCAGGCGCTGGAACCCGTCAGCCTGCCGCCTGGCGCCCGTTGGAGCGCTGCTCAGACCCTGCAATTTCAACCAGCGCGGAGCGGCTGACCCATGCGTTTTGCCAATAAAGTAGTCCTTCCCATCCGGCGCGATTTGTGGATGGCGCGCTGGGTGTATTTCACCTTCATGGGCGGCTGGGGATTTCTCTTCCCGTTTCTCAATCTATACTATGTCAGCCTGGGTTTGCGCGGCACGCAAATTGGGATGATCGCCTCCACCGCTTCCATCGTGGGCCTGATTTCAGCGCCGGTCTGGGCCAGCCAGGTCAAGCGCTTTACCAACCCGCGCATTTTCCTGCAAGCCGCCCTGCTGTGCAGTGCCACCGCTTACTTGTTGATTGGCCATCAGGATGCTTTTCTGCCCATCCTATTGTTTGCCGGGCTGCAATCCGTCTCGGGAGCCGGTATTTTGCCGCTGACCGATTCGATGGCAGTTACCGTCAGCCGGGAAGCGGGCACGGGTTACGGCAGCGTTCGTATGTGGGGTTCGCTCGGTTGGATCGCCGCTGTGCCACTTTCAGGTTGGTTAATGGAACGACTGGGCTTCCGCGCCGGGTTCTGGGGAATTTTTCTGGCGTTGCTGTTGAGCGCCGCCCTGTTGTTCCTGATTGATCCAAAGCAATTCACCGACCATCAGCCGGCTGGAGAAAAGCCTCAGGGTGGGATGCGCCTGGCAGTGCGGCGGGTGCTCGAGGATCGGACGCTGCTCGGGTTTGCCCTGGCTCTCATTTTTGTCGGGTTTCTCAATAATGGGGTGCTCCAGTTCGAAAATGTTTTTCTCTCAAAAATGGGCGCAACCAAGCAATTGATCAGTTTTGCCGGGATTTTGAGCGCCATCGTTGAACTGCCTTTCATGCTGTTCGCCGACCGGATCATCCAGCGTTATGGCGCCCACCGTTTAATGTTCAGCGCCTTGTTCTTCAACATTTTCCTGCGCCTGACGGTGCTCTCGTTCCCGGCGATTGTCACCATAATGGTGGTGCGCTTCATCGGCGGAATCAGCTTCAGCTTGTACACGGTCTCCTTTGTCGGCTTGATCAGTGAGCGCACCAGTCCCGGGGAACGCGGCACCGTCCTGGCGCTATACACGGTGACGATTGCCGGGGTGGTCAGCATCGTGGCTGCGCCGATTTTTGGTGCAATTTTTGACGCCATCGGCGCGCGCTGGCTGTATTCATTTTCTGCCGCGGGCTATCTGGCGGCAGCGTTGAGCATGTGGCTGACCCGCCCGCGCCGGGTTGCCGCGCCGCTTTTGGGGTAAAATAGAAATATTCCATTCTAGGGAGACCGCCATGTCCGATATCTTTCCTTCCGCCAGCTGGCTGAAGTCTTTTGAAGAAAAGCTCAATTCTGATCAGCGCTATGCCCAGATTGCCGCCAGGTGGGAGGGTGATATGTATTTCCTCATCGAGGCGGAAGGAAATTTGGCCGAGCCAATCACCATGTATCTCGATCTGTGGCATGGAAAATGTCGCGGTACAGAGATGGTTACGGATATTGCCAGCCATAATCCGGCGTTTTCATTACGGGCTGGGTACACTAATTTTGCGCGGGTCCTGAAGGGTGAATTGGATCCGATGCAAGCCATGTTGACTCGCAAGCTTGATGTTAAGGGCAATATGGCAGTGATGATGCGTAATGTGCCTACCGTCCTCGATTTTGTGCGCTGTGCGCGTGAAATTACCAGCGAAATCCTGTAAATGTTTTGCGTAAAAAGAAGACCCCGTCAGAGCCAGGTGGGGTCTTCTTTTTGTTCATTTTTTATTCCAGGGTGTACAGCCGCGGTTGTTTTTGGGGCGGTTGGTCCGGTTCGCGGCCAGATTCTTCCGCAGCGCGGTAACGGTCTATCAGCGCCTTGGTGCGTTCGTCCTTGGGCGATTTGAACAGGGCATCTGGTACACCCTGTTCGATGATTTCACCTTCTGCCATGACGATCACCCGGTCGGCCACTTCGCGGGCAAAGCCCATTTCATGGGTGACGACCAGCATCGTCATGCCCTCGTTGGCAACGTTTTTCATAACGTTCAGCACTTCGCCGATTAATTCCGGGTCAAGGGCCGAGGTGGGCTCATCGAAGAGCATCACTCTGGGTTCCATGGCCAGGGCGCGGGCAATGGCCACGCGTTGTTTTTGTCCGCCTGAAAGTCGCATCGGGTATTCGTCTTTTTTGAATAGCAGGCCGACCCGGTCGAGGTTCATTTCTGCGATCTTGATGGCCTGGGACCGATCCATGTTTTTGACGGTGATCGGCCCTTCGATGACGTTCTCGAGAACGGACATGTGGGGGAACAGGTTGAACTCCTGAAAGACCATTCCGGTTTTCAGGCGCACATCATGGACGAGCTGGCGGTGTTCTTTGCCTTTTTCGCCGCCTGCCACGCGGATTCCATCCACTTCGATGGTTCCGTGCGAAGGTTCTTCAAGGAAATTGATACAGCGCAGGAGTGTGCTTTTGCCCGAGCCGCTGCGGCCAATCAGGCAGACCACTTCACGCGCTTCAATGTCAAGCGCGATGTTCTTTAAGACGTGCAGACGCCCGAAGTATTTATCCAGGTTGGAGATTTTTACAATCGCAGGCATGTTAGCGGTCTCCTTTGGAGAGGTTGGCTTCCAACCGGCTCTGCAGGTAAGAGAGCAGGATCGTCATGATCCAATAAAAGATGGCGGCCATGATCAAGGCTTCCAGGTTGTGGAATTGCGCGCGCCCGACCTTGACAGCCCGCCACATCAATTCGTGGACGAAACCGGTGGCAGCCACCAGAGCAGAGTCTTTGGTCATTGCGATGAATTCGTTGCCGGTGGGCGGAATGGCAAATCGCAGCGCCTGTGGCAGGACAATCCGCATCATGGTCTGAGAGGGGGTCATGCCGAGGGCAATGGCGGCTTCACGCTGTCCTTTGCCCACGGAGGCCAGCCCGGCGCGGAAGATTTCGCTCATGTAGGCGCCATAGTTCAGGCCCAGGGCGATGACGCCAGCCCACAGGCCGGGCAATATGATTCCCAGCTGCGGCAGGGCCAGGAAGAAAAAGAATATCTGCAAATACAGGGGCGTTCCGCGAATGAGCGAAACATAAAAAGTGCTCAGGGCGTACAGGGGTGGGAAGGTGGAGAGCCTGCCCAGGGCGGCAAGGAGCGCCAGCACAGTCGCGAAAGTAATTGCCAGCAGGGAAATGCGGATGGTTTCACCAAGCCCCCCGGCGATGAAAACCATGTTCTCGGAGATGAATTGCGTATCCAATTTGATGGTTTGAAAAACCAGCCCGGTCTCAGAATTTCCGATCTTGATATCCTGCCCGCTGAAAAGGAAAAACAGGATGGCAAGCAGAACGAACCATGAAAGAGCCACATGCATGCGGAAATTGCGTTCCTTCCGCTTCTGGGCCTGGAAAAGAAGTTCCGCTTGCGAAAGGGGCGGTTTGGGGTCGCGTGCAGAGGTAGATACTCCCATTGTCTCTTCCTTTGTCTAAAAAAAGAACAGCGTGGAGGCGATCCCGCCTCCACGCTGAGAAACGGTTTTACTTGGGGGCCTGGGTCAGATCCGCGCTGAACCACTTCTGCGAAATCTCGGCCAGGCGGCCATCGCTGTGCATGCTGGTGAACAGCTTATCCACCTCGGCGCGCAGGCTTTCAGTGCTGAGCGTGGATGATTTGTCGAAGGCGGCGGCCAGATCTTCAGAGTACACCGGGGTACCGAGTTTGACAACCGGCATACCGGCGGCAATATTGGCTTCCACCACGGTGGCGGAGGTGACGTAGCCGATGAAGTCCTTGCGTCCCGACGCGATGGCCTGAGCGCATTCCTGATCGCTTTCCAGGGGAACCGAGGTAACACCGGCGGGCGGCTGGGCATAGATCGACGAAGCGGGCAGACCCAGGTCGCCGCCGTTGATCCAGGTTTCGTAGGTGGTCGAAACACCGGCGCAGAGCGGCTGACCAGCCAGGTCAGCCAGTGTGGCGACGCCCGCATCTTTTCCAACGGCCACCACGGCCGGGGTGTAGTAATACGGCAAGCTGAAGTCCAGGACTTTCTGGCGTTCAGTGGTGATGGTCATCGAGCCGACGCTCATATCCCATTTATTCGCCCAATTACCGGCGGTCAGCGTGTCCCAGCCGGGGGTGGCGAAGCATGTTTCCACGCCCAGAGAATCACCCACGGCCTTGGCAACGTCCACATCGAAACCCTGCATTTCGGCGGTGGTCAGGGCATCGGACGGGCATTTCGTATCCGCGGGGCGCTTGCCTTCCGGGTTGAGGGATGACTGCGGCGCATAGTTCGGGTCGGTTGAAATCAGAATGTACCCACGCTGCTTGATGGCTCCCAGCAAATCACTGGCTTGGGGCTGGCTGCTGCAGGCGCTCAGCAACAGCGCAACAGCCACCAACAGGCTTGCAAAAACAAACAATTTTTTCATCTTTCTCTCTCCTTGGGATGGGGTTGGATAAGTAGTATCGGCATACTACATACCCTATAGAATAGACGAAAACTTCCTTAATTGCAAGGTTTCAATGAGAATTTCAGCAAAATTGCATCTCCCATTTCTGCCGCCCGGCAGTTGGAGGAGAGACAGGTATAATTAAAACATGCAGCCCATTCTCAAAATTGACCTGTCCACCCGCCAGATTGATAGCGTGACAATCCCGGCTGAATATCTCCGCGACTATTTGGGAGGCGCTTCGCTGGGAGCCCGCCTGCTGTATGATTCTCTCACCCGGGAGCTGGATCCCCTTTCACCGGCTGCACCCTTGCTGATTCTCAACGGCCCGCTCTCCGGCACCGCCGGCCCAACCGTGGGCAGGTTCGTCGTCTGTGGCAAAAGCCCCGCCACCGGGCTGTGGGCCGAATCAAATTGCGGCGGCTTCTTCGGCCCGGAACTGCGCATGGCCGGCTGGGATGGCATCTGGTTAACGGGAAAAGCCTCCAGTCAGGTCTATATCTGGATCCAGGATGGCAAGGTCGAGGTCCGGCCAGCGCAAGCACTCTGGGGGCAGGATACATACCAGGTGCAGGAAAGCATCAAACTGGAAACCGGGGTTCACGGCGCGCGCATCCTTGGGATTGGAGTGGCCGGCGAGCGCGCTCTGCCTTATGCCTTGCTGCTCTGTGATCATGGCCGCGTGGCCGGACGAACAGGGTTGGGCGCGGTGCTGGGCAGTAAAAATGTCAAGGCGGTGGCGGTCAAGGGCAGCGGCAAGGTGCCGGTGTTTGATCTTGCCGCTTATGCCCCTTTGCGTTCGTCTGCCAATCACGCCCTTAAGGCCGATGCGATGACCAGTGTCTTGAACAGCCTGGGCTCGGCAGGCGCGGCGGATTATTTCAACTACCTGGGCGAACAACCAAAAAAATATTTCAGCGCCGGGGAATTGGAGGGCGCTGATAATATCTCCGGCGCGAGCGTGGCCGAGACGATTCTGGTGGGCAAAGCCGCCTGCCACGGGTGTGTCATCGCCTGCGGGCGGGTCGTCCGGCTCGAAGATGGCCAAAAGCGCAAAGGCCCCGAATATGAGACCCTGGTGGGTTTTGGCCCCAACCTGGGTCTGACCAGCCCCGCCATCGCCACCCGGCTCGGAGAAATCTGTGACCGTTATGGGGTGGATGTCATCTCGATGAGCGGGACGATCGGATTGGCGTTCCGGTTGTTCGAACTCGGGCTGATCGGCCCAGCGGAGACGGGCGGCCTGGAGCTCCGTTGGGGCGAGGCCGGCGCAGCGGAGAAATGTATCCATCTGGCGGTCAACCGTGAGGGCTTTGGTCAGCTGTTGGCGCTTGGCTCCAGGGGGCTGGCTGAACATTTCGGCGTTCCCGACGAAGCCATCCAGGTCAACGGCCTTGAGCTGGCTTATCATGACCCGCGCGGCGCGTCAGGGATGGCGCTGGTCTATGCCACCTCGCCACGTGGCGCCTGCCATAACCAGTCGGATTACTTTCTGGCCGATATTGGCCAGGTGGACGCCAGCCTGGGGATGGAATTCTTCGACCGGCATGCCGGGGCCGAAAAAGCCGCGAACGTTGTCAAACACCAAAATTTCCGCACCGTTAACAATGCGCTGGTGTTATGTATGTTTGCCAACGTGCCTCCCGAGACCATGACCGAACTCGTCAACGCTGCCTGTGGCCTGACCTGGACGCTGGACGACCTGCTGCGCTGCGGTGAGCGCGCCTGGACCTTGAAACGACAGATCAATCTCAGGCTTGGCCTGACCCGCTCGAACGACCGCCTTCCCAACCCACTTTTGCGGCCATCGCCAGATGGCGGTTCAGCCGGTTACGAAGTTCCTTTTGAAGAGATGCTGGCCGCCTATTACCAGGCGCGCGACTGGGACCCCCTCAGCGGCGCCCCACGGCCTGGAAAACTCCGTCAGCTTGGTCTTGAAAATATGTGAAAGGATTATTAATAACCCTTAATAAATTCACTTAACTTAATATTTACCATTATAATAAGAACGTTATTTGTTTGGAACTTCCAGTACGGTCGCTCCAAACCAAAATCAGGCAATTACCTGCCTTGTCCGTGTCAGACGAGAAGAGCCACACCCCCTGCGGCAGCCCTCGTTGGACGGCAAGGCGGGGCCTTTTTAACGGCCAGATCATCCAATGAGCGGGGCAGTGTTAATCTTTTATCGAGAAATGCCCTGCAAACATAGCCCCATCTAGCCAGGCTGGGTAAAATCAAGCATCTGAAATTCGTTTTTTAGCATTGGAGGCGTCTATGAAACTTGTCACTGTCGCAGAAATGCGCGCAATAGAGAAAGAGGCCGATGCCAACGGCCTGTCGTTTGCACAAATGATGGAAAATGCCGGCCATGGCCTGGCCGAAGAAATCACCCTGCTGGCCTACGGCGAAGCGGATGAAAAACGAGAAGTCCTTGCCTTGGTCGGGGCAGGCAACAATGGCGGCGACGCGCTTGTCGCGCTCAGCCACCTCGCCGCCGATGGCTGGCGTGCCCGCGCCTACCTGGTGGGGCGCAAAACCCAGGACGATGCTTTGCTCGAACGCTTCAAAAAAGAGGGCGGGGAGCTCCTCTCCATCGAAACCGACCCCGATTTCACTCAGCTGGCGGCCTTCATCGAAACCGCCGATGTTGTGGTGGATGGCGTACTGGGCACCGGTTTCACCCTGCCGATGCGCGCCGAAACCGCCGCGGTGCTCCAGGCGGCCAACCGCGCCATTGCCGCACTGCCCTGGCCGCCCTACGTCGTGGCCGTGGACTGTCCATCGGGCATTGACTGTGATTCAGGCCAGGCCGCCCCTGAAACCATCCCGGCCAGCCTGACCGTCTGCATGGCTGCCCTTAAGCCTGGCTTGCTCAAGCTCCCAGCTTTTGAATTGGCCGGTGAACTGCGCGTGGTTGAACTGGGCCTGACGGAGGCCCACTCTACCTGGGAAAAGATCAACACCTTTGTGGCTGATGAGGATACCGTTGAGGACATCCTCCCCGCACGCCTCGCTGATGCCCACAAGGGGACGTTTGGAACCCTGCTGGTAGCGGCCGGTTCCGTCAGCTACCCTGGTGCGGCCCTGTTGGCTGGGAAGGCGGCCTATCGCTCCGGCGCCGGGCTGGTGCAAATGGCTGTTCCGGGATCTGTGCAAGCCGCGCTCGCCGGCCACTTTCCAGAAGCGACCTGGCTGCTGCTGCCCAATGAAAAGGGTGTCATTGCCGAACATGCCGCTGAAGTGCTTTTCAAAAACCTTGAACGCGCCACGGCGCTGCTGCTGGGGCCGGGGTTTGGCACCGAAGAAACCACCCAAAAATTCATTGAAACCCTGCTGACAGGCAGCACGGCGGCCCGCAAGGTGACTGCACCGATGGGCTTTGTCCGCGCTGAAGCGCCGCTCAAACCCACCGAGAAAACCTCCTTCCTGCCGCCGTTGGTGATTGATGCTGACGGGCTTCGTCACCTCGCCAAAATCCAGGGTTGGGCCGGGCTGTTGCCCGCCGATTCCATTCTCACGCCGCACCCTGGTGAAATGGTGGCCCTGACCGGCCTGGCCACGGATGCCATCCAGGCTGACCGGCTGGCCGTGGCTCGTAAATTTGCCGCCGAATGGGGCCAGGTGGTGACGTTGAAAGGCGCTTTCACGGTAGTGGCCGCGCCGGATGGCCGCGCTACGCTCATTCCGGTGGCTACGCCAGCCCTGGCGCGCGCCGGGACGGGTGATGTGCTGGCCGGGTTGATTGCCGGTCTGCGCGCCCAGGGCGTGGCAGCCTTTGAAGCGGCCGTGGCTGGGGCGTGGATCCATGCCCAGGCCGGGCTGTTGGCCGCCGAAAAGGTCGGCGCCGAGGCCTCGGTGCTGGCCGGGGATGTGCTGGATGCAATCGGGGATGTGCTCAGCGCGTTCTAAATTTCAGAAACAGAAAACGCCTTGCGGTGGGGAAAACTCCGCAAGGCGTTTTTTTTTTTCGGGTCAGACCCGCAAGGCCGAATCAGCAGTGAGCGGCCAGCCAGGTTTCCACATCCTGCAAAACCTGGGCGCGGCCGGGCTCGTTGAAGACTTCGTGGTAATAGCCGTCGTAGATTTTGATGGTTTTGTCGCTTGAACTGGCTTTTTCGTAGAGCATTTTAGCGCCATCGGGGTCAACCAGTTTGTCGGCGCTGCCCTGCACGACGATGAACGGCAGGTGCAGGGTGCCGGCTTCCGCGGTGACGCGCTGCATGCCGCCGAGCATTTCTGCCGCCAGGCGCGCAGTGGTTTTTCCGGTGTACACCAGCGGGTCGTTGACGTAGTCTTTGACGACCTGCGGGTCACTAGAGACGCCGCTGGCATCCAGCGCCAGCAGGCCCGCCTTGGGGGTGATGTTGGAAAGCAGCTTGCCCATGAAAATCGTTACCGGGGAGATGCTGTCGGAGACTTTTACTGCGGGGGCAGAGATGATTGCGCCTTGCAGTTCGTCCTGGTGATCCAGCAGGTAATAGGAGGTGATCAGGCCGCCCATACTGTGCCCGAGCATGAAAATCGGTTTGCCAGGATGCCAGCCCTGGATCAAGTCGAAGTAGGTCTTTAGCGGGTCGGTATAGTCGGCCAGCCGGTCGACATAGACGCGCGTGCCGTCCGATTTGCCATGCCCGAGATGATCCAGGCCATAGACGGCGTACCCGCGCGGCACGAAGTGGTTGACGACGTTCATGTAACGCCCGCTGTGTTCTGCCAGCCCGTGAACGACGAGTAGGACCGCTATTGGGGCGCTCTCCGGCTGCCAGGATTGGTAGTAGATGTTTGCGCCAGACGAGGTCTTAAAGTTGCCTTCTGTGTGGATCATGGGTCATCTCCTTTTTTTGTTGATTATAGCACTGGAAAAAGAAACGGCCTGCGCATTGCAGGCCGCGGGCTGATTTGTTCAGGCGTACAGGCCCCAATCCAGGGCCGAAGGATCTTCCATCATCGAGAAATCCCATACTTCCATGCCCATTTCAACGGTGACGGGCATTTTCAGGCCTTCCTGGGCTTTCTGGCGGGTCATATCCACCATGGCTGGGCCGTATGGGCAAAAGGGTGTTGTCAGGATCATTTTCAGGCGTGCGGTGGCGCCTTCGATGCTGATGTCGCGTACCAGACCAAGCTGGATGATGGTCATGCCGATTTCAGGGTCAACCACTTCGGCCAGCCTGGCGCGCGCCGGTTCGACAAGATCGGGATGGGTTTCATGCAGGGTCCATTTGATGATATTCTGGGCGTCATCGCTCATTTTGTAATCTCCGTGGCAGAGTTTTGGATGAGGTAGGTGCAGTGCGCTGCGCCGCTCAGGACACATTGCACTTTGCTGGCAGGCACCGCCAGCATTTTCGAGATCAGGGTCTGGTCAACGGTGCAGATTTCGGGGTGCACCTGGCCGACTTGCAGGTAGGGGCAGGTGATTTCGTGAATGAGATAATCGCTGCCCTGTTTTTCCCACTCCACGACGAACCCTTCCTCGGCGAGCAGTTTTTTCAGCAAATCGAGACGGGCTTCCACGCTCAAGCCTACCAGCTGTTCGCGGTATTCTTCTGCCAGGCCCATGGCGACTTCCGAGAATAATTCTCCTACCAACGGGCCGGGAAGTTTTTCTTTCATTTGTGCCAGCAAGCGGGTGGTGAGACGCAGGTAGCGGGTGGGGAAGTGTTCGCGGCCTTCGTCGGTTAACAAATAGACCATGTGCGGCCGCCCGACGCCGTGGCGTTCTTCTTCGGCTTCCACCAGGCCTTCCATTTGTAAATTCGTCAGGTGATGGCGGACTGAGATGGGGTTGATGCCCACCGCCTCGGCCAGTTCGAGGATGGTCGTGCGCGGGTTGCGCAGCAGGGTTTGTAATATTCGTTCGCGTGTGCTTTTCATGCTTTTTCCATTTGCCGCGCCCAGTGACTTTTGTAACGCAGTAAAGAGGAGTATATCAGTCCCGTTTTTGTTTGTCAATAAAGTAGATAAATATCATAAATATCATGTGTCAGGGTCTATTGCGGGCTTTCTCTCAGGGTAGACAGTCGGTGGCTACCTCGGCAAAAGGATTTTCATCCGCGGCGAGCATCCAGCCCATGCAGACGGGCATCGCCGACTGGCCATCGATGCCTCCATCCCGCCAGGTATCATGAAATTGCCGCATTACATCGGGCGTGAAGATGGCCGGGGCTTTCATTTTTCCCTCGTTTAGGCTGATCAGCTCAAAATGGATGTGGGCCGCATCCACGTCTGAACCGGGCAGATACATGTAGGCGATGATCTGGCCTTTCTTCACCCGCTCACCGTTGTGAACGGTGATGAACTGCGCGTAAAACCCGGGAGACGGTTCTGGCGCATAGGGTTCAATGCTGTAATCCATTGACCACAGGGTATTGCCTTCGTGCGCAAGCGCCAGGTACAGGCCATAGCGATCATTTTTCCCGATGTTGAACGTTTCGACAATTCGGGCGATGATGCCATCGCTGACGGCATAGATTGGCGGATAGTTTTCAGGCGCGGTGCCTCCCCGCGGCCAATCGTGGCCAGACTGTTCGAAATGGACATGCGCGCCGGTGTGGGGATGCTCGGCGCGGCGTCCCATGTAAGGGTTGCCGCGCGCGACCAGAGCCATATCGACCAGAAATTGATCGGTTTTTTGGGTGGCAAAGCTTGCCAGCTCGGGGAGTGATGCGTAGGCTGAATCTTGGAAAGAGACCGGGGAGTCGGCTTGTGGTGTCAGGCGAGTGCTAGACGAACAGGCCGCCATGAGCAGGCCCAAGAGAACAATCAGAAATGTTTTTGGCATGGCAATTGTGGGCAATCTGAATTCATGCGGGCGGCGTAACAGCTTGATCGTGGGCTCATTCGAGTATCTCTGAATGAATTCATTTTATTCGATTATTTTGCCTGGCGCCATACCTTGCGCGTTGACCACGGGAAATTTCTCTGCTCAGACGGTGGGACATTTTTTATGCTACACTTTATTTCCATTCTGATGTCAGGCATTTCTTCGGCGGTGCTTATGAAAAAATTGATTTGGATTGTGTTTGCCCTGGGCCTTTTCTCCTGCCAGGCCGCCTCTGTGCCTCCGGCGGATTTTCCGCCAACGGTTGCGGTGACTGGGTTTCCGATCGCGCCTGTTACGGCAACAAACGTTCCAACAGCGGCCACGCTGGCCCTATCTCCCGCTTCTGCCCCGGCTTCGATGGCAGTGCAGGTGGTCTATATCAAGGATGGCAATCTCTGGCTATGGGAATCGGGCTCCACCAAAGCGCTTACCAGCTCCAGTGTAGACAGTGCCCCGCTCCTGAGCGGGGATGGCAGCCTGATCTTCTTCCTGCGCCAGGGTCATCTCTGGGTCATCGACGTGTTAGGGACCAATCCGCGCCAGCTGGATGAGCTGGCTGCGCCACTGGAAGTCAGCCAATACGTCCTCCTGCCAGGCACGCACAGGCTCTTTTTTAACACCCAAATCCGGGCCGAGTCCGGTCAGCCAGCCCCCACCAACGACCTGTTTTTGGCGGATTCTGATTCACCCCCCGCCCGGCGTTTGCTCCAGGAGGGTGAAGGAGGCCTGGTGACTCTTTCTCCAGATGGGCAATGGCTGGCGTTGGCCCAACCAGAAAAAATCAACGTTGTGCACAGCGATGGCAGCGGTCTGGCAACCGTCCTGACTTTCCCCAGGGTGGCGACGGGCAGTTCTTCGCCCTTCCTCCCGCCGGTGGCTTGGCTTTCTAATAGTTATGGCTTCAAGACAATCATTCCAGCGGCTGAAGGCCGCGGCGTGGCACGTTTTTTGTTCGTGGCCGCGCAGGGTGGCGATCCAGCCCAGCTGGCGCTCATCAATGCCGCGCCGGTTTCTACGGAGCAGGGATTCTTCCTTTCCCCCGATTCTGACCGGGTGGCCTATCTGCGCGAGGCGGCTGGAAACCTGGAAGTGCACGTCATCGATGCCGCCACGGCTGATCAAACCTTCTTTACTGGCAATATTGGACAGCTGGGCCTGATTGGGTGGGCGCCAGACGGCAGTTCACTTGTTTGCTGGGTAGGGAATCGATCCAACCTGACCTTGCTGCGCGCTGATGGCAGCCTGCAGCCGCTCAACGGAGATTTCCCTGGCGCCCAGGTTGTCTGGCTGGATGCAGGGCATTTTCTATTTGTCAGCGGGAATGAATTGCGCCTGGGCGAGCCGGGAAAGAACAGCCTGGCTATTGATTCTGGCAAGATCACCGAATTTTCGGGGCTGGGGGTGCGCTGACCGGCGCTGGAAAATATCAAAGCGCAGAACCGGAGAAGATGCGGCTCTGCGCTTTTTTTATCTGATGGGCGTGAATCAGCGGTTCAGGAAGAGTTGGCGCGCAATCACCAGGCGGTTGATCTCACTGGTACCCTCACCGATGGTCATCAGCCGCGCATCCCGATAAATGCGTTCGACGGGGTATTCCTGGCTGTAGCCATAGCCGCCATGGATCTGGATGGCGTTGCGGCAGACGGTTTCTGCTATTTCGGTGGCATACAATTTAGCCATTGCGGCTTCTTTCGAGTAGGGGCGGCCTTCGTCTTTCAACCATGCGGCGCGAAAGACCAAAAAGCGTGCTGCTTCGATTTGTGTCGCGGCATCGGCCAGCATGAACTGGATGGCCTGGTGTTCGGCAATGGCTTTGCCAAATGCCTGGCGTTGGGTGGCGTATTCGAGCGCGGCTTCGTAAGCGGCGCGTGCCAGCCCCACTGCAAGCGCCGCAATACTGATCCGCCCGCCGTCGAGCGTGGAAAGCGTCAGGTGTAGGCCGCGATTCAGTTCGCCGATCAGGTTGTCGAGCGGCACCCGCACGTCTTCGTAGGTTACGGCATGAGTGGGGGAACCTTTCAGCCCCATTTTTTTTTCGGCCGGGTGGATGGTCAGGCCGGGGGTGTTGGTGGGGACCAGGATAATGCTCAGGGAGCGGGATCCGCCGGCCGGGTTGGTGCGGGCCAGGGTGAGGATATATTCTGCAATTGAAGCGTTGGTGCACCACATTTTTGTGCCATTGATGACCCATTCAAGGCCGGATTTTTCGGCCCGGGTGCGGACACCCCCCTGCAGATCGGAGCCCGCGCCGGGTTCGGTTAGCGCCAGAGCTCCCAGTTTGCCGCGTCCACTGGCAACGATGGGGAGCCAGTGCTGTTTGAGTGTTTCACTGCCCTGCAGGGCCAGCGGCGAGGTGCCCAGGCCATTGTGGGCGGCGATTGCCAGCCCGGTGGAGCCGCAGCCCCAGCCCATTTCTTCTATGGCGATGACTGCCGAGATCGCATCCACACCTGAGCCGTGGTATTGCTCGGGGATGGAAAGCCCTAAAAGCCCGAGCGGACCCATTTTGCGAACGGCTTCCCAGTTGAAGGTCGCGGTTTCATCCACTTCGCGGGCCCGGGGTTTTAATTCAGCCGCGGCGAAATCGTGCACGGTTTTTTGCCACATCTGTTGTTCGCTGGATAATGAAAAGTCCATGGGTTGCTCCTGTTTGTGGATAGGGGGGAAACCTGCAAATTCTGTGCGCTGTTAAGGGGCGGCTTGAAAAGCCTGACGAGCCGTTATTCGTGATCTGGGGGATCGGGTTTTTCCTGGAGATCTTGTTCCAGACTGCCGTTTTGGTAGGCCTGAAGCCAGGCCTGGGCTTCTGCCAGGTTTTCTGCGGGGACACAAATCCCGATGGTGCTGACTGGCCCGATGGTGATGGGGTAGATGTAGTGCGTGACGGCCTCTTGAACCAGGTTGGTTGGCAGGCCCTGGGCTTCCAGCGCTTCACGGATGATTTCGGCTTCGAGGCGGTCGTGGACTTCGAACAGGGTGACCCATTTGGGTTCAGACATTTTTCTCCGTTAGTGGATTGTTTTCCAGGCCAGGATGAAACTCAGGGTAAAGAGTGTGCTGACCGCCAGCTGCCGCGCACCAATGGCGGTGGGTTTGAGGCCGGTGGCCGGGAAGATCGTGCCCCAGAGTGTTTCGGCCAGCTGAATCAGAGCGGGGAGGATGACCCAGGGTGAGACAAGGGCCAGAGCGGCCAGCAGGAGGGTAAGCAGGCTGGCGCAGGCTGCAAAGGTCAATGCGCGGGTACCGGCCCGGTAACGCTCCACAAGGCTGCGGGGCGTTTGCCAGTCGCGTTGTTCCAGCCGCAGGTAGGCGTAGATGATAGACGCAGCGGATTGGAACCAGGTCAGGATCCACAAAACCCAGCCGAGGGGGTGGTAGGCATTTTCCCCGATCCAGAAGGCAGCCGGGGCTGCAAGCGCGAGTACCCCCGTGGCGAGGATCTCGATCGCGGCCTGGCGGCGTTCTTCGCGGCGGCTGACTAGCCACAGATGCCAGGCAAAGACCGGTACTGCCGGGAGGCCGAGCAGCAGGATCATTGGGTAACCCTGGTACATCAGGCTGGAGATGGATATACAAACGATGAAGCCGTAGATGAAAATCCAGAAGCTGGCGGCGGGCAGTTCGCTGCGCGGCCGGCGGCCGGTGTAGGCTTTCAAGGCAATGGTCATTGGCTGGCGAAGAAGAAAGGCTGCCAGAGCGGCCAGCACGAGTGCGAGCGATGCGCTGGTGAAGGTTTTCCCGGCGAATAGTCCGATCAGCAATGGGCTGAAGAGGAAAACCCAGGAGCCATGGTCTTGTGGCAGGGCGATGTGGCGGCGAAAACGGGTTTGCATAATCGTATTTTACATCCAAAGCCGGGTGAATTTTTGCGCACTTCTGGCTGGCTGGGCGCATAGATGAGAAAATGTTGAGAAGTGAATTTGACGGTCTTGATTGTGTTTATAATTTCGGGGGAGATTTTGGCATGGTGACATTCACTGGTTTTTTTGCGGCGATGGCGACTTTTTTGGGGGTTTGGCTGGGGCATGTGCTGGTGCGCAAGGTGGAAGCGCGGGCCGTAGATTTACGCTTTCCGGTGGCGGTTTGTGTGGCGGCCGGGTTTGGCCTGGAGTTTGGTGCGCTGCTGGCTGCGTGGCGGCCTCTTTCAGCGGCGCTGGGTATCCTGGGGATGACGGTGTTGTGGGATGCGGTTGAATTTTATCGCCAGGAAAAACGTGTCAGACTGGGACGTGCCCCGGCGCGACTGGATAATCCTCGCCATGCCCGGATTTTGGCGACATGCCCGGCTGCGACGCATATCTCCTGGCTGGATCAAGATCCACGCGGGCATCAGTTGACTCCGGATGAATTGCAGGTCTTTGCAGCCAGGTTTTCTGGCATGGAGGGATGAGGAGATGAATTTCTTTGGCGTGCTGGTAGGCCTGGCGACTTTGTTGATGATTGGATTGGGTTTCTTTTGGGTAATCCGTGGGGAACGCTATTTTGGTGTGCTGTGGTGGCCGTATGTGTTGGGGCTGGGTCTGTTGTTGGTGGCCGGTTCGTTTTTTGTGGTTGCGGATTGGGCTTCTGCGTTGCTGGGGGCGCTGGGGGCGTCGGTCATCTGGGGTTCCACGGAATTAAAGGAGCAGGCGGTGCGCACTGAGTTGGGATGGTACCCCTTTTATGGTCAGAAAATCCACCCGCCGTTGGCGGATTTGATCCGCAGGTGGCCTGCGCCGCACTTGTAGTTGCTGCGCGGAGGAAAAGAAAAATCCGGATAGTCACCTACCCGGATTTTTCTTTTTTGTATACAGGGAAGCTAACCGCAGCCACCGCCGCTTTTGTCGCGCTTTAGTTGGAGCTGGATGCGCGGGGTGAATTCGATTTTTTCGTTTTCGATCGGGTCGGGGTCGGCGCAGGTGTAGCGGTCGCCTAACGCAGCGGGGAAGCTGTATTTCAGCTGTTCATCCAGGCTGGAGGCGAGCGGTTGAATCTGCGGGTCGGTCTTGCCGAAGACGGCGATCCAGTTGTTGAGGCCGCCTTCCAGCAGGTAAACGTTGGGCAGGCTTTCGGCAACGAGCAGTTTCCAGGCCTGGGTGGCGAGGGTTTCGTCGTTGCTGATGACCACATAGATGGAATTGGCGGCTGAGGTAGCCAGCAGGCTGGGGATGTGGGCTTTGAGCTGTGGCGCGGGAATGTTGATGGCGCCGCGGATGTGGAACAGGTTGTAATCGGCTTCGGGGCGGACGTCGATCATGGTCAGCCGGACTTTTTGGTCGTAGCGGGTTTTAAACAGTTCGGCGGGGACGATCTGCACCAGGCGTTGGGCCAGGGCTTCATCGGCGCTGTATTTGACGGGTTTGTCATCCACGGTGCGCAGGATAGTGGCCTTGCTGTATTTCTGGTCGGTGGATGGGCTGCCGATCAGCGCAACGCCGAGCGCGAGCAGGAACAGGGTACCGGCTGCATAAATTCGCAGTTTGGGTTCCTTGCTCAGGTCTTTTTTACCGAAGATGTGTTCCAATTGTTCAGCGCCCCAGAACATGAAGAGGGCCATACATACCACCAGAAGGACAATCACGCCCGCCGGCAAGCCAAAGACATCCATCAGGGTCAGGCGGCCATAATAGCCGGCATTGTTGTACCAGTTGGTGAAATATTTCTCGGTTTCGCCGAATAAAAATGCGCCGACAAAGCCACCGCCAACGAAGAACATGCCGTCAATTTTTCCGGTGGAGGCGGAGGCCAGCGAGGTGGTGGGGCAAAAACCGCCGATGATGAAACCGACGCCCATGATCAGGCCGCCGAGGAGGCCGGAGGGCACATAGGTCAGGTTGACCCATACCTGGCTGAAATCGAGCAGGCCCAGGCCGACGGCGCCGAAGGTCAGCGTCATGGCGACGGCGATGCCGGTAAACATCACCTTGAGCACGGTCAGATCGGTGAAGTAGAACTGGGCGGCCAGCTTGCGGCTGTTGCCGAAGCCGGACATTTCCAGCGTGAACCCGAAGGCGAAGCCGATCACCCCGAAGAGGACATACGTCCAGGGGTTGGAGGCGCTGACGGCCAGGAAAGAGGGGAGAGGAAAGTTCATGGTAGGCTCCTAGTTCCACATTTTCCGTACAAAGTAAGCTACGGCATACGCCCCGCCGAAGATGGCGAACATGATCAGCCATGAGCCAGCCGCAAGCGTGGTGCCGCCAGTTAGAGCCTGGCCGGAGGTGCAGCCGCGCGCCATGCGCGCGCCGTACAGGAAGAGCACGCCGCCCAAAAACGCCAGCAACCAGCGTTTGCGATCGGAGACATTCGGGCCTTTGGTGGTTTCCAGGCGGGTGCGGCCAAAAATTGTGCCGGAGGTAAAACCGCCGATCAACGCACCGAAGAAGACCGGGATAATCCAGTCATCGATTGGGTTTTTATCTCCCCCTGCCATTTTGAGCAGATAGGGTGTCTGATCCACGTGTGCGGGCGAGATCAGATCCTCCACTTGCGCAACCAGGCGGGTTGTGGCGCCCGAGGAGCCCAGGCCGTTCCCGGTCAGGAACAGGGCCAGGAACAGGACAATACCCAGGACGGTGCCGCCGAAATAGGGGTGCACATAAGGTTTTTCGGGGCGTCCGAACAGGCCTTTCTTTTCAGTATTGGTTGAAACGGTCATCATTTTCTCTCTTTCCGATCTTCGTTATTCGTAACCCGTTGATAGCGAGTGCCAAATCCCGATGATCCAGTATCGAATTCCGCTATTCGTGGGTTTCCACTTCTTCCCATCCGGTAATCATGCCGCGCATCGCTTCGAGCGGAGTGGCGCCGGTGGTGGTCAGGTAGACATGGCCGATGATGAAGGCGCCCAGCAGCCAGGCAACCAGGCTATGGAAAGGTGCCAGGAAGGGCAAACCGCCAAAGAAATTCGCCACCTGGGGCCATTGTTGCGCGCCCCACATCAGCGTCCCGAGCAAGATCTGGAGCGGAAGGAGCACATTCAGCAGCCCAAAGTAGGTAATTTGTTGCAGCGGGTTCAGCTTCTTTTCGGGGCGCTTCTCAAACGGGTGAACATCACCCTTGAAAATCCCGCCCAAGTAAAACTTGACCTGTACCACCATATCATCCACGATGCCGGCAGGCTTCAGGAAGTTGGGAATGTATTGGTGGATTTCACCCGTCGTAACGTGCCAGAAGAGCGAGAGGAGTGCATTGATCACCAGGATGGCCGCCAGCGCGTTGTGGATGGTCACCATGTAGCGGAAGGAGAACGCACCAAACATTTCCGGGCGGTGGATTATCAGGCCGGTGAAGAGCAGGAAGACGATCGAGAAGGTCTGGAGCCAGTGCCAGAAACGTTCATAACTCTCGTACATGTAGATTTTTTCGAGCTTGACCGCTGGCTGCGGGCGTTTTAGTGCCGCGAGATAGCGCAGGGTGCCATGCCCGGCGACTCCCAACAGCGCCCCTATAAAGGCCAGCGCGCCCAGCCAATCTACCCAGCTGACACGATCGCGGCCAAAGACATACACACCATCCTGGGTGGTGACCGGCTGATAGAGCAGGCTGCCATTGGCCGCGCTGACAATTTCTCCCGTCACATTCACATTACTGTCGCTGACGAATTGGGGAGTCACGCCCGCTGGGGCATAGGCTGCCAGCTGCATCGGCTGGGTGACGCGCGAGGTGCTGCTGTGACAGGTCTGGCAGGCGCTGGTGGCGTATTCGCCGCGCGCCACGTTGTGATTGATGCTGTAGGGCTGAATCTGCCCTTCGATGTGCGGATTTTTCAGGCCGAGGGCTTCCAGCCGGGTGGCTACTGCTGATTGTTTTTCGATCGTATCGGTGCGCAGCTCGGTCTCGTCCAGCTGGCCGTTATGATCGGCATCGAAGGCGGCCAGGATTTCGGGGGCGTACTGATCCTCGACCAGGTAAGCGGCCTTTAAATCGGTTTCGCGTACCGGGCGCGGGCCGTTGTTGCCGTCATAGACCCAGTAGAAGCTGGTGACGAGATTGTACGGAGCGAGCAGTGTTTGACCGTCAATATTGGTGCGCTGCATCAACACAGGCTGAAAGCCGGTAACCAGGCTGGTGGTGGTGCTGCCGCCATTGATGCCGCGGCACAGGTTGGCAGGGCTGCCATCCAGCTTAACCACGGTCCAGTCATAGGTTTGGATGGCCGGAGCGTACATCTTGGGGATGTGGCAGGATTCGCAGGCGACCACGGCCATGTGCTGGGCTGAGTAGGGCAGCCAGTTACCATGCGATTGAGCCGCATCGTGGCAGGATTCACAGCGCCGCATGGTGCCCTTGTTTTCGGGCGAGACGGTGAATTGGGCGCTTTGTCCACGCGCCAGGTTGTGATCGGGCATTTGCAGGTATTCGCCGATTTCCAGTTTACGCGGGTCGTAAAGCAGGTGAGTGGGGCTGGTTCCGGCGGCTTCCTGGGCGTGGGTCGGGTTGTTGAGCGCGTAGTGGCAATCGGTGCATTTGAGTTCGCGCTCGGCGTGGATGTCCCAGGAGCGATCAAGCGTGTCTTTGGCGGAGAGATTGACCCCGGAGACCGAGATTTTTTGGGCGGCGATGACCTGGCCGGTGGTGGCGGTTTGTGGGTAGGTCAGGTCGCAGGCGGAGATGGTCAGCGGGTCTTTGGAGTTGCTGTGGACTTCGCCGTGGCAGGCAGCGCAGTTGTTGTTGGTGGGATCCTGGATAAAGACGTATTCCGGCTTGAGCTTGCCATCAGCCTCGAAAGCGGCTGGATTCCAGGTGAAGGTTCCGGCGGTTTTTTCGACCAGGCCGGTACCGAGTAGGGTGGCGGTGTTGGCCAGCCCGAACCGGCCGGACTGAATTTCGATGACGCGGGCGCTGTTGTTGGGTTGGGTGAGGTGGCAGAGGAAACAGTCCATTTCCATTACACCCGATTTGCTCCAATCCCAGGCTTCGGGTTGGCCGGTGGCCGGGTTGAGGAGGGCAGTTTCCGGGTTGGACGGGTCGCCGCTGAGTTGTGTGAGCGGGGCGCCTGTTCGGGAGGTGGTGGCCGGCCCGCCGCCGGGAACGCGTTCCCCAAATTTCATCAGCCATTCGGCGGTGCTCAGGTCGAGACGGTCATCGCCGGGCTGGGAAAGATAGCGGTAGAGCAGGGGATCCCATTTACCGAAAATACCGTTGCTGGCATTAAAGCTGGCGGCTGGCTGGTAATTGCCCAGCCCCAGGTCGGCATGGAAGCTGTGCGATTCGATATAAGCGGCATCATGACACTGCCCGCAGGTTTGCATGGTGCTGACGGGTTGGCTGCTTTCCAGCACGTTTTTGCCTTCTGCATCGAGCAGGGCAAATGTGGGGTGCAGGGGCGAGGCGGTTTGGGCCGGGGTGGCGGCCTGGCTGGCAAAGGCGTGTGAGACACCCAGGGCCAGCAGAGCGGCGGTCAGCAAGGCCAGGCCAATCCAGAGAGGGTTTTTGCGTCCCGTGAGAGTGAGAAGGATCGTTTTCATGGTTTTTATCCGCTTATTTCTTGTCGAAACGTCCGCCCCATTGGATGGGGTCGCCGGGGTAGCCGAGAGCTTTCCAGTCCATGCGGCCGTTTTCGCCGTGGCAGGCATCACACTGGAGGGCATTTTCTTTGGGCTGAACCATGTGCGTGGTTGGCCAGTACATGTAGGTTTCGGTGAAGCCGTAACTTCCACTGTACTTCAGGCCCATGCGTTCCTCGGCCAGTTTGAAGGCATTGTTCCAGTCGAAGTTGGTCCAGTATCCCTCCGGCCCGGCAGTGATGGGGGCGAGCAGGTAGTTGAAGCCGGTGTCGTAGGGTTGTTTGGCAACATGGAGCTTGAAGGGGAAGATCTTGGCGTTGGCATCGTTGATGTCGCCGGCCGGTTGGTCGATGTAGGTTGGCTGGGTTGGGTCAATCGGGTCGCCGAGCAGGTAACGGTACGAAAGATTGCCGTTGAACCACTTGTAGGTGGGCTGGACATTCTTTTCGTAAACGAAGGAGCCTTTGATTTTCAGGTAGGTGTAGTGGTCGTCACCGATGTCCTGGCCGGAAGTTGACCAGTCCCAGTTGACTTTGGTGGGGTCTTCGAGCGCCATGGCTGGGATATGGCAGGTCTGGCAGGCTACCGATTTGACGTGCAGGCTGATGCGCTGGTCGCTGTGCAGGTCTTCGGAGTGACATTGAGTACAGGAGACTTGCTCTGCTGGGTTGACGGTGATGTTGTCGGCGACGATCCGGCCTTTGACCTGATGGTCGGTGGTGACGTGGCAATCGGTGCACAGGAAGTTGTTGCGCCCCATATGTACGTCAAGGTTTTCGCTGGGGTAGATGAGGCTCTCGTCCAGGTCGCCGTGTTTGACGCCGTTGCCGCCGCCGCCATCGAAGTGGCATTTTCCGCAGGTGGCGCGGGTTGGGGCGGCGACGGTTTGCGCCGCGGCAACCAGATTAAGGCCGTCGGCCGGGTTGCCGTATTTGCCTTTGGAATAGCCGGATTGGGCATGGCACATCAGGCAGTCAACGTTCTTGGGGTCTTTCAGGTTTTCGGCCTGGCCGCCTTCCTGCCAGTTGTAGCCGACATGACAGGCCGTACAACTTTTTTGGTTGCCTTGAGCGCTGATGCAGAAGTTGTTGATCTGGTTTAATTTGCCGATGGTGGCAGTTTCCCCATTGCGCCACGGGATTTCAAATGGCTGGCTTTCCCAGGTCCAGTGAGAGGTCATCATCAGGTCGCTGGCTGCCTGGGGGTGGCATTCTAGGCAGGCGGTGGTGATGTCCTGTCCGGTGACGGTCAGCGGATCGGTCACATTTTTGAATTTTCCGGCGACGATGTCTTTGTGGTCGACATGAACCGGATGTTGGGGAATGCCAGCCCACGGGTCGTTGCTGGCGGGGGCAGCTTTGGGCCACAGGACGATCACGGGCACGATCATCACGGCCAGGATGCCGATCAGGCCCAGGATCCAATACGGTTTGACTTTCATCTTTGCATTCTCCTCGAGGGGGGACGAGTCGGGGCGGGGGTCCATGCGGGCCGGCCGTCAGGTTCAGGTGAAGATTAGGCGTCGATTTCTTCCATCAGGTTGGCGCGGTAGGTGATCCTATCCCGCAACACGCTCCGCAGCAGGTCGAGCGCCTGGATCAGCCGGCGGTCGCTCAATTCGTACTGGATGACGACTCCCTGCCGGTTGGCGCGCACCAGCCCGCGTTCACGCAAGATTTTCAGGTGGCGCGAGGTGGTGGGTTGGGTCAGGTTGAGGGCCTGGGTCAGTTCGGTGACGTTGCGGGGGGTTTCATCCAGCGCATAGAGCAACAGGATGCGGGTCGGATCTGCCAGTGCATAGCATAAATCCGCTTCAAGTTGGGAGACTTCCTGGGCCAGGGTGGGAGGGATGGTGTCCATTTTGTATATGTGTATAAACGCATATATTGATATGATACGTATAATAATACTATATTTCACAAACTTTTAGTGTTGTGTGTCATTTGTAAGTGTGCGAAATGTCATATATTTTATTCGGGCAACCCTCACCTGATTTGTGGTACACTCGCTTTTGAAGTTCGAAGGAGTGAATCATTTTATGCCTGCCTTGTCCAGAGAAGCCCTTTCCGTTGATGTGGGGAACCGTTTGCGGCAGTTGCGCGAGGCCCGGAAAATTTCCATGCGTACGCTGGCCCAACTTAGCGGTCTGTCTGCCAATGCCCTGAGTATGATCGAGCGGGGGCGGACTTCTCCCTCGGTTTCGACGTTATATCGCCTGGCGGATGCGCTGGGGGTGCCGGTGACGGATTTTTTCAGCCCGGAGACGGCGCGCACGAATGTGGTCTTTCTCAAGGCGGATGTGCGCACGCGCTTGCCTTTTCAGCGGGGCTTGTGGGAAGGGCTGGGTGGGGAGCAGTTTTCTGGGCGGATGATGCCCTTTATGCTGACGCTGGAGGCCGATGCAAACAGCGGGCCAAGCAGTGTGGTACATACCGGGCATGAGTTCGTGTTTTGCTTGCATGGGCAGTTGGAATATCAGGTTGAGAATCAGGTTTTTCTGCTGGATGCGGGTGACAGCCTGTTATTTGCCGCCCAGCTCAAGCACCGCTGGCGCAACCCTGGCATGGTCATGGCAAAGGCGATGGTCATTATTTCAGATTATTCGGACGGGGACCAACCCGGGCCATTGCATGTTGAAAAGCTGGAAAAGTAGACGTGGCTGAAAAAATAAAAGCGGGAGCCTGGGGAGGCTCCCGCTTTTTGTTGCCAGGCTGGCGTTTACTGTTCGGGCGCGCCGGCATCAATCCATTGTTTGACCAATTCAAGTTCGTCGGTTGACAAGTTGGAGAAGTGTTTGGCGCTCTGGACGGCAATCAGCTTGCTGTTGGCGCTGTCGTTTGGAACGATGACTGGGCCAGATTGGCCGCCTTTCAGGGCGTCGGCGTAGCTGGAGAGGATCAATCCAGCCGGTGCGCCGTCTCCGTTGTGGCAGACAGTGCATTTTGTGGCGAATAGGGGGCCGATGTTCGCAAAGGTGGGGGTGCCTTCCACTGGCAGGCTGGGAGGAGTTGGCTCGGGGGTGGGCAACTGGGCCTGCAGGATTTCGCGCAGTTTGGGGGCATTGAACCCTGCGTATTGAAAAACATTCCCATGGCAGGCGCTGTTTGAGCAGAAGGAAGTATTGCTGGTACTGCCTGCGTCCTGGACGGTGTGGCAGTTGACGCAGGTGGCGTTGTAAGATTTGTTGTGCAGGCTGATCCAATTTGCGTTGCGATGCGAATCAGGTTCGGGTCCGCGGCTGATTTCAAGCCGGGTGACGAAATCCTGGGATTGCGCGACGGTCGGGATCGAGTGGCAAAGATTGCATTCCAGGCGGATGCCTTGCTGGTTGGCGTTCAGATGCTTGCCGTCGTGGCAGCGGAAACAGCCGGCAGTTTGCATGTGTCCCAGATTGTTGGGGTGCGTCTCCCAGTTGATTTTTTGATCCAGAAATACGGTTTCAGTGTAGATCGTCTGGATCTGGGTGATGGCGGTTTTGACCGTTTCGGTGTGGCTGCCATAATAATCAGCATAATAGGTTTGGTAGTAATTTTCCAAACCGCTAATGGCTTTCAGGCCTTCTGCCTGTGTCTGGTAGGTGTTGCTCAGGACTTCAATCCCTTTTTGATGGATGTCGGGGATGGTCGGGTCGATGGCTTTGCGGGCCATGTAGTCATCCATGGAGGCGGCAGGGGTTTTGAAGTTGTGCGAGACGCGGTTGTGGCAACTGGTGCAGTCCATGGTGCGCAGTTTGCTGGCGTCCATGCTGGCCGGGTCGAAGCCGGATTCGATGTCGGTGTATTCGGTGGTGGTGCCATCCTCGTTGTAAACGCGGACGTAAGGGATGCTCTGTCCGAGCGGGTCGGCTTCAAAGTATTCGACTTTGTTGCTGATGTGCCAGTGAATACCCAGTCCCTGGCCTTCGACCTTGGTTCCTCCTCCTGTTTTCAAAATCAGGTAGGTGTCGTAGCGGGTGTTTTGAGTGTCATTTTGGAAGTGGGTGATGGTTCTGAATTTATCGCCCAGAAAGGCTTCCGGCTTGTGGCATTTTTCGCAGGTGTCCAGCGCCGGACGCAGGGCTTCGGCATAAATTGGGTAGGTATACAGGTGAAAGACCGTGTCGCGGATTTCTCTCAGCGCCTGCGATTTTCGCATTAGTTGATCGGTCAGAGCGGCGCGCCCGATGTGGCATTCTTCACAGGTGACATTGGCATGCGGCGACTTAAGATAAGATACGCTCTGTGGCGGCATGGTGTGGCAGGTGGTGCCGCAAAATTTTGGTGAGTTGGTATATTCCCAGCCAAAATTCCCCACTCCCAGGGCGATTACGGCGAGGAGGCCCAGTACCAGAAAGGGCAGGATTAATTGTTTGCGCGGGGCATCAGGCCCCGGGAAAAAGAAGCGCTTAATACGTGCTTTGAAGCTCATATCCTTCCTCCTTTGGAAAGTGGCACAATTCTACTCATTGGCTGATGTTCTGATTAGTGTCATTTATCATAATTCTGATGTGCATAGGCGATTTTAAGATTGAAAAAAGCGGGCGCCGCAAGGCGCCCGCTTTTTTTACTGTAATACTGGGTTGACTTTTTGGGTCAGATTACTTCAGGGCTTCGAGAGAAGCAGCGATCAGGGCTTTCACATAGTTCGGGTTGTGAGCGCCCATGCTGGCATCTTCTTCGAGCGCGCCGTAGACGAACAGGGCAGCGGCGGGTTTCGCGTCGAGGATGACAGGGTTACCAGCGGCGTCTTTGGTGACGACAGCGAAGGTGCCATCTGCATTGGCGGCCAGCAGGCCCTTGGCGACCAGGGCATCACGCAGACCCTGGAATTGTTCTTCGAAGTTGTAGCCGTTGATGTTGAGGTCTTTGGCATCGGCATGGCATTTCACGCAGGTGGCAACCTGGGGCGCAAACAGGTGGTTCTTGCCTTCGCCGAGGTGGCAGCCTACGCAGGTGTTTTCGACCATGCTGTAGTGCGCGCCGGGTTTGCCTTCAACGCCGAGGATGGTGTTCACATCGAGCACGCCCAGCATGATGTCGCTCTGGTCGCTGAGGTGGGTGTTGAAGCGGACGGAGGCGGCATACTTTTCAGGAATAACGGTGCCGGCGGCATCTTTGGCGACGAAGTTGGCCAGGTAGCGGCGGGCCTGGTGGCAGTTGGCGCACAGGTTGCCTTCACCACCGTCGAAGGTGGCCTGGCTGACGACCATGGCGACCGGCGAAGTGCTGGTGAGAGCCCAGTCGGCGCCGGTGTAGGTCTTGTGGACCTGATGGCAGACGCGGCAGTCCTGGCGGGCAGGTTCGGCAGCGCCGGCTTCGAGCTGGCTGAAGTTCTTGCCAGCCGCCATGCCTTCGCTGAAGCTGTTACCGGAATGGCAGAAAGCGCAGCTCTTGTTGCCATATTCTTCGGCCATGGCAGCACCGTTACCGTGCTTTTCCAGTTCCCAGGCAGCCTGTTTGCTGGCGATCAGGTGAGTGTCATTGTGGCATTCGGTGCAGCTCAGGTCAGCGGCGGTCGCAGACTTGCCATCGGCGCCGGCAGGGCCAGCAGGGCCGGCGGGGCCAGCAGGACCGGCAGGGCCTTCCGGTCCGGGCTGTCCGGCGCAGGCGGACAAAAGGGCGGCAGCCAGAAGCAGCGTGCCAAGTAAAACAAACATTTTCTTTGTGGACATTGTTACATTCTCCTTTTTGGGTTTTCTTACAACCGAAGTGTAAGGCGTTTGTGATTGCTCTTCTTATTTTCTTTCTACACTGGGCGGGTTATTTTGAAATACCTCCCATATGTAGAATAAGATAAAGCCGTCTCAAGTTGACTTGATTAATATAACCTTAATTTTCAAATAAATCTTGTGCTTAATCTCACATACGCGGGATGACAAAAGTAATGGAATAAGTTATCGAATGTATGCGCTACTATTAGGCTGGGTGATTTATTCCGGTCCTGATGAAAAATAACCCTGTCTGACCCGGTTACTGGTTGAGCCACTTCTCGGTCATCTTGGGCAGGTCGGCGCTGTTGCCTTGCCGTAAGGTGCATTGCGGCAGGCTTTCAATGAACAGACGCCCGTATTGTTTGGTTAGCACGCGCCGGTCGAGGATGGCGACCACGCCCCGGTCACTGGCGGTGCGGATCAGGCGGCCAAACCCTTGCCGGAATTTCAGGATGGCTTCGGGGACCTGGTATTCGCTGAAGGGTTCGTCGAAGGTTTCGGAGCGGGCGGCGATGATCGGGTCGGAGGGGACTTCAAAGGGTAGCTTGGTGATGACGACCACAGAGAGCGCTTCGCCGGGGACGTCTACGCCTTCCCAGAAGGAGCGGGTGCCGAGCAGGACGGCCTGCGGGCTGGCTTTGAATGCTTCCAGCAGGGCGGCCGGGCTGGCGCCTTCGCCCTGCTCATAGACCTGGATTTCGTGCTGGAGCAGGGGCCGTGCAATGGCTTGCGAGGTGCGTTTGAGCTGGGCATAGCTGGTGAAGAGGACCAGCATGCGCCCGCCGCTGGCGATCGCCGCCTGGATAATGCTGCGGTTGACGGCCTGTTCGTAGCCGGGTTGGTTTGGTTCGGGGATGTCTTTGCCGATGAACAGCAGGGTGGAGTTTTCGTAGTCGTAAGGCGAGCCGAGGGTCAATTCGTCGGCTTCGTCGGCGGCCAGGACTCCGCGCAGGTAGTGGAAATCTCCCGCGGCGGTGAGCGTGGCTGAGGTCAGGATGACGGTTTCTTTTTGGTGCCAGAGATATTCTTCGATCAGCGGGCCAACTCGCAGCGGGGCGGTGTTCAACGTCAGACGGTTGCCCTGTGGCTGGACTTCGATCCAGTAGATGGTTTCGTTGTTCGGTTTGTGGATCATCCCGGTGATGGCGAGGTTGGCTTCGCTGATGCGCCGGTACAGGCTGCTGAGCGCGCCGACCGAATCTTCCATGGCTTCCACGCCGTCTGCGTACAGGTCGCCGGCGGCTTTGTAGAGTTCGCCGATCAGTTTGACGAGCAAATCCATGGTTTCGGAGGCGGCGCCCCAGCAGATTTCGATGTTATCCCAGCCGGGTTGGGTGCGGCTGGCGGGTAAAATGCGCGTGGAGAAGGCGTACTGGCTCTGCGGGCGGCCTTCCTGCTGGTAGGCCATGAACTGGCTGATGGCAAAGAAGAAGTCTTTGCTGTAGCTGTCCAGGCGGAAGGCGAGGTCGCCGGCGCGCTGGGCCAGTTGCAGCAGCCGGGCATAATCGGCCGGGCGGATGTGGTCCCGGGCGGCGGTCAGCAGGTGGCCAAGCACCCCGGCCGAGGAGCCGCCGATTTCTCTCAGCATGCGATCCAAATCCATCTGCGAGAGCCGGAAGGAGAGTGCGCCGGTGGTGGCGCCTTCGAGATGGTGGGCTTCGTCGATGATCAGGTACTGGTATTCGGGCAGCACTTTAGAGCCGGTGGCCACGTCGGCCAGCAGCAGGGCGTGATTGACGACCAGGATGTGAGCATTTAACGCGGCCTGTTTGGCTTTGTAGAAGGGGCAGGTGCCGCCCATGCGCCCGGCGCAGTTTTCGCTGGAGCAGGCTTCATCCTCCGCCGAAAGGCGGAACCAGACATCTTTTTCTGCCGGGCGGTTCAGGTTCAGGTCGTTGCGGTCGCCGCTGGCGCCGTCCCAACTCCAGACCAGGATCTTGGCAAGCACGCGCGCTTCATCATTATTCTGGGGTCCGCTGCGCCGTAAAATCTCCAGGCGGCGCGGGCACAGGTAATTGGAGCGGCCTTTCAGCACCGCCGCGCGCAAATCCAGCCCGAGTGCGGCGCGCACGCTGGGAATGTCCTTTTGAATCAATTGATCCTGCAGGTTGATGGTATTGGTGCTGATGACCACGCGCGTCTGGTTGCGCAGCGCGAAGAGTGCCGCCGGGACGAGATAGGCAAACGATTTTCCTACCCCCGTGCCGGCTTCCACCAGCAGGTGGCCGCTGTAAGAGAGCGCATTGGTCACCGCGCGCAGCATCTCCACCTGCTCGGGGCGATATTCGTAGCTTTCAAAATATTGGGAAAAAGGCCCGCCATATTCGAGCACCGCGGCGGCTTCATCTGGATCGAGCGCCACCGGATCTTTCACCAGCCCTGGCGCAGACGTTCTCTCCACCGACTCCGCATCGCGGAACAATGGGCCGTTTTCACTCTGCGAGCGGGTGTGCCTGCCCCGGCCCTGATCCCGTAATCGCAGGCGCAGCGCCTGCTGGAAGGCATAATTGGCATCCCAATCGAGCGGTTCGCCCAGGCGCACGATCTCAGCCAGCAATTCCAGCGGCAGTTCGGCGGCCAATTCCATCAGGCGGATGTATACCGCATGGGTGACGCGCGCATCGTCCAGGGCGCGGTGCGTGGCTGGCAAGGGAATTTTCAGCTGTTGGCCGAGCGCGCCCAGGTTGTAGCGGCTGGCAGTCGGCATCAGCACGGAGGCCATTTCATAGGTATCTACCACCTGGTTAAGGAGCAAAATGCGCTGGCGCTGTAAAAATCCCAGATCAAAGCGCACATTCTGCCCCAAAACCGGGCATTCGCCCACAAACGCCTCCAGCTCGGCGATCACCTCCTGCAGGCGCGGCGCGCCGCGCACCATGCTGTCATCGATGCCGGTCAGCGTGGTGATGTTTTCGGGGATGTGGCGGTTGGGGTTGACGAAGGTTGACCACTCGGCTTCGATGCGGTGGCCGTTAAACTTGATCGCGCCGATCTCGATCACGGCGTCTTTTTGTGGGTCCAGCCCGGTGGTTTCGATATCAATGGAGACGATGGAAGTCATGCTGGCAAGTTTACCATGAAACAGGTGTTCGAAAAAACCGTCTCCCAGGGGAGACGGTTTTTTGCCGGAATAGATGAACCAAGAACAAACTAACCGATATTGCACTGGCACCACGGCCAGCCTATCCAACCGTATGTACAGCCGCCTTTGGGCGGTGGGCAGAACGGAATAAAAATAATGGGCGGAGTTACTCCGGGCGGAGGCGTAATCCCCGGTTGGACTTTTCCAGGGGTGGCGGTGGGTTGTTCGTAGAAGCAGAGCAAGGGTTCGTAGCCGGTGGGGGTGAAGCCGAAATTGGCGCGGCAGCTGTTGTCCATGGAGAAGAGCGCCTTGACCGGGTAGTAGGGATTCTCTTTGACCGGGGAGCCGGCTTCGAGCAGGGTCATGCGGTCGTTGTAGTTGAACTGGGCGGGGTTGTTCAGCCCGGCATCGGCCCAG
>CAIQVH010000031.1 GCA_903875215.1 uncultured Anaerolineae bacterium
GCATGTCATCGCAAAGACAATATATGGCTATAATTTGGGTGTCCATGAGTTCCTCCAGTATTTTTGTGTCGGGAAACCCAACTTTACTGGATACTCATGGATTTTTGTTAAAGTTCATCTCAAGGTAGCAACTTAGGTTAATTATATATCAGGAAGGGAGTAGAAGGTTCAGCGAAATAGATGAAACCTGCTGTGCACATCCCAGGGTTATAATTCCCTCGGCGTGCGCCATATTTTATTGCCAATAAAAGGAAATATCATGCCTGCCTTCCTGCCCCTGCGTTACGGCACCAACCCGCAACAAACCCCGGCTCGCGTGTTCATGCGCAATGGATCCGAGCTCCCCATTCGCGTGCTGGGCGGCTCGCCGGGCTACATCAACCTGCTGGATGCGCTCAACGCCTGGCAGCTGGTTCGCGAGCTGCGGGCTGCCACCGGGTTGCCCGGCGCAGCCTCCTTCAAGCATGTCAGCCCGGCCGGAGCCGCCGTCGGCCTGCCATTGGATGCAACCCTGAGAAAAGCCTGCTTCGTGGATGATGTAGAGCTCTCACCGCTGGCTGCCGCCTATGCTCGCGCGCGCGGCGCCGACCGGTTATGCTCCTTCGGCGATTTCATCGCCCTTTCCGAGATTGTGGATATTGCCACCGCCCGGCTGATTGCCCGCGAAGTTTCGGATGGCGTGATTGCCCCCGGCTACGAGCCGGCTGCCCTTCAAATTCTTCAGCAAAAAAAACAGGGGAAATATACCCTCATCGAGATCGACCCCGCCTACGAGCCGCCTGTCCTCGAAACCCGCGACGTGTTCGGCCTGACCTTTGAGCAGGGCCGCCACAGCCGTCCTGTTACCCCCGCCGATTTTTCCAACCTTGTCACGCGCCAGAAAACCCTGCCCGCCGCGGCACTGCGCGACCTGACCATTGCCTGGATTGTGCTCAAGTATACCCAATCCAATTCTGTCGCTTTTGTTGTGGAGGGCCAGACGATTGGGGTGGGTGCGGGACAGCAGTCACGCGTTCACTGTGTGCGGCTGGCTGGCCAAAAAGCCGACATCTGGCGGCTGCGCCAGCATCCCGCCGTGCTGACCTTGCCGTTTCGAACCGGGATCAAGCGCCCAGAACGGGATAACGCCATTGACCAATTCCTGCGCGACGACATCACCCTGCGCGAAAAATCTGCCTGGCCCGAAATCTTCACGGAACTCCCCCGCCAACTTTCCCCGGAAGAAAAACGCGCCTGGCTTGACGGTCTGAGCGGAGTGGCCCTCGGCTCGGATGCCTTCTTCCCCTTCTCCGACAGCATCCACCGCGCCGCTGCTTCAGGTGTCCGATATGTCTTTGAACCCGGCGGCTCGGCCCGCGACGCCGAGGTGATCGCTGCCGCTGATGATTATGGCATGACGATGGCCTTTACCGGCGTGCGTCTCTTCCACCATTAACCCCCGCTGCCAGATAGGAAAACTCCATGCCCATTGCCATTCTTTCTGTCCACGATAAAACCGGCCTGCTGGATTTTGCCAGCGGCCTGGCACGCCTCGGCTGGAAACTGCTCGCCTCGGGCGGAACCGCCAAACTCCTGCGCGAGCACCAGATCGAAGTCACCGAAGTGGCTGAGTACACCCACTCGCCAGAAATCCTGGGCGGGCGGGTGAAAACATTGCATCCGGCCATCCATGGCGGGTTGTTGGCCCGTCCCACCAGCGCCGACCGCCAGGAATTGCTCAACCTGGGCTGGGATTATATTGACCTGGTAGCTGTCAATCTCTATCCTTTTGCCGCCACGATCGCCAGAGCGGGTGTTACAGAGCAGGAAATCATCGAAAATATTGATATCGGCGGGGTGACGTTGATCCGCGCGGCGGCCAAGAATCACGCCCGGGTGACGCTGGTCTGCGACCCGGCGGACTATGCTGCGGTGCTGGCGGCGCTTTCCAGCGGGGAGATTGCGCTGGAGATGCGCTATAAGCTGGCAGTGCGGGGCTTCCAGCTGACAGCGCAGTATGATTCTTTAATCGCAGAAACGCTTGCCCGGCGAATCTGATTCCCCATCGGGCAGTTTTCTCCCCGCTGGTTCAGCCTCCCGTGATTGAAGGCAGAATCTTGATCACGTCCCCGGCTTGCAGCGGAGTTTCCAGCCCTTGCAGGTCGCGCATGTTGTCACTGTTGACGAAAAGGTTAATGTGGCGGCGCAGTTTGCCGCTGCTGTCGAACAGGTGGCTGCGCAGAAGCGGATATTGTGTCGTCAGTCCGTCCAGGGCTGCGGCCACGGTTTCACCGGGCACGCTGACTTCGGTCTGGTTGTTTAGGTAATATTTGAACAGGGTGGGAACACGCAGGGTGGGCATGGCAGGTTCTATTTTATCAAAAAAGAAATCGGGTTTGGAGTCCGCATCCATTATTCGTGTTGACATTCTTCAGCAGGAGGCCTATAATTTCCAACGATAAATAAACCGACAGTCGGTTTATGAAAGAGCAGGAATATGGCGAGAATTGTCAAGGAAGAAGATTATACCGCCCGGCGCAATGAAATTTTGGGGGTAGCCCGCCAGCTGGTGTATACGCGGGGCTACGAGCAAATGTCCATTCAGGAAATTCTGGATGCGTTGAAGATATCGAAGGGGGCTTTTTATCATTATTTCGATTCCAAGCCTGCCCTGCTCGAAGCGCTGATTGACCGGATGGGGGAGGAAGCCTTGGCGCATTTTCTACCGCTGATGGATGCTCCCGCGCTGACGGCGCTGGAAAAACTTAACCAATACTTCAGCAGCGCTCTGGCCTGGAAAACGACGCAAAAGGAGTACCTGCTGGCACTGCTGCGGGTCTGGTACTCGGACGATAACGCCATTATCCGTCAAAAAGTGCTGGGCAAGATGCTCAAATGGGTGGCGCCGTCTTTCGCGCGCGTGGTGCGGCAGGGCATTGCCGAAGGCACACTTTCCACGGAGTTTCCGGAACAGGCCACCGAAATCAGTCTGCATTTGATCCACGCGCTGGGAGATAAGTTTGGCGATATCATCCTGGGACGCGAAAAGGAGGCCGTCATCCTGACCGCCGATGAGAAGTTCCGCATTATGAATGGCGCGGTTTCTGCATATCGAGACTCGCTGGAGCGTGTGTTGGGCGCTTCCGCTGGTTCGATCGAGTTAATGGACGCTGCCTCAATCCGAATATGGGTTGAGTAGTTATTTTGAAAGGAGCAACAATGATCTTTTACCTGCGCCTGGCATGGCGCAACATTTGGCGGCATAAACGCCGCACAGTCATCATCGTCCTGGCGATGTCGCTGACCCTGGCCTTGATGATTTTTTACGACGGCTTGATGAATGGCTTCACCGATGCCATTTATGGCAATGCCGTCAAGGTGCTGGGAGGCAACATTCAAGTCCATTCCCAGGGCTACCGCGCTGAGGCGAGTTCTAAACCGCTTCTGGCGCTGGCTGATCCGCAAGCGGTGGTTCAGGCTGCCGAGGCCAATTCCACTACCCTGGCCGCCACTCAGCGCATCACCACCGGCGGATTGGTCACCAGCCGCGAGGGTGCATTTGCAGTGGGCATTACCGGCGTGGAGCCTGAAAAAGAGTTGAACGTGAACATCATCGGGCAGAATGTCACAGAGGGGCGCAATCTTGCCAGTGATGATCTGGATAGTATCTTGATCGGAAAAGGTCTGGCCGAGGCGATGGGCGTCAAAGTGGGCGACCGCATCACGATGGTGGGTAGTTCCCAGCACGATCAGGTTCGGCAGCGCACGATGACCATCGTCGGCATTTTCGATCTCGGCATGGCTGATATTGAGAAGCAAAGCGTTTACATCTCGCTCGGCGAAGCCCAGGCGTTGTACGGCGTGACCGGTTCCACCGAAGTGGCGGTTTTTCTCCAGCATCTCGGCCAGGAAAACGAAGTCATCGGCAGCATGAAATCTTCCCTGCCGACCGGCTACGAAATCGAATCGTTCGAAGCGAACTATCCTGACCTGGCCTCGGCCATCAACACCAAGGGCGGCGTGATGAACATTTTCAGCGTCATCATCATCGCCATTGCAGGCGTGGGTATCCTCAACCTGCTGCTGATGGCGGTCTATGAACGTACTCGCGAGATTGGCGTGCTCGGCGCGATGGGCCTGAAACCGCATCAGATTTCCTTGCTGTTTGTGCTGGAGGGAATCATGATCGGGGTGGTGGGCATTGCGGTGGGGATTCTCTTCGGGCTGGCCTTAAACGGCTACCTGATGAAAGTGGGCCTGGACTTTGGCAATTTATCCAGCGCTGCAAGTTATATGGCGCTGGTACAGGGCCGCGCATACCCCACCTGGGGCATTGAGAAGTTGTTCATGCGCGCCTCCACCATCCTGATTGTCTCCGCGCTGGCAGCGTTGATCCCCGCCTATGAAGCCGGGCAACGCGAACCTGCCGAAGCTCTGCATTTTGTATGAGGTGAGCCGTGATACAAATATTCAAAATGGCTTTTCGCGATTTAGGCCGTAACCGCCGCCGCAGCTTCTTTTCTGCACTGGCGGTGGCGATTGGCCTCGCGCTGCTGATGCTGATGTCCTCTGTCATTGCTGGTGAGATGGGCAGCGCCATCGAATCTGCCATCCGGCTTTCCAGCGGGCACATTCAAATCCGCGCAGCAACGTATAACGAGAACAAATCCAGCCTAAAATGGGAAGATTTGGTTGCAGACCCCGAAAAGGTTGCCAGCCAGATTGCCGCCTATAGCCAGGTCAAGGCGGCCACGCCGCGCCTGTACGCCAGCGGATTCCTTTCCTCGGGCACTCAATCTGCCGGGGCCAGGATCACGGGTATTGACCCGCTCTCTCCGGCCAGCGATCCCTACCGCGCCGGCCTGATCAGCGGAGAATATCTCAGCCCCGATGACCACGACTCCGTCCTGATCGGCAAACCGATGGCGGAAAAATTGAATTTGAGCGCCGGGGACAAAGTCAGCCTTTCGCTCAATACCGCAGATGGCAACGTGCAGGAGCAAACCTTCACCGTGAAAGGCATCTACACTACCGATACTTATGGTTTCGATAGCGCCACAATTTTCCTGCCGCTGGCAAAAGCCCAGGCGCTCACCCAGACCGAGAATCACGCCAGCACGATTTTTGTCCTGCTCAACGACACTTCTCTGACCGATCTGGTCGTCCCGGCGCTCACGGTTCCCGCCAACCTGCAAATCAAAACCTGGCGCGAACTGAATGCCCTGTTTGTGGAGTGGGAGACGATGGCCCAGAGTTACATTGGTATTTTCTACATGATCATCCTGGCCATCACCGCCTCGGTCATCATCAACACGCTGATCATGTCGGTCTACGAGCGCACACGCGAGATTGGCATTCTCTCCGCCATTGGCATGCGCGGCAGCCGGATTTTGGGCCTGTTCCTGGCCGAATCCTCCCTGCTGGCGGTCGGCGGCGTGATCATGGGCTTGCTGCTGGGCGTGTTGGCGATTTACCTGTTCAACATCAACGGGTTCTATATTGGCAACATGGGCCTGACCGGCATCCTGGTCACCGACACCATCCGCGCCAAACTGACCCTCGACAATACCATCAATGTGACCGTGATGACCTTCATCGTCACCATCCTCTCGGGCCTGGTGCCTGCCATCACCGCCTCGCGCCTCGAACCGGTCGCCGCGCTGCGGGCTGAAAAATAACATCTCCCCCTTTTCATCCCTCCATTTTTCGCAAGCTACAGTGGAAAACGGCGGGAGACGAGGGGGGCAGGAGAAAATCTCATGGAAGTCGTAAAAATTGAAAACATCACCCGTGTTTATAAAGTCGGACAGATCGAAACGCACGCCCTGCGCGGCGTCAACCTGACCATCGAAAATGGAGAATTTACCGCCCTGGTCGGCCCTTCCGGCTCGGGGAAAACCACCCTGCTGCAAATGATCGGCTGCCTCGACCAGCCCAGCACTGGCCGCGTCTTCGTGGATGGGAAAGATGTCACCACCCTGAATCGCAACCAGCGCGCCGACATGCGCAAAGGTCACATTGGGTTTATTTTCCAGTTCTTTGCGCTGATCCCCACCCTGAGCGCCTACGAAAACATTGAAATGCCGCTGCTGCTCAACGGTCACAGCCCCGCCGAGCGCAAGGCGCGCGTGGAAGAACTGCTTCAGGCCGTTGACCTGGCCGATCGCGCCAACAACCGCCCCGACCAGCTTTCCGGCGGCCAGCAGCAGCGCGTCGCCATTGCCCGTGCCCTGGCTCCCAAACCGGCCCTGATCCTGGCCGACGAACCGACCGCCAACCTAGACACGGCCAACGGTGAACAGGTCATGGAGATCATGACTCGTCTGAATAAAGAAACCGGCGTGACCTTCGTTTTTGCCACCCACGATCCGCGCGTCATCAAATACGCCCGCCGAGTCGTCACCTTGCGCGACGGCCTTGTGGTGCAGGCCTGACAAGTCGGATAGTTTTCGAGAGTGTTCCCCCGGTAAATTGTCGGAAATTCAACTTCCCGATAGTTGTTTCTATTCAGAAGCCGGCGGGAACCCAGGAGTCTCAGAATGAAATTTGGAAATTATTTATTGGTTGCGTGCGTGGCGGCTCTGGCTCTGGCAGCCTGCGGCGCGCAAGGTGGCGGCAATGGCCAACCTCTCCCGACCGTGGTGTTGGGTAACGCTACCCCGCAGGCTGCGGCGCCCGCGTTGGGAGGGGGCGTAACAGCCTCGGGCAACGTTGTCGCAGCACAAGAAGCCAGCATGGCATTCACCACCGGCGGCACGGTCAGCCAGGTGTATGTGGCGGTGGGGGATAAGGTTCAGCCGGGTGATTTGCTGGTCGAATTGGATAATACGACCCTGCAGCTGGATGTTGCTCAGGCGGAACGCACCCTGCGTGAGCTGACTTCACCCACGGCTGTTGCGGCCGCCTCACAGGTGGTGGCAACGACCCGCAAGGCGCTCGAAGATGCCCAGGATAAGGCCGAAGGTCTGTTCTACCCGCGCGCATCAGATACGATGATCGATAACACCCAGGCCGAGATTGACCTGGCCCGGGAAGCGCTGGCGCGCGCCACGAAGGCCTACGGGTCAGTGAAAGATCTCGAAGATGGAGATACCAAGAAGGCCTCGCGCCTGTTGGCGTTGACGAATGCCCAGCTGTACCTCAACTCGTTGGTGGCCAAGTACAACTGGTATGCCGGCACTCCAACTGCCACCGATGCCGCTGTGACTCAGGCCAATCTCGATACCGCCAGGGCTGCTTTTCAGGAGGCGCAGTGGTACTATTCAGCGCTGAAAGGCGAACAGCTGGATTCTGCTGCGACCGGCGCTAAACTGGCCCAACTGCAGGCGGCTCGTGATGCTGTCACGCTCGCTCACCAGCGTTTCGCAGCCAGCCGGCTGGTGGCCTCCATTCCCGGCACGGTGATTCAGCTGAATCTGACCGTTGGGGAATATGCGTCTCCGGCACAGGTGCAGGTGGTGATCAGTGATGTGGATCATCTCAAGGTCGAAACCACCGATCTGAGCGAACGGGATGTGACGCAGGTGGCCATAGGTCAGCCGGTCAGCATTTTCATTGAGGCGCTGAATATGACCATCCCTGGCCAGGTGGAATTAATTGCGCCGGTTTCCAACACCCTGGGCGGTGACGTGGTCTATCGCACCACGATTGCGCTTGAGACACCTTTCCCCGCAGGGCTGCGCGCCGGCATGAGCGCGGATGTGCAGTTCGAAGCGCAGTAAATTCTTAGTGCGGTTGTTTGATCCAGCGTCCGGGGCCTGCCAACCCCGGACGTTTTGTCTTGGTCAGGCAAAAAAGCCGGCCCGCTTGGACGGGCCGGCTGTAAAAAAAAGACACACCATCATCAGGCGTGTCTGGGAAAAATGGCTTTCGGAGGATTGAACTTGACAGAGCGGGTGATCGGATTCGAACCGACGATATCTTGCTTGGGAAGCAAGCGTTCTACCACTGAACTACACCCGCGTTGCATAATATGGCCAGCATTATAGCATGCCGAATTAATCTGTCAAGCGTTCCGGCCGGTTGAAAAGGTGTGATTCCCTGTCAGGCCTGGCGGCTGAGCAGTTTTTCGGCCAGCGCAAAGAGTGTCATGCCGGCTTCGCCTTGCGGGTCGGCGGTACGCAGGCTGGTGAGCGCCAGGTCGGTCATCTGTCGGGCGGCATCGTAGGTGTAAGTGTAGGCCGATTCGCGCGTCAGCAGGTCGGCGAGCTGTTGGACTTCAGCGGGCAAGACCGGTCCCTGCGCCCAGCGGGCTGCGAACTGTCCATTTTTGCTCAAGCCCACCAGCACGGGCAGCGAGTTTTTGCCCTCCACCAGGTCGGAGGCGGAGGATTTTCCGGTCAGGGCTTCGTTGCCCCAGATGCCGAGGATGTCGTCCTGAACCTGGAAGGCCAGGCCGAGATAATGGCCGAAGGAGCGGTAGGCGGCCAGGGTGTCTTCGTCTGCCCCGCCGAGCAGGGCGCCGATGGTGACGCAGGCTTCGAGTAGGGCGGCAGTTTTTCCGCCGACCATCGGCCAGTAGTCTTCGATCTGCAGGTCGGTGCGGCCCTGGTAAGACATGTCGAGGTATTGGCCGCGTGTCAGGTCTAGGCAGGTGGCGTGAAGAATTTCGGCGGCGCGCAGGACGGTGGCGGCGGGGTGAGACTGGCTCAGGTCGATCATGGCCTGGTTGGAAAGGACGAAGAGTGCGTCCCCGGCGTTGATGGCCATCGGCACGCCCCATTTTACCCAGACCGTGGGGCGGCCGCGGCGTTTGTCGGAATTGTCCTGCACGTCATCGTGAACGAGTGAGAAGTTGTGCACCATTTCGACGGCGGCAGCGGCCGGCAGGGCTGCCTGCCAGTCGCGCCCGCAGGATGCAGCACAGAGCAGCACCAGCAATGGACGGATGCGTTTGCCGGTGGCCTCCGGCCCGGCGCCCTCGCCTGTCCAGCCCATGTGGTAGGTCAGCATTTCGTGAAAGGGGCGCGTGCGGGGTTGGTCGAGGCGCGCCACCTGGCGCATCAACTCAGTTTCTATGGCGGTCAGCATTTCGGCGAGCAGGTCACTCTGGTTCATGGGTTTCTCCAGGCGGGCGGTTGGGGTGGCAGGATTTGCGGAAATTATACAGCCTTTGCGTTCTGCGAACGCGGAGAAAAAATCCGCGCTGCGAGGCGCGGATTTTTTACTCGGCTCAGTGGCGCATGCGCGTGCGCGCCAACTGGTTGAGTTGTGCCAGGAGCTGGCGCAGGGTTTCAGGGGCGGCGCTGTCGGTTGTCTCTACGCTGCGCAGGCCGTGCCGGCCGTGAACGGTGATTCTGTAACTGAATTGGTCGGCGCCGGGGCGGGCGGGGAGAATTTGGGCGGGCAGTTCGTCGAAATCGGCCTCATCCAGCAGGTCGCGCAGGGTTTTGCTCTGCTCTTCGGGCAGGTCATCCAGGTCGAGTTCAAAGGAGATGCGCAAGCCGGCAAAACCGCCGCTGCGTTCGTAACCGATTTTCATGGTCACCTCCCCGGGGTCAGCGTCACACCGATCGCTTTCAGGACGGCGGTCAGGCAGCCCTGACCGGGGGTTGGGATGGGAGTGGGGGTCGGTGTGGGGGGAACAGGGATGGGCTCTGCGGCTTGCACGCTCAGGCCGACAGCCGCCCAGCCAGCCTGCACCGCCATTTGTTCCGGGCTGCCAGCGCCGTACAGGTCTGCGGCGGTCTGGAAGGTCAGATCTGCCGCGTTTTGGAAGTTGGAATTGCGGCTGAGCTTGTCGCGCAGAGTCACATACCAGATTTTTCCGGCTTTTTCCCAGGCGTAGCCGCCAATTTGCACCGCAGTGACGTAAAAAGCGTGGTTCGGTATGCCGGAGTTGATATGAACGCCGCCGTTATCCTCTGATGTGTTGACGTAATCTTGCATGTGCGCTGGTTGAGGATCCCGGCCCAGCATCGGATCGTTGTAGGCGGTTCCGGGAGCTTTCATGGAGCGGATGCCGGCTCCATTGACATTGGCGGTGAACAACCCCTCGCCAATGATCCAATCGGCGCTGGCGGCGCTTTGCTGAGACTGGTACTGCTTGACGAGCGACCCAAACACATCCGAAAAGGATTCGTTCAGCGCGCCAGACTGGCCAACATAGTCCAGCCGGGCTTCGTGTTCGGTCACGCCGTGGGCCAGTTCATGGCCGATCACGTCGATGGCGATGGTAAAACGGTTGAACAGGCGCTGGGCGACTGGCAGGTCTTCGTCGCCATCCCCGTAGACCATCTGCTGGCCGTTCCAGAAGGCATTGTCGTACCCCTTGTCAAAGTGCACGGTCGAATTCAACGCCATGCCATTGTCATCAATCGAGTTGCGGCCATAGATGTTGTAAAACAGGTCAAACGTCGCGCCCGAACCGTTATAGGCTTCATTGACCGCCGGGTCACTAGAGGCCGGGCCGCCCTCCTGCCGCACCACGACGCCGGGCAATCCGGTTCCCATGCGGGCATCATAGATGGTCCTGGTCTTGCCCGGCGCGCCGGTCAGACCCAGCAGGTTGCCAAGTTCCCGCATGGCCAGGCGCTGCCCGCGGAATTGCTCCGAGGTGAAAAGGGTGCGCTGTGCAAAATCGCGCTGTTGGTCCGAGCCATTGGCGATGATTTCTTGCAGTATATGGGGCGGCAAAATGCAAAAGATCGAATGACGGTGCATAACGGTTCCTTTCTCGCCAAGGCGAGGCCTGATTTCAGTATACGAGACTGGCGGGCCGAATTCAATAGCCGCGCTCGAAATCGACACAATACCACAGCGCTGACCCGGCCACATAGCGGGCGTAATTTTCGATAAAGATTTTGCTGATTTCCAGCGGAAAACTCGGCGCGGAGGTATGGAATGTCAGGAGCAGATTCTTTGTCTGCCAGAAGGGATGCTCCACCGGGAGCGGCTCCTCGGCGAAGACATCCAATACCGCACCGGCCAGCGCTTCCGTTTCAAGCGCATGGATCAGGGCTGATTCATCCACCGCGCTGCCGCGCCCAACGTTAATGAACAGCGCCGAAGCGGGCAGCGCAGCCAGCAGATTTGCCCCGACCAGCTGCCGGGTGGCGGTCGTATTGGGCAGCACGCTGACGAGATAATCGAGCCCCGCCGCAAAGCGCAGCAGGTCGGGGCCGTGAAAATATTGGTCAACCTGCGGGCAGGTTTCGCTGAGGCGTGTGAACCCGCGCACGGTCATCCCAAAGAATTTTGCCGTGCGGGCCAGCTCCGCGCCAATCGAGCCAACGCCGAGCAAGCCGAGGGTTTTACCGCGCAGGGTGCCGGTTGGGCTGGCGTCCCAGGTGCGGCGCAATTGCGCGGCCAGCCGCGGCAGCATTTTACGCTCGTGCAGCAGCAGGTAGCCGAAGACGTATTCCGACATCAGCCCGCCGAAGACGCCGCGCGCGTTCGTCAACTGGTAATCGCGTCGCAGGTCGGGATTCAGCAGTGGTTCAACGCCCGCCCAGGTGGATTGGGCCCACTGCAGAGCGGTCAGCTGCGGCAGGGCGGCGCAAATCAGGTTGGGTTCGCCGAATACGATTTCCGCCTCCGAAAAATGATCGGGAGGCAGAATTTCCAGCCCGGGCAGGCGGGCGGCTTCCACATGGCGGCGATATTCCGCGGCATTCCTGGAGAGAATCAGCAGGGTGGGCATGTGGGCGGGTGGCTCAAGCCGGCTGGTTGTAGTGCGGGTCTTTCATCTGCGTGATTAACAGGGCGCTGATCACCAGCAAACCAATGGCCAGCAGCAGCGCCGGGGTGAAGGAGCCATTGGCGGTCATCAGTGCTTCCATTATGTAGACGAATACCACCGAAGCCTGGCCGAACAGCTGCATCAGGCCGTTGGAGGTGCCTTCCGGCGTCGGGTAGGTCACTTCGGCGGCATACTGCATCCCGATTGGCATGGCGCTGACCAGGAAGAACCCCAGCACGAAGGCGGAGGCGAACAGCAGTCCGGCGCTGGTTGCGAAGGTCAGGCCGGCCAAACCGGGAATTGCGCCCAGGAAGGCGACGTAGAGATAGCGCTGGCGTTTGCGTTGTTTGTCTGAAAGGGCTGGCAGCAGGATGGCCCCAAACACGCCGCCCAGGATCATCAGTGCGCCGACTGTGCCGGCATCGTTCGGGCTAAATCCGCGCGGGCGGATGATGGTCTCTACCCAGGTGGTCAGGCCATTGAAAATCCCCAGGCCGACAAAAGAAATGGCCAGGTCGAACCAGAAGGCGCGGATGGTCAGGGCTTGTTTCAGCCCGTCAAGCATCAGGGCGCGTACTTCCTGCCCGGGAGGGCAGGGCGGCGTGGGTGGATTTTCGCGCGCCAGCACGAGGAACAGCAGCGCGGAGAGGGCGGCAAAGCCGCCATACAGCAGCTGGATGGCGGGAATGGACATGCTTTCAATCAACATGGGCGTGCAGACCATTCCCAGCGCTGTGCCGACCAGGCTGCCGAGGGTGACGACGCCCACCGCGGTGGCGCGTTCTTCCAGCGCGAACCAGTTGGCCGGGACTTTGGTCCAGGCGTTGAGCAGGAAGGGCTGCGCGGCCGCCAGTCCGAAGGTGCTCCACAGCACCAGGAGATAGTTGGCGCCGGCCAGGCCGCGCAGGATGCCGAAGAAGCCCATCAGGATCGCGCCGAGGCTGACCGCCGGGCGGAAGCCGTAGGTGTCAATCATCCACGAAACCGGCAGAGAGAGCGGGATGAAGGCGATCATGAAGGACATGGAGAGCATCCCAATTTGCAGGTCGCTGACCCCATAAAATTTGGCTGCCAGGCCGGTGATGGGAGCGTACCCAATCCACAAGGTCTGGATGGTGATGTTGATGAACATGAAGACTGCCAGCACCACCCAGCGGTATGGGTAGAGTTTATATTCGGTCTGGGCCATGAGATCCTCGTTTCTGCGAGATGGGTGGAAAACCGCGAATTGCCAACGAGCTGGCAGGCGGAGCGAGCGTGGCGGGTTGGGGCAATCAGAAAGTGTGCCCATTATTCTCCACACTCTGCCCGGTGTCAAGCCTGTGCGCGGGCTTAGTTTATTTCATGTACGATCCCTCCTTTTTGCCTTGTTTCCGGGAAAATGTTGTAAAATCCTTCCTTATGAAACCCTTGCGTGTTCTTTTTCTTGCTTCGGAGGCGGACCCCTTCATCAAGGTCGGCGGCCTGGGAGATGTGGCCGGGTCGCTGCCGTATGCTTTACAGGCCCTCGGACCCGAAATTGACGTCCGCCTGGTCATCCCCTTCCATGCCGGCATCCGCGCCGAAGGGTTGACCCTGATCCGCGAAACAGTCTTCACCATCCCGCGCGACGGGCGCGATGTGCCGGCGCAAGTATTTCGCACGGAAGTCAAAGGTCTGCCGGTCTACCTGATTTCCGGCGCGCCGGTAACCGGATCGCTCAAAGTGTATGACCCCAACCCGCTTGCCGATGGAGAAAAATACGTCTTTTTCTCCATCGCCGCCCTGGAAATGGCCCGGCACATGGACTGGCGCCCCGATATCGTGCATGCCAACGACTGGCATACCGCCCCAGCCATCCACTCCGTGCGCCTGAGACAGTCCGACCCATTCTGGGCCGGTGTCCGGACGGTTTTTTCTGTTCACAACCTGGGTTACATGGGTTCCGAGGCCGAAGCCGCTCTGCTGGCCTACGGTTTGCCACCTGTTACTGAGCCGCTCCTGCCCGAGTGGGCTCGACGTCAACCGATGGGCCAGGCCCTGTGGGCTGCCGACCAAATCGTCGCCGTCTCGCCCTCCTACGCCGAAGAAATTCAGACCCCGGAATATGGATACGGCCTCGAAAACTACCTCCAAACTCAGCGCCAGAAGGTCACCGGCATCGTCAATGGCATTGACAATGCCCTCTGGAATCCAGCCAGCGATTCAGCCCTCGCAACGACTTTCACTTTCGAAACCCTGGCCGCACGCACTCAAAACAAAACCAGTTTGCAGGCACAATTCGGTCTGACAGAACAACCCGGCGCACCCCTGCTGGCCATGATCACCCGCTTTGATTTTCAGAAAGGCGTGGACATTGCCCTGAATGCCCTGCGTATGGTCACTGACCTGCCCTGGCAGGCCATCCTGCTCGGCACCGGCAACGCCGCGCTCGAAGCCGCTGCGCGCCAGCTCGAAGCCGATTTTCCACACCGGGTAGCCGCTGTCATCCGCTTCGACGCCAAAATCTCGCGCCAGATTTACGGCGCTGCCGACATCTTCCTCATGCCCTCGCGCTACGAGCCCTGCGGCCTGGCCCAGATGATTGCCATGCGTTACGGCGCCATCCCGCTGGCGCGCGCCACTGGCGGCTTGCGTGACACCATTGCCGACCGGCGCACTGGCTTCCTCTTCACCGACGCCTCCCCGGCAGTGATGGCAGCCACCTTTCGGCGCACCCTGCAAGCCTATCAATCGCCAGAAACCTGGCAGAGCATTCAACAAGCTGCCATGGAAGAAGATTTTTCCTGGGAAAAATCAGCCCGGCAGTATGTCAACCTGTACAAATCCCTAAAATAAGACCCTTCCCAACCTCCTATGACCTTTCAACGCTGCTCCGGCATCCTCCTGCACCCCTCCAGCCTGCCTGGCCCCTACGGCATCGGCGATCTTGGCCCTGCCGCCTACCGCTTCATCGATTACCTTGCCGAAACCGGCTGCAAACTCTGGCAGGTTCTCCCGCTTGGCCCCACCGGCTACGGTGATTCACCCTACCAGTGCTTCTCAGCCTTCGCCGGGAACCCTTACCTGGTCAGCCCCGACCTGCTCATCCAGGACGGCTTGCTGACCGGCGACGACCTGGCTGGCATGCCGGCCTTCCCCGAAAACCGCGTCGATTTTGGCTTGATTTTCAACTGGAAGCCTGCCCTGCTCGACAAAGCCTGCGCGCGCTTTGAATCTCTCCCGACCGGCCCGCTTCACGACGAGTTTGCCGCCTACCGCTTAAGTAACGCCTCCTGGCTGGAAGATTTCACCCTGTTCATGGCCATCAAAGACGCCAACGACGGCCGGGCCTGGACGGAGTGGCCCAGCCCCCTGCGCACGCGCCAGCCCGCCGCTCTGGCCGCCGCCCGCGAGTCGTTTGCCAGCGCCATCCTCCGCCATGAATTCCGCCAGTTTCTCTTCTCCCGCCAATGGCAAGCCTTGCGGAATTATGCCCACGGAAAAGGCCTGCAAATCATCGGCGATATTCCCATTTTTGTTGCCATGGATTCCTCGGATGCCTGGTCGCATCCAGAATTGTTCTACCTTGACGAAGCAGGAAAACCGACCGTCGTGGCGGGTGTCCCACCCGATTACTTCTCGCCGACCGGCCAGTTGTGGGGCAATCCGCTCTATCGCTGGGATCTGCATCAATCCACCGGCTATCAATGGTGGATTGAACGCATTCGTGCCACACTCCGCACAGTCGATATCGTCCGGATTGACCACTTCCGCGGATTTGCCGGCTACTGGGAAATTCCCGGCGACGCGCCGACCGCCGAGCGTGGACGCTGGGTTCCCGGCCCAGGTCTGGAGCTATTCACTGCCATTCGCGGCGCGTTGGGCGAGCTGCCGATCATAGCCGAAGACCTGGGCGAAATCACGCCCGATGTGATCGAACTGCGCGATATGCTCGGTTTGCCCGGCATGAAGATCTACCAGTTTGGTTTTTCAGGGCCGGATAACCCTTTCCTGCCGCACCACTATCCCCGCAACTGCATCGTTTATACCGGTACGCATGATAACGACACTGCCTGGGGTTGGTACCACACCGCTCCCGCACACGAAGTGGATTTTGCTCGTCGATATCTAAACGTGGATGGCAGCGATTTTGCCTGGGACATGATTCGCTCAGCCTGGGCTTCGGTGGCTGTTTTTGCGCTTGCGCCTTTACAGGATTTACTGAACCTGGGCAGCGAGGCACGGATGAATTTTCCCGGCAAAATGGGCGGTTTCTGGGCTTGGCGCATGCCCCCCGCCAGTCTGGAAGATGATTTGAAATGGCGGATCAAGGGGTTGAACTATCTTTACGAACGATAAGTAAGAAGCAGTCCCCGACATTGTTATGAAGGGGACTGCTTCTTACTTTGGGATGTCGCTTTTTTTTATTTGCTTTCCTGCGCCGCGAAATAGATGCCGGCCAAGATCAGCAGCCCGCCAAAGATTTCAAGCGCAGAGGGGGTTTCGCTCAAGATGAGATATGCCAGCAAGGTGGAGCCGATCGGTTCGCCCAGCAGAGTCACCGCGACGAAGGAGGCCGGCAGGTAGCGCAGAGCCCAATTAAACGTGGAATGTCCCAGCAGCTGCGGCACAAGTGCCAACAGCGCCAACCAAAGGTAGGAAATAGGCGCATATCCGAAGGGGGTTTCTCCTGAAGCCAGCATCAACACAATCAGTGCCAGCGCAGCCATGCCATACACGATGAAAATATAGGGGATGAGCGAGGTCTGGGCCCGCAGGCGGCGCCCAATCAGCAGGTATCCGGCCCCCATCCAGGCCCCAGCCAGGGCCAGAAAATTGCCCCACAGGGTTTTGCCCTGCAGGAATTCTGCGCTGGGCGGGCAGATCAGACCGTTCTGCCAGGAACAGGTGTTGCTCAGCCCTACGACTACTCCGCCCAGCAGGGCCAACGCCAGCCCCAGGATTGTCATCCGCGTGATTGATTCGCGCAATACCAGCGGCGAAAGCAGTGCCACCCACAGCGGAGTGGTACTGACCAGGACCACCGAGCTGGCCACCGAGGTGTATTCCAGGGAGGTAATCCATGTGGCGAAGTGCAGGGACAGGAATATTCCTGCAAGCAGACCCAGCCCCAGATCGTGGCGAGAAAGGCGGGTGAGTTCATCCCGGTGGCGGGTCAGCGCAACCGGTGCGAGCAACAGCGCAGCCAGAGTCAGGCGTACGGCGGCAATGACCAGCGAAGGCACATCTGTCTGGGCGTAGCGGATGAAGATCGCAGCCGTGGAGACAGCCAGTACTCCGCCGGTAATGGCGAGAAAAAACAAAGCCGGGTTGCGGTGAGTGGTGTTCACGCGATTCCTTTTTGGGGCAGGGGGTGAGTGCCCGGGTTCCACAATCCGGGGTGACCCGGCCGGGTGAGGTAATCACCCACATTGACGATGAAAATCATCCGAATAGATGCTTGACTTGCCTTCTACGCCGGGCTAGAATCTGGTCGTAATCCTAAAGCACGCCTGTTGTTCCGTCAACCCTAAATATTCAACCCGGAGACCCCTATGGCTTTCGAACTTCCCAAACTTCCTTATGCATACGAGGCCCTCGAGCCTTTCATTGATGCCCAGACCATGACCATCCATCACACCAAGCATCATCAGGCATATGTGACCAACCTGAACGCCGCCCTGGAAAAACACCCCGAACTGGGCGGCTGGAGCCTGGATGATTTGGTGGCGCGCCTGGCCGATGTCCCCGAGGATATCCGCACTGCCGTCCGCAACCATGGCGGTGGACACTGGAACCATGCCATGTTCTGGAACATCATGGGACCGAATGCCGGAGGCGAGCCCGGCGGTGCACTCGGCAAGGCCATCGAGGCCGATTTTGGCAGCTTCGCCAGCTTCAAGGCTGAATTTGATAAAGCCGCCATGGGCCGCTTCGGCTCCGGTTGGGCCTGGTTGGTTAATAAAGGTGGAAAACTGGTCGTTACCTCAAGCGCCAACCAGGATAACCCGCTCAGTGAAGGCCTGCAGCCTTTGATGGGCATTGATGTTTGGGAGCATGCCTACTATCTCAAATATCAGAACCGCCGCGCAGACTACATCGCCGCCTGGTGGAATGTGGTCAACTGGGAGGCTGTCGCCAGCCGCTACGGCAAGTAACCCCATCAAAATCCGCGCCAGCTGGCGCGGATTTTGATATAATATCGGAGCAAAAGTATCCGAAATATTGTTCCAGGCTAGGAGAATCCAATATGACCCATGTAATCACCAGTCTTTGTCTGCGCGACAGCGGATGTGTTGAAGTCTGCCCCGTGGAATGTATCACGCCCGGCAAACCCGAAAGCGAGTGGCCGCTGTTCTACATCGATCCCGATACCTGTATCGATTGTGGAGCGTGTGTTCCAGAATGCCCCTACAGCGCCATTTTCCCAGAAGACGACCTTCCCGGCGCGTATAACGCCCACGGCGGCGAATATATTAACCAGGTTGGGCAGTCTGGTCATTACGAAGGCAGCAACCATCATGGGCAACCCGTCGTGCTGGACAGCGTCCGACAGTTATCCGCCGGCGAGTCCGTGGATTTGCGCGGTGACATCGCTTCCAATGCCGCCTTCTATAAAAAAGGGCCCGGCTACGGCGCAAAATAAAGTGCAGAAAACGCATCAGCGCGAGACAGGTGTCTCGCGCTGATTATTTAATCGCAGCTTCAAGCAAATCCATTCCAAGAGATTGCGCCAGCCCGGGCGCATCTTCTTCCAGCAGGATGACGACCCCGAGCGGCGTTCCCTGCCACCCGGGCCGCGTGCCGCCAATCAGCCAGGTCACTGCCCCGCCAGACCCGACCTTGGACTGGCTGGTGAATTGCCAGAATGGGCCCGGTATGCCCTTCAATAGTTCTATCACCCCCTGCTGATCCAGGCATTGCTCCGGCCGGCCATCTGGAGGAAGCACCACCCAACCCTGGCCAGGAATATCGACTGCCATAACCAGTTGCAGCGCCGGGCAGAGTCCCGCATTACTCAGGGCTGCCGCGGCGACAGACATCTGCATCGGGCTGAGACCGGGTTCCGTTTTGCCGGCTGGTGAGGCTGGCGAGGCTGGTAGTCGCAGATCGGGGGTGTGATAAAACCTCAGTTTTTCGAATAATTGCACCTGTTCGGCATTGGTAAGGCTGGTAGTGCCATATTCCGCCAGAAAGAGAGGCGTAACTGCTGCAGTGGATGGGTAAAGCACTTGCATGGCACGGTTGACCAGGGGCGAGCCCGGTGCGTTTGTGAGGGTTTCACCCAGGTTATCGAGCAGGTTGGCATTATAAGTTGGGTGCGAGGCGCTGGCCAGGATTTCTCCACTGCGGGCGTTAACCAGTACGATCGCGCCGGCATGCTTTCCCAACAGCCGATCGGCCGCTGCCTGGATCCCGAGATCGAGGCTCAGGCGCACATTCAACCCGGCGGGAGGCTGTCCATAGAGCAGATGTTCCCACCAGATATCAAGGGCTGGTAGGCCTTGCAGGCCGCGCAAATAGGGGTCGAGCGATTGTTCCAACCCGGCCTGGCCGTAAATGGGGTGAGTGTAGCCGATCAGTGGCGATAGGTCTGGGGCAAGAGTCAGCCGCGTAAAATGGCCGGCTTCGCCCTGGGTAATGGTGATGGCTTGATTCTGCCGGTCGAGCAGGCTTCCACGCGGCACAAAACGATCGGCGATCGAGCGGCGGGGATTGTCTGTGCGGGCCAGCAGGTCGTCCGCTCGCCAGATGGCCCACCAGCCGTTGGCCAGCGTCCCGGCGGCGAGGCCGATGCAGAGCAGCGCGGCGATGTGCAGGTATGGGCCGGGCTGGGGCAGAGAGATGGGTTCAGCCTCCAATTCACTGCTGACCTGGGTCAAAATTAACAAGGCCAGGAAGCTGGTCAGCAGCGATGAGCCGCCGTAGGAGACGAAGGGCAGGGTGACCCCGGTGAGCGGGAGCAGGCGCAGGTTGCCGCCTATGATCAGGATGCTTTGTGCGCCGAAATACGTGGCTATGCCAGCCGCCAGCAAGCGCCGAAAATTGCTTCCGGCCCGGATGGCGATGATGAATCCGCGGACAATGAGTATGGCCAGCAGGATGAAAAGCGCGAAGGTGCCCAGCAGCCCGAATTCTTCGCTGATGGTGGTAAATATGAAGTCTGATTGGGCAACGGGCACCAGACCGGGTGCTCCCATTCCCAATCCGCGCCCGTCGATGCCGCCGCTGGCGACGGCCAGGATGGACTGGATGATCTGGTAGGAATTGCCGGATGGGTCGGCCCAGGGGTTCAGCCAGGCGTCAATACGCAGGCGAATCAGGTCAATGGTAAAGTATCCGGTCAACGCGGCGGCGGCCAGCAGCCCGAGTGAAATGCCGAGCAGGCGTCTTTTCGCGCTGGCCAGGTAGACGATAGCAGCATAAAGAAAGATGAATATGGAGGCTGTTCCGAGGTCGCGTTGGATGAGCAGGATGGTGAGTGCAAGCCCGGTCAGCAGCAGGGTGGGAAAGAGCAGGGGCAGCAGGTGGGTGCGGATGGGTAAGCGGCTGGCAAAGTAGGCGGCCAGGTAAATGATCAGAAGCAGTTTGAGCGGTTCGGAGGGCTGCAGGTACAAACCGCAGCAGCCCAGCCACAAGCGCGGACCTGCGCCGCCGGGATTGGTGCCGAAGAACAGCGTCAGCGCGGTCAGGAGCAGGCCGCTCGTCAGGATGAGATACTTGTAGCGGCGGAGGATGTCGAGGTTGAGGGGGGTGCGCAGCCCGGTGAGAAAAACCGTCATGCTGACTGTCAGCCAGGCGGCCTGTCGTAAACCAAATCCGTTGGATAAACGCCAGATGGAGAGCATCCCCCAGCCGGCGAGCAGCGCGGCGATTGGGAGCAGGTAAGGGTCGGCATCGGGAGTGTGGCGGGTGAATTGGCGCTGCGCCAGCCAGGCGGCCAGCAGCCAGAGGGCCAGCCCGCCCCAGTGAGACCAGCGCAGCAAGGATAAGTCCCAACTGCGAGAGCGCGCCACTGGGGCCAGGCTCAGCATAGCGGCATTGAGGCTCAAAAAGAGAGCCGCCAGTTTTAACAGGCGGCTATGGATTTCGGCCGGAGGCAGGTATTGGGGTTTGAAATTAAAGGCTGGCATTTTTAAACTGCCCGCGTGGATCGTCGGGGCAGCAACGCCGATCAGGCGAGGTACTTTTTCACCAGCAGGTCCAGCTTTTGGCGGGTGGGTGCCGGGATGGCTTGCGGATGGGTGATCAGCGCACTGGCCAGTGCCGAGTGGCAGGTGCAGAGTGATTCTGGGGCCAGGCTGCGCGCCAGGAGGCGGACGGCTTCCTGGGCGGTGGAGGTGTTCTGGGTAAGCGTCTGAATCACCATTTCAACGGTGACCGGTTCGGCGGTCACATGCCAGACGTCATAATCGGTGACGTGCGCCATGACGGCGTAGCACATCTCGGCTTCGCGCGCCAAGAAGGCCTCCGGCGAAGCCGTCATACCGATGATTGACATACCCCAGGCTCGGAATACGTTGGATTCGGCCTTGGTTGAGAAGCGCGGCCCCTCAATGGTGATGAAAGCGCCCCCTTTGTGGGCCGTCGCGCCTGCGCTTTTTACCGCCGCATAAACCTCTTCGCTGAGTGTGGCGCAGAAAGGATCGGCCACTCCAACATGGGCCACCAGCCCCTCTCCAAAGAAGGTGCGCTCGCGGCGCCCCTTGGTGTTGTCGTACAGCTGGTCGGGGATGACGATCTGGCCGGGGGCATAGTCTTCGCGCAGCGACCCGCAGGCACTGATGCTGATGATGCGGCTCGCGCCCAACATTTTCAGTGCGTAAATGTTGGCGCGGTAATTGACCTCGCTGGGCGTGATGAAATGTCCCTGCCCGTGCCGGGCCAGGAAAGCCACCCGCTGGCCTTCGAGCGTCCCAACTACGATAGGCGAACTGGGTTTGCCAAAGGGCGTTTCGAGGTTGTATTCGGTGGTTTCGGTCAGGCCCGGCATGCTGTATAAGCCCGAGCCGCCAATAACCGCAAAGGAAAGATTTTCAGCCATGTGCCACTCCATTTGTTTCCAGGTTGACCGTCAACGTTGTTTGTCCGCACCTGATCTGATCTGCGCTGACAACGATGGTTGCTGTGCCGAGCATCTCATCGTTCAGCCGGGTGCCGTTGGTGGATTGCAGATCCTCCAGCCACCATTGATTGTGATGAAAAGTCAGCCGGGCATGCCGCGCCGATATAGTGCTGTCTTCCAGCAGGCATTCGCAATCTGGATCCCGGCCGATTACGATTTCTGTCGTTTCAGTAAATTTCAGCACCCGGGTTGGCACATCGTCGGTTTGAATTGTCAGCGTCAGGGGAATCACCTTGCGGTTCGAAACAAGTGTGGATTGCTGCCTGAGCGACAACCACAACATGGAAAGCGCCGAACCGACAAACCCATATAAAACGACAGCCGCCAGGATCCGCAATCCCAGCAGAAGAACGGCGCTCATGTCTGCTCGTCGTCAGTTTCTGTGCTCTTCAAAACCGCAGTTTGGCGTTCTCCTGCCGCCTGTGAGAAAGGCGCTGTATCCCCGGTGTGGATGGAAGGCGGGGGATTATCCTGCCCGAACACAATCGGCAGCCCGGCCAGCGAAATCACATCCCCTGGGTAGAGCACACTCTGGTTGACACGCTGGCCATTGATATAGGTGCCACCGGTTGAATTGAGATCAAACAGGATGAAGCGTCCACGCACATACCGGATCTGAGCATGGTAGCGAGAAACTCGTGGGTCATCCACCACCAGATGGTTATCCAGACGACGCCCGATATTCGTTACCGCTTGGTTGAGGGGAAATACCCTCGTTCCGCCCACAATCAAAAAGGCGGCGCGGCCTGGCGGATCCTGGTCACTTTCCTCGCGCATATCCTGGGTTTCTGCGACCTTGTTAGCCTTCTGAACCCGTACATCATCCACTTCCACCAGGGGATCTCCAACCAGGCTGATGGATAAAATCCCGTCAAAACGTACCCCGATCTCGCTGGCTACCAGCCGGTAGATTTTTGTCAGCCCTTCCATCAGGCGTGGATCTTTCTGCCACTGCGACATCATCGCAGGATTCACCACCAGTTGGATCATATGGGGCAGCACGTTGGCATTTTCTTTCAGCCCCTTGGTAGACAGGTTGGAACGCAAAGTCTCTGCCAGCTGGCGGGAAATTCGGTCGCGGTAGTTCGGCCCGGGCAGATATTTGACCAGATGTACTTCAATCAGGTTCTGCAGTCTGAGCTCGATATCGTTAAGTTCGAAAGCCATAGGCTCATTCCTGGAGCAATCAATCCATTATCAGTATAAGGAAAAGGCTGGGGTTTGGCAACCTGTTTATCCGGAAGCCAATTTACATGCTATTATTATCACATAAAGTCGAGTTTTTGTGCAACCTTTGGGCTTTATCTTACTCTGCGCCCATGCCACCATACCCAACCCGGAGAACACCATGGCCCTGCCGCTTGTTTTGCTTACTCATCCGCTGCCTCCCGAATGGATATCCACGCTACAGGGACGAGTGCGCCTGCTCGTTGGCCCGGCTGAGCCGCCCGGCTTTGCCCCACACCTGCTCGAATATCTCGGGGAGGCTGAAGGAATATTCTGCCTGCTGACCGACAAAGTGGATCAGGCCCTGCTTGAAGCGGCGCCGCGCCTGCGCGTCGTCAGCAACATGGCGGTTGGATACGATAATATCGATATCCCAGCCTGTACCCGGCGGCGGCTTCCGGTTGGCAACACTCCCGGCGTGCTGACCGACGCCACGGCGGATCTGGCTTTTGCCTTGCTGCTCGCCTCGGCCCGTGGATTAACCAAGGCCGCCCTCGATGCCCGCGATGGGCTGTGGCAAACCTGGAGTCCGATAGGTTGGCTGGGTGCAGATTTGCGCGGCGCAACCCTGGGACTGGTCGGCCTCGGCAAGATTGGCAAGGCGGTTGCCGAACGCGCCCGTGGATTTGGTCTTAACCTGCTTTACACTGATTCCGCTCCCCAGCCGGCCGCCGAATCCGCGCTCGGTGTCCAGTACGCCTCGTTCGATCAGCTGTTGCGCACGAGCGACTTCGTCAGCCTGCACTGTCCGCTCAGCGCTGAAACCCGCCATCTCATCAATGCACAGACCTTGCGCCGGATGAAAAAAACCTCCGTCCTGATTAACACATCGCGCGGCGCGGTTGTGGACACCGACGCCCTCGTCAATGCCCTGCGCGAAGGCTGGATTGCCGCCGCGGGGTTGGATGTCACCGACCCAGAACCGCTTCCGCCCGACCACCCATTATATGATTTGCCCAACTGCCTGATAGCTCCGCACATCGGCTCTGCCACGCACGGAGCCCGCCGCCACATGGCTGAACTGGCTTGCGAAAACCTGCTCGCCGGCCTGGAGGGGCGGCCATTGCCGCATTGCGTTAACCCCGAACTGAACGATTAATGCGCTGAGTTGGATAATAAAAACTTCCGGGGTAATCACCCCGGAAGTCCGTTTTCAGCCTGAAATGGGCTTGTTACAACTTGGGCAGGTGCGCTCACCTCGCAGCACCACGAATCCGCAAGCTGCGCATGTGCGCGGCTGGACATTTCCCAGTGGGGCGCCGCACGCCACGCAACTGCTTTGCCCAACCGGGTTGGCTGTACTGCAAAACTCGCAAACCGCGCGTTGCAGCCGCTCCGAAATTTGCGTGCTCGCGTGCTGCTGCTGTGCCGCCTGGTTCACCACCTGCCAGACCGTATCCACCATCTGGAGGTTCTCAATATCCTGGGCAAGATCATCCAGCCGGTTAAGCAGATTCCACGGATTCAACAGCGTCGCCACCACCGTCTGCCCCATGCTGGCCGCCACTCCCAGCCAGGCCTGCTCCCCAACACTGACCATCAAACCATCGGCTACCGGTTTGATCTGCACCGTTAAAGCCGTCTGCCCGCCGCTCGCAGCGCCCTCGCGCGTGGAAATCTGGACGGTCAGATTTTGTTGATTCCCAAACATTTGCGTCCGCATATTGCCGCGGTTAAAATGCGCCAGCAGTTTCTCCGCAAGCTCATTAGGGGTTAGGTCGCCATGAAAAATTCTCTGTTCCATAGTTTCGATTATAATCACCTTCGCGAAAAATTCCAGAATCAGGCGGATCAATGCGTCCCATCACAAAACCTGTCTTTGCCATCTTTTTTCTGTGCGGGCTTTTATTGCTACTAATTAACGTGCCCACTCCGAAAAAAGTTGCAGCACAACAACCAACCGGTTCCGTCCCGACCGTTACCAGCACCCCATCCGGCTCCTACATCACTGTCACTTACCCCGAACAGATCAACATCCGCTCCGGACCGAGCTCCTACCTGTACCCTGCGATTGGCGTGCTCCTGACGGATGAAACTGCCCCGGCAGTGGGGCGCTCTCCCGGCGGCGAATGGATCCAGATCCGCCACCCCGGCATTCAAGGTGGACTCGGCTGGGTTTACGCTCCGCTGGTCAACCTTTCACCTGGTGCTAATCTGCCGATTGTGGAGCCGCCTCCCACCCCAACCCCCATCACCACCCCGACCATTGACCCAACCCTGGCAGCGGCTTACCTGCCTCAAGCCGTTCCCACGCGTCTGCCAACCTTTACCCCTCCCGGCATCCTCGTTATCCCGACGTATGAAGCCCAGTCGGTAACAGCCACTGGCGTGCCCATGGGACTGGTGATTGCATTATTATTCCTCGTAGGCGGATTTGGTTCGCTGATCTCTTTCCTGCGCGGTCGTTGAGCCACCACCGACTAGACAAAACCGGAAGCATCTCGTGCTTCCGGTTTTTTTTATCTAAAAAGGCCAGGCAGGTTGCCCCCAAAAAAGAAGACACCGGCCGCGGAAGTCCCCCTTCCTGTGCGCCGGTGCCGTTCACGTGGGCCCCAGACCACGTTTGTTATGTTGACCCTATAATACTCAGCAGGCGTAGACACATCGTAGACAAAACTTGCATATTTGTAAGGTGAATGGATGGAAATTCTGGCCAGTTTCAAAAAAAAAAGCCGGCCGCGGAAGTCCCCCTTCCTGTTGCGCCGGCTTTCGGAACGTGGGCCCCAGACCACGTTTGCTTGATTGTCTCTATCTTACCTGGCGGGCGTAGACACAGCGTAGACAAAACTTGCATATTTGTAAGGAGTAGGCGCGATTTTTGAAAGCCTTGCCATAAAGATGAGATTTCCCTACCAAAGGGATAGGTTAACAGTGTAAAATTGAAAATCATGGTCATAAGCGGGTCAGCAAAACCCTGGCTCAAGACCAGTTGTGAAGCGTTTATTCGCAGTATCTGATTTTCTGATGGAGCAGCCCGTGCCGGTCATTTCGCTCATGACGGATTTTGGCCTAAAAGATGGCAATGTGGGGGTGATGAAAGGCGTGATCTGGAATATCGCTCCAGGCGCCCAAATTGCAGATTTGAGCCATCTGATCGCGCCGCAAAATATCGCCGAGGCTGCCTTGATTTTGGCGCGTTCGGCGCCGTATTTTCCGGCGGGTTCCATTCATGTTGTGGTGGTGGATCCGGGGGTGGGGACTGCCCGCCGCCCGATGGCGGCACAGATCGGAAACCAGTTCTACGTTGGGCCGGATAACGGGACGGTGACCATGCTGCTGGAACAAGCCGAAGCCCAGGGTTGGCCGGTGCGATTTGTGGCGCTGGATCAGCCCCACTGGTGGCTGCCGAAGGTTTCGTATGTCTTTCACGGGCGGGATATTTTTTCTCCGGTGGCGGCACACCTTGCCAGCGGGGTTGCTTTGGAGGCGCTGGGGAGCCCGTTTCAGGATCCGGTGCGGTTGAATCTGCCTCGCGCAGTGCAGACGGTTTCCGGCTGGCAGGGCGAGGTGATCCACCTGGATCATTTTGGGAACGTGGCGACCAATTTGCGGGCTGAGCACCTGGCTGGGCTGAGGCTGAATCAGGTGCGTGTGCGCCTGGCGGATTGTGAAATTGTTGGCCTGGTCAATACCTTTGGTGAGCGCCCGGTTGGCGAGCTGGTGGCTTTGTTTGACAGTACCGGGAATTTGATCGTTTCGGTGGTGAATGGGAGTGCCGCCGGGCGGTTAAATGCCAGGGTGGGCGATCCGGTTTATCTGGTTTGGGATCTTCAGCCAGCCGGGGCACGATCCGGCGAGAATGGACTATGACCTCTCAAAGTGCTCTGATTGTTGATAATGTTTCCTTTCGCTATCGCGACCGCCAGGGGGTGGCGATTCATCAGATTTCTTTTTCGGCGGAGAAGGGTGAATTATTGTTGCTGGCAGGCGCCAGCGGCTGTGGCAAGACGACGTTGGTGCGCGCCATCAATGGCCTGATTCCGCGCTCTTATAAGGGCGAATTGAGTGGGAAAATCCTGCTTAACGGCCAGGATACGGCCGGGATGCCGCTCTCGCGCATTTCTCAGATGGTTGGGACGGTGTTGCAGGATCCGGAACGGCAGATTTTGGGGACCAAGGTCATTAACGAGGTGGCATTCGGGTTGGAGAATATGGGGCTGCCGCGGGCTGAAATCTTTGCCCGCGCCGAACAGGCGCTCGATTATTTGAATATCCTGGCGCTGCGAGATCGGGAGACATTCAACCTTTCGGGCGGGGAGAAGCAGAAGGTGGCATTGGCCGGGGTGCTGGCGATGCGCCCCTCGGTTTTGCTGCTGGATGAACCGCTCGCCAGCCTGGATCCGGCTTCGGCGCTGGAGACGCTGGCAATGGTGCGCCGCCTGGCGGATGAGGGGCTGACGGTGGTGATGGTAGAGCATCGCGTGGAGGATGTGTTGAATATTCACCCGAGCCGGGTAATGTTTATGAGCGAGGGCCGAATCCGGTACCTGGGCGCCCCGGCCGGGCTGATGGAGGCGGTCGATTATCACGAGGTCAAGCTGCCGGCGGCGATGATTGCCCGGCGCGCGGCAGCGGATCCGGCCCCGGCGCGGATGAGCTTCTTGCCGGGGGTGAAACGCGGCGAGGCCGCCAGTGGAGATTCTTCCAACGCGGCTGAATTTGCGTTGGTGCGCTTTGAAAATGTCGCTTTTGGGTACGAGTCGGGGCGTGAAATCCTGCATGGCATTAATCTTGAGATTCGCAAGGGCGATATTATTGCCGTGTTGGGTCCCAATGGCGCCGGGAAGACGACGTTTGTGAAACATGCCATTGGGTTGTTAAAGCCGAAATCGGGCCGGGTGTTGGTGAATGGCATCGATACGCACGCGGCGAGTGTGGCCGAGATTGCCAGTACGCTGGGGTATGTTTTTCAAAGCCCCAGCCATATGCTGTTTGCGCCGACGGTGCGGGAGGAACTTGCTTTTGGGCCGAAAAACCTGAAACATTCTGCGCCGCAAATTGAGCAGCAGGTGAAGAGTTCGCTGGAGATTGTCAATTTGGTGGATAAGGAAAATGACGCCCCGCTCTCGCTTTCGTTTGGACAGCAGAAGCGCGTTTCGATTGCGGCGATCCTGGCGATGCGTTCCAAAATCCTGGTGATGGATGAGCCGACCGCCGGTCAGGATTACAAGAATTACCTGGGTTTTATGGATGCGATTTTGCAGCTGCCCGGTTTTGAAGCGATTTTGTTCATTACGCACGATGTGGATATGGCGGTGATTTATGCCAACCGGGTGATTCTGGTGGCGGATGGGGCGGTGCAGGCGGATGGCAGCCCGCAGCAGGTGTTAAAGGACTATGCTTTGCTGCGCGCCTGCCGCGTGGTGCCGACATCTCTGCTGGATCTAAATCTGGAGTTGTTCCCCAAAACTGGCGAGTTTATGCGTGCCGAAGCGCTCGGTCACGTGTTGTAATTCCTGTGTGTGACCCTGGTCAGCCCGGATGGCTGGCCGGTAGAAAAATCAACCTACTGGAGGAGAGTGAAAATGGATAAAAAGCTTGCTTCTGTTCTTGGGGCGCTGGTCGTCCTGCTGGCAATCTTTGCGATTGTCATGTTCGTTTTTGGCACGACTGACAAATTGGGCCCGTTCAATTTTTCAGTTGACCAGGCAACCCTGCCGCTGCGCTTCGCTTTTGTGGTGATCGGCGTGGCGATTGCCTTTGCAGTGTACCTGGTGACCAAGGAAAATAAGGCCTGGGAAGTGGATACGCGCGCGGTGGTCTACATGGCGATTGGCGCGGCACTGTATGCGGTCTTTTCCTACCTGTTCAATGGTACCGTTTTCGTGGTTCCCTCGCTCAGCCAGGTTTCGCTGCGCCCGGCGATTGCCATCCCGATGTTCTTTGGCTACGCTTTTGGCCCGGTGGTCGGTTTCTTCACCGGCGCGGTCGGCAATATGTTCGGTGATGCGCTGACCGGCTTTGGTCTTTCACCGCAGTGGAGCATCGGTAATGGGCTGGTCGGCTTCATTTCCGGCCTGTGGATGTTGTTCGGCAGTGACAAGAAAAAGAGCATGAACACGGTGCTGTATGTTGGTGGTGCGCTGGCTCTGGTGGCCGCCGCCTTGTACTTCCTCAACCCTGCTCAGGCCAACATGACCTTTTTTGATCCGGCCAATAACATTTTTGGCGATGCCCCAATCTCGCTCTTCGCGGGCATTTCCATTTTGATTGGTTTTGCGCTGGTGGCGGCGGTCCGTTTCGCCTTTGGCCAAAATTTGGATGTGGCCGCTGCGGTGACCTGGGGCATGCTCGGGAATATCCTTGGCATCGGTTTTGCGGCTGTTTCGGATATCTGGATCAACGGTTTCAGCCCTGCCGCCGCGATTGTGGGTGAGTTCCTGCCCGCGGCTGGCCCGAACTTGATCTTTGCCGCCATTCTCGTTCCGCTGCTGGTGGCCGCTTACGCCGCTGTTCAGCGCCAATCGGGACGCTAATTCAAACAATGGGTGGATTGGTAGATTGGGACCGGGCCCCGGCTTCCCAATCTACCAATCTCCGAGGTCATGTGCAATGCTAGTTGCCTGGCGTTACCGCAAACGAAAATCGCTGGTCCAATGGTTTGACCCGCGCGCGTGGGTTATTTTCTATTTGTGTTTTCTTTTCTCCACGCTGGCCTTTTGGGATATCCGGCTGCTGGCTCCTTTCTTTACCATCGCCCTGTTTTGGCTGCTGACCTCCGGGTTGCAGTGGAGCGAAATCCGACGCCCCTTTCTGTTTATCGGCAGCTTTGTCATTTTTTTCTCTTTGTTGACCTTCCTGACCGGACGCGGCAGCCAGGAATTGTACAAGGTCGAGCATCTCATCCGCAGTTACGCTGCCCCGTTCACCCTGCTGGGCTGGCGTCCCACCCTAAACATCACCGTAGAACGCGCCTTTTTTGCCGTCAGCCAGTTTGTGCGGGTCTTCAGCATTGCCGTGATGACCATCCTGATTCCATACTCGCTCAACCCGGCTTATTATGGCATCACTTTTAGGGGCCTGGGCCTGCCCGATAAAATTGCCTACGCCATGGACCTGACGATGCGCTTTATCCCAACCTTCGGCCGCGACTTTCAACTGACAATGGACGCGCAGCGGGCGCGCGGTTACGAACTGGAGAAAATCAGCGGCGGGTTGATCGAACAGGTCCGCAAGCTCGGCCCGATCATTGTCCCGGTCACCATTCACGCCATCATCGGCTCGGAAGACATCATTGACGCCATGGATTTGCGCGCCTTTGGCATTGGCCCGCGCACCTGGCTCGAAGAACTGCATTACCAGCGTCGAGACTTTGTCTTGATTGGGATTGGCATTGTCATCCTGGTGACTTCTGTGCTGGTGGGTTTTGCAGGGCTGGGCAATTTTTGGGTGCCCGAAGCCCTGATCCGCTGGGCTGTGGGGGGCTGAGCGGTGAAAAGCCTGCGCTGGCTGCCAGCCCTGGTCTGGATGGGGGTGATCTATCTCTTTTCATCCCTGCCCTCCAGCGAATTGCCAAGTTACGGGCTGTGGGATACTCTGGTCAAAAAAAGCGCCCACCTGCTGGAATACGCCCTGCTGGCGCTGGCCTATTATTGGGCGCTGGGGCTGAATCTAAAAAAAGGCTGGCTGGCCTGGCTGTTGGCAGTTCTCTATGCGGCAACCGATGAATTTCACCAGTCATTTACCGCTGGCCGGCATCCCAGCCTGGTGGACGTGTTGGTGTACGACAATTTGGGGGCTTTCGTTTCGGTGCTTTTAACCAACCGGATAGTTAAACGCAAACAAAAAAGCGGCGCTTAGCCGCTCTTTTGGCGAATGTTTCCATCCTTATTCGAATTCCAGCTCGAACTCTTCCTCCTCGTTCCAATCAGCCGACCGTTCGATAGCGATCTCCCCGAACAAGCCATCCTGCCGGGCTGAGACACGGTATCGTTTAACCAGTTCCAAGAGCGCCAGGAAAGTGACCACAATCTCCAGCCGGGAATTGGCGGTGCCGACCAGTTCTTTGAAACTGGAACGTTCGCTCTTGTTCAATTTTTCGGCGATATAGGCGATTTTTTGTCGGATCGTCACCCTGGGTGCTGAAATGACTGTGCCCAGGGCCATTTTTTCCTTTTCCTGCAGAAGTGAACTGAGGGCGGCTTCGAGCAGATCGTTGCGGCTCAGGTTGCTTAAATCGAGGCGGCCTTCAATTTTTGGCGGGGGAGCCAGCCGCAAATAAGTATGCAATCCCTGGGCATCGCGCTGCTCGAGCAGGTTGGCAATTTCCTTAAAGCGTTTGTAGATGCGCAGTTGGCGGGCCAGGTTTTCAGCGGGGTCTTCCTCGCCGGGTTCGCGCACAGGTGGGCGCGGCAAAAGCGCCTCAGATTTGATCTGGATCAGTTTGGCGGCAATCACCAGAAACGCCGAGATTTCTTCGGCGCGGGCTTCCTGCATCTGGCGGATATGCTGCAAGTACTGGTCTGTGACCATGGCCAGCGCAACGGAGGTAATATCCAGCTCGGCACGTTCAATCAGTTGCAGTAAAAAATCCAGCGGCCCCTCATATACGGGGATCTGGACAAGGTATTTTCCGGTCTGGTGGCTGGCGATGTTTAAATCCATAGGCGGCGATTATACCTATAAAATGGGTGGTTTTTCAAAATTGCGCTCTGTCCAGGTTTGGGACTGGCTTGTGAAAGTCAGCTGGCCTGGCAGAAACTTAATTCTTGTTCTTTATCGAAAACGGCGTAAGGTTAAAGGGTGGTGGTCATTGGATGGTTGCTTTACCTGAGTTTTATGGAGGCTTATCATGAAAAAGAATTTGCTTACCGTTGTTGTTTTTGCCTTGCTGGTGGTAGCTTTGTTGACCGTGGCAGCCACCCCGCTCCCGAACATTCACCTTGCTTCTGCGAAGTTCATCCAGGGAAAGGGCTTGATTTACAACATCCATATCGTTGACGGGAATATCTGGCGCGCTGACCTGAAGGCCGCCTACATCACAGTGAATCATGTTGATTACAAGATGCACTGTTTTTTCACTGCGACGGACCGCACTTCCGTGCGCTGTGAAGTTCAAGGTCTGCAGTTTGTTGCGAAATATCCCGCGGTGATTCACATTGCGGGGGCCAATCTCGCGACCACAATTCTGGTCAAGCCGGATTTTGTCGTCAAGCCGAATTATTAAAATAAACTTAATCCTTGAAAATAATGGCAAACGGCTTACTATTAAATTGTGGCGGTCATTGGATGGAAGTTTTACCTGAGTTTTGAGGAGGTTAATTATGAAAAAGAATTTGCTCACCGTTGTTGTGTTTGCCTTGCTGGTGGTGGCTTTGTTGACTGTAGCAGCCACCCCGGTCCCGAACATTCACCTTGCTTCTGCGAAGTTCATCGCGGGAAAGGGCTTGATTTACAACATCCATATCGTTGACGGGAATATCTGGCGCTCTGACCTGAAGGCCGCCTATCTCACAGTGAATCACGTTGATTACAAGATGCACTGTTTTTACACTGCGTCAGACCGCACTTCCGTGCGCTGCGAAGTTCAGGGTCTGCAGTTCCTTGCGAAGTATCCGGCTGTGATTCATATCGCCGGAGCCAACCTCCCGACAACCATTCTCAAAGCGCCATAGCCCAAACCAAACCTGATCGGTTTTTGACCCTCCATCCGATGCCCTGCGGACTGCAATAGGTCCCTAAACAGGAACGAGCGAAGCCAACCCTTTGCTCGTTTTTGTTATTTAAAACACCACCTTCAACGCTTTCAAGTGCAGGCTGAAGGTGCTACCCTGCCCGGGCTGGCTTTGCACGGTGATGCGCCCATTATGCTGTTTGATGACCTGGTTGGCGATGGGAAGCCCCAGCCCTACTCCCCGAAAAAGCTGCTCACCGCTTTTTTCGATATGGTAGAAACGGTCAAATATCCGTGCCAGCTGTTCCCGTTCAATGCCGATACCGTTATCGCTGACCCGAACCACAACTGTGCCGTTTTCTTCGTAGACTGCAACCATTACCTGGCCGCCATTGGGGCTGAATTTGATGGCATTATCTACCAGGGACATCAGGGCGCGCTCGAGGGTCTTGGGGTCGCCTGAGACGCGCGGAAGATTGGGGTCAATTTCTAGGTGCTGGACGACCATATTGGCGGCGGCGATGTTCTGGTATTTTTGGATTACTTCCCGGGTCAGGCTGCCCATATCCACCGGCTGGAATTTTGGCAGGATCATGTCCATTTCTTGCAGGAAGAGAATGTCATTTACCAGCGCGGTGATTTGTTGAATGTTGCGGGAGATGGTGTCAATTGTATCGGGCAGCTTGGTGCCGGTGATCGCGCCGCGTTGAATCAATTGCAGAAAGCCGCCGGCCGCCATCAGTGGAGTGCGTAATTCGTGGGCAATGTTGTTCAGAAATTCCCTGCGGGCCAGTTCGTGTTCGGCCAGTTTTTCATAGGCCAGGCCCAGTTCGTTGGCGCGCATACGCAGGTCTTCAATGGCCATTTTGTCATTTTCGCGCAGGCGGCTTGAGATTTCCCGTACCATGGCGATGGAGACACTGGATGAGTTGCGCAGGACGGAATCAAAATCTTCTTTTTCGATTTCGAGAACGGAAACTGTCTCGGTGGTGGTGACTGTGGCGGCGCGGGGCGCGTTATGGATGAGCGCCATCTCGCCAAAGAAATCTCCGCTTTGTAATGTTTTTAGCTGGCGTTTTTCAGCGTTGTTGATCGTCTTGGTGACTTCCACCTGACCGGTCAGCAGGATATAGAATTTTGATTCCTCCTGCCCTTCATGAGTGAGGATTGTGCCGGGAGGATATTGATGGATCTGGCTACAAAAGAGCAGTTCTTCGATTTCGCGCGGGGTGATGCCCGGGAAGGCGCGTGGAATGATGTTTTTGGGCTCTGGGAGGGGGGGATTAAGGGGCGTTGGATTCATTGGCGGATGGCTTCCATCAAAAAGGCAAGTAATTTACTCCCGAATCCGTTTTCCATTTTGCGGGGCACCAGGAAATCCTGGCCATGCTTTTTCCCAGTATAGCCAATATATTCATAATTGGCCTGGTTAGCCACGCTGGTGCAGGTAACCGCAGTATCGCCGTCGTTGGCGGCATACATGCAGCGGACAGGCTTTCCGGCATTGGCGACTCGTGCGGCATTGGAGGCCCAGTCTTGCCCGAGCCAGCTGTTGGGAGAGATGGCAAAAACGGCGATGCAGCCTTCCTCGCAGGTATCTACCGTTGCATCTGCGCCGATGCTGGTGCCAAAGCCAATGATGCGGTTCGGGTCGGCGCCGGGCAGCATGCGGGCCAGGGCGTAGGCGGCGCGGGCATCCATCAGGTACCAGTTTTTCGCTTCATTCGTAAGCTCGGCGACGGAGGTTCCGCCGCTTTCACCATGCCCGCGGAAATCAAAGGTCAGGACGTTGAAGCTGACATCCGGGGGCAGCGGGGGGAGTTGGCCCCCGGCACTGGGGGTGGGGCTGATGACTACTGCGCCACCGACCGGGTAATTTTGCAGCCAGGGGATCAGCGTGCTTTCATTCCAGGCATATTTTTGATCACTATGGAATTGGTGCATCATGACCACGGTGGGAGAATTGGGCAGCGCGGCGGGGTAAAAATAGCCGACGAGTTCCTGGCCGTCTTCGGTGATAAAGCGCACCTGCTCGCCGTTGCGGTTGTGCACAATCGCGGTGACCGTGGCTGCCTGGGAAGTCAGGGCGGGTGGGGGGGTGTTGCTTGGTTCAATGGTGATGGTCGCCCGCCGGGTGGGGGTGGGGTAGGGCGTGGCGGAGGCGGCGGGGGTGCGGGTCAGTGTGGGGGCCGAAGTGAGTGTGGGCGGCACGGTTGGAGCTGCCGGCGGGGCGATTCCGACGGTGCAGGCCATCATAAAAATGATGGATAGCAAGGCTAGTTCGAGTCGTTGGGTTCGGGTCATAGGACTTCTAAGGTTGGGTAGATAATTTTGGGAGGGTGCTTCTACAGTTTATAGCCGATCATACGAAGGAAGTTTTTGCGCCAGGTTTTCCCTTCGGCATCCTCGATGCCGAGCGGGGAGGCGCCATCCACCACGCCAAGGATGCCGCGACCCTGCCCGGTTTCGGCGATCAACACCTGGGTGGGGTTGGCGGTCGCGCAGAAGACGCGGGCTACTTCCGGGACATTTTTCACGGCGTTCAGTATGTTAATAGGGTAAAAGCCTTCGGCCAGGAACAGGATGAAGGAATGTCCTGCCCCGATGGCCAGGGCGTTTTTGGCGGCCAGATCCATCATGGTGTCGTCGGTGCCGCTGGTGCGTACCAGGCATTTGCCGCTGGCTTCACAAAAGGCCACGCCGAACTTGATGCCCGGCACAGCATTGACCAGGGCTTCGTGCAGGTCTTCCACAGTCTTGATGAAATGTGATTGGCCGAGGATGAAGTTGATCGCTTCGGGTTTTTCGATCTGGACCAGTTTGATTTCCATGGGAATCTCCGCGGGTTAAGTGAGAGTGGACCGGCGGGCGGTTATTTGCGCGGCGGCCAGGGGAAAAAGGCGCTCGTCCGGGCCATGTATTCAGCGTAGCCTGGGCGGGTTTGCAGGGTGCGCTCGAGCAGGGTGACGCCCGAGACGCGCATTAACAGGAAGGTCATCAACAGCGGGGCGAAGAAGGTCCACCAGCCGCCGGCGGCCAGGGCGATCAGGTAGAAGCCCCACCATTGGGTTGCGTCGCCGAAGTAATTGGGGTGGCGGGTGTATTTCCACAGGCCAGTGGTGAGCAGTTTTCCGCGGTTGGATGGGTCTTTCTTGAAGCGGGCCAGTTGCCAGTCGCCGAGGGCTTCAAAGGTGTAGCCGGTCAGCCAGACCAGGATCCCGAGAAAATCCAACGGGTGAGGGAATGGCCCGTTATGCGGATATTGCCCGGAGATGATTGGCGCAGCGATGATCCAGAGCAGCAGGCCTTGCAAGAGGAAGACTTTGAACAAGGAAATCCACCACCAGCGCGGGCCGTTTTCTTCGCGCCAGGTGGCATATCGAAAGTCTTCCGGCTGGCTGTGGTTGCGCAAGAAAATGTGCAAGCTCAGACGCAGACCCCACAGGCTGACGAGGGCTGTCACCAGCCAGCTGCGCCCGACGGAAAGCGCGGTGGCCTCGTAGGAGAGGCTCAGGTAGGTTTCGCGCAATGCCAGGGCAACCAGCCAGGCGATGATTACAAATCCGGTGCCCCAGAAACTGTCGACGATGCTGGCATTTTTGAGCGGCAGGCTGACCAGCCAGAGCAGAATCATCAGCAGGAGGATCGCACCGCCGCTGAGCAGAAAGAGAGTTCCCAGGCTCATGGCAGAACCAGGATGATCCCAAAGACGATTTCGACAACCAGGCTGATCCAGTTGGATCGGATGGAGGCCAGGTCGACAAAAATGCTGACCAGACGAACGGCGCCGATGCCCAGGTAGCCCCACCCAAGCATGGCGTAAGTGTTGCCGCCCAGCACGAGTGGAACGATGCCAAGCGCGATGAACAGCCCGCCCAGCACAGAGCGGATTTCACTTATCCCGCGTCCGCCGACCGGCTGCAGGCCGGTGAAGCCGGGTGTGGAGAGCGGCGCGAACAGGCTCAGCCCTCCGGTGGCAAGTGTCAGGACAGCCGCAATGATTTTTAAGATTGGCAGCATGGGTTCTCCTTCAGCTTTTTTTCTCATAAAAGACAAGCAACGTGCTTCCATATTTACGCTCGTCAAATTTCTGCAGGCAGACAAGTTCGACATCCTGGTACTCGCGTGGGTGAATCTGGATGATGATTTCGCCAGAATCACTCAGCCAGGCCGGGTTTTCGTCGACCAGTTTGAGGGCCTGCGACCACATCTCTTTGTACTGCGGTGGAGCAATATAAACAAAGTCGAACTGGCGTTCGGGTGCGCCGCGCAGCATGGCGAAGGCGTCGCCGCGTTTCACTTCAGATTGCTGGCTGAAGCCGCAGATTGCCAGGTTTTCTTTGATCGTTTCGATTGGCAGGCGATTCAAATCTGAAAAGCGGATGAAAGCCGCGCCGCGGCTGAGCGCTTCGATGCCGATCGCCCCGGTTCCGCCGAAAACGTCCCACCAGCTCGACTCAATCACTTCACCGCCGAGGATGTTAAACAAAGCTTCCTTGACCATATCCGTGACCGGCCGGGTGGTGTCGCCGGGTACGGATTTCAACTTACGGCCTTTGGCTTTTCCCGCAATAATCCGCAGCATCAGACTTCCATTGCCTTTCTGACGGCCATCAGGTTGCCGTGCGGGGCGATCACCTCGACGACACAGCCGGTACCGACTAGCAGGCGTTCCCCGTTGGTTTGTTCCAGTGCGTTATGGATCTCAGCGCGCAGGGCGGCTGGGCTGCCATAAACCAGCGTTTCGCGGCGCAAGCCACCGCAAGCGGAGGCGCGCGTACGGGCCAGCCCTTCGGCCAGGTTGGGGGCAGTGTCGCGGTCGTGCCAGTTGATGAAATGCACCGGGTAATCGCTGATGCTGCTGAAGTAGACGTTTTCACCGTGCAGGTGCAACATATTACACCACAGCGAGCGTGCCGACTCGAGCGTTTTCAAGTCGAATGCGCGCCCAAACTCGTTGAATTCGTCGCGGGTCAGCAGCTGCGCCTGGGCGTGCTGCACGGCGTAGAAAATTCCGTCAATCAGGCCCAGCGTGCGCGCAGCGCGGATAAACCGTCGCGTGCTTTCAGCAATCACATCCAGTCCGCGCCAGACCAGGTCGGGTTTTTTGCGCAGGTGCGCCAAGAGTGTCTCGCCTCCCGCCAGGTTTTTTGCCTGCGCCAGCGGTGAGAAAACCGTCTGCAGGATGGGTGTCTCGGGGTCGAGTTCGGCGCGCAGGATGGATAAACATTTCAGTTGGGCCGCCAGGTGCGGGGATTCGGCGTCCAAAACTGGCAGTTGGGTCCAGTCTTCCGGGGCGAGGATGATCCGGCGTGTGTAACGTCGTGTTCCTTCGGCGGCGCCCTCCCAGGCATCTTCCGCGCCCCAGTCTTTGAGACAGAAGGAAGAAGCCGGGGTAACCTTGACCAGATCCCAATCGTATACCCGCTGCCAGTTCAGGGTGGCGGCGGCCAGGGTTTCCGGCGATTGATCATCCACGGGGAAATGCCGCCAAAGGGCCACCGGCGGCCGGTCGAGGTATGTGCCCGACATTGCGGCTTCAATCCGCTCACGATGAGTGGTCATACGATGCGCCTTTCCGCCGCATCATAGGCGGCGATTTCGAGTTGAGCGGCCGGGCTGTGTGGGTAATCCCCGGCAAACAGACTCCAGACCAGCTGGTCGCATTTGTGATCATAAAAAGTACTGCGATCCTTGAGCGTGGCTTCATGAGTATAGCCCAATTTCCGCGGAACTGCTGCCGAGCGAACGTTTTCTGTTGCGCAGTGGATCTCCACCCGCTCGACCCGGTGGAGTTCAAACGCCACGCGGGTCAGGGCCGCGCTGGCTTCGGTGGCAAAGCCACGGTTCAGGTAATCTTTGTGGATCCAGTAACCAATTTCCAGCGCGTTGGGGCCCACCCGGCGATGCAGACCGGTGCCGCCGAGCAGGCGGGTTTCTTGCAGGTTGAAAATCCCAAAAACATATTCAACATCCTGGTCAAAATTGGCGCGAAAGCGGCGCAAATGACTGATCTTGACTTCAACGCTTTCCGGTTCCGAGGCTGCCCAGGGCATCCATGGGCGCAAATGCTCAAGACTTTCTGTGATTGCAGCCGCGAGAAGGGGCGCATCGCAGGGGTTGTAACAACGCAGAACCAACTGCGGCGTCACGATGCGGTAGGCGGGGATGAACGGCATGTCATTCCTTTCGTTTGATCAGGCAAAATGCAGCGCCATCACGGCCGATTGTGGTGACGACTGGCAAATTTCGAAAAGTGGAGCGGATATCCAGGTTGGCGCGGGTGTGAAACAGAACCAAATCACCGGTCTGGAGATCGGATTCATTTTCCTTGCCCAAGTCTTTAAGCGACAACCCCTGGCTGTAATACGCCGCCAGATCCATTTCACGCTGGACGTGGAGCGTGGTGGCCGGTTCGTTGGCTTTTACCCACTGAATCGCTTCCCGGTAACAGGTCAGCCAGTATTCAGTTTCATACACCCTGAAAGCGCCACCGGTGCCGCCGGTGAATGCATTGTAATAGGCATATTCGTACGGATGCATTTTCACGATGCCCGCCACGCCGGGAAACAACAGGAGCAGTGCCACCAGCGCAAACAGCCGCGGGCGATTTTGTTCCCACAGCCATTGAAAGGCAAAGCCCATGCCGAGAAAAGCAGGCGGCAGGATGAACAAAAAGTGTCGGAAACCATCATACATGGCTGGAATAAAATAAACCAGATACGCCAGCATACCCAAAAATAGACCAAAAACCACGAGCAGGGGACGAGGATCGAGTTGTTTTTGAATAAATTTGCGCGTAACCAAAATTAATCCAACTCCAAACAGAATCCAGGTGGGTTCTGTCAGGGCGATGGCCAGCATTTGGGGCAGGTAGCGGCGCGGCATGGCGTTGGCGCGGAAGATTTGACCGTCAAAAAGCACCGCCAGTTCGGTGGGGTTGTTCGACATGTGCTTGAGGACTTCCAGCAGCCTGGGAATGGGTGCGGCCCACAAAAAAGGCCAGAAGATGAACATGACGGCGGCTGCGGTCAATCCATACAAGCCAAAGCCGACCCAGCCGCGGCGTGGCAGCCTGGAGAGAAAATACAGGCCGGTCAGCAGCCCGGCCAGCGGGCCAATGACGCGGATGGCGGAGGTCAGGCCCAGCAGCAGGCTGGCTGAAGCCAGAGCAAGCGGCAGGCGCGGGTCTTTTTCCGGCGCGGTCAGCCTGTCGACCAGCTCCAGGCCGAGGGTGAGAGCCCAGAGGAAGGCGGCCATGAAGGGCGCATCTTTGGGATTGATGAAGGCATGTCCCCAGAAAACGGGCTGCCAGGCCAGGAAGGCGGTGGCGGCGGCGGCTGGCCAGGGGTTGTGCCAACGTCGCGCCAGGCGGTAGAAGCCGATCAGCCCGAGTTGAAAGGTGATGAAGTTGACCAGGTGCCAGGCGGAGGCCTGGTCGATGCGGAAGAGGCTGCTGAGAGCTTGTTCGACGGGGCGGGCCAACAGCAGGTAGGCCGGGCCGTAGTATTTGTGGTCTTCGGCGCTGCGCCCGTAGACGGAATCAAAGTCGAAGTCGGGGGAAAAGGCTTGCGGGGTGTAGGCTTTCCAGATCGAGTCGGCGTAATTGTAAAAGAGGGGTTCATCCCACGACAGTCCGTAGCTGCGAAAGGTCAGCAGACCGGCGGCCAGATTGAGGCTCAGCAGGAGCAGGAGCGGGGTGCGTGGGTGTTTCAGGAAGCGGAGCATGGGTTCGGTGTGGGTCAGAGCTGTTCGAGCAGGGTTTTCATCTCGAGTTCTTCGTCTTTTTGTTGATGGAAGTATTCGGTCATAAAGGAGGAGCGGCGCAGGCGCAGAGCGGTGGGCGCGACAGCGGCCAGGTGCGCGGCAAGGACGGTGGCGCAGCCTTCGGCGGCGGCGTAGGCGCGCGCGGCTTCAAACCAGGTGATTTCGGCGCGGAGCGAGTCGATGCCCATTTTTTGGATCAGTTCAATGGCGTGTGAGGCGAGTGAGTCGGGCAGGCGTACGCGTGGCAGCAGTTGGCGGGCGGTTTGCAGTTCTTCGCGCGCAGTGGCGATTTCTGTGGCATACAGGTTGATCATGGCGCGCGGGTTGGATTGGTAGGCCTGCACGCGGCGGTAGGCTTCGAGGCGGTCGTTGTTGTTTTCGAGCCCGCGGACGATGACGCGCAGGCCAAATCGATCCAAAATCTGTGGGCGTAGTTTGCCTTCTTCGGGGTTCATTGAGCCTATCAGCACAAAGCGGGCGCGATAGGTGGCTGCGACCGGGCCGCGGCGCACGGTGTACAGGCCCTGGGCGGCGGCATCCAGGATGGCGTCCATAATGTCATCGCCTAGCAGGTTGATTTCGTCTATGTAGAGCAGGTTTTTATCGGCCTGAGCCAGGATCCCGCGCCGGATGCGCATGCGTTCCTGGACGGCGGCGCGTTCATCCAGGCCTCCGACGACGTCTTCGAGACGGGCGTTGAGTGGTAGTTCCACCAGCCGCACCTGATCTGGGGCGGTGAGAGGGGTTCCCTGGGCATATTTTTGGGCGCATTCCGGGCAGACGGCGTCGATTCCGCTGGTTTCAATGTCTTCGGGTTGGCAGCCGTAGTGGCAGGTGGAGCGCTCAATGCTCGGCAGCAGGTCGAGCAGGGAGCGGACGGCGGTGGTTTTTCCGGTGCCGCGTGGGCCGACGAGCAGGATTCCGCCAATATTGGGGTTGATCAGGCCGAGCAGCAGCGCCAGCTTCATCTCGGTTTGCCCAACCAGGGCAAGGAAAGGGAAGGGCAACGCTTCGGCCAGACCGGCATCCCCCAGTTGGTCGAGATTTTTGCTGATTTCTTTGACGGAGGCGAAATCGAGCAACTCTTTGAGCGATCGAAAATTGTGCGCAGGTTGTCCGGCGGGCAGCTGGTCGCCGATTTCGGGGGAGGGTTCTGGCGTGGTCATGATTCCTCGGGCGCGGCCGGTTATTTTTCGGCCAGTCGTTGTTGCTGACGTTTATTCCCTTCGTCCAGTTTGATCTGTTCGGCGGGGGTTTCCACGCTGATCGGTGGGACGAGGGTTGGGTGGCCGGTTTCATCCAGGGCGACATAAACGAGGTAGGCGGTGTTGGTATGGGTGTGTTCGCCGGTGACGGGATTTTCGGCTTCGACCTGGACTTCGGCTTCGATGGAGGTGCGTCCGGCGTAGGTGACCTGTGCGGTGAGTGTCACCAATTCGCCCACTTTGATCGGCTGCCGGAAGGTCATCCGATCGATGGCAACGGTGACCACGCGCGTGCGGGTGTGCCGCATGGCGGCCAGTGCGCCGCATTCATCGACCAGTTTCATGATCCAGCCGCCGTGAATGTTGCCGAGCGGGTTGGCGTGTTCGGGCTGCATGAATTGTGCCAGGGTGACGTGCGAATCTTTCATCGGTTTGGGCTGCATGGGGTTTAATCCAGGTCGGCGCGGAATTCGCCTGAATCGAGGGTATGGAGCAAATCAGGTTCATCCTGCAGGACATCCACCAGCTCAAAAGGCACATCGCCCATCATTCTGGGCATTGGAGACCCTGAGGGGATGCGAATTCTGGCCGGGGCGTCGGGCGGGCGCAGGCGTGGGCGGTCTTCCTGCGAGCGTTTGCGCAGGATGCGCGGGTCGTTGGTCAGCATGCCGACGTAGAAACCCAGGACCGAGTAGATTTCGCGCTGCGGAGTGACGAATCCGATCCATTCGCCCTGACGGTTGAACAGATAGGGAAAAACGAGGAATGCTTCTGCGTCCCCGCGAGAAGAAAAAATGGGAATAATGGTATAGGCCATGGCTTAATTATAGTACGCAACCCCCGTTTTCCAGATGGAACGGGGGCTGACGGAACGAACGGGGGAGGGGAAACTGGCGCTTTATGACGCGGTGTCCACGTCGCTGTAAGTCCAGTAGCGGTTGACGAAGAAATTCCAGAGCATGACTACTCCGACCGCGAAGGCCAGGGTGATGTTGTGGCTGAGGAAATTGTGGAGATTGGCCACTGGCCTGACAGGCAGGCCGCCCAGGAAGCGATCCATGAGTGGCTCGCCGAATTTCAGGATGGGCAGGCGGATGATCAGGCCGAGGGCATTGATCATCCCGAATTGCAGCAACTGTCCGAGCAATGGTTTGGAGCGTGATTCCGGGTAGGTCCACAGGCGGTTCCAGATGAAATTGCTGATTACGGCGCAGATAAATGAGATTGTTCCGGCCAGCACCAGCGGGGTATCGGCCAGCCAGAGCAGCAGGTTCATAATCCCAAAATCGACCACGGCGCCGAAGGTGCCAACCATGGCGAATTTAAGGAAACGGGTGCGTTCAACAGGGTTTTTGATAATTGCTGTCATTCCAGTCCCAATTTTTCTTTGAAGTAGGGAATTGTCAGGCGGATGCCCTGCTCGAGATTGACTCGTGGTTCCCATCCGAGCAGTTCCCGGGCGCGGGTGATGTCGGGCCGGCGGCGCTGGGGGTCGCGGGCGCTGCGGGCATCGCGGATATATTCGATGCCGGCCGGGTTGGCGGTGACGCGGTTGATGGTTTCGGCAAATTCCAGGATGGACATTTCGACCGGGTTGCCGATGTTGACAGGCATGTGTTCGTCAGAATAGAGCAGCCTGACAATCCCATCCACCAGGTCTTCGACAAAGCAGAAGGAGCGCGTTTGAGAGCCGTCGCCATAGACGGTCAGGGGTTGGCCGAGCAGGGCTTGTTTGAGCAGGTTGGGCAGGGCGCGGCCGTCTTCCAGATCCATGCGTGGGCCGTAGGTGTTGAAGATGCGGACGATGCGTGTGTCAACGTTGTGGTAGCGCCAGTAGGCCAGGGTCAGTGATTCTGCGAAGCGTTTGGCTTCGTCATACACGGCGCGCATCCCAGCCGGGTCCACGTTGCCGGGGTAGGATTCTTTTTGTGGATGTTCTAGTGGATCCCCGTAAATTTCACTGGTCGAGGCAAGCAGGAAGCGTGCCTGGTTGGCTTTGGCCAGTCCCAGGGCGTTATGCGTGCCGAGCGCACCGGCTTTCATGGTCTGGATTGGCAGGTTGAAATAGGCCAGTGGTGATTGCGGGTTGGGGCTGGCGGGCGAGGCAAAGTGCAGTACGGCGTCCACTTTCCCGGCGATGTAGATGTAGGTGGAGACGTCGTGCCGGAAAAAGCTGAAGTTGGGGTTGCCGAGCAGGTGGGCAATATTCTCTTTTGACCCGGTGATGAAATTATCCAGCCCAACCACCTGGTGTCCCTCGGCCAGCAGCCGGTCACTTAAGTGTGAGCCCAGAAATCCGGCCGCGCCGGTGATGACAATACGCATGAATTCCTCCAGCAAAATGGGTTTAACGGGACTGGCGGGGAAGTTTTCCGCGCCGGGGCCGCGTCGTTGCTTGATGTTTATTTCCAGTCAATTTTTTGAATCAAACCGTCATCGGTTACCTGGGTAGCGGTGCCGCTGGCGGCGTCAATCAACCAGAGGTTGCCCAGGTAGACCACTGCCACGAAGTCGCCTTCCACGAAAGTGGGGGCAGCGGGTGACCAGACCGGGGTCTGTGGCTCCAGGCCGGGTGAGCCGGGCTGAGGAAAGACGACTTTGTGATTGGATCCGTCCCGATCGATCAACACCAGCTGGTAGCCGCAGGTATCTGATTGTTGGGGAATCAGGGCCTGCAAGTAAGAGAGATAATATGCTTTTTCTGGCTGGGCCGGGTTGGCGAAGGACGCAGAAGGGTAGGCGAACATCCCGCTTTGCTGGATGATAGGCGCCCGGGCTGTGGAATCCAGGGAAAGAGCGCTCAGGTCGAAATTGGGGGATTCTTCCAGGTTCACCAGCCCCGGCGGAGGCGCGTGCGTGACGAAGAACAGGGTACGCCCGTCGGCGCCCCAACCCAGGGGTGGAATCAACGCCCAATCGGAGCGGGTCTGGAGCGGGACAATCTCTGCCAGCGGCAGCAGAGCTTTGTCTTTGAAATTGACCAACCCGATGCCATCTGGACGACTGAAGGCCAGTTGACTCCCATCGGGCGACCAGATGAAGTTGGTGCCCCACCAGCCATAAATGCCGCCGGTGTTTGGTTCGAGGATTTTTTCCCGCACACCCAGAGCGCCTTTGTCGCCGAAGCGCATGCGGAAAAGATCGTTGTTGGCCTGCCAGCCGGGTGCTGCCGTACGCGGCTCCACGGTGGAGTAAAGTACGGTCATCGAGGTTTTTGGATCCCAATCGGCAAAGTGGACGATATTCGGGGTGCGCAGGTTGATCGGCTTTGCCAGTGGATCGGTCAGACTGACCACCCACAAGGTGTTGATTTCCTTGTCGGCTGGCTGGGCTGATTTGCGAGTGAATAGTAACCATTTCCCGTTGGGAGAAATTTTCAAGATGCGCCCGTCCAGTGGTGTAGCCGGGTCATTATTACTGACCACTGGTGTGCGGTTGGATGTGGATCCCTGCATCATCCATGCGCTGCCGCTGGCCAGGTAGACCAGTTTGCCGGGGATGGGCAGTGGCGCAAATGGCGATCGCACTCCGACCATGATGATTTCTGGCAGTGCGGCTTCCAGGATGGCGACTCGCGAAATGCTGGTGTTGACCAGCGCATCATCTTCGTAATACCGGCGGTAAGTGGTTTCCTGTGTGCCATTCTTGCCCGGCTGGATCATCAGTGTTTCGCCTTGTGGCAAAGATTCGTTGCGTACCAGCTGGCGCTCGTAAGGGATCACGTTTTGCTGGGTTTCAAATTCCTCGCGTCCACGCGTCACTTTGACTGTCAAACCGGCACTGATCGGTGTGTAGAGCGGCGGTTCTACCTTGTCCAAACTGCCGGCGCTCAGCCCGGCGGAATTCAGGGCTTGCTGCACCGTACTCCCGGTTGAGACTTCCACTGTGTATTCCTGCCCGTCGGCAGAAATGCTCACCGGCAGGCTGACCTGGCTCTGGGATACCTGCGGAGACAGGCAGCCGCTCAGCGCAAGGGCAGAAAGCATCAACAGCAGGACGAGGCGGGAAAAGGACATGATTACGGTATAATCCGGCCTACTTGGTTCGCCCGGTGACTGTCAACACACCATCAGCGATGGTGATGGTTTCGAGACGGAAGCCGATGGCAGCAGGGCCGAGCGCCCCGGTGAAGGCCTCCTGGGCCATGGATCCGAGGGCACTTTTCATGGCATCAGGCACGGGCAGTGGCCCAAAGTCGACCGAAGCCACGTTGATGACCGGCGTACCTTCAGCGTCGAGCGTGATTTCCACCACGATGCGGACATTGGCCTGCAACTGTCCCTGGATGGCTTTGCCGTAAATTTGCATTTGGCCGTCGCGCAGGTAAACCTGCGGTTCAGTCAGGAGTGGATCACTCTCCAGGACGAGTTTTTCGACGAGCAGTGAAGTCAGCTGGCTCTCGGTGATGGTGATCGACAACTCACCGCTTTGAGCGGCGGCGGTTTGAGCGGCCTCCAATTGTTGTTCCAGGCTACCCGCCGCTTCCGTTGAAACCGGGATGGAGGTGGCCGGGTACTCCGGCCCGCCGATAAAGAAGGTGCAAGCCAGCGAAGCCAGCAGCAGCGCCAGGCTTGCAAGCAGAACATTATGTTTCATAAAAACTCCCATCGGTCCGCCAGTACGCCTGACGGTTTCATAAGATCTTAAGCGGAGCAATTATAGCATGAGCGAATCTCAAAACAATCCTGAACTAAGCCTGCCCGCGCTCATTGAGGGCCTGTTATTTGTCGCCTCAGAACCGGTCTCCACTCAGCAGCTCTCTGCCGCGCTGGATCTGGGCATTGGCGTGGTGGAAAAGGGCCTGACCGAACTCGAGGAGCAGCTCTCCACCCGTGGGCTACGCCTGCAGCGCCATGCCGGGCGCGTTCAGCTGACCACGGCTCCCGAACTGGCTGACCCGGTTGAGAGATTACTCGGCCTGGAAGCCACCAGCCGTATCAGCCGCGCTGCGCTCGAAACCCTGGCCATCATCGCCTACCAGCAGCCGGTCACACGCCCGGCAGTCGATGCGGTACGCGGCGTCAACAGCGATGGCGTCATCAAGAGCTTACTCAGCAAGGGGCTTTTGCAGGAAGTCGGACGCTCTGAAGGCCCCGGCCGCCCGATCTTGTATGGCACCACCCCCGAATTTTTGCAGCACTTCGGCTTGAACACCCTCTCCGAGCTGCCACCCTTAAATCTACCTGAACTGGCTGACAGGGACGTGGATCTGCTCAAAGGCTAGGCAGGCGCATCCCTTTCCATCTGATCGGGTTATATTTCCCAGACCTGTGGGGCAAGAGATTCAGCTTGCCCTCTTTTTTTTTCAAGGAGAGTATTTTATGCGTAGACGTGTTGTGGTGACCGGCCTGGGATGTATCAGCCCGCTTGGGAACAACCTGAAAGAAACCTGGGATGCCCTGCTGGCCGGAAAATCTGGCGCCGCGCCGATCACTTTGTTTGATGCGAGTGCCCATAAAACCCGCTTCGCCTGTGAAGTGAAAGGGTTTGATGCCGCGGCCTTGTTTGGAAATCGTGAAGCCCGCCGGATGGATCGCTTTTGCCAGTTTGCGGTTGCCGCGGCCCAGGAAGCCGTCCAGCAGGCCGGGCTGATCGTCACCGAGCACAACCGCGACCGGATCGGCGTCATCGTTGGCACCGGTATCGGCGGCGTTTCAACGCTGCTTGAGCAGGTCGAAGTACTGCGCGAAAAAGGCCCCGAGCGGGTCAGTCCCTTTTTAGTGCCGATGATGATAGCCGATAATGCTGCTGGAACCATTGCCATCCGCATGGGCGTGCGCGGCCCGAATGCGGCCTTTGTCACGGCCTGCGCCACAGGCTCCAACGCAGTCGGCGAAGCGGCCGAAATGATCCGGCGCTCCTCAGCCGAAGTTATGCTGGCTGGCGGCGCGGAAGCTTCCATCGTCAGCGTAGCCATGGCCGGGCTGAATGTCATGACCGCCCTCTCCACCCGAAACGAAGACCCGCAAGCCGCTTCGCGGCCTTTCGACCGTGATCGTGACGGATTTGTGATGGGCGAAGGTGGCGCCATCCTGGTCCTCGAAGAACTCGAACACGCCCGCGCACGCGGCGCTCATATCCTGTGTGAATTGAGCGGCTATGGCACAAGCGACGATGCCTATCACATCTCTGCACCGGCCGAAAACGGCGCCGGCGCGGCGCTCTGCATGCAACTGGCGCTTGATAACGCTGGCCTGTCCTCGCGGGACATTGACTACATCAACGCCCACGGCACATCCACCCCGCTTAACGATAAATCGGAAACCGCGGCAATCAAGACCGTATTTGGTGACCTGGCCTACCGCCTGGCGATTTCCTCCACCAAATCCATGACAGGCCACCTGCTCGGTGCCTCCGGCGCGCTGGAAGCTGCTTTCTGCACCAACATTTTCCAGGCTGGCATCCTCCCGCCGACCATCAACTACACCACTCCCGACCCGGCCTGCGACCTGGATTACATTCCGCAAACTCCGCGTGCCATGCAGCCGCGCCATATCATGTCCAATTCCTTTGGCTTCGGCGGCCACAACGCCACTTTGATTTTCAGCCGATTTGACCGTTAATGAAACAGACCACAGCCCATAGAAACTGTTTGAGCCTGTGGTAAGGAGAGTTTTATGCCTTACGCACATATCACCGGTTGGGGGATGACCGTTCCTCGCAAAATCCTTACCAACGATGACCTCAGCAAAATGGTGGAAACCAACGATGCCTGGATCCGCGAAATGACCGGCATTCGTGAGCGCCGCATCGCAGCCGAAGGCGAGACATCCGCTACGCTGGGCGCTGACGCCGCTTTCAAGGCCCTTTCTGTGGCCGGAGTGCTGCCCACCGAAGTCGACCTGATCATTTGCTCCACCTCCTCGCCCGAGCATATTTTCCCTGCCACAGCCTGTCTGATCCAGGATGCCATCGGGGCCTCCAACGCCGGCGCCTTCGATTTGCTGGCTGCCTGCTCGGGATTTATCTACGCCCTGAATATGGCCGCCCAATCAATCCGTACCGGCTCCATCAAAACCGCGCTGGTAATTGGCTCCGAAACCCTTTCGCGCTTCACCAACTACAAGGATCGCAACACTTGCATCCTGTTTGGTGATGGCTCCGGCGCATTCGTTTTACAAGCCAGCGAAAAACCCGGTGGCGTGATGGGTTCGGTGATGCACTCGGACGGTTCCGGCGGAGATTTTCTGTCCCTGCCAGCAGGCGGCAGCCGGCATCCGGCCAGTGAAGTCACCCTGCATACCGGAATGCACTTCATTCACATGGACGGCAAGGAAGTATTCCGGTTTGCCACGCGCGTCATGGCCCAGGCCACGCTGGAGGCCGTTGAAAAATCGGGTTGGAAAGCCGAAGAATTGGAATTGATCGTCCCGCACCAGGCCAATCGCCGCATTATCGAGGCGGCAGCGCGCGGCTTGAAGATGCCCATGGAGAAATTTGTCGTCAACCTCGACCGTTATGGAAATACTTCCACAGCCTCCATCCCGATCGCCGTCGTCGAAGCTGTGCAAACAGGCAGGCTGAAAAGCGGAACCAAGGCCGTTTTCGTCGGCTTTGGCGCAGGGCTCACCTGGGGAGCCCTGGCGGTGGAATGGTCCGGCCCAATTCAACCGGAACGCGCCATTCGGCCCGAGTGGTACCGGCCGTTTGCGCGCCTGCGCTCTTTTGTCCGGCGCTTGCTGCGCCTGCTCGAAGGGCTGTTCTTTGGCCGCGAGCTGTAGCATGGTCAAATAATCTTGAGTATGATAAGATAACATGCAGAAGCATAAAAAGGAGAAAAACTATGCGTGTTTTAGGACTTGGTCCGGTTGAGCTGTTGATCATTCTGGTCATCGTCATCGTTCTCTTTGGCCCGGGTCGCCTGGGCAAGGTCATGGGCGAGTTGGGGAGCGGTTTGCGTTCGTTCAAAGAGGGGCTGGGTGGTAGTGAAAAGAAAGAAGAACAAAAAACCGACACGGATGGCAACATCGAACCGAAGTAAAAAAACAGGCTCCCGAAAAGGGAGCCTGTTTTTTTGTCGCTTTCTGGAGAGGATTAATGATCACTATTAACTATCTTGATCCCAACCCGGCGGGTTCTCCGGCAGTATTGTTGTTGCACGGGCTGGGTGCTAATGCTTCCTCGTGGAGGCTGCAATTTGAGCCGCTGATCGCGGCTGGCCTTCGTCCCATCGCGCCAGATGCGCCCGGATTTGGTGGATCGCGTTATGATGGCCGCGGCTGGACTTTTAGGCAGATTGCGGCCAACCTGGCCAGCTTATTGGACGAACTGGATATTGGCCCGGCGCATGTTGTCGGGCTTTCGATGGGCGGGGTGCTCGCCCAGCAATTTTCGCTCGATTTTCCCCAGCGGCTGCGTGACCTGGCGTTGGTCAGTACGTTTTGCCGGCTCCGGCCAGATTCGGCCTCGCAGTGGTTATATTTTTTGCTGCGCGCCGCGCTTGTTTTCACACTTGGCCCGCGCAAGCAGGCTGAAATGGTGGCACGGCGCATCTTTCCTGGGCCTGGTCAGCAGGCTTTGCGGCAGCTGGCGGCGGAACAGTTCGCCTCGGCCGATCCGCGCGCTTACCGGGCGGCCATGCGCGCCCTGGGCAGTTTTGATTCACGCCGGCGTCTGAGTGAACTCCGGATGCCGGTGTTGGTCATTACCGGTGAGCTTGATTCGACCGTCTTGCCTGGGCGGCAGAAAATGCTCGTGAATACGATTCCAGGCGCAAGGCAGGTAATCATCCCGGCGGCTGGTCATGCTGTTTCGATTGACCAGCCTGAACAGTTCAACCAGGCTCTGATGCAGTTCTGGCAGAGTTGACATCCCGCCAATCAAAAAAGCTCCCGGCTGGAAGCTTTTTTGATTGAGATTACGCTAATCCACGCTGCCTGGCTTCGGCGCGCAGGGCCAACAGGATGGCGCGGAGTTGCAGATTGCGCCTGCACGCCAGGCCGGATTCCTCCAGAACTTTCTCCGACCAGAGGGTGCGGCAGGTGAGTACTTCCTCGTCATCGAAAATGATCATCTGGACCAGACTGCCGAGGGGAATATCCTGCTCCTCGACGTGCGGCAGGTCACATTCCTGGCAGCCCCGGCACAGGTAAACATCCTGGCCGGTTGTGTCCTTGACCATGCGTCGTAAGGTCATGTTGGTTAAAACTCATCGCCCTGTGGCTTGAGATAAAGCGTCAGGAAGGCCACGTCACGGGTGTCACCATCGGGGAACATGAAGTAATCTTCCAGCAGACACTGGGTTTTGAACCCAACCTGCTCAAAGGCGCGCACCACCTTGGTTTGCTCGGCGATGATCTCTCCGATGATGATGCGCACATCCTGTTTGCGTGCCATGTCGATGATGGCGCGCGTCATTTTCATGCCCAGGCCGCGCTTGCGATAGTCCTTGGCCAGGAACAGGCGAAATTCGGCGATGTGGCGCTTTGGGCCATCAAAGTAGTGCAAGGTGGCGCTGCCCACGATGCGGTCTTTGACAATCGCTACCAATGGCAGCACCCGGGTGTAATCCAGGTGGTCGCACCACTCTTTGACGACCTGCGGGTCTTTGACGTTGTGACGCGTATAGAGCAGATCCTGTTCGTCGAGATGGGAGTAGTATTCGAGCAGGTGTTCAAAATCCTCGCGTACCATCGGGCGAAGCAAGACACGTACCCCGTCGCGCAGGGTGACGACATCACGGTGGTTTTCAATCTCTTTGACGAGCATGCTGTCTCCTTTTTGCAGCAAACGCGGGCTCAGGCTGGTTTCGCAGCTTGAGCGCTTGCCGGCTCGGGGGCAATAAAACCGGGCGGTAGCAGACCGGCCTCGGTAACCAGCCGCGGGACGATGTCTTCCCAGCCGACCGGCATGATGTGCAGACCGTGGATGCCCTGCTTCTCGTAACCCTTGATCTTTTCGATCAGTTCCAGCGCGATTTGCACGCCCTCGGCCTGTTCGTTGCCCGCTGTTGCAGCGGCTTCCATGCGCTTGATGATAGCCTCCGGAACGAAAACGCCCGGTACCTGCGTCATAAAGCGTGTCATTTTGGCGCTCTTCAACGGGGTGATGCCGACCATGATGTATACTTTGTCGAGAATGTTGCGCTTGGCCAGCTCGTTCAGCCAGATTTCCATCCCGTCGATATCGTATACCAGGTTGGTTTGAAAGAACTGCGCCCCGGCATTGACTTTTTTGTGTTCGCGAATGGCTTGAAATTTGGGGTCGGAAGCAAACGGAGCCGCCGCTGCGCCGAGGAAGAACTTCGGCGGGAATTTAATCTCGCGCCCGTCGAGGTAATGACCCTCATCGCGCATCCGGCGCAGGATCCAGACCATCTGGATGGCATCCATGTCATTGATGTCCATCCGGCCACGCGGCGAGGGGGCCAGCACCGGGCTGTCACCAGTGATGGCCAGCACGTTGCGTACGCCCATCGCCGAGGCGCCCAAAATCTCGCCTTGCAGGCTGGCGCGGGTGCGATCGCGGGCGGCGATCTGCATGACCGGCTCTGCGCCGTTTTCGACGGCGATCCTGGAGCAGGCCCACGAGGTCATCCGCGGAGTAGCGGAGGCGTTGTCGGTGAAGTTGATGGCCGTGACGTAAGGCTTGACCAGGTTAATGTTTTCAATCAGTTTTTTGGTGGAAACGCTCAGCGGCGGGGCAATTTCACAGGCGACGACAAACTGACCGGCTTTGAAGGCTTTTTCCAGGTTTGAAACGGGCTCGCTGTACGCCGGGGCGTGATACTGGTCGTCGCCCTGCCACCAATCTGGCTGGCGCACGCTGCGGAAGATCAGATCCCAGGTTTTCCAGCGTTTTTCGCCCTGGTCGAGTACCAGGCTTTTGACGACTTTGCCGGTACCGTTCTTTTTTACTTCGGAGACCACATCCTTCCAGGTGTCTGTGCCAACTTTTTCCCAGTCGAGCGGCGGCAGCACTTCGAGCAGCATTTCCTGGCGGCCCATCGCGAAGGAGCGTTCATAGATTTTGTACCAGATGCAAGGGCGGGTTTTGTCGACGTAGCAGTGTTCGGGGGTCGAGCCGCCGCAGGGGCCATTGCGCAGACCCTTGGGGCATTCCATTGGGCAGATGAAGGCGGTTTCCTGCAGCATGCAGTTGCCGCACATACGGCAGCCAAAAAGCGGGCCCTTGAGGGTATATTCAAGGTTTTCCATCAGCCGGCTGCCGAAGGATTCTTGTTTGAAGGGTGAGTACGCTGGCTGCCAGCGGCGTCCGGGGGTAAAGATGGGCATAGGGTCTCCTTGGGTGAGCAGAGCGGGAGTGCGTCGCACCTGGTTTAACGGGGTCTTCGCAGATTGACAAAAGAGCCGTTAGACGCGCGTGCCTCGAAAGGCTGGTGCGACGCACCCTCCGTCTGGCGGCTAATTCGCCAAATATGCGTCGGCGTAGATGACGTTGTTGAGCAGGATCTGCGTGGTTTTCCAGATATCGACCTGTTCCGGGTCGGTCATGTCGAAGTCTTCGGGCGCCGGCTGCTCACCGGCTTCGGTGCGTTCAGCAATCTTGTTGTAGACTCGTGCCAACGGTGTGGAAGTGTCCCTGGTCTCGATCCACTTGATGACGTTGTTTTGTTTCTCGTCAAAGGGATTGGCGATCATCATTTCCAGGCCGACTCCCATCAGCATGGCCAGGTAAACGCGGTTAATCAGCGGGCGGTTATCATTGGGCACGGCATTCGAGACGTTGCTCAAGCCGACAGAAACCATCGGCGCCGGGTCCCAGGCATATTTCAACATGCGTACTGTTTCGATCAGTTGCGGGCAGTACTGCTGGCAGCCGCTGGTGGTCAGCACAAGCGGGTCGATGATCAGGTTTTCCATGGGGAAATCGATTTCCATCAGATGCGGGATGAGCGTTCCGACGGCGATTTCGACGCGAGCATCGGCTTCAACCGGGATGCCGCTGGTACCCATCGTCAGGGCGATGATCTTCGCGCCGTATTTTTTGGCCAGCGCGGGGATTTTTTCCAGGCGTTCTGGCTCCGCTGAAGTGGAATTCAGAATCGGCTGGTTCTTTTTGATCGTTTTCAGCGCGGCTTCCATCCCGTCGACATTCGTGGTGTCGATCGATAACGGGACATCCACCACAGCTTCAACCGCTTCCACCACCCAGGGGAAGACCTCCGCCCAATCTTTTTTGCGCGGGCCGAGATTGATATCGACCGCCTTGGCGCCGGCTTCCACCTGACGCACCGCCAGGTCCATGAAGAATTCCCTGTCGCGGTTGGTGAGCGCTTCTTTTACTTTTTCCGAGATGATGTGAATATTTTCGCCGATGATGTACATGGGTTCTCCTTAGGATGTCAAAAGTCAAAGGTCGAAAGTCAAGTCTGCGTGTCAGGAGTCTGACCTTTGACTTTCAACTTTCGACAAAATGGCCGCCTCCACCGAGGGGAAGCGGAAAAGATCGGTGTGTGGTAAAAAAAGGGCCGAGGTAAAGGCTTCGTAGAAGCTGTTGTCGGCGGAAAGCTCGATGTAGGTCATGCGCCGGGCGATATCATCCACCCGCTCGCGCTGTTGAGTGTCGAGCAGGGCCAGGTAAGCGCCCTTGATGGCGGTATTGCCCAGGAACTTGAACTTGTCCCAGGCCAGGTCGGGCAGCAGGCCGATTTGGACCGCTTTTTCGACGTTGATGTATTTTCCAAAAGAACCGCCGATGTACATTTGCTGGACGTCCTCGAGGGTCATCCCCACCTGTTCCGCCAGCATGCTGAAACCGGCGTAAATGGCGGCTTTGGCGCGCAGCAGGTTATCCACGTCGACGCGGGTAATTACCACATCCCGGCCGGTTTCAGTCTCTGCGCCCCATGCCACGACATACTCGCCGCCGTGGTCGCCGGCCCGAACCCGGTTGGTAGGCAGGGTCAGGTTGACGTTTCCAGCTTTGTCGAGCAGGCCGGTTAAGAACATTTCTGCGATGAGAGAGATCAACCCGGAACCGCAAATCCCCTTGGCCTTTTTACCGCCAATCACACGCAGGCTCGGCTCGAAGGTTTCGCCGTTAATCCAGACTTCCTCGATCGCGCCGGTCGTGGCGCGCATCCCGTCGACAACGCCTGCGCCTTCGAAGGCCGGGCCGGCCGAACAGGCGCAGGTCACCAGCCAGTCGCGGTTGCCAAAGACGATTTCGCCGTTGGTGCCGACGTCGATGAACAGGGTGATATCTTCGGCGGTATCCAGGCCGCTGGAGAGCACGCCAGCGGTGATATCTGCGCCGACGTAACTGGCGACCCCGGGCAGGCAGTCGATGATCGCATCCGGGCAGAAGTTGAAGCCGATTTCGCGGGAGGCCAGAATCGGCGGGTGGTTGACGGCGGTGATGAAGGGCGAAAGGCGGATGGAGGCGGCGGGAATCCCCAACAGCAGGTGAATCATGGTTGAATTCCCCGCGATGATGGCTTTGATCACGTTCTCTGGCCTGGTTTTGGCTCGTTTGCAGGCTGCTTCGGTCAGGCGGTTGATGGTTTCGACCACGCGCTGTTGCAAATCTGCACTGCCGCCGCTTTTGCCGGTATAGATGATGCGGCTGATGACGTCTTCGCCCCGCGCAATCTGGCTGTTATATTCGGCGACTTGCGCCTTGACCTGCCCGCTGATCAGATCGACCAGCCACAGGCTGACCGTGGTGGTGCCGATGTCGATGGCGGCGGCGTAGACCGGGTCATCGAGGTCTTCGAGTTGGCGAATATCCAGGATTTGGAAAAGTGGTGCTTCGTAGCTGCCGATGTTGCTATAGATGACCGAGATTTGCCACTCGCTGGCGCGCAAGATTTCTCCCAGGCGGCGCAGCAGGGCGAGCGATGCGGTGGTGTTTTCGAGCTGGTGTTGGGTGCGCAAGGCGGTTTGCAGGCGCGACCAGTCGTCCGTCTGGTCATCCATGGTGGGTGGGTTGAGGTGGACTGTGGCGCGGCGAATGGGTTGTGACCATTCAAAGGCATAGCCATCTGGTACCTGGACTTCTGCAGCAACCCGGTCAGTCGTCAGGTTGCGCTCGATCTTTTCCTGTTGGGGGACGTGGATGGCCGCGTCACCTTCGACGATGCTCTGGCAAGCCAGCGCGAAGCCCTGTTCGAGGGCTTCCGGCGAAAGTCGCAGCGTGGAGCGCCGCCGCACGTTGCCCGAAAGCACCTGCACGGCGCAGCGGCCGCAGCGTCCCTGCCCGCCGCATGGCTGGCCAATTTCGATGCCAGCCAGGTGCGCGGCGTCGGAGAGCAGTGTGCCGGTGGGGACGTTGACGGTGGTTTGTTTTTCGTCGAGGGTGAAGGTGATGGTGTGGTTCATAAAGACCAGGTCGAAGGTCAAAGGTCAGGCTTCCGACTTTTGACCTTCGAGGTTGGACGTTAGTTGAGCGCTGTTTTCATGAAGGCCGGCAGGTCAACTGCTTCGCGCGGGCCGACGCGGATTTCCCAGTCGGGCAGTTCGGCTTCGAGTTCGCCGGAGAGCACGGCGACGTGCCCGGGCAGAACAACGCGCTTTTTGCTGACTTTATCGGCAACGTTGAAGGTTTTGATCGCCTTGGCAATGCGCTCGGCGTCGAATTTGCCCGCCGCCCAGGCGGTCAGCACTGACATGCCTTCGGCGTCTGTCACGACCAGCCAGGCTGGCAGGCCGCTGCCTTCGACTTCGTTGGCGACGGCAAAGTAGGTGATGCTGAAGTTGGTGGTGATCAGCACCGGGCTTTCGGGCCTGGGTGAGTTGATTTCGTAAATGCCGGGCTGGACCTGGATTGGTTTCTGCGGGTCGGTGTAGATGTTTTCGCGCAGGACGAGCAGGGCGTAGAGCAGTTCGGGTTTGAATTCACTCAGGACGACGAAGCCGGCGTATTTGGAGATGGCTTGTGAGGCGGCGATAAGTTCATCGGCGGCGTTGCAGGGGAAGGCGATGAGCGGGAAGCCGACGGCGCGGTTGTTCTTGAGCGCCAGGCGGCGGATTTGGGTGCCCAGCGCCAGAGATTTACCGAGGTGCGTTGCCTGCGGGTCGAGGACGAGGTCTTCGACGCCTTTGGCTTTGATTTTCTCGGTCAGGTCGGCCAGGCTGTCAATTGTATCGGCGCTGACGGCGAGCGGGGCGCCGGCGGTCTTGGCCAGTTCGGCGACTTTTTCCCAGTTGGATGCGTCGGCGCCGCAGAGCAGGGGTTTTTCACCGGGCAGGGCGGCCAAACCAGCGGCGAGAATATCTGGGTTTTTGGAAAGCAGGATGAGGGGGCGTTTGGTTGCGCCGCGCACTGCTTTGACGGTTTCGGTCATCGCGGCGGGTGAATCTGCTTCAACGGCGAAGCCATCGACGCTGAAATCCATGCCAACGTAATTGACCTTGTAGGAATCTGCTTCAGCCACGCCGGCGGCGGATTTGACTCGGATGAACAGGCCGGGTTTGTTGTAGAAGGTTTTTTCGTGGCGGAACAGGCAGACTTCGTTGCCGGCTTTGACTTCGCCCGCTGCGCCCGTGAGCGTGACGAGGCGGATGGGCGGGGCGGATGATTCGGCCAGTTGGGCTTTGTTGGCTTCGGTGACGTAGGGACAGGCGCTGAGTTCGACCTGTTTGGCGGCCAGTTTCATGGCGAAGGCCAGGCAGGTGGGGAAGCCGCATTCTTTGCAGTTGGTCTGCGGGAGCATTTTGTAGATTTGGATGCCAGAGAGTGCCATAATAACTCCGTTTCTCGGTGTCAGGGTTCAGGTGTCAGGGTTGAGATGCCGGGAAATTTCCTGACATATGACACCTGGAACCTGATCCTTTTAGGCGGTCATCAGTTCCGAAATGGCGGCTTTGACCCGTTTGACCGATTCTGGATGCCGCAGGACGACGATGCTTGCGCCGGATTCGATCAGCGCGGTGGCGGTGGTGATTTCCCAGTTGATGGCGCGGGCTTCCCATTTGCCCCAGGAGGCCGGGACGCCTTCTCCAACCTTGGATTCTTTTGCTTTCCAGGCTTCAAAGCCGACTGTAACCAGCATCGGGAACTGGGTCATGCTGTCGCCCTGCAGGGCGGCCAGGCGTAAACGCTCCATGACCGAGTAGCCGTATTCGATGCCATAGCCGAGCGCGCCGACGGTCGGGTCCATAATGATGCGGTCGGCGGGCAGGCCCATGTCGGTGATCAGGATGTTGAGCTGTTTGGCGAGGTTGACATCCATGGGGGTGCGGGCGTTGACCAGGTGGCCGTTGGCCATGGCGGTGGCAACGATGGTGCGGTAGTTTTTGTCTTCGCAGATGCCGAGCAGCAAACGCTCGCCTTTGGCGGCTTCGGCGACGGCGACCATCAGGTCGTTGTCTTTTTCGGCCTGTCCGGGGCCGAAGACGGCCAGCGGGAGGCCGCTGGCGGCCAGGACGGCTTTGACGGCGCTGACGGCGTCGGCGGGGGTGTCTTCGAGCGTCAGCCAGAGGATGAGCATTTCGGCTCCGGCGGCTTCAGCGGCTTTGGCCCAGGCGGCGGGATTGTTCATCGCCTCGCCCCAGGCTTCGGCCAGCAGGGGTGACCAGTCGGTGGGTTTGCGTGATTTGATCTCCACGGCGATGAGCGGGGTGTTGGGCGTGGGGGCTTCGAAGTGCAGGTACGGCATGGATGTTTCGCCGCCTACGGTGATAACTTTGGCGCGGGTGCCGCCTTCTGCGGCTGTAGCGCCAAGGTTGATGGTGCGGACTTTGCCGTTCCATTTATCTTTGGGTATTTCGATGGGCATAGTTCCTCCGGTGTTCGATCCTCGTTATTCGTGTTTCGGGAAGGGATGCGTTGTTCGGAAGCTTGATTCGTATCCGGTATCCCGTTATTTCAGGCCGGCTTTTTTTCGGGCTTCGTCTCTTCTTTCGATGAATTGTTCCAGCGGGGTTTTGCGTTCTGCGGTGATGCCGAGGTCTTTCAGGTCGGTGTCTTCTTTGGCTGCAAGCAGACGCAGGATGTGGCGGTAGGTAATCATCGCGGCTGGATAGGTTATTCCACCAGCGTTGTGCAGCATGTATACCGCGCGGATCTTGTTATCCTGCATGATCTGGGCTGCGAGGTTGATGGAAATATCGGCGGGCAGTTCGGTCACACCTTCACGCATGATCTCTTCCGCGGTCAGGGTGGTGTAATCTTCGCGCCGGTACGCTCTTACCAGTTCTTCATATCCGCATACGCCCATGCCATGGCCCTCTTCGTCCAGCACGACCATTTCCTCCACATTGTGTTCGAGAAGGAAACGGGCTACATCCACGATGGGTGTGGTTGTTTTGCAGGTCGGCACGCCGACGGTCATCAGGTCACGAACCAGGGAAGGTTTCATACTATTTTATTTTTTTTGAGGGGGAAGTTCAAGGTTGGAAAGTTGAAAGCGCTTGAAATGGATGGCTTTCAACCTTCCAACCTTTTGGTTGTATCCGATTAGAACATCGGCTCCATGATCATGGCCGGGTGGCCGTGTGCTTCGAGCCAGGCCATGAGTTCGTCGACCGTGGAGACTTCGCGTTCGTCAGCGATCCGGTCGATCAGGTCGGGGTCGCCTTCGCGTTCGGCCACCGCTTTTAGCTCATCGGCCATTGTCTGTTTGAGCACGCTCGACATCCAGACAATGCGCTTAAAGCCGCCATCCGAGGAGATGAATTTGGGGCTGATCAGGTAGAACTTACCGACGCCCATTACGCCCGGGGTTTGCAGACCGCCACCGGCGATACCCGCCAGCGTGGAGAAGGTCATACCAGCCGGGGTCATGCTGGTGTCTTCGCGGCTGACCACCATTACGCCGTTGGCTTCGGGGATCAGCATGACGATGCACTCGAAACAGCCGCAGGCCGTCATCGGGTTTTCCATGATGGAATACATCGAGACTTCATTGACTACGCCGTGCGAGCCCATCGCAGCGTATTCGTTGGTGCCGCTCCAATAGCCTCTTCGGTCGTCGAGCATTTTGCCCAGTTTGATCGGCTGGTTTGGCCCGGTCGGGTTGATGTTGAAGGAGGCCTTGCAATCCAGCCAGTTGTAAGCGCCGCACAATCCCAGGCGTTGCGGGCTGACCACGCAGACGTGGTTTGGCGCGAAGCTCTGGCACAAGGTGCAGGAGTAGAACTCTTCCACTTTGTCGTCGGTCAGATCGGCCAGGCGTTTGTTGCGGAAATCATAGGCTTCGCGGGCCTTGCCTAACCATTTCTCCAATTCTGCCGGGTCGGTGTAAATCGTCACCTGGACTTTATCCACGATGGCGCCGAAATCGGCATGGAAGCGCGCGTGCAGGATTTTGCCCAGGTCTTGCAGGCTGAAGCCTTTTTCGGCGGCGGCGTTCGAGATGCGAATCCAGGCGATATCGCGCTGGCCGACGTGCTGAATACCGCTCGCGCCGTTGACGAAGTAGTGAATCTGGCGTTCCAGCACCGGTTCGAAATCCGATTGCATTGAGCGCCCCGCCACTTTGGCGACAACTCCGACACTCATATTGCCTTGGGCTGCGATGGCGCTGAAATCTGGCCCGACCACTTCCACTTTCCCATCGACGACTTCTTCGAGCGGGGCGGTGTACAGGTATTCGAAACAGCGCGAGTGCTTGCCGCCAAATTCCACCCGCAGGTCGGCTTTGCGGACAACTTCACCTTCAAAAGCGGAGCCATACGGCACCGGAATCGGCACTTCGGTCATCTTGATTTTGACGCCGCGCACCTCGATGCATTTCTGGATCAGCCGTTCAGCCTTTTCCATATCATCCGCGCCGTCGATTTTGTCAAAGGGCATCGAAACGACGTGTTCATAGGTGGTCACGCCGGTTGGCAGGATTTCGGGGATGACGGTATCGGCGATGACCGGGAAGCCGTAGTTGATTGCACCGGCAGCTGCGGCGTATTTCAGATCATCCACTTCACCGAGCGCCAGCACAAAGGCAAAAACGCGCTCTTTGTTGTAGAGCAGGATGTCTTGTGCCATGCCAGCTTTCAGGCCGCCGAAGGTCAGCGCTGAACGGGCGGCGAATCCGAGCGGGTAAATGGCTGAGAGGGTATCGGTTCCGAACGGCACGGTGTAGGTGTCGTAGCCGAGCTCGACGCCTTCTTCCTGCAGCTGGTCAATGATGCTGCGTCCGTTGACATTCCCGCACAGGAAGGTCAGAATGTTGCGCTTTTGCAGTTCACGGACGATTTTTACTGCCACGGCATTGTTCTTCGCGCAACCGACGATGGCCGCGAAACCAGGCATACGTCCGTCGACCAGCGAGATGCCCCAAGAGCGCAGCCGGATATCATCGATCGGGCCGTTGAGATGCCCTTCCATCGACTCGCCCAACTGCGGGTAGGCGGTGCCACCTGCCAGTTGGAAGCCGGGTTTGGGTTCGGGCTGTAAATCATACAAAAAGCGGATCGCTTCGATGGTTTCAGCGGCGAACAGGGTGGCCATGCCGCCGTCCAGAGTCTCGCCCAGGTAGGGCGTCCAATGGCGGTTGGAGGGGATGGGGTGCAGCAGTTCGCGGGCGTGTTTGATGACGTCCTTCAGCTGGCCAAGTTTTTCTACAGCGATGCCGGTCATGGCAAAGATGGTTGGCAGATAATAAGCCGTATTGGGGAAGGAAATTGGCGCATCAGCGCCTTTTTCGGCCAGAGCTTTGTTCAGCATGAATTCGGCTTCGGTGACGATTGCATTTGCGCCACGGATGGCACGGGTTGCGATATAGCGGGACATGTCATCCTCCTAATCAGCGGCCAGACCGTAGATGGCGGCGCGACGTGCTTCAAGCGGCAAGGCTTCGAGTTCGTTCATGTGGGCATCGCCCGAGCGGCCGAACTTGTTCGGGTCCCAGGCCGGCAGTCCCAGCGCGGCGCGTTTCTTGTCGATGTGCGCCAGTGAGGCTTCGATCATTTTGTCTGGGTCTGCAATAAATTCCAGCTTGCCGCCGTAATCCTTTTCCCAGCCGGCGGAGATGTATTTCAGCACTTTGTCGCTATCATCCACCCGGTCGGGCATCCCGCCGATGGGTGAGGCTCCGCCGAAGATTACGTAGGCTCCAGAAGCGACACAGTAGGTGGCGATGGCGAGCGCTTTCTCCGACATCCATTCCGGGGCCAGGCCGACGGCTGGAACCTGGTCGATGTCATCGCCCAGGCCGCCTTCTTCCACCATCTGAGTCAGTACGGTCAGGATGCGCGTGTTGTCTACGCAGGAGCCCATGTGCAGCACGGGTGGAATGCCGACGGTTTCGCAGACTTCGCGCAGCCCCGCGCCGACTTGTTCGATGCCGGCTTCGCCGAGCAACAAGCCCAGCTTGGCGGAGGCAATCGCGCCACAGCCGGTCTGGACGACGAGGACATCCTGTTTGAGCAGTTCGCGCACCACCTTGACGTGCAGATAATCTTGCTTCGAGCGCGGATTGTTACAACCGACGATGGCTGCCACGCCGCGGATGCGGCCAGTCATGATGGCGTCGTTCAGCGGCCTGAAGCTGGCGCGGTACGAGCCGCCGAGCATGTAATTGATGTATTCATGCGAGAACCCCGGGATCAGGTCTTCTTTTTCATCCGGAATCTGCACCTCGCCACGGTTTTTGTAATTGTCAATGGCTGTGCGCAGGATGTTCTTGGCGATGCTCAGGGCATGATGCTCGTCAAATTCCATATGCAGCGCGCCGGTAATTTTGACTTTGGGGGAGGTGGTGATGATCTTGGTATGGAAGTGACTTGCCAGATCGACCAGGGCTTGCATGATGCACTGTACATCCACCACCATGGCTTCCACAGACCCGGTCATGATTGACAATTCCTGGTGCAGGAAGTTGCCAGCCGCCGGGATGCCCTGACGCATCAGGATTTCATTCGCAGTGCAGCAAATGCCGGAGAGCTGGATGCCTTGCGCGCCTGCAGCCCGGGCGTAGGCAATAATTTCCGGATCTTGCGAGGCCGCTACGATCATCTCGCTCAGAGTCGGCTCATGACCATGCACGACGACATTGACCATGTCTTTTTTCAAGACGCCCAGATTGGCCTGGCCGAGCACGGGCGCCGGGGTGCCAAAAAGAATGTCCGAGATGTCGGTGGCGATCATCGAGCCTGCCCAGCCATCTGCCATGCCGGTCTTGATGGCGTGCTGGAGGATGTGGACGTAATCCTGATCGTCGCCGATGTGCGTGCGGTGCAGAGCTTCGACCACTTCACGATCTACGCCGCGCGGTATCACGCCCAACTGGCGCCACTTTTCCTGTCGCTTCTTGGGTGCGCGCCGGGCCGGGATGACCTCGCCGCGCTGCTGCCCAAACTGCGCGATATACAGATCGGCTAGGTCGTTGGCAATTTCCTCGGGGGTGCGTTTCTCGACCGGAATATTGTAATAACCGGCCACCTGGCGCAGCTTGGCCACGTCCTTGATGCGGTAGCCCTCGGTTTTGTTCTCGGCCACTGCCTTGAGAGTGAAAGCCATGTCACGCCCGTGGTCAGAGTGTGCTGCTGCGCCCGCCGCAATTGCGCGGGTCAAATTACGCGCCTGCACGGTTTCCAGGGTCGCCCCGCAGATGCCGACGTCGCCGTTCTTGGTCAGCCGGCAGGGCCCCATGCCGCATTGCTTGCAGCACATCCCCGCCGCGCCGATATTGCATGGCACCATGTTATCGGCGCGTGAAAAAGCCGTCCCGATACCCAGCTCTTCCGCGCGGATGATCATCTGCTGCGCCGCCGGGTCGATCGTGTATTCCTGGATTTCTCGTTTTTTCGCCATAAGTCCTCCGATACTATGTCAGTGCAGCCACAGGCGCACAGACATTACTCGTCCATATTTTTAATCACGCCCATGCCTGGACAATTCCACAGGGGGCGGCCAGAGTACGGTACTTTTTGTTGGAAACTGACCGTCTTCTTCACAGTTTCATAGGTCGCGCTATGCCGGAAGACACTGTCTGCCTCGGCAGCCACGCTGACCTCGGTCAGCATCGGAATCTCGCCCAGGTAGCCAGCCGCATCCAGTTGCCTGGCGAGCGCCTCGTGGCTGGTTTGAGCCTCGTCGAACGTGATCTGCACCGCCCGGAACGCCGAGCTGGCATACACATCCTTCACACCCGGGACCTCAAACAAGAGACGCCTGACCTCGGTGACGTGGTGGTCGCCGAACAGGGCAGGCGTATTGAACGTTGAGGTTTGCATGTAAACCTCCTTCTAAGAATGAAATTGACTTAAAACAAAAATTAGGAGATGAGCTCCTCTGCTGCTCCTCAGCGCTGCAGGAACGCTGTTGCTTCAATTCATTCTAGCATCTATGCCGGGCTTATTAGTTGTGATGAAAGTCACACAAACAATTGACAAATGTCGCTAATAGCTGGGCGGGTTTATAATGGATAAACTCAGCGGAGTGTGAGAGCCAGGACTATGAGCCAGCCTTTACCTTTCTCCATTAAGAAGCCCGACATGAACTCCCCTTCTGTGCTTGAGTCCCGCGCCGGGGAGCTGCGTGCCAGCCTGGCGCAATTTTCCGCCGCCGATCTCGCCAGCCGCAGCGGAGTCGCCTTGGACGGCGCTGAGATTCATCTCCGCTTGCTGGATACTCCTGTTACCGGCACTTTCCCCGGGTTGGAATTCCAACTCTTAACCGGCGAAAAACTTCCCGGTTTGCAGCAAGCCTTGCTGCTCTATTATCTCTCCACTGCTGATGGAGTGCCGCAGGAAGGTCGTTGGGTTTCCTTTGCTGATTTGCCTGGCGGGCGCATGTACAACCTGGCTTTTCAGGGCTACTCAGGCAATGCGGTGCGCGATGTCGTCCGGCAAGACCTCGGTTCATTCAAAACCGCCTGCCTGGCCCTGGGCGGCCAACCGCAGGAAGTGGGTTCCGCCTCATTTTATTTTCCTGCCCTGCCACGTGTGCCGCTATTACTGACCTGCTGGCTTGGCGATGATGACTTTCCCACCTCCTGCCAGGTCCTGTTTGACGCTACCGCCACACACTATCTGCCCATCGACGGCTGCGCCATTCTCGGCAGTTTGCTGACCGCGCGAGTCGTCAAGAAAATCAAATCTCTGCCTGCTGAGTCGTCAAAGGATAATCAACCATGAAACTTGCCATTACCGGAAAAGGCGGCGTGGGAAAAACCACTCTGACCGCCCTGATCGCCCAGGCTTACGCCGACCAGGGCAAACAAGTCCTCGCCGTTGACGCCGACCCCTCGCCCTGTCTGGCTGGCGCGCTTGGCTTTCCCGATGAACTGCGCGCCCATCTCGCGCCCATTTCCGAGATGGATGACCTGATCTATGAGCGCACTGGCGCAAAAAAAGGCCAGATAGGCGGTTTTTTCACCATCAACCCGCGTGTCGATGACATCCCCGAGCGCTTCAGCGTCATCCATCGCAATGTCCGTTTGCTGGAGATGGGTGCCGTTGAAACAGGCGGCTCGGGCTGTATTTGCCCTGAAGCGGCCATTCTTAAAACCCTGTTTACGCACCTGATGTTTCGCAAAGATGAAGTCCTGCTGCTGGATATGTATGCCGGGGTCGAGCATCTTGGCCGGGCCACGGTCGATTTCGTCGATGCCATGCTGATCGTCGTCGAGCCGACGCGCCGCAGCCTTGGCACGGCCGTACAAATTAAAAAGCTTGCCAACGACATCGGCCTGACGCGTCTATTCCTGGTGGGGAACAAGCTGAGAGATGCTGACGAAGCTGCCTTCCTCCAGGCTGAAACGCCCGGTCTGCCGTTGCTGGGCTTTCTCCCCGCTGATTTGAAGGTGCAGGAAGCTGACCGGCTCGGGATTCCCGTTTACGACCATGTTCCTGCGCTGAAGTCTGCTGCGCAAACCATCCTATCTGCCCTGGAGAGTGCTCAATGATATTCATATATTTCCTGTCTGCTGTTGCGTTGCTCGGTCTGCTCGGGTTTCTGACTCTGAAACTGCAACCGCTGTTCAAAACGCGCCAGAATTTGTCCCGTCTGGGGCCGGAAGCCCCCGTTTTAACGGAGAATGGGTTCCAGTTCCGGGATTTGAACAAGAACGGGAAGCTGGATGTATACGAGGATGCCCGCCAGCCTCTCGAGGCGCGCGTCGATGATTTATTATCCCAGATGACGCTTGAAGAAAAGGCCGGGATGATGTTTCATTCCATGATTGGCATGGAACGGGATGGTTCGTTGACTGAATCTTTCAGCCAGGATGGCGGCCCCACGAAGACCTCCGAGGTGATTGCGGTCAAGTTGATGAACCATTTTAATATTTTGAATGTTTATGAGCCGCGCGCCCTGGCCGAATGGCATAACCGCCTCCAAAAGCTGGCAGAGCGCACCCGGTTGGGAATACCGGTGACGATTTCCTCTGATCCGCGCCATGCGTTTTCGAGCAATATGGGCGCGAATTTGCCCGCCGGGCATTTTTCGCAATGGCCAGAACCGACCGGGCTGGCTGCCACCCGTGATGTGGCCCTGGTGCGGGAATTTGGCGATATTGCCCGGCAGGAATATGTGGCGGCGGGCATCCGTGTGGCTCTGCACCCGATGATGGATCTGGCGACTGAGCCGCGCTGGTGCCGGGCCAACGGTACGTTTGGCGAAGATGCCGAGTTGGCCTCACAGATGGGCAGTGCGTACATTGGCGGCTTCCAGGGCAGGGTGCTTGGTAAGGAGAGTGTTGCTTGTATGACCAAGCATTTTCCTGGCGGCGGCCCGCAGATGAATGGAGAGGATGCTCATTTTTCTTACGGCAAGGAACAGGTTTATCCGGGCAATAATTTTGATTACCATCTGAAGCCCTTCGAGGCAGCCTTCGCTGCCGGGACTTCGCAAATTATGCCGTATTATGGAATGCCGGTTAAAACCGAATTCGAGGAAAAAGGTTTTGCCTTCAATAAGGCTGTCATCACTGGTTTGCTACGTGAGAAGTACGGGTTCGATGGAATTGTTTGCACCGACTGGCTGTTGCTGAACGGTCTTTGGATGTTTGGCAAGGAACTCATCGAGGCCAAGGCCTGGGGCGTGGAGCATCTCTCGCCGATCGAGCGCGCCCAATTGGTGTTGGAGGCCGGTTGTGACCAGTTCGGCGGTGAATCTTGCCCGGAATTGATCGTGGAACTGGTGCGGAGTGGAAAGATTTCCGAAGAACGCATCAATCAATCGGTGCGCCGGCTGTTGCGAGAGAAATTCCGCCTGGGGTTGTTCGATCAGCCCTATTTGGATGCCGAAGTCACCGAGAAAACCATCGGGAGGGCTGATTTCAAGGCCAGGGGTGAACTGGCGCAGCGCAAGTCGATTGTCCTGCTAAAAAATGGCCAGGAGAAACCAGTGCTGCCGCTCAGTGGAAAACCGAAAATCTATATCGAGAACATCCATCCCGAAATAGCAGCCCTGTATGGCGATGTGGTCAGCGACTTGGCTCAGGCAGATTTTGCCATCCTGCGCCTGGCTGCGCCGTACGAGAAGCGCAAGGGTTTTCTGGACAGTCTGTTCCATGCTGGTGATCTGGATTTCAAAAGCCCGGAGAAGGAACGCCTCCTGGCAATTCTGGATAAAGTGCCGACGGTGGTGGATTTCTATTTTGAGCGCCCGGCGGTCATCCCGGAAATTAATGCCGGGGCCGTGGCCTTGTTGGGGAATTTTGGCGCGAACGATGCGGCGGTGCTGGATGTGATTTTTGGGCGCTTTGAACCGAACGGTAAACTGCCCTTCGAAATTCCCTCCTCGCTGGAGGCTGTCCGCAATCAAAAGGAAGATCTACCCTATGATTCTGAAAACCCGCTCTATCCCTTCGGGTTTGGGCTGAGCTATTAATGGCAAAGGAAGTGTGACCATGACAACAACCATTGCGCTGGCAGGCAAAGGCGGCGTTGGCAAGACCACCGTCGCCGGGATGGTAATCAAGTACCTGGCACAGAATCAGCCGGGAAGCATTCTCGCCATCGATGCGGATCCTTCGTCAAACCTGAACATGGTGCTCGGCCTTGAGCTGGATTGGACAGTAGGGGATATTCGCGAGGATATGCTCCAGCAGGTCAAATCCACACTGGTGGAGGGCGGAGCAGCCATGGGCGGGCTGCCGGGCGGCGTCTCGAAGAGGGAGTATCTTGAATATCATGTGCGCTCGTCGCTGGCTGAAGGCGCGCGATTCGACCTGATCGCGATGGGGCGCGGCGAGGGCCAGGGCTGCTACTGCGCTGTCAACCACAACCTGCGCGAGGTGGTGGATGGCATGAGCAAGCACTATGCCTATGTCGTCATCGACAACGAGGCTGGCATGGAACATCTCAGCCGCCGCACCACGCGCGATGTTCAGCACCTGTTGGTGGTCAGCGACCCAAGTCAGCGCGGACTGGTTGCCGCGCAGCGCATTGCCGAGATGAGCCGCGAGCTGGACATTCGCATCGAGCATACCTACCTTGTGATTAACCGCGTCAATGGCGAAGTAGCGCCTGAAACCGGGGTGTTTATCGAAAAACTGGGGCTGCCCCTGCTCGGCTCCATCGCCGCAGATGCGGAACTCTCCAATTTTGATGCGACTGGTAAACCGCTGGTGGATTTACCGGATTCTTCCCCCGTGTACCAAACCGTTGCCGGTCTGTTGAAGAAAATCCTCTGACCGGCAGCTGTATCCCGCTTAAAGAAAAAAGACTCCGCTGCGAGTCTTTTTTCTTTGCTTTTGGCTGTCAGCGCACATAGAGCGTCTCGCCGCCAACCAGGGTGCGGACGAGATGGCCCTGCGGGGTTAACAGCACCAGGTCGGCATCTGCCCCGGGCTGCAAGACCCCTTTATTTGTCAGATTCAGCAGCCGGGCCGGAGCGCTGGTCAATGCCGGCAAAACTTCCGCCGCGCTCAATCCCAGCCAGCAGATCATATTCTGAAGCGCGGCATCGGTCGTCAGAATACTGCCGGCCAGGGTGCCGTCCGGCAGGCGGGCTGAGACATCATCCACTTGGGCGGTGAAGTCGCCGATGGTGTACTGCCCGGGCGGCATGCCCATGGCCCCCATCGCATCGGTGACGAGGATCAGCCCGTCCTGTCCTTTGGCACGCCAGGCCAGTTTAAGCATGGCAGGGTGGACGTGAATGCCGTCGGCAATCAGACCAAAGGAGATGTCCGGCGTGGTTAATAGAGCGCCGGGCAGGCCTGGGTCGCGGTGCAGCAGCGCGGGCATGGCGTTGTAGAGGTGCGTACCGCAGGAAACACCCTGCGTAAAGGCAGTGCGGGTTTGCTCAAAGGTTGCCTGGCTGTGACCGGCGCTAACGATTACATCTTCCCTGCTCAGCGCGGTGATGACGGCAGCAGCGCCTTCCAGTTCCGGGGCAAGCGTCACCAGCCAGATTCCGTTCTGGCGTGACCAGCCGGTGATTTTTTCCAGCTCGGGGGTCTGCAAGTGACGGGGATTATGCGCGCCCTTTTTCTGTGGGTTGAGAAACGGCCCTTCGAGATGCAGCCCGAGCGGAGTAGCGCCCTGCCAGCCGGGCGGAGGACCGTTTCGCAGCACCGTCATGGCGCGCTGGATGGTTTCGAGCGGCGAGGTGATGATCGTCGGAAGGAAGCTGGTGGTGCCGTAACGTGGCAGCTGGCGGGCCACTTCCCAGATAGATTCGGGTTGATCGGTGAAGTCGAGGCCGAATCCGCCGTTTAGTTGGATGTCGATCAGGCCGGGGGCAGCAATCAGCCCGCTGGCGTCGATCACGGTTTCGGCGGGGTTTGTCTCACCGGAAGAGGCTTCCACGCGGGTAATTTTCCCGTTGCTGAGCAGGATGCTCGCGTCGGGGATGATTCCATCAGGTGTGAGTGCCTGGGCATGAAGCAGGGAGGTTGTGGTCATGTGAGTATTTTACTCTGGAATAGAAAAGAGGCACGCAGGTGATCTGCGCGCCTCTTTTGGTGTGGTGACTATTAAGCCACGATTTCGGCTTTGGGTTCGCGTTTGAACCAGGTGCGCCACTCGCGGTTTTCCCAGACGACCAGGATGGGGGCGGCATTGAAGATGGAGGAATAGGTGCCGCTGAAGATACCCACCAGCAGGATGATCACGAAGTGACGGATGCTGGCTCCGCCGAGCATGGCCAGGGCGAACAGGGTCAGCATTACTGTCAGCTGGGTGTTGATCGAGCGCTGCAGCGTCTGGACGATGGAATGGTTGACCAGGGTGATGTAGTCGAGACGGCGGAAGACTGTGGAGTTCTCGCGGACGCGATCGAAAACTACGATGGTGTCGTGGACGGAGAAACCGATGACGGTCAGCAGCGCGGTCAGGAAGAGGGCATCCGCTTCCCAGCCAAAGAAATATCCAAACATGGCTTCAACGCCGAGCAGGACGAAAACATCATGCAGCATGGCGATGATGGCGGCGGTGCCGTAGCGGAAGGCATGCGGAACGCGGCGGAAGGCGAACCAGATGTAGACGAGGATAGCCAGCGCGGCGATGGCGATGGCGAAACCAGCGCTGCGGGTGACTTCGGCGCCGATGGCTGCGCTGACCGAAGAGAAGTTGAGCACGGTCACGGTCCCGCCGAAGCGGGTTTCCATTTGCGCGACAACTTCGGACTTCTTGATTTCGTCCATGGTCTTGGAGCGGATCGAGTACGAGTCTTCGCCGAGTGGCTGGACGCCCGGGTTGTTGATGGGCTGTGCGCTGGTGGAAAGATCGTTGTAGAGCGCAGAAACTTCTTCTATGGTGGGGCGCGGGCCGGAGAATTGCACTTCGAGCAGGCTTCCGCCGCGGAAGTCAATCCCAAGTGGGAGCGGGCCTTCTCCGGTGCTGGTCCAGTGCAGGACCATGAAAACGATCCCGGGGATGATAACCAGCAGGGAGATTAGAAAATACAGGTAGCGGTTCTTGATGATATTCATCGCGCCTCCTAGAGACCAAACCAGCGCGGATGGTCGTTGAGTTTGACGTTATCCAGCACCAGGTGCAGGAAGGTGCGGGTTACGGTGATGGCAGTGAACAGGCTGACGAGTACGCCCAGGGCGAGAGTCACGGAGAAGCCTTTCACGATACTGGCGCCAAATGTGTTTCCAAATATGAACAGGATGAAACTGGTGATCAGGGTCGAAATGTTCGAGTCGCGGATGGAGGGCCAGGCGCGTGACCAGCCCAGGTCGATGGCCTGGTGCAGGTTTCGACCGGCTCGCAATTCTTCGCGCAGGCGTTCGAAAATAAGCACGTTGGCATCCACGGCCATGCCGATGCTAAGGATGAAGCCGGCAATACCAGGCAGGGTCAGCACCACGGGGATGGTTTTGAAGAGCATGAAGCTGACGGCGACGTACACCAGCAGGGCTAAATCTGCGACAACGCCGGGCAGACGGTAATATAGCCCCATGAACAGGATGATGATCACCATCCCGACCAGACCGGCAATCAGGCTTTTGCGTAGAGAGTCTTCACCCAGCGACGGCCCAACTATGCGGGTTTGAACGATTTTCAGAGGGATGGGGAGGGAACCATAGCGCAGTTGCACTGCGAAGGCGTTGGCGGTTTCGGTGGTGAAGCTGCCTGTGATCACGCCTTTGCCTTCGGTGATGGCGCTGTCGATGCGCGGGCTGGAAATCACTTTCTTATCCAGGACGATGGTCAGGAATTTGCCGGTATTGGCCGCGGTGTGGGTGGCAAAAATCTTTGTCCCGTCTGTGGTCAGCTCGAAGCTGATCTGGTATCCGCCCAGCGAGGCCGGCACAACCTGGACTGTTTTCAGATCCTTGCCGGTCATGACGGTATGATAAATGACCGGGGTGGTGCCATCCGCAGCGGGCGTGGGTGCGGGAGCGGGTTCGTTGGTCGCCGAAAAATCAGTCAGGATGGAATCGCCCACGTTGAGGGCGACTGTCCCCGTATCGACGAATTCGAGCAGGCCGGTTTTCTGGATGGTGGCCAGCACTTCGTCAGCATTTTTCGCGCCGGGGAATTCACCTACGATGCGGCGGTCGCCGGCGATTTGCAGGCTGGTTTCTGAAACGCCAAGAGCGTTGGTGCGGTTTTCAAGAATGGTACGGGCAACCTGCAATGATTCGGGATCGACGGTTGCGTCGGCGGGAACATCGGCTTCCATCAATACCTGCACGCCGCCGCGCAGGTCCAGACCCAACCTTGCGCTGACATCCTGTTTCAGCAGGGTTGTTTGAGAAAATGGATTGGTAATGTTGATAGTTTGACTGGCATCAATCCAGATTGCTGCGGCAACAATCAGGAGAATGATGACCAGCCTGGTGGTGAGATTGCGGATCATGTACGACCTCTCCATGCACAAAAAATACCAGCCATTGGCTGGCTCGATTGCAAGCCCCGATTATACCCCTAATAAGGTGAAACGTAAAAGCTGAATTTCACAAACTGGAGGCTGCGTCATACCCCATGGCCTGCAAAAAATCCACAATCTGCTGTTCAATGGTCTCTATGCTGGCAGAATCGGTAAAAATATACAGGTCGGCGTGTGCGCGGGCGTGCTCCAGGCGGCGGTGTTGTTCGGCGTAATCGGCTTCAGACCAGTTTAAATTCCGCCGTGCAAGGGTGACCGGGTAGGAAGCGTCGAGAAAAATGAGCACATCCGGGTTGGTGATGCGCTTCCACATATCCCGAACATAGGAATGTTCCTGGGCGATATGTTTGACCCGGTAGCCGCGTTTTTCCAGCCGGGCTCCAAGCGTGGATTTCCCCGAGGCGCACGGTCCTACCAGTCCAATCAGGGGCTGTTTATCGGGAGGCATGCAGCAGGGCGTGTAGTTTTTGCGGCCGTCCCAGTACCGCGATCTGATCGCCGGGACTTAAGAGCTGGCTGGCGCTGGGATGGAAATTGGAATGGTGATCGAAGCGAATCAGGATGATGGAAACGCTGTAGTTGTCTTCCACATGCCCGATCGTTTTTCCTGCCAGGACAGATTTCGCATCGATTGATAGGCGTGCCAGGCTGAGTGCCTCGCCTTCGATGCTGATTGGGTTGGTGAGTTCGGCTCCGGCGGCTGAAGCGGCAAACACCGGGGCTGCGATTCCGGTGCCGCTCAGGGCGGTGAAACCAAACTGGGTGTGCAAGGCCTCGGCAAATTCCTCGTCGAAAATGCGAATCACCACCTGGATATTTTTGTTCAGGCTGCGCGCCTTCAAAGCAATTTTGAGATTTAACGCGTCATCCTGGATGCATAGGATAATTGATTTTGCTTTCCGGATATTGGCGCTTTCCAGCACCAGCTCACGGGTGGCATCATCGTGAATGACGGGAATGCCCATCTTTTGGACGGCTCCAGCCATGTCAGCCGTGGATTTCAGTTCGATCACTGCGACTTCTTCGCCCATGTCGTGCAGTTGGTCGGTCACCCGGTAGCCCAGGTGCCCCAGGCCAACCAGAATGTGATGATTGCTTAATGTAGAAGCCACTGCCATTTCCCACTCCTTGCTCCGCGAGCGCCGGTTGAATAATAAATAGCCAAAATCGGCCAGCCCTTGCGCCAGTGTCAGCACGCCCATCACCGGCATGACGAAGAAAAAGAGCTGCAAGATCGGGTGATTGGGGAATTCGCCGCTGGGCTGCAAAAAAGTCAGCGTCAGCATCAGGTAAAGGGCTTCGACGTAGGTCTCGATGGGTTCGTGGTACAGCTGTGCCAGCCTGAAATAAGCCAGGGCGCAGGTAATTATGGCCAGCGAAAAAACCAGCACGGGTTGGCGAAATTCCCCCAGCAGCAGGAACGTATCACGCCAGGAAGCTTTCCACGTTTTCAAAAACGTCTTCATACGTTGATAGGCAGTCGCACCGACATCCGCCGCACGTCGTCGCCTGAGCGCGGCATCACTCGCAGGACCACCACGCTCATATCATCCGCCGGGCGGCCGTCATCCAATTGCAAGGCTTGGGCCAATAGAGCATCTGCAATCTCTTGGGGCGTGGGGTTTTCGTCTTCCAGCAATCCCAGCAGAGTCGTGCCCACGTCCATCTGCGCCCCGCGGCGCTTCCCGGCATGGACCAGCCCGTCTGTGTAGACGACCACCGTCAGTTCGGGCTCCAGTTGGATTTCGGTAATTTTCGGCTTGACATTGCGCGCCACGCCAATGGAAGTGCTCGGCTCATCCATGCACTCCACCAGCTCATTCCGTGCCAGATACATGGGCGCCTCGTTATTGCGCGCCAGCACCACTGTTTTTGTCTGCAAATCCACCGAAATGATATTCAACGTGCTGGAGACCTTCCCATTCCGTTCGGTGAACAGGTAATCGGAAGCCGCCCGGGCCGCCGCCCCGTCGCGCACTCCTTCGGCCAACAGGCTGATCACTTTGCGGACCACCATCATCGAGATGGCCTTGGCCCCGCGCCCCGAAGTCTGCCCGTCGGCCAGCACCACCGAGAGCCCGCCGCCGGGTCGTTCTACCACCTCCAGCGTGTCGCCGCTCTCAGAAACGGCATACTTATTAATCTTCGCAACCGCAATTTGAACATCCATGAACAGGATTCTACCTTAAAAACCGATACTATTCAGACTCGCAGACGCAAAATTTCTCTGCGACAACGACCATTGCCACGCTGCGAGGTTGCCTCTCAAGCCGGAGATCCACCCGGAATCCGGCGGCGCGGAACCCGGCGCTGATCCGCTCTGAGTAGTCTTCCGTCAAATCCTCGCGCTGCCCGGTAATTCTGAACAACCCATCGGCCAACCGCTCCGGCCAGGTAGTGCCGGTTGGCCAGGCCATTGGCACCACCACCAGGCGGCCACCCGCTCGCAGCACCCTGCGAATCTCGCCCAGTGTTTTCGCGTCGATAATATATTCAGTCGGAAAGACCGCCAGTACGCTGTCGAAACTCTCCGCAGCGAAGGGCATAGTCTGGGCTAGGCCGCGTGTGAGCCGGGGCTGGAAACGGTTGCGGGCCAGGTTGCCTACTGCCTGCCGAATCATCTGCTGGCTTTCATCCAGGCCCAGAGCCAGGAAGCCCTGCTGGTGGAGTTCCACCTGCAAATGTCCGGGACCAAATCCCAGCTCTAGAATCCGCCGGCCCAGCAAGTGCGGCACAGCGGCGAGTCCCCAGGCCTGCCAGCGCCCAAGCGAAACAACCGCGGCGACCAGGTCATAGGTCCATGCGAAGGAGTGATAAAAGTGGAAAAAAACAAAGCGCAGAACGGCGCGCATCAGGCACCTTCAAAAAACAAAAAGCCTGACGCAGGTCAGGCCTTTGTGTTTTGGCGGAATAATCAGGCTTGCGCGTCCAGTGGGGCTTCACTTGCCCCTTTTTTGCGGCTGGTCGCTTTTTTGACTGTATCGCGGGTAGTCTCCACCAGTTCTTTGCCTTTGTCTACAGCTTTCAACGTGATTTCTTCACCTTGAATGCGCGCCTGCTTGAGCAGGGCTTCGGTCTTTTGGCGTGCTTCCAGTGCGGCTTCTTCTGCACGCTTTAACGCAATCTCGGCTTCTTCGCTGGCTTTGTCTCGCAGTTCAATAGAGCGTTCCTTGATCACGGCGCGGGTTTCCTCACCAGATTGCGGAGCGAACAATAAAGCCGCCACTGCACCTGTCAGGCCACCGACGATAAAGCCAACCAGGAAGGCACCAAATTCATCACGATCAGACATGGGAGTACTCCTTTCTCTCTCTCTCTTAGCGGGTCAGTTATTTTTTCTTCAAGCCGGCCATTTCCAGCATGCGCTGGAAACCGGCAAGATAGCTGTTGAGTTTTACCACCGGCGCGACCAGGTTCTCACTCAAGAATTCACTGGTGCCTCGCAGGGTGGCGATGGTTTCATTGGTGGCATCAAGGATGGGTTTGATCTCATTTTGCAGCAGGTTGATCAGGCTGGCGATCTGAATTATCAAAACCACCAGTGCCACCCCGATGATGAGTGATTCGAGCGCCAGGAATATGATAAAGATATCGCGGATGTTCTGGGTCACGCTGGCGTCACGGGTCAGGCCAAAAACGGCCAGCCCGGTCAGTGCCAGGAAAACCAGTACGGCCACAATCAGGGTGAGAGTCAACTGCCGGTTGCGGCGTTCTGCTTCCCGGTCGACATCCTGTGAGGTCGGCAGGGCAGGTGTGGGTGCGGGAGTCTGAGTTTGTGTCTCTGCCATAAAAATATTATAGCATATTCATGTTCTGCTGTTTTGGGAACCTTCCATTTCATAAATCCACGCCTTTTTCAGTTTCATGAAATTTGATCTTTTTGATCCCTGCTTTTGCCTCACATCTTGACTTTGCTTTCATTCCCTGATATGATTTACCTACCGACCGTTCGGTAGGGAGAAATAATGACACGTGATGATATTCTACAATCAGCTGCGCAGGTTTTTCGCCAAAAGGGCTATCATGGTGCCTCGATGGCTGATATCGCCGAGGCTGTCAGCTTGCAAAAAGCCAGCCTGTACCACCATTTTTCCAGTAAACAGGAAATTCTGGTGGAATTGCTGGATACCGCCCTGGCCCTGGTCAGTGGGCGCATGGGGCAGGTAATGGAATTGGAAGCGCCCCCTGACCAAAAACTTCGCCTGGCCATGCGCGCTTATCTTTCCGCGCTCAATGAGCAGGGTGATCTCGGTTCTGTTCTTTTGCTTGAATACCGTTCTCTCGATGAAACCTTATATATGCGCCACATCCCAAACCGCGACCGGTTTGAGCAGATGTGGCGCGAGTTGCTCCAGCAGGGTGTGCAGGCGGGCGTATTTCGCTGCGAAAACATCCCCCTGGCCGTTCGCGGCTTGCTCGGCGCTCTTAACTGGACGATTACATGGTATCACCCTGCCGGTCCCATGGCCGTTGAGCAGGTTTCAGATTATTTGGCTGATTTTTTTCTCAACGGGATATCAGTTCCCGGTAAATTGTAATTTGCTTGATCCATTTACCCACCAAAGGAGGCACGATGTACGGTTTTACACCAACAGATGAACAAAAAATGCTCATCGACACGGTAGTGCGCTACGCCAAAAACGATTTGCGCGCTGCCGGTCACGATGCGGAAGAGGGGAAGGCTCTCCCGCAGAAACTGGTGAGCAAAGGCTGGGAAGTGGGCGTACTGCAAGCGTCCATTCCCGAGGCCTATGGCGGGTTCGGCGAGCGCAGCGCCGTCACGGGCGTGCTGGCCGCCGAAGAACTGGCTTTTGGCGACCTGGCAGGCGCGCTGGCGGTCATGGCACCGTCGCTGTTCGTCACGCCGGTTTTGCTGATGGGCAGCGAGGAGCAAAAGGGGAAGTGGATTCCGCCCGTTATTGAGGCGGATTGGACACCCTACACTGCCGCGCTGGTCGAAAAATCTTTCGACTTTGACCCGTCCGCCCTGAAAACGACTGCCGTTAAAGATGGCGATTCCTACATCCTGAGCGGAGCCAAAACCTACGTCCCGTATGCGGATTCGGCCAAAGCGATGGTGGTGTACGCGTCCCTCGACGGGGCGACCAAAGCCTTTATCGTGGAAGCAGGCTCCGGGGCAGTTGTCTCCGAGCGGATCAAACTGATGAGCTTGAACGCGCTCCCGCTGTTCGATGTCAAATTCGACGGCGTAAAAGTCCCCGAATCCAACCTGCTGGATGGCGATTTTGCGCCCGTGCTGGCCGCGATGCGCGTGACCAATGCCGCGCTGGCAGTCGGTGTGGCCAAGGCTTCGCTGGAATATGCGCGCGATTATGCCAAGGAACGCGATGTTTTCGGCGTGAAAGTGGCGCAGAAACAGGCGATTGCCTTCATGATGGCCGAAATGGCGATGGAAATCGAATCGATGCGCCTGCTGACCTGGGAAGCCGCCTGGAAGCTCGATACCGGCGCGGCAGATGCCGCCACCGAAGCTTACCTGGCCGCCACCGGCGCCGCCGACATGGTGATGATGGTGACCGACCGGGGTGTGCAAATCCTGGGCGGGCACGGCTACATCCGCGATCACCCGGTGGAGAAGTTTATGCGCGAAGGGCGCGGGTTCGCGAGCTTCACGGGATTGGCTATCGTCTGATTTTCTTTCATCTTTCTTCTTTTCTGAAGGAAAGATGAAAGACGAAAGAAGGTTGAAGGAGACTTGAAAATGACCATCGAATTTGAAACCCCCAAACCAGTTGAAAATGCCCGGTATTTGCTGCAAACCGTGGCGGATAATATGATGCGTCCCGTCTCACGCGAGATGGATGAGAACGAACACGAAATTCCGTACAGCTACGTCGAGTTTATGCACACGGCCATGAAGGCCATGGGCGGCTCGGCGGGATCGCTGGCTCCGGCGGAAGAGAAGCCCTCACCCCCTGCCCCATCTCCCACTGGGAGAGGGGATGGGGGTGAGGGGAAGCCCAAACGGCCATCCGTGGCGTACCAGGTGCTCGCCAACCAGCTTGAGATGCTTTCGTGGGGCGATGTGGGCATGTACCTGATCACCCCCGGCGGCGGATTGGGCGCGGCGGCGGTGCAGGCGGCTGGCAATGCCGAGCAGCGCGAGAAGTTTTTATCCCGCTTTAACGGTGAAAAACCGACCTTTGCGGCGATGTGCATGACCGAAGCCGGCGCTGGCTCGGATACGTCTGCCATTCGCACCCGCGCCGTGCTGGATGAAGCCACCCGCGAGTGGGTCATCACCGGCGAGAAGATTTTCGTCACCGCTGGCGATAAATCCTTCAACGATCATCCCGAATTTGGCAAAGGCTTCATCGTGGTGTGGGCCTCCATCGATCCAACGGCTGGTCGCTCGGGGATGCGCTCGTTCGTTGTCGAAGCCGGAACTCCCGGCGTGAAGGTGACCAAGCTCGAGCATAAGATGGGCATCCGCGTCAGCGATACTGCTTCGATCACACTGGATGCGGTGCGCGTGCCGTTCGAGAACATCCTCGGCAGCCCGACCGTTGAAAAATCAACCACTGGATTCAAGGGTGCGATGGCGACTTTCGATGCGACCCGCCCGCTGGTGGCGGCGACCGGTATCGGCGTGGCGCGCGCGGCTTTTGAAGAAGTCAAAAAGATGCTGGCCGAACAGGGCGTGGAAATCCGCTATGGACTGCCGCGCCAGAAGCTCTCGTCCATCGAGCGCGATGTGATTGACATGGAAATCATGCTCAAAAGCGCCTGGCTGCTGGTCTTGAAAGCGGTCTGGATGGCGGATAACAAACAGCCGAATGCGCTCGAGTCGTCGATGAGCAAAGTCAAATCTGGCGACATTGTCACCAAAATCACGCAGAAAGCGGTCGAAATCATGGGGCCGCTCGGCTACAGCCGCGAATACCTGCTCGAAAAGTGGTTCCGCGATGCCAAAATCACCGACATCTACGAAGGCACCGGGCAAATCAACCGGCTGGTGGTGGCGCGGCAGGTTTTGGGCTACTCGGGTTCGGAATTGCGCTAAAGTTATTCGGTTACCCGGTTATCCCGTTGTTCAGTTGAACGGGATAACCGGAAAACTGGAAAACAGTGAAACGGAGAAACCATGAAATACAAAATCCACAACGCAGTCGTCATCGGTTCTGGCGTGATGGGCGCGGCGATTGCGGCGCACCTGGCCAACGCTGGCGTGCCGGTGACGCTGCTCGATATTGTGCCAAAAGGCGCGAGCGAAGATAAAGCCGCCCGCAACAAAATCGTCAACAACGGGCTGGATGCGGCCAAAAAGTCGCGCCCGGCGTCGTTTTTCTCGTCGGATCAGCACTCGCTGGTCAAGACAGGCAATCTCGAAGATGATTTCGAAGCCGCCATCAGCAAGGCGGATTGGATCATCGAAGTTATCATCGAGAATCTCAAAATCAAGCAAAACCTGGTTGAGCGCATCGACAAAGTCCGCAAGCCGGGCAGCATCGTCTCGTCGAACACATCCGGGATTCCGCTCAAAGACATCGCCGAAGGGCGCAGCGACGATTTCAAGCAGCATTTCCTCGGGACGCACTTTTTCAACCCGCCGCGTTACCTGAAACTGCTCGAAATCATCCCCACCGCTGATACGCTGCCCGCTGTCACCGAGTTCATCAGCCATTTTGGCGAATACCGGCTCGGCAAGGGCATCGTGCTGTGCAAAGATACGCCCAATTTCATCGGCAACCGCCTGGCCTTTGGCACCGGCGCGTTTGCCATGGATTTCATCATCGAGAACAGCTACACCGTCGATGAAGTTGACGCGCTGATGGGCCCGCTGGCTGGCCGCCCCCGCACCGCCATGTTCCGCCTGATCGACCTGGTGGGCGTGGATGTCTGGGAGCACGTCGGCAAGAACCTGGCCCCGCTGATCCCGTATGACACGCTCGGGCAGAAATACCTGGCCGCCGAAAAGCCCAACACGCTCATCCACACCCTGGTCGAGCGCGGCTGGCTGGGCAATAAGGCCAAAGTCGGGTTTTACAAGGAAGTGCGCGGCGCGGATGGAAAGAAGGAATTCTGGTCGCTGAATTTGTCCACACTGGAACATGAAGCCCCCACCAAGCCGAGATTTGATTCCGTCAAAGCGGCGAAGGATGTCGAGGGGCTGGGTGACCGTCTAAAAGTATTTCTCAAGGCGGATGATAAAGGCGCGAAGCTGGTGCGTGCTCTCACACTCCAGGCTTTCCAGTACGCTGCCAGTATCGTCCCCGAAGTGGCGGATACTGCCAAACCGCTGGATGACGCCATGCGCTGGGGCTTCGGCCACGAGGCGGGCTACTTCGAGATGTGGGACATGCTCGGCGTCCGCGAAACGGTCGAACAGATGAAAGCCGAAGGGTACACTCCGGCCCAATGGGTGGAAGACATGCTCCAGGGCGGATGCGAATCCTTCTACCAATATAGCGGCGACCAAAAAACAGGCGTGTACGATGTCGCGAAACGGGCTTATGTCCCCTTCGCCAGTACATCCAGCCTGGTAATGCTCAAAAAGCAGACGGTGGTCACCCAAAACACGGGCGCGACGCTCTACGATATCGGCGATGGCGTCGGCTGCGTGGAATTCCACACCAAGATGAACGCGCTCGACGATGACATTTTCGAGATTGTCAACGAAGCCCTGAACCGCGCCGAAACTGATTTCGACGGGCTGGTGATTGGCTCGGAGGCTGACAATTTCAGCGCGGGCGCAAACCTGTTCATGGTGGTGGTCGCGGCGCAGCAGCAGATGTGGGAGACGCTCGATGGGGCGATCCGCAAGCTGCAAAACCTGAACATGCGCATGCGCTACTCGCCGAAACCGGTGGTGGTGGCTCCGGCTGGCCTGGCGCTGGGCGGCGGCTGTGAAGTGACCATGCACGCCTCGCGCGTGGTGGCAGCTGGCGAGCTGTACATCGGCCTGGTGGAGATGGGCGCTGGCGTCATCCCAGCGGGCGGCGGCACAAAGGAAATCATGCGCCGCATCATGAACCCGCCGATGAAAACCGAATACGGCGAGATTTTCCCGTATTTGCAGCGCGCCTTTATCCAGATTGGGCAGGCGAAGGTGGCGACGAGCGCCGAAGAAGCGCGCCAGATGGGCATCCTTGGCCCGGCGGACCGCGTGGTGATGCACCGCGAGCATGTGCTGACCGAAGCCAAGAAGGAAGTGCTGCACATGGTCAACACGGGCTACGCCCCGCCCGCGCCGGAGAAGATTTACGCGCCCGGCCGCGATATGCTCGGCGCAGTGGAAGTCGGCGCGTTCATGTTCAAGGCGGGCGGGTATATCAGCGAGTATGATAACCACATCGCCAACAAGCTGGCCAATGTGCTGGCCGGCGGCGCACTGTCGAAACCGGCCTGGGTGAGCGAGCAGTATATTCTCGACCTGGAGCGCGAGGCGTTCTTGAGCCTGTGCGGTGAAGAAAAGACCCAGGCGAGGATGTGGAGCCTGCTCCAGACCGGGAAACCGTTGAGGAACTAATTTTCTGGACACGGAACACACGGAAAACGCGGAGGAACACGGAGTTTTTATGGAAAAACCGGGCTATGGCTTTCGGCAAGCAAGACCGAAGTTTGAAGGCAAGCACGCTGATTTGAGCGAAAAGATTATCAACGTGTTTTTCAAAGTACACTATGAGCTCGGTTATGGATTTAACGAAAAAGTGTACCAGAAGGCTTTTGGCATCGCTTTGCGTGAAGAAGGTTTCAAGGTTGAAGAGCAGAAAGCCATCCAGGTATATTTCCATGGACAGGTCGTTGGCGAATACACCGCAGATATGGTCATCAATGATTTAATCATCCTTGAATTGAAAGCGGCATCCCAAATCATTGGTGAGCACGAGGCTCAGTTGCTCAATTACCTGAAAGCCACTCAAATCGAAGTGGGTTACGTGATCAACTTCGGCGTTTCGCCCAAGTTCAAACGTGTGGTTTATGACAATGACCGCAAAGGCTCGCTGAAATGGGTCCAAAAATAAATGCTTTTTCCGTGTTACTCCGTGTAATCCGTGTTTTCCGTGTCCTGTTTTTGAAGGAGACTGACTTATGAACAAAAGAGATGCTGTTATCGTTGCAGCGGCGCGGACGCCGGTGGGGAAGGCCAAGAAAGGCTCTCTCGCTACCGTCCGGCCGGATGATTTGATGGCGCTGGTCATCCAGGAATTGCTCAAGCGCGCGCCGGGGCTGAACCCCGCCGAAATTGACGATGTGGTCATCGGCTGCGCCTTCCCCGAAGGCGAGCAGGGCCTGAACATGGCGCGCATGATCGCCCTGCGGGCCGGGCTGCCGATCGAAGTGCCGGGCGAAACCATCAACCGATACTGCTCATCGGGTGTGCAGAGCATTGCGCATGCGGCCTACGCCATCAAAGCGGGCGACATCGACGTGGCCATCGCCGGCGGCACAGAATCGATGTCGATGGTGCCGATGATGGGCTACAAATTCTCGCCCAATCCGCATTTTGCCCAGGATTTGCCGCACTACTACACCAACATGGGCCTGACCGCTGAAAATGTGGCCGAACGCTACGGAATCAGCCGCGCTGAGATGGATGCTTTTGCCCTGCGCTCGAACCTGCTGGCCGCCAAAGCGGTGGAATCCGGCCTGTTCGACCCGGAGCTGGTTCCCGTTGACGTGGAAGTGACTGAATTGGATGCGGATGAAAAGCCCGTGACGAAAAAATTCACCCTGAAACGGGATGAAGGCCCTCGCGGCGACTCCACGCTGGAAGGGCTGACCAAGCTGAAACCGGCTTTCAAAGAAGGCGGCACCATCACCGCTGGCAATTCCTCCCAGATGTCGGATGGCGCGGCGGGCGTGATTGTCATGTCGGCAGAAAAAGCTGAGAAGCTGGGATTGAAGCCCCTCGCCCGGTTTGTCTCCTTCGCCGTGGGCGGCGTCGAACCCGATTACATGGGCATCGGCCCGGTGGTTGCCATCCCCAAGGCGCTGGAAAAGGCCGGACTCAAGCTCGAAGACATCGACCTGTTCGAGTTGAACGAAGCCTTCGCGGCCCAGGGATTGGCCGTGGTCAAAACGCTCGGCATCGACCCGGAGAAAGTCAACGTCAACGGCGGCGCGATGGCGCTCGGGCATCCGCTCGGCTGCACCGGCTCCAAGCTGACCACCCAACTCATCTATGAAATGGCGCGGCGCAAATCCAAGTATGGCATGGTCACCATGTGCATCGGCGGCGGCATGGGCGCGGCGGCTATTTTTGAAAATCTACAATAATATATTGTAGGGGCGACCCATTGGGTCGCCCCTACCCAAACAAAAAGGAGAATCGTATGCCCTTAACAATTGCAGATCTGATGACCAAAATGCCCGGCGCGTTCGTCCCAGAAAAAGCGGCGGGGCTGGATGTCACCCTCCAGTTCAAATTCAGCGGCGCGGAACCCGGCGAATGGTACGCATCCATCAAAGACGGCAAAGTCGATGTCCAGAAGGGTGTCCATCCTGCTCCCAAGATGACGTTGATGGCCGATTCGGAAGACTACATCAACCTGTTCACCGGCAAACTCGACCCGATGCAGGCTTTCATGGCGGGCAAACTCAAACTGACCGGCGACCTGAACCTGGCGATGAAAATGACGCAGTTTTTCAAAATGCGGGCCTAGCGTCGGTCGAAGGTCAAACGTCATAGGTCAAAAAAGACGCCGTTCTGTTGGGATCGGCGTCTTTTACTTTTGACTTTCGACGGGCTTTTAGCTTTTCAAGAAATCTTCCAACGAGCCCTTGCTGATGCGATAAGCGTTGCCGAGTTTCTTGGCTTTCAGGTCGCCGGCCTGGATGGCGGCGATAACGTCTTCTTCAGAAACCCGCAGTACAGCCGCCGCTTCGGAAGGAGTCATCACTTCGGGCATGCCGCCATTCGCAGCGCCACCCGCGGCGGGAGCCTGTTGTTGCTGTTGCTGGGGCTGCTGCATCCCGCCCTGGAGCGCCTGGCCCATCAGGTTGCCGATGCCCATCCCGGCGCCGATGCCGGCTGTCAGGCCAGCGCCGCCGCTCTGGTTGTTGGCCGCGTCGCGCATCGCATCGGCGGCTTGCAGCTGGGTGTAAACGTTCATATCAAGCATGCCCATATCGCGCAGTTCCTGGGCCGATTTTTCGGACGGTTTCAGGTTGCCGATATAGAAAGTCTTCAGCGTCAGGCCGAGCGCGGCGAAATCATCCTGCGCCTTGGCGCGAACGCCCGCGCCGAGTTCTTCGGTCAGGCCGATTAGTTCGAGCACGCTTTTCTTCGCGCCTGTCTCGCCGAGCAAATCCTGGAACTTGGAGAGCAGCATGGTGCGCATGCGTTCTTCGATTTCCGAGGTGCGGAAAATGGCCTGTTTGCCGACAATGTTCGTGACAAAGAGTTGCGGGTCGCTGACCTGGAAGGAATACGTTCCAAAGCCTTGCAGCAGCGCTACGCCCAAACCAACGCCCGGGTTGCGGACGATGATCGGCTGCGGGGTGCCCCATTTTTTGTTGGCAAACTCTTTCAGCGAGACGAAGTACACTTCCGCGGGGAAGGGCGTGCGGTCGTTAAAGGCTTTCCCGATGAAATCGATCAGCTTGGGGACGTTGTAGGTCGTCAGCGTGTGCATGCCGGGGCCGAAGGTATCCAAGGCCTGGCCGTTGCGGAAAAACACCGCTGATTGTCCGTCGCGGACGATCAACTGGGAACCGATGCGATAATCACCGATGCTCGAATCGTCCGGGAAACGATGGACGATTTCATCCACCATTTCATTGCGGTACTCAATGACATCAAAAATCCGCGCCATAATTCTCTCCTTTGGGGTTTGATCTGTCAACAGGCTTATTGTAGCTGATGAAATTGCCAATTTCAAGATGTTTCCTGGGGGATATACGTCACCCCTTTAGAAAAGTTGCGTGCCAGGCTGCCGACTTCGCACCGGAACTCCGCTTATTTTTCGGTCATCGGCTTTCCATTGCTGCCATGTTTGAGCATGAGTAGCTCGGCCAGGATGCTGACGGCGATTTCTTCCGGGGTTTCGGCATTTAACTCCAGCCCCATGGGTGAGTGGATGCGGGCAATTTCTGCCTCGCTGAGCCCCTTTTCTTTCAACCCGGAGACGGTGGTGGCCCAGCGCCGCCGGGAGCCGATCACGCCGATGTAACCGGCTTTGCTCTGCAGCAAGGCCGGCAGCCCAAGCACGTCAACGCTGGAGCCGCGCGTCGTCAGGATCAGGGAGGTTTGACGGTTGAGTGGCAGCAGCCCGGGCAGGTTTTCCATTGGCACCGGGTAGAATTCATCGGCGTCGGGGTTTGTCTCGGGGGTGCAGAATTCGGTCCGGTCATCCGAAATCGCGACGGCGTATCCCAGCCATTTGGCCAGGTGGGCCACGGCCTGGCCGACGTGTCCGCCGCCGATGATGACGATTTTTTCTTTTGGCAGAATCGGTTCCACGAAGACCTCCACCTGGCCGCCGCAGACGCCGGGATCGCCGCGGGCCGGGTCGGTCATGGAATAGTGTAATTTGGTTGGTTTGCCTGTGCTCATTGCGATCCAGGCTTCGTCGAGGACGCGATGCTCCAATTCTCCGCCGCCGATGGTGCCGACGAAATGCCCGTCCTCGTAGACCAACATTTTGGAGCCGGTGTGCCGGGGAGTGGAGCCATGCGCCTCTGTGATGGTGCACAGGGCGACGCTTTCGCCACGGGCCTGGGCTTCGGTGATGAGTAGATAGAAATTTACATTCATTGCATGCCTGCTTCCTTATTTTTCGAGCAGGCCGAGCACGGCCGGCAGGAGTTGTTTTTTGCGCGAGACGACCCCGTTGGCCTGGCGGGTTCCATCTGCCAGGGGTGGGAAGGGCAGTTCATCAAGGATTTGCAGCGGGTTGGAGATTAGCAGGCGGCTGGTGCCGCGAACCACGTCGGTGATGAGCAACATGGTGAAGTCAAAGGCTTTGCTTTCACGCAACCCGTCGAGGGCTTCACGCAGCATGGGGATATGTTCGCCGATGGTCAGGATGTCGGTTACCTCTACCTGGGCGACGGCGAAGCGGTAGCCGCCCGATTCGTAGGTTTTCATGTCAGTGCTGACGATTTCCTTCGGGTCGCGGGTGGAGAGGCCGGCGCCGGCGGAGAGCAGGGCTTTGCCGAAGCTTTCGATCGTCTCGCCTTTGAGCGGTGATTTAAGGGTGAAGGCCCAGCGGGCCAAGCGGTCGGCGGCTTGATGATCCCGTTCGGTGGTGGTGGGCGAGGTCAGGATCAAGGTGTCGGCCAGCAGCCCGCCGAGCATCATGCCGGCCAGGGCGGGGGGCGCATACAGCCCGGCTTCGGCGATTTTTTCGGAGACGAGCGTCGAGGTGGAGCCAACCACGTCCACTGAGAAGCGGATGGGTGTGTGCGTGGAAGGGTTGCCCAGGCGGTGGTGGTCGAGGATTTCGATCAATTCCGCTTCTTCCAGCGCGCCAATCGACTGGCGCGGTTCGTTGTGGTCAACCAGCACCATCTTCAGGCGCGGCGGGTTCAGGGCATCCTTTTGGTGACAAATACCGATATATTGACCATGCTCGTCGATGACGAAAAATTCGTTGTATTGGTCTCGCAGGATGCGGTTGATTGCATCGCGGATGAAGGCCGAAGCCTGGAACTTGGGAACCCCGGTGTCGGCCATTTCGCCGCAGGGCATGTTGAGCAATTCTGAGATTTGCATTTCACTGCGCGGGTTGGGCCCGACCAGCTTGGCCAGAAAATCGAACAGGCTCAGCCCATTGATCAGCCCATAGGGTTTGCCGTCTTCGGTGACGACCGGTGCCAGGCCGTCGGCGCGTGACGCAATCGTCCAGGCTTCGCGCAACGGTCGATCGGGGGTGACGGTGTTGATGCGGCGCAGCACAGATTCAAAGCGCGGCGAGGCGTCTGTCATCAGAAGCGGGCCTTCCAGTTCCAGGCGTTTAAGCAGCCAGGTGGTTTGCGGGTTGAAGGCTCCGGCGCGGGCTGCGATGGCATCCACGTGGTCGCGTTCGCGCAGACACCAGGCGTAGCCCATGGCGGCGGCGATTGAATCGGTATCGGGGTTGACGTGTCCGGTGACGTAAATACGATCGGCCATAGAAGCGTACTCCATGTGAAAATCCCGGTTTTGGGCGGGATGAAATAGGATCGGACGACACGAGAATGGCTGTCCAATCTGACTTTTATTTTACCCGTTTCCGGGTGCTTTTCAAAAAGCCCCGGCGAGGTTTGCCGGGGCTTTTTCCTGTTTACTGGTTCGGCTGGGACATTTTCCCGGCCTGGAGCGCCTGCCAGATGCGTTCTGGTGTGACCGGGTTGATATCCACATTTACGCCGATGGCGTCCAGCACGGCATTCCCGACTGCTGGAGCGACTCCATCCATGGGGATTTCGGCGACGGCCTTGACGCCGAAGGGGTGACTCGGTTCGAAGGTTTCGACGAAAATCACTTCCAGCTCGGGCATTTCATCGGCCTGGTAAATGTGATAGTCGCGGAAGTCGCGTTCGCGGGCCTGGCCCTTGTCGTCATAAAGCATTTCTTCGCAGACGGCGTAGCCAAGCGCCTGGGTCATGCCGCCTTCGATCTGGCCGGAGGCGGTGGCCGGGTTGACGATGATGCCGGAATCGACGGCCATAACCAGTTTATCCACTCTGACCGCGCCGGTGGCGGTGTCGACGGTTACTTCGGCGAATTGGGCGGCGAAGGGCGGCGGGGAGGAGGGGGAGACGTAGCTGGCAACGCCCATGATCTGTTCCTGTTTTTGACGATGCAGGCTGTCGAGGGCGATTTCGCTGAAGGGTACAGAACGGCCATCCGGGGCGTGGGCGTGCCTGTCGGCCAGGCGCAGGGCGGTGGTGTCGGCCAGGCCGAGCATCAGCGCGGCGCGTTGTTTGATTTTTTCGGCGACGATTTCGGCGGCCCGCACGACGGCGGCCCCGGAGATGTAGGTCGTGGAAGAGGCGTAGGCGCCCACGTCGAAGGGGGTGAAGTCGGTGTCGGATGAGTAGGCGATCATGTCATCCACGGGCACGCCGAGCACTTCGGCGGCCATTTGCGCCAGGACGGTGTCGGAGCCGGTGCCGAGGTCGGTGGCGCCCATTAACAGGTTGAAGGAGCCATCGTCGTTCATTTTGATTGAGGCGCCGCCCATATCCAGGTAGGGGATGGCGGTGCCTTGCATGACGAGGGCGACGCCGATGCCTTTTCGTTTCGTGGTATCAGGGTTTCCAGGGTCAGGTGTCAGGTTTTTCCCTGGCACTTGATACTTGATACCTGCCAGGTTTTTGTGCCAAGCCTCATTCCCAAACTTTTTATCCCAATCGATGGCGGCTTTGCCTTGCGCCACGCACTGTTCCAGCCCAACGGTGTGGATGATTTCGGGGCGGGGTTCGCGGCCTTCGTTCCAGGCGGTGCTGAAGGGGTGGTATTCGCCGGGGCGGATGCTGTTCTTTAAGCGGAATTCAATCGGGTCGAGATGCAGCGCGCGGGCAATTTTCTCTAAATGACGGTCGAGCGGCCAGTAGCCTTGCGGCACGCCGTAGCCGCGGTATGCGCCGGCAGGGGGAGTGTTGGTGTAAACCACGTCGGCGTAGAAGCGGATGTTGGGCGATTTGCGGTATTCGCCGTCGCCGACGTAGAGCGCCATGCTTTTGTGGCCAGTGTTGCCGGTCACCGTCAGGGCGTGGCAGCCGTAGGCGCCGGTGTCGCTCAGGGCGATCATTTCGTTGGCGGTGATGGTCCCATCGAGTTTGACGCCGGTTTTCATACGCACGCGCATGGGGTGGCGCGAGCGGGCGGCGATGAATTCTTCTTCGCGGGTGTATTCATAGATGACCGGGCGCCGGGTGGCGATGGTCAGATGTGCGGCGACATCTTCCATCAGTACTTCCTGCTTGCCCCCAAACCCGCCCCCGATGCGCGGTTTGATGACGCGAATCCGTTTGACGGGCAGCCCCAACACTGGGGCCATCATGCGCCGGACGTGGAAGGGTACCTGGGTGCTGGTGCGAATCACCAGCCGGTCATCTTCGTCCCAGTAGGTGACGACGACGTGCGGCTCGATGTGGGCCTGCTGCACCTTGGGGACGATGTACTCGGCTTCGAAGATCTGATCGGCTTCGGAAAAGCCTTTTTCTACATTGCCAATATCAATGCGGATTTCGGCCGCCAGGTTTTTAGCAGGATGCGACCCGGCAAAATTGACATATTCCGGCTCGTCGTGCAGGATGGTGGGATTGTCCAGCGCTTCACGCATATCCAGGATGGCGGGCAGGATTTCATATTCGACTTCGATCAGGCTGAGAGCTTTTTCTGCAATTTCGGCGGTTTCTGCAGCGACAAAGGCCACCCGGTCTCCGACGAAGCGCACCTTGCGATCGAGCGAGAAGGTATCCAGCGGGCCGGGGATTGGGTCGCTTTGCCCGGCAGTGGAGTAAACGACCCGTGGCACATCCTGCCAAGTCAGTACGGCCGCCACGCCGGGGAGTTCGCGCGCCCTGGAAGCGTCAATGCTCTTGATCATAGCGTGGGCGTGCGGTGAGCGCAGGACTTTGGCATGCAGCAGGGCGCGGGGCTCGATGTCGGCGGCGAAGGCGGGTTTGCCCTGTACCAGTTTGATCGCATCCAGCTTTTTTTCCGGTTTGCCCACGGTTTTGTAGGGTTTGGTTTCGGGGACGAGCACTATTTTGGGAATGACGCGGGTTGCGGTATTTGACAAGCCGCTAGACGGGAATTGGGAATCGACGGGCGGGATGATAGGGTTGCCGAATAACGCTTCCCGAGTTTCCAATCCGGTTTCCCCCCGCAGCACAGCGGCGGCCTGTAAAACGGCCTGCACTGGTTTGACATAGCCGGTGCAGCGGCACAAGACCCCCGCCAGCGCCTCGCGGACATCGGCTTCGCTCGGGTTGGGATTTTGATCGAGCAATGCCTTGGCGGCCAAAATCTGTGCCGGGGTACAGTAGCCGCACTGGATGGCGCCGTTCTCTACGAAGGCCTGTTGCAGCGGGTGTAGACCGTCCGTTTTTCGCCAGCCCTGATCGGGGTGTTCGCCCAGCGCTTCCAGCGTGGCGATCTGGTGTCCCTCGGCCTGGGCGGCCAGCAGCAGCCCGGCGTTGACTGGTTTCCCGTCAAATATGATGGTGTCGGAGCCGGAAAGGCCCTGCTCATCACCAAATTTGACCGAGTGAAAACCCAACCCGCGCAAAGCCGCCAGCAGGGATGTCGAGGCATCAGCCTCGAGAAGATAAGGAGAGCCATTAATGGTTAGTGTAAGGTTCATTTTGACCTACCGTTTCGTTGATATAAAAAGGATAGGAGTGAGGTCAGGCCCGTCAGGAGTAGTCCAACGGCTGCCATGATCAACAATTGCAAAATAGAGAGGAAAGCCAGGAAGGTGCTGGCCATTTCGGGCAATGTCCAGGTGACGATTGCGCCATTCCAGGCAAACCCCCATAGAGCGGGAAGCGCAACGATCAACAGCGCAATACCGGTGAAGGCCAGGTGCGTGTGCGTGGCCTGGAGCGGCGGGAGCGTTGCCAGCCGCAATGCGGTGAACAGCACCAGCCAGGCGATGATCAAGGCCAGTGCAGTATCCAGCGCGGCGGTGTTGATGATGTCTCCAGAACTCAGCACCGAGCTGAGCGAATAGGTGCGGCCTTGCAGGAGACCGTAGATCAGGTGGAAAACGGCCAGGTAAATTGCTGTGGAGGCCAGCATCCACCCCAGGGTCTGACCATGGTTTTTGAACAGGAAGAAGCCCAGGGCGAGCACAATCATCCCGGCCAGGATCAGGCGCGGGATCCGCTCGCTGTTCAGGCGTCCGGTTTTGATGTTCTCCATTGCAGATTGGTAAATGGTCACGGGAAAATGATCCGGGCTGGACTGGATTTCGACCGGTTCGACGTTCATGGCGCGGGAATAGGCTTCGTACAAGGTTTTTTGCTGCAAAATCGAGGCCTGGGTCAGGGTTAAAAGCTGTGTCTCCGACAAATTCAGCATCCCGCTCAGGGCGTGACCCTGTGAAACGGCAGGGAGATTCGCGCCCAGCAGTGTTGTGATGGTTGGCGCGACGTCGGTCTGGTCAATATCCCCATACGCGCCGGGTCTGACTGCGGCGCCGGCCATGACAAAGGGTTCAACCAGAACGATTGCATCCTGCCCGCCATGTCCGCCGGCGTCAATTTGACCGTGATCCGAGACAATCATGATCGTATCCTGGCTCAGGTCCAGCGCAGCCAGCACCTGCGCAATCAGCGCGTCGGCGCGGGTGGCGGCCTCATTCCAGCGCGGATCGCGGGGGCCGCCTTCGTGATGCCCGGCCCAATCCACCTGGTTGATGTGCAGCAGCACAAATGCATACTCGCCAGATTGGATGAATTTCACCGCTTCGGCAGCGCTGAGCGCATCATTTTCTATGGTCTCGCTTTCGACGATGAAACTGGCGTCCAGCGCGGCGGCAGGAATGACCTCGGTAAAATAATGCGTACCGGCATAGGCATTTTTCATCCCGGTGGCGTGCACAGCAGAAAAAACATTATCCTGTGTCCACGTCCAGGCCGATTCTCCCTCCGCCGGGTTCATTGCCGGGCCGTCTGAAAGTTCCTGCCAGCCGCCCGTCAGCAGTGTCGTCCAGCCCTGAAAGGAATAAGATGGCGTTCGGGAATGAACCGTCGCCGAAGCGCCTGCGGCCCGCAGCTGGTTCAAAGTGGGCATCAAGGCAGCATTCGCAGCCGTGTCCACACGCAGCGCATCCACCAGAATCATCACCACCCGCCTCGAAACCGGTTCTCCAAGCGGCCGGCCCGCCGCAACCGGCGAGCTGGACAATGGAGAGCGATAGGCATATAAAGAATCCATCAAGCCGGTCGCCCAGAAATAAGACATCCCGGCCACAGCCAGCAAGCTCACAATTCCAAGGAGCACCCAACGATATTTTTTCATGCGTTGCCTTTGTGAATTTTTTGCGCCAAACCTTGCGGCGTCAACCCCTATTCTACTCTGAATTTGTCAGACAAACTAATGGGATTATTCCGGGAGCGAAGGTTTCTGACGCAAAGCATCCCGCAGCGTATCGATGGATATTTTCTGATTATTTTGAAGAAAAAGCCACATCTCCCAGCCGTTCACCGGCATGCCGTTAAAAAGACTTTTCGCCACACTGTGAATCGATCCCGTTATCCCGCCGCTGCAAATCTGACCGTTTGCCAGGATCGTCGCAGTTACCGATTCATCCTTCGCCAGCCAGAGGATTTCCCCAGGCTGAAGCAGCCCGGCTTCGAGCAGCGCCCCGAAAGGAATGCGCGCTTCGCGACGTTTATCGGGCCACAGCACAGATGTTGTCGGGGCAGGCTCCACCGCGGCCAGGCGGCGCGCCGCGATATCGAGATAATCCGCATTTTGCTCAATCCCAATCCAGCGCCGCCCCAGTTTTTTTGCCACCGCCCCGGTTGTGCCGCTCCCAAAAAACGGATCGAGAACCACATCCCCCGGGTTTGAACTGGCCAGAATGACGCGATAGAGCAGCGCCTCCGGTTTTTGGGTTGAATGGGCCTTGGCGCCCTCCGATTTCAGGCGTTCTTTGCCGGTTGCCAGCGGCAGGCGCCAATCGGCGCGCATTTGCAGATCATCATTGAGCGCTTTCATGGCCTGATGATTAAAAGTATAGTGTTTCCCCTTCACCTTTTGGGCCCAGATCAGGATTTCGTGGGAATTGGTGAAGCGCACGCCGCGAAAATTCGGCATCGGGTTCTCCTTTTCCCAGACGACTGAATTAAGCACCCAGAAATCCAGATCCTGCAACAACCTCCCGACGCGGAAAATGTTGTGATACGACCCGATCACCCACAGTGTCCCGGTCTCTTTCAGTACCCGGCGGCAGGCAAACAGCCAGCTGCGGGTGAAGTCATCGTACTCCTCAAAACTGGCAAACTTGTCCCAGGGGTCATCAACAGCGTCAACCTTCGTCTGATTGGGCCGGTATAGCTCATTTTTTAATTGCAGGTTGTAGGGCGGGTCTGCAAATACGAGGTCGACCGAGTTCTCAGGCAGGGTGGCGAGAACTTCGATGCAGTTGCCAGGCAGCAGGGTATCGAGCGGAAGGTCAGGCATGGGTATTGGAAGGACTGATTAAAAGGCCTCCGTTACATCACCTTTCTGACTTCCAGCAGCCCGGCCCGTTCTTTGTTGGCTTTTTCGATGGCATCTGCCGAGCCAAGGACCACCACCTCGCCGGATGCGTTCAGCCGTTCCAGAACGCGGGCGAACTCTTTGAAGTCTTGAACCGATGTCCCGAGCACCTCATCGCGGATTTGCTGTCGCTTTTCGTCGGTGGTATTCGTTAGGTGACGCACCATGCTTGTCCAGCCTTTGGCGTCGGGAAGCAAATAGGCGTCCAGGTCGCCGATGGTGCCGAGGATGGACTTGGTCAGTTCAGAGTCGCTCAAGTCGAGGTCGCGCAGGAACTTGACGGTGTTGTCGTAATTTTCCAGCGTGGGCAGGATGTTCGGGTCGCGGTAGCTCAAAAAGGTGTAGGTTCCCGAGGTCGAATCGAAGCTGCTGAAGCCGCCATATGCTCCGCCCTGTACGCGAACTTTTTCCCACAGCCAGGTGGTGCCGAGATAATTGTTGATGACGTTTAGCGAGCCATCTGGTTCGTAGCCCAACGCGTAGAGGTTTGCGCCCTTCCCAACATAGTTGACCTGGGCGGGGATGGTCAGGCCTTCGTTGGGCCGGGCAGTGGATTGCATGTTGAACACCGTTTTGCGGCGCGTGTTGTGCGGGGCGGAGGTTGGCTCTGCGGCGGGCAGGGCCGCGAGAAAGGTGGTAAGTTGCGGCTGGAAAATGGCCCAGGCAGCCGGGTCGAGCGTCACGTTGATGATCAGACCGTTGCGGTTGATCAGCAGCCGGCGCACCGTCTCCAGGTTTTCCAGCACGGAAGGCCAATCGGTCTCGATCTGTTCGGCCAGCCGCCGGACAAAGAAGAGATTTTCCAGGCCGTCAATCTGCTCGGCGGCCCAGTCGGCTTCGTTAAAGCGCGCCCGCAGACGGCTGTTAACTACGCGGTGCCCGCCAGGGATCAGCCCGGCTTCGCTGCGCGCCTTGTCCTCGAGCACAATTTGTTTGAAGCGCTCGCGATTGTCGAGCCGGGCGGTTAACAGGACATCTTGAAGGATGGCAAGCAGTTCGCCTGCCTGACCGGTGACGGCCTTGCTGCGCAGGAAAAAGTACAGCGCCGAGTCGGTTGTCTCGCGGATGGTGGAGGTCAACACCGAGGAGTGGATGCCGCCGGTGCTTTTTCCGATGCGCTGCGTCAGTGTGACGAAATCCTGCGAGGTGGTACCCATTTGCAGCAGGGCCCGGCCAAACAGCCCGATGTAGGGCAGGAGATCGGCCGGCAGGCTGTGCAGGTCAAATCCCAGGTCTAGGTAGACGATGTTATTGGTCACCAGCGGGTGGTACAGGCAGGTCGCGCCGTGCATTTTGACGAATTCAAGCGGGATGGTGCGCGCTTTGGGGTCAATGTCGGCCAGTGTCAGGGTAGGGATGCTGGCGAGTGCTGCGGGGTTGTCGGGGGTATCCTGGTGATGTTTCAGGTCGGCGGCTGCCCGGGCCAGGGCCTGAATATCTGCGGGAGTCATGACAGTGCGGGCCGAGTCTAATTGGGCGCGTTCGGCGGCTTCGCGGCGCTGGCCTTCTTCCGGGTCGGGAATCAGGTGCACGGTGACGCGGTGGGGATTCTCAAGCAAATGCTCCTGAATCAGTTTTTCGAAAAATCCGGCAGGCCGGGCTTTGATGGTTTGCAGCGGGCTTTCAAAAGCCAGCGCGGCAAATGGATCGCCATCATGCAGCCAGGATCCGAGCGCACCCAGCATCAGCGCCAGTCCGCGCGGGAAGCGCCCGGTGTTTTGTTCGCGCAGGTGAAATTCGATGGTGTTGAGCGAGGCGGCGATGGTTTCCGGGTCGAGGCCGTTTTTCAACAGCCCGGCCAATGTCTCGTCAATTAATTTCTCCACCTCGGCCAGGTTTTCTTGCAGCACTCCTTTCATCCCGGCCTGAAAGAACCCCTGCCGCAGGCCATCCTGGTAGCCGCCAAGGATATCTTCCCCCAGGCCGCTATCCAACAGGGCCTTTTTTAGCGGCGAAGCCGGGGTGGCGAGCAGGATGTGAGAAAGGATTGAAAGCGCCAGCGTGGTTTCGACATCGGTGCTTTCGGGCATCAGCCAGTTGATTGTCAGATACGACCGGGCATCGGGCGTTTCGCCGGAATCGTAAACATGCACCTCCCGGCGAGGCTGACCCCAGCGCGGCTGGAGCGGAATCTCGGACTGGATATTTTTCCGGTCGAATGCGCTCAACCATTCGTCGAGCAGGCGCAGACGCTCTGCTTCCGGGTCATCCCCGTAAAAATAAATGTAACTATTCGAGGGGTGGTAATACGTCTCGTGGAATTGCTTGAACTCGGCGTATGTCAACGCCGGGATGATAGCGGGATCGCCGCCGGAGTTCAGGCGGTAGGGTGTATCGGGGTAAAGCGCCTGCTGCGAAACTTCTTCCAGCAGGTCATCGGGCGAGGAGAGCGCACCTTTCATCTCGTTGAAGACCACTCCCTTGTAGGTCAGCGGCGCTTCGGGCGATTCCATCTCGTAATGCCAGCCTTCCTGCATCAGTGTGCGCTCAGGAATCAGCGGGTAAAAAACTGCATCCAGGTAGACATCTACCAGGTTGTAGAAATCCTTCAAATTGGTGCTGGCGACCGGGTAGGTGGTTTTATCCGGGTAGGTCATGGCGTTCAAAAAGGTGTTCAGCGAGCTTTTGGAAAGTTCGATGAACGGCTCTTTGACCGGGTATTTGCGCGAACCGCACAGCACCGAATGTTCCATGATGTGGGCAATGCCATTGGAAGTCTGCGGAGGTGTGCGAAAGGTGATGCCGAAGGCCTTGTTTTCGTCGCTGTTATTCACGGATAAAAAGCGCGCGCCGGTTTGGTCATGGGTGAACAGCCTGACGATAGAATTTATTTCGGGGATGGTGCGTTCTTGTAAGAGAGTGAAGGACATGGACGGGCTCCGAGAATCAGTTTTGGGGTAGACCACACCTGGTCGCAGGCAGGAATTGTACCGAAGTATAGTACAATTTTCGCCATGAAATCAAGAAAAATGCTCTTCCTGGCTGGCTGCGTTGTTTTTGGCCTGCTTCCATTGTTTCTTAATGCATATCGTTACGATCTTCCCGTGGGTTATGCGGGCATGTTCGCCAGCTTTGGCGAACAACTGGCGGCAGAAAATTTCCGCCTGCCGCTGGAAGCCCTGGGGGGCGTTCCGTACGTATATCCGCCGCTGGGTTTTTACCTGCATGCCGCCTTTTTCAAGCTTGGAATTTCCACCTGGTTCTACATGCGCTGGGTGGTGCCCTTTTTCAGCGTAGCCGCCCTGGTTGTTTTTGCACTCGTCTATGAGCGTCTTTTCCAGTCAAAAGTTTGGGCGGCGCTGGCAGCGGTGTTGCTCGCAGCAGCGCCATACCTGGTGGAGAGCAATGCCTGGGCTGCGGGAACTGTGCGCGGGCTGGCATTTCTCACCTTTTCCCTGGCTTTTTTCATCGTTCTGAAACTAGAAACCACGTCGAATTGGATGTGGGCGGCGCTGGCGGGCTTTTTAAGCGGCCTGACCATTTTAAGCCACCTGGGCTATGCTTTTTTTCTCAGCCTGTGGATGGGCATCTGGTTCCTGTTTCATCTCAAACTCTGGAAGCAAGCCCTGGTCGTTGGCCTGGTGGCCTTGGCGACGGTTGCTCCGTGGCTGGGAGTGGTGCTGGCGCGCTACCCTGCCAGCATATTTTTGAACGCCATGCAAGCCCACGGCACGACGAGTATTGTCACCGCAGTGCAAGACCCATCCCAATTTGCGGGGCTGGTTTTTTTGGGGCTGAGTAAATTATTCGAAATTCCGCTGCTTGGGTGGCTGTCCCTGTTTGGCGCCGGGGTTCAGTTGGCGCGCAGGCGCTATGAAGTTCCCGTCATGCTGGCCATCACCCTGCTATTTAGCCTGGAAAGTCGCCGGTTTGTGATCGTTTTGGGAATTTTTCTGACGATTGGCTTGTTTCAGGCGGTTACAGCTGCCCTGGCGCAGAAGAAAATCCTGTTCGCTGTGGGAATAACTCTTTCCATCCTGATCATTCTGGTCATCTACGTCGCCGAGCTTGAGCGTGTGGTGATGATGAAGCCATCGTTGACCCGCAACCTGATTGCCGCCGGGGAGTTTTTACGAGACAACTCAGACCCATCCGCTGAGTATGTCATGGTGGCAGATTACGGCGAAACGGAATGGTTCCCCTTCCTTTCTCAGCGGGTTCCAGCCTTTGCGCACTGGGCCAGGGAATGGCAGGGTGATTTGGAAGGCCAGGGTATGTTGTCGTGGGATGCCAACGTCTGCGCGGCACTCGCTGATCTTGATTGTTTGGATCAGGTTATTCTGCGCTCGAAAACCGATCCGGATTATCTGGTGGTGATGAAAACTGAGTATCGGGAGCTTGTCGAGGTAATATCAGTTTCCCCAGAATGGCGGCGGGTGTACAACAATCCTGAATTCCAGGTTTACAAAAGCCGGAAGCGTTAGGCGCGTTATTTTTCAGGGCGGAGATAAAACCATTTGGCCCGAATCACGCCCCACGAGTTGGGGATGGTTTTTGCTCCCACGGAGGCCAGGTACTCTGGAAGGTTGGATCCGTTGCCGGGCCAGACCACCACATCCCAGTCTATTTGATCGATGGTTGGGATCGGGTAGGGGGTATTGAGCCGGGTATCATAAGCAAAATCGTAAAGCGCATATTGATTGGGGCACAAACCTGCCAGCTCCTGGTCGAAAGCGCGGATCCAGTTGTTGGCCATCAGCAGGCCGGCGCATTTAAGCGGCGTACCCCAGGCATAGACAAAAGACAGGCTTTTTTCATCCACATTACGCTGCTTTGCCAGGATGGTGATGACCTGCGAACGGGCGAGGGCGGCTTCCTGTTCCTCGTGGTTGTGTTTGCGTTGGGTCACCATTTCCTGCCCCATGAATACCAGGGTGCTGATCAGTAATCCGGTGTAGAGCAGGCGTTTGGGCCAGCGCAGCCGCCACCCGGCTTGTTCTGTTAACTGGATGGCGAGAAAAAGCAAAATGGGGAGCAGTGCTGCCAGTGATAGCACGTAGCGCAGGCGGTAGAACATCTTGCTCAGGATCACGATCAGCAGGAGCATTTGCACGATCAGCCCGGTCAGCAGGGCTGTGTTTGGGGTGGAAAGCGGGCGCTGGTTTTTGGTTGCCACCCACAGTGCTCCGGCCATGAGCAACAGGCTGAGAGCCAGGGCTGTCATCAGGAGAGGAGCGTATTGTGCCCAAAAGGCCAGGCTGCGCGGAAGCAGGTCTAGGCTGTAGATCCCGGGTTCGCCGGCACCATAAAGCCCCTGGTGGTCCACCAGTCGTTTAATCCAGGCAATGAAGTTGGGCAGGGCTTTGTAGGCTGGCAGGAGCAACAGCAGGATTCCCAATATCCCAGCGAATGAGAAAATCAGGCTGTCCTGGGTGGCCAGGCGTGGGGATTTGCTTGAGCACAGGCGCAGCATGAAGACGGTGAAAGCGCCTCCGGCCAGCCAGGCCAGCAGGTAAAGCTGGGTCATGCTCAGTGCTCCGGCAGTGAATCCGAGCAGGAACAGTTTTTTGGGCTGGATGGGCTGTTGGGCTTCGTGAACCAACCAGAGCAGCCAGAGGGTGCCAAAAATGAAATTGAAGGAGTTGTGCGACCAGTAAGTCAGCGAGCTGAAACCCTGCGGGTGGATGCCGAAGAACATCAGGCTGAGCGCAGCGCCAGCCAGGATCTGGTCCTCTTTGAGGGTGGCTGTGACGGTGCGGAAAAACCAAAAAACTGTCAGCAAATTCATGGCCAATAAAACGAGATTCGCCATGACAAAAAAGGTTTCCGGTTCGGCGATGTAATACGAGATTAATCTCTCCGGGCTGCCAAAGAGTGGATAGGTCAACCCGAGCAGGAGGGAGCCGAGCAGGCTGACGGGTGTTCCGGGGTGGTCTACATACAGGTAGGGCTTGCCGGCGAAAAGGGCGAGTGAATCGAGAAAGTATTGGGCAGCCGGGTCGGCGGTGAACCAAAAGGCGGGGTTAAAAAACCAAAAGCCCCAGAAACTTAACAGGGGCAGGGCGGGCAGGATGGCCCAGCGATTGGATTTAATCCAGATATTGAGATCAGCCGGGAAGATTTTCAAGGCAGCGGCTGGCCAGGGTGGCGGCGACATCCATGCGGTAGGCTGCGGAGGCCCATTCGTCGTTGGCTTCGTGGAAGGCGTTGCGGGCAGCGGCTGCAACGCCACCAGGCTCGGTGCCGTCCATGGCGAGCAAGGGGGTGGTGCCGGTGCCGCCGAGCGCCAGACGGGTGCGGCCGCTGTTCCATTGGGCCAGGGCGGCGCAGACGATTGGCAGGTCGGCGGGAGTGCGGGCGACCTGTTCGTAAGCAAATTTGACCTGTAACGGCAGGCTGATCAGCGTAATCAGGCCGTGCGGACGCAGGGCCAGGTATTCGCCCAGGCCGAGGTTGCTGGCGGTTTCGCCATTTTCGAGGGTCAGTTTTGCGTCAAGGGCGAGCAGGGCGGTGAGGAAGGGGGAGCGGCCGTCGCGTCCGACGATGGTTCCGGCGACGGTGGCGCTGTTGCGGATGTTCAGGCTGGCTTCCTGCCGGATGGCCTGTTGCAGGGCTGACGGGATGTCGGGGCAGGTGCGCAGTTGTTCCAGCGTGACGGTGGCTCCAATTTCAAGGAGGCTGTTTCGTGTCTGGATTTTTCCCAGTCCTAGCGCTTGCAGGTCGACGACGGAAAAATCCCGGTTTTTGAAGGCCGGGGTGTTGATCAGGGTACCTCCGCCAAGGGCCAGAGTATCGGGTCTGGTCAGTAGCGCCAGGGCTTCGGGAAGGGTGGTGGGACGATGGTAAGTGGTGATCATGGTTTGCTCCATGGGATACGTGGTTTTTGATTTTACTGATTATAACGGCGGAATGGGGAGTTGATAAAGAATTGGACAGGATTTTGCTATAATCACCCAATCTATTTTATTGTCGGAGGCCATATGACTCATCCACTGGCTGGATTGCCCGCGCCGGGAGAGATTTTGTGCAACGTCCCCAGGCTGGTTTCTGCATATTATACGTCCTTGCCCGATCCGGAGAATCCGGCCCAGCAGGTGGCTTTTGGCACTTCGGGGCATCGCGGAACTTCTCTGGCTGCTGGTTTTACTGAGACGCACATCCTGGCGGTCTGCCAGGCGCTGGTGGAGTTTCGACAGCAGCAGGGCATCACCGGGCCGATGTTCATTGGCAAGGATACCCATGCGCTGTCGGAACCGGCGGAGGCGACTGCTATTGAGGTGTTTGCGGCGTACGGGCTGGATATTCGGATTGCGACGGGATATACGCCCACCCCGGTGATTTCGCATGCCATTTTGAGTTATAACCGCGGCCGGTCAATCGGGCTGGCGGATGGAGTGGTCATCACTCCTTCGCATAACCCACCAGAAGATGGCGGCTTTAAATATAATCCACCGAATGGCGGCCCGGCTGGACCTGAAATAACCGGTGTGATCCAGGCGCGCGCGAATGAGATCGTGCGCACAGGGTTGAAGGAAGTTCGGCGGATTCCACTGCGCAAGGCCTTGGCGTTGGAAACGACCCGGCAGTATGATTTCCGCCTGCCTTATGTGCGTGACCTGAAAAACGTGTTGGCGTTGGAGACGGTGGCGCAGTCGGGTATTCGGCTGGGAGTAGACCCGTTGGGCGGGGCGGCAGTGGAATATTGGGATCTGATTGCCGAAATGTATGGATTAAATCTGACGGTGGTCAACCGCGTGGTTGACCCGGCTTTTTCGTTTATGAGCGTCGATCATGACGGCAAAATTCGTATGGATTGTTCTTCGCCGTTTGCGATGGCCGGGTTGATCCGCTTGAAGGATAATTTTGAGATTGCGTTTGCCAATGACCCGGATGTGGATCGGCATGGAATTGTGACGCCTTCTGTGGGGCTGATGAATCCGAATCATTATCTTTCGGTGGCGATCTGGTATTTGTTCCAGAATCGCCCCGGCTGGGGGACCGATGCCCGGGTGGGGAAAACGCTCGTATCCAGCTCAATGATTGATCGGGTGGCGCAGGCCCTCGGGCGGGGGCTGGCCGAAGTGCCGGTTGGTTTTAAATGGTTTGTGGAAGGCTTGCAGGATGGATCTTTTGGGTTTGGCGGCGAGGAAAGTGCCGGGGCGTCTTTTCTGCGCCGTGATGGCACCGCCTGGACGACCGATAAGGATGGGATTATTCTCGGCTTGCTGGCGGCGGAAATCACTGCGCAGACCGGGCGCGACCCAGGCTTGCATTATCAGGAACTGACTCGCCGTTTTGGTTCGCCGGTGTACAAGCGTATTGACGCGCGCGCCAATTCTGCCCAGAAAAATGTGTTGAAAAATCTTGCCCCCGAAGCCGTGCAGGCTGACAGCCTGGCGGGTGACCCAATTACCGCCCGCCTGACGCGCGCTCCTGGCAACCAGGCAGCCATCGGCGGTCTGAAGGTCACCACGCAGAACGGCTGGTTTGCGGCGCGGCCTTCTGGCACCGAAGAGATTTACAAAATTTACGCCGAAAGTTTTGTGAGTGAGGCCCACCTGAATCAGTTGATTACCGAGGCGCAGGAGATTGTCGGGGCGGCCTTTACAGCCGCCGGCGCCTGAGGCATTGTTCAATCGGGATAGACTTTCCAACCGATTTCTTCCAGGTTGGCATTGTTGAACGTCTCATCCGGAATATTGACGAGCAAGGTATTGGCCTCGGCCAGCAATTCACCGTTGGCGACATCATAAATCCCGGCCCAGCCTTCGGCGGTGCGCGCCTTGGACTTCCCTGCCCGCCCGACGATGCGCAGAGGTTTTCCGGTGGGCACGTTTTTCCGGTATTTCACTTCCAGTTTGGCGGTGAACATAAAGCGCGGGCTGTCTGCCGGGCCCATGTGCGCGCGGCCGCTGATCTCATCCAGGATGGTGGCGACAATTCCGCCATGCAGTACGCCCGGGTAGCCCTGAAAATGCTCCGGTGCGGTGTAGGTGGTCTCGATCACGCCGGGTTCGCGGGTGTAGATGCGCAATTTCAGCCCGACCGGATTTTCCAATCCGCAGATGAAGCACATTTTCGAGTTGGGTTGCAAATCCCCGCTGGGAGCTTGCGAAAAATTGTCAGTCATGTGCTGGGTGCCTTTCGCGTGAAAACAAAGTGGAATGGTTTCTGATTATATCCAATCGCCGGATGGAATTGGAGACAAAAAAGCGGAACCTCCCAGCCAGGGGGTTCCGCTTTTTTACCGGGAACTGGCCTATTTTTTCGGGCTCAGGCTGGCTTGCGCTGCCGGGAATTTGTCCACGGCTGAAGCAGCCAGCGCCAACAACCCGCCAATGATGAGCAGAAGCCCCAGCGGCACCAGCGAACGATCAAACGCGTCAGCCCAGTTGATGCCGAGCGCCCAGGTATGTGACGGCCCGGCCAGCGACGGAATGGCCAGACAAATGCTGCCAAAGACAATCGCGGCTGCGCCGCCTGCCGTCCTGGCGCTGGTTTTTCCCTGCGTAAAATCGACGCCTGACCAGATGCCGGGGATGCGGAAGATCAGAAAAACGATCAAGGTGACGACGGCGGTGTAGGTGACCATGTCGACCGGCATGGAGGCGCCGCGCAGGGCGCGCGAGACGAAAATGTGAATCACACCGACGACCACTCCGGCCACCAGCGAGATGAGCGTGTCGCGGTAGGAAGTGGGCGCGGCCTTGATTAACAGGATAACGGCGCGGATCATCAGCACGCCGATGGCGATGGTGACGAGCATGAAAATGGTGTACAGCCAGCCCCAGCCGAGCAGCTTGGCCATCGATTCAGATTCGGCGGCGTATTTTTCGGTGAACAGGGCCGCGCAGACGGTGCCGATTCCGCCCATCAAGGTGAAGGCGGCGGTGAGCGACATCAGGACGATGCCGGTGACGCGTAGAAATTTGGCAAAACCACTGTTGTGTTGCATGTTTTCCTCCGAAAGAAAGTCGAAGGTCGAATATCAAACGTCACTTCGACCTTCGACTTTTGACTTTTGACAGTTATGCGAGCGCGAAACCCGCCACAAAGGCCATGGTCATGAGCAGCAGCAGGGCGGGCAGGATGCGGAAAATGGTTTCTCTGGGCAAAATCGGTTTCCCGGCTTTCAGGAAGGAGAGCAGCAGACCGCCCAGGCCGATCAGCGCGCCGCCCAGGCCGACCAGCGCAAAGCCGGGACGGGTGACACCCTGCGCGGCCAGGATGGTCGGGAGCAGGAAAATTGTCAGCCCGGCGATGCCGTGGACGGAGGCCAGAACAATCGTCGGGACTTTTCCCGGCAGTTGCATCCGGGACTCCCTCTGCATCGGGAAGGAACGAGTCAGCAGGATGGCGAGGAAGCCCAAAGTGGCAAATCCCAGCGCCAGGCTGCGCCACGCTTCCAGATGTTCCCAGACCAGCCCCAGGGCGAGCGAAAGCGGGATAATGGTCGAGATGATGACCACGATCGGGCTGTCGAGCGCTTCAAAGCCCAGGATGATCATCAAGAGTCCGGCTACCAGCAGCACGCCAAAGGCGATGGTGTAGGCGGTGATCGGGACGGTTCCCAGCCCGTCGATGCCGACGGCAACCTGCCAGGCGGCTAAAAGCCCGGTGGCGAGCAGCAGGATTCGGTCGAGATGAGACATTTTCATGTTCTATCGTTCATCGTCGATGGCTAAATCGACAGCAGAATCATCGAAATCAGCATATACAGCGAGGCATACTTGAACAGGCTGAAGTTAATCCGTTCCGAAGGGCGAAAAACGGTTGCGAAGGAGAGCAACAGCAACCCGCTGGAGAGCACCACCATCAGGCGCAGGATGCCTGCCTGGACGCCGATCATCACGCCTGCCGTGCCGATGCTGGCGGCGGCGATGATCGATGAGAGCGCTATCACGGCGCGGGTGGCTTCCAGACCGTAGGTGGAGGGGAAGGTCGGGATGCCCGCCGCCTGGTAGTCGTCGAAAAACTTGATGCTGAAGGTCAGTGTGTGGGTGGGAATCCAGAATAGCACCGCGGCAGCCAGCAGCAGCCCGATCAGCTCGATTTGCCCGACCGCCAGCACGCGCCCGGCCAGAATCGGCATGGCGCCCGAAATGCCGCCCCACAAAATGCCCCAGCAGGTGCGACGCTTCAGCCACATGCTGTAAACGACCACATCGAAGAACAGCCCGGCGAAAACCACCAGTCCGTATAATGGATTGATGGCCAGCGCCCAGCCCACGCCCAACAACGACATGATCAGCCCCAGCCGCAGCGTTTCTTGTGGGCTGACGGCGCCCGAGGACGTGGGGCGCTTCTGGGTGCGGCGCATTTTTGAGTCGATGTCGCGATCCCACCACATATTCAAAACGGTCGATCCGCTGATCGACAGGAACAGGCTGCCAGCCATCGCCAACATCACCAGCAGGTGCGGCGTGGAGTGGGCGCTCATGTACCCGGCAATGCCAGTCGAAAGCAGCAACCCGGTCTGCGTGGCTTTGATCAGCGGCGAGTACAACTTGATTGTTGATTTCAGATTTTGGATTTTGGATTGGGCAACCATGCGCTACTCCTGCAGATTTGGCGATTGGGGATAATCGTAAATCGTCAATCTCAAATCGTCAATCACCTGGCGCACCGAAACCCCACGCCCGGGCTGAAATAGGTCGGTGTGGCGTTGTTGCGCACCCAGGCGCGCAAATCCATGTCATACGTATCCTTCGAGCCGCCGCGCAGGAAGCGATAGTGCATCCCTGCATACACGTTGCCCGTCCACTGCCAGACGTTTCCGGCCATATCGTACAGGCCGTAAGGGCTGGCGTTGCTGAGCGTGACATAATGCCCGTAGGTTTGGCCGTTGAAGAACCCGACCGGCGAAGTCCGCGAGCCAAAACTGGACATATCCTCAAACGGGTCGCGGCTGGAATAGAAATTGGCCACATTCAGCGGAATTTCCTCGCCCCACGGAAAGGCCCTGCCATCCGTGCCGCGCGCCGCTTTTTCCCACTCCAGCTCGGTTGGCAGGCGTCCGCCCTGGGCCAGGCAATAAGCCCGCGCCCCAAACCAGGTGACGTTGGTCATTGGGTGATTTTCGTAACCGGGCTTTGGAGCAAACACAGAACCGTCAAAGCTGAAGCGCGAGGCCGGGTCTTCGAGCGGGATCAAAATCCAGTCACCGGCTTCGATTTTTTCTTCATGTTTGACAGCGCGGAACTCGTCACCGGGATAAAAGCCGACGATGGCCTTTTTCCCGTTAAATTCGCCGCTTTTGACTCCACCCGAAGCCAGCGATTCCGTCAAAAAAGCGGTGTACTGGCTGACAGTGACATCCGTCACCATCATCTCGTAGTCGTAGTCAATCGTGGCTGGTTCAGCTTCCTGCCCGGAAAGGAATGCTCCCGCCGGGATTTTGGCCCAGGCTGACGGGTCGATGCCGGTTTCGAAGGCCGGAATCGGAGCGTTTAGGTCAACAGTGGCGCACCCGGCCAGTAAAACGGTCAGCAGGATGACGGGTAGGATGAGCTTTTTCATTACTTCACCTCCTGCGAGAGTTCGTGGTCAACTTCTTCCACCCAGCGTCCTTTATTCCTGAACAAATCGAGCAAACGCCAGATCAGGGTAACGGCCAGGAGCACCAGCAAAAGCCCCAGCCCGAGATCCATCAACAGCATGACGGTGTTGACCAGCGGCTGTTGCGCGGCTTCGCTGACGGAGAGCCGCTTCATCTCGAAGATGGTCACCGAGGCGAAGGCGATGTCGGACAAGATGATGATGCTCCAGCCGTATAATTTGCGGATTTTGCCCTTCAGCCCGATCATGTCGCCGTAGTAGAGCAGGATGATGGTGGCGACGATGGCCGAAAGCACATGCCAGTGACCGGTCAGTTCAATGCGCTCCTCGCGGGCGGGCCAGACGCGGAAGATTTCGTCCAGTTTGACGGCCATAAAGATGCCGATGCCGCTGGTGGTGAAGTTCATGAAGAGCATTTGCCAGGTCGGGCCGAAACGCAGCGGGTCGTCGGTCAGGGCGGCCAGTTTTTGGAGGATGTTCGGTTTTTTGAACTGCGCCGTGCCCTGCCGGATGAGTTTGTCCCAGCTCCAGATCAGCAGCAGCAAGGCGGCCAGCATGGAAGGCGTCGCGCCGACGTAGATCACCATGTGCGCAATCGGCTCCAGCGGCGTGACCACGCCCCAGACGCCCAGGCTGAGCACGATGGCGCCCAAAATCATCAGCGGCATGGCAATTTTGTGCATGATGCCTTTGAAATCGAGCCAGCGGCCGATGATGAGCGTGATCATGATGCAGATCAGGGCCAGCATGATATGCAGGTGGCCGATGACGGCGAATTCCATCAACGATTTTTCGGGCAGGCGGATGATGTTTTCGGCCAGGAAGGTCTGGAACCCGTTGCCAAAGTACGAGCCGGGCACCGCGCCGAAGAGCACCGAGAGCAGCGTGGCCAGGGCGGTGGTGAAAAAGGCGGCGCGCTCCATGTCAAAGCCCTTGATCGAGGCGTATTCGCGGTTGGGCTGGGAATATTCCTTGTTCCAGGGCCACAGGGCAATGGTCAGCAGGGTGCCCGCGAAGAAAATCAGGCTCAGGCCGGTGATGTACAGTCCGTGCAGGGCCCAGTTGTGCCCCCAATAGGCGAAGCCCATGCCGAAAATCATGGTCAGGATGTAGCCGACCGTGATCAGCACGCGCACGGCGCTGACGTAGAAGGGCTTCATCCGCACCAGGCTGGTGATCATGTAGGTTTCAATGGCCACCACGCCCATGGCGATGGAGTGATACAGGATGATGATGCGCCCTTCGCGCTCGGCCTGAACGATTTGCATGCCCAGGTTCTTGATGACCCAGTCGCGCACGCCAAACTCGGCCATCGGGCCGGAGAGCATGCCGAACAGGGCGGTTTCCAGCCCAATCATGGTGATGGCGACCAAAATCAGGCCTTTGGTGGTTTTGAACAGGTAGTTGAAGCGGGTTTGAAGAAAGTGCATGGGGGCTCCTTTGCTGCCAGGGACGGAGAAATGCCGGACAGTTCTGTTTGTATAAAATATCACAAGTAAATCAGGCAGTCATTGACTTTTGTCAAATCAAAGCGCCTTCCCTGCGAAAAGGAAAGGCGCTTTGAAACACTGAAAGCTCCGTTCTTACGGTTTCAGCGCGGGAGCATCCACCTGGGCCAGCTGGGCCAGTTCATCGGGTTGGATAATCAGGATTTGGGTCCGGCTGCACTCGATCAGCCCCTGTGCCTTGAAGGTATTCAGAGAGCGGCTGATGGCTTCCGGCACGCTGGCAATGCGGCTGGACATTTCGTTAATCGAATGTTCGCGGCGGTTGATGGCTTGTTTGCCGTGCGCGCTCAACTCCAGCAGCAGTTTGGCCGCCCGCGACAGGACGGAGCGGAAGGAGAGATCTTCGTATTGTTCGATCATTTGGCGGTTGCGTTTGGCCAGCACGCGCAGCAGTCCCAGCCCGACTTGCGGGTAGTGTGTCAGGAGCGCTTGAAATGCGTCGGTTTTGATCTGCCAGAGATGCGAATCCTGCACTGCAACCGCGCTGACCGGGTTGGGGCCGCCATCCAGCACAGCCACTTCGTTGAACATGATGACCGGGTTGATGATGGCCAGGATGTTGACCTGACCCTGAGGCCCGGTTTTGGTCAGGTGGATCTGTCCACGCATCAGCACAAACATCCCGGCACAGGGTTCGCCTTCCGCGAAGATGGTTTGTTCCGGTCGGAAATGGCGAACCTGTCCCGAGCTGACAATTGCCAGCAGGTCCTGGGGAGCCAGGTGCTGAAAATGCTTGACTTTGTGGAGACTTTCAATGAGTTGCTGGGTTTCGCTCATGGGGAGATGCTGTCAGCTTCATCAGCCAGTCAGAAAAACCGATGGCCGCCAGGCTGATGACAAAGGGCAGCACCGGAACAAGATAACGTAGTTGGGCATTGAAGGCCATGTAGGCCATCGTTACCGCCATGATGCCTGTCCAGAGCGGCCAGGAGCGCTTTCCGGTCAGCCATGCGCCACGCAGGGCGGCGAAGAATAGGATGGCCTGTTCGACCATCAGCAGGTAAGTCGGGATTGTTGGCTGGTTGCCGTAGGCTTGATCCACGCCCCAGTTGAACCAGAGCGGGAAAAAGCGATACAAAGAGAGAGCCAGATAACGGGCCGGGTAGGCGCGGATGATTTTGAGAGCATCTGCTTGAAAAGCGGAGTTCATCTCAACTTCGGTGGTGGATTTTCCCAATTCCGGATGTTGGGCGAGGAAAGTTTTCATCATGCCCAGGGCTTCATCGGCACCCACAATGTGCAGAAAATGGTTTTCGCCAAGTATGTAATTATGGCGGTAAAGGACGTAGCCGGTCAGGGTTGTGCCGAGTATGGGGCTATGGAAGGTCTTCAGGTTGCGGATGATCCAGGGGAGCTGGGTGGCAATTACCAGGCCGAGGAGGGTCAGTGCCGGCAGGAGGTATTTCAGGAATTTGGTCAGACGTGTGTGCGCCTGAAGCGTCCCTTCTGCCAGCAGACCGAGAAAAAGCACCGGGGCGAGGATCAGCAGGGCTGACCGGGATTGGATCGCCAGCCCAAGAAAAAGACCGGAACCGATCCACCCGGCCCAGCGCTGCGAGGTCTGGGCACGGAGAAAGCACACCAGCGCCAGCGCGAGCAGTGCCGCTCCGACCAGGTCACCGGAAATTTGGGGGATCAGCTTGAGCGCGGGCAGGTAGGTAGCCCACAGGCCGGCTGCCAGGAGTGCAGTGCGGTTGCCGGCCAGCTGGCGCGTCAGGGTGTAGACGGCAGCCATCAGCGTGAGATTGGCAAGTATTTCTCCGAAACAGGCGGCCAGCAAGGATTGGTGAGTCAGCAGTGCGATGGCACCAAAGAATAAGACTGGTACTGGTTCCATGGAGGCGGTTGGTTGGTCGCCGGGGCCGCAAAAGGGAAAGTAGGCGGTGCAGATGGCGTAGCCGCGGCCGTTGATCAGATTGAGTGTCAGCGGCCACCAGCGATACGATTGGCCGATCTGGAATTCCCCATTGGACAGGAGCGGTGGATAGATGATGAGGACGAGCAGGTTGAGCACCAGGGCCAATAGGAAGAGGCATGTCAGAACCTGCCGCGGCTGAGTATCTACCATTTGAAGCAAGGTGTTTTTAATTTTATCCACGGCGCTGTTATATTTCCCCCGGAATGGTTTGCAAAAACATCTTCATGGCCTGACTGGCTTTTTCGGCGTGGGCGGCGGCGCGCTCACGTTTGCCGCGCGGGCTGCTTTCGAGGGGCGGCAGGAGGCCGAAATTGGCTTTCATGGGCTGAAAGTCTTTCAGATTGGCGTGGGTGATGTACCAGCACAACGCGCCAAGCATGGTTTGGCGGGGCAGTTCGAGCAGAGGTTGGCTTTGCAGGTAGCGGGAGGCGTTTCGGCCGGCAAGCAGGCCGGTGGCGATGTTGCCGAGGTAACCTTCCACGCCGGTGATCTGGCCGGCAAAGAACAGGTCGGGCCGGGTATTGCTTTGCAGGCTGGGATGCAGCAGGCGAGGCGAGGCGATGAAGGTGTTGCGGTGCATCTGTCCGTAACGTAAAAATTCTGCATTCTGCAGGCCGGGGATCATGCGCAGGACACGCCGTTGTTCAGGAAAGGTCAGGTTGGTTTGAAAGCCAACCATGTTATAGAGATTCCCGGCCAGGTTATCCTGGCGGAGCTGGACAACTGCGTAGGGTGGACGCGGAACGCGCGGGTCGGCCAGGCCGACGGGGCGCATTGGCCCGTAGGCGAGGGCTTTGTCTCCGCGCCGGGCAATGATTTCGACCGGTAGACAGCCTTCAAAGTAGGTTTCTGCCCCGGCGCGGACGCCGCTTTCGAGGGGGAGTTCAAACTCCTTAAGCGGGATGCGTTCGGCGGTGCGCAGGGCTTCCACGAAGGCCAGATAATCGGCCCGGGCGTGGAAGGGGCAGTTGATGTAGTCGCCTTCGTCAGGTTCGCTTTCGCTCCAGCGTGAGCCGCGGTAGGCGATGGAAAAATCGATAGAGCTGGCTTCGATGATTGGGGCGATGGCGTCAAAAAAATATAGCTGAGCTTCGCCGCTAAAACGGGCGATGTCCTGGGATAGACGCGTCGAGGTGAGCGGGCCGGATGCGATGATGGTGGGCGTCTGGGGGATGGCTGGCATTTCCTGGCGGATGATTTCGATGTTGGGATGGGCTGCCAGGCGACGGGTTACTTCTGCAGCGAAGCGCTGGCGGTCAACGGCCAGCGCAGTCCCGGCGGGAAGGGCGGTGGCTTCGGCGATTTCGAGCAGGAGTGACCTGAGGCTGCGCAGTTCCCCTTTAAGGACGCCGGAGGCGCGGTCTGGCAAGTTGGATCCGAGCGAGTTGGAGCAGACCAGTTCGGCCAGGTCGGCGCTGATGTGGGCGCCGGTTGGTAGATTGGGGCGCATTTCGTACAGGCGCACGCGCAGACCGCGCTCAGCGGCCTGCCAGGCGGCTTCGGATCCGGCCAGCCCGCCGCCTATGATGGTGAGTTCCTGTGGCTTGATTTGGGTCATTTTTCTTTTTCTTTTTCCTGATGATTATTTTACCATCTGAAAAGTAGTCTTAAATTGCGCGTAATATGTATAATCAAGGTATGCCCAAGAATTCACAGGTTTTGCGTTTGAAGGAAGCCAGCCAGTTGACCGGCGCCCTCTGGGCGGCCTATGTGTATCGGGAAAATGAATCCTGGCAGGCGGGGGATTTCTATCACCTGGCCAAACCCGAACTGGCAGATTTGCTGCGCCTGTTGAACGACCCGCGCTCGGCGCCCTGGTTTGGCAAAGTACTGGTAGGCGGGCGTGTGCGCATGCATCCGTTGACTGGAGTGGAGAAATTGCCCGGGGCACGGGTGTATGGATTCCCAGCCGGGGTGATGACACTTGTTGTGGCGGGTGTGCCCGCGGAGTTGAGCGCACGTGATCAGCGCCTGTGGCGGCTGGCCACGTTGGTCGATCCCCCTCCCGTGCCTTCGCCGGGCGAGGTGGGATTGCTTCAACAAACCGTGATGGAATTACAACAAACTCAGCAGGAATTGCAGGCGCGCATCAGCGCCCAGCGCGAGGCCGAGGCGCGCCTGATTCAAGCTGCCAAGCTGGCGGCGGTCGGCGAGATGGCCGCTGGAGTGGCGCACGAGTTGAATAACCCTCTCACATCGGTGGTCGGATTTACTGAATTGGCGCTGGAAGAATTGCCGCATGATTCACCCGTGCGGGCCGATCTCGATTTGGTGCTCAAGGAAGCTCGTCGTGCGCGCAGCGTGGTACGCCGCCTGCTCGATTTTGCCCGCCAGGGTGAGACCAACCGCGTCAAAGCAGATCTTAATGAAATTGTCGAAGATGTTCTCCTGTTGACCAGACACCTGATGACCACCAACCATGTCCAGATGACCATCCGGCTCGGCGATAATCTGCCCTGGGTTTTGGTGGATCGCAACCAGATTAAACAGGTGGTCATTAACCTGATCAATAACGCGCTGTATGCCATGCCGGAAGGGGGCAGGCTGGAGGTGGAAACCTCCACTGCCATGCGCTACAACCGTTCGTGGGTAACGCTTTCTGTGCGCGATGAGGGCGTTGGAATTGCCCCGGAGCACCTTCAGCGCATTTTTGAGCCTTTCTTTACCACGCGCGGCGACCGCGGCGGCACAGGGTTGGGCCTTTCTGTGACTTATGGAATTGTCACAGACCATGGCGGTATGATCGAAGTTGAGAGTCAGGTCACCATGGGTTCTGCTTTCACCGTCTGGCTGCCTCTGGAGGATGTGTCGTGACATCTTCGCGTTTGCTGGTGATTGATGACGAGCCCGGTATTACCTTACTGTGCGACCGCCTGTTGAGCAGGGCAGGCTTTACCGTCATCACAGAGACCGATCCGGCGGCAGCTTTGGAACTGATTAAAAAGGATCGCTTCGATCTGCTGTTGGTCGATATCCGCATGCCTGAGATCAGCGGGTTTGACGTTATCCAAAAAGCCCGGGAGATGCAAGGAGAAATCGCCATCCTGGCGATGACCGGCTTTGGCACAGTGGAAACCGCCATCCAGGCCCTGCGGCGCGGAGTGGACGGGCTGATCCTGAAGCCGTTTGAAAAAGCCGAGCTGATTCAGGCGGTTGAACAGGCGCTGAGTGACAGCCAGCAAAAACAGGATGCTGCGCGTGTCCAGGCATTACGCCCGTTGTTTAGCGTTACCGAAACATTGCTCTCAGAAACACGCCCCGACTTTTTGCTCGAATTAATCCTGGAAGTAATTTCGGGTCAGCTACGTTGTTCCAACGTGGGTTTTTACCAGGTGATTCAAAAAGAGAATATGCTGTCTCTCCTGGCCGGGCGAGGCAAATTACTGACAGATGGGCCGGTCAGCGAAGCGGGCAACTCGGTGGCGCGGGCGGCTGCGACAGAAGCGCCAGTGTGGGGCGGGATGAACGATGCACGCCTGAAGCGTGATCTGTACCAGTTGGAATTGAGCAGCCTGATGTGCGTTCCATCCGTGCTGGTAACGACCTCTTCGGTCTTGTATGTGGCCCGCAATTCAGGGGAGCCTGTTTTCCGCGAAGCCGACCTCGAAATGTTCCTGATTTTGGCGCGACAGGCGACAATCGCCATGGAAAACGCCCGGCTGTATGAAGAACTACGCGCTTACGTGCGCCGCGTGGAAGAATCACAACAGGCTCTGGTGCAGGCTGAAAAACTGGCTGCGGCAGGCCGCCTGACCGCCTCCATTGCGCATGAGATCAATAACCCGCTCCAGTCTATGCAAAATTGTTTTCACCTGGCAACCCGCGACGATATCCCCGCCGAAATGCGTCAGAACTACCTGAATATGACCCGCCAGGAGCTGGAGCGTCTGACGACCACCGTGCAGCGCATGCTCGATTTTTATCGCCCGAGCGCCGAGTTTAAAGCGGTGCAAGTGCTGGATTTGCTTGAGCATGTTCTCAACCTGCTTGGGCAGCAGCTGCGGGAGCGCAACATCCGTGTCACCACGGCCTGGCCAGCCCACCTGGCCAGTATCCGTGCCATCAGTAACCAGATCGAGCAGGTTTTCATCAACCTGGTGTTAAATGCCTTTGACGCCATGCCCCAGGGCGGTGAATTGTGGATCAGTATCACCCAGAAGCGTAAAATGATTGAGATTACCTTCCAGGATACCGGGCCGGGTGTTCAGCCGGAGATCCAGGCGAATATCTTTGAGCCATTTATCAGCTCCAAGCAGAACGGAACCGGGCTGGGCCTCTCGGTCAGCTACGATATTGTCACAGCTCACGGCGGGAAGCTGGATTTGCTAACCGACCACCAGCCGGGGGCATGTTTCAGAGTGTTGTTGCCTATCAACCAATAAAGGATTCTTTGCCATGAAAAACAATCTCCTCATAGTGGATGATGAACCCATTGCGCGCCAGTCTCTGAGCGATATACTGCGGCTGGAGGGATATCTCGTCACGGCGGTGGCGAATGGCGAACAGGCGATTGAGCAGGTGCGCAATTACTCGGTGGATTTGATTGTGCTGGATTTGAAAATGCCCGGAATGAACGGGCTGGATGTGGTTCAGGTTGTCAACCAGATTTCCCCGGATACAGAGATCATCTTGTTGACGGCGTATGGGTCGATGGAATCGGCGGTGGAGGCGTTGCGACAGCGCGTCCATGATTATTTGTTAAAACCAGCCTCGCCCGGCCAGATTCTGGAAAGTGTACGGCGTGGATTGGAGCGGCGTGAGGCGCGGTTAAAGCAAAAGGAAAAACAGGATGCGGACGTGCCCGTCTTTTTGACCTCGGATGGTACTGAGGTGGATTTGATGCGGCGGATTGTCCAGCGGAACGGGCAAAGTGAGTCGCTGACCCCGGCTGAGGGCCAGCTCTTGAAGGTATTTCTGGAAAACCCTGGTCGGGTATATTCTCACCGCGAGTTGGTCTTGTTGGTGCAGGGCTATGATGTTTCACAGCGCGAGGCGCAGGAAATCCTGCGACCATTGGTGAGCCGGTTGCGCAACAAGCTGGATTCTTTCCCGACTTTATTGGAGCGGATTGTGAGTGTGCGTGGGACGGGTTATATCTTCGAGTCGGAGGCTTAATCTTGCAGGCTCCAGGGTTGCACTTCGGGTGGGTGCAGCCAGGAGAGCCAGCCGCCTTTTGGATGTCTTTTGACGGGGCCATGTTTTTCGAGGGCGGCCAGGATCAGGCTGATGCCAAGGATTCCGGCGCCCAATAATTGCAGGGGGCCAAGACTCTCTTCAAGCAGGAAACGGCTGAGCAGGAGGGTGATGAATAATTCGCTGAGTCCGAGCAGGGCGGCTTGCAGGCCGCCGATGTGTTTTATTCCGAGAAACAGCATCAGGCGTGAGATGAACGTGACCAGGGTCAGCAGAATGACCGGCAGCCAGGTGGCGCCTGGGGCCGGGGGCGTCCGGTCAAAGATGAAGTAGAAGGGCACGGTCACCAGGCTCATGGCAAGCAGGGTGTAGAGTGTCACGGTCGGGGCTGGGATTTCGTACAAGACGCGCTGGTTGATGGGGATGTGTAAGGCGTATAAGATGGCGGCCCCGAGCATCATCAACACGGCTGGGAGTGGTGCGCTGGCGCCGTCGGCGCGGGTGAGCAGGAAAACGGCGGCGGCGGCAATACCGACCCGCAGCAGGGTCAGGCGCGAGATGGCCTGCCGGTCGAGCAGGGAAAATACGGCCACGAAGAGCGGATAGAGTGAGTAGAGCAGTTGTCCCAGGCTGGCGGGGAGTGAGCCAAGCGCCTGGTAGTAGAGCAATGATCCGAGGCCGTTGATGGCGCCGGCCAACAGGCAGCCGAGCAGGCCGGCGGGGAAGATGTAGAGGTGCTGGGGTTTGAAGGCGATCAGGTAGAGAAATACCAACAGCGCGGCCAGGCCGGTGCGTGTGGCAACGACTGCGAGCGGGGAGAATCCACCCAGAATGGCCCAGCGTCCGAAGACCGGGGCCATTCCCAGGAGGATGGCTGAAGACAGGGCGGCGAGAACTCCGGTGCGCTGTCGTGGGTTGGGAGGCATGGCATGCCTTTCTGGGCGTGGCTTGTGCTCGGTGCAGGGGCTGGCGTCAGCGCAGCAGGGCGCGGACTTCCGCCAGAAATTCTTCGCTCATAAAATCGCCTTTTTGCAGCAGGGCCTGGATCTGGCCTTGCAGGCGGCTTTTTTCTTCGAGGGTGAGTTCTTTGGCGGTGGAGACGATGACGGGGATGTCGGCGGTGGAGGGGTTGGATTTGAGGGCTTCTAGGACGGTGAATCCGTCCATTTCGGGCATCATCAGGTCGAGGATGAGCAGGTCGGGGTGTTCGCGGTTGACCAGTTCCAGCCCGGCTCGCCCGGTGCCGGCTTCGTAGATGGTGAAATCCCCTTGCGATTGCAGGATGCGGCGCACGAGGCGGCGTGCGTCGGGGGTGTCGTCGATGATGGCGATGCGCGGGAAGCGGTCGGGGGCCACGCGGTTGAGGGCGGCCAGCAGGCCTTCCTGTTCGGTGGCGCTGTGCGGGTTGGCGGGTTGGGTTTGGGGTAGTTCTACGTCGCGGGTCCAGCCGCTGCCGAGGATGAGTGGTTCGGCTGGCAGGGTGTGCCCGGTGCAGTTGATGACGATCAGGTCGGAGGGTTTGAGGCTGCCGGCGCGGAGCAATTTAATCAGCCCGGCAAAAGCCGCTGCGGCGGCTGGTTCCGCTGAAATTCCCTCCATCTTGGCGAGCAGGTGCATGGCGCGATAGGCTTCTTCGTCGGTGACGCTTTCAAACTGGCCGCCGTGTTGTTTCATTTCCTGGCGCAACAGGCCGTAGGAGCGCCCGGGGGTGCCGGTGGCGAGGGTTTCGATATGGGTTTGGGGGTTGGTGACGGGGATGGCTTCGGCCAGGTTGTTTTGCCAGGCGTGTACCATGGGGGCGCAGCCGGCGGCCTGGATGGCGATCATCCCAGGCTGTTGGTTGGTGAAGCCCATGGCTTGCATTTCGTGAAAGCCTTTGCCCACCCCCACGGGGCCGAGGCCGCCGCTGACGGCCTGGATGTACCAATCGGGGGTGCGCCAGCGCGGCTGGCCGGGCTGGTGGCCGGGCGGCGGGCCGAGATGCTCGGTGAGCTGTTCGGCGATTTCGAAGGCGATGGTTTTCATACCTTCCACCGAGGTGATGGTGCGCGTGCCCATATCGTGGTACAGGCCGCGTTTTTGGGCAAATTCTGCTGCGATTTGCTTGACCTGGTCGTACGAGCCGGTCACTTTGACGACCTGGCTGCCGTACAGGGCGATTTCGCGCATTTTGACTTCGGGGACGAGGCTGGTGACGAAAGCCCAGAGTTTGATCCCGGCCCGGGCGGCGTAGGCTGAATAGGAGATGGCGACGTTGCCGGTGGAGGCGGCGACGAGTTCGGTGATGCCGGCTTCTTTGAGCGCGGCGATGGTCAGGGCGGCCTGGCGGTCTTTGAAGGAGGCGGTTGGCCCCTGGCGTTCGTCTTTGATGTATAGATTGGGGCAGCCGAGCATTTGCCCGAGGTTGGCGGCACGGATCAGGGGCGTGCCGCCTTCGCCCAGGTATAGGTCGGGGTTGGGTTGGCGAATCGGGAGGACTTCGCGATAGCGCCACAGGTCAAATTTGCGGGCTGGCAGGGCGGCTTCGAGCTGGCGGGCGGCTGAGGGGTAATCGTAAACAGCCTGACGCCACTGGCTTTTGCAGTTCGGGCAGTGGATGGTCAGCGGGTTGTAAGGTTCGGTCTGGCCGCAATCCAGGCATTGAATGGCGAAGGACATTCCAGGCTCCGGTTTCTTTGGGTGAGCGTTATGGGGTGTTTTTCGCACCGTCGGCGGGCTGGGGGTGGAAAAGCGGCAGGGTGAAGAAAAAGGTGCTGCCTTTGCCAGGTTGACTGTGGACGCCAATTTGACCGCCCTGCATCTCGACCAGCCGTTTGCAGATGGAAAGCCCCAGGCCAGTGCCATCGGTTTTACGCGTTGGAGATGAATCAACCTGCGAGAAGGCCTGGAAAAGTTTTTTCTGGTCGGAGGGGGAGATGCCTGGCCCGGTATCGTGGACGCTGATCAGTGCCTCGGCTGCGCCGCTGACTGGATTGGTCTGCAGCCTGGCGCTGACGGTGATGGCGCCGCTTTCGGTGAACTTGGCAGCATTCGAGAGCAGGTTGAGCATTACCTGGCGGAAGCGGAGTGGGTCAGCAAGCACGGTTGCCAGGTCGGGGTCCATTTTTTGCAGGATCTGGATGGGCTTGTCTTTGACCAGCCCCGCCGAAGTGGTGATGACGTGGTTAATTGCCTCGGTCAGGTTCAGCTCCTCGGGGGCCAGCTCCATTTTTCCTGCATCAATCTTGGATAGGTCGAGGATATTGTTAATCAGCCCGAGCAGGTGGTGTCCGGAGTTGTAGATGGCCAGCAGGTCTTGCTGTTGCTCTGTGGTGATTGGGCCATCGATGCCTTTCAAGATGACGCGCGAGAAGCCGATGATCGAATTTAACGGGGTGCGCAGTTCGTGGGACATGTTCGCCAGGAACTGGGTTTTGAGGGTGTCGATCTCGCGCATTTCATCAACGGCCATTTGGGCCAGGGCATAGGAGCGGGCGTTGTCAATGGCGATTGAAATCTGATCGGCGAGCGTTTCGAGTACGGCGATTTCCTCCGGGTGGAATGTGTCGGTTTTTTCTGAATGAATATCCAACGCACCAATGATGCGCGATCCGATTTTGAGCGGGATACCTGCCTCAGAGCGGGTTTCAGGCAAAAGCGGGTTGCGTTGGAAGAGCGGGTCAACCGCCGCATCGTTGATGATGATGGTTGTGCCGCTGGCGGTGGCGGTTCCCATGGCCGTGCTTGAGCCGACCGCCACCGAAAACAGGTTCTGTTTCAAACTATGGCCGCCAGGGCCTGTACCGGCGCGCAGTACAGCGTTGAGGCTATTTTCATCCACAGTGTACAGGCCGACATGCAGATAACCGAAGCGGGATCGGATCAGGTCTACGGCGCGGTTGAAGAGCGGTTCCAGTTCCAGCGTGGAGGTGATCAGGCGGCTGACTTCCGTCGCTGTAGCCAGATATTCATTTTGCCGGCGCAGACGCTCATTCAGCCCGGCCAGCTCGGCGGCGCGTTTTTGGGTTTCTTCAAGCAGCCGGGTGCGTTCCACTGCCAACCCAAGCTGGGCGATCAACGTTTCTGCCAGGCGCAGTTCGTCAGCGCTTAATTGGCGGCCGGGTTGCAGGAGGTACAGGCTCACCAGCCCGCCGACTTTTTCCTGCAGGATCAGTGGCAGGAAGGTTATCGCCTGAATTTTCCGGCCTGGAAGCAGGTGCCGCTCCAGATCCTGGTTTTTTTGCCGGGGAAGATCGGGGATACTGAGTGGGGCGCGCGTTTCGTAGACTTTACGGACGATGGCATCTTCCGTGGATATCAGCAGTTCGGGCGGGCGGCGGGTTTCCTTCTCGCTGGCCAAAGACTGCGCCGAAACCAGCAGACCGAGATCCGGCTGTTCGATGGCAATCCGCACATCAGCCAGGTTGAGCACCGTGGTAATTTGATGGGTGAATTGCTGAAAGGTGGTCTGCAGGTCAGTGGTGGCCGCAGCCTGCGTGACGAAGTTATTGATAACGCTCATTTCCTGGGCGGTTTTCTGGATTTCCTGCACCAGGATGGCATTTTTCATAGCTGACGCAATCTGCGCAGCCAGGGTGGTCATGACGGAGGTCGATTCTTCGCCGAATGCGTCCTGCCGTTCGGAATGTAGAGTCAACACGCCGAGGAGTTGTTCCCCCACTGCAATCGGGATTGCCATTTCGGATTGCAGATTCGGCAGGCTGGGGTCGGGCTGCCAGTCGGGCTGCGTCTGCACCGCCTGGAGGCTGACAGCCTGCCGGGTGCGCGCCGCCCGTGCCAGGCAGGAATTTTGCGCTTTGAAGTCCAGATCCCGCGGGCCGTGGGCGCCGGGTAGATGTTCCATCTCGTTGGCCCAACTGCAGGCTTTCAATTTCAGCTGGCGCCCATCTGCGCTCAGGGTGTGGATGTGCACATGGTACAGGTTGAATCGCTGGCGGGTCAGGTTGACGGCGGTTTCCAGCAGGGGTTGAAGCTCCAAAATGGTGGAAATGCGCGAGGCAATCTCAGCCACGGCGGCCATCTGGTTGGCCAATTTTTGGGTGGTTTGAAATAAATGGGCATTTTGCAGGGCCAGCCCCAGCTGGTCTGCGACCTGGCGGGCGAGAGTTTGCTCCTCGGCCTGCCATTGATGCCCGAAGCTGGATTCCAGCTGGAGGAGTGTCTGGTTGCCGGGGGCCTGGATCGGGATTGCGAGCCTGGCGCGCAGCCCGGATTCCAACTGGAAAGGCTGTTCAAGGACGGGTTCGGGGCGGCTTTTCAGACCCGTATCGGCTGATTTTCTGGGAGTGGTCTTCAGTTGGGAGGTTGCAGGGCGCAGGTCTTCGCGCTCGGTTTGCGGGAGGCCGGTAAATAATTTATCAAGGCGATTGCGTATCTTTTTGTTGCTGGACATAATCGATCAGCTCCTGGGCCAGAACCTGATACTGATAAGAGCCCCGGCTGTTGGGGCGGTACTGGTTGATGGGAATACCAATAATCGGGCTTTCGCGCAGACGGGTGTCCACTTCGATCACGGTGGAGAAGAGGCCGTTTCCAAATGTTTGGGTTAACTGCTCGCGGATCACTTTATGGGTGCGGTTGCGCTGGTCGAGCAGGGTGATCAGAATGCGGTAAGCGAGGCGTGGGTTGGTGTCGCGCCGGATGCGGCGGATCAGGGTCATCATGTCGCGCAAGGCATAAGCGGAGAAATATTCCGCCTGGGTTGGAATGACCAGTAATGCGGCAGCCGTCAGGGCGTTGAAGGTGATGGCGCCCATCGAAGGTGGGCAATCCAACAGGACAAAGTCGTAGGGTAGGGTATCAAGCTGCAGGGCGTTCAGCAGGGTATAGGCGTAATGGTTGCGCACCGGCAGCTTTTGTTCGGCATCCAGCAGGGTCGGGCTGGATGGGACAATATCCATGCTGGGAGTGCTGGTTTTTTGAATGGCTTCCAGCAGTTGCGCGCCGTTCAGCAGAACATGACTGCCGTTTTTATCGGCTTTTCCGGGCTCGAGGCCGTTTGCCAGGGTCAGGTTACCCTGGGGGTCCAGGTCCAGAAGCAGGACTTTTTTGCCCATTTCGGCCAGGGACGCGCCAAGCGAGAAGGTCGTGGTGGTTTTTGCCACGCCTCCTTTTTCGTTGGAAATTGCGATGACATAAGCGGTCATAAGTCCTCTACTCTTGATCTTTGCCTGGAGTGGTGTTGGATGGAATAATGCTGGCATCCTTGAGATTGAGCGCCTGTTTTAATTCAGTAAGCGCGATTTGGATCATCTCTTCCGGGTTGTTTGTGCTTCGAATCTTCGAGGTGATCTCGGAGACTTTGCGTTCACGTTCGGCGCGTTCGGCGGTTTGCTCAAAGAGCAGCGCGTTTTCGGCAGAAATGGCGGCGCGTTCTGCAATGGCCTGTGCCAGGCTGATTTCGGCCTCGTCCCACACTCTGCCGCTTTGCTGGCGCAGGCTGAGCACACCCAGAGTCTGTCCATGGATTTTAACCGGAATGACCAGCGAAGTCGACTCATTGCCGTCGGTTTTTAGGATTGTGTGACCGGTTTGCAGGGCCTCATCATGCTCAGGCAGAGATACGGGCTGCAGCAGCGGCTCTGTTCCAGTGGAAGTTGAGCGGAACCCGGAGATGTGCCGACTTTCGGTGGCGTTTTGCCATTGTGTGCCGAGATATCGCCGGTAGAGTGATTCGACTTCGGCCAGTGATTTGCGTGTTTCTTCAAACAGGCGGGAGTTTTCAATGGCGATTGAAACCTGGTTGGCCAGAGTGGAAAGCGCCTGGATATCTTCCTGTGAAAAGGCATTTTCTTCGGTACTCTGCACATCCAGCACGCCGATGAGCGTGTTGCGAACCCTGAGCGGCAGCGCCATTTCCGAATGGGTATCGGGCAGGTCGGGGTTGTTGAAGAAGACTTCGTCCCGTTCTGTGGCAAGCGCGATGCGCGCTTCCCCCGTCTCGCTCACAAACCCGACGATGCCGGTTTTGCCGACCTCCAGGCGGTGCCCGCGGGCCAGCATGCGCTCGCCGCCGGCGCTGTTGGCGGCTTTTAGTACGGCAAAGCGCTGGCTGGAATCCAGCAGGAATATGCCGACATGGTAGAACCCGAATTGCTTGCTGATCAGGCGGGTGATATGTGGCAGCAATTCCTCGGGGTCTTGCAGGGCGGCAACCTTGTTGGCAATTTCGGCAATGGCCTGGGCCTGGGCGGCCCGGCGCTCCAGGCGGCGATAGGCGCTTTCCAGATCCTGCGAGCGTAGTTCCAGTTCGAGGGTTTGCTGTGCCATTTGCTCGGAACGGGATTCAAGCTCAAAGGTGCGTTCTGCTACCCGCTCTTCGAGGATTTGCAGGTTGTTCTGTAATTGCCCGGTCATGGAATTGAAGGATCCAGCCAGTTCGCCGATTTCATCTGGAGTGTCGATGACTGCCCGCGCTGCGAGATTCCCGTCCTGGACGGAGCGGGCTGCGCCGGTCAGTTGGATGACTGGAGCGGTCAGCACCTGCGCGACGAGGAAGGCGGCGACGACGCTCAGGCTGGCCATCAGGAGCGAGAGCTGCAGCGTCTGGCGGGTTTGCTGGGTAACCGGTTGTTGAATGGTGCTGGTGGATTGTTGTGCAATGATAATCCACGGAGCGTTGACCAATCTGACGGCAAAGCTGGTGGCAGATTGCCCATTTTCAGCAGCCGCCTCAAGGTTGAAGCTAGCTGTGTTTCCAGGCAGAAGCCCGGTCAACAGGCGGGCGATTTCGGGCTGTGGGTGGCTGGTAGGGTCGATTTCGTTGGCGGGCAGGTATCCGGCTGCGGTCAGCTGGCTGGTTTCAGGCGCGCTGAGAGCTTTGTAGCTGGTAAAAAGATATTCGGGGTGGGTGGTGTGTGCCAGCCTGAGCAGGGATTCCTGGTCGAGCAGGACGAGATACAGGGCATCCGGGTCGCCTTTGGTGGGGTTGGCCTGGTTGACCAGGCTTTGTAAAATCTCACCGTGAAAGCTGGCGCGCAAGACGCCGGCAATTTCACCACGCGGGTGGCGGATTGGGGCGCTGAAAGTGAGTTCCGGGCCGCTTTGCCCTTCAGGAAAGTGAAGCTGGGAAATGCGGGGCTGCCCACTGGCAAATACGGCTTGAAAATCGGGCAGGTCGGGGGCTTGATTTCCGACTTGCTTATAGTCCGTGTCCAGTACGATACGGCCGTTTGGGTCGAGGATGCTGATGGATTTGAGTGTGCCGGGGCGGCTTTGGGCCAGTTCTTGCAGGCTTTGTCGGGCATTTTGTGCCAGGACTGGGTCGGTGGTTGCATCGAGGTAGAGGATGTAATCACGGTTTTGGGCGGCTACCTGCAGGACGTCCAACTGGGTGGCGGTGAAGGCGTCGAGGGAAAGCTGTGCCTGCTGGGCGGCTTTTTGCAGATCGGTGGTCGTATATTGTTCGATGGTTTGGGCGGCGCGGATAGTATTGGCGCTGCCCACGATGGTGAGAGGAATGAGGGTGACGCCCAGAAAGCTGAGCAGCAGTTTGGTGCGGAGTGGCAGGCTGGAAAAACGACCTGCCAGGAAGAGTATGCCGGCCAGACTGAATAGCGCTGTCAGGGCCAGGCTGGTGATGACGAAGGCGGGTTTGAGTTCTTCGGGTGCCGGGTGGCTGGTTTCGATCAGGATGCGGAGGAATTGCAGGATGGTGACGAGGCCTAGTGCCCAGTCGGTTGTGCGGGCTGGCAGAGCGCTGAGTGCCAGCCCGGCCATCAATATAAGCTGGATGAAGGTAAACAGGATCGAGCGCAGGATGGGGGCCGGGGTGGCGGTGGCGATGAATAACGAGGTGAGGGTGACGACCAGGAGATAGAGCCAGGTGCCGTGGTAGGGTTTATCAGCCTGGTAGAGTAGAATGGCTGCCGCCGAGGTTAGAAAATAAAGGATGAGCCCGTAATTGTTGGGATCGAGCGGGGTATTGTTTACGCGGGCGATGGCGGTGGAAAGGGAGAACATGACCGCATAGATCACCAGGTAGGTCAGGAGCATGCGCAGCCCGTCCCGTTTGTGGCGCTCGTAGTGGGCATCCCTGGGAGAGTTCAGGCCGAGGAAATCGGATGGGAATTTCATGCCTTGCCCCCTGGTGGGCGTTGCGAGCGGCGGGCAGGCGGGGCGGGGGGCGCTGGCTGCGTTTCGCCTGGCGGGCTGGTTTTGTTCTGGAATTGCATGAGCACCTCCGCGCCTGGAATGGCGCGTGCCAGTTCTGCGACCGTGATTTCCAGAACGTTGCGCAGGTTGATGGATGCGCCAATCTTGGTGGTAATTTCGCCGATGATTTTTTCTTGCATGGCGTGGCTGCGGGTTTCTTCAAACAGGCGGGCGTTTTCGGCAGAGATGGCAATGCGGTCGGCGACTGCCTGGATGAGGCTGATTTCGTCGTTTTTCCACAGGGTTTTGCCGGGGGAGGTGAGTTTTAGGACGCCGATCATTTCGTCGCGCAGGGTGATGGGCAGGCACAGAAAGGCATTTTCGCCGGTTTCAAATTCCAGTGTGCCCGAAGCTGCCACCCGTTGCAGGATGCCCCGGTCTGTGCCGGGACTGTGGGTGACGCCTCCGCGCAGTGAATATTTGAATTCGGGATGGGTTCCAAGGTTTTCGGTTGCTTCTTTGCGACCCAGGAGCAGAGTTACGCCTGAGCCGGGCAGGAGGTGTCCCAGTTCTGTGACAGCGGTCTGGAGCAGTGTCTCGGTTGTGACAGAGTTGCTGATGTGAGACGTCATTTCGCCGAGGGTGCGCTCGCGGGCGGCCTGGGTTTGCGAAGTTTCAAGCAGGCGGGCATTTTCCATGGCGAGGGCTACGCGTTCTGCGGCGGCAATACAGATGTCCAGTTCATCCTGTTCCCAGGGATTCTTGCCGTCGGCCTGGATATTCAAGGTGCCGATGACCTGTCCGTGCAGGCGGATCGGGATGGCTAGTTGGGCGCGGCCGTCTCTTTCGAAGGTCTGCAGCTGGCCGGTGGAGATGGCGGTTTCGATTTCGGGAGATTGGACCGGCGCTTTGAGCGGTCCAACCCCGGCACGGGAGGCGCGGTATCCCAGGCGGCGTTCTTCGCGAACGAGAATGCGCCAGGCCTGGCGGATGTATTGTTTGTTGATTTCACTGGCCTGGGCTGTGGCCCGGCTGGCTTCCAAGCTTTGTTGGATGTTTTGAATGGCAGCCCCCAACTGGTCGGCGAGAATGAAAAGGAGTTCGAGATCTTCTTCGTCAAAGGCGCCGGGCTGTAGGCTGTGAATGTCCAAAACCCCGAAAGGTTCTGTGGCAGACAGGAGCGGCAGGCTTATTTGTGAACGGCTTGATGCGAATTCGGGCTGTTCCAGGTCTCCGGGGTCAGTGGGTGCTTCGAGCGTGATACGCGGCTGCCGGGTGAGAGCGGCAATGCTGACGTTGCCGGTGGCCTGCTCGAGCGGGAGATTGAATCCCTGCCCGACCAGGCGTTGACCTTCAGGGCTGCTGCTGGCAGTCAGGATGGCGTGTTGATGGGATTCATCCAGCAGAAAGAGGCCGACATGGTGGGAATCAAACGCCTGGCTGATGATAGTGACCATGTCGGAGAGCACTGCTTCCATGTCTGGCGCGGTTGAAGTGGCGCGCGCGGCGCGAGCGACGGCGCTCATTTGTTTTTTTCGTCGTTCCAGTTTATGGGTCAAAAAGTCGATTTCGGCGTCGCGCTGCTGCAAGACATCTTGCTGCCTGGCGGAGCGGGCTTCCTGAGTTTGCAGTTGCTCTGCAATTACGGCGGACATCTGGTTCAGGCTGGCGGCCAGCAGGGAGAAGTCGGCTGGGGCGGTGGGTGTTTCCACGCGTGCCGCAAGGTCGCCGGTGGCGAGACGTTGCATGGTGCTGGTGATCTGACTCAGGGACCTGGAAAGGCGTCTCCCGAGCAGCCAGCCAGCCAGGGCCGGGAGCAGGAGCAGAGCAGCGCTCAACGCCAGGATCAGGCCGGGTTGTAAATCGGCGCGGGTGGGTGGGCGCAGAATCAGAGTCAGGCTGCCGGCCAGCAGGGCGAGGAGAATAAAGGCAGCGATCAGCCAACCCGACAGGCCGGGGCCGGTTCTGCGGCTGGATGAGGTTTCTGGGCTCATTCTTCTGTCTCCTCCAGTTGGATGACCACATCCGCGCCAGCCAGGACCTGGCCAAGTTCCTGAACGGTGGTTTTCAGGATGGTTTCCATGTCTGTGCTTGCGCTGATACGGGTGGTCATTTCGCTGATGGTGCGTTCCTTGGTGGCCCGTCGCTGGCTGGTTGCGATCAGGCGCGCATTTTCCAGGGCCAGACCGATGCGTTCGGAGATGGCGCGTATCAGGTTGATTTCATCGGTTTTCCAGTCACGCGTGCGCGCGATAGATTGGATGCGGATTGCGCCCACAATCTGCTGCCCGATTTTGATTGGCACGGTCAGGATTGGGCTGGCGTTGATACTACGGTTGCCCTCTTTTTGGATGATTTCACCCGTACTGAGCGCCTCATCGATTTCGAGGGATTGGAGCGGTGTGCTGAGCACTTTCCCGCCCAGTGGAGAATGCAGATACCCGGCACTGGGCTGGCGCCGCGCGACGGCGGCCCATTCCTGGCGCAGGTAGGATTGCACCACCGCCTGCGATTCGTTCAGCGCAGTTTGTGTCCGGCGGAAGAGCAGGGCGTTTTCAATTGCAATGGCGATCTGGTCAGCCAGGATGGAAAGCGAGCTGATGTCGGCTTCCGTAAAGGCTCCTTTTTGCTCGCTTTGCAGATCGAGTACGCCAATTGTCAGGCCGTGGACAATGAGTGGCAAAGCCAGCTCTGAGTGGGTGGATGGCAGGCTGGGGTTGTTGAAAAAAACGACATCATCGCCTACATCCAGGGCCAGGCGCGGCCGGGCGGTCAGCGCGCAGAATCCCACAATGCTGCTGGCTCCCAACGGCAGTGCGTGCCCGCGCGCCAGCATTTTCTGGCCGCCGGGGCTGTTGGAAGCCTGTAAAATGGCTGTCCGCCGGCCTTCATCCAGCAGGAAAATCCCGATGTGATAATAGCCAAACTGGTTGCTGACCACGTCGGCAATCAGGGGCAGAAGTTTGTCTATGTTTTGCTCGCGAGTGATGCTGCGCGAAATTTCTGCGATAAGCTGTAACTGGCGGGCGCGTTGAGCGCTATCCTGGTTGGCGCTTTCCAGTTCGCGGGTTCGACTGGAGACTCGCTCCTCCAGCCCGGTCACTGTCTGGCTGAGTTGGGCGGCCATGTCGTTCAGGATGTGCGCCAGATCTCCAACTTCATCGGCGGTCTGGAGGTTGGCGCGGACTGATAGATCACCCGCGGCAATCAGCCCGGCCACCGCGGCGAGCTGTGTGACCGGCCGGGCGATGACTTGCGAAACGAGCAGGGCTGCCAGGAGGGCCAGCATCGCCAGCCCAAGCGAGAGAACCGTGTTGGTTCTCACCTGCTCTGTGGCTGGCAGATATATGGCACTTTCGGGTTGTTCGGCGGTCACCACCCATGGTTCCGCCGTCACAGGCGCGGCTGCGACCAGGATTAGACCTTTTTCTGCAGTGGAGAAAGTGCTGAACAGGGTTGGAGTGACCGTATCCACCACCCGGGCTATGAACTCCGGCTCCGGCGAGAGTACTTCAGCCGGGCTTCCAGGAGGCAGCCGGTTTTCTGTTTGCAGGCGGGTGATTTCTTCAGCGGAGAGATTGCCCAGCGCCGTATAGCTCCGTTTTCCGAAGGTGGTGGCGAGGCGCAGAGAAGTTTCCCGATCCAACAGGCGAAGGCGCTGGCCGGCTTGCGATTGTTCCTGCGCCGCCTCGACGATGGCTTGCAGGATGTCGGCTTGTTGGGCGACTCGTAATACGCCCAGCAGCGTGCCGTTTTCAGCCTGCACCGGGGCAGAAAAGACAATCAAGGGGGTGGGGGTGATAAAAATCACGTTGGAGATATATGGCTGCCCGCTGCTCAAGGGGACTGTGAAATGTGCGTAGCCGCTTTCGTTCCCGTTGAAGGGCGTCTTTCCGCTTTCGAGCACAGTCACACCCTGGGTGTTGAGAAGCGCGTAAGAGAGCAGGATGCCGGGGTTTTTACTGGCAAAGGCCTCCAGCGTGCGCCGGGCATTTTCAGCTTCGCGGCTGCCGGTTCGGGCCGATTCTGGCAGTTGCAGATAAGCTCTCAATCCCGGCTGCTGGGCTTCGCTGAAGATGGTTTCCATCTGCTGCGCCAGGTAGGAATAGATCCGGGTGGAGGTTTCGGCAGCCAGTGCGCTCAGCCTGGCCTGTGCCTGATTGTTCAGGAGTTCGCGGGTTTGGGTGTTGTGGAGCCAGCCAAGCAGCAAAACCGGGATCAGAGTCAGGCCGAGAAAGGCGACGATGATTTTTACCCGCAGCGGAAAAGTTCCATAGCGCCGCAAAATAGCGAGGGCATATAGGCTTCCGGCGGCCGCGCTAATCAGGGTGGTGATGCGCGGGTCTGTTGGAAGGCCGAAATCAGGTAGATAAAGATCGGCCAGGATGATTAAAACCCCGAGCAAAGTGCCGAGCAGGGTGGCGCGGTTTGCCCAACGGGGGGGCTGAGTGTAGCTGGCAATGCTCGAGATCGTGACGATCACCACAATGGCCAATGGCAATCCCTGGCCTTTGGCCACCAGGGGCAGGAACAGTGCTGCCAGGATTACAGAGCTGATCAAGAGTGCGCTGCCCAGCCGCGCGCGGCCGTTTTGGGCCAGCCATGCACAGCCAAAACTGACCAGGCTGATGGCGCCGGTGAGCAGAATGCCTCCGAAGGCATACAACCCCGTCAGCATCGTCACAACCGTTGAGAGCAGCGTGATGACCAGGAAAAGGATTCCGCTCCACAGCCCAACGCGGAATGTCATGAGATCCTGGTGCGCACTTTCTGCGTCTGGATGGGTGGATACGGCGGGGGAGGCAGGGCTGACACTCATGCGGGTTCTATTGATCCTGTTTCTTGGATTGTTCAAAAGCCGTGGGCTGAATCTGGACGAGCACTTCCGAGCCGTCCAGGATACGGCTGATTTCTTCTGCGGCGGTGCGCAGGATCGTTTCAAACTGGTTGGAAGAACTGATCTTGGCGCTGGTTTCGGCGGTCAGTTTTTCCAGGTTGGCGCGCCGGCGCGCATCCGAGAATAGACGCGCGTTTTCGAGGGCAAAGGCCATGCGCTCGGTGATGGCCTGGTACATGCGGATTTCAGTTTCGCTCCAGCGGCCCTGCCCGGCGCGGCGGATTTTCAGGGCGCCCAGACGTTCTCCACGCAGGATGATCGGGATTTCAAGCGTCTCGGGCTCCGCCTGGGGACTGCTATCGCTTTTCGGCGGCAGAGGCTCGAGTGTACCGCGTACAAAGCGATAGCCCGAGGTGGCTGTTTCTCCGCCTGCTTCGGCGTAGGCCTGTTGCAATTGGCGCAACGCAGACCGGGTGGTCTCATAGAGCCGTGCATTTTCAATGGCAATGCTGATCTGGTCGCTTAGCAGGCTCAACGATTTGACATCTTCATTACTGAAAGCCTGTGGCGCGGTGCTTTGCACATCCAACGCGCCAATGATGTTTCCGCCAATTTGCAGCGGCAGGGCTATCTCCGAGCGGGTTTCAGGCAAATCGGGATTGTTGAAGTAAACCGCATCCGTGCCCACATCCAACGCGACCCGCGCCTGGCCGGTATTTGTCGCATACCCGACGATGCCTTCACGCCCCACTTTTAGCTGGTGACCGCGCGCGAGCATTTTTCGGCCTCCTGGGCTGTTGGCCGCCCGCAAAACGGCAAATTCACGGCCCTCATCCAGCAGAAAAATGCCGACATGATAGTATCCGAACGAAATGCTGATCTGGCGGGCGATTTCAGGCAGTAATTCCTCGGGATCGCTCAAGCTGGTAATGGCGCGCGCCACCCTGGAGATGGTTTCCAGCTGGAGGGTGCGGCGCTGATTGATTTCATTGGTGGCTGATATTTCGGCAGTCCGTGCCGCCACCCGGCTTTCCAACGTCTCCAGCAGGTTGCGGACCTCGCTGGCGGTTGCATCTAGCACGGCGCTGAGAGTGCCGAGCTCATCCGTGCGCGCCAGCCGGGCGGAAGTTTCCAGGTTCCCAGAACCGATTTTGAGCGCCGCTGCAGCCAGTTGATGAATCGGCGAGATTAATTGCGCGGCGGTCAGATTCGCGCCAAAAAAGACGACCGCCATGACAATCAGCATGCTCATGCCCAACGTGGTGAGCTGGCTGAAGGCCGGAGCCAGATATTCGGAGGGGTGTTGGGCGACCAGCACCTTCCAGGGTTTGGCCCGCAGGTTTGTGAAAGCCAACCGATCGAGTTCCGGGTGGCCAGGGAAAACGCTACTGGCGAAGGGGTTTTTTTCGGGGGTGGAGGAAAGCTGTTGGGCCAGGCCGCCCAGGTTCAGGCTGGTAACGGGGCCGTCCGTCAGTCTACCGGCCAGCTGCAGGGCGGTTACCTGCTGAAAATCGGGAATGGTTAGCAGCCGGGCCAGCGATTCTGGCGCGGAACTATGAGCCAGCACGATGTTCGCATCATCCAAAATGAGGACGGTGGATCCGGCGCCGAATTCTTTGACCGCTTTTTGGGCTGTTTCCTGCAACAGTTGGGCGTCAAATTTGATGCGGATGACCCCAATCAACTGGTTTCCGGCGTCTTTGACCGGGGCGCTGGCGTAATAAATCCGTTTTCCTGTTTCCGCATCGTTGACCACATCTGAAAGGTAGATGGTCTGTTCGACGGCGGCTTTCTGGAAGTAGGTAGCCAATTTTTCGTTGCCGGCGGTGTTTCCTCGATTATCCAGCAGCAGGTTACCTTCGGGATCCAGCAGCCCGTAGGAGAGGAGATTGTTGTAGCGGAAGGCCAGCCCCGCCGCGAGATTGGAAGCCAGATTCGGGGACTGAAAAAACCGGACGATTTCCGGGGCGATGGAATCTTCACCGATTTTGGCGAAATCCTCCAGCAGGCGGGCATCCAGGTTATTGGCCAGTGAGGTGGCATTGGTTACCAGTTTGCTGTTAGCCTGGGCGGTCAGAAAATCTACCTGGGCTACCGTTTGCAGGATCAGGAGGATGAAGAGTGGAATGAAGGAGATGATGAAAAAAGATACGCTGATTTGGGCGGTGAGGCTGTGGAAGTCCACGCTGCGCAGGCTGTTCAATACCAGGATGAAGAATAGGAGCCCGCCGCTGATGATCATCAGCTCTTTGACAAGGAGGCCGGCGGCCAGGCGGCTGCCGGGCGCCAGGGTCGCATCCAGGATGGGGAAGGCGAGACTGGCCAGGCTGGTCAGCAGGCTGGCGATTGCGGCGGACCGCCGGGGCAGTGTCTGCCAGGCGATGGCGATCAAAACCAGGGCCGTGGCCAGGGAGCTGATCAGGCCGAGCCCCTCCACTGCTCCGTTCAGGGCAGTCATCCAGAACAGCATGGTGGTGAAAAGGAGGCTCAAGGGGAATAAATGCCAGCCGCGTCGCTGCAAAAACCAGGCCAGTGTCAGCGCCAGGGCGGCAGGCAATGCGCTCAGCGCAAGGTAGGTCAGGCGCTGGGCCGGGGTGGCCCATGCCAGCCCGAGACAGACCAGCAGCAAGATCCAACCTGCGGCCAGCGCGGCCTGCAGAATGTTCCGGGTGTTCTCGCTCTGGGCTGCCGTGTGGGCGGGAGTGGATGGTTCGGGCGAAGTCCGCAAGCTCATTGTTGGTTCCGCTCCAGTTGGACGATCACTTCTGCGTCTGGCATGAGTTTACCAATTTCCATGGCAGTCGTGCGCAGGATATTTTCAACGTTGAAGGAAGTGGTGATGCGGTTTGAGATATCGCTTACCAGTCGTTCGCGCTGGGCGAGTTTTTGAGTTTCGGCATACAGACGGGCATTTTCCAATGCCAAAGCCAGGCGGCTGGTTGTTTCTTCGATCAGGCGCAGCGTTTCCGCGTCAATGGCCGGCGTTTGGAAGTGCAGAGTCAGCGCGCCAAGGATATGGTTTCTTAGCCTGAGCGGCGCGAGGATGGTGGCGCCTGGCCTGGTTTCTCCGGGCGGGATTACAGCGATGCGGCCGCTGGAAAGCAGGCGCAGGTGCTCTGGTGGAAGGTCGTTCAGCGGGGTGATTTGGACGCCATTGAAGGCGTACCCGGCTTTGAAATCTGTTTCCAGGCTGAGATTCTTCCAGCTTTGGGAGGTCAGATCCCGGCCTGCAGCGGGGAGCTCATCCCGGGCAGTATCCACCACCCAGGCGGAGAGCGCCAGCGTATCGGCCAGTAGCTGCAGGGTTGATACATCTTCCTGTGTAAAAGCTTCTGTCAGGGTGCTTTGTACGTTTAGCAGTCCAATCACCTGCCCTTTCCAGAGCAGTGGCAGCGTGATCTCGGACTGGGTTCCGGGCAGCAGGTGGTTTTGGTTTGAGGCTGGTTTTTGTTGGGCGTTAAGCATGATATGGGCTGTGCCAGTCGCGGCAACCTGTCCGAGGCTGTCCGAGGGGTCAAGCTCCAGGCTGTAACCTGCTGCCAGCATGGCGCGACCGGCTTCCGAGGGTGAGGCTCGCAGGATGGCAAACTCCCGCTTCGCATCGATGAGAAAAATTGCGGCATGGAAACAGTCAAAGTGATCCAGGATTAATTGCGCGGTGTGGGTGAACAGTTCTTCCAACGCGGGCTGTGTGGCGGCATGGCGGGTCACATTGGCGGCAATTTGCTGGTGATGAGTGAGTTTTTGCAGGTCGGCGCTGCGGTCCGCGAGTTGCAATTCCAGGTTATGGAGCAGGATGTCAAAATCCGTTGCCAGTTCATTGAAGCGAATGGCCAGCCGTCCGACTTCATCCTGGCTGGAGATTTCGAGCCGTGTTTGGTACTCCCCATTTTTTAGCAGGACGGTTTTTTCGGCCAAGGCTTCCAATGGCTGACTGATGGAGCGGGCGGCGAGCGAAAGTCCCAGCCAGCCCAGGCAGGCCAGCAACCCAAAGCGCAGTAGGGCTTCCTGCGCTGTGGTAGCCAGCCAACCGGCAGCCAGTGTGAAGAGCATTAAAGCGCTGCCCAGCGCGGCCATGCGACTGGCGATGGTGCGATACCCCGGCACGCTGTGCAAAATGGCCAGCGTTCCCAGTGCGATCGTCAGCAACAAGTATGTATTCAGCGCAGCGAGGTTGACTCCTGGGTGAGGCGTTGTGGTGATGGAAGCGCCGGTCAGGATTGGTACGATCAGCAGCCCGATTGTCAGTGCCAGGAGCGCCAAGCGGGCGCGGCCAGCCAGCCCACGCGCCAGCGTAAAGGAAATGCCGGCCAGCATCACCAGGGCCAGTGGGAACCAGGTCAGGCCATGCCATAGCCAGCTCAAGAGCAGGGCTCCGCCTCCATTGATGGCCAGGTAAAAAAACGTGACAGTCGCCAGCCGGCCTTTGCGCAGGGGCGCAAAGAGGAACAGGTTGGCGGCAGCGTTGCTCAGGCTGAGCAGGGCCGCTGGAAGCAGTCCCTGGCGGTAAGCCGGATTGTCCGCCAGCCCGGCCAAAAGTCCCAGCCCGGCCAGGATTTGTGCCGCAGGGCTGAATGTCAGCAGGGCAGCCAGCAGGCGGTAGAAATTCCGTTGCCGGGTGGGCAGGTCGGATGGGTCGGTTGGGAGGTTGAAGAAATCGGTGCGCATTGGTTATTTTGATTGGCTTTTTATTGCGCCTGGTCGGTGTCTTTTTCCGGGTTGAGAAATATTTCGGCTGTTGAAACCTGTGGCAGCCGTTGCAGTTCACGCACGGCATTCTGCAGGAGCGTGTCGAGATCCAGCGATCGGCTGAAGCGGGTGGAAAATTCATTGACCAGTTGTTCGCGTTGGGCGCGGCGCAGGGAATCTTCCAGCAACCGCGCGTTTTCAATCGCCAGGGCAGCCTGGCTGGCTACCTGTTCCGCCATTTCGCGTTCTGCCGCGGTCCAGACTGGGTCGCTGGAACCGCGTTTGAGCGCGAGGGTGCCGATGCTCGTGCCACGCAGATTGAGCGGCACATGGATGGTTTTTTCGCTTTCCTCGGGCGCGGAGCTTTTTTCGCCGAGTGGGGAGAGGCCAAGCGGGGTGTAGAGGTATCTGTGGGTTTTATCCTGCAGGCGAGCTTTCCAGGCATCGCCTGCTGTGGCACGGTTCAGCGCTTCAAGCTGCTGCAGGGCAACCTGGCTGGCTTCGGCCAGCTGGGTGTTGTCGAGCGCCAGCGCAATCTGGTCGGCCATGGTCTGGAAAGTGTAGACATCTTCAATCTTGAAGGCATCGGCTTTATCTGATTGGAGGTCGAGCACGCCGAGGATGCGGTTGCGGATGAGCAGGGGCAGGGCCAGTTCGGAGCGCGTGGCTGATGTTTCCGGGATTTGGAGGAAGGCCGGGTCGGTGGAAACATCCTGGACGAGACGCGGGCGTTTTAGATAGGCGGCGTTTCCGATGATGCCCTGACGGCTGAATTCGATTCGTAGCCCGTTTTTCACCAGCTGCCTGCCGCCAGGCGAGGAAGCCGCCTGCAGGAACAGGGATTTCCCTGCCGTGTCGAGCAGGAAAATTCCGACGTGGTAAACCCCAAAGCGTTCCGTGATCTGGGTGACGACGGTTTCGAGCAGTTCGCGCAGGTCGTGCACGGCGGCTGCCGAACGTACTACCTGCGTGGAAGCTTCCATTTGGGCTGACCGCCGGTTTATTTCGCGCGTGCGTTCCTCCACGCGCAATTCCAGGTTTTGGCGGATTTCCTGCAATTCTAGGTTGGCCTGGCGGATTTCGAGCAGGCGCTGCGCTTCGATATTTTTTCGGAAGAATTCCAACAGGATCACCACCAGGCCGAATAAGGCCACCAGTCCGAGAGCGGAGCCCAGATTGGGGGGCGCGGCGCTGCCCAGGGCCGGCAGGATGAACAGAACGGTGGCCATGTTCAGGCCGGTCAGCAGCAGCACCGCCCAGCCAGGCAGCAGTGCGCTGCCGATTGTCAGGGTGATGGGGACGTAGAATAGCAGACTGAGGAGCAGGTTGTTGCCTTCCGCGACGACGCGCCAGTAGCCTGCCGCGGAAATCCCAGCCAACAGCAGGAATCCGCCTGGTGCAACTGCACGTGTTCGGGCCAGAAAATATGCCGAGGCGCTGATCATCACGGGCAGGATTGCCAGCAGAGGCAGTCGCGCGGGGTTTTTCTGGAAGGCGGGCAGTCCGTCTGCCAGGTAGAAGGCCAGGAGCATCAGCGCAAAAGCGGCCGTCAGGCGGGCTTTTTGGCGATCGACTGGCCGGGTCAATTCCGGGTGCGGTTCGGTCAGCCAGAGGGTGGTGCCAATCAGCAGGGTGAGCAGTTTATTCCGTGGGCGGGTGGCGTTGGTGGACATTATGGTTTTTCATCCATTTTCAATTCGATCGTCGCTTCGGATGCTTCCAGAGCCCGCCCCAATTCGCGGACGGCTGTTTGTAGAATGCCATCCACGGTAGGTGAGGCCCAGAGCTTCTGGATGATCAGGGCTGACAGGCGTTCACGCAGGGCCGATTGGTTGCTTTCCTCGATCAGGCGCGCGTTTTCGAGCGAGATTGCCACCTGTGTGGCGAGCGCATCCACCCAGGCCTGGTCTTCCGCTGTCCAGGATTCTCCGACCTGCATCTGGATGGCACCGATGGGTTGGTCGCGCAGGTTGAGGCTGGCCGCGATTTCGCGGGTGGGTTCGCTGCCTTCGGCAAGGGTAGACTGGGCGGTGAATTCCAATTTTTTGGCGCGCAGTTTTTCTGTCCAGGTGGTGTGGATGTACTGCTGGTTGACCTGGCGCAGTTCTTCGAGGGCGCTGTCCATCTCGCGGAATAAGCGGGCATTCTCGATGGAAATGGCAACCTGGTTGGCCAGGTTTTGCAGCGTGGCGATGTCATCTGGTTTGAAATCGGCCTCGCGGATGGATTGCACATCCAGTGCGCCGATGACGCGTTCTCCAGCCAGCAGGGGCAGGGCCAGTTCCGAGCGCGTGTTGGGCAGGAGGGGATTGTTAAAGCGCACGGCGGCTTTGCCAACATCCATGGCAATTTTGGCTTCCAGGTCGGCTATGGCCGCGCCAACCATGCTGTTTCCGCCCACTTGCAGGCGGTGACCGCGGGCGAGCAGGGTCTCGCCGGCTGCGCCGGTTGCGGCTTTAAGTTCGGCCCAGCGCCCGTTTTCTGAGACCAGGAAGACGGCGACGTAGTAATAGTCGAACGTTTTTGAGATCAGGCTGGCGACGCGCGTCACCAGAATGTCCGGGTCGAGAATGGTGCTTGCGATTCGTCCGACTTCGTTGGAGGCGCGCAGTTTTTCAGTCTGCTCTTCAACGCGTTTTTCCAGGTTGAGCTGCAATTCTTCGAGCCGGGAGATCATGCGGTTAAAGTAGATTGCCAGCTCGCCGGTTTCGTCCGTCGTGCTGACGAGGGCGCGCTGTTTCATATCGCCTTTTTCGATGCGCCCGAAAATGGTAATCAACTCTCGCAGTGGAGCCGAAACTGATTCTGAGAGGGAAATCGCCAGGACGGCGCCCAGCAGCAGTGCCACGATCGAGACGAGGATATATCCGGTCTGGAGTTCCTGCAGGGTTTGCAGTGAAGCGATAGTTTCGAAGATTGCCTGGGATGTTTTGGAATACCCCAGCGGCGCTACTATCAGGATGCTGAACCCGATCAGGCCCAGGATGGCGAGAACGAATTTTTGTCGCAGTTGGAACCCGACTGCGCCAGTGACCTGCTGTTCAAAATTGACCGGCAGGAGCAATTCGCGTGCCGGGCGCAGGGCATATTCGATGAACAGCGCCATTGAAAGGATGACTACGATCGCCGCCAGGGCTGACCCGAGCGCAGTATAGACCAATTGATTAAAAGTCACTTTCAAGATCAGCCATTGATATACCAGCAGCGGCAGTGTATCCACCACGATCGCCACCAGAATCGCCGCAGCGCCGTAACGCCAGGCCAGCGCATTGACCTGGCGCCAGGCGCGAATTTCCACCGCTCCCAGGCTCATCGGCTGGCCGGCATGCCATTGTTGCAGGCGCTGGGAAAAATCCCGGGTAGCCCGCAGGGTATCCAGGATCAACAACAAATTCCCGATCAGGATGAACAATCCCGCCACCAGCGCAGATTGCAAAAACTGCTCCTGGCTGAAGCGGGCATTGTTTTGGATCGCCAGCGCCACCAACCCCGCGCCAGGGTAGCTGATGAGCAGCTGGGCGATTGCAATCGAGTAGATATGGTAATACCGCCCGGTGCGGGCCATCTGCCGGAAAAAGAAGCTCTGATGGGTGGACGTGGTTGTGCTGGGCATGGGTTCTCTTAAAATATCAGCCGCTATTGGCTTTGTTTTGTGGCAGGTTTGGGAACTTGAACCACAATTTCTGTGCGTCGCGCGTTGAAGGCTTTGTTCAATTCCTCGGCAGTCACCGAGAGGATCTTTTGCGGATCCGACGTGCGGCGGATTTTATTGGTGATTTCATACAGCAGGCGCTCCCGTTCCACCTGTTGGCGGAACTGCTCCAGCAGGCGCGAATGCGCGATAATGGCGGCCAGGCTGCCAGCCAGGGTTCCCAACATCTCCTCGTCATTTTCAGAATAGGCGTTGAGACGTACGCTCTCGACATTCAGCACACCCAGCACTTCGTTCCGGTAAATCAGCGGGATGGCCATTTCGGAGCGCGCCTTCGGATTCAGCGCGATATAGCGTGAATCTTTGCTGATATTGTTGACGCGCTGCGCCTGCCGGTGCGCCGCCACCCAGCCAGTAATGCCCACGCCAAAGGGTATCTTTAATCGCGCCGATTCGTCGTTCGGGTACCCGATCGCAGAGCGCACCTCCAGCGATTTCTGCTCCTTGTCTGCCAGCAAAATTGCAATCTGATCGCCCCCCAGCGTGACCTGCAGCCCCTGCACCGCACTGTTTAGTGCCTCCTCGATGGTCGTCGAAGAAGCTGCCGCTGTTGTCACATGGTGAAGCAGGCGATGCTGCGACAGCCGTTCTTGTGCCTCCGCAAATAATTCCGAATTGACTACCGCCACTGCCAGCTGGTCGGCCAAAATCTGCATAATCTTGATATTCTCACTATTAAAGGCATAAGCCTGCGTTGATTGCACATCCAACGCCCCCAACACGCGCCCGCCAACCGTTAACGGCAGGCAACTTTCAGCCCGGGTGCCTGGCAGCAGCGGATTGGCATAATACCCCGCATCTTTGGCGGTTTCGTTCACCACCACTGCCTGCTTGCTCTCGGTTGCGCGCCCGACAATCGAGCGTGACCCGACGCCCAGCCGGTGTCCGGCGCGCTTCATCTGGGCCCCGGCCTCGCCCGTCGCCTCGCGGATGACGGCATACTCGCCTGCCGCATCCACCAAAAAAACGGCTGCATGATAAAAGCTGAAGCGCTCGCGCACCAGGTTGACCGCTTGCCGCAGGAGATTATCCACGATCAGTGAGCTGGAAACCTCGCGCGAAATTTCTGCCACGGTTTCGAGCTGCAACGCCCGCCGCCGGGCATCCTCAAGCAGGCGGATATTGTCGATGGCGCCAGCCACCTGTGCAGCCAGCGCCACCAGAAAGCGTAAATCATCCGGGTTGAAGCGCTGCTCCTTGACATTATCCTGTACGATCAGTGCGCCAATTGCCTCGCCCCCCACCACCAGCGGACATCCTAGCCAGGAACGCGGCAGGGTTCCGCCTGCCTGGGCGCCCAATGCGCGCGCCCGGCGTTCGGTATCTTCCACCAGCATTAACGGCTGGCGAGTGCGAATCAGGATTGAAACCAGCCCTTCTCCCAGCGGAAAAGGATCGCGGTGGTTGCGCCGCCCCGTCTCGATTGAATATGGCAGTTCGATCGTTTCATTGCGAGGCTCATAAATCGCCACTGCGAAATCCACATCTGCGCCGATTGTTGTGCCAATCTGCTTGTAAAGCAGTTCGTACAATTGATTTAAGTCACTCGCCGAGGAAATCTGCTGGCTGGCCTCGGCAATACTTTCCAACTCGCGCAGTCGCTGCCGGGTGGCTCGCCCGCCCTTGACATGATCCAGAGCAACCGGGATGATCTCAACCAGGTGCACCAATGGATCGAGCAATTCCCAGCTGAGAATACGATCTGCCCGCCCTAAAACGAGCAGAACCCCCAGCACACTCACATCCTGAATCAGCGGGAGTAACGCCACCTGCTCAATCCCGGCCTCCAGCAGGGCAGCCCTGATTTGCGCTGGAAGTTGCTCTTCGGCCATGGCTGCAAGGTGGGCTTCGCGCGAGAAATAGCGGATAATCTCCACTGCGGATAATTCCACGCGGCCGGGCAGTTCACTGCCTGGCACATCCTGGCCCGCCTCAAAGGCGAACCGCTTTTCCAGACCGGTTTCATTAACCATGTAAAGAGCGCTCGAATACTGGCCTGCCTGGCATGCGCCCAGAATGGCTTGCTCGATTTCCTGTTCAGTTTTTGCCTGGAAAACGGCATAATTCGCTTGATGTACCCGAATTTGCCCTATCAGGTCCGCCTTTTCTTCATCCATGATTTTCTCTTCGTTGTTTGTTGAAAAACAAAGGCGCAGATTTTCTCCGGCTGGAGCACTGCTCGCGCTGGATCATGCTATTCGTATGAAATCTCCCAGACAGACTCCCCGCTCAGGATGCGGCGAATCTGCTCCGGGAAGCGATCCGGGTCGAGCGGCTTCCCCAGGAACCCGTTAAATCCGGATGACCGCGCCTTGTTCATCTGCTCCTGGCTGGCTTCGGCGGTGACGGCAATGATCGGTACCGTCTTCAGTTTTTCTTCCGCGCGGATTTTTTTTAAGGCGCCGTAGCCGTCCTCGTAAGGCAGTCGGATGTCCATCAGGATCAGATCCAGGCGTGGGAGTGATTCAATATATTCCACCACTTCGTAGCCGGACGTCTTCCATTCGCAGTGAATGCCCATAAAACCGAGCATGCGTGCGATCAGTACAAAATTGGAAACATTATCTTCGACCACCAGCACGGTCGTCTCCGGCGTTTGGCCGGGTTTATTCTTGGGGAGGGGGGCGGTTGGGATGTCTTGGGATACCATGTCAACTCTTTATGAATTTCTGCACCTGGTCAGCGATCGTGTCAATATCAATTGGCTTTTGGATGTAGCCATCGCAGCCAGCTTGTAATGAGCGCTCCCGGTCACCCTGCATCACGTTAGCCGTTAGCGCGAGAATTGGAATGGCGCTCATGGCGGGCAAACGGCGGATCTGGGCGGTCAGGGTGTACCCATCCATGATCGGCAAATTGATATCCATCAGGATCAGATCCGGGTGCAGAGTTTTGAGCAGCTCGAGCGCACTGGCGGCGCTGGCAGCTTCATGTACGGTAAATCCCTCCGCGCCGAGCACTCTTCGGATCAGGGTACGATTGTTGGCGTCATCCTCTACATACAGGATTGTTCCAGCGTGTTGTGAGTTCAACATCATTCAACCACCAACTCCATCAAAATTGTACCGGATGAGCGGATGAGCCAGGATAACAGCACCCTTGCAGGATACCTGTGGGCTTAAAGTAACACTCAGACTATAAAATGATTATATCAAGTTCGTCAATCAATCTTTTGTACAGGACGACGGCCCTTGAAAAATTATCCAAACAGTGTTGCGGCAATCAACACTGCCCTGGCAAGGCGGTATAATTGCGCCTATTAACTGCTGGAGGAAGTCTCTTGAACCTCAACCGCCAATTTGAACAGATCCGCCAATCGGCCACCGTGGCGCTCAACGACCGTATCGTGGCAGCTCGCGCCGCCGGGAAGCAGGTCATTCCCCTGCACGTTGGCGACCCCGACTTTCCCACGCCACAGCCGATTTTGGATGTCGCGCTCAAAGCCATGCAATCTGGCCTGACGCATTACGGCCCCAGCACCGGCTATCCTGACCTGCGTCAGGCCGCCGCGCTCAAGCTCAAGCGTGACAACGGCCTCGACTATGACCCCAACGCCGAAATCCTGGTGACGCATGGCGGCATTCACGCCTATTACCTCGCCATGCAGTCCATCCTCAACCCTGGCGACGATGTGCTCATCCCCGACCCGAGCTGGGCCACACACGCCAACATGGCCATCATGCTGCGCGGGAATGTGATTCGGATTCCAGCCCCGGCGGAAAACGGTTTCCTGCCAACTTTTGCCGACTGGGAGCAGGCTTTAACGCCCCGCAGCCGGGTTCTCGTTATCAATTACCCCTCCAACCCGACCGGTGCCTACCCCGGCCGCGACTACCTGCAAAAACTACAGGATTTCGCCGCCGCCCACCACCTGTGGATTGTCAGCGATGAAGTCTACGAAAACCTGTACTATGCCGAAAAACCAACCTCCGCCGCAGATTTCCCCGGTGCGAAAGAGCGCACGCTGCTGGTTCACAGCCTCTCGAAAACCTACGCCATGACCGGCTGGCGGGTGGGCTATCTCGCCGCCCCGGCGCAAGTCATCCAAAATGCCATCAAGGCTGGCCAAAACTCCATCACTTGTGTCGCGCCATTCGTGCAGAAAGCGGCCGCCTTCGCGTTGAGCGATCCCGGTATCCAGCAATCCGCCGCCGGGATGCGCTCTGCCTACGCCCACCGCCGGCAACTGGTGCTGCAGATTGCCCGAGACGCGGGAGAACTCCCCGTAAGAGTCACCCCCTCGATGGGCGCTTTCTACTTCTTCCTCGATTTCCGCGCCCTGAAAATGCCATCACTCGAAATCTGCGAGCGGATTTTGGCCGAAGCGGGCGTTGGCCTCGTCCCTGGCGCGGCCTTTGGCGAGTGCGGCGAAGGCTTTGTACGCATGACCATCGCCGCATCCGATGCGGAAGTGGAAGCAGGCTTCAGGGCGATTTTGGGTTGGGCGGGAAAGCAATAATCTGGAATCTGGAAGAATGGTATGATAAAATATCATACTAACTGGAGGTTGCTATGACTGTTCACAAAATTGCGATTACCATCGATGAGTCGCTCCTAAAACGGGTTGATCGTTTGATCAGCGAAAAACGTTTTCCCAACCGCAGCCGTGCCATCCAGGAAGCGGTGCGAGAGAAAGTTGAGCGCATAGAGTCAAACCGGTTGGCCCGCGAACTGGCGAAGCTGGACCTGGCTTTCGAGCAAAAACTGGCAGATGAAGATATGGGAGCGTCCGAATGGCCGGAATATTAAGGGGTGAAATCTACTGGGCCGATTTGAACCCGGTGCGCGGCCACGAACAGGCCGGGATGCGTCCGATAGCCATTTTGAGCAAGGATATTTTCAACGAACGCTCCGGGACGGTGATTGCCATGGCAATTACCAGCCAGCCCCAGCGCGCAGGTTTCCCGCTGACGCTAGAACTTGTTGATGTCAGCCTGCCGAGGCAGGCATGGGTGAAAATCAGCCAGATTCGCACCTTGTCCACAGAACGCCTGGGGAAGCGCATTGGCCGCCTCCAGCCAGAAATTTTGTCCCAACTGGTTGAGGGACTGAATGAAATCATAGGTGATTGAGATGAAAATCGCATTCCAGGGTGAACCTGGCGCTTATAGCGAGCAGGCCGTTTTCGGGTATTTTGGTTCTGTCGAAACGGAACCATGCGAGAGCTTTGATAAAGTTTTTGAAGCAGTAGCCAGCGGCAGGGCGGAATCTGCGTTGATTCCCATCGAAAATTCGCTGGCGGGCAGCATCCACCAGAATTATGATCTGCTGCTGCGTCACAACCTGCACATTGTCGGCGAGTATTTCCTGCGCGTGCGCCACTGCCTGATCGTCGCGCCGGGCGTGCAAAAAGCTGACATCAAGAAGGCTATCAGCCATCCGCAGGCGCTGGGGCAGTGCGCCGGGTACCTGCGCGAGCGCGGCATCAAGCCCGAGACGGTCTACGATACCGCCGGGAGCGTGAAAATGCTCAAAGAGAGCGGCGCGCGTGACACGGCGGCCATTGCTTCGCGGCGGGCGGCGGAACTTTACGGGATGGAGATTCTTGAAGAGGGAATTGAAGATAACCCGGAGAATTTCACCCGCTTCCTGGCGATCCAGCCGGAAGCGATCTGCCCTGAAGGTGAGTCCAAGACTTCGATTGTGTTCACGCTGAAAAACCTGCCCGGCGCGCTGTTCAAGGCCCTGAGCGTGTTTGCCCTGCGCGACATTGACCTGACGAAGATCGAGTCGCGCCCGCTGGCCGGCAAGCCCTGGGAATACCTGTTTTACATCGACTTTATCGGCGCGGAGCATGAAGCGCATGTGAGCAAGGCGCTCGATCACCTGAACGAGTACGCGCTGATGCTGCGGGTGCTGGGTTCGTACCGTCGGATGAAATATGAAGGATGAAATTTGAAATTGATGCCCGATTTTCATTGACATATTTCGTATCGCTGATAGAATTGCCGCCATTATGTGTTCAAAGTCGTTCCCGCGTTCCCGTCGTCCGAATCCACTTCTCTGCGAGAAGGTTGGGTTTTTTCTGTTCGGATGACTTCCCGGGGCGTTTGAAATCCCCTGAGTCAAACCAAGCAGCCCTCCTTCTCGGAGGGCTGCTTTTTTCCCGTGGACAGAAGGTTCCACGACCAACCTTGAAAACCATCATTTTACGTATAGGAGAAAAAATGCCGTCCAAACCAAAACCGTCCGTCAAGAAAGTTGTCCTGGCCTATTCCGGCGGGCTGGACACATCCGTGATCGTCCCGTGGCTGAAAGAAAATTATGGCTGTGAAGTGGTCTGCTTTTGCGCCAATGTCGGCCAGGGCGACGAGGATTTGTCGAAGCTGGAGAAAAAAGCCCTCGCCAGTGGCGCCAGCCAGTTGATTTTCCACGATATGCGCGAGGAGTTTGCCGCCGATTACTTGTTCCCGATGCTCAAGGCGGGCGCGGTGTACGAGCACAAGTACCTGCTTGGGACTTCGGTGGCCCGCCCGCAGATCGCCAAACATCTGGTGGATGTGGCCCACGAAGTCGGGGCGGATGCGATTGCGCACGGCGCAACTGGCAAGGGCAATGACCAGGTGCGCTTCGAACTGACCGTGATGGCACTTGATCCGCGCCTGAAAATCATCGCCCCGTGGCGCGAATGGGAAATCCGCTCGCGCGAGGATGCGATTGCGTATGCCGCAAAACACAATGTCCCGGTGACAGCCACCGTCAAGTCGATTTACAGCCGCGACTCGAACCTGTGGCACCTTTCGCACGAAGGCGGCTTGCTCGAAGACCCGTGGAACGAACCGGAAGAGAGCATGTACCAGATTTCCACGTCGCCGGAAAACGCCCCGGATGAACCGGAATACGTCGAAATCGAATTCGAGAGCGGCGAACCGGTCTCGGTCAACGGCGAAAAACTGTCGGCGGCGAAAATCGTCGAGCGGCTGAACGCCATCGGCGGGGCGCACGGCATCGGGCGCGTGGATTTGGTGGAAAACCGGCTGGTCGGGATGAAATCGCACGGCGTGTACGAAACTCCCGGCGGCACCATCCTGCTGTATGCCCACCGCGAACTGGAGTCGCTCGTGCTTGACCGCGAAACCGCGCATTTCAAGGAAATGGTCGCCGTCAAGTACACCGAACTGGTCTACAACGGCCTGTGGTTCACCCCGCTGCGCGAGGCGATTGATGCCTTTGTCAACGCGACGCAAGGCCCCGTGACTGGCACCGTTCGCCTGAAACTCTACAAGGGCAACATCATCAGCGCCGGGCGCAAAAGCCCGTTCAGCCTGTACCGCGAAGACTTCGCCACTTTCGGCCAGGAAGATGTCTACGATCAGAGTCACGCCGAAGGCTTTATCCGCCTGTTTGGGCTGAGCATGAAAGTCCGCGCGCTGAACGGCCTGCCCGTCGCCGGGATGGATATGGCCAAGCCGGATTATTCGAAGTTCAAGCGCGATTAGTTATCCCGTTATCCAGTTGCCCGGTTATCCCGTTGTTTGGTTCAACTGGAAAACTGGATGACCGGAAAACGGGAAAACGAGGAGTTTCCATGACCCTTTGGAGCGGACGATTTACCGGCAAACTGGACGCCGTTGCGTGGCTGTTGAACACATCCCTGCCGTTTGACCAGCGATTGGCGGCGCAGGATGTGCGCGGTTCCATCGCCTGGGCGGGCGCAATTCACAAGGCGGGCGTGCTCTCCCAAACGGAACATGCCGCCATTGTGGGCGGTTTGAACCAAATTGCCGAGGAATTTGCCCAAAACACCTTCGCCTTCCAGGAATCCGACGAGGACATTCACACGGCGGTTGAACGCAGGTTAGGCGAAATCATCGGCGCGGCGGCGGGGAAATTGCACACTGGACGTTCACGCAATGACCAGGTGGCAACCGATTTCAGGTTGTGGATGTTGGATTCGCTGCCGCTTTTAGTGCAATCCGTTACCGGGCTGCAAGCCACGCTGGTAGCGGTTGCCGAGCGGAATCAAACCGCCCTGATGCCGGGTTACACCCACCTTCAGCGCGCCCAACCCGTGACTTTGGCGCACTGGCTGATGAGTCACTTCTGGAGCCTGGAACGCGACAAAGACCGCTTGGCGGATTTGCGTGACCGGGTAGCCATCCTTCCGCTGGGATGCGGCGCTTTGGCGGGAACTGCCTTCGATGTTGACCGCAAACTTTTAGCGGACACGTTGGGTTTCATCGAACCTTCACAAAATAGCCTGGATAGCGTTTCAGATAGGGATTTCGCGGCTGAATTCTTGTTCTGCGCGACGATGATTGGCGTTCACCTGAGCAAACTGAGCGAGCAGATGGTGCTGTTTACGACTGCCGAGTTCGGGTTTTTTGAACTGTCGGATGCCTATTCGACGGGTTCGAGCCTGATGCCGCAGAAGAAAAACCCTGACCTGTTCGAACTCTCACGCGGGAAGGCTGGCACGCTCATCGGGCTGCTGACCGGGATGCTGGCAACGCTCAAGGGGCTGCCATCCACATATGACAAGGATTTGCAGGAAGATAAAGTGCCCGTATTCCAGGCGTTTGATACGCTGACGATGATATTGCCCGTCCTGGCGGGCGCGCTAGAGACAATGACGGTCAAGCCGGAGAAAATGTTGGCGGCGATTGATTCAGCGATGCTGGCCACCGATTTGGCGGATTATCTCGTCCGCAAGGGAATCCCTTTCAGGGAAGCTCATGCCGCGGCGGGCAAATCTGTGCGGGTGGCGGCGGAGAAAGGTATCAGCCTGGATAAACTCTCGATGGACGAGTGGAAAAGCATCGGGGCGTTTGAATCCGACCTGTCCCGCGATGCTCTTTGGCGGGATGTGTACCAGGTTTTCGACCCGATGGAGTCGGTTAAACGGCGCAATGCCACGGGTGGAACATCCCCCGATTCAGTAAAAAAACAAATCAATCTTGCGAAAGAAACCCTCACCCCGCCCTCTCCCACAGGGAGAGGGGGAAACCCTAAGGAGAAAAAATCATGAATACTGTTTCTTGCCCCGAATGTGAAGCCGAAATTACGCTGGAAGCGAATGCCGAAGTCGGCGAAATCATCGTCTGCCCCGATTGTGGCGTGGATTTGGAAGTGGTGTCGCTGAAGCCCGCGAAGGTGGAGTTGGCGCCGATGGAACAGGAAGATTGGGGCGAATAGATGGTAATTGGCGATTGGCAATTACCTATCGCCAATTACGAATTGAGAACCTATGCAAAAGAGACTCAGGATTGGCGTGCTCTACTCGCGGGTGCGGGTGGAGGAGAAGTGGATTTTTGGCGCGATGGAGAAGCGCGGTATCGATTACGAGCGGCTGGATGACCGGGCGATTTCGTTTGACCTGGATAACCCGGCGCCGTGGCGCGCGTTCGATGCTGTGCTGGAGCGCAGTATCAGTTATACGAGCGGGTTGTACGCGCTGCGGATGCTGAACGCGTTCGGCGTGCCGACGGTGAATACCGCGGCGGTGGCGGAAGTGTGCGGTGACAAGTTGACCACGTCGGCGATGCTGGCACGGGCGGGACTGCCGCAGCCGCACAACGCGACGGCGTTCACACCCGAAGCGGCGCTGGAGGCGATTGAAGCGTTCGGCTACCCGGTGGTGCTCAAGCCGGTGGTCGGGTCGTGGGGGCGGCTGCTGGCGAAAATCAATGACCGCGATGCGGCGGAAGCGGTGCTGGAACACAAGGCCACGCTCGGCTCGGTGCAGCATTCGGTGTTTTACATCCAGGAATATATCGAGAAGCCGGGGCGCGATATCCGCGCGATTGTGATTGGCGAGCGGGTGCTGACGGCAATGTATCGCAAGTCGGAGCACTGGATTACCAACACGGCGCGCGGCGGTGAGGGCGAGTTGTGCCCGATTACGCCCGAAATCGAGTCGCTGTGCCTGGGCGCGGCCAAGGCGGTCGGCGGCGGCGTGCTGGCGGTTGACCTGATCGAACATCCTGAACGCGGATATTTGATCAACGAAATCAATCACACGATGGAATTCCACACGATGCAGCCCATCAGCGGGATTGATATTGCGGATGAAATTGTTTCGTATGTGGTGAGTGTGGCGAGTGGTAAATAGTAAATGGTAATTGGCGAGTATTTTCAGCGTAATCCGGCGGGATAAATCCCTGCCTCAGTTCATGGAAGTCGGCTGAAGCCGACTCTGTGCAACCCGATGGGTTTTTGTGCCATGCTGCAGGAATTCAGTCCGTCGAAACGCCCAAATTACCAATCGCCATTTACCAATTACCAACAAGGAGCAATTATGATTAGTGTTTCTATTATCGGTGGTTCGGGTTATGGCGGCGGCGAGTTGCTGCGGCTGCTGCTCGGGCATCCGCAGGTTGAAGTCAAGCAGGTCACATCGCGCTCGCATTTGGGCGAGTATGTTTACCAGGTGCATCCCAATTTGAGAAAACGGACGCAACTCAAGTTTAGTGACCCCGGTCAGGTCGAGCCGGTGGATATCCTGTTCCTGGCGCAGCCGCACGGACAGGCGCAGCACCACATCGACGAATATGCCGCGCTGGCGGGGAAAATCATCGACCTTTCGGCAGATTTCCGTTTAAAGGACACCGCCCAGTACCAGAAGTGGTACGGCGAACCCCACGCTGCGCCACAGTGGCTCGGGAAGTTTGTCTACGGGCTGCCGGAGTTGCACCGCGCCGAGATGGCGACGGCGAACTACGTCAGCGGGGTGGGATGCAACGCCACTGCCAGCAACCTGGCGCTGCTGCCGCTGGTCAAGGCGAATTTGATTGATTTATCCGCCCCGGTCATTGTCGAGATTAAAGTGGGTTCATCCGAAGGCGGCGCGGAAGGGAATTCCGGCTCGCTGCATGCTGAACGCGCCAACGTCATCCGCACTTTTTCCGCCTTTGGGCATCGTCACACCGCCGAAGTGATCCAGGAATTGGGCGTGTCCAACGTCTCGCTGACCATGACCGCCGTCGATTTGGTTCGTGGCGTGCTGGCAACAGCGCACGCGAAGGTCAAGCCGGGCGTGGCGAACAAAGATTTGTGGAAAGCCTACCGCGCGGTGGCGAACGAGAATCCGTTTGTGCGCGTGGTCAAGGAACAGCGCGGTATTTACCGAGTCCCCGAGCCAAAAATCGTGGCTGGCTCGAACTATGCCGATATTGGCTTTGAGTTGGATGAGTCCACCCCCGCTGGGGAACGCGGGGCAGGCGGGCACATCGTCTCCATCTGCGCCATCGATAATCTGATGAAAGGCGCATCCGGCACGGCTGTCCAGTGCATGAATCTGATGATGGGCTGGGATGAAACGCTGGGGCTGGAGTTTGCGGGATTACATCCGATTTAGCGTATCACGCTGTTTCAGGGATTATTCCCATCTGCTGGAAGAGCGCAAGTCGATCAATGTACTCCCAAATCTCTACAATTTGCCTGTCTTTTACGTGATACAGGCTGTTGCCAACAAAGGTTACAGGTTTCCCGGTTGGTGGGAAATCGCCATATTTATTGGTGAAAGTGCCTGTAAATGTATAGCTGGCTGAAACCCATTCGCCTTCGGCGATCAGCCTGTCAAGTGACCAATGCTGGTCAGGAAACGCATCCAAAACCATCTGGTTTCGTACTTGATCGCCTTCTCGCCCAAGGGGCTGCCCGTTCAATGTACATTCTGAATGCGTGAAAGTTACAGCTTTTTCAATATCACCCCGATTGATCGCGTCAATAGCCGCAGTGACGATGGATTTGACGTCATATGTGTTCATGCTTTATCTCCTTTTCCAAATTTCGAATTACAAACGAAATTGGGCGTTCGGAGATAATGACGAGCATGAGTGATAAGAACCGCCCAATTTCATGGGCATTTTCATTGTACAACATTGTAAGTGTATGTTTCAATACTTTTGGAGACCTTTATGACTGAACCAATAATCGTGGTCAAACTCGGTGGCACGGAAGGCGTGGATTTCTCCGCGATTTGTGCGGATGCGGCGGAACTGCTCAAGGGCGGGCAACGGCTCGTTTTTGTGCATGGCGGCTCGGCGGAGGCGAATGCATTGGGCGAGGCGCTGGGCACGCCGCCCAAGTTCATTACCTCGCCGTCGGGATATACATCTCGCTACACCGACCGCAAAACGCTGGAAGTGTTCCTGATGGCGGTCAATGGCAAGATCAACTCGCTGTTGACCGAGCAGCTGCACGGGCTGGGCATCAACGCCTTCGGGCTGTGCGGCATGGACGGGCGGCTGATGGTCGCCACGCGCAAGGACGCCATCCAGAGCGTGGAAAACGGCAAGCGCAGGATGATTCGGGATGATTACACCGGCAAAATCGAGTCAGTAAATAGTAATTTGTTATTGGCGATTTTGGAGATGGGCTGTCTGCCGGTGATTGCTCCCGTGGCGGTTAGCCAAAACGGCGAGGCGCTGAATGTGGATGCCGACCGCGCCGCGGCGATGGTGGCGTCCGCGCTAAAGGCGGAGACGCTGCTATTGCTCACCGCCGTGCCGGGGCTGATGGAGAAATTCCCGGACGAGTCGACGCTGATCAAGCACATTCCGCAGGCGAAGCTGCCAGCCGCCCTCGAAATGGCGCAAGGTCGGATGAAGAAAAAAGTCCTGGGCGCGGAAGAAGCGCTCCAGGGCGGAGTTGGCCGGGTCATCATCGCCGATGGGCGGGTGGAAAAGCCGATTTCTGCCGCCCTAGCAGGCGCAGGAACGATAATCCAGTGATTTTAGACACGGATGTCACGGATTACGCGGATGTACACGGAAAATAAAAAAGAAAAATCCGTGACCTTCCGTGAAATCCGCGTAATCCGTGTCCAGAAAAGGTTTTTTTATGAGTAACTACTACGAAATCGAAACCAAATACGGCGCAGGAGTCTATGCCAAGCAGCAACTCTCCATCGTGCGCGGGCAGGGCGCAATGCTCTGGGACGCCGATGGCAACGCTTATATCGACTGCTCGTCCGGGCACGGGGTCGCCAATCTCGGTCACGCCCACCCGAAAGTGGCTGCAGCGGTGGCCGAACAGGCCAACACGCTGATCACGCTCTTCGAAAGCTTCCCCAACGACAAACGCGCCGCGCTGATGGAAAAAATGGCCGGGCTGGTGCCGGGTCTCAACCGGGTCTTTTTCGGCAACTCGGGCACGGAGTCGGTCGAGGCGGCCATCAAATTTGCGCGGCTCTCCACCGGCCGCCCCAACATCGTCGCCGCCATGCGCGCCTTCCACGGGCGGACGTATGGCGCGCTCTCGGCCACCTTCAACAAGAAATACCGCGAAGGTTTCGAGCCGCTTTTGCCGGGATTTAGTCACGCTTCGTATAACAATATAGAAGCGCTCGAAAAAGCCATCACCGAGCAGACCGCTGCCGTGCTTCTGGAAGTTGTCCAGGGCGAGGGCGGGGTCTACCCGGCCAGCGCGGAATACATCCAGGCAGCGCGGCGCATCTGCGACGAGCGCGGCGCTCTGCTGATTGTGGATGAAATCCAGAGCGGCTTCGGGCGCACCGGCAAAATGTTTGCCATTATGCACTACGGCGTCACCCCCGATATCCTGACCTGCGCCAAATCGCTGGCGGGCGGGGTGCCGATGGGGGCGGTGTTGATTGGGGAAAAGGTGCGGAATCTCGTCCCGGGCGTGCACGGCTCGACCTTTGGCGGGAATCCGCTCTCGTGCGCCGCCGCCCTGGCAGCGCTTTCCGTTATCGAGGAAGAGAATCTCCCCGGTCAGGCCGCCGAAAAAGGCGCGTACCTGATGGAAAAACTGAAAGCCATCCAGTCGCCCAACATCCGCGAAGTGCGCGGGCTGGGGCTGATGATTGGGATTGAGCTAAAAGTCAAAGTCGCGCCATATCTCAAAGCCCTGCAAGAGCGCAAAATCATCGCCCTGAACGCCGGGATGACTGTCATCCGGCTCCTGCCGCCGCTGGTCATCACCTACGAGCAGATTGATACAGTCGTGGCCGCGCTGTCCGAAGTGCTGGTGATGGACATGAGTAACGAGTAAACAAGTAGACAAGAAAACAGGAAAGCCGGAGCACTGGAAAACGTTATGACAGAAACCCTGATCGGTCTTGTCTCGCAATACAGCCCCTCCGGGCAGGAGCGCGGCGCGGTGGAGTGGCTGGTGGCGCGGATGAAGGCGCTCGGCTACGCTGATGCTTTTATCGACGGCGCGGGGAATGCGGTGGGTGTGATCGGTTCCGGGCCGCGGCAGGTGGTTTTGCTCGGGCATATCGATACGGTGCCGGGGGAAATCCCGGTCACCCTCACCCCTGACCCCTCTCCCACAGGGAGAGGGGAACTGCTCTACGGGCGCGGGTCTGTCGATGCCAAAGGCCCGCTGGCCTGTTTTACGGATGCGGTGGCGCAGGTCGGCGCAATCGATGGCTGGCAGTTTGTAGTGATCGGGGCGGTGGAGGAGGAGCGCGATTCGGATGGGGCGCGTTTTGTGGTGGATAAGTACAGGCCAGATTTTGCCATCATCGGCGAGCCGAACCGTTGGGACCGGGTTTCGTTGGGCTACAAAGGTTCGGCCTGGGCCGATATAACGGTCAAACGCGGGCAGGCGCACACGGCCAGCGGTGAGCAGACGGCGGCGGAGGCGGCGGTGGAGGCCTGGTTGGCGGTCAAAGCTTTTGCGGAGAATTTCAATGCCGGGAAAACGCGCGCTTTCGACAAAATCCTGCCGACGTTGCGCGGGATGGAATCGGGGCAGGATGAGTTCGAGCAGTGGGCGAAGCTCAAGGTTGGAGTCCGCCTGCCGGTGGAGATGAATCCGGGGCAGTGGTATCAGGAGTTGGAAAACACCCTGAAGGTTTTTGAAACCTTCAGAGTGTTGGTTGAGAGGGTCGGGTATGCTGTTCCAGCCTGGAGTTGCGAGAAAAATTCCCAACTGGTACGCGCCATAATAAGCGGAATTCGCAGCCAGGGCGGAACGCCGTCTTTTGTCTATAAAACCGGCACGGCGGATCTGAACATCGTCGCCCCGGTCTGGCAATGTCCAGCCGTGGTGTACGGGCCGGGCGATTCGGCGCTCGATCATACGCCGGATGAGCATATTTCACTCGGTGAATATGCCAGGGCGGTGGAGGTGCTGGCGGCGGCGCTCAGGAAGTTGGTTACCCCATCAGCGTGAATAAAATCCGCATGTGTTTGGCCGCCAGTTGGATAGGCATGGCCGGGCGGGCTTTGCCCTCCAGACAATCGAGGAAGTGCCTGATGACCGGAATGGCATCATCTTCGGGGTGAGCGGACATATCAACCGTCAGTGTTTCGTGGCGCGGGTTGCCATCAACTTCGTAGTAATATTCCACCTCTTTTGAAAACCAGGTCGGGAATTCGAGCCGCAGGCCGCCGCGCGTGCCGAAAATGCGCGTCTCGCAGGCGCTTTCGCCGTGCACGCCCGCGCCGCGTTCGTAATAATAGGTCAGACCGGTGTCAAACTCCATCCAGGCTGCGCCGTGCTGCTCCACGTCTGCAATCGGGGCAAAGCGGCGGATATCGTGCAGGCCATTGCGCATAAAACTGCGCGCCGATTTGAGCTGCGGCAGGTCGCCCAGCAGCCCCAGGTGGAACGAGAGATCATACACGCCCCAATCTGCAAAGGGCCCGCCGCCCGCCAGTGCCTTGTCCACGCCCCAGGTTCCAGCGTTGTTGTACTCCACAAAGGTGGTGCGTCCCAGGTGGATGTGGTCGATGTGGTAAATCTCCCCCAGTTTGCCGCTGTCGATCATCGCCTTCACAAAGCCGAACTTGGGCTGGAAGCGCGTATGGCGGCAGGACGCCTCGAGCACCACCAGTTCCGGGTGGGCTTCAGCGGCGGCCACCATCGCATCTACATCGGCGCGGCTGGCGGCCATCGGCTTTTCTAGGAAAACGTGTTTGCCTGCGGAAAGCGCATCGAGCAGCATTTCTTTGTGGAGATAAGGGGGAGTGGCAATGACTACGGCCTGGACCCCGGGATCCGAAAGGATATCGTGGTAATTGGCGCTGTACCGCGCGACGCCCATCTCACCCGCAGCCTGTTTTGCCGTTTCGATGGAGCGATTGCACATCCAGGCCACTTCCGCGCGTGGATCAGCCTGCAACCAGCGGGTGAGCACATTCTTGCCATACATCCCGCCGCCGAGCATTCCGATGTGAAATTGAGTTGACATCGTCAGTTCCTTCCTACTCATATGGATTGCCCGATTTTATCAACATTTGCACAATTCAACATTTTCCCCTTGACGTTTGGCCGAAAAAGCCTATAATCGGGCGAAACCTTGACGCTTATGGAAATCATACTGTTGCTCATCTCTATTCTTGTCGTCCTTCTTTCGGTCCTTATTATTAAGGGCCTGAAAGTGGTTGGGATGGCAAAGGTGAGCAATCGGTAGCGACACCTTCTCAGAAAACGAGAGCCGCCCAACTACAGGGCGGCTCTTTTCATACCCCAGCACACTCCCTCATTTCCAGCTCATTTCCCGCTGGGAGCAGGGAACAAAGGAGATCTATGCGTTCAGATACCGTCAAAAAAGGCTACGACAAGGCCCCGCACCGTGCTTTGCTGCGCGCGACCGGGTTGAAGGATGATGATTTTGGCAAGCCGTTTGTGGCGATTGTCAATTCGTATGTCGATGTTGTGCCGGGGCATGTCCATTTGCAGGAATTCGGCAAGATCGTCAAAGAAGCTGTCCGCGCGGCGGGCGGTGTGCCGTTTGAGTTCAACACCATTGGCGTGGATGATGGCGTGGCGATGGGGCACATGGGCATGAAATATTCCCTGCCGTCGCGGGAATTGATTGCGGATTGTGTCGAAACGATGATGGAAGCCCACCGTTTCGACGCCATGGTCTGCATCCCGAACTGCGACAAAATCGTGCCGGGGATGCTGAACGCGGCGATGAGAGTCAACGTCCCGACAATTTTTGTCAGCGGTGGCCCGATGGCGGCGGGCAGAACCCCCGAAGGCGAGGCACTGGATTTGATCTCAGTGTTTGAGGGTGTGGGTGCTTTTTCAGCGGGAAAAATCGACCAGAAACGGTTAGACATTCTGGAGCGGTTCGCCTGCCCCTCGTGCGGTTCCTGCTCGGGGATGTTTACTGCCAACTCGATGAACTGCCTGATGGAAGTCATCGGTTTGGCGCTGCCTTTCAACGGTTCGGCGCTGGCGAAAACCCCGGAACGCGAAGCCCTGGCGGCGAAAGCTGCCGCGCAGATCATGACGCTGATCGAACGAGACATCAAACCGCGCGATATTGTCACCGCGGAAGCGATTGACGATGCCTTCGCGCTGGATATGGCGATGGGCGGCTCGTCGAACACGGTGCTGCACACGCTGGCGCTGGCGAACGAAGCCGAGGTGAATTATCCGCTCTCACGCATTAACGACGTGGCCGAAAAAGTGCCGCACATCTGTAAAGTCTCCCCGGCTGGCAAATGGCACATGGAAGATGTCCATCGCGCGGGCGGCATCCCGGCAATTTTGAACGAAGTCCAGCGTAGCACCGGGATGCTGCATTTCGACCGGATCACGGTATCCGGCACCACGTTGGGTGAATCGATCCAGGGTTGTGAAATCAAAGATGACGATGTCATTCGCCGTTACGAAAATGCTCATTCCAAACGCGGCGGGTTGGCGATTTTGTTCGGCAACCTGGCCCCCAAAGGCGCGGTTGTCAAAGTCGGCGGCGTGAGCGCGGGGATGATGAAATTCTCCGGCCCGGCGCGGATTTACGACAGCCAGGACGATGCGCTGCGCGGGATTTTGGCGCGGGAAGTCCAGCCTGGCGAAGTGGTGGTTGTCCGTTACGAAGGGCCGAAGGGCGGGCCGGGGATGCAGGAAATGCTCTCGCCGACGTCTGCCATTATGGGGCAGGGGTTGGGCGATAAAGTGGCGCTGATCACCGACGGGCGGTTTAGCGGCGGCACGCGCGGGGCTTGTATCGGGCATGTTTCGCCGGAGGCAGCTGCGGGTGGGCCGATTGGCGCTCTCTTAAACGGAGACATCATCGAGATTGATCTCGAAGCCCGGAAGCTGGATGTCCGCCTGAGTGCAGAAGAAATCCAAAAAAGACTGGCGGCTTTACCGCCTTTCAAGAGCAAGGTGACCAGCAAGTGGCTGAAGCGCTACTCGCATTTTGTGACCAGCGCGGATACAGGCGCGGTTTTGAAGTCAGAATGATCATTGCAGAATTGAGAATCGAAATCAAGGAGAAATTATGAAACTCAGTGGAGCAGAAATTTTGTGGGAATGCCTGGTGCGTGAAGGTGTGGAGGTGGTCTTTGGCTACCCCGGCGGAGCCAATATGCCGCTGTATGACGCCATGCTCAATTACCCGATCCATCATGTGCTGGTGCGGCATGAGCAGGGCGGGGCGCACATGGCGGATGGCTACGCCCGCGCGAGTGGCAAAGTCGGCGTGGCGATGGGGACTTCGGGGCCGGGCGCGACCAACCTGGTGACGGGAATTGCCACAGCGATGATGGATTCGTCGCCGGTGGTGTTCATCACCGGGCAGGTGGCCGCCCACCTGATTGGCGGCGATGCCTTTCAGGAGGTGGATGTGACCGGTATTACCCTGCCGATCACCAAGCACAATTATCTGGTGACCCGCCCCGATGAGATTGCCGAAGTGGTGCGCGAGGCTTTTTACATTGCTCGCAGCGGGCGACCGGGTCCGGTGTTGATCGATATTTGCAAGAATGCCCAGATTGAAAAGACCGAATTTGTGTATCCCGAGGCGGTGCACCTGGCAGGGTATCAACCGCAGTCGCATGCGCCCGCCACCGATTTGGAGCAGGCGGTTAAGCTGCTGGAAAAGGCCAAGCGCCCGGTGATCTTGTGCGGGCACGGCGTGTTGATGTCGGGCGCGGAACAGGTTTTGCAACATTTCGCGGTGAAGACCAATACCCCTGTCACGAGTACGCTGCTGGGGTTGGGTGGTTTTCCGGCTTCGCATCCGCTTCATTTGGGAATGATGGGTATGCACGGCGAAGCGCACTGCAACCTGGCGATCCAAAATGCGGATTTGCTGCTGGCCTTTGGGATGCGCTTCGACGACCGGGTGACTGGCACGTTGAAGACCTACGCGCCGAATGCGAAGAAAATTCACGTCGAAATTGACCCTTCGGAAGTCCACAAGAATGTGCAGGTGGATGTGCCGCTGGTTGGCGATTTGAAAAATATCCTGACCGACTTGGTGCCGATGGTGGATGAGTATGACCACGAAGAGTGGATGCAGCAAATCAACGAATGGCGCTCGGAAGGCGACCAGCGCAGCATCATGGCCTGGCCGGAAGATGGCAAACTGCATGTTGCGCACCTGATCAAAGACATCTGGAATGCGACGGGCGGCGGCGCGATCGTGACGACTGACGTGGGTCAACACCAGATGTGGACAGCGCAATACTATTTTCTCGATCAGCCCAACCGCTGGATCACCTCCGGCGGCGCCGGGACGATGGGCTTTGGCTTGCCTTCTGCAATTGGAGCCTGGTTTGCGCACAAGGATCAGGAAATCTGGACAATCGCCGGAGATGGCGGCTTCCAGATGACCGCGGCGGAATTGACAACCGCGGTGCAGGAAGGCGCAAATGTCAAAGTGGCGATCATGAACAATAGCTTTTTGGGCATGGTTCGCCAATGGCAGGAATTCTTTTTTGAGAAACGCTACTCTGCTGTGAACATGGTCAGCCCCGATTTCGTCAAACTGGCAGATGCGCACGGCGTCCCGGCCCGGCGGGTGACCCAACCCGAGGAAGTGGCCGAGGCGATTGAGTGGGCTCGCAAGACCACCGGCCCGGTGGTGCTCGAGTTCCGCGTCGAACAGGAAGAGGCGGTGTACCCGATGGTGCCGGCCGGCGCGGCGTTGGATCAGATGTTGAGACGCCCGGTGCGACAGAAATAATTCAGGCCCTCACCCCTGCCTTTTCCGAATGGAGAGGGGCAAGGTTCCCTTCCCTCTCTGGGGAAAGGGTTGAAGGTGAGGAAGAATAGGAGAAAAATCATGCAATACACATTCATCACTCTCGTAGAAAATAAACCCGGTGTTCTGAACCGTGTGGCTTCGCTGTTTCGCCGTCGTAATTTCAATATTGAATCGCTGGCGGTCGGGCGCACGGAAAGGCCGGAAGTTTCGCGCATGACGATCGTCGTCGATTGCCAGGGCGATATGGATGCCCACAAGATCGAGGCGAATCTCTATAAACTGGTCAATGTCATTGATGTGCAGGATGTCACTCAACAACCGGCTGTAACCCGAGACCTGGCGCTGATCAAGGTCAAGGCCGGGCCGGAGCGGCGCGCCGAGATCAACAACCTGGCGGAAATTTTCCGGGCCCGCATTGTGGATGTGGCGGCTGATTCGGTCATCGTGGAAGTGACCGGCACCGAGGAGAAAATCGAAGGTATGATTGAGCTACTGCGCCCGGTTGGTATTATGGAAATGGTGCGCACCGGCCAGGTGGCGATGACACGCGGCGCATACGAAGGAACTCGCCGCACTCCCGGCGCGACCGGTGGCGGATGGCGCGACGAGGACGAAAGCGGTCTGGCGGAGTATTAGGAGTTGGTTCTTGGTGAATGGTAATTGGTAATTGGGAGACTGTGCCTGACTGCCATTCACCAAGAACTACTCTCTTGTTACTAATCACAAATCACTACTTAACAATTACTAAAAGGAGCAATTATGGCAAAAATAAATTTTGGCGGCACCATTGAAGATGTGGTGACTCGCGATGAATTCTCGCTGGAGAAGGCGCGCGAGGTGTTGAAAAACGAAGTCGTGGCGGTGTTGGGCTATGGTGTGCAGGGCCCAGCCCAGGCGATGAATATGCGCGATAACGGTATCAAGGTCATCGTCGGTCAGCGGCCAGGCACCAAAAACTGGGATCGCGCCGTTGCGGATGGCTGGGTTCCGGGCGAGACGTTGTTTTCAGTGGAAGAAGCTGCTGAAAAGGGCACTGTCATCCAGTACCTGCTATCAGATGCCGGGCAGCGCAGCCAGTGGCCAAAAATCGTCGAATGCTTGAATGAAGGCGATATGCTGTATTTCTCGCACGGTTTCTCGGTGACTTACAAGGATGATACCGGGGTCGTCCCACCTCCGCATGTGGATGTGGCCTTGGTCGCTCCAAAGGGCTCGGGCACCAGTGTGCGGCGCAACTTCCTGGCGGGCAGCGGCATCAATGCCAGTTATGCAGTTCATCAGAATTTCACCGGCCGGGCCCGCGAACGCGCCATCGCGCTGGGCATTGCCATTGGCGCGGGCTATCTGTTCCCGACCACTTTTAAGAATGAAGTTTACAGTGACCTGACGGGCGAGCGCGGTGTGTTGATTGGCGCGCTCTCTGGTGTGATGGAAGCCCAATACAATGTTTTGCGCAAGCACGGTCACAGCCCCAGCGAAGCTTTTAACGAAACAGTGGAAGAATTGACCCAGTCGCTGATCCGGCTGGTTGGCGAAAACGGCATGGATTTCATGTATGCCAACTGCTCGACTACTGCCCAGCGCGGCGCATTGGACTGGCATCCACGCTTCCGCGATGCCGTGGCGCCGGTTTTTGATGCATTGTATGAAAGCGTGCTTTCTGGCAATGAAGCGCGGATCACGTTGGAGGCCAATTCCCGCCCCGATTATCGCGAGCAGCTGGAGAAGGAACTGGCGGCTTTCCGCGATTCTGAAATGTGGCAGGCAGGCGCAGCGGTGCGGTCGTTGAGGCCGGAAAATTGGAAGAAGTAAGTTGGTAAATGGTAATTGGCGATTGGTAATAACCATTTACCAATCGCCAATTACCGATGCCAAGGAGCTTATATGAATAATTATGTAAAAATTTTTGACACGACCCTGCGTGACGGCGAACAATCACCCGGCGCGACGATGACTTCGGTTGAAAAACTGGAAGTGGCGCGCAGCCTGGCCCGACTGGGCGTGGATATCATCGAGGCCGGGTTCCCAGCCGCCTCGCCCGACGACCTGGAAGCGGTGCGGCGCATCGCGATCGAGGTGGGGAATCCCCCCAGGGGTGGTGAGTACTCCAAAGTCCCGATCATTGCGGGGTTGGCGCGCGCCAACAAGCCGGATATTGACAAGGCGTGGGATGCGGTTAAGGCTGCCGCCCATCCCCGTATCCACACCTTTCTGGCGACTTCTGAAATCCACATGAAGCATAAGTTGAAAATGGATCGCGAAACAGTGGTGGAACGGGTTAAAGAGACCGTGGCGTATGCCCGCAGCCTGTGCGCGGATATCGAATTCAGCCCGGAGGATGCCGGCCGTTCGGACCCGGAGTTTTTGTACCTGGTGCTGGGTGAGGCCATTCAGGCTGGCGCAACCACGCTGAATATCCCGGACACGGTGGGTTACACCACTCCGGACGAATATGGCGCCATGATCGCGGGAATCATTAAGAATACCCCAGGGATGCACGATGGAATTACCATCAGCGTCCACACGCACGATGACTTGGGGCTCGCGACTGCGAACGCGCTGGCGGGGATTCAGGCCGGGGCCCGGCAGGCCGAAGTGACCATTAACGGCATAGGCGAACGGGCCGGGAATGCCTCGCTAGAAGAACTTGCGATGACTCTCCGGACTCGTTATCCGGTGTTTGGCCTGGAAACAGGACTCGATACCACCCAAATTGCCCGCATCAGCAAACTGGTCAGCAATTACACGGGCATGAGCGTCCAGCCAAACAAGGCAATCGTTGGCGCAAATGCTTTTGCGCATGAAGCGGGCATTCACCAGGATGGGATGCTCAAACATAACCAGACCTATGAGATTATGCGTCCGGAAGATGTAGGAGTCAACCAATCCAAGCTGGTGATGGGCAAGCACTCAGGCCGGCATGCCTTGCATGCCCGTCTGGCCGATATGGGCCACATGCTTTCTGAAGCCGAACTCGACAAGGCTTTTACGCGCTTCAAGGAGTTGGCAGATCGAAAAAAGAACATTACCGATCTCGATCTGGAAGCCCTCATTGCCGATGAGTTCTACCGCCCGCGTGACATTTACGCACTCGATGGCCTGCAAGTTGCCTGTGGCACCATGGGCTTGCCGACCGCGACGATTCGCCTGCGCGGCCCGGATGGGAAAATTCACACTCACGCCAGTATTGGAACTGGCCCGGTGGATGCTACCTACAAGGCGATTGATGCAATTGTCAAAGTCCCCGCCACCCTGCTTGAGTTTAATATTCATGCCATCACCGAAGGCATTGACGCGCTCGGCGAAGTGACAGTGCGCGTTCAACCGAAGGAATCTTTCACCAAGCTGGATGCCCAGCACGAAACCCCCTATGGACGCGTCTTCGGCGGCCACGGCGCTGATTCGGACATTATCGTCGCAAGCGCCAAGGCATATCTGGCGGCATTGAACAAACTCATAACCGCCCAGTCTGAAGCCACCGAAGCGCAACAGCATGATTATGGAATGTTGAGTTAAATTCTCATCACTGATGCCTTATGCCAAAAACCCTCTTCGAAAAACTCTGGGACGCCCACGTTGTTACCGAACAACCGGATTCGCCCGCCATCCTATACATTGACCTGCACCTCGTCCACGAAGTCACTTCGCCGCAAGCCTTCACCGGTTTGCGCCAGCGTGGACTGAAAGTCCGCCGCCCCGAGCGCACCGTCGCGACGATGGATCACTCCATCCCGACCACCCCGCTCGATGTGCCGATTGCCGACGCCCTGGCTGCTGCCCAAATCAGGCAGATGGAAACCAACGCCGCCGACTTCGGCATCACCCTGCACGGCATGACCAGCGCCCACCGCGGCATTGTCCACGTCATCGGCCCGGAACTCGGCCTGACCCAACCCGGCATGACCATTGTCTGCGGTGACAGCCACACCGCCACCCACGGCGCGTTTGGCGCGCTGGCCTTTGGCATAGGAACCAGCGAAGTCGAACACGTTCTCGCCACGCAATGCCTGCTCCAGAAAAAGCCCAAGACCTACGAAGTCCGCGTCGATGGTGAACTGCCCACAGGCGTCTCTGCCAAAGACATCATCCTGGCCCTGATTGCCAAAATCGGCGTGGGCGGCGGCACAGGGCATGTGTTTGAATATACCGGTTCCGCCATCCGCGCCCTGACGATGGAACAGCGCATGACCATCTGCAACATGTCCATCGAAGGCGGCGCGCGCGCCGGCATGGTCGCGCCTGACGGCGTGACCTTCGAATACCTGGCTGGACGTGAATTCGCCCCCAAAGGCGCGGACTGGGAACAAGCCGTCGCCTATTGGAAGACTCTCCCCACCGACGAAGGCGCCACCTATGACAAATCCATCGTCCTGAACGCCGCCGACCTCGAACCGATGATCACCTACGGAACGAATCCCGGCATGGGCATGAAAATCACTGACCGTGTGCCGGATCCCGCCTCGCTGGGGGATGCCAACCAGAAATCTGCTCTGGAAAAAGCCCTGACCTATATGGGCCTGCAGCCCGGTCAAACCCTGCTCGGCAAAAAGGTGGATGTCGTTTTCATCGGCTCGTGTACCAACTCACGTATCTCCGATCTGCGCCTGGCCGCCTCCCTGCTCAAGGGCCGCAAAGTGGATGCCAGCACGCGCGTGATGGTCGTCCCTGGCTCGCAGGATGTCAAAAAGCAGGCCGAAGCCGAAGGCCTGGACAAGATTTTCAAAGAAGCGGGCGCCGAATGGCGCGAAGCCGGCTGTTCGATGTGTATCGCCATGAATGGCGACCAGCTCGAACCAGGCCAATACGCCGTCAGCACCAGCAATCGCAACTTTGAAGGCCGCCAGGGCAAGGGCGGGCGCACATTCCTCGCCAGCCCGTTGACTGCCGCCGCATCTGCGATCACCGGTCAGGTGACTGACGTTCGGACGATGTTCTAAAAACCGGTACACGGATTAGACGGATTTCACGGATGAACACGGATAAACCTTTTGAAAATAATCCGTGAAATCCGTGTCCAAAAAAGGTTTTCCTAGGAATTCTTATGGCTCAATTTACATCACTCACATCCCGCGTCGTGCTTGTCCCGGTCAACGACATCGACACCGACCAAATCATCCCGGCGCGCTTTTTGAAAGCGACCGATAAAAATGGTATGGGCAATAACCTGTTCGCTGATTGGCGCTACAACAACGATGGCTCGCCCAAGGCCGATTTTGTGCTGAACAAACCGGAATCAGCTGGGGCGCAAATTCTTTTGGCGGGAGACAACTTCGGGTGCGGTTCCAGCCGCGAGCACGCTCCCTGGGCGCTGACCGGTTTCGGTATCCGGGCCGTTATCAGCACCTCGTTCGCCGATATCTTCCGCAACAATGCCCTGAAAAACGGCTTGCTGCCCATCATCGTGGATGAAAAGACTCACCAGATGCTTTTCGAACTTGCTGAAGAAACCCCCCGCGCCGAGCTGACGGTTGATCTGGCCTCCCAGACCCTGTCTTACCCTGGCGGTTTCGTCAGCTTCCCGATCGACCCGTTTAACAAGACCTGCCTGCTGAATGGGGTGGATGAACTTGGGTACATCCTGGGTTTTGAAAAAGAAATCGCGGCGTTTGAAAACCGGTAGATTGGGAATTGGTAATTGGTTATTGGCACACGCCATCACCGGTTACTAATTGCCAATAACGAGTAACTATGACTATTCAAATCTACGACACCACCCTGCGCGACGGCACTCAATCCGAAGGTTTCAATCTTTCGGCCAGTGACAAAGTCCGTATCGCGCGCAAACTGGATGAGCTGGGCGTGGCGTTCATCGAAGGCGGCTGGCCTGGCTCAAACCCCAAGGATGTGGAGTTTTTCGAGCGGGCGCGCGATATCGAGTGGAAAAACGCCAAAATCACGGCTTTCGGCGCCACCTGTCGCGCCAAAGGCGGCCCGGAAGATGATGCCAATATCAAGGCGCTGCTCGATTCTGGGGCGCCGGTCTGCACCATTTTTGGAAAAACCTGGACGCTGCACGTCACCGAAGTGCTGCAAACTACGCTGGAAGACAACCTGCGCATCATTGAGCAATCTGTGGCCTATTTGCGAGCGCAAAACCGGCGTGTGATTTACGACGCCGAGCACTTTTTCGATGGCTACAAGGCAGATTCGGCCTACGCGTTGGAGACGCTCCGGGCGGCCATCCGTGGCGGGGCGGAAACGCTCGTGTTGTGTGAAACCAATGGCGGGGCGATGCCCTGGGAAGTGGGAAAAATCGTCCGCGAGGTAAAAGCCGCGATGCGCGGTCTCGACGGGCTCGACCCACAACTCGGGATCCACGTTCACAACGATGGTGAGTGCGGAGTGGTTAATTCGCTGATGGCCATTCGTGAGGGCGCCATCCAGGTGCAGGGCACCATCAACGGCGTGGGCGAGCGTTGTGGAAACGCCAACCTTGTCTCAATTATGGCCAATCTTGAACTCAAAATGGGCCTGCGCTGCCTGCCAGATGGCGGGCTGGCCAGGCTGACCGAGCTTTCGCATTTTGTGGACGAGGTTGCCAACATCACGCCCAACGACCACCAGCCGTACGTTGGCAAGAGCGCGTTTGCGCATAAGGGCGGCGTGCACGTGGCTGCGATGCGTCGCTCGGCGCAGAGTTACCAGCATGTGGTGCCCGAAACAGTCGGCAACAAGAGCCGGGTGGTGGTTTCTGACCTTTCGGGGCGCGGAAACCTGCTCAGCAAGGCTGAAGAACACGGCCTGGAGGTCGAAGGCGAGGAAGTCATCCCGGTGCTGAACGAGATCAAGGAACTCGAAGCGCGCGGCTTTTCCTTCGAGGCTGCCGAGGCTTCGGTGGCGATGATGCTCAAACGTCAGGAAATGTATTACAAACCGCCTTTCGAGCTGATCGATTTCTTTGTCAATGTTGAACATCGCGCCGGGCGCGGGATTTTTGCCGAGGCAATGGTCAAAGTGCGCGTCAATGGCGAGGTGCTGCATACCGCCGCCGAGGGGAATGGCCCCGTCAATGCGCTTGACCTGGCCCTGCGCAAGGCGCTTGTCCCGACTTATCCGCAGTTGGCCCTGTTTCACCTGGCTGATTACAAAGTCCGCATTTTGGACTCGGACAACGGCACTGAAGCCATTACCCGCGTCTTAATTGACACCCAAAACGGCACCCGCCGCTGGAGCACCGTCGGCGCGAGCGCCAACATCATCGAGGCCAGCTGGCAGGCGCTGGTCGATTCGGTGGAATATGGGCTGTTGATGGCCCATTAATTTGGTAATTGGTAAGTGGCGATTGGAAATTTCTTGCGCAACCGAAAAAAATAACCCAAAGGCGCAGAGACGTAAAGAATCGATATTAAATCTTCGCGACTTGGCGGCTTTGCGTTGAAAAAGCCTGCGAACAGAAAAATACAAATTACGAATTACCATTTACCATCAGGAGAATTCATGAACTTCAAAATCACCCTGCTCCCTGGCGACGGTATTGGCCCTGAAGTGATTGCCGAGTCCGTGCGCGCGCTGGATGCGGTCGCCAGCAAATTCGGCCACAATTTCACCTACACCGAGCGTCTGATGGGCGGCTGCTCGATCGACAAATTCGGCTCATCGCTCACCGATGAGACCCTGGCCGACTGCCAGGCCTCCGACGCGGTGCTGCTGGGCGCGGTCGGCGGCCCGAAATGGGACGACCCCAACGCCAAAGACCGCCCCGAGCGCGGCCTGCTGGCCCTGCGCAAGGGCCTGGGCGTGTTTGCCAACCTGCGCCCGGTCAAAGTCCACCCTGCGCTGATTGATTCGTCACCGCTCAAGCCCGAAAAGCTGCAGGGCGTCGATATTCTCGTCATCCGCGAGCTGACCGGAGGGCTGTATTTCGGCTGGCCAAAGGGCCGGGATGTCAAAGATGGCCGCGAGCGCGCCGTCGACACGCTCGAATACTACGATTACGAAATCCACCGCGTGATGGAACTGGCTTTCAGCCTGGCCGCCGGGCGCAAGAAAAAAGTCACGTCGGTGGATAAAGCCAACGTGCTGGAATCGTCCCGTTTGTGGAGACAAATCGCCACGAAAATCGGCTCCCAGCACCCCGACATCGCCCTGGAGCATGTTCTCGTGGATACGGCCTCCATGCGGTTGATCACCGGTCCCGCCTGGATGGACGTGATCGTGACCGAGAACATGTTCGGCGACATCCTGACCGACGAAGCCTCCGTCCTGGCCGGGTCGATGGGGATGCTGCCCTCTGCCAGTCTCGGCGACAAAGGCCCCGGGTTGTACGAGCCGATTCACGGTTCCGCGCCGGATATTGCCGGGAAAGGAATCGCCAACCCGATTGGAACGATTTTGTCCTCCGCCATGCTGCTGCGCCACTCGCTCAAACTCGAAGCCGAAGCGGCCGCCATAGAAAAAGCGGTCGATGAAACCATCACTGCCGGGGCGCGCACCAGCGACATCGGGGGCAAACTATCCACCCGCCAGATGGCGGATGAAATTATTTCACGTTTATAATTTCTCCCTCACCCCAACCCCTCTCCCGGTGGGAGATGGGTGAGGGGTGAGGGCAAAAAAGGAGACATCATTATGGGAATGGAATCGAAATTTATCTGGATGAACGGCGAACTTGTCCCTTTTGAAAAGGCGACCATCCACTTTTTAACTCCCGCCCTGCACTACGGCGCTGCCGTTTTCGAGGGTATTCGCGCCTATCAGACCGACAAAGGCCCGGCCGTTTTCCGTCTGCGCGACCACGCCGAGCGCCTGATCGAATCGGCGGAGATTTTTGGTTTCCGCAACCTGCAATTTACCCCCGATGACATTGTAAAAGCTGTCAAAGATGTTGTCCGCGCCAATGGGTTTGGCCATTGCTATATCCGCCCGTTGTTGTACCTGGATGGCGGCGGCTGGAACCTGAACGTGGACAACGGCAAAGCCAGCCTGGCGATTGCTGCCTGGGAATGGGGGAATTACCTGGGAGAGGAAGCGCTGGCAAAAGGGATTCGTGCCAACATTTCCTCGTTTACCCGGCACCATGTCAATGTGATGATGACCAAGTCCAAGGTGGCTGGAAATTATGTCAACAGCTTCCTGGCGAAGACCGAATCGGTGCGGCTGGGTTTTGAAGAAGCCATCTTGCTCGATCCGCAGGGTTACGTGGCGGAGTGTACCGGCGAGAATATTTTCATCGTTCGTCGTGGAAAAATCTATACCCCGGCGACTGCACCGGTGCTGGAGGGCATCACCCGTCACTCAATCTATACGATCGCGCAGGATCTCGGCTACAAAATCAAGGAACGACCCATCAGCCGCGATCAGCTCTACACTGCCGATGAAGTTTTTGTGGTCGGGACAGCCGCCGAGTGCATCGGTTTGAGCGAAATCGATTTCCGTAAAATTGGGACGGGTACCAGTGGACCTGTAACGCGCGAGATCCAAAAGGTGTTCCATAATGCCATCCGCGGGCAGGATGCGCGCTACGAAGCCTGGTGCGATTACGTCGGTTCCTGATTCCCTCCTTGACAGTTCTCGTCCGCTAACATAAAATAGCGACCAGTATGAAAACGACTTTCCGATATTTTGCGTTTTACTTTTATTACGGCTCCCGACTCCCGGCTGCCGGTGGTGACGCTTAAACGGAAGGTGAACCCTACCTGACCTGAAGAGAGCGCGCCAGACGGCGCGCTCTTTTTGTTTACCCCCCACTTTTGTTCCATTTGCGCTGAAGGGAGCGCAAACGGGAAAGTTGAAAGGTGGGCTTCATAAGGAGAAATTTATGCCTATTCGTGGAATTCGTGGTGCAACCACTGTCAACGCAGACCAACCCGATCTGATTCTGGCCGCGACCTCTGAATTGCTCAACGCCCTCCTCGCAGCCAATTTCGGGCTGCATCCCGCGGACATCGCCAGTGCCTGGTTCACCGTCACCGAGGATTTGTGCGCTGCCTTCCCGGCGCAGGCCGCCCGCCAAATGGGCTGGAGCCTCGTCCCGATGATGTGCGCCCGCGAAATTCCCGTGCCGGGCAGTCTGCCGCTCGCCATCCGTGTGCTTGTTCATTGGAATACCGACAAAGCCCAGAACGAGATCACGCACGTTTACCTGCGCGAGGCGGTGCGCTTGCGTCCCGACCTGGTGGCAGCCCAATAACAGAATACGAAACACGATATTTGACAATCGAAATTCGAATATCGAATAACAAATTATCGAACGAGGAGAACTTATCCAATGATGATCATCATGAAATCCCACGCCACACCCCAACAAGTGGAGCATGTTATTGAGCATGTCAGGGCTGTCGGACTGGCGGTTCATCTTTCACAGGGTATCGAAGCCACCATCATCGGCGCGATTGGCGAGACACACAACCTGCCCACCGAACTGTTCGAAACCCTCGAAGGCGTTGATATGGTTCAGCGCATCACCCAACCCTACAAGCTGGCCTCCCGCCAGTTTCACCCGGAAAACTCGGTTTTCCCGTTGGCCGGATCTGCTATCGGCGGAGAGGAAATTGCGATCATGGCGGGCCCGTGTTCGGTGGAGTCGCGTTCCCAGATCATCGAAACTGCGCACGCCGTCAAAGAGGCGGGAGCATCCGCCCTGCGCGGCGGAGTCTTCAAGCCCCGCACCTCGCCCTACGCTTTCCAGGGATTGGGCGAGGAAGGCCTGGAATACCTGGCCGAAGCCCGCGAACAGACCGGCCTGCCGATTGTGGTTGAGATTATGTCGCAGGTGCAGTTGGATGTGATGGTGAAGTATGTGGACGTTTTGCAGGTCGGCGCGCGCAACATGCAGAATTTCAACCTGCTGCGCGCCATTGGCGAGACAAAAACCAGTGTCCTGCTCAAACGCGGACTTTCCGCTACCATAGAAGAACTGCTCATGTCTGCCGAGTATATTCTTTCCGGGGGAAACAAACAGGTCATGCTGTGCGAGCGTGGCATCCGCACTTTTGAGACTGCCACTCGCAATACCACCGACATTAACGCCATCCCCGTCCTGAAAAACCTGACCCACCTGCCCATCATTCTTGACCCGAGCCATGCCACCGGCCACGCCGATTATGTCGCCGCCATCGCCCGCGCCGGAATCGCCGCCGGGGCCGATGGCCTGATTGTCGAAGTTCACATGGACCCAGCCCATGCTGTTTCGGACGGCAAACAATCGCTCAAACCCGAAGCCTTCGCCAAAATGGTCAAACAGGTCGGCCAGATTGCGCAGATTATGGATCGCCGCCTCGCATCCGTTCGGTTTCCTGTGAAACAGTGAACACTAATCACTGATTACTGAAACTCGCTAATTACCATTTACCACTCACCCATTACCAAGGAACCTTCCCTATGATGATCATCATGCACCCCGGCGCGACCAAAGAACAGGTTGCCCATGTAATCGAACACATCGAAGAACACAATCTCTCCGCCCACGTTATCGAAGGTGTGGAACAGACCATTATCGGCGCGGTTGGCGAAAGCCATTCTGTAGCCAAGGAGGTCTTTGAAACACTCCCGGGCGTAATGGCCGTCCAACGCATTTCCCAGCCTTATAAACTGGCCTCGCGACAGTTCCATCCAAGCGACAGCGTTTTTCCCATCGACGGATTCTCCGTCGGCGGCGAGGAAATCGCCATCATCGCCGGCCCATGCTCGGTCGAAGGCCGTTCTCAACTGTTGGAAATCGCCCAGGCCGTCAAAGAAGCCGGAGCCAACGCCTTGCGCGGTGGCGCCTTCAAACCGCGCACTTCGCCCTACGCTTTCCAGGGCCTCGGTGAAGAAGGCCTCGAATACCTGGCCGAAGCCCGCGAAGTCACCGGCCTGCCGGTCGTGGCCGAAATCATGGCCATCTCGCAAATCGAAGCCATGGTCAAATATGTCGATGTGATGCAAATCGGCGCGCGTAATATGCAAAACTTCAATCTCCTGCGCGCCGTCGGCGAAACCCGCACCCCCGTTCTGCTCAAACGCGGCCTCTCGGCCACCGTCGAAGAACTGCTGATGGCTTCCGAATACCTGCTCAGCGGCGGCAACACCCGCGTCATGCTCTGCGAGCGCGGCATCCGCACCTTCGAAACCGCCACCCGCAACACCACCGACATCAACGCCATCCCCGTTCTCAAAGGCCTCACCCACCTGCCCGTCATCCTCGACCCCTCGCACTCCACCGGCCACGCCGCCTACGTCAGTTCCATCGCCAAAGCCGCCATTGCCGCCGGGGCCGACGGTCTCATCATCGAAGCCCACCAGGATCCTGCCCACGCCATGTCCGATGGTAAACAATCCCTGACCCCCGAAGCCTTCGCCAAACTCGTCACCCAGGTCAAGGCCGTCGCCGAAGCAGTTGGACGCCGCGTAGCCGTCCCCCTCGCCCACCGGGAGAGGGGCTAGGAGTGAGGGCGTATGTTTTCCCTCAAAAATTCCACCATCGCCATTATTGGATTGGGACTGATGGGCGGCTCGCTGGCCCTCGCGTTAAAGGGACATTGTTCTACCCTTATCGGAATCGACCCGGATTCGACCGCCCTGTCGCTTGCCCTCCGTCAAAACATCGTCGACCAGGCGGATAGCGACCCCGCCAAACTCCTCCCATTGGCCGATCTCGTTATCCTGGCCGCCCCCGTCCCGGCCATTTTGACTCTGCTGGAGCAACTCCCCGCCTTTACACCGAATCCCTGCATCGTGCTCGACCTCGGCTCGACCAAACGCGCCATCGTCGAAAAGATGGAGACCCTGCCCGAGCGCTTTGATCCCATCGGCGGCCACCCGATTTGCGGGAAAGAAAAACTGACCCTTGCCAACGCCGAGCGGACGCTCTACTACGCCACCCCCTTCATCCTGACCCCGCTTGCCCGTACCACCCCCCGCGCCCGCGCCGCCGCCGACCAGATTCTCGCTGTCCTCGGCGCGAATCGCATCATCATCGACCCCGCCGACCACGACCGGATTCTCGCCAGCACCAGCCACCTTCCTTTCCTGCTCTCCTCTGCCCTGGCCTTGGCCACCCCCGACGAGTGCGCCCCGCTCATCGGCCCTGGCTTCCGCTCCACCAGCCGCCTGGCCGGGACGCATTCCAATATGATGATGGGCGTCCTGCAAACCAACCGCCAGAACATCCTCGCCGCGCTCGAAGCTGTGCAGGATGAACTCGCCCTTCTCACCTCCGCCCTTGCCGAAAACGACTTCGACACCATCCAAACGACTCTCGACGCAGCCCGCGAGAAATATAACGGCCTGGTAAACAAGTAGACAAGAAAACTGGTAAACCGGTCAACTGGAACACTGGTTAACGCCCCATGCTCATCTCCCCTCTCTCATCTCCCCTCTCTGCCTCTGTCACCGTCCCTGGCTCAAAATCCCTCACCAATCGCGCCCTACTGATCGCCGCCCTGGCAAAGGGGACAACCCGCTTAACCAACGCCCTCTTCAGCGACGACTCGCGCTACTTTGCCAAAGCCCTCCAAACCCTCGGCTTCGACCTGACCCTGGACGAATCTGCCCACGAGCGGTCATCGAGCACCGTCGAGATGCAAATTATCGGCCTCGGCGGCCAGATTCCCGCCCCAAGCGCCGAACTCTTCATCGGCAACGCCGGCACAGCCGCCCGCTTCCTGAGCGCCTTCCTGACCCTCGGCCACGGCCAATATATCCTCGATGGCGACCCCCGTATGCGCGAGCGCCCCATCGGCGATCTGGTGGATGCGTTGACCCAATTGGGGGCCAGAGTTGAGACAACCGCATCGAAATGCCCGCCTGTGACGATTGCTGCCTCCGGCCTCCCCGGCGGTAAAACCTCCATAGCCGGAGACATCTCCAGCCAGTTCCTCTCTGCCCTACTCATGGTTGCCCCCTACGCCCAAAAACCCATCGAAATCACCCTCACCACCGACCTGAACTCCAAACCCTACGTGGATATGACCCTCGCCATCATGCAAGATTTTGGCGTCACCGTTGAGCGAAACGGCTACCAATCTTTCAAAATCCCCCTCGCCACTTACCACTTACCAATTACCCCTTACCCCATCGAATCCGACGCCTCCGCCGCCTCCTACTTCTTCGCCGCTCCTGCTATTTGCGGCGGCACCGTGCGCGTTGAAAACATCTCCCGCCGCTCCGTCCAGGGGGATATCGCCTTTTTGGATGTTCTCGAAAAAATGGGCTGTACCGTCACCGAAGCCGATAATGCCATTACGGTCAATTGTCAATCGCCAATTACCGGCATCGACATCGACATGCGCGACATCCCCGACACCGCCCAAACCCTCGCTGCCATCGCCCCCTTCGCCGACAGCCCCACTCGCATTCGCGGCATCGCCTCGGCCCGCATCAAAGAAACCGACCGGGTCGCCGCCACCTGCACCGAATTGGCCCGCCTGGGCGTCCGGGTGGAGGAACATTCCGATGGCATGACCATCCACCCGTGCAGCAATTTCCACCCGGCTGCCGTTCAGACCTACAACGATCACCGCATGGCGATGGCTTTTTCGCTCATCGGCCTGCGCGTCCCCGGCGTGGATATCCAAAACCCGGGCTGTGTCTCCAAAACCTTCCCGAATTTCTTTGAAGTGTTGGCAACCTTGGACCCCGAAATCTGACCTATGACCCTCGACTTTCGACTCGGATTAATCGGCTACCCCCTCGGCCACTCACTTTCGCCCAAAATTCACACCGCCGCCCTGGCTGCCTGTGGCTTGACTGGCGACTATTCCCTCTTCCCCATTCATCCTGATGACAAAACTGCCCTCGTCGGCCTCCTTGCCCGCGTCCGTGCCGGAGAGATTCACGGATTGAACGTCACCATCCCACACAAGCAAAATGTCATTTCGCTGCTGGATGGGCTGACCGAAACGGCGCAAGCCATCGGCGCAGTGAACACGATCTCGCTGCGAAACGGCCAGTTAATCGGCGACAATACCGATGCGCCAGGGTTTTTGTCGGACTTGAAAAACTTCTTAAACGGTCAAAAGTCGATGGTCAAAGGTCAAAATCCCCAATCGCCAATTACCAATTTTCAATCGGCTCTGGTTTTGGGCGCAGGCGGTTCTGCCCGAGCTGTCGTCTACGCCTTGCTCCGAGACGGCTGGAACGTCACCCTCGCCGCCCGCCGCCTCGAACAGGCCCAACAACTCGCTAATTCTTTTTCGCACCCCGCACTCCGAACGACGCACTTAACCGACCTGCGCCCTGCGCCTTTTGACCTGATAATCAACACCACGCCTCTCGGCATGACCCCCAACGTTGACAGCACGCCCTGGGAATTGCCCTTCCCCGAAAACGCCGCCGTTTATGATCTGGTCTATAATCCCCGCGAGACGCGACTGGTGCGTGAAGCCCGCACGCTGGGTCTGCTGGCCAGAAGCGGTTTGGGGATGCTGATCGAACAGGCCGCGCTGGCTTTTGAGATATGGACGGGAGCCTGTCCTGATCGACAACTGCTGCGCGCCGCGCTGGAAGCGTCCGCCTGACTCTGAAAAGTTTACTCCCCGACAAAGTGCATGAAAACCTGGTTGCCGAGCAATCGTCCGCGCTCCGTCAGGCGCAGACGGTTGCCAAACCACTCCAGCAGCCCCAAGCGGGTGAGCTGGTTGATTTGAGCCGTGTAGATTTCGCCCGGCCCGATGTTGAAGCGCTGGCGAAAATCGTCGGCGGAAATGCCTTCACGGGTCAGCCGCAGACCGGTCAGCATGGTTTCGTCCATGTCTTCGCGCGGGCGATTTTTGTGGGCGTTGACACAGGCAGGAGAAAGCGGGAAGGTGTTTGGCGAAAGGTCGGCGGTCTCGAAGCGTTCGATGTAAGTCTTAATTCGCAGCAGGTTGGAATAGCGCACTGAGTCGGCGTAGCCATGCGCGCCGGCGCCGAACCCCAGATAATTCTGGTTGCGCCAATATTGCAGGTTGTGCCGGCAGGCGCGTGAGGGGGTTTGGCCTTCTATCAGGGCTGGGCCATTGTGTTGGGCCCAGTTGGATATTTCATACTGGATGTAACCATGCCTGGCCAGGGTTTCATCAGCCCAAAGGTACATTTCAGCGGCGAGATCGGGGTCGGGGAGCGGGAGGAGGCCTTTGGCGGCCCAGCGCCCAAACGGAGTACCGTGTTCGAGCGTCAGCGCGTAGGCGGAGAAATGTTCGGGATGCAGGTCAACGCACAGTTTGACGGTATTCTGCCAGTGTGCCTGGGTTTGTTCTGGCAGTCCGTAGATCAGGTCAAGATTCAGGTTGTCAAATCCAGCGCGGCGCGACCAGCGCACGGCGTTGATGACATCGCTGTAACTATGGATGCGTTCGAGCAGGCGCAGTTCGTTGGGGTTGGCGCTTTGCACGCCAAAACTGATACGATTAAAGCCGATTTCGCGTAACTTAATTAAACTGGCGGCGCTGATCGTGCCAGGGTTGGCCTCAAGGGAGATTTCGGCGTCTGGTAGAAGGTCAATGTGCTGGTGCAGGGTGTTGAATATCTGACTGTACTGGGCCGAATCTAGCAGGGAGGGCGTGCCGCCGCCAAAGAAGATGGTGCCAACCTGCAGCCGGGTTGGGGCGGCACTAGCGACGGACTGAATTTCACGGCACAGCGCCTGAACGTAGGCGGGGATGGATTTTTCCTGCCCGGCGTAGGTGTTGAAATCGCAGTAGGCGCAGCGGTGGCTGCAAAAGGGGATGTGGAAATAGAGCGAATAATCAGGCATGAGACTCTGTGTTTTGGCGTGGAAGCCCAATCAGCAATGCCAGCGGCCCGGCCAGCAGCAGCCACATGGCCGCGGTCAGCCCATAGGCTTGGGCCGCCAGCCCAAGGCCAAAGGGCAGGATTTTCCCGAACAGGCCGCTCAGGCTGTTGAGCGCCAGGGCGCTGCTGCTTTTTTGGGGCATGGCGGAGAACAATCCGGCTTTCAGGATGGCGTACCAGCCGGAGTTGAAAAATCCCAGCGCGCCGGCCAGCGCCAATTTCTGCCAGGCTTGCGGGGCGAGCAGGAAGAGCGGTAGAAGGAATAATTCCAGCAGGACGCTGACTTTGAGATAGTCAAGCCCGTGGATTTTTTCCAACAGCGGGATGACTAAAAAGTCCCCGGCCAGGCCGACTCCTGTCCAGACGGCGATTGCGGCGGCGGCCTGGGCTGGTGAAAAATGTGCGACATCGACAAAGTAGAGCGGCAGGAAAGTGTAAAAGACGTCGAGCAGCAGGTCGGAGAATTCAAGTAGTACCAGCCAGCGCAGCACGCCGGGGTTTCGCAAAGCTCGCCACGCTGCACGAAGCTCTTGTATGAAATCTGGCAGCGACATTTGGCTGGTTGTATGGCGCGGTTCGGGGAGGAATTTTGCGGTGCTGAGGAGTGTCAGCAGGGAACAGGCGGCCAGGATCCAAAAAGCCGGGCGCCAGCCCCAACTGAGCGCCACGAGGGCGGCCAGTAGCAGCGGCCCGCTGACGACGCCCAGCGAACCGGCGAAGGTCCAGCGTGCCATGTTTTGTTCGTGGCGGGCCGGGTCGCTATCCATCAGGCTGGCTTGTGAAAGACCCACAAAGAGACCGGAGGCAGGATTGAAAAGGATCAGCGCAGCCAACAGGGGCCAAAATTGTTGGCTGAGGGCAGTCAGTGCCAGTGAAACGGTGAAAAGCAGTCCGCCAGCCAGTAATAACACCCGCCGCCGCCAGATATCGCCCAGGATGAAGAGGAACGGTTCCAGCGCGCTCCCGAGCAATCCCGGCAGGCTGAGTGCCAGCCCGATCTGGATGTAATTCAGATGCAAGTCGTTGCGGATGAGCGGCCAGGCGGAGGCCTGTGCGCCAAAGACCAGTTCGTCGAGAAATTCTATCAAGAGAAAGATGAAATGAGACATGCCGGTGGCAATTTAACCACAGTTTCGATTCGGCGCCGGAAATTGGTAACGAAGTGTGAACTTGGTTGTTAATACAAGAGTAGTCCGGCGGGAATGGTTGCCGTGGCTGGTAAAATAGAACATCCCACCTGAGACGAGGTTCAATATGACGATTTCCACCAAGGCACGAAACCATGCCCAATGGGGCTGGTACTGGTTCGATTTTGGTAATTCTGCTTACGCGGCGGTGATCTTATTGGCCGTGTATTCGGCCTATTTTCAGAAATCCGTGGTCGGCGGGCCGGAAGGCACCCGGTTGTGGGGTCTCTCGCTCGGGATCGCGATGGTCTCTGTCGCCTTGCTGACGCCCATCCTGGCTACCATTGCTGATCATTCTGCGGCGAAGAAACGTTTTCTGCTGTTTTTTTCCGGCCTTTCCTGGATATTTACGGCGCTGCTTTTTTTAGTTCGCCCCGGGAACGTGGTGACCGGTATGGCGTTCTTTATCCTGGCAGAAATCGGGTACCGTGGCGGTCAGGTCTTCTATAATGCCTTGTTGATGGATATCGCCACCCCGGATGAAATGGGGCGCGTCTCTGGCAATGGCTGGGCGTTTGGCTCCATTGGTGGGATCGTCTGCCTGCTCTTTATATTGCCGCCCATTGTGCTTACCAAGAGCAATCCGTTGGCGGTGCGCGGTTCATTCTTGTTCACGGCCTTGTTCTTCGTGCTGGCCAGCCTGCCCCTGTTCCTGCGAGTGCGCGAGACCCGCGCGGGGCACTCTCTTGGGCCGGGAGAAAATTACCTGGGGTTGGCCTTGCGGCGGTTCCGCGCCACCTTTGCCGCCGTCCGGCAATTCAGAGAGTTTATCAAATTCATCATTTCTTTCCTGATCTATAATGATGGCATCCTGATGGCTTTGAACTTTGCGGCCATCATCGGCGCCGTGTTATTTGGGATGAACCAGACCCAGCTCATCATCTTCATGATCATCGTGCAGGTGACCAGCGCCATAGGCGCCTACCTTTTTGGCATTTGGGGTGAGAAATTTGGTTTCAAACGCACCTTGATCGCTGCCATTTTGATGATGGTTGGTGCAGTTACCTGGATGATTTTCAACCAGACGCTGACTGGATATTTCATCATCGGCGCAATTGCCGGTTTCGCGCTGACTGGTGTCCAGTCAATCAGCCGAACGTTGACCGGTCTGTTTGCTCCGGAAAGCAAAAGCACCGAGTTTTTCTCCTTCTTCGCAGTTGCGGGCAAATCCACATCCTTCATTGGCCCGACGTTGTTTGGCGCGCTGGCATATCGGGCGGCAGGCTGGTTTGAGGCGCGCGGCCTGCCGGCTGCCACCGCTGAGCAATTTGGGTTGCGCGCCAGCATCGTCTCGATGGCGATTTTTCTGCTGATTGGGTTGGTGATTTTACTCACTGTCAACGAAACGCGTGCCCGCCAGGCTGCGATAGAATACCAGGGCGCGGATTAGGATGACCAAAGCCAGCGAATACACCAGCCCCGGACGGCAATTGGTGCGCCGCCTTTTGCAAGCTCTGTCTTTCCCGGCCTTCCGCCTGCTCAGCGACCTGGAAATTACCGGGCTGGAAAATCTTCCGGCTTCCGGCCCGCTGATCGTGGCTGGAAATCATTTCAGCTTTATCGACCCGGTCTGTTTTGTCCGCCTTTCCCCCTGGCAAATCGAATTTGTTGGTGGTGCGCATACGCCCCATGCGCCTGGCTGGTCGCGGATCATCCCGTTTTTATGGGGCTATCATCCGCTTTACCGCGGCACCGGCGCAACCGATTCGCTCAAGGCCGCGCTTGGGATATTGGGGCAGGGCGGCGTGTTGGGGATATTTCCCGAAGGCGGCAACTGGGCCACAGTCCTGCGGCCTGCCCGCCCCGGTGTGGCTTTTCTGGCCGCGCAGAGCGGGGCCCCGATTCTGCCGGTTGGTTTGGCGGGATTGAACGACATTTTTCCTGCCCTTGCGAGGGGTCGTCGCGCGAAGATCCATTTTAACATTGGCAAACCGTTTGGCCCTTTCAGCGTGACCGGGCGCGGAAGGGAAAAACGGGAGCAGCTCGATGAAATCGGCCATGAGGTCATGCGCCAGATAGCTGTGCTCCTTCCGCCCGAAAAGCGCGGCCACTATTCTGAAGATCCAGCCATCCGCGCTGCGGCTCAGGGCACCGAAATTTATCCCTGGGCCGAAAAAATTGAAGGTCAGGTGGTTGGCCAGGTGCGCTAACCAGCCTGAAATGCGGGCCTTTTTTCGGTTTCAGGAATTTTCCATCCGCTCAGGCATCGGGCCTCCCACTTTATCGAGACCGGGGGGTTTTTCCCGGCTAAAAACGGATTCAATGCCACCCGAGGAAAGATTTCCTATCCCAAAGGGCTATTCGGCTGGCTGATATTTCTTCCAATCTCCCGGCTGATGCAAAAAGCCTTTGAGCTGGAGTTGGAGAAGTGGGCTCAATAAAAAGCACCTCCTGCGGGATTTTCCCGGGAGATGCTTTTTATTGAAGTGTAGGCTTCCTGCAAGATGGATCGAGTTGTCTAAGGATTGGGACACGGGCTGGTTTCGTCCGTGATGCCAAAGTGATCACGCTGTGCCTGCGAGAATTTCGCAACATACCGGTTTTGACAGGCCCAGACAACCAATTGCTCGTTGCTGTCCATGCGCCAAATATTGGCGCCTTCCCCAAGGGAGGTTGTTAACATGTGACTGCCATCCGCTGAGAAAGAGATTGTGTCGGCGGTCAATGGAAATTCCCAAACCAATTCTCCGGTTTGAAAATCCCATTGTTTTAAATTCCCTATCATGAAGACCGCGAAATCCCTGGAGATTCCAGAGGGGAAGGTCAGCGTTCCTCCGCCCCCGCTCATAGATGGAGCACTGGTGAAAAGGAATCGTCCATCGGGAGCACTCTGATAAATTCCCATTGAAGCTCGAGTGATCGGAAATTCTCGCTTTTTCTCGCCCGAATCCAGGTTCCAGACACTTAATTGGGTTGCGTTCGCTAAAACAAGTTCATCGGTGGTGAATAATTGATTCTCATCAGGCATAATCATGCCAAGGTTCAGGTTGTTGGGAAGCAATAACAGGGTGTTCCCATTTGCAGTATCCACGATGCTGTTGGATTCGGATAATTTATTCCCCTCTTCGTCATACTCTTCCGTGAAAATTGCCAGCCGGGTCCCGTCAGGACTGAGGGAATATTGTATCCAACCGGAAAGTGCGACTGGGGTCAGGTTGGAAATCATTTGGCCGGTGCTGATATTCCGGATTTCGATATGATTTAAGTCCTTATCGTCCCAGTAATGGACCAGCATATTTTCGCCGTCAGGCAGAAATTCTGCATCTGCGATGCCTGGCCATTCACGCAGAATATGTCCATCGGATAGCGCGCGAACATAAACCGTGCTCGCAGTTTCGGTCTGGATGACATAGCTGATTAATCCGCGCTCGATGCCATTCTTAAGATAATAGGCAAAACCGCCTGGCATATCGTAGGGTGTTTGTTTTTCCAACAAGTTGATGCGTGATTTTTCTCCAAGTGTGTTGGCATCGCGCGTTACTAAATCGGTTTTCTTCTCATCCTCGATCACCAGGAGTAGAGATTGCCCATCTGGTGAAATTGCCCCCTCGGATACCCACTCCGAGGCGCGCTCATTTTTAACGTGGATATCCAAATTCCCCGGCTGGATATCCCATTCGAGCACCTGGCCGCTGTCCTCCATAGAAACGATTCTCTGGTCATCGGCGACAAACTCTGCAAACAGGACACCTTCTGTGTAAAGATTGGTTGGCTTGAAAGCATTCCATCCCCATGGTGCGGATCTCCAGAGGATTACCTGGTGGTCGCGGGTCGCGGCGACCAGCCCCATGCCATCCTGGCGATAGCGAATGCTCTTGAAACAGCAGGAAGCCCGATCTGTTAATTTGGCAGACAGGACACCTGTTGTTATGTTATACAATTCTACGCCATCGTTGCGGCTGATTGCGATTTCGCTGGAATTGGGGTTAAAGCGAAGTTGAACATCTCTCGGGTCGCTGAGCGTGTCGAATGGGATTGTGACCTGGGCGGTGAGGGTCTGGCTGTCAAGAATGACGAGTTGTTCTGTCTGGTTTGTGGCAGGGTCGCCAATCTGTTGAAATTCCGCCAGCCAGCGCAGGTCTGGGCTGAAGGATACCGGAAGGGGGGTGTTTTCAAGTGCGAATTCTCGCAGTTTTTTCCCGCTCTCCACATCCCACCAGGCGGCTTTTCCATCCGGCTGGTAACCGATCAGGGTTTTTGAATCTCCACTGAGCTGAATATCCTGGATGCCGATGCCGGTATCGTATTTTAGGATCAACTCTCCCGTGGCGACATCGTACAAGCCCATCAGAACGGGTTGGGCGTTGGGGTCCTGAACGGATTTGTCATCACCCGCGAGGATGACGCGTTTCCCATCGGGCAGAAAAGCCCCCACCAAAACATAGCCGGGCGTATTCTTGAACTCGCGCACCAGGGTGTCAGAGGTGAGATCATACAGGCGGTTATTCAGCACCGCATACTGGCCATCCGGACTGAAGGCTGGATAAAAAATGTTTGTATAATTTTCATCCGGGAGGGGATGATGGTGGTAGCGGATGCCGCCTGCCGGGTAGGCCAGTTGCGCCAGGGCTTTATACGCTTCGGGCGAGGCGTTTTTTCCGCGGGTGGCTTCAAGTGCCAGGGCAATGCCGATTTTTTCGTTCCCGGGTTGTAATGCAGCTGAGGCCAGCGCATTACTTTGGGCCAACTCGGCAGCGATGCGGGCCATGTTCGCCTGGTAGCCTGCGAATCCAGCGGCAGCGATGGCCAGAATCAGCAGGAATCCTATCGTCAGCGTAATTGTTCTTTGCTGCTGTTGCTGGTTCTTGCGGCTGGCGAAGATGTGTTCGGCCTGGAGTTCTGTCGGCGCGGGGCTTTTTCCAGTTGCGTTCACCTGCCAGCGTTCCGCTTTTTCCAATTCGGCGCCTTTGAGCAAATAACCATTGTTGCGCTGGTTTTTCTCCCAGTCCATGGCACGCAATAGTTCGTGGGTATGGGAGCTGGAATATTCATAATCTGCTTCCAGGGCGTCCACTACTTTCTGAAAGGCTTCGCCAAACGGGTTTTCCTGCCCGGCGTGAGGGGTGAAGTAAATCCAGTTAATGTGGCCAATTCCCTCCGGAGCGGGGTGAGGGTCAAATTTTTGGCAGACGACCGGAATGATGCGCTTTTTTAGTTTCAAAGCATGTCGCAATTCCATGATGCAATATTCGGATTCGATATATCCCGGGCTGAGAACGGCGATCAGCGCGTTGGTTCCGGCGATCCCTTTCTGAATTTCATCGCCAAAACCTTCCACTCCTGGTGGAATATCCTCCCAATCCACCCATACTTCACGGCCTGTTGCCTTGAGCGCCTTGTCAAGTTTCTTGGCGAAATCAATATCCTTGCGTCGGTAGGAGATGAAAACGTCACTGAATTCCATGGTAATTTCTCCATCAGGAAAGTTTGATTGGCGTATAAAAAAGACAGCTATACTCATATTGTGTCACAAATGAGTACAACTGTCAGTAAACTTAAAACGTATTTTTTTGTAAGGTTAACCTTACTTTGTTATGGCGATTTTTACACACCTTCCGGCCATATTTACGGCTGGGTATCTTTGCAGGACTACACCAGAATTCTGATTGGCTCTTCGAGATACTTTGCCAGCGCCTGCATAAACTGGGCGGCTTCGGCGCCGTCGCTGATGCGGTGGTCAACCGAAATGGTGGCTTTCATGCGCCAGCCGGGGACAACCTGTCCGCCGGAGACCACCGGCACTTCACGCGCCGAGCTAATCGCCAGGATGGCGGCTTCGGGCGGGTTGATGATGGCGATGAATTCATCCACATCGTACATGCCCAGGTTGGAGGTGGAAAAGGTCGAGCCATCCACGTCTTCGGGCTTGACTTTGCCATCGCGGGCGCGGGCGGCCATGGCTTTGACTTCGCCGGAAATCTGGCGCAGGGGCTTCTGGTCGGTGTCTTTGACGACGACGGTCATCAGCCCGCCGGGGACGGTGACAGCCACGCCCACGTTGACCGCACCGTGGCGGATGATGTTCGTTCCGCTCAGGGAGGCGTTCAGGTTGGGGAACTGGCGCAGGGTCAGGGCAACCGCTTTGACGATGAAGTCGTTGACCGAAATCTTTTCGTTGTCGGGCAGGGAGCCATTGATTTGCTTGCGCAGGTCCATCAGCGCTTCCATTTTGTATTCGTGGGTCACATAGAAGTGAGGGATGGTGGTTTTGGATTCGACCAGTCTTCTACCGATTGCCTGACGGAGTTTTGTAGTCTGGATGGTTTCGTCGCCGGGCTGTTGCGTGGTACGTGTTTCGTAAACGGGTATCGGCGCTGAGGCGGGGGAAACTGCCGGAGCGGGGGACGCTTTCAGGGCAGATTCGATGTCGCGGCGGACGATTCTGCCGCCGGGGCCGGTGCCAACGACCGAGCCGAGATTCACGCCCCGGTCGCGGGCGACTTTGCGGGCGAGGGGGGAGGCTTTAACGGGGCCGGTTTCAGCGGGGGCGGGAGTCGCAGCCGGGGCGGCGGTTTGGGTAACGGGAGCAGGCGTCGGGGCGGATGAAGATGCCGCAGCGGCGGGAGCAGCCGGGGCCGGCTGTCCACCAGCAGCGGGCGCAGAATCCACTTTTTCCCCTTCCGCGCCAACAATTGCGATGGGGTTGTTCACCGGGACACTGGTTCCAGCGTCGACAAGGTGCTGTAAAACGACGCCATCGGCGTGCGATTCGACTTCGACGGTAGCCTTGTCGGTTTCGATTTCGGCCAGCACGTCGCCTTTGTTGATGGTCTCGCCCACGTTTTTCACCCAGCGGACGAGGGTGCCTTCGGCCATATCGAAGCCGAGTTTGGGCATTTTGATGGTTTCAGCCATTATTTCAAGACCTCCTTTGCCGCCGCGATGATGTCGGGCACTTGCGGGAGGGCGGCCTGTTCGAGGTTGCGGTTGTAGGGCAGCGGCACTTCTTTTTGGGCAACGCGCAAGATGGGGGCGTCGACGTAGTCGAAGGCCTGCTCGTAGATGCGGCTGACGATTTCGGCGCCAACACCGTAGGATTTCCAGCCTTCTTCGACCACGATGGCGCGGTTGGTTTTCTTGAAGGATTCGAGCACGGGCTCCATGTCGAGCGGGCGCAGGGTGCGCAGGTCGACAATTTCGGCTTCGATACCTTCTTTGGCCAGGTCTTCGGCGGCCTTCATGGAAAGCTCAAGGCCTTTGCAGTAGGTGACGATGGTCAGGTCTTTGCCGGGGCGCTGGATGGTGGATTTGCCCAGGGGGATGGTATATTCGCCATCCGGGACTTCGCCGCGCACCTGGTACATGGTGGCGTGCTCGAGGAAGAGCACCGGGTCGTTGGAGCGGATGGCGCTCTTCAGCAGGCCCTTGGCGTCGGCCGGGGTGCCGGGGCTGACCACGACCAGGCCGGGGAAGTGCGCGAAAATCGCATCCGGCGTCTGGGAGTGGGTTGCGCCAAGCTGGCGTCCGCCGCCGCCAACCGCGCGGATAACCATCGGGACGCTGAACTGGCCGCCAAACATGTAGCGCAATTTGGGGGCCTGGTTGACAATGTAATCCATGGCCGAAAAGCCGAAGTTGATGGTCATCAACTCGGCAATCGGGCGCTGGCCAACCATGGCCGCGCCAATCGCGCCGCCGATAATCGCGTTTTCGGCAATCGGCGTGTCTTTGACGCGCTCGGGGCCGTATTTGTCATAAAAACCTTTGGTGACGGCATAGGTGCCGCCCCACACACCGACTTCCTCGCCGAGAATAAATACGGCGGGGTCGCGGTCCATTTCTTCCATTAGGGCTTGCGAGATTGCCTCGCGCATGGTAATGCGTGCCATAAGAATTCCTTTTCACCACGAAGACACAAAGACTCTAAGATTCTTGGTGACTTCGTGCCTTTGTGGTTAGTTTTCTGCGTAAATGTCTGCGAACAGCTGATCCATGCCCGGTTCGGGGCTGGCTTCGGCAAATTCAACGGCTTTTTGGACTTCGGTTTCGACTTGCGCGTCGATGCCATCGAGATCGTTGCCCAATGCAATCTTTTTCTTGGCCAAATAGGCGCGGAAAATGCCAATCGGGTCATCTTCCTGCCATTTTTTGACTTCATCCTGCGTGCGGTAACGTTCCGGGTCGCCCATTGAGTGGCCGCGGAAACGGTAGGTCATGATTTCGAGCAGGTAGGGCTTGCCTTCGGTGCGGATGTATTTCAGCGCTTCGGCAGCCGCTTCGTGGACTTTGACCACGTCCATGCCATCGACGCGGGAATTCTTCATCCCGTAGCCTTCGGCCTTTTGGCGGATTTCACTCACAGCCGAGGCGCGGTCAACAGCGGTGCCCATGCCATACTGATTGTTTTCGCAGACCCACAGCACGCGCAGGTTCCAGGTTTTGGCGAGGTTCAGCGCTTCGTGGAAGTAGCCAATGTTGGTCGCGCCATCGCCAAACATACAGATGGTGATATTGTCATTCCCGGCATACTGGTCGCCAATCGCAAATCCGGCCGCAATCGGCAGGTGTCCGCCAACAATGGCGTGCCCACCCCACATGTTTTTGCTGGTATCGGCCATGTGCATCGAGCCGCCCTTGCCCTTCGACATGCCGGTGGACTTGCCGAGCAATTCCGCCATCACTTCGTTGGCCGAAATGCCGCAGTTGATAGCCACGCCGTGGTCGCGGTAGGCGGTGATGACTCGGTCGCGCGGTTCGCGAGCCGCAATCAGCCCGGTCGAGACGGCTTCCTGACCGATGTAAAGGTGCATAAAACCCCCAATTTTTCCCTGCTGGTACAGTTCCGCGCCGCGCTCTTCCAGACGGCGGATGAGTACCATCTCGTAATACATTTGTATAAGGTTTTCTTTATCCATGTTTTTCTCCAAAGATTGGGATGATGACAACCTGAAATGACGAAACCTGCTTAATTGAAGCGGGATTATATCTGTTATTTATACCTTTTTTATCATAATTATGTCAGAGGTTCCAAACCCCAAACGGGTGAATTTGATACGTTTTGAGAGGATGAGAAAAAATCATCCGGCTTGCTTCCGATAAAAAAATGCCCCCCCTGTGTACGGGGAGGCATTTGACTGGGATCATCTAGCTGGTCAGGCAGATTTTGCAGGTTGCGGCGCGGACGAACCGCCCATGTTGACCGCTTTCTTGAGAATATCAAACCAGAATGGAGCTCCCTGGGCCGCGGCGATACCGCTGGCAAGCAACCCAAAAAGCTTGAGCAGGATACCGGTCACGTCATTAGGTGCCGGGGCGTTGATGATTGGGTAGCATTTTCCCCCCATGGACAGGCCATAAAAGCTTTTGTCGTTTATTGGCCACATGGTGCAATATTGATTTTGGGTCGGATCTGCCTGCACGAAGGGAAGGCCGGTCAAATCGAGCGGAGCGCCCACCCAACCAATTGGCATGTTCATATTGGTCAGCTCTGTCTGGATGGCCTTCAATTGTGACGCATCCATGCTGGTGGCCTCCCCTTCCGGTTTTTGCGAATAGCTCTGGGCCTGGGCAACGAGCGCATTCCGCAGAACGGGATCCTTCATCAGCGTCTGACCAATCATCAGCGTATCAGCATTGAAGACGATGGCGACTGAGATGCCGATAATGATGGAAATATTCTGGGCTGAGCGCTTGAACCAGCCGCTCAGGCGATCCATACCGTTGTCGAACCACTTTTCGATGTTCTGGCGGCCGCGGGACAGGGCATCTTCGCCCTTGGTGCCATACTGGTCAACTCCCAGGAACAAGCTATCGAGGGCTTGTTTTAACTGCGGGTTGGTGACGGCCATGATGGCCAGACCATCGCGCAGTTGATCCATCGTGGTGGATGGGGCCTGTTCGCTTTCGCCCGAATTCTGCTTGCGGGCCTCCGTCACGGTTTGCAGGATCCCGTCAATGTCCTGGGTGGTGATTTTGACATTGCTGAGCGTCTGTTGGACAGCAGTCTGCAGCAACGGGTTGATCTTTGCCAGGTTGTCCAGTTCCAGCTTGACATTGGCCAGCGCATTGTCAAGCGCTTCCTCACCCGCCTGGGTGTTAAGCGCCTTGCGTGCAGCGACCATAACCAGTTCGAATTGGGCATCGGCGCGGGCTTTGTCGTTTTTCTGCAACTGGTCAATCGTCGCGCGTAGTTTGAAGACTTCCTGATGCAGGATGGATGTTTTCTTCCCCGCGTTCATGACCAGGTCAAAGAGCGTCATCGTGAACATTTGGGAAGAAATCTTGGAAGGCCGGCGGTTCCCTTCTTCTCCACTGTGCAGTGATTTGATCAGTGGATGGTTATAAAACTGGTCAGCCAGAGCCGGGTCGGCGAGCATATTGCCGATGAATGTCTCGAGCATCTGGGAGCGCCAGCGTAGTTGTGTGCCGAGCCAATCCTGTATGTACATGACAGCGATGCTCAGCACCAGCCAGACAAAAACCAGGCTGATTGCGACTTGCAAGATAGTGGTTATTTCCATGGTGTCCTCCAATCGATGTGTGGAAAGTATACAGGAAAATACTGAAATTGAGTCAAATATAATTCAAAACATGCGGAAAAATCAAATTTGCAGTTCTGGCGGGTTTTTGGTGACTCGATTGTGAGCCTGATTGACGATAAATATTCCGGTCAGGGCGATGATGCCGCCGATGATTTGCAGCAGGCTGGGAATTTCTCCCAGCAAAGGGATAGCCAGCAGGGTGGTCATCAGGGGCTGACCGATCATGGTTGGGGCGACCACCGATGCGGGTAAATGCCCGAGTGCGTACGTGATGAACATGTAACCTAGAATTTGAGAGACGAAGGCGGCGATGATGAAAATTACCCAGCTTTGCGCAGGGTAGCCCAGCAGTGGGTTTCCGAGCAGCAAATTGATGAAGAACAGGAAGATGGCTGCCAGGATCGACATCATCCAGGCATAGGTTAGTGCGCTGAAACTGCGGCGGCCACGTTCGGTGGCAAGGTAATATATGGCATAAAAGAAACTGGCTGCCAGTGCCATCAAGTCGCCCAGGCCGATGCGTGGATGGACAAGAAAGTCGCTGCCCATGATTAGAATTGCGCCGGTCATGGCAAGCCCCAACCCGGCCCAGAAGTCGCGTTTCAAGCGTTCGCCGAAAAAGAGGAGGCCGGCCAGGGCCACCCATAGTGGCGCAGAATTGCCAATCAGCGTGGCGTTGGCGGCGGTAGTATAGGCCAGGGATGTGTTCCAGAAGGCAAAATCCAGTGCGGTGGCCAGGGCTGCAAGTGCCGGGAAAAACAGGCTGGGCCGGTTGTTGTGGGCTGGTGGATTTTGTCGGTGCTGGCGGATGATAAAGGGCGTCAGCATCAGTGCCGAAAACAGCAGGCGGTAGAAACCGGTCACCGGGCCGGGGGCGTTGGCCCAGCGCACGAACATGGCTGAAAGGCTGAGTGCCAGGATGCTGACTGCCAGCGCGGCATACGGCAGGATGGCTGTGAGGCGGTCGGAGAAGGAGGGTTTCATGGCGCTTTTACAGTGTGGTGAGATAGGTCAGCAGTGGTGGAATTTCGCTGAGCGAATCGATTTCGGCATCGGGAAGGGTATTGCCAAGTGGGTGCCCTTTGGCATGCCGCTTGGCCCAGATGGCGTACATTCCGAGCAGCTTAGAACCGCCCACATCAGCATCCAGCCGGTCACCGATCATGGCTGTCTGGTCGGGCATCAGGTTCCAGTGGGACAGGGCTATTTCGAAGATACGCGGATGAGGTTTCCGGTAGGAGCAGGCGGCAGAGGTCAGGATGAAGTCGAAGTATGGCTCGAGACGGAATTTTTCCACCAGTTGGAAAACATCGCGATTGTCTCCGGCGTTGGAAATCATGCCAAGGCGCAGTCCGGCGGATTGCAGGTTGCCGAGCGCCTGGGGTGCTTCCGGTTCGAGCATCCAGTTGGTCTGGGTGACGGCGTAATATGCATCCAGGGCGTCGCGCCGGGTGTGCTCGGGAATTCCTGGAAAGCCTTTTTCAGCCAGCAGGGTTTCGAGAACGGTCATAGTGCTGGTTTCGCTCAGGTGCCGGTCGCGTTCCTGGTAATATTCATCGAGTTTTTGGCGGAATTTGACAGGGAATGTCTCGGGGTTGACCATGACGCTGCTGGCATGCAATGCATCCACAAGGGCCTGGCCGGCCCGCTGGAGATAGGGCGGCCAGGCGGAGGGAGAATAAATCAGGGTGTCCCCCAGGTCGAAGAGCACGGCCTGGATTTGGCGGGGTGGGGCGTAAGACATCGCTTCTAGAACTCAGTAAGGGTTAATGGATGGTTCGGTCGCTCAATAGCCTCGCTGCGGGTCGAACAGATTGTAAAGGGGCAGGCCGGCCAGATAGCGGTGGATATTTTCGGAGAAAAGCAGAACGCCGCGTTCGTTGTAGTGCGGGCTGTTGCCGGAGATGTGCGGAGTGATGATCAGGTTGGGCAGGGCCCAGAGCGGGCTGGAAGCAGGCAGGGGTTCCTCGGGGAAGACATCCAGCGCGGCGCCGGCCAGGTTTCCGTTTTTCAGGGCATTCATTAGCGCCGCCTGGTTGACCACTCCGCCGCGCGATACGTCGACCAGCAAGGCGCCTGGGCGCAGCGCGTTGAAGATGGATTCATCAATCAGTCCGCTGGTGGATTCGGTTAAGGGGACAGTGATGATGATAAAGTCACATTCTCTAAGCATGGAACGGAGCGCGCGGGCCGGGTACAGCCGGTAAACCAGGTCGCCATCCGGGTCGCCGAGGTTTTCGGGGGTGTAGCCCGTATCGGCGGGGTGCATGGCGTCGCGTTTGGTGGCCAGTACGTTGACACCGAACGGCTGCAGAAGGCGCGCCACCTGGCGTCCGATGCTGCCGTAGCCGACGATGCCGGCGGTTTTTCCGCGCAGTTCAACAGGGGAGAAGCGCTCAAAGCGGTCTTTGGGCCATTCGGCTTTTTTTTGGGAGGCCAGCACGGCTGGCAGGCGGTGGCTGAGTGCCAGAAGCATGGCGAGGATGTGTTCTCCCACCTGCGATGCGGCTGCACCGCTCAGGGTGGTGATTGAAAGCCCGCTTTTATTGAGGAGCGGTTCTTCGAGAAAGCGGTCTATCCCGGCGAAGTGGAACTGGACCCACTTCAGCGCTGGCACCTGGGAGGGTTCCGGCAGGATATAGGCGGTGTAGAGGATTTCGGTGCGCGCCCAGGTTTCTGCGGGGATGTCGATGGCGCGGGCGGCTGGAATGGCAGTGATGTTGATGCGTGGTGATATTCCACGCAGCTGGTTGAGCAGGGAGTCGTTCAGGGCAAGCGTTATCAGGACTTCGATGGGAGCAGAGGTCATTGATTATTCGATGGCAGTGAGCGGGTCGCGTCCGCGGGTGTAGAGATAGATCAGCACGGCGCCGAGCAGTAGGGCGGGTAGGACGATCAGACCGGCTTCCGGGCCAAAATCACCGCCAGTCCATAAGGCCGGGCCGCTGACGGTGATGCGAGCCAGATGGAAAGTGCTGATTCCGCTGACCGGGAATCCGAAAATGGGGCCTTCGAAAAAATTCCAGCCGATGTGCAGACCGATCGATAGCCAGAGTTGCCGGGTGCGCAGCAGGCCCAGAGCCAGGAAAAGCCCGGCAAAGAAAATCCCCGCCGCCCCGATCCAGGTGGCGTTGGGGTTGCCCAGGTGCAACAGGCCAAAAACGGACGAGGAGAGAATCACGCCCCAGGGCAGGCTGGTGCCGCTGGCCAGGGTTTGGAGATGGTAACCGCGTGAGAGTAACTCCTCATTCCAGCCGACGAAAATAAAAATACTGAAAGCGATCAGAAGCTCGAGCGCCAGGGTGCTCGCCGAGAGGGATTCCCAGGCGAATTCTTTGATCGTCAGCCACCCGAAGGCTTTTTCCGCAAAAAAAATCAACCCCATCAGCACAGCTGGGATCAGAATCCCCACCAGCAGGTCTGGCAGGGTATGGCGGGAGACCCTGAGGCCCAGGCTGACAAAAGAGCGGCGATCGAAAAAGCGGCGCGCCACCCAGATACTCCCGCCAATCACCAGCAGTTCGATCAGCTGGCTGAAAACCATGGAATTATCAAGAGCGGGAATCCCACTCGCGAAGACGTAACTCAACCAACCAGCCAGCGTTGCAATGAGAATCATCATCAAGGTTTGCAGCAGCAGCCGCCAGCCGGCGCGTAGGCGCGGTTCAGAAGACGAGAGAAACAGTCGGGCAAAGAAGTTACGTTTCGGGGTAGAATTTGTCATCCAGATCATCTCCTGATTGGATTTTACTCTTCAAAGACAGAACTGTGTATACAACCCGGCTGGGAAAGACAGGGAATTCATCCCGCGCCTTTGAGATAAATCCCGGTCGGGTCCAGTTCTTCATGCAGGATTTTTAACTCGCGAGCGGAGATGGGTTCCGTTATAGAGAGATGTTCCGCCACTTTGAGCGGCCAGCCGGTATTCTCTTTGGCCATTTCGAAGGTTTTTCCGGGGTGCAGGGCGGTCAGCATTAGCTCACCACTTTCATCCGGCTCCATGAACCCCAGGTCTGTTACCACACCGACCGGGCCTTTACCGCGCAGCCCGGCTTTTTGTCGTCCACCTGCGCCGTCCAGGTAACCGGCTGAAGTCAGGAAATCCACTTTATCGGGAAAGCGCCGCTTCTGGTGCGGGGTCATGATGTAGCAGCGGTTGGCCCAGGCGGCAATCTCTTGCGCCCCGCCGGAACCGGGCAGCCGGACTTTGGGATGTTCGTAATCTGTGCCGACAATGGTGGCATTGATGTTTCCGTAGCGGTCAATCTGCGCGCCGCCCAGGAAGCCAACATCGACATTGCCGCGCTGGAGATAGTTGGAAAAAATATCGTACATGCTGACGACTGAGAGCGCGCCGCTGACCAGTGTTGGGTCGCCGATGGAGAGCGGCAGGCGTTGCGGCTCGGCGCCAATCACCCCGGCTTCATAGATCATCACCAGATTGGGGGCATGCGTCCGTTTGGCGAGGTTGCAGGCCAGGTTGGGCTGGCCGACGCCGACGAAGACCACATCGCCATCTTTGAGCAGTCGAGCGGCATTGACAATCATCAGTTCGGCAGAGGAAAAAGTTGATTCTGTCATTTGTTCTCCTTCAAGGCGGCCAGGAAGGCCAGCAAGGTTGCGCAGGTTTCTGTGGGTCTTTCAAGCGGCACCAGGTGGGTGGCTTTTTCCAGGCTGACAATTTGAGTGGCCGGGCGGATTTTCTCCACACGCCGGGCGGCGGCAGGCAGGAAAGTATCGGTTTCGGCACCGCGGATGATCAGGATGGGCAGTTTCAGCTTCGGCAGGTTCCACCATAAGTCCAGGTCACGCCAGACGCCAGTGTAATAAATTCGGGCTTCCCACTCCGGGGAGTAGGACAGTTCGTAGCCGCCCTCGGGGCGGGGCTGGCTGATGCCGTTGACGTACGTTTGTAGTTGTTCGTTGCTGAGATAGCGGAAGATGTGGCGGCGGCGGTAGCCCTTGTAGAGGGTTTCGAGATTGTCGAAGGTGCGGCGGCGTTTGCCGGCTGCGGCAATTAGCGGGTGCAGGCGTTTGGCCAGCCCGAGAGCTTTGATCAGGTTGTAAGAGGCGATGAAGCCGGGCGGAAAAAGCACGGGGTCAATCAGCACCAGGGCTGAAAATCTTTCCGGCTCGCGCAGGGCGGCGCGCAGGGTGACAATCGCTCCGAGCGAATGCCCGACACCGATCACGGGCGGGTAGTTTTGTTCCCGGAAAAAGAGCAGCAGGTCTTCGCTGAGAGGGTGCCAGGCGCCAATCTCAGCCGGCCGCGACATGGGCCAGAGCGGGCGCAGATGCATGGCGCTGACGTGAAAGTGCGCGGCGAATTGCTCCATCAGCGGCAGATAACAGGCTGGTGGGTAGCCGTTGGCATGCAGGAAGTGAAGTTGCGGCCCGTTGCCGCCAAAGTCAGTGAATGGGATCATCCGGTTTTATCAGTGAAAATTTGGAGTCGAAAGTCTCCAGACTTTCGACTCTTCAACGTCAGGAGACGTTGGAGGCCAGAAGCCGCGGATTAATACTTCCCGTAATTGACCGGCTCGCTCAGCAGCGGCGCGACTTTGAGCTTTTTCTGTTTCTCCGCGCCTAGTTTGGCCCAATAGGCTTCGCGATCGGTGACACCGTAGACCCATTCCTCGAGATACTGCTGGGTCAGTGCCGGGTCGGCGGAGATTTTGTCCCAATCCAGGTAGAACTCGTTGTCGCGGTCGTAATAGCCCTGGGCGTAGCTGGGATGCGCGGCGTGTGGTACATGACAGACGGCACTGACGATGAAGCCGGGGATCATCGTCCGGTTTGGGTCGGAGCGGATGACGCTCTCGTCGACGATTTCTTCAGCGGTCAGGATGACCTTTTTTGCGGCGAATGCAACTTCCTTCTGCTCCCCGACGATGCCCCATAAATGCGCGTTGCCCTGCGCGTCGGCGCGCTGGACGTGGACAATGGCCACATCCGGGTTGAGCGCCGGGACGGTGATGACTTCGACGCCCGAATATGGATCGGTAACGCGTTTAATCAGTGGGTTGTTGCGCTCCAGGTCGGTGGCGCCGGTCTGGTTCATTGGCAGGAAAGGCAGGCCGCTGGCGCCGGCTTGTAGGCGCGTGATCATGCCGAAGTGGGAATACTCTTCCCATTCGAGCTGGCCTTTTTCGATGGCGGTGCGTACAATGCGCAAACTGCCGACGCCGGGGTTGCCCATGTAGCTGAAAATCACCTTTTTGGCGCAGCCAGCCGCCACCAGCTGGTCATAGATCAGATCAGGCGTGGCGCGGGCCAGGGTCAGGTTTTTCCGTCCCTGCCGGATGATCTCATGCCCGGCTGCGAAGGGAATCAGGTGGGTGAACCCGGCGGCATAGACGGTATCGCCGTCGCTGACAAATTTTCCGATCGCGTTTTTCAGGGAGAGCAATTTTGCCATAAGAATGCCTTTCGTTTTCTGGCGGTGAGGTTATTTTTTCTTTTGAGCGGCTTTTTCTTTTTGGGCAGCCTCGCGCCGTGCTTTGGCTTCGCGTCGTTTTTGTGCCCATTTGCGCAGGCCTTCGAAGCGGTTGCTGGTTTTGGCGGGCGGCGCAGTCATGCGGCGCAGAATCAGCCCGAGGGTGATTCCGATGGTGCCGAAGCAGAACAGGCTGAAATAAGAAATGGATTGGTCGCGCGCTACCAGCACTTCGGGAGGCACCAGAGTGGGTGTGGGCAGGTTGAGCAGCCGGGCCTGTTGGGCGCCTGCGTCGCGGGTTTGCAGGGACTGGACGCCGAAGATGACATAGTCTTGTGTGGCGCGCAGATTTTCCACCGGGACGAGTGTGGGGCTGGGTTGGTTGAGCGCCAGCGCCAGGGCAGCGCCTGCCTCACGGGTGGCGAGGGCGACACCCGCCAGGGCGGTATTTTGCAGATTTTTCTGCTGCATCTCGTTCGAACGGGAAATATCCGACGAGATGAAAAGCAGGACCGCAAATAAACCGGTCAAGATGAAAAAGGTACCGATTCGACCAATAAATTCCTTGCGCTCTGAGAATTCTTCACCCATGGCTGCCTCGGCAGGCGGCGCTGAGGGGTGGTGCTATAGCGCCGCGCTGGTGAAAAATGACGAGTGACAAGGCAATTCCTGTCACTCGTCATTGGTTTAGTGGTGATTGGGCATGACTTACTTCGGTTTGACGAGCGTGCGAATCTGCTCGTGCAGGTAGAGCTGGACGTAGTAGTAGCCGCCGGCATTCTTGCCGCTCGAGCCGGAGCCTTTCCAGCCGCCGAAGGGTTGGAAGCCAGGCCAGGCGCCGGTGGTCGCGCCCTGCGGGCGGTTGGCGTAGGTGACGCCGGCTTCGATGCGGTCGAAGAAGTATTCGACCTCTTCGTCGCTGCCGTAGACGCCCGCCGTCAGGCCGTAATCGACATCGTTGGCCATGTCCATGGCTTCTTCCATGGTTTTGAACTTGCCGATGGTGGTGATGGGCAGGAACATTTCGTACTTCCACAGGCGGTGGCTGTAGGGCAGGTCAACGGCCAGGGTGGGCTGGCAGAAGTAGCCCTTGGCCATCTCGCCGTCGGTGATGATGCTGCCGCCGGTCAGGAATTTGCCGCCGCCAGCGACGATTTCTTTGCAGAAATCATGGAAGTCCTGGTAGCTGGATTTGTTGACGACCGGGCCGAGGAAGACTTTGCGATCGGTGGGGTCGCCGATGGCGAGTTTTTCGGTCAGTTCTTTGAGTTTGGCGACCAGTTCGTCGTAAACTTCTTCCTGCACATAGACGCGGCTGGCGGCGGAGCATTTCTGGCCCTGCAAGCCAAAGGCCGAGCGGATGATGCCGGCGGCGGCGTCTTCGAGGTTGGCGTTTTTGGTGACGATGGCCGGGTTTTTTCCGCCCAGTTCGAGCACCATCGGGCGCACGAATTTGCCGTTGGCGTAATCGCGGAACATCTTCATGCCGACATCATACGAGCCGGTGAAGGTGACGCCGTCGACTTCGGGGCTGTTGACCAGCGCCGCGCCGATGGTGCGTCCGGGGCCGGTGACGAAGTTAGCCACGCCATCCGGCAGACCAGCATCGCGGAAGCATTCGGCCAGCAGGCGGACGATGAAGGGCGTATCGGTGGCGGGTTTCATCACGATGGTGTTGCCGGCCACGAGCGCCGCCCCGGCAGGGCCGCCGGTAAGCGCAAACGGGAAGTTGAATGGGCTGACGACCAGCCAGACGCCGTAGGGGCGCAGCACGCTGATGTTGGTGGCGGTATGGCTGGGCAGCGGGTCGACACCCATCGGCTTGACGAAGCCTTCGTTCTGTTCCATCATCTCGCACGAGTAGCGGATCAGGTCGGCAGTTTCGGCCACATCGCCGAGCGATTCCATGCGGTTTTTACCGACTTCCATGGCCATGGCCGCGCCGAGGGTGTACAGGCGCTCGTCGATGAGATCCGCCACACGGCGCAGCAGGCGCACACGTTCCTGCCAGGGGGTGTGGCTCCAGCCGTGGAAGGCTTTACGGGCAGCGGCCAGCGCCATTTCGGCGTGCTTTTCGTTGCCTTTTTGCATCACGGCCAGTTTCCAGGTCGTATTGATTGGGGAGTAGTCATCAAACTTTTCATCGGCGAATACGTCTTTGTTGTTGATGATCATGGCGTATTCTTTGCCTAGGTTGGCTTTTAGCGCGGCGATTGCCGAGTCAAAACCAGTATGAAGTTCTTCCGGCGGATTGTACATGGTGCCGTAAGTGAGTTTGAAACCTGCCATTCTAGAGCCTCCTGAATTTGGTTATGGGATATGTGCTGGTCTGAATGGGAAATTAAGCCTGAGTCCAACCGGACCGAGTGACGCGTTGGACAAATATAGTATAGCGTAGGATTTGAGGCTAGTCAAAGCATGACCTATATATAAATTGGGTGATTGATGTCACAACTCGCTGGCGATTTTTGCGCCTGGCTGAACGGGTGGGTAGGCTTGCATATAGGTATCGTACTCTCCGAGCAAGCGAAAAACCAGACCGAGGATTCCTCTTCGCATTTGCATCCCACCCTGGGAGGCATGACAGGCACTGGCAAGCGTTTTTTGTTCGCTGACAGACTTGTAATTGATGCGCGCGTGCGTGGGAAAATCGACCTCAGCCAGCGATGCCAGGTCGATATCTTTGTTGCGCCCCCATTTGGCCGGGTCGCCGCCAAACAGGCGGATCAACTTCACGGCAATTTTTAAGAATCCGCGCGGAATGGTGTGGAAGTAGAGCCGTGCCGGCTGGAACGGTTCCCCGGCTTCGGGCAGGTAGTTTGCGTCGGAGGCTTTTTCGAAAGCCAGGACGGTTGCTTTGTGGATGTGGATATGGTCGGGGTGCCGGTAGCCGCCAATCGGGTCGAAAGTTACAACCACTTCGGGTTTCAGGGCGCGCAGATGCCTGAGTACATCTGCTGCGACGGTTTCCAGCGGCTGGGCAATATGGGCGCGCGGGTGGGTGTTGTCGGCAGAGCCGGCCATGCCGGAATCGCGGTAATTGAGAAAGATGATCCCCTGCAGGCCGAGGTGCCCGGCGGCGCAGCGCAACTCGCTTTCGCGCAGGTCTGCAATACTGGCATGGCCTTGCAGATGCTCGGGATCTACGGTGCCGGCTTCGCCGCGGGTGGCGCAGATCAGGTAAACCTGCCAGCCCTGGCGGGCATACAGGGCGAGTGTGCCGCCCATGCCAAAGGATTCGTCATCGGGGTGGGCAAGGACTGCCAAGAGAGTTTTCAATGTAAGCTCCTGTTAATAGGGTTGTTCAGCCAGTTGTTGATTAATCAGGCCGGTAGGGTGTGGCGCGTCGCTCCATTTGCCGGGAGGTGCTTTCGAGTGGAATTTTCATGTCCACCTGGATTCCCGGCCGGTCGGGGCGGTTTCGCAGGCGTAGAGTTCCGCCTGCTTTCCAAATCAGCATGGCGACCATGGGGAAGCCCAGACCCAGCCCGGGAAGTTCGCCTGTGAAGTCTTTTTCGCCTTGCACATAGGGCAGCCAGGCCTGGCGCAATTGTTCGGCGGAGAGGTTGAGCCCATCGTCGATGACGCGCAGATTGATAAAACCTGGCAACGGCTGGGTGATGGAGATTTCGACACTGGGTGTGCGGGCGGGGTGGAATTTTCGCGCGTTGTCGAGTAACTCGTGGAAGATCATTTCTAGTGCGTAGGGGGTGAGTGCGATGGTGACCGGGCGCAGGCGTTCCGGCAGGAGCACAGCCACATGCTCCATATCCAGCAGCTTGCTGGTGGTGGCGACAATTTCGGGTAACTGTTCCAGCCGGGTGGGTTCGCCGAGATTAAGCGATAATGGGGCGTCGATATAATTCAAAATCTTGCGGATTTCATTTGCCAACCGGTCGGCTCCGTGGAAAGCTCCGCTGGTGGCTTCATGGATTTCCTCCGGCGTGAGTCTGTCGATCTTGTTTTTCAGCAGGCTCAGATTGCTGACCATAATCGCCATGGGAGTGCGCAATTTATGGGCGACGACTGTGTGAAAGCGGCGCATGTCCTGGTAGATGGACATACGTTCGGTGACATCGCGCAGGCGCACGATGCGCTGGTAATCTGCGCCCATGTTCATTTCCAGGGCTTCCACAATCACCCAGGTGGCGCGGGCGGTGGGGCTTTCGGGTTGGACGAGAAAGCAGGGCTCCGGGTCAGTCAGCCAGGTGCTCCAGGCATCGGCTGGTTCGGGGATGTAGATGCTTTGGACGGCATTAACAAAGGGGATTCCGGTGAAATCGTCAGCCAGGTTGAGCAGTTCTATGGCGCGTTCGTTGGCGTACAGGATGGATCCGGCGCGGTCGAGCAGTAGATAGCCTTCCAGGGCGTGGTCGACCATCCAGGTAAAACGGGTCAGGTGTGTAAGCAGGAGGCGCTGTGTGTTGAGTCGGCTGAGCGTGCCGAGGCGCGCAATCAATTCCAGCCCATCCAGTGGTTTCTCGATGAAGTCATCTGCTCCGGCGCTCAAACCTGCGGCGCGTTCGTCGCGGCTTTCTCTTGAGAAGAGCATCACGATCGGGGTCTGGACGAGTAGTTTGCTAGAGCGCAGACGCCGGCAGGTTTCAAAGCTTTTCAGGGCGGGATCAATATCCAGCAAAATGGCAGTCGGGAGCAGGTCTTCTGCTTTTCTGAAGCCTTCCTCTGCCGAAGTGGCTGTCTCTGTTTTGAATGGGGTGCCGCGCAGCAAGCTTTCCATCTCCCGCCGCAGGGTTGGGTTGGCGAGAATGGTCAGGATCAGAACGTCGGATGAGGATTGAGCGAAAGCCATGCGGGTATACAGTTACCGCGCCCGCTGATACATGCGGGCGGAATAGGGTAGTATATCAGGCTGAAACGGTCGCATCCTGACCTGGAAGGGTTTTTCTTAAAATGGTGAAGATGGCCAATCCCAGCGTGACGAACAAGCCCATCACCAGATACAGGCCGCGACCAGTCAGTGCCTCTACAAGCAAGCCGCCGAAGAAGCTGCCCAATCCCGCTCCGAAACCGAACAGCGCAGCGCCGAACAGCCCTTGTGCGGTGCTGCTCAACCCGGCCGGGGAATTTTCATCCGCATAGGTGACTCCGGCAATCCAGACCAGCGGGAAGGTTAAACCGTGCAAGACTTGAAGGATCAGGATGGCGACCGGGTAATTGAACGTGGAATACAGAAGCAGACGCAGGCCGATAGCAGCGGTGCCCAGGATCAGCAAGCCTTGCGCGCCAAACCGTTTGAGCAGGCGGTGGCCAAAGAACATGGCGGGCAGTTCGGAGAGGGTGGAGAGAGTGAGGGAGAGGCCCATCTGGCTGTTGCTCGCGCCGATTTCGGCCATGTAGACGAACTGGAAGCTGTTTATCGTGGCGATGCCCACCCCGGCGACAAAGGTCAGGGCGAGGAACAGGATCCAGCGTGGATTGACGAGTAGCCGGCTGATTCCTTTCCAGAATGGGGTGCGTTTTTCGATTGGGCCAAAGGTTAGGCCCTGGCCGGCAAGCAGGGTCAGGGTCATGCCTGCGGCGCAGATCCAAAAGATGGCGACCCGGCCATGTTGTTCGACGAACAGGCTGGTGAAATAAGCCATCAATCCCCAGCCCAGGGTGCCGCCCAGGCGGATGCGCCCATACATGGCGCGTTCCTCGCCCAGCATCGACATGGTTGCTGAATCTGCAAGGGACATGATTGGGGCAGAGACCAGGGCATAAAGCGAAACCAACAACAGCAGAAGTGGGAAAGAATGAATCAGAGGCATGACCAGGGCCCAAAGGATGACACCGGCCAATGTCAGGCTGATCACCAGTTTATGTCGCCGGGTGGCATCTGCCAGACCGGTGAAGAGCGGTGCGCCGATCAGGGTGATCAGCGGTGAGAGCCCCAGCAGCAGGCCGATTTGCGCGCCTGAAAGTTGTAGGCCCTTGTAATAGAGTGCAGCGTAGGGAAATATGCCAGAAGCGGCGGCATAATAGAGAAAATAAAACGAAAACGGCCAAATTTTTTTCATCAGCGGGTCTTTTCAGGGAGAAAGACTGCATTGCCGGTGCGGTTGGAATGCAGTTTACGGATGTTTTCGGCTGCGCCCAGATGTTTATCTGGCTGCAGCAACAAGGTTGGCGGTCATCAGGCGATGATCACCTGGACTCCGCGTGCGCCGAGTGCTACCAGTACCTGCATCGGGGTTTCGCTCCCGGTGACGATGGCCTGGATGGCGTCGATGGGAGCCAGGCGCGCCGCGGCCACCCGTCCAAACTTGGTATGATCTGCCACCACAATTATTTCTCGCCCGGCTTTCAGGATGGCCCGGCCGGTGATTGTTTCGGGCAGATAGTGGTTGCTCAAGCCTTCATCCACATCAATGGCACGCGAGCCAAGGAACACCTTGTCGGCGCGGACTTCGGCCAGAGCTTGCTCGGCAATATGCCCGATGTAAGAAAGTTCACTGCGCTGGAACATGCCTCCCAGGCTGATGACGGCGATGTCATCCGAAAAGTCAGCCATGAGCTTCATGACCGGCAGCGAATTGGTGATAACGGTCAGGTCGCGGTGCTTGCGCAGACTGCGCGCCACCTCGAGTACCGTGCTACCTGCTCCGAGGAAGATGGTTTCACCATCGTTAACCAGCGCCGCCGCGCGGACCCCAATCCGTCTTTTTTCTTCCAGCTGCTCCATGCTGTGCGCTGGCAGAGGAATTTCCTCCGGGGCAGTTTTTTGCTGCAAAGGTGTGGCCCCGCCATGGACACGGCGCACGCGCCCCTGCGAAGACAAGGATTCCAGATCGCGGCGGGCGGTGGCCTCGCTTACGCCGAAACGGACGCAAATCTCATCGGTCGAGATGCGTTCCTGGATGTCGAGTAGCTCTACAATTTTCTCCTGCCGTTCCACGCTGGAGTAATTGTGCGTATCTTTGACAATGATCACCGTATCAGACCTCCAGCCCGAATGGTAGCATATATTCGCTCAAGTGCGACAATATTTAATGAAAAAATGATTGAATTTGCGCGTTTGAAAGCTGACCATTCCGCGACCCGGCCAAAAACCAGCCAGGAAGGGGACGACGCGGTACGGTATAATTTCTATCCAGAAAGGACTGACGATGAGCGAAGAAATCACCCCCGCCTTGTTCAATCATCTTGTGGAACTGGCCGCGCTGGAACTCAGCCCGCTGGAAGCCGATTACCTGCGGCGCGAATTAAACAACCAGCTGAAAGCCATTCACGAACTGGAAGCCATGCCGCTCGACCCACAAACCCCGGTCGCTTCGCATGGCGTGCCCTACCCCCCGTCCCATTCGCCTGCCCTGCGCGCCGACCAGGTCGACCCATACCCCGACCCGGCGCGCCTGCTCCAGACTGCTCCGGAAATCGAAGACGGCTTCATCATCGTGCCCGAAATTCCGCACCAGAAAATTTAGAGATCAGAGCCTGGAGAGTAGCGAGGAGAGAGTAGAAAACCGCCGTTTTTACACGCCTCCCACCTCTTTTTTCAGACCTCCAACCTCCCCATCCCACCCGAGGTTTTATGGAATTATTTGAACTCACTGCCCTCGAAATAGCCCGTAAAGTACGCAACCGCGAAGTCAGCGCCGCCCAGGTACTCGAATCACATCTTCATCACATCACCGCAGTGGATGGCGTTCCCGGCACGCTTGGCGGAGATCAAAACACCGAACCTGATAAAGTCCATGCCTTCATCACGCTGACAGCCGATCGCGCCCGGCAGCAGGCTGCTGCCATCGACGCGCAAATCGCCGCCGGGCAGGATCCCGGCCCGCTGGCGGGTGTGCCTGTTTCGATTAAAGACATCTTCTGCGTGGCCGGTACCGCCTCGACTGCCGCCTCCAAAATTTTGGCCAACTTCACCGCTCCCTACACCGCTACCGCTGTTGAACGCTGGGAACAGGCTGGCGCAGTTGTGCTGGGAAAAGTCAACCTGGATGAATTTACTTACGGTTCATCCAACGAATCATCCGCCTTTCAACCAGCCCCACGCAACCCGTGGAACACGGCTCATGTCCCGGGCGGTTCCTCGGGTGGCTCGGCGGCTGCCGTTGCCGCGCTCGAAGGCCCCATTTCACTTGGCACCGATACCGCCGGCTCGATTCGTCTGCCCGCCGCTTACTGCGGCGTGGTTGGCCTGAAGCCGACCTACGGGCGGGTCTCGCGTTACGGGTTGATCGCCTTTGGCTCCTCGCTCGATTGTCCCGGCCCGCTCACCCGCACTGTGGCCGATTCGGCCCTTGCCCTGGGCGCCATGGCCGGCGCTGATTCGCGCGATGCAACTGCCGCAACCGTCCCAGTCCCCAACTATCTCGCCGAACTGGAAAAGGATGTCCGCGGATTGAAAATTGGCCTTTCGCCAGACTATTTCCGCATCACCTATTTTGACGCTGCCAGCGGGGATTTGATGGAGCAACCCGTGCCTGCCTCTGTCCGCCAGGCTGTCCTGGATGGTGCTCAAAAACTTGCCCAGCGTGGCGCAGAAATTGTTGAAAATATTCCCATGCCGCATACCAAATTCGGTATCCCGGCTTATTTTGTCATCTCGCGCGTCGAAGCCGCCTCCAACCTGCATCGTTATGACGGAGTCAAGTACGGTTACCGCACCATCGGCCAGGTTGAAGACCTGCGTTCCCTTTATCGCCAATCGCGCGCCCAGGGCTTTGGCCTGCAGCCCAAGCTGCGCATTCTGATGGGCATGTACGTTTCAGCGGCGCAGTACAGCGAACAATATTACAATCGCGCACTGCGCATCCGCTCCCTCATCCGGCGCGATTTTGACGAAGCCTTTCAGCGGGTGGATACGCTGCTGACGCCTTCCACGCCGGCCCCGGCTTTTGCCATTGGCGGCATCTACGGCGATTCGGTGCTGATGCAATACGCAGACCAGTTGCTCGTCACCGGCAACCATGCCGGGGTGCCGGGCATTTCTGTGCCCGCCGGGTTTGAAGAAAGCGGCCTGCCGTTGGGCATTCACTTTTTTGCGCCAGATTTCCGCGAAGACCTGCTCTTCCGCGCCGGCGCAGCCTATGAAGCCGCCAGCGGCCCACGCAATCTGGCTCCTGCCTGGGTGCGGGGCGCCTCATCCAGCCTGGAGGTTCAATCATGAAGATATTAATCGCCTGCGATATGGAAGGAATTACCGGCGTCGTCAACTGGGATCAGGTCACGCCCGGACATGCTGAATATCCCCGCTTCCGCCGCCTGATGACCCAGGATGTGAATGCCGCCATCCGTGGCGCGGTGGAAGGCGGCGCTACGGATGTGATCATTTCCGATGGACATTGGAATGGCAGCAATATCCTGATCGAAGAGCTGGATCCGCGCGCCAGGTTGAATTCTGGCACTTCAGCGCCATTTTCCATGATGGAAGGAATCAGCGAGGAGATCAGCGGGGTGATTTTTGTCGGCTATCATGCCCGGCAGGGCTCTCAAAATGGAGTACTCGATCACACTTGGTCGAGCAAATGCGTTGCCGGCGTCTGGTTGAATGAGATTTTAGTCGGTGAATTTGGCCTTAATGGCGCGCTGGCCGGTTATTTTGGCGCACCGGTCATCATGGTCACCGGTGACCAAACCGCATGCGCCCAGACGGTGGAGCTGCTCGGTGAGATGGTCAGCGTGGAAGTCAAACATGCCACCGGCCGGACTTCGGCGGAATGTTTTGCCCCAGAGATCACCTCGCGCCTGATCGCTGAAGGGGCCAAACGTGCCGTTCAGAACCTGAAACGGCATAAAGCCCCCGACCCCTTCATCCTGGATACGCCTGTCCTCGTCACGGTCGATTTTATGACCTCCGACATGGCCGACCGCGCCGCGCGGGTGCCCGGCGCCCAACGTCAGGATAACCGCGTCTCCATCGAAGCGCCCGATATGGCCCTGGCTTATACCGCCTTTCGCGCCCTGGTGGGGCTGGCGGCTGGCTGAGCTTCAACCCCCGGCTTACTCACCTCGAAGGATACTTTATGGAATACGAAGCTGTCATTGGCCTGGAAACGCACATTCAACTAAACACCGCGTCAAAAATATTTTGCTCCTGCAAAGCCGATTCCTGGAACGCCGCCCCCAATACCAATATTTGCCCGGTCTGCACCGGGATGCCGGGCGTTCTGCCCGTCCTCAACCGCCGCGTGGTCGAGAAAGGCACCCTGCTGGCCGCCGCCATGCACGCCGATCTTCAGCCCGTCTCGTTTTTTGACCGGAAAAACTACTTCTACCCCGACCTGCCCAAAGGCTACCAGATTTCACAATATGACCGGTCGCTGGCCAAAGGCGGTTATATGGATGTTCCCCAGGCCGATGGCACCCTGCGGCGCGTTACCATCTGGAAGCTGCACATGGAAGAGGACGCCGGGAAGACCAAAAATGACCTGATCAGCGGCTCCCGCCGCATTGATTTCAACCGCTGCGGCGTTCCGCTGATCGAAATGGTCACCGGGCCGGATCTGCGTTCCGCTGATGAGGCCGCCAACTACCTGACGCGCCTGCGCCAGCTCCTGCGCTGGATCGGTGTTTCAGAAGCGGATATGGAAAAGGGGCATCTCCGCTGCGATGCCAACGTCTCGCTGCGGCGCAAAGGCGAAACCATCCTGAACACCAAGACCGAGATCAAGAACGTCAACTCCATCGAAGCGGTGCGGACCGCCATCGTCAAGGAAATTGACCGGCAGAGTAGAGCCTACGAGCACGGAGAACGGATCGAGGCCTGGACGCTTGAATGGGACGAAGATTCGCAAACACTCAAGAAAATGCGCTCGAAGGAGACCGAAGCCGACTATCGCTATTTTCGCGAACCTGATTTGCTGCCTGTCTACCTGACCGATGAGTGGCGGGCCGCGATTTTACAGGATTTCCCTGAACTGCCGCTGGCCCGGCGTGCCCGTTTTATGGCCGGATATGGCCTGCCGGAGTATGACGCTGAGTTGTTGACTGCCGAACGTTCGCTTTCCGATTATTTTGAGAAGGCGGTGCAAGCCTATGGCGGAGAGGCCAAGCGCGTCTCCAACTGGCTGATGAACGACGTGCTGCGCATGCTGAATGACAGCGGTAAAACCACTGCGCAGCTGGCCCTCACGCCAGCCTACCTGGCCGATATCATCAAGCTGGTTGAAGCGGGTACCATTAACACCAACACCGGGAAAGGCCTGCTCGAGAAGGTCAATGCCAGTGGAAAATCGCCCGAGGAAATTGTCCGGGCCGAAGGGCTGGCCAAGGTCAGCGACGACGGCGCCATTCGCGCGGTGGTTGAACAGGTGTTAGCCGAATCTCCGGGTGAGGTGGCCGCCTATCGCGGTGGCAAAGTCGGATTGATCGGATTCTTCACCGGCCAGGTGATGAAAAAGATGCAGGGCAAGGCTGACGCCCAAAAGGCGCGTGCGCTGCTCGAAGAGATGTTGAGATAGGCATGAAGCCGCTGCCGGATTTCGGCGGCGGCTTTTTTCAGCTTTTTCTTCAAATGCTTGACAAAGAAAGTCGGTCATTGGATACTATTAAAGATTTCGGTCAGATTTCCGGTTGGTGATTGAAAACACCGAAAGTACCAACTGCGCCCCATGCTGAAAAAACTGACACATCCCGCCCTGCAATTGGATTGGAAAATTGCCTTCCTGACGATCGCCAGCACCCTGTTGTTGACGGTCGGGCATTATCGCACCTTGAGCGGATCCAAACCGCTCGATGGCCTGATTCTGTTTCTGCTGATCCCGCTGGCCTGCCTGGTGCTGGTATTCCGCGAACATCCACGCGAATACGGCTTTCAACTGGGCGATTGGCGCGCCGGGTTGCTGCTGACGGCTGTTTCCCTTGGGATCATGCTCCCACTCCTGTGGTTTTTGGTGGCCCGGAATCAATCCATGCGCGATTATTATCTGCCGCTCAATGGAACCGGACTGCCCGTCTACACCTTTTTCGATCTTCTAGGCTGGGAATTTCTCTTTCGCGGCTGGTTGTTGTTCGGCTATGGACGCAAATTCGGCGCGGAAGCGCTCTGGCTGCAGGCGGTGCCCTTTGCCCTGGCGCATTTTGGCAAGCCGGAAATCGAAACCCTGTCAACGATTTTTGGCGGATTTGCCTTTGGCTGGATCGCCTGGCGCACCCGTTCTTTTCTCTATCCCTTTCTCATTCACTGGGGGATATTCACCTTCGTCGTGCTTGCCGCGGGAGGCCGTTTTGGCTGATTTCCGGCTGCGTCCCGCCACCCGGCAGGATTTCACCGCCATCCGTGCCTTGATTCGGGAGACGGGCATCAACCCGTTCGGGCTGGAGTGGTCGCGCTTCCTGGTTGCCGAATCGGCTGCCGGGGAGTTTATCGGTTGCGCGCAGCTGAAACCGCACAGCGATGGCTCGCTCGAACTGGCCTCCCTGGCGGTCATCCCGGCCTGGCGCGGCAGGGGCGTGGCCCGCGCCTTGATCGAAGCCCAGCTTTCTGCCGCCCCACGACCTCTCTACCTGACCTGCCGGGCCGAGCTTGGCCCTTTCTACGAGCAATTTGGTTTTCACCCTCTTCGCCGTGAGGCAATGCCGCCCTACTTTCAACGCCTCAGCCGCCTGGCGGAAATTATTGGAAAGCTGCTCCAGGAGCAGATGTTGGTCATGAAAACGGGGGAACCATGAAACGATCCTACGAACTCGCTGTGGCAATCATCTTTGGCTCGCTGGTCAGCATGTTGCTGATCGGCCTGATTCTGCTCGCCTCCCGCACTCCCTCCGGATATCCGATTATGTTAATGCCTTCCTCCACGCCTGCGCCGATCAGCGTCTACATTACCGGCGCAGTGGCGCGGCCCGGAGTGTACAACGTCCCACGCGATTGCCGCATGGTTGAAGCGGTGGCGCTGGCAGGTGGGTTCCTGGAAGGGGCGGAAGTGGCGCGGCTGAACCTGGCAGAAAAACTGGATGACGGCCAGCACATCGATGTTCCGGGCGGAAGCGACCTGCCTACTCCGCAGTTGGTGATCGGCGGAAGCGGCCTGCTCGTTACCCCCACACCTCCGGGCGGCGTGGTGGTCAATCTCAACAGCGCGGATGCCGCCCTGCTCGAAAAGCTGCCCGGCATTGGCCCCACAACGGCGGAAAAGATCGTCCAGTATCGTGAAGAGAACGGCCCGTTTGAATATATCGAAGACCTGCTCAAGATTCCCGGAATTGGCCCTGAAACCATCAACGAAATCCGCGGATTGGTGACGGTTGAGTAGCAATTATTTCTGGAAGGTGGATTACAACCTGCATGCTGGATCACTTTGATTTGCTGGCCCCGCTCTACGATCGCGCCATTCCGTTTGCACGGTTGGATTTGATGCTCGAGTTTTTGAACCTGCCCGTTGATGGTCTGCTGCTCGATGCGGGCGGCGGCACTGGGCGGGTGGCTGCTGCCTTAAAACCGTACACCCGTCAGGTGGTGGTGGCGGATCTTTCGGCGGGGATGCTGGCGCAGAGCCGGAACAAGCAGTTAGCGGGGTTGATGGCTCCCGCGGAGCAGCTCCCTTTCGCGGCGGGGACGTTTTCGCGCGTCCTGATGGTTGATGCGTTGCATCACGTCATCAATCAGCGTGAGACGATTGCCGAGTTGTGGCGTGTGCTCCAGCCGGGCGGGCGGCTGGTGATTGAAGAGCCGGATATTCGCACTCTGACGGTCAAGCTCGTGGCGCTGGTCGAGAAGCTGGCGCTGATGCGCAGTCATTTTATCAGCCCGCCGGTGATTGCCGGTTATTTTCCGTCGCAAGCCAGGGTTTCTGTGGAGGTTCAGGGCTACAATGCCTGGGTGATTGTGGAAAAGTTGGGGGATTAGCGTTCCCAGCGAGGCTGCCAATCGGGTTCGGGGTCTTTGGTCAGCTGGCGCAGGTTGCTGCCATCGGCGTTCATAATGTACAGATCGGCTTGATCGTTGGTGCGCAGAGAGTTGAAGACGATAAATTGCCCATCGGGGGAATAACTGCAGGCGGTGTTGTTGCCACCGTCGGTCAGCTGGGTGGCGCTGCCTGTTGCGATATCCAGCTGGAAGATGTCCTTGTCGCCGGGCGGGCCGGCAAAGATGAGCAGGTTTTTACCATCGGGCGACCAATCGAGGCTGCCGCCGATACCGAGCAGCCCCTGGCTGATCTGACGCTGGTGGGTGCCATCGGCGTCCATCAGGAATATCTGGTATTCGTTAGGCTGGTCGATGGCCATGGCGTAGGCAATCGTCAGCCCATCGGGTGACCAGGCCGTGGCGACGATGGTATTCGGCCCGGCGTAGAGCAGCTGGGGGTTCAAGCCGTCCTTATCCACCACCCAGATGGAGGTGGGGCCTTCGGCGGCGCGGTTGGCAAAGACGATTTTTTGACCTTCGGGGGAAAAGCTGGGTGAAACAACATTCCCGATGTCGTGGGTGAGTTGGGAGAGGTTGCCGCTTTCCAGAATCAGCAGGTACAGGTCAAAGGAGCCGAGCCGGTTGGAGGCGAAGACGATCATCTGCCCGCCGGGGGCAAAGGTGGGGTAGTAGTTGTTTGCGGAGGCATTGGTTAGGAGCTGGAACTGGCTGCCATCCGCTTTGATCATGCAAAGCTGGTTGAAGTCACCGCGGGTGCAGGTGAATATGATCCGGCCGCCGTGGATTTCGGTTGGGGCGGGTGGCAGGGTCAGCGTGGGGGCGGGACTGGGTAAATTGGTGGCAAGCAGGGTGGTGCGGGGCGGTATGACCGGGGCCGTGGATGGAGGTTTAATTTGCCAGAGAGCGTAGCCCAGCCCACCGAGCAGGAGCAGGAGAAGCGCGGGCCGCAGCAGCCGGGTGAAGTCAAATGTTGAGTGCGGTGGAGGTGGGGAGGAGGCGGTGATCTGGGCGGCTTTGAGCGGCCGGAGGGGTATGGGAACGCTGGTGAGGTTGGCGGGAGGAGGCAGGTAGTGCCAGCTGCCCAGCGCGGCGGCGCTAAGTGGGGCAGAATCTGCCCCGATTTTTTCGGCCACCGCTTCGGCTGCCAGACGGGCAGCGAGGCACAGGCTGAGAAAGAATTCATCCGCGCTGATAAAGCGTTCTTGCGGTCGGCGCGCCAGTCCTTGCAGAATAACGCGCGCGAAGAAATCGGGGATTTCGGGATTGAGTTTGCGTGGGTTGGTCAGTTCATCGCGCGGCGGTTGGCCGGTGACCAGTTCAAACAGGATGGCTGCCAGCGCGTACAGGTCGGTGGATGGCGAGAGCCGCGCCGGGTGTGCCTGCTCTGGCGCGGCGTAGGGATGGGTGGATGGGAGAAAATCCACCTCGCCGCTGCGTTTTGCGCTGCCCAGACCGCTCATGCGCAGGCTGCCGCGCTGGTCGATGTGGATGCGCTCCGGGCAGATTCCACTATGTACCCAGCCCTGGGCATGCAGGCTGCCCAGGGCAGAGCTTAAGGCGCGGGCGTAGATCAGCGCCTCCTGGACGCTGAAAGACTGGCCTGGGTGCGAGAGCAGGATATCGCGCAGGGATGGGCCGTCTACCCAGTCTTCCAGCAGGCAGGCTGACTGGCCTTCCAGTTCCAACCCGAAGGAAGGCAGCAAGACCGGGTGGTTGATCTTTGTAAGCAACGCGGCACGCACCTCGAGCTGTTTGAGAGCCTCCGGGTCCGTGCTCAGCTCGGGCTGGCAGAGGGTCACGCCGAGCATCTTTCCGAGCTGCAGATCAAAGGCGCGGTACAGTTCCCCTTGCGGCGTCAGAGTGGAAAACGCTTCGATACGGTAGCGACCTAGGAGTGTGTGGTTCAACAAATCACCGGGCATAGAAAAAGTATAGCGTAGAAATGGATGGTCGAGAGGTAAATGACAAATGAATCAGAGAACTCGTATTCGAGTCAATTCGGGTAATAAAAATCTAATTACATTTGCCAGTTTACAGTGATCCGATTTTTTCTTACAATAGGGTTGTTCCTGATTAGTGTAAATTCTGGTACATTTGCGTAAAACCTCGCGAGGAGATTGCCAAGTGATACCAGAAATTCGAGATGACCGTCAACAGCGAGCGTTGACAGGCGTACCAGTTGACATGTTCCTGATCGATCCCGTCTCCGGCAACCGCGGTCCGGCCTTCTGGGTAATCGGCACCGACGGCGGCTACCTGGATAAGCCGGTCAGGGTTGCCCCTCCTGGTAACAACAGCAGCCTGGTGATGATGTCGGGCGAGCGCTACCTGGTCATCATCGACTTCGCCGGTTATCAGAAAGGCGCGATCGGCCCCAACGGCCGGCCTTACTCGGGCAACTGGCTACTCAAGAACCAGGCTAAGACTCCCTTCCCGGGCGGCGCGGCGGTCATCGGCGGCACCACCGCCCAGATCATGCAGTTCCGCGTGAATGGAACAATGAGCAACGATACCAGCTTCAATCCGGCTGCCCCGGGCGCAACCCTGCGCAGCGGTCTGGTGGGAGGAATCAATCCAGCGTTGGTTCGCCTGGTCAACCCGGCGACTGGCACACCTGCAGTAACAATCAACAAGACTCGCCAGCTCACTCTCAACGAAGTGATGGGTATGCCGCAGAACGTCACCAACCCTGTAACAGGCCTGTTGACCGCTTACCCCGGCGGCCCGCTGGAGATCCTGGTCAATAACACCAAATGGAACGGTGAGCGTATCATCGGTGTTGATAATACAGATCTAAATATGCCGATGTACATCATGGAACCCATCCCGGGCTTCACCCTTGACGGCACCGGAAAGAACTGGCTCTCCGAACTGCCGAAGGAAGGCGAAACCGAAGTCTGGGAGATTGTCAACCTGACCGCCGATGCACACCCCATCCACTTCCACCTGGTGCAGGCGCAGTTGCTCAATCGTCAGAACTTTGATACCAGGGCATACAACGCCGCTTATACGGCAGCCTTTCCAGGCGGCGGATACGACCACATGACCGGGCAACCCTATCCTGCTGGTGTTTTTATCCCGGCCTTTGGTCCGCCGCTGCCTTACGGAACTGGAACTGTGGTGGGCGGTAACCCGGATATCAACGCCCCAGGAGCGAAAAATAGGCCTTTGTATCTCAAAGGCACACCCATCCCGCCGCTTCCTCAGGAGGCTGGATGGAAGGATACTTTCGTCATGTACCCTGGACAGGTGACACGCGTGGTCATCCGCTGGGCGCCAACGGATCTCCCGGCAAATACACCCATAGCCGACGCGACCTTCCCCTTCGATCCGAATGGCGGACATGGTTATGTCTGGCACTGCCATATCGTGGATCACGAAGACAACGAGATGATGCGTCCGGATGAAGTGATTCCCAATCCATCGGCAACCCGCAGTTTCGTTCAAGGCACAGATTACTAAACCAACCTGTTCCACCAGAGACCTTCCGGCAAAATTCACCGGAAGGTCTTTTAACTTTCACACCTATAAAAGCAAAATTGTTATATACTTTTGCGATTGGAGTAACTATGTCGGATATAGACCTCGCCCCCCTTCAAGCAGAATTATCCCGCTTTGACCTGCAGGGCCGCTCCGGCCTGTTACCCGCTTTGCAAGCCGCGCAAAGACTCTATGGCTGGCTGCCGCAGGAAGCCGCGGCCGAAGTCGCCAAAGCCCTGGGCGTTCCGCTGGCGGATGTGCATGGGGTGATCGAGTTTTACAGCCTGTTCTACAGCGAACCTGTCGGCAAGCGCATCGTTCGGGTTTGTACGGATGCCGCCTGCGGGCTGAAAGGTGGGGAGCAGATTTTGAGCGGACTCTGCGCCCGGCACGGAATCCAGCCAAATCAGACCACCCCTGACCTGTCCACCACAATCGAATCATCTCCCTGCCTCGGGCTGTGTGACCTGGCGCCTGCGACGCTGACCGTAGACGATGGACGCTGGACGATAGGCGACAACGAGCTACGCCCGCGGTCGATGGTTTATGGTCTGTCGTCTTTACTTACATCCAACTGCGGCAAAGGCCGCGCCGCCACGCTGGCCGAGTATGGTGCCTATCCGGCCTTGCGCCGCGCTTTGGAGTTGACTCCTGAAGCCGTCATCGCCGAAGTCAAAGCCGCGGGATTGGTGGGACGCGGCGGCGCGGCCTTCCCGACCGCCGTCAAATGGGAGGGCGCGGCCAAAGCCGAAAGTTTCCCCAAATACATCGTCTGCAACGCCGACGAATCGGAGCCGGGGACGTTCAAGGATCGCGTGCTGCTGCTCGATGACCCGCACCGCGTCATCGAGGGGATGTGTATTGCCGCTCACGCCATTGGTGCCACACGCGGCTACATTTACTTGCGCGGCGAGTATCCCTACATCCTGCCAGTGCTGGAAAATGCCCTGAGCGAAGCGCGCGCGGCTGGTTATCTCGGAAAGAAATTCGACATCGAAATCCGCCTCGGCGCGGGGGCTTATATCTGCGGCGAGGAAACCGCCCTGTTCGAGTCGATCGAGGGCAAACGCGGCTATCCACGCATCAAGCCGCCCTTCCCGACCACCAATGGCCTGTTCGACCAGCCAACGGTCATCAATAACGTTGAGACGCTCTGCAATGTGCCGTTGATTTTCGAAAAAGGCGCGGCGGGCTACCGTCAGATCGGCACCGAGAAATCTCCCGGCCCGAAGCTTTTCTGCGTCTCGGGCGATGTCGCCAAACCGGGCGTGTACGAAGTGCCGTTTGGGACGACTTTGCGCGAATTATTAACCATGGCCAATGGTTCTCCGGTTGACTGGTTATCCGGTTCTGCTGTTAACCAATCAACTGAACAACCGGATAGCCGGATAACAGAAAAACTGGAAAACGGATTACAAGCTATTTTGTTTGGCGGCGCGGCTGGAGCATTTGCCACCCCCGCCCACCTGGATGTAAAACTGACCTTCGAGGATTTGCGCGCCGCCGGTCTGCCGCTCGGCTCGGGCGTAGTGATGGTTTTCGATCAATCCCGCGACCTGCGTCAGACCCTGGCGCGGCTCGGCAAGTTTTTCGCGCATGAATCGTGCGGGAAGTGCTATCCCTGCCAGTTGGGGACACAACGTCAGATGGAAATTTTGCAGCGATTGGCGAATGGTGAATGGCAAATGGGAGATTCCGAACGCTTGCAGGATGTCGGTTGGACGATGACCGATGCCAGCCTGTGCGGCTTGGGCCAGACGGCGGCGAGCGCGGTTCTTTCTGCCTTAAAGCTTGGATTGGTAAAGTTGTAAATTTCACCACAAAGGCACGAAGTCACCAAGAAAAACAAAACTTCGTGCCTTGTGTCTTCGTGGTAAAGCTTTTTGGAGTTCACATGCCCCAATTGATTATTGATGATAAAGAAATCAGCGCGGACGATGGCGCAACCATCCTGGAAGCCGCTCGCCAGGCTGATATTGACATCCCCACCATTTGCTGGCACCCGGCAACCAGCTCGAATGGACTGTGCCGCATGTGCGTGGTGGAGGTCGAGGGGATGCGCCTGCTCCAGCCGGGCTGCCTCGTCAAAGCGGCGGACGGGATGCGGGTGCAGACGAAATCGGAGCGTGTCATTCGCGCCAGAAAAACCATCCTTGAAATGCTCGCCTCCAGCGTGGACTTATCCGATTTCCCCGAAATCCTGGCGTTGATGGACGAGTACGGCGCATCCAGCGCGCGGTTCCCGCTGGCCGAACGGCGCGAAGTGGAAGTCAAAGACGACAACCCGATGTTCATCCGCGATTACGCCAAGTGCGTGCTGTGCTGGCGCTGTGTGCAGGTTTGCGCGGAGGATGCTCAGTTCACTTTCGCCATCAATTTCAGCGGACGCGGCTTCGAGACGCAGATTGGCACGTTTTTCGACCGGGCGCTGCCCGCCACCAGCTGCGTGTTCTGCGGCCAGTGCGTGGGCGTCTGCCCGAGCGGTGCGCTCAAGCCCAAGCGCGAGTTTCTGCTCGAGCAGGGCGTCACGCCAGAGCAAATCGCGGCCATGAAAACCGGGCTAAAGTCGAAGGTTAAAAGTCAAAGGTCATCAATCTAGCGACCTTCGACTTTCGACTTTTGACTTTTGACTTCTTTGGAGAATCGATGAATTTTGGAATTATGCCAGTGGTTTACGGAATTCTCGCCGCCCTGACCTGGGGCGCGGGCGATTTCAGCGGTGGCGTTGCCACCAAACGTTCCAGCGCCTACGGCGTGGTGATTATCGCGCACATTTTCAGCATGATTTTGCTATTGGCGACCGCATTTGTGTTGCGCGAACCCGTCCCGCCGCTGGAGTCATGGCTGTGGGGCGGCGCGGCTGGGTTGGGCGGCGCGATTGGGCTGTTACTGCTTTATACCGCGCTCGCCAATGGGCGGATGAGCGTCGCCGCGCCGGTCTCCGCGCTGGTGGCTGCCGGCGTGCCGGTGGTCTTTGCGGCGTTTACCGAACAGCTGCCACCCGCCCTGGTGATTGCCGGGTTTTTCCTGGCGCTGGCGGCCATCTGGCTGGTCTCCGGCGGCGGCAGCGTGGATTTCAATCTCGACGAATTGCGCCTGCCCGTCATCGCTGGCCTGGCTTTTGGCTTTTTCTTTACAACCCTGCATTTTGCCAGCTCTGAATCAGTGATTTACCCGCTTATCGCTGTTCGTATTGTCTCAATTTCCAGCCTGCTTTTGTATTCGTTGATCACCCGCCAGAATATCATTCCCAGCCGCGAGAGCATTTTCCCCATCCTGGCCAGCGGACTGCTCGACACGCTCGGCAACGCCTTCTTCGCCCTGGCCGCCCAACTCGGGCGCGTGGATGTGGCCGCCGTGCTCAGCTCGCTGTATCCCGGTTCGACGGTGCTGCTGGCCTGGATTTTGCTCAAGGAGCACATCAGCCGCAGGCAAATGGTCGGTATCCTCGCAGCGCTGGCGGCGATTGTGTTGATAACGATATGATGTATTTCGGTTGTCCAGTTGCCCGGTTACCCCGTTGAAGGCTAAACTGGACAACTGGAAAACCGGATAACCGGATAACCGGATAACGGAGTAATCATGCTCAAACCCGAGAAAATTACAACCACCACCTGCCCCTACTGCGGCGTCGGCTGCACGCTCCAACTCCACGTCAAGGACGACTTTATCTACCGCGTCACCTCGCCTTATGAATCACCCGTCAACCACGGCAACCTGTGCGTCAAGGGCCGTTTCGGCTACGACTTTATCTATCACCCGCAGCGGATCACGGTGCCGATGGTGCGCAGATATCTTTTGGACGGAACTAGTGATAAGGTACTAGGGACAAGGAAAGATGCTCCCGATATCGGCAATCAATCCCTAATCCCTAATCACTTATCGCCTAGCTCTTGGGATTGGGTTGAAACCGACTGGGAGACCGCCTTGGACCTGACAGCTAACAAACTGGTGGAAATCTACCGCCGCGACGGCTCGGACGCCATGGCGGTCTACTGCTGCGCCAAGGCCACCAACGAGGACAACTACCTGCTGCAGAAGATGTATCGCGCCATCTTCCGCACCAACAACGTCGATCACTGCACGCGCCTGTGCCACGCCGGGAGCGTGGTCGCGCTCCAGCAGGCGGTGGGCTCATCCGCCATGTCCAACTCGGCCGCCGAAGTTATCCAGAACGATGTTTTCATCGTCACCGGCTCGAACACCAGCGAGAACCATCCCATCATCGCGCTCCAGATGAAAGAAGCCGTCCGCAAGCATGGCGCAAAGCTGATTGTCATCGACCCGCGCCGCATCGAACTGGTCGATTTTGCCGAACTGTGGCTGCCGCTCAAGCCCGGCACCAATGTTCCGGTCTTCAGCGCCATGGCGCACGTCATCGTCAAAGAAAACCTGGTCAATTGGGATTTTGTCAACCGCCGCACCGAAGGCGTGGAAGAGTTCATCGCCAGCCTCGACAAGTTCACGCCCGAGTACGCCGAATCCATCTCCGGCGTTCCTGCCGACCTGATCCGCCGCGCTGCGCGCCTGTACGCCACCGCCCAAAATGCCGCCATCTACTGGGGCATGGGCATCTCGCAGCTCTCGCACGGCACCGCCAGCGCCCTGGCCCTGATCCACCTGGCCTTTCTAACCGGCCATATCGGGCGCCCCGGCACCGGCCTCAACCCCTTGCGCGGACAAAACAACGTCCAGGGCGCTTCCGACATGGGCGCGATGCCCTTCCACTTCCCCGGCTACATGCGCGTCGACGGCCCCGGCAACGCCGAGCAGTGGGAAAAGCTCTGGAACATCGAGCCCGGCGGTCTCAGCCGCAAACTTGGCCTGACCACCACCGAAATTCTCAGCCACGCCCACCCCGGCGGCATCCGCGCGCTCTACATCATGGGCGAAAATCCGCTGATGTCCGAGCCGAATCTCAACGAAACCCGCCGCCATATGGAGCAGTTGGAATTTATCGTCGCCCAGGATTTATTCATCACCGAAAGCGCGGCGTTTGCGGATGTCTTCCTCCCGGCGACACCATTTGCTGAAAAGGATGGGACTTTTACGAATACGGATCGCCGCATCCAGCGGGTGCGCGCCGCCCATCCGCCCCGCGGCCTGTCTCGCCGTGATAGTGACATCATCTCTGCCCTGGCCTTGCGCCTTGAAGCGCGCCTCGCGCGTCCCAGCGCCAAATGGGACTATGCCCACCCGTCAGAGATCCTGCGTGAAATGGCCTCCGTCAACCCCGATTACGCCGGTGTGACCTACGAGCGCCTCGAAAAAGTGGGCTTGATTTACCCCGTCCCCGACGAAACCCACCCCGGTACGCCTGACCTTTTTCTCGAAACCTTCCCACGCGGACGTGGCAAATTCACCCCGCTCGATTACGTTCCCTCGGCAGAACTGCCCGATGACGAATATCCCTTCATCCTGACCACCGGACGCGTGCTCGAACACTGGCACACCGGCTCGATGACCCGCCACTCCAAACTGGACGAGCTCTACCCCGAAGCCCTCATCGAAATCCACCCCGCCGACGCCGAGATTCACGGCATCGCCGACGGCATGCCCGTCAAAGTCAGCTCCCGCCGCGGCTCGGTCATCCTGCGCGCCACCGTCACCGAAAAGACCACCGTCGGCGTCGTCTTCATCCCCTTCCACTTCCACGAAGCCGCCGCCAACCTGCTGACCAACGATGCCCTCGACCCGCAAGCCAAAATCCCCGAATTCAAAGCCTGCGCCGTGCAGGTTTTCCCAGCAAGGGAGCATGACCTGCAAAATCCCGCAGCGTTGATGGAACGGGGACGATATTAGATAACAGCCCTGCAACCGGTAATTCCCCGGTCGCTTCTGATGTGCTCAAAGACGTTCGAAGCGCATCATGAAGATTTTCAGCGCTGGATTGCAGAATTTCTAACTCCAAACCGAGATGAACCCTTTCAGTTCCGGCTTCCCTCGGTCAGGGGCGCGGATCTCTCGGCCCTGTTCCTGGAGAGTGTGCCAGGGTGATTGTGGAAGAAGCCGGACAGTTCGTTTAATAGTTTGAAGAACGGCTGGCATGGCATAAGACAGATTATCGGTTAAAATTAAGACATCAGCCACCACTGACCATTTGCGCAATCACCATACTGATTAACAGCCCACATGGATATTGATGGTTGTATTCATGACGGCTTGCTTTTGATCAAATGGATAGAAGGTTGTTGGATATTTTTGTTCTCAAGCAGTAATACCAAATGACACTTTATTTACGAAGTTTAGCACCAGTAGGTACTCAGCCTAATTTGAATACCAGAATTATGAGAAATGGTTCGCTCATTTTGCCACCGCTGAGCCTGCAAGAAGAGTTTGCGGGCGTGGTGGCGTGGGTCGAGTCGCTGCGGGGGCGGATGGGCGAGTCCACGCGGCAGGTGGAGGGGCTGTTTGAGTCGTTGTTAAATCAAAGTTTTGGAGGGAAAGAATGACAGAGAGCATTGATTTCAAAGTGTGCCCTTATTGCGGTAATTGGGTAAGAGGGAGAGCATATCGCTGCCGACACTGTAAACGATGGATCATTAGGCCAGTCAACCCTCCAATTACATGGAAGGTTGGTCCTGCAATAATCTCCGGGGTTGGAACAGGCATTGTTGATAAAGATTATATTTGTCCAAAGTGTCAGGGTAGAAGCCCTAAAGGCTCGAGCCAGTGTGCTCGATGCAAAAAGTTTCGCTATTATTCCACGCCTGATACTGGCATACCCGGTCATGTTGTATTTTGGGATAAGCTTAAGAATCTTCCCGAATTGATCAATCAAAAAGCGCCTGAGTGCCCGTGGTGTGCAGAAGTGTTTTGGTCTGACGAACAGCCCGAGGTATGTCCTTCGTGCAATGTTCGACTGTCGGAATAATTACGGGTGTGGTGGCGCGGCCGGCTGTCGAGCCCAGTCGAGACATCGAGTCGCTCCCGCTCGTCGCAGAGCGGCTCGGGGACTTCGTGCGGGGGCGGATGGGGGAGTCCACGCGGCAGGCGCTGGGTCGAGTTTATCGAGACCTGGAGGGGTTGTTTGAGAGTCTGCTGGCGGAGGCGTTCAGTTAGCCCCCTTCCCAGCCTTCCCCCATTTCCAAGTGCGGAAATAGGGGAAGGGGCTGACGACTTGCAATAAATTTCTATTGCCCCATTCCGTGAGAAATTGTCTCCCCCATTTGTGTTCTTCAAATGGGGGAGGTTGGAGGGGGCTGAATTGCGAATTACAATTTTTGCCATGCCGAAATATAGATCAAACCCCAAAACCATGCACAAAGCAGGTCAACTCCGTAAGGAACCTACGCCTGCGGAAGCAAAACTCTGGTCACGCATCCGCAACGACCAGTTGGGAGTTACATTCCGCAGGCAACATGCTATTGGAAACTATATCCCCGACTTTTGTTCTCCTAAAGCCAAACTCATCATCGAACTGGATGGAAGTCAGCATTTGGAACAGGAAGAATACGATGAGGAAAGAACAAAATACCTGAACTCGCTCGGCTACAAAGTGATCCGCTTTTGGAACAACGAAGTGACCAATCATATGGATGGCGTTATCCTCGCCATAGTTCACGCAATGGAAGGGGAAGCCGGTAAAGAATAGATTTCACCCTGGTGTTCCTGTGAGCCTGCCAGGAGAGAATGGCCGCTCTGTTCCGCCGCGGGGAAATTCGGCAGTTGAGAGTCTGTCGCCTGCAAACAAAAACTCCCCGCGCGGGGCGGGGAGCTGGCATGAGAAACGCCGGGGCTATTCGGTTTTCAGGTCGATTTCCATCAACACATTCAGACCGATTGAAACCCCCTGCAGCGTGAAGAACAGGGCAATGCCGATGAAAATCGGATTGCTGATGTTGGTCAGCAGGTAGGCGATCGCGGCGGGATCGGAAAGCAGATTCGTGAAGGTCATGCCTTGTTGGGCCAGCATGCTCTGGAGATTGATGATTTGAGCCACGAAATGGCCCAGAAAGGCAACCAAAAGGACCCAGGAAAAGACGTTGGTCAGGCTGGAGACCAGGCTGAGGGCTTTCGGGTTATACAGGACGGGGCCTTTTTCTTCTGTTTCTGCGGCGGCGGGTGCTACAACTTCATTTTCCATTTTCTTCTTTGCTCCTTGGGTTGGTGGGTAACGCGACTGACTGAATCACCCGCGCTGTTGAAGGGGATAGTGTATCAGATTTTTGACGATTCGTTCGGCGGCGTGTCCATCTCCGTAGGGATTGACCGCCCGGGACATTTTGGCGTGCTCCTGGGGGTGATCCAGCAGGTTGCGGGCTTCGCGCAGAATGGCGGCGCTTTCGGTACCGACCAGTTTCACCGTCCCGGCGGCCAGACCTTCCGGGCGTTCGGTGGCGGCGCGCAATACCAGCACCGGCACGCCAAAGCCAGGCGCTTCTTCCTGAATACCGCCTGAATCGGTTAGTACCAGGCTGGCGTGCTTGAGCAGGTGAACCAGCGGAAGATAATCCAGCGGCGGGAGCAGCGTCAGGTTGGGCAGGCCGGAAAGGCGCGGCAGCACGGTTTTCTGCACATTTGGGTTGAGATGCACCGGGTAGACGATTTCCACCTCGCCGCGATACTGTTTGGAGAGGGCTTTCAGCGCCGCGCAAATGTTTTCGAGCGGCTGGCCGAAGTTCTCGCGCCGGTGGGCGGTAACCAGGATCAGGCGGCGGTTTGCCAGCCGGGCAAGCAGGGCTTCGGCTTCTGCTGGGGCGGGCATCTCGGCCACCTGCCGCAGGGCGTCGATGACCGGGTTGCCGGTCACCACGATTGTTTCGTCCGGGATATTCTCGCGCAGCAGGTTCTGGCGCGACCATTCGGTGGGGGCAAAGTGCAGGTCGGCGGCGATTCCGGCCACCCGGCGGTTGATTTCCTCGGGGAAGGGCTGGAATTTATCGCCGGTGCGCAGGCCGGCTTCCACGTGACCGAAGCGGACGCGGTTGTAATAGGCCAGCAGCGCCGTCGCCATGACGGTGGTGGTATCGCCCTGGGCCAGGATCCAGTCTGGCTGCAGGGTTTTTATAACCGGGTCGAGGCGGGTGAAAATCGAGGCGGTGATCTGCGCCAGGCCCTGGTCGGGCTGCATCAAGTCTAGGTCAACATCTGGTTGAATATCGAACAGGCGCAGAACCTGGTCGAGCATCTGGCGATGCTGGGCGGTCAGGCACACCAGCGATTCAATGCCCGCTGTTTGACGCAGCGCCTGCACCACCGGAGCCATCTTGACGGCTTCGGGGCGCGTGCCAATCACCGATAAAACGCGCAGGCGGGTCATACAAATTTCAGGCGCAGGGCGGCGATGCCCACCATGCGAAAGAGCAGCAGGCCGTGCCGCCAGCGGTCAATGTTGGTCTGGCCGTAGGTGCGTTCCTGGTAGCGGATGGGCAGGTCGACAATTTTCAGGTTCTGTTTGGCGGCGCCAAAAATCAGGTCATAATCGCCGAAGGGGTCAAATTCGCCAAAATAGGCGCGATTGGCCACGATGCGGTCATACGCCTGGCGGTAAAGCACTTTTGTTCCGCAAAGGGTATCCTTGATGGGTTGTCCGAGCAGCCACGAAAACGCCAGGCTGAAAAACTTGTTGCCGAGCAGGTTCAAAAAGCGCATGGCCTGTTCCTGCATGGGGTACACCAGGCGCACGCCGTTGATGAATTCGCCCTTGCCGTTGATGAGCGCCTCGTAAAAACGCGGCAGATCCTCCGGCCGCACGGTCAGGTCGGCGTCCAGGATCATCAGCACCTCGCCGCGCGCCTCGGCAAACCCCAGGCGCACGGCATCGGCCTTGCCCTTTCCGCTCTGGCGGAAGAGGCGCGCGTCCCAATTGGGGTGCGCGGCAATGGCGCTTTCGATGGCGGCATAGGTGTCATCCTTCGAATGGCCCTCGACGAAAACCAACTCGGTGTGACGACCCATTTTGGGGATGCGCTGGAAGGCAGCTTCGATATTCCCGGCCTCGTTGCGCGCCGGGATGATGACGCTGACGCTGGGGCGCGCTTCCGTTTCGGCAGGCGCATCCAGCGGCCGGGGGCGCGCCACGAGCACATTGGTCCATGCGAAGGGGCTGAATGGCCAGATTTTTACCAGGCCCTTGTTGAAAAAACCGCGCATGAGCGGGATGGGCAGCGGAAGTAAGATCTCGCGCTGGGTGCGGATGATTTCGAACCCGGCCAGGTTCAGCAGGTTGGTGATATCTTCGGGCGGCAGCCAGTTCTGCGGCAGCAGGCGGCGCGCCAGCCCCAGCCCGGCGGCCAGTCCCAGCAAAGGCTGGTAGACGCGGCTGTAGGAATTCAGGATCAGGCGCGTGCCGGGATGGCAGAGCGGGCGCAGCCGCTCCAGGATGGTTTGCACGTCCCAGACATCGTTGACCAGGTCAGAAAGAATGATCGTGTCGAAGGGCCCTTCCACGCTCAGGGCGTGCGCGTCGGCCTCGACGAAATTTAACTGCGGATGTTTTTTGCGCGCCAGCTGGAGAATTTCTGCCGAAAAATCGACGCCGACTCCGCGGGCGGGCGCAACCTCGGCCAGCAGGTCGCCTGCGCCGCAGCCGAGTTCGAGCACATTTTGTCCCGGTGAAATCAACAGCCGGTAAATTTCCCGCAGGCGGCGGTGATATTCGCGGCTGAAGAAAGTTTCCGCCGGGTGCTGGCGGGCCAGGGTGTCCCAGTGGGATTGTCGTTGGTGGTTGTAATCAGTCAGGGTGGCGGGCATGGATTCCTCGGGAGCAGGCTCAGGCGGGCTGTTTTTGCTGCGGATGGGGTGCCAGCCGGAACAGGGTCAGGATGGCGAGCGTGGTCAGCACTGCGAAGCCGAGCGGCAGGCCGAATCCGATCCCGATCCCGAACCAGTGGCTGGCCAGGCCGACCAGCCACGGGCCAAGCATGCCGCCCAGCCCGGCGAAGGTGAAAAGCAGGCCGAGAATGGAGTTGGTGTTTTCTGTCAGGCCGTCGCTGACGCTGGCGGTGATGGTGGGGAAGACGATGGACAGGAAAAGTCCGCTCAGGGAGAGTGCCAGGGCCGGGCCAAACAGGCCGATGGCGATGGTCACGCAGGCGGCCAGCATGGCGACCAGGATTGATTTCAGGTGCCCGAGCCGGTCGATGACAAAACTGCCCAGGAAGCGCCCGGCCATCATCAGCCCGAAATATTGCGAGAGCGCCTGGGTGCTTTGTTCCACGGATTGCAGGCGGATTTTTTGCAGGTATTCCACCAGCCAGGAGGCCAGGCCGATTTCGGTGGCGACGTACAGGGCGATGGAGAGATAGAACCAGACCAGCCGCGGGGTAAAGGCAGCCCGGCCAAGATGTTTGAAGTCGATTTTTTCGCTGGGGGCCGAGGCGCCGGCCGGATAGTGGTTCAGACTGACATACAGGATGAGAAAGGCTACGAAGATTAAATCCAGGCGGTAGACGGTGCGCCAGGAGTAACTGGCTGCCAGCAGCAGGCCGGTGGCAAGCGGCGCGGCCATCGAGCCCATGCCATGCATCAGGGCCATCAGGTTCAAATAGCGGACTTTGTCGGTGGGGTGCAGTTCAACGATCAGGGCGTTGCAACCCAATTCCAGCGCACCCAACCCGAAACCAAGGATGGTCATGGAAAATCCAAGCGCCAGTGGGGCAGAAAAGCTGCTGTAGCCGCTGATGCCAAGGGTCAGGCAGGCTCCGGCGGTCAGTAGAACGGCTTTTTTCCCGAGCATGTCGGCGATCAGGCCCGTGGTCAGCGTGGCGATCATAAAACCGACGTAGATTCCGAGCAGGATGGTGCCGCCCATGGCGTAATCGAAGTGCAGGTCGGCCAGCAGGGCTGGCATGATTGGGCCTTTCAGATTGTCTGAATAGCCGAAGACGAAGAAGGCGAAAAATGCAGCCAGGGTCCACAGCCAGATGGAAGATTTTTTCATTGTAGAGGGCCTTTATTTTGTGCAATGATCTTATCGATGAACCAGGCTACTCCGTCTTCGTCATTGGAGGGCGCGATCCATTGGGCGGCGGCTTTCAGGCTGGGGACAGCATTGGACATGGCGACCGGCAGCCCGGCAAACTGCAGCATGCTGAGATCGATGGCCTGGTCACCGATGGCGGCGATTTCGTCGGCGCGCAGGTGGAAGCGGGCCGCCAGCGCAGCCAGCGCACTGCCTTTGTTAACGCCTTCCGCGGTCAGATCAATGTATTGCGGCCCAGCGTAGGTGTAGTGCAGGGATGAACATTTCTCACGGAGCAGGCGCTCGTAAACCGGCATAATCTGCGGGTCGGAGGCAATGGTCACTTTGAGAAGCGGGCGATTAAAATCGGTCTCAGGTTCAAAAGTGCGGCGGGCAACGAAGGCTTCCTTGACTGTCAGGGGGTCCATGATTCCGCTCATCGAATCCGGGCCGTACCAGAGGGGTGTGCCCTCCGGTGTTTCGGCGATCAGCCCGGTGACAGGGTGTGCGCGGCACAGCTCGATGATGTGCGAGATTTCGCTGTGCGTCTGAAAAGTCCAGGCGTGCCAGGGTTCTCCCACGCGGCCGGGGCGTACCAGTGCGCCGGCTGCGCAGATATAGGGGAGGTCCATGCCCAGGGCATGGAGGGCATTTTCAGCGCCCTGCCGTCCGCGTCCGGTGACGATGACGGGTTGCAGCCCGGCCTGGATGGCGCTATCCAGTGCGGCGCGTCCGCGCTGGGTAAGCTGGTGTTGTGAATTGTACAGGGTTCCATCGAGATCGATGGCGATCATTTTTATCAAGCGTGCCTCATCATTAAAGCTGGAATCGCCCAATCATACCACCTTTCATGGCGCAACTTTCCTGCCCCTGCGACGGCGGGGGCACAGTCCTCCACGACTCGGCCCGGCTTTCTGCACATTTTCTGCAAATTTATCCGTTATGATATCCGTATTAATCAACCGGAGGAACTGCATGCTGTTAGCACGGCTTCAAAAAAAAGGCACGAAAATCTGGCTGTTTGCCGGCGTGGTGCTGATATCGGCGGTGGCGTTTTTCGCCTGGCGGGTAAATTTCCCCGCGGCGCAGACGCCAGTCTATGAGACGCAGCCGGCGGAACGCGGCCAGCTGTCTGCCAGCGTGACCGGGACGGGCACATTGCGCGCCGGGCAGTCAGCGCTGATTGCGTGGCAGATCAGCGGGAGAGTCGAAAATATCCAGGTAGGGTTGAATACAGTAGTCAGCCCGGGCCAGGAATTGGCCTCGCTGGCGACGGATTCGCTTCCAAAAAACACCTTGCTGGCCCAGACGGATCTGGTGACTGCGCAAAAAAATCTCGACCAATTGTTGAACACCAACCTGGCCCAGGCGCAGGCCCAGCTGGATCTGGCCAATGCCCGCCAGGCGGTCCAGGATGCGCAGGATCAATATGAGACCCTGCTGGCTCCGCGCGGTTCGCAGGAACTGCTGGACGATATCAAAGATCAAATCACCCAGGCGCAGAACCAGGTCAAATCGCTGCAAAAAATCTACGACCGGTTTTTTGCCCATCGCCCCGCCGGCAACCCTGGCAAGGCCAATATGCAACTTAATTTGACCAGGGCCAAGGATAATCTTACCAACCTGATCGCCCGTTACAACTGGTTTGTCGGCCACCCGAGCGAAATCGCAAAAGGCGAAGCCCTGGCCCGGATCCAAACCGCGGAGACCAGCCTGCAGGATGCCCAACGCGCCCTGGATGAATACTCCAATGGGATTGATCCGGCTGATCTGGCGGCTGCGCAGGCGCGTATCAAGGCCGCGCGGGCTGTTCTAGAGCAGGCCCGACTGCGGGCGACCTTTGCCGGAGTAATCAGCCAGGTTGATGTGCAACTGGGTGACCGGGTCACCGCCGGGCAGACCGCCTTCCGTGTTGATGACCTCTCCAGCCTGGTGCTCGATCTGCAAATTTCGGAAATGGACATTAATAATGTGACCTTGGGCCAGCCGGTGGAGGTGATATTTGAAGCGGTCCCGGAAAAAACCTACCACGGAACCGTGACCAGTGTGGATCTGGCCAGTGATGTCCAGCAGGGCGCAGTCAATTTTGCTGTGGCGATCACCCTGACGGATGCAGATGGGCTGGTGAAACCGGGCATGAGCGCCGGTGCCACCATTACCGTCAAGTCTCTGGACGATGCTTTGATCGTGCCCAATCGCGCGGTGCGCATGCTCAACGGCAGGCATGTCGTGTATGTCTTGCGTTCGGGCCAGCCGGAGGCGGTGGAAATCCAGCTGGGCGCCATGACGGATACCCTAAGCGAGGTGGCGGGCGGCAGTCTCCAGGCCGGCGACCTGGTGATCCTCAATCCACCCTCGGCCTCCAACCGGCTTACCCCCACGCCGGCCCCGCAACCCTGAAAACCATCCCATTCATTATTCCATCTTTTCCCCGGGCCAACCGGGCCAGTCTACAAGTTCAGGAGAATATCCATGAAGCGTGCAAGCTCCACACTTAAATTTATACTGATCGCCCTGGCGATCATCATCGTGCTCGGCGCAGCGTTTTATTTTTGGCGGGCGCAAAAGCAGGCAGCCAGCAGCACCACATATCAAACCGCTGAAGCGGTGCGGGGCACGCTTACCGCCAGCGTTGGCGCCACCGGCACGGTGCGGGCCGGGCAATCGGCCAGCCTGACCTGGTTGACGAGCGGCCACATCAAAACGGTGGAAGCCAAAATCGGGCAGGTTGTCGCTGTTGACCAGGTGCTAGCCACACTCGATCAGGCTTCCATGAACCAGAGCATCATCCTGGCTGAAGCGGATCTCGTCAGCGCCGAGAAAGCCCTGAAAGACCTGCAAGAGTCTGGCACTGCCCTGGCCAAAGCCGAGCAGGCCCTGGCCGTTGCCCGGCAAGCCGTGGATGATGCCCAGGGCAAGGTCGATGGCCTGACCCAGGCGCGCGCCTCCGATAACCTGATTGCGCAGACCAAGGCCAATATAGACCTGGCCCGCCAGCAGGTGCAGGATGCGGAGGATAACTTCAAGTTGTTCCAGAGCAAGCCGGATGGCGACACCGACAAAGCCCGCGCTTTGCTGACATTGACCACTGCCCGCCAAAATCTGACCACCCAGATCAGCAACTATAACTGGTACACCGCTACGGCCACGCCACTGGACGTGGAAAAATACCAGGCCGACCTGGCTCTGGCGCTGGCCCAGTTGGAGGATGCCCAGCGTGAAGTTGACCGCCTGAAAAATGGCCCCAATCAAGATGACATTGCCGCTGCTGAAGCCCGTATTGCCGCGGCCCAATCCACCCTGAATCAGGCGCGGATCACGGCTCCATTTTCCGGGACAATCACCCAGGGCAGCCTGCTGCCCGGCGATGTTGTCTCGTCCGGCACACAGGCTTTTCGCATCGACGATTTATCACACCTGCTGGTGGATCTGCAAATCTCCGAAGTGGACATCAACAATGTCAGTGTCGGGCAGACGGTGACCGTCAGCTTTGATGCCGTGCAGGGAAAGAACTACAGCGGGGTGGTCTCACAGATTGGCCAGGCTGGCAGTGTGACTGCCAACGGCGTCAACTTTATGGTGACGGTGGAGCTGACCGAGGCGGATGAACTCGTCAAGCCCGGCATGACCGCCGCGGTGACGATCACCGTGCGCGAAGTCAAGGATGCGCTGCTCGTGCCCAACCGCGCGGTTCGCCAGGTAAATGGCAAACGCGTGGTGTATGTGCTGAAGGATGGTCAGGCCGTGCAGGTGGAAATTCGTCTTGGCGCAACCTCCGATACCAATAGCGAAGTCGTCGGCGGGGATTTGAAAGAAGGTGATCTGATCATTCTCAATCCGCCTTCCAACTCGCAATTTGGCCCAGGCGGCGGCGGGCCGTTTGGTGGATAAGGAAGGGCATAATGACAGAAGCTGTAATTGTGGCAGAAAACCTGGTCAAAACCTACAAAATGGGCGACGTGGAAGTCAACGCCCTGCGCGGTCTGACCATGAGTATCAATCGCGGTGAGGTCGTAGCGATCGTTGGGCCGTCTGGTTCGGGCAAGTCCACGTTGATGAATATCCTCGGCTGCCTGGATCGGCCCACCTCGGGCGACTATTCCCTGGATGGCGAGCCAGTATCGGGCCTGAATGACGATCAACTGGCCGATATTCGCAACCGCAAGGTTGGTTTCATCTTTCAATCGTTCAACTTGTTGCCGCGCGCCACGGCCTTGGCCAATGTGGAATTGCCGTTGCGTTACGCCGGGAAAACCGAGGGGCGCAAGGAACGTGCCCGCCAATCTTTGGTTGCCGTGGGGCTTGAAGACCGTGTTTTACACCGCCCGTATGAGCTTTCCGGCGGCCAACAGCAGCGCGTGGCGATCGCCCGCGCCCTGGTGAATGATCCGGCCATCATCATGGCCGATGAACCAACCGGCAACCTCGATTCCAAGGTTGGGCAGGAAATCATGGATTTGTTGTTGAACTTAAACCGGCAGTCTGGAACAACCCTGATTATTGTCACCCACGACCCGAAGGTTGCCGCGCAAACCCAGCGCATTATCCGCATCCGCGATGGCATGGTAGACACGGAGACGCTATGAAACTGAGCCAGATTTTGTTCGAAGCCCTTGAGAGCTTGAATAGCAATAAGCTGCGTTCCGGGCTGACCATCCTGGGAATTGTGATCGGCGTGGCCGCAGTAATCGCCATGCTGGCGATCGGACAAGGCGCGCAAAACTCCATCTCTGGCTCGATCAATGGCATCGGGACGAATGTGCTGTTCGTTTTTTCGGGCAACCGGCAGATGGGTCCCGGACGGAACAGCAGCGCGGTTAAAAATGTCCGCCCTCTGACGTTGGATGATGCCGCTGCGATTAATGATCCCTTTGCCGCGCCTTCCGTTTCTGCGGTTGCGCCGGTGCTGCAGGGTTCCACCGATGCTGCGGCGCAGGGCCAGACCTCCACTACGACTGTTTATGGTGCGACAGCGGAGTATGCCGTTGTCCGGAATGAAACCGTTACCGAAGGGGATTTTCTCAGCACCGAGCAGGTGTTGGGTCATGGCTCGGTGGCCGTCATTGGCCCCGATCTGGCGGATACCCTGTTTGGGCGCCATGAAGGGTTGGTAGGCGAAAGCATCCGCCTGGCGGGCCAGCCGTTCCGCATCATTGGCGTGCTGGCTTCCAAGGGCGGGTCTTCATTTGGGAATGCCGACAACCAGGTGATCGTGCCGCTGACCGCTGCGCAGGATCGCATTCTGCACCGCAGTGGAGAAAACGTCGATACAATTTTCGTCCAGGCAGTCAGCGCCGAATTGACTACACAGGCCAGCGATGAGATCAATCTAATTTTACAAACCCGGCACCAGATCCCGATTGGGGGTGAAAATGACTTTACCGTGTTTTCGCAGCAGGATATGCTCCAGACCGCTTCCTCCATCACCGGCATTTTTACGGTCTTCCTGGGCGGCGTGGCTGGAATCTCCCTGCTGGTCGGCGGAATTGGCATTATGAATATCATGCTGGTCTCGGTCGCTGAGCGCACCCGGGAAATTGGGCTGCGCAAGGCGCTTGGAGCGCGCAAGCGTGACATCCTGACCCAGTTTCTGGCGGAGGCTTCGCTGCTGAGTTTGCTGGGTGGTCTGGTGGGCATCCTGCTCGGCTGGGTCATTTCCATCGTCATCGAACGGGTGGCAGTCGCAACCGGGAATGCTTTTAGCCCATCCATCACGCTCAGTTCAGTTCTGCTGGCGACAATTTTTTCTGCCGCGATTGGGATGTTCTTTGGGATTTATCCCGCCAACCGCGCCGCCAGTCTCCAGCCTGTTGAAGCGCTGCGTTACGAATAAGACTCATCAGCCAGACCGGCGGTGAAGCATGCCAAAGAAAATCCTGATCGTGGATGACGAACCCAAGATTGTAGAAATTTGCCGGGATTATTTGCGTGCTTCCGGGTTTGAGGTGCTGTCGGCTGGCGATGGGCCGACTGGGCTGGCCGCCGCGCGCCAGGAACACCCCGACTTGATCGTGCTTGACCTGATGCTGCCGGGGATGGATGGGCTGGATGTTTGCCGAACCCTGCGGCGTGAAAGCGAGACTCCCATCATTATGCTGACGGCGCGCGTTGAGGAAACGGACAAACTGGTCGGGATTGAATTAGGCGCAGATGATTACATCACCAAGCCCTTCAGTCCGCGTGAACTGGTGGCCCGCGTTCGCATGGTATTGCGCCGGGCTGGTGGTGAAACGCCCGCTGATCTGCTGCGGGTTGGCGGCGTTTCCCTTGATCGTTCCCGTTACGAAATGACTCTGCCCGAGAAAGTCATCACCCTGACTCCGACTGAATTGGAGATCGTCGCCGCGTTGATGAGCCAGCCTGGCAGGATTTTTTCTCGCGCCCAATTGCTCAGCGCCGCCCGGGGCGTCTCCTTTGAAAGTTATGAACGCTCGATCGATTCACACATCCGCAATCTGCGCCGCAAGCTGGAAACCGACGATGGCCAGGCACGCTACATCATCACCGTGCACGGAGTCGGATACAAGTTTGAGTCATGAAACCCGAGCCCAAAACCCGCTCCATTCAGGTGCGCCTCTTCATCCTTCTTCTGCGTGGCTTCACAGCCACAGTCTTGCTGACCTTGCTGACCGTATTTGGCGTGACTGCACTGTATTTGGCCTCTCCCGCCCAAACCGGAATGATCGATCGCATTCCCATCGTCACCCGACTCGAAACCTTTTACCTCGTCAACGAATCCTGGGCTGGGATTGACCAACTCGCTTCAGCCCTTCCTGCCAGCGAGGCGGACAGTTTATGGACTCGTTCCATCCTGGTTGATGCCTCCAACCGCATCGTCATTTATCACGGCGACCTGTCTTCCACGCGCGTCGGCCAGCTTTACCAGCTGGCCCCGGTGGACACCCGCATGCCCATCATCGTGCGGGATTTGGTGGTTGGCTGGCTGATCATCCCGTCCTCCTTCATGTTTCCACAGGGACGCGCCGCCCTGACCCTGCTGGCTCCCGTCTTCCTGATTTCCATCTTCCTGGCCCTGCTGACCATCATCATCGGATTACTGCTCCTGCGCCGGGTGGTGATGCCTCTCTCCGAAGTCATCGCCGCCGCACGAGCCCTCAGCCTGGGTGACCTTTCCACCCGCGTGCAGGTGACTGGCCCCGATGACTTGCGCGCCCTCTCCGACAGCTTCAACCACATGGCAGGCTCACTGGAAGGCATGGTCAATGAACGCCGCAACATGCTCGCGGATATTGCCCACGAACTGCGCACACCACTGACCGTTATCCGTGGCCGGCTGGAGGGCATCATCGACGGCATTTACTCGGCTGATTCCAGCCATGTTGCTCCCGTGCTTGAGGAAACTTACCTGCTGGAACGATTGGTGGAAGACCTGCGTCTGCTGACCCTGGCCGAAACGCGCCAGTTGCCCATCGAACGCCGCGCTGTTGACCTGAATGTCCTGGCTGCCCGTGTAATTGACCTGTTCCAGGCTGAAGCGGATGAAAAAGGCATCGGTCTGGGTCTGGCCTCCGAAGCCGAGCAGGCCTGGGCCAGCCTCGACCCGCAGCGAACCGGGCAGGTGCTGAGCAACCTGGTTTCCAACGCGCTGCGCTATACTCCCGGGGGCGGGAGGGTGCAGGTGCTTGTGAGCCAGGATCCGGGCCGGGTCAGTTTGATGGTTTCTGATAATGGCCCCGGAGTTCCGCCGGAAGACATTCCGCACCTGTTCGACCGTTTTTGGCGTGGAGAAAAATCCCGCTCGCGCGCCTCCGGCGGAGCCGGGCTCGGCCTGGCAATTGCCCGCCAGCTGGTGGAAGCGCAGGATGGTACGATTTCTGCCAATAATTGTCCCGGCTGCGGAATGGAAATCCGCCTGGAATTTCAAACCATTCCGCCGGCCTGATGGTTAGAAAATAATAGAAAAAAAAGCAACCGTTGCAGGTTGCCTTTTTTGATGATTTCCCTAAGCCCGGTGGTTCAAGCTTCATCTGTGCCCTGAACCGCCAGGGCACGGGCGCTTTCGAGCAGTTTTTTACGCCGGTCGTAGGCAGAGCGCCCCAGGATGAGTTCCATGCCCATCAGGACGCCTCCAACGACGGGCGGGGCTTCGAGCTGGATGAATTGTGCCAGCGGGGCGCAGGCCAGCACTGTTTCGCGCAGTGGGGAGATCAGCATTTCACCGGTTTTGTACAGACTGCCAGCCAGGACGACCTCGACGGGGTCGGTGGTCGCATCCACCTGGCGGATCAGTGCGCAGGCCAGCTCACCCAGCTCGCGGCCAGACCAGGTCACGATCTCCTGGGCGGCCGGGTCTCCTTGCTGGGCGGCTTGCAGCACAAGCATGGCCCACGCGGAGGAGGGCTGGTAAATCCGCAGCGCCAGTCCGCGAACCAGGTCATATAAATCAGACGCCCCGGCTTTCTGGATGAAGAGTGGCGTGAGCGCGGTAGGCGGTGTCCGCTGGATCCATTCGTAATTGATGGCAATCACGGCGCGCTCGACGATTTCCCATGCGCCGCCATATTCCCCGAACCCTGATCCATGCCCGGTGATGCGGCCTTTGCGGCCGTCGCGGCCGCGGGCGCGGGCGTTGTTGCTCGATCCGGCCGAGACACACACACCCCAGCCGGCGCTGGCCCCGGCATACAGGCCGAGCGCGCTGTCGTTTTCAATCTGCATGGGGAGGGTCAGACCGATTTCAGCCAGGGCCTGGACGTGCGGTTCATGTTCGTCGTCCCAGTCGTACCCGGCCAGGCCCAGGCCGGCGGCGCTCAGATCGGCAAGCGAGATTCCGGCCTGAGTTAAGGCGCTGGTCATGGCAGTCTGGATGGCGAGTTTGAAACCTTCCCAGCCTGCGCCTTCGTGGTTGCCGGGGCCGCCCAGCCCGTAGCCGAGGGCGCGTCCCTGCTCATCGGCAATCAGCGCGGCAGTTTTGGTGCCCCCTACGTCAATTCCAAGAAAATATTGAGACATGCAGGACTTCTCCTTGAGTTATTTCCAGAATTGCGGCAGGTGGGCTTTGTACGTTACAAGATAATCATCCAGCACGCGTTGGGCGGTTTCCAGGTCAGTGATGATCGGGTCTAGCAGCAGGCATTGCAGCGCTTTTTGCCGGTCGCCGGTTACTGCGGCGTCAATGCCCAGTTGCGCGGTGAACAGTTCGCGGCGGCAGAGTTCGGCCACTGGTTCGGGTAGCGCACCTACGTGCACGGGATGGATGCCATCTCCGTCGACAAATACAGGCGTCTCGACGATGGAATTCAGCGGCAGATTGGGAATTTGCCCCACATTGGGCAGGTTTGCCGCCATGTGATAGTGATTCCCTGCTGCGGCGACGTTTTCGATCATTTCCAGCGCTCCTTCGGAATCGGTCTCGAGCAGGGCGTCGACCGGCATGGTGCCCTCGGCCATGCTCTCCAGACGGTTCAGGCTGATGTCGCGCATGGCGGCGAAGGTGTCCCAGTCGTAGAGCGGGATGTGGTATTTTTCCCAGGGCCGGGTTTGTGGGTCGCTGACCCAGGGCAGGTATTCGCACAGGTGCGAGTCGCCGGGGACGGGGAAAATGCCGAAGCTTTCATAAATGCGCCGGGTGAGCGGTTCAAAGTCCGGCGGATAGGCTTCCCAGCGTTGCCGGAAAAGAGGATAAAGGTCTTCGCCGGTGTCGCGCCTACGGATGGAGAGTATCCACGAAAAATGGTTGGTACCGGCGGCGCGAATATCCACCAGCGGAAGAATGTGGTGAAGCACCTGGTCGCGGGCGGCATGTTCCTGGATGCTGGGATGCATGCCGGTGATGCCCGACGGGTTTTCAAAGCCCAGGTCTTTTGCAAGCATCATGCCGACGAAGACGTAGCCGATCATCAGCTGGTGGCACAGGCCGACGGCTTTGATGCTGCTGTAGCGGTTGACCAGGTCGCAAATGCGCACCATGGGGTTGGTGAAGTTGATGAACCAGGCGGTGGGGCAGGCCTGTTCCATGTCGCGGGCAATTTCCAGGACGGGCAGGACGTTGCGGGCGGCGTGGGCGAATCCGCCTGGCCCGCCGTTTTCGGCATAGGGCTGGCGCACGCCGTATTTGAGCGGGATTTCAAAGTCAGATTTCCAGAGTTCTTCGCGTGGCCCAACTTCGATGGCGCTGACGACGAAATCGGAGCCGGGCAGGGCGTCGCCATGGTGAGTGTGGCCGGTGATGGTGAAGCCGGCCTGCCATTCCTGGTTGAGACGTTCGGCCAGGCGCTGGACAATGCGCAGGCTCTGGGGGTTGCGATCCACCAGGGCCAGAGTGCTGCCGCGCAATTTTTTGCTGCGCAGAAGTGCGGAAAGTGTGTTTTCGCCAAAGCTGGCGCTGCCGGCGCCGATTACGGTGATTTTGGTGGGGAGGGGCATGGTGGCTTCCTGTGGCCGGGGGTGGTTTGTTTTTGGGATGGAAGATTTATTCAACGGTGTTGGTGGAAATCACGTGGCTGTACCATAAGCCGCTGTCCTTGATGATGCGTTTTTGGGTCTCGAAGTCCACGTGAATCAGTCCAAAGCGCTTGCTGAAGCCGAACGCCCATTCAAAATTGTCGAGCAGCGACCAGACAAAGTATCCGCGAATATCCACGCCATCCTGCATGGCCAGCCGGACCTGGGTGAAGTGTTGGCGCAGATAGTCGAGGCGGCGCTCATCATGAATGTGGCCATCGGGGCTGATTTTATCCGGGAAGGCTGCGCCGTTTTCGGTGATATAGATGGGCGGCACGCGATAATTGTTGTTGATCCTGTTTAGCACGCGGCGAAAGGCCGGGGCGCAGACTTCCCAGTTCATTTCGGTATATTCCGAGCCGGGGATCGGGGATAACCGGCCCTGGGAGGCGCTGATCACGCTGCGCGAGTAAGAGTTGATCCCGAGAAAATCCAATTTCTGGGCGATCAGCGCCATATCGCCAGGTCTGGTCGCGGGGAATTTCTCGCCGAGGGCCTCGACCATCTCAGGGTGGTAATGGCCGGTGAAGAGCGGATGCAGGAAGGCGGTTTCTCCGGCATTCCAGGCGTGGTCGGCGGCGGCAATATCGGCGGGGTCGTCACTGGCCGGGTCCACTCCCCACTGGCTGAGGACGATGCCGATTTCCAATTTGGGGTCGACTCCGCGCAAGGCCTGGACGGCCAGTCCGTGCGCCACCATCAGGTTGTGGGTGACCTGCATGGCCTTTGGAATGTCTTTTTCGCCGGGAGCGTGTTCGCCGTCTGCGTAGCCATTCCAGGCGATGACGCCCGGTTCGTTAAAGGTGGTCCAGCGCTGAATCCGGTCTCCAAGCCGTTTGGCGAGGACGGCGGCATAGTCGGCGAAGGCTGGCAGGTTATCGCGGTTGATCCAGCCGCCTTGCTCAAATAGGGCCTGAGGGTAGTCCCAGTGATGAAGGGTGATGAATGGCTCGATGTTGGCGGCCAGCAAAGCGTCGGTAAGGCGGTCGTAGAAATCGAGCCCGGCTTCGCTGATGCGTCCGGTACCTGCTGGCAGAATGCGCGGCCACGAGACGGAGAAACGGTAGGCCTTCAGGCCCAATTGGCGCATCAGGGCGATATCTTCCGGGTAGCGATGGTAATGATCACAGGCTTCGTCGCCGGTTTCGCCGTTGTTGATTTTGCCGGGCGTGTGGCTGAAGCGGTCCCAGATTGATTCACCTTTTCCGTCTTCATTCCAGGCGCCTTCGATCTGGTAGGACGCGGTCGCTGCGCCCCAGAGAAATTGGGTGGGAAATTTAGTGGGTGTCATGTGGTGGTTTCCATTTTTTAGGTAACGGTTTCTGCGTTAGACTGCAGGCTGAAAACGAAGGTTCGTCTGCCGGAGAAGCTCTATCTTATCTCCAAATGCCCGAAAAAACCACACCGGATTGGAATTGAATGCCCGGTGCGTGGGCAAGATCCTGGGGATGGCGGTTCGTGTGTGTGTGTGGGGGGGGGAGGGGATGATTGTTTGAGAAAACGTTTTCATAAATTTATCACACTTGAATTTGCGCGTCAATCATGTTTTTATTACGGGTATAATGTTTCTCATGGAAGAACGCTTGCAAAAAATACTTGCCCAGGCCGGGGTAGGCTCCCGGCGCGATTGTGAAGAATTGATCAAGGCCGGGCGTGTGCGCGTCGATGGCCAGCCGGCGGTGATTGGTCAGAAGGCGGAAGCCGCCACTGCCAGAATCACGGTGGATGGTCGCGCGATCAAGGCCCCCGAACAGAAGGTTTATGTCGCTTTGAACAAGCCCCGTTACGTGCTGACCACGGTCGAGCCGGAAGTCGGGGATTCGCGCCAGACGGTGCGCGACCTGGTTCCGCTCGCTGAGCGCCTGTACCCGGTGGGGAGGCTCGATTTTGAAAGCGAAGGCCTGGTGTTGATGACCAACGATGGCGAGTTGGCCCAGAAGCTGACGCACCCCTCCCACGGGCACGAGAAGGAATATCGGGTTCTGTTGGCGCGCCATCCGGATGATGAGCAACTGGCAACCTGGCGGCGCGGCGTGGTGCTTGAGGATGGCTACAAAACGCAGCCAGCCATTGTGTATCCCGCCGATGAATCGGGCAAGGGGATGTGGGTGCGTGTGGTGATGAAGGAAGGCCGCAAACGCCAGATCCGCGAGATCGGCGCCCAACTGGGGCTGCCGGTGGTGAGGATTCTGCGTGTCCGCATTGGCACTCTGCGCCTGGGAACGCTCAAACCGGGCGAGTGGCGGCCATTAACCGCCGAAGAAATCTCCGCGTTGAAAGGCGATCTGCCCAGGCCTGCGCCACGCTCGCACTCTTCCCGGCGTGCTCCGGCGGCCCGTCCGCCTGTCCGCCCCGAAAAAGAAAAACGCCGTGGGCCGGAGCCGCCTCCCCAAAACGGCGGCAAAGCCCCGCTCCGCAAATCCAGATAAAAAACGGCCCGTAAGGGCCGTTTTTTATCTTCTTCCCGTTTTTACGAGCGGATGTCGATGATTTCTTTGACCACCGGTTTAATGGCCTCGCGGACTTCGTCCTGGCTCATCCCCTTGATTTTGAAGGTGAGCAATTTGTTGCTGGGGTTTTCCCCGGTGAACTGCCCAAATGCCACGAAATTCCCTTTTTGGGAAGCGACCACTTCGGTGAGCCGGGCCAGCTGACCCAATTCATCATCGATCAGGGCCGTTACCCTTACCCCGCTTTCGCGTGCGCCAAGCAGTTCGAGAAAGATTTTGAACAGGTCGGTTTCGGTGATGATGCCGACTACGTAGCCTTCCCGCATTACCGGCAATCCGCCGATTTTGTTATCGACCATGATGCGCGCGGCTTGTTCGATGGGTGTATCTTCGGTAACGGTCAGGACGTTGCGGGTCATTACCTCGGCGACGGTGATTTTACTGAGCATGTAATTCATTTCCCAGATGCTCAGGGTCGTGACTGGCGAAGGGGAGGCATTGAGCAGGTCTTTGTCTGAGACGATGCCGGCTAGTTTGCCGTCCTTGACGACCGGCGCACGGCGGATGCGTTCCTTCTTCATCATGCTTAATGCGTCGGTGAGGGGCAAATCGGGGGTAATGGTGATGACTGGTCGGGACATTCTTTCGCCAACGAGCATAGGTGCCTCCTTAATTGAATGAACTAATTATATATCCGAATCGTTTTGTAGCCGGTTCAGTATTAACCCTGCCGGGGTAGACATCCTGTTAGGTGAGTCGTGCCTGGCCCGTTGAAGCCTGGGTTATCGGGCAAATTCCGTCAAAACACGGGCCATGTGCCGGGCGTGCTTGAGATACAAATCGAGACGGATGTTTTCATTGGGTGCATGGGCGCGTGTATCGGGGTAGCCCAGGCCGGCGGTCGCCACTGGCAGCTTCAACTCGTGGACAAAAGGATAATTGGGCCCGCTCCCGCCCACCATGGGGATCAATTCCATCTCGGATTCAAACACTTCGGCGGCGGTTCTCACCACCAGCTGGATGAACGGATCGTCCGGGTCGGTTTTTGCGGCCGGGCCGCCCCCCAGGAACTCGATCTGAATATCCGAAAAGCCTTCGGTATCCAGGTGTTGGCGCAGGAGAGCCAGGCATTTTTCGATGGTTTGTCCCTGCACAATGCGAAAATCCACCTTGGCTGAGGCTTTGGCAGGCAGGACAGTCTTGGAGCCTGCCCCCTGGTAGCCGCTGGTCAGCCCGCAAATAGTGCAGGTCGGTTCGAACACTTCTGCCAGGTACAGATCAGTACCGCCGGTCAGGCCTTTAAGAAAATTTTTGACGCCATACATCTTCAAATATTCCGGCGCGGCGTCGGGTTGCTGGTCGAACAGTTCGCGGTCGCGCCGGGTCGGTGGCAGGATATCCTCATACCAGCCGGGAATGCGGATTTTTTCATCCGGCCCTTTCAGGCTGTTCAGCGCCCAGACCAGCCGCCAGGCTGCATTGGGGAAAATGCTGCCGCCCTGGCCGCTGTGCACATCAATGGCAGCCGTCTCCACTGAAAGTTGGACGTAGCAGATGCCGCGCAGGCCGAGATATTGCATCGGGATTTCACGATGATCCACCCCGCCAAATTCCCAGATACAGGCGTCGGCGGAGAGTTTTTCCCTGTTGGCGGTGATGAACTGAGGCAGGTGCAGGCTGCCGGTCTCTTCTTCGCCTTCGATGATGAATTTCACGTTGCAGGGTAATTCCCCGGCGCTGTCGAGCAGAGCGTCGATGGCATACAGGCGCGCGGTGATGTGGCTTTTGTCGTCGCTGACGCCGCGCCCGTAGAGTTTTCCGTTGCGCAGGGCGGGTTCAAACGGCGGCGTTTCCCACAACTCCAGCGGTTCGGCGGGCTGAACATCGTAATGGTTGTAGAACAGCAGGGTTTTTGCGTTGTTCCGGCCCTTCCGCTCCCCGAAGACTACCGGCGCGCCGCCTGTGGGCATGATTTCGACGTGAAATCCGCGCCGGGCCAGCAGATCTGCCACCAGGGCGGCGCATTTTTCCATGCCCAGGTTTTGCGCGCCGACGCTGGGCTGTGCCACCAGCCGGGTGAGTTCGGCCAGGTTTTCGGTGAGGTGCGTTTGAAGGTAAGAGTCGATCGTTTCGTAGGGATTCATGGTGGTTTCAACCTGGGATTAATGTTAACATCCAGTCGACGGAATATGCACCGGCATACGCGAAGACTGCCATTTTGAGTATTTTCCCGAGTGCGCAGGCCAGCAGGAATTTCCAGGCAGGGATTCGCATGGCTCCGGCGGTCATCCCGGCCAGGTCAAAGAGTGGGTTGGGGATGAAGGCTAAAATCAGGATGGCCAGCAGGCTCAGGCGGGGATTTGCCTGCATCCAGTTGATCAACCGCTGGTAAGAGGATGCCTGCTCGACAACTGCCTGGCCGCTGAATCCGGCCAGGTAGCCTGACAGTTCACCCAATGCTGCTCCCAGCCCGGCGGCGACTGCCACGCCCAGGGGGTTGAAAATGGCTCCCATGGCGGTGGTCAGCGCTACACCGGGCAGCGGGATGATGATGGTGGCGTTGGCGGCGATGGAGATCAGGAAGATTCCAAGGTAGCCGAGGTGTTGCAGCTTTTGGACTTGTTCTCGAAACAGGAACAGCAGCCCGGTGAGGGTGATCACGCCAGCCAGGGCCAGGATGCGCAGCAGGGTGGTGCGCCGGTCAGCGGGCATTATTCGCTTTCGGCAATTGTAATACTTTGAATCTGGATGCCGGGATATTCCGGGCGCATCGGGTCGCGCGGTGGGATGGACATCAGCACATCCATGCCGCTGGTGATCTGGCCAAAGACGCTGTGCTTGCCATCCAGCCAGGGGGTGGGGATGTGGGTGATGAAGAACTGTGAGCCATTGGTGCCGGGTCCGGCGTTGGCCATGGAAAGGATGCCAGGTTTGCTGTGCTTGAGGCTGGGATGGAATTCATCGGGGAAGCGGTAGCCGGGGCCGCCGCGGCCGGTGCCGGTTGGGTCGCCGCCCTGGGCCATGAAGTCGGCAATGACGCGGTGAAAGATGGTGCCATCGTAGAAGCCTTCACGCGCAAGAAAGACGAAGTTATTGACGGTCTTGGGAGTTTTTTCGGCGAAGAGCTCCAGCACCATTTCTCCCTTGTCGGTGGCAAAGGTGGCGGTGTATTTCTTCTTCGGGTCAATTTGCATGTTTGGTGGGGTGGGCCATTGTTTCATCAGATGTCTCCTAAAATGGGGGTGCTCTGCCAGCCGGGGGGCAGCTGGCAGGGCAGAGTTGGGGTGGGGGGAAAGAGGTCAGCGCAGCAAGGATTCGATGCGTGCAACGACCATTTCCAGTGCGGGGGCGTTAAAACCGCCTTCGGGGATGATTACGTCGGCGTAGCGTTTGGAGGGTTCAACAAATTCCAGGTGCATCGGCCGCACGGTTTTTAGATATTGGGCAATGACGTTATCGGTGGTGCGGCCGCGTTCCGAAATATCGCGCTCCAGCCGGCGGATGAAGCGCAGGTCGGAATCGGTGTCGACGAAGATGCGCAGGTCGCACAGCTTGCGTAGTTCCGGCTCGGCGTAGATGAGAATGCCTTCGACGATGATGACGCGGCGCGGGGTGATGGTGAGGGTCTTTTCGGTGCGGCTGTGGATGGAAAAGTCATAAACGGGCAGTTCCACCGGCTGATATTCTTTCAATTGGCGCACGTGCTGGATGAGTAAATCCGTGTCGAGCGCGTCGGGGTGGTCAAAGTTGACCGCGGCGCGTTGGGCCGGCGGCAGACCGCTCAGGTCTTTGTAGTAGGCATCGTGTGGAATATAAGCTATTCGCGCCGGGCCGACCCGGTTGAGGATTTCCTGGGCAACAGTGGTCTTGCCCGAGCCGGAACCGCCGGCGATGCCGATGACGAGGGGGGTGGGTTGGGAAGCCATGCCTGAATTATACCTGTTCCACACCCAACCGGCAGGCGCATCCGGTTTAAATAAAATAACGGCGGGGATTCCCCGCCGTTATTTTTGTGTGTATCGAGAGATTACAGTCCCGCCATGTAGGCAATGCCGACCGTGCCCGGGCCGGTGTGCGCGCCGACGACCGGACTGACGCTGGTGAAGATTGATTCGCTCGCGCCGACGTGTTGCGCTGCGCGCGTCAGGGTTTCGCGGGCTTCCTCGGCTGCATTGGCATGCAGGGTGGCCAGGCGTACCGGGGTTTTCCCATGCGTCTGCTCGCCGATGATTTCGATCAGGCGATCCATGGCCTTGGCTTTGGTGCGGATGCGCTCCATGGCTTCGACTTTGCCATCTTGCAGAGCCAGGATGGGTTTCAGGTTGAGGGCGGTGCCGAGCAGGCGCTGCGCGCCGCCGATGCGGCCGCCGCGGTGTAAAAACTCGAGGGTATCCACCACGAAGTAAACCCCGCTGTTCTGGCGGGCGTGGTCTGCCAGTGCTTTGCATTCTGCCAGCGAAGCGCCTGCTGCTGCGGCGCGGGCTGCGGCCAGCACCTGAAAGCCCATCGCCATGGCGGTGCTGTTGCTGTCCACGATATCCACTTTCTCGCGGCCTTTTTCCAGGGATTCGCGTCCCTGCAAGGCTGATTGGATTGTCCCGGAGAGTTTGGATGAGATGAAAATTCCCAGCACTTCATTGCCCTGTTCCACCTGGGTTTCGAAGGCTTTTTTCATGTTGCTGATTGAAACCTGCGAAGTGGTCGGCATGACTTTGGCGCTTTTCAACCGCTGGTAGAATTCATCGGGCTTTATGTCGATGCCATCTTCGTAGGTTTGTTCGCCCCAAATCAGCACCTGGGGGGTGACGGTGATGCCATACTGCTCGACATACTCGGCAGGCAGATACGCTGTGCTGTCGGTGACGATGGAAACTTTTCCCATTACACATCCTCCATAAATTGTGATTATTAGCCTTTACTATAACCCCGCTTCCTCCACCCGGATACGCCTGGAAAGCAGCAGGATTATTTCAAGCAAAGAAACCAACATGGTATAATCTTTTGATATATTTTAATAAATCAGACGCTATGCAATCAGGAGCGCATTTTGGCTTTCAATCCGATCAACTGGCTTCTTGGCCTTTTTTCACTCGACATCGGCATTGACCTGGGGACCGCGAATACACTTGTCTTTGTCAAGAATAAAGGAATTGTAATTAACGAACCTTCCTGGGTCACTATAGACAAACGCACGCGCGAACCGCTTGCGGTGGGTCAAAAAGCCAAGGAAATGATGGGTCGTACGGCTGGCAATATCATTGCCGTCCGGCCGGTGCGGGATGGCGTGATTTCAGAGTTTAATGTCACGCAGGAGATGTTGACCTATTTCATCGGTCAGGTGCATGAACAAAGTGTGGTGCCGCTGCCGCGGCCGCGCGTGGTCATCGGGATTCCCGCCGGGGTGACCGAAGTGGAAAAGCGCGCCGTCTATGATGCGGCCATGTCGGCGGGTGCGCGCGAAGCCCACCTGATTGAAGAACCGGTGGCGGCGGCGCTGGGTGCTGGTTTGCCGGTCGGTGATGTGAAAGGGTCGATGGTGGTGGACATTGGCGGCGGGACGACCGAAGTCGCAGTCATGTCGATGGGCGGGGTGGTTGTCTCGCGTTCGCTGCGCGTGGCTGGCGATGAAATGGATCAGGATGTTGTTCAATATATTCGCAACAAGTACAACCTGCTGATCGGCGAAGGCGTGGCCGAGCAAATCAAGATGAAAATCGGGTCGGCCTACCCGCTGCCGCAGGAAAAGACAATCGAGGCGCGCGGCCGCAACCTGGTGACGGGCCTGCCTGAATCAATCGAAGTTTCCTCCATCGAAATTCGTGATGCGCTTTCCGGATCGGTGCAGGTCATTGTGGATACCATCCGCGATGCGTTGGATGAAATCCCGCCCGAGGTGATTGCCGATTTGATGGATACGGGCATCTGCCTGGCTGGTGGAGGCGCGCTCTTGCAGGGATTGGCGGACCGCCTGGCTGACGAGTTAAATCTGCGGGTCTGGCAGGCCGAAGATCCGCTGACCTGCGTGGCCCGCGGCACCGGGGTTGTGTTGAGCGATTTTGACATGATGCAGCATTACCTGGTCAGCCTGGAACGCGGTTCGACGCAGCACCGTTCTTGAAGCCCGCTGCTGGCCGGTGTCTGGTCATGCTGGACCGGGTTTCCAAAAATTCCTTATGAAAAAAATATTATCCGGCTCTTTGCAGACGACCATTTTGTTCCTGCTGGTGGCAGGTATCCTGGCCCTGGCGTTGAGCGGTTCGCTGGGATTTGTTTCCCTTGGCTTTAATTCATTTCTGCTTTCGGTGCAATCCTGGGTGTCCTCGCGGTTTGTGGCCATTCAGGATTTTTTGACCGTCTCGCCGGATGTGGTGGATTTGCGACGGCGGAACTCCGAGCTGGAGGCTGAAGTGGCCCGCCTGCAGGCGCAGGTGGTGCAGTTGAATAACCAGGTAGCCGATACGCGGGTGCTGGCCGCGCTGGTCAATTTTTCGCGCGCCAATCCGGATAATGCTTATACGGCGGCTTCCGTCATCGGGCGCGATCCGAGCCCATTTTTGCGTTACCTCATCATTGACAAGGGTTCTAATGAGGGTCTGCGGCGCGGCATGCCGGTGGTGACCGACCAGGGCCTGGTTGGGCGGGTGGATGCGGTCATCAGCAGCGCGGCGCGCGTTCAACTGATCTCCAGCCTGACCTCGGCGGTCAACATTCGGCTTGAAAAGGCCGGTCGCGAAGCCATCCTGACTGGCTCCGTCGCCGGCGACCTGACGCTGGACCTGGTACCCCAGGATGTGCCCCTGGAAGCTGGCGACCTGGTGCTAACCTCCGGGCTGGGCGGCGGCTACCCGGCCGATTTGATTGTCGGCCAGGTCTTGAGCGTGCGCAAACGTGATTCTGACCTGTTCCAGCAGGCGGTCATTCAGCCGGTGGTGGATTTTACCAAGCTCAAGATCGTCCTGGTCATCACCGATTTTCGCCCGGTCAGTATTGACCCGCTGATTCCCACCCAGTAACGATGAAAAATCTGATCGCTGTCCCGGTTTTGGGGCTGGCTTTTATCGTGCAAATGGCAATCCTGAGCCGGATGACGTTACAATCCGGTTCGATTGACCTGATCCTGCTGATTTTGGTCTCCTGGGCACTGCAGGAACAGGTGCGCTCGGCCTGGCATTGGGCTGTTTTGGCCGGGCTACTGGCTGCTTTCGCATCCGGTCTCCCGCCCTATGTGCAGGTTGTGACCTACCTGCTGACCGTGGCCCTGGCGCGCTACACCTTGCGCCAGATCTGGCAATGGCAGATCCTGGCCCTCTTCAGCGTGACCTTCTTTGCCACATTGCTCTCCAACCTGATCAGCTACCTGGGATTGTTTCTCAACGGCACGCTCCTGCCGGTGGGCGATGTCCTGGCGCTGATCACCCTGCCGGGCGTTTTTTTGAATTTACTGTTTGTTTTACCGGTTTACGCGCTCATGCGTGACCTGGCTTTGTGGGTTTACCCGCAGGAGGAATTGGTATGAGTTCATCCGTTGCCCCGCGCGCCAATTTTGCGCCGTGGCGCGCTTTTTTCCTTTATGCCACATTTGGCGCGGCCTTCCTCGTCATTCTTTCGCGCCTGTTCATCCTGCAAGTGGTGGATTACCAGACCTGGTTCTCCCAGGCCGAGGAAAACCGCACCCGTGAAATTCGCGTGCCCCCCTCGCGCGGGATCATCTATGACCGTAATGGGTTGATCCTGGCCTCCAATGTGGCTTCCTACAATATTGTGATCACTCCAGCCAATCTGCCCGACAGCGATGGCGACACTCAGGAGATTTACCGCCAGCTGTCCCAGCTGACTGGCGTCCCCGTCAGCAGCGGCACGCTGGAGGAGGCCAAGCTGGTATCGGCCTGCGTACCCGGCCCGGGCATCACCCAGCTGGTGGAACTACAGGATACCAATGCGCCATACAGCCCCATCCGTATCCAGTGCAATGTCAGCGAGGAAAAAGCCCGTATCGTGCGCGAAAAAAACAGCGACTGGCCCGGTGTCAGCGTGGAAGTGGAACCGATCCGCAATTACCCAACCGGATCGTTAACCGCCAGCATCATCGGTTTCCTGGGGCCCATTCCGGCCTCGCTCGAAGAATTCTACCGTTCCCTGGGCTTTCTCCCCAACCGTGACAAAGTTGGTTATGCCGGCGTGGAAGTCTATTTTCAGGATATCCTCTCTGGCAAACCTGGCCGCCGGGTGGTGGAAGTGGATGTGGCCGGACAGGAACTGCGCAACATCGAACCGCCTGTAACGCCTGTCTCGGGCAACAACCTGATCCTGACCATCGATACCCGCCTGCAGAAGGTAGTCGAAGCCGCCCTGACCAGTGAAATTGATTACTGGAACACATATTTTTACGGTGGCACAGGCCAGCAGCGCATTTCCAGCGGCGCAGTGATTGCCATGAACCCGAAAACTGGCGAGGTGCTGGCGATGTACTCGTACCCGACCTTCGAGAACAATCGCTTTGCCCGCATTATTCCGGCTTATTATTACAACCAGCTGGCCACTGATCCGCGCAAACCGCTCCTGAACTTTGCCACCTCCAACGAATACCCGCCCGGCTCGGTTTTTAAGCTTTCGACGGCCACTGGCGCCCTGAATGAAGGCGTGGTGGATCTCAACCAGGTGATTGAAGCGCCCGGCGAACTGCGCCTGACCGAATCCTTTTCTCCTAACGACCCCGGCAATGAGCGCACCTTCGTGGATTGGAACGCGGCCGGGTTCGGAACCATCACCTTCCTGCGTTGCATTGCCTATTCCAGCAACGTTTGTTTCTATAAGCTGGGCGGCGGTTATAAGACCGAGATCAAGGAGGGGCTGGGAATTTTGCGGCTGCAGCAGTATGCTCAGGCTTTGGGCTATAACCAGGTCAGCGGTATTGAGTTGCCCGGCGAGGCCAAAGGCTTGATCCCCGATCCGCAGTGGAAACGGATCAATCAGGGCGAAAACTGGAGCACTGGCGATACCTATATTGCCAGTGTGGGCCAGGGCTATGTGCTGGCCACTCCGTTGCAGGTGTTGATGTCTGCCGCGACGATTGCCAATAACGGGAAACACATGCAGCCCACCGTCATTCGCGAAGTGACCGATAACAACGGCAAGGTGGTGCCCGTCTGGCGCGATGCGGAGGGGAATTTCTACTCCGAGGCGGGGCAGGGCCGCTGGCAGATTTCTCCCAATTCCGGGCACCAGCTTTGGGATATCACCGCTGACCCGCTCATCAAGGATTTCTTCTGCGAGAACAGCTATTGCACCGAAACCGGCGCCACCAAGACGGTTCAACCGTACGTGGTGCAGAAAATTCAGGAGGGGATGCGGTTGGCGGTGACTGACTCGCGGGGCACGCTGGATAAGATTTTTGTCCAGCCCACCAAGCAGTTCCCCAATCCCTTCCCGATTGCGGTGGCTGGTAAAACGGGGACTGCCGAATACTGCGATGATATCGCCCGCCAGGCCCAGCGCTGCCGGTTTGGCGAGTGGCCCACACACTCATGGACGGTGGTGTACGCGCCGTATGACAATCCTGAAATTGTGGTGGTGGCCTTTGCTTATAATGGTGGAGAAGGCGCAAGTGTGGCCGCGCCGATTGTGCGGCGCGTGCTTGAATCCTATTTTTGTTTGAAAACGCTGGATGCAAATCCCGGCAGCCTGGCTGGTTGCGAGTAATTCTCCTCTCGCCCCGCTGAAAAGTGACCGGCGGCCAGTCGCAAAGACTGTCCGCCGGTCACTTTATTGATGTTGCAGGAATGTCTCGATCAGCTCCTGTAGAGCCGTCAGGCTGAAGGGTTTGCTCAGGTATTCGTTCATACCGGCCTCCAGGCAGCGTTCGCGGTCGCCGGCCATGGCCAGAGCGGTCAGCGCGATGATGGGGGTGGAGGCAAAGCGCGGTGAGGCGCGCAGGCGGCGCGTGGCTTCAAAACCGTCAATTCCAGGCATCTGGATATCCATCAGGATCACGTCCGGATTGGTTTCCTCGGCTTTACTGAGCGCTTCCAAGCCGTTTTCGGCCAGTACCAGCTGGTACCCAAGGTTTGTCAAAAAGTCACTGATGGTCATGCTGTTAATTTCGTTATCCTCAGCCAGCAGGATGGTACCAAGCGAGCCGGTTGTGGCCGCGCCGTTGTTGTTTTCCTGACTTTCGTCGGTCTTGCGGGGCTTGGAAGAAGCCGGGGTGGGCATTGTGATGCCGGGCTGCCAGGGCATGGACACCGTGAAGCAGCTGCCTTGGCCGGGTTCGCTGACTACAGAGACGCTGCCGCCGTGCATTTCGGCCAGCTGTTTGACCAGCACCAGTCCCAGGCCGGAGCCTTCGTGTTGGCGTGTCAGACTGCCATCCACCTGGGTGAAGGGGGTGAATAACCGGTTGATATCCTGGGCTGATATGCCGATGCCGGTATCGCTGACGGAAAAATTCAGGCACTTCTTTTCGGCGTCGCTGCTGACTTCCAGCAAAATTCCGCCCTTGGCCGGGGTAAATTTGACGGCGTTGCTCAGCAGGTTGATCAGAATCTGCTTCAGGCGGCGCGGGTCGGCTCGCAGGGTGGTGATGCCAGGTTCGATCATGGAGCGCAGCGCCAATTCTTTTTTAATGGCCAGCTCCTTGACGAACGCCAGGCTGGACTGGCAAACTTCGTTAACGGTGATGATTTCCGGGTGGACTTCCAGTTTGCCGGCTTCAATTTTGGCCAGGTCGAGGATGTCATTGATCAGGCTGAGCAGGTGCCGCCCGCTGGTGTCGATGGTGCGCACGAATTTTAGCTGGTGTTCGTTGAGAGGCCCGCGGTAGCCATCCAGCAGGATTTCGGACAGGCCGAGGATGCCGTTCAGCGGCGTGCGCAGTTCATGGCTCATGTTGACCAGGAATTCATCCTTGGCGCGCGAGGCGGTAGCCAGTGCGGCATAGGTGATGCCCAGCTCGTGGCGGCTCTGGCGCAGGTTGGCTTCGCTCTCGGCCAGCGCGATCTGAGCTTTTTTGGCCTCGTTGATGTTGATGGTGTACCCGATGATTTCCTGCGGTTGGTTCTTGTCGTCATAAACCATCTTCATGCCGGTGGACATCCAGATGTACTCGCCGTTGGCGTGGAGGGTACGCGCCTCCCAGGTGCAGAAACCGTTCTCGAGCAGTTTTTCCAGCCCAAGTTTCGCGGCAGGGATGTCATCGGGGTGGAGCAGGTAATACCAGAAGCCATTATCATCGGTGTATTGGTGAGCTTGGTAGCCAAGAACCTGGTGGATGGAATCGCTGATAAAGGAAATGGGATAGTTGCTTGTCAGGGCGCAGGTGAATATGGTTGCCGGGGTTTGAGTCACCAGGAAGTTCAGGCGGGCTTCGCTGTTGCGCAGGGCGGTTTCAAAGCGTTTGCGTTCGGTATTATCGAGTGTGGTGGAGCGGGTGGTAAGCAGGTTGCCGGCAGCGTCGAAGATGGCGGTGGCATTGAGCAGGAGCGGGAGGCTGCTGCCATCCCGGCGCAGCATTTCGATTTCGATGTCGTTTATTACACCGGTTTTTTTAAGCTGGGGAAAAATTTCTTTGAAAGTGGCCAGGCTGGCTTCGTTGAGAAATTCAGTGATAGAGTGGCCGATAACTTCCTGCCGGGTGTATCCCAGCCAGTTCAGCTCGGTCTGATTCATGATTGTGATGATGCCTTCCGGGCTGAGCGAGTGGTAGCCGCAAGGCGCGTTGTCATAAAGATCCTGCACTTCGGCACTGCGTTCGTTGACGCGCTGTTCAAGGGTGCGGTTGAATTCCTGTAGCTCGGTCTGGGCTATTTTGATGTCATTAATGTCGGTGGAGTTGACCAGCACCTGGGTTACCAGCCCATTTTGATCGTGGATGGGTTGAATGGTGTGGCGATACCAGCGCAGCTGGCCCTGCCACTGCCCCTGGCTTTCAAAGGACAACGAGCGATCGGTGGAGGCCACCTCGCGCAGGGCAGCCATCTGGCGGGCGGCAACCTGCTCCGGGAAGGTTTCGAACATGCTTTTTCCCACCAACTCGGCGGGTGAGCTGCCAAACTGTCGCGCGGCCAGGTCGTTCAAGTAGAGGAAGCGGCCTTCCAGGTCGAAAGTGACGATCAGGCTGGAGAGGCTTTCCACCAACCCGCGAAATTGCTCTTCGCTGGCGCGCAGTTCGTTTTCGGCCAGTTTTCGCTCGGTGAAGTCGTTGAAGGTGGCGTAAACCTGGAAGGGCTGTTTCTCGCCGGGTTTGAATTGCGGAATGGCGGTGACGCTGATCCAGCGGTGCGTGCGGGTTTGCGGGTTGTAGATTCCCATTGTGCCCTGCTCGGGGCGGCCGGTTTTGAGCGCCAGCATACTGGGCAGGGTTTCGGCAGGGTAGGGGCTGCCATCTTCTTGCAGGGCGTCCCAGGTAGGATCCAGGGAGTTGCGTTTGAGTATATCTTCCCAGGTCAATCCCAGGATTTGTTCTGCGGCCGGGTTGGCGCTGGTAATTTTCCCGCTGGCGTCCTGGTAAACGATGCCCAACTGCATGGTTTCATACAGCGTCCGGTAGCGTTCTTCGCTGGTTTTGAGCTCCATTTCGGCCCGCCGGCGGTCGGTGACATCGTGGATGATCGAAAAGAGCAGGATTCTCTCCTCGGTCTGGATTGGGCTGGAACGCACCTCGACGAAGCGAATCTCACCGCTGGCCAGCCGGTGTGGAAAAATAAAGTAATTGCGTTCCTCGCGTTTGGCGTGCTGGCGTTCATTGGCAATTTCGTCGGGAGGCAGCTGGTTGATCTCGGCGATGTTCATGTCCATCAGCTTTGCGCGGGGGTAGCCGTAAAAATGTTCTGCGGCGAGGTTGGCGTTCACAATCTGCCCCGAATCTGGTTCGATCAACAGCATGATGGCATTGCTCGATTCAAAGGTGGAGCGGAAGCGGTCTTCGCTGAGCCGCAGGGCTTTTTCAGCATTTTTTCGCTCGGTGATATCGCGCAGAATGGCGGTGAAGTATTTTTCGCCGTTGTTTTCTGTAACCGAGAAGGTGGATTCGGCCGGGAATTCCTCCCCGTTGGCGCGCAGGCCGATGATGGAAAAGACTTTCCCGGCTGGATATTTCTGGGGATGTTCCCCGCTCATCCCAAACATCAATTTGCTGTGATGTCCGCGGAAACGTTCTGGCAGGAAGATGCCGATCGGCTGACCAAGAGCCTGGTTGGCTGGCAGACCAAACAGGTTCTCGGCGGCCTGGTTAAATGTGACGATGCGCAGCCGGGAGTCTGTAGTGATGATGGCATCCATGGCTGCATCAATCATGGTGCGGACGCGTTGTTCGCTGCTGGCCAGCGCGGCAGCGGCCTTGCTGCTGGCGCTGACATCGCGCCCCACACCTACCAAACCGAAAATCTTTCCTTGCTGGTCACGCTGGGGGGTCAACGAAGTCTCGTAATACTGGATGTCGGTGCCGTTGTTAAGCGTCCAGGCGTAGGTGACGTGTTCCCCCTGCAAGGCTCGCAGGTTGGCGGCTTCATGCACCTGAGAGTTCGCGTCGCCGAAAATCTCGCGCGAGGTCTTGCCGAGAAAAAAGTCCTCAGTCAGGCCGGCGCGCTGCACCCAGGGGCCGAAAACCCCGGTGTGGCGCTGCTCCAGGTCTAGGGTATAGACGATTTCTTCGAGATTGGAAACGAGGTGGTTGAAGCGTTCTTCGCTCCGGCGGATTGTCTCGGTGGCCTGCCGCAGGGCGGTGATGTCATCGAAGGTGGCGTAGACCATGTAGGGCCGGGTTTCATCGACCTTGAATAACGGCGTCGCGTTGACCAGGATCCAGCGGGTTTCTTCTTTGACCGGATGAAAAACCCCCATCACCACGCCGAGAACCGGCTGACCGGTTTTTAGGGCTACCATGGCCGGATGGGTCTCGCCGGGAAAATCTGTCCCATCTTCGTGAATGCTTTTCCAGCGCGGATCGAGCGAAGAGCGCCCTTGCAGTTGATCGAGCGAGAGTCCCAGGATTCGCTCGGCGGCCGGGTTGGCCAGGGTGATCATTCCATTGGCATCCTGCCAGACCACGCCTTGCGCCATGGTTTCAAACAAGGTATGAAACCGTCCGCTGCTTTCGGCCAGCATCTGTTCGGTGTATTGGCGCCCCGATACATTTTGCTGCAGCCTGGCCTCCAGGCTGTTGATTGTATTTTGAAGATCGGCGATTTGTTGCTTGAGTTCTGTCGCGCTAGCCTTGTGGTTTGTGCGCACAAAAACCTCCAATAAAGGTCATCATCCTATTATCCATCTACCGCGAACCAAACCAAGATTGATAAGAAAAAGGCAAGCCATGCTGGGACGTTATTTGTTATCCCGACGAAATTATTTAGGTTTAATTATAAAGCAAAACCTTGACAGAAACTTGATAAAAGATGAATAATTTATTCCAAATTAATCATTACACCGTAAAGTAAGTCTTGCGAGTTTTTAAACATGAGCTCGCGCAGACTTTCACCCCTGCCCTCTCCCGGGGGGGAGGGGGGCAATCCCCTCCCCCTTTGGGGGAGGGTTAGGGTGAGGGAGTTTTACGGAACACTTAATTAACGCTGTAATCATTCTATCGACCAATTGATAAAAAAGATCCGTCATCTCCATTTAAGCTGATTGAATGTGTGTATTTCGGGGTGGTTGGCGTGCAGGGTGCGCAAATTGCTCAACATGCCGCGATACGCTTCCGGGTCGGGGAACAGGAAATTCGTCAGGCGGTGCGGCGGCACGATCACGATGGACACAAAGCTGCCTTGCCCTGTCATGGTAAAGGTTGGCATGGATTGATTGCACATTGCTATAATAGACAGCATGAACAACCTCAAACAACACTTCCTGCTTGACCCTGAAATTCATTTTCTCAATCATGGCTCTTTTGGAGCCACTCCGAAACCTGTTTTCGATGCCTACCAGGGCTGGCAGCGCCGCCTGGAACGCCAGCCGGTGCTGTTCCTGGGCCGCGAGCATGATGCACTGCTCAAAGAGTCACGCGCTGCCCTGGGGGATTATCTTAACGCTGACGCTGACGATCTGGTTTACATTCCCAACGCCACACATGGGGTCAACATTATTGCCCGCTCGCTGCAGCTCCAGCCTGGCGACGAAATCCTGACCACTGACCATGAGTATGGAGCCTGCGATTACACCTGGGACTTTCTCTGTGAGCGGGCCGGTGCCAGATATCTTCACCAGCCGGTGACTTTGCCTGCCCGATCTGAAGAAGCCATGCTCGAACAAATCTGGGCGGGCGTTACACCGCGCACGCGGCTCATATTCCTGAGTCACATCACCTCGCCGACTGCGCTGCGGCTGCCAGTGGAAGCGATCTGCCAGCGCGCGCGCCAGGCCGGAATCCTGACCCTGGTGGACGGCGCGCACGCTCCCGGGCAGATTCTGCTGGATTTGCAGGCCGTTGACGCTGATTTTTATACCGGTAACTGTCACAAATGGATGCTGGCCCCCAAGGGTGCCGCTTTTCTGCATGCCCGACCCTCCGCCCAGGCGCTGATCGAGCCGCTGGTGGTCAGCTGGGGCTATGGCGGCCAGCCGCAGTTTGGTACTGGCAAGCGCTTTATAGACTTATTGCAGTGGACTGGCACCAAGGATCCCGCGGCTGCGCTGGCTGTCCCCGCTGCGCTGGAATTTGCTCACGCTCATGACTGGGAGCGCGTCCGCCAGGATTGTCACCGCCTGCTGGGCCAGGCCATTCGCAGTGTCTGCGAACTGACTGGTCTCGAGCCGCTTTATGCGCCGGATTCAGATTTCTTTCGGCAGATGGGTATCGCGCCACTTCCTGCCTCTACCGACCTGGCGCAGCTGAAAACGCGCTTGTATGATGAATTTCGGGTCGAAGTGCCGCTTATCCAGTGGCAGGACAGGAAATTTGTGCGCATTTCGATCCAGGGGTACAACACGCCGCAGGATGTGGAGGCGTTGCTGGCGGGGCTGCGCGCGCTGTTATAACTGCTGCGCCAGGCTGAGCAGTTCCAGCGGCTCCAGGTGCTGGCGGATAGGTGCCGGATGATCGGCGGCCCACTGCCGCAGGGGGCGGCTCCATTCGATCAGGGCGCGGGCGTCAGCCGGGTAGTGGCTGGCGCGCGCGCCGCTGTTGATGAATGGGCGGTCTGCGAGAGCGGCGCGCCATTCGTCCCAGCCGGCCATATCTGGGGTCAGTGAAAAAGTTGCCAGCGGTGAGAAAAAGACAGGTTTCCCGCCTGGGAAGTGGGCGCTCATTTCTTGAAGATAGCGGGCGCTGTCGCGGGTGTTGAAAATCAACCAGAGCGGCAGCAGGCCGGCCTGGCGCGCGGCGGTGGCATCAAACTGGCTGAAACATTCGATGCTGACACCTTGCGGGGCGCGGCCTTCTTTTTCGAGCAGGCGCTGGGTGGCCTGGAAGGCCAGGCGGGAGAAATCATTGGGGTGCGGCAGCTGGATGCGCACAAAGCGAAAGCCTTCAGCCTCGCAAAATGTTTCCAGCGCGGAAAAGAGTCCCGGCTCACTACCCCATTCCGATTCCGGGCCCCTTTCCAGGGCCCAACCTTCCAGCGCCCAGCGGGAGGACTTCAGTCCGGCGCTGCGCGCGTAGGTCTCCAGGCGCGGACTGCCCGACAGAAATTCCTCTGCCGGTAGATCGCCCCATCCGCCGACCTGAAAGACACTGCGCGGGCCGAGGCGGTAGCGCAGCCATTCTGCGCCGCCCTCCAGGCTGACGATTGTGCCGCTAGGCGCCAATCGCTGGCGGATGAAGGCCGCGTACTGCGCGGGTAGTTCGACCAATTTGAAGCGCAGGTGGTTGACGTGACGTGTCAGCCAGCCATCATGAACCGGGTCGTAGTGTTGAATGGTCATCAGGCGCGGATCGCTGGCGGCAAGATTCAGGGCGGCGGCGAGCGAGCGATGTAAATATTCGTTCACGTCACCGCGAGAACTCCCTTTTTTGAGCGTGATGACAAAAGCCTGGGGCAGGAAGGCGGCTCCCAGCGCGAGAGAAAGGGCGGTGGTGGCGCCGCCCAGTGCCGCACCAATCGTCAGGGTGGGGAATTTCTCGTCAGATTTCGCGTAATCATTAAGGCGCGCCTGGATTAAATCATCCAACTTGAAATTTGCGAGGGATTCTGGCGGGGAACCAGAGGCGGCCTGAAAGCGGCTGATGGCGAAACGCGCCAGTTCTTGAGGAAAAGCGCCCAGCGCGCGCAAGGCGGCTTTTTGCCAGGCGGGGAAGGGGTAGTTTTCGGTGTAATGGCCGCGCAATCCGGCGGCCACGGCGCGGGTGACGATGGGGGAGGAGCTTTCCAGGGATTCTTGTGGAGGCTGCATGGGCAAATCATACCATCCATTGTTAATCTTTTCTACGAACCATGACCGGAGAGCGGTGGATGGATAACCCCAGCGGAGTATAATTTTTGCATGGATATTACACTTGCCTTGGGTGGTGGTGGCGCGCGCGGGGCTGCGCATTTGGGCGTCCTGCGCGTGCTCGAACGGGAAGGGTTCCGTATTCGCGCGGTGGCCGGAACGAGCATTGGATCGATTGTGGCGGCCATGTATGCGCAGTTGGGTAGCGCTGAGGAGGTGCAGCGTGCCGTCGCCGCGATTGATCAATCGCGGCTGTTCAGCTGGCCGCTGGCTGATGGGCCTGGTCTGCTGGGTATTCGTGGGGTTCAGGAGATGATTCGCCAACAATTTGGTGATTTGACCTTTGGCGAGCTTGGGTTGCCGTGCGCTGCCGTGGCAGTGGACCTTAACAGCAGCCGTGAAATCATCTTGCAGGAAGGGCGCGTCTTCGATGCCATTATGGGGTCGATCGCCATTCCCGGCCTGATCCCTCCGCGGCAGTACAACGAATACACCTTGATCGATGGCGGCACGCTCGACCCCGTTCCGGTACGCGCTGCCCGTGCTTTCGCTCCCGATCTGCCCGTGGTGGCCGTCTCGCTCATGTATCCACTGGATACGCCCAAGACCCCGCTAACCATGTCACTTCCGATGGCAGTGCCTTTTGCCGAGCAGATTAACCAACTGAACATCACCCGCGCTTTTAATATCTTCGTCGATGCGGTCGATATCAGCCAGCACCAGATGACCGAACTGCGCCTGCGCATTGACCACCCCGAAGTGTTGATTCACCCCGATGTGGCCGATGTCCTTTTCCTTGACCGGGTGGATATTGAGCGGCTGGCGCAACGCGGAGAGCAAGCCACGCAGGCCAGTCTGCCCCAACTGCGCAAGGCGGTCAGCTGGCAGGCGCGCGCCTGGCGCCGTCTGCGGCAGGCGGTCTCGAGCGGTGATTAGGGCGCGTCTGAGCTGGGCGGCTTTGCCCTACATGGCAGTTGCCGCCGGGATGATCTTCCTGCGCAGCGCCTGGGCCGCCTTGATTGGATTTCACCTGGCGATGCTGCCGCTCCTGCTGCCGGGCAGGCAAACCCCGCCCCTGCCGCTGGCTTCCGTTTCGCTGCGGAGACTGCTCCCGGTTGCCCTGACGGGGCTGGTGGCCGGCTTGCTGGCCTGGCTGCTCTGGCCCTGGCTGCGCCTCCCGCCGGATTTGTCCGTCCGACTGGCGCTGGGCGGATCTTCCGGGTGGCTGATCGTGGCTTATTTTTCACTCGCTAATCCGGTACTGGAAGAATTCTACTGGCGCGGCAGGCTGGGCAGCGCCTCCAGCATCCTGCAGCCTGTGGACTTTCTGTATGCCGGGTATCATCTGCTGGTTGTGGGTCTCTTTCTCTCCCCGGCATGGAACCTGGCTATCTTTGTCATTCTGGTTGCGGTCAGTTGGGCGTGGCGCCAACTGACCCGGCGCTTTCAATCACTACTGCCGGCGGTCCTGTGTCATATGCTGGCTGATTTCTCCCTGATCCTGGTTGTTGCCCAGAAAGCGATACATTTATGAGCTCAGATCTGCGAAAATATGCTTCACAAACCACCTTTCGATTGGTGGTTGGGGCACTTTTGTTGCTTTTCCTGGTCGGTGTCGGGTTGATCTGGGCCATCTATGGCACCGGCGCGGCCTTGATGGGCTTGCTGTGCCTGCTAGGCGCCATGATCCCGATCGGTCTGGTCTGGTTCATCCTGGTCGGGCTGGATAAACTGGTAAAAAAGCTGGATCGAGACTGATGACTTTGCCGCAAACTTCTTTGCTGACTTTTGATGAATGGACACTGCGAATCCGCCCTGTGGCTGGCGGGCGCCTCCTGCTCCTGCTGCATGGCTGGACCGGGGATGAGAATTCGATGTGGGCCTTTGCCCGCAGCTTTCCATCCGAAAGCTACTTGCTTGCTCCACGTGCGCCCCACCCGGCGGCCAGCAGCGGCTATTCCTGGCGCCGGCCTGCAGTGCATGAAGGCTGGCCGACGGTTGATTTACTGCGGCCTTCTGCCGCGGCGTTGATCGATCTGCTCGATGGGTTTGCGCGCGCCTATGGGCTGGATGCCAGCAGCGTGGACGTGGCCGGATTCAGCCAGGGAGCGGCGATGACGCTGGCCCTGGGGTTGTTGTATCCGGCCCGGGTGCGGAAAATGGCAATTTTAGCGGGATTCACGCCCATGGGAGCCGAGGAGGTCGCCGCGGCAGGGCAGTTCAGCGGGAAAAAAGTTTTCGTCACGCATGGCCGTCAAGATCAGATCATTCCCATCGCCCAGGCTCAGCGGACCGTTGAGTTGGTGGAAAATCTCGGCGGGCAGGTGCTGTTTTGTGAGAGCGAAGCAGGCCACAAGGTCGGCGCTGAATGTTTTGGCGCGCTGGAATCTTATTTGCGTACTTGATTGCCCATTTCTCAGGGTTGATAAATCTCTGAATTGACGGAACCCCGCTTTGCGGGTATCCTTTGCGCACTCCTAGAGCGGCGATGGGTCGCTGAAGATACGAAGGTGACTATGGCTATAACAAGACGCGATTTTCTAAAAATGGTTGGCGGCACGGCCGGGTTGATGGCGCTGCAGCCTTTCAGCCGGGTGATGCCTTTGGGGCCATTCCCGGAGGGGGAGCGGCTGGGGCGCTTGACGGCGACTCTTGATCTTAAATCAGCGCCGCGCGTGGATTATGCTTCGGTTGGTACGCTCTATCCTGATACGATTGTGCCGTGGCTGCGGGAAGCAGTGGCTACCTCGATCGATCCCAACGTGATCAACCAGCGCTGGGTGGAGACGCCCCAGGGCTACCTGTATTCGGCCTATGTGCAGCCGGTTAAGAATTTGCCGAATACACCGCTTTCAGCCATGCCAGCCGGGAAAAGCGGCTTTTGGGCTGAGGTGACCGTGCCGTATGTCGATTTTGTGCTGGAGAACAGCGAACCATCTTCGTCGTGGCTGAAAAATGCCAGGGCAAATGGCTTGCCCACGCGCCTGTATTACAGTCAGGTGATGTGGATTGACCAGGTGAAGACCAGTGAAGTGACTGGGAACCTGATCTATCGCGCCACGCAGCCGGTTTTTATCGATAACAAGTTTGCAGGTGTGGAAAACGACCTGATGTGGGCGGAGGGAGCGGCCTTCCGCGTGCTGACGCCCGAGGAAATGACCCCGATCAACCCGCAGGTTGACCCAACCCAAAAGCGGGTGGTAGCCAATTTGACCTACCAGACGCTTTCCTGCTTTGAGGGGGAGACGGAAGTCTTCTTCTGTAAAATGTCGAGCGGCCGTAAGTGGGACGCGCAGGGCAATTCCACCGATACCTGGTCAACCCCGTTGGGGGATGGGCACCGCACCTGGCGCAAATCCATCTCCATCCACATGGCTGGCGGAACGGTGGATGCCGGTTATGATACGGTTGGAGTTAACTGGTGCACGTTTTTCTCTGGCGCAGGAATCGCGATCCATTCCACTTTCTGGCATAACAATTACGGCACAGCCCGCTCGCATGGCTGTCTCAATGTCCGCCCGGAGGATGCCAAGTGGATCTTCCGTTGGACGACGCCCGAAGTCAGCCTGGATCCTGGCGATCAAACGGTTGGTATGCCCGGCGGGACGCAGGTGGATGTTCGCCAGCGCGAGTACTAAAAACTATTGGTGTCAATGAGGTGATGCATGAATATTTCTTTTGGGCTGGCTTTCCTGGCCGGGATCGCGTCTTTTCTTTCTCCGTGCGTTTTTGCGCTGGTGCCGGCCTATGTCGGCTACCTGGGCGGCCGCGCAGCCGGAGGTGAATCGACCGAGAACAATCGCTTTGTTACGTTTACACACGGGCTGGCTTTCGTGCTCGGGTTCAGTGTCGTCTTTGTGCTGTTGGGAGTGGCCGCTTCGGCAATCGGCGGCGTGCTGTATGATCTGCGCATCTGGATGGCTCGCCTGGGCGGGCTGGTGATCATGGTTTTTGGCCTTCACATGATCGGGGTCTTTCGCATCCCGTTTCTGGAATATGATACCCGCGTCCAGGAACTGCCCGATCCCAAGCTGGGATACCTGTCCTCGGCCCTGATGGGAGTCTTCTTCTCGGCGGGCTGGTCGCCGTGTGTTGGCCCGGTGCTGGGCGCTATTCTGACGTTCGCGCTGAACGGCGGTTCCATCGCATATGGCGCGCTCCTGCTCTCGGCATATTCTGCCGGCCTGGCGATTCCCTTCCTGATTGCCGCGCTGGGCATTGGCTGGGTAACGGTCATCTTGCGCAAGTACAGCCGTCTGATGCGGATGGTAGAAATCGTCATGGGTGTGCTGATGGTCGTGGTCGGCGGTATGTTAATTTTTGGCGTTTTCAACCTGCTTTCGCGTTATGGCCTGTGGGTCAACTTTGGCCTGTAAACCATGATTAATGTCACCCTTTATACCCGCGCTGAATGCCACCTGTGTGAACTGGCTCTCACAGAACTTGAATCGCTCCAGACGCAAATTCCCCACACTTTGCGCGTGGTGGATATCGATGGTGACCCGGCTTTGCAAAAAAAATATTTTGACCAGATCCCCGTCGTGGAGATTGGCCCCTACGTTTTGCGCGCGCCATTTTCCCGCCCGGAATTGTTGATGACGCTGGGAGCCGCCCGCGACGCCGCTGCGCAGCAGGCCCGGCTGGAACAGGCCAGCCCGCCGGCGATACCCCCTCTCACCGGAGCAGACCGCCTGTCCCTATGGATGGCCCGGCACTGGCTGGCCTTCGTCAACCTGTTGCTGATCCTGTACCTGGGATTGCCCTTCCTCGCCCCGATCTTGATGAAAGCGGGCGCGACTTTCCCCGCCCGCCTGATTTACACAGCCTACAGCCCGCTCTGCCACCAATTGGGATTTCGCTCTTTCTACCTGTTTGGTGAACAGGCTTATTACCCGCGTGCTGCCGCCGGGCTGCCCGGCGTGATCACTTTTGGGAAGGCCACCGGGATTGACGAGAGCAACACCGGCCTGCTGGCTGCGCGCAGCTTTGTCGGCACAGAACAACTGGGGTATAAAATTGCCCTTTGCCAGCGGGATGTTGCCATTTACGGCGCCATTATTCTGTTTGGATTTCTCTTTGCATTGACCGGCCGCCGCATTCCGCCGCTCCATTGGGCACTCTGGCTGATTCTGGCCATCGGCCCGATTGGACTGGATGGTTTCTCGCAATTATTCAGCCAGCTGGGACTCTCTTTCCTGGCGGCCCTGCTGCCGTTCCGCGAATCCACGCCATTGTTGCGGACCCTGACCGGGGGTCTGTTTGGCTTTGGCACCGCCTGGTTCGGCCTGCCTTATGTTGAAGAATCGATGCGCGAAACACGCCAGGCGCTCGAAAAGCGCTTTTCCACTGCAGAAAAATGACCAGGCCGGGATGAAATTTCACCATTCGGACACAGTCCGCTATCTGAGTTTTGACATTTTCCCGCCAGAAGTCATCCAGGCTGTCTTTACTCGTCAGGGCGGGATCAGTCCCGAACCCTGGAATTCTCTCAATGTCGGCGGCACAGTGGGCGATGAGCGCCATTGTGTGCGCGAAAATCGTCAGCGGGCTTTTCGGGCGCTTGGACGCGATCCGCAGTCCTTGTTTGATGTCTGGCAGGTCCATAGCGCGGATGTGGTGCTGGCCAACGCTCCGCATGCCAGCCTGGAAGAGCGGGTCGAATTGAAAGCGGATGCCATCCTGACCGATAACCCGGCCGTGACCCTGTTCATGCGCTTCGCTGACTGTACGCCGATCCTGCTTCACGACCCCGTCCGACGCGCGGTTGGCATCATCCATGCCGGATGGGTTGGGACGCTCAAGCAGGCCGCCGGGGAAGCGGTGCGGGCCATGACCGCCGCCTATGGCAGCCGCCCCGCCGACATTCGCGCCGCCATTGGCCCTTCAATTGGCCCGGATCATTACGAAGTCGGCCCGGAAGTTGAAGAACAGGCCCGTTATGTGTTTGGCAGCGACTCTGAAGCGCTGTTTCAGAGTCGGCCTGGTTCGGCGCGCTTGCATTTTGACCTGTGGGCGGCCAATACCCTGTCGTTGCGGCGCGCCGGTGTTGAGCAGATTGAAGTGGCCGGGTTGTGTACCGCCTGTCATCCGGAAGATTGGTATTCGCATCGCGCCCAACACGGCAAGACCGGTCGTTTTGGCGCCTTGATTGCGCTGGCCTGATTTGCCGGAAAGACCTGGATTTACGAGGTTTTCATAGCATGGACGCAGGGTATCCTCCGCTTGTTGCCGAGATTTTCGAACGCCATCAGTCGGTGCGCGCTCAAATTGAGGCTGCTGCGCGGCGGAGCGGTCGTGATCCAGGGCTGATCCGCCTGGTGGTGGTAAGCAAAAAGCAACCAGTGGAAGTGATTCGCGCCGCTCTTTCAGCCGGGATTCGCGATCTGGGCGAGAATTATGCCGAAGAAGCGGAACAAAAAATCCAGGCGCTGGGTGTGGTGCCAGGTTTGCGCTGGCACATGATCGGGCATGTTCAGAGCCGTAAAGCTGACCTGGTGGTGCGTCATTTCGACTGGATGCACAGCCTGGACAGCCTGAAACTGGCCATGCGGTTGGAGCGTTTGGCCGCAGAGGCGGGGCGCAGGCTGCCGGTGCTGTTGGAATGTAATGTCAGCGGCGAGGTCAGTAAATTTGGTTATGCTGCCAGCACCCCGCAGCAATGGGAAGCGCTGGCCGTTGAAGCGCGATCAATTCAGGCCTTGCCGCATCTTGAAATTCACGGATTAATGACCATGCCGCCTTTTTTTGAAGATGGCGAACAGGCCCGCCCATATTTTCGCCTGTTGCGCGAATTGAGCGCATTTATGGCAGAAAAAGTCCCCCAGGCGCGCTGGCAAGAGCTATCAATGGGCACCAGCACCGATTTTTCGGTCGCAGTCGAAGAAGGCGCAACCCTGGTGCGGGTGGGCACGGCGATTCTTGGCTCGCGTCCGCCAAACGCGTGAGGCGGGCAGATCAAAAATAGAGAAAGGTGTACTCATGAACACACTCCTGGTCTTAATTATCAACTCGGTTGCCAGCCTGCTTAACCTGCTGGTGCTGGTGTATGTGATCCTCTCTTATTTTATGGACCCTTATCACCCGGTGCGCCGTTTCGTGGATCGCCTGGTGGAACCCATGCTTTCTCCAATCCGCCGCGTGGTGCCGCTGATTGGGATGTTTGATTTTAGCCCGTTCATTTTTCTAATTCTGGTACAATTCATTCAACGGGTTCTCATCCAAATCCTGCGTTAATGTTGAGGTTGGTTATGGCTTCCAGAAAATTTCATCTGCACGATGGTCGTCGCGGGGCTGCGCTGGCAGTGCGGGTGATTCCGCGCTCCAGCAGAAACGAAATTGCAGAGATTCTGTCTGATGGGACTGTCAAGGTGCGCTTAATGGCGCCGCCCATCGAAGCGGAAGCCAACCAAGCGTTGATCAACTTTTTATCTGAGGTGCTTGGCGTTCCGGCCAGCAAGTTGGAGATTGTGGCAGGCGAAGCGGGCCGCGATAAGCTGCTTTCTGTGCTGGATATTGGCAAGGATGAAGTCCACCAGCGCCTGCTGGCTTATCTTGAATAGCCCCGAGAACCTTTAATCCGTTTTCTGGAAACGCGTCCTCGCTGAAAGAGAAACGAGCGGCGCGTTTTGTTAGTCCGTTGCCGGCCATTTCTTCCAAAGGAACCTGCCATGACAACCCATCTTTCCAATTCTTCACAAAAAGTTCAGGATGCGCTGCGTGCGCTCGGCTACGAATTCACTGTACTAGAATCGCCGGCGCACACCCGCACTGCTCAACAAGCTGCTGATTTTGCCGGCTGTCAATTGGGACAGATCACCAAATCCCTGATTTTCAAGGGCAGCCAGAGCGGAAAAGCAATTCTCGTGCTCACCAGCGGCTCTAATCGAGTGGATGAGCGCCTGATCAGCAGCTATGCCGGCGAACCGATCGGGCGCGCCGACCCGGAATTTGTGCGAGCTGTTACCGGTTTTGCGATTGGCGGTGTGCCTCCGATCGGGCATCTCCAGCCGATGGAAACCTATCTCGACGAAGACCTGCTGCAGTATGATCTTATCTGGGCTGCGGCAGGCACGCCAAACTCGATTTTTGCCCTCAGCCCGGCAGATCTCCGCCAAATGACCGGCGGGAAAGTGGCCATCGTCAAGGAGACGGCCCCCTGATGGGGCTGTGCGCAATGTCACTTTCAGAGATCATCCAATTCACCCCGCTCGATACCGGGTTATGGACGGCAGGCCAGCCCACCGCAGAACAGCTGGCGGAACTTGCGTTGGCAGGCGTCCAGCTGGTAATTAACCTGGCTGTGGTCGATTCGGATCGCGCGCTGCCTGATGAAATCGCCATTGTGACCCGCCTGGGGATGCGTTATATCCATATCCCTGTTGTTTGGGATGCGCCCCAACTGGCTGACTTGCACAGGTTTATGGATACCCTGGAGGCCCATGCGGATGAAAAAATCTTCGTCCACTGCGCCTTGAACTATCGCGCCTCGGCATTTGTGGCACTCTGGCGGGTGTTGCGTCACGGTTGGGCACCTGCAGAAGCCTTCGCCGTTCAGCGCCAGATCTGGAAACTGGAAGAATATCCAATCTGGCAGGCTTTTGTCTCAGACGCCTTAAAGACTCAATAAACGAAACCAGGCAATTGCTTTGAGATGAAAAAAAACGGAGCGGCCAACAAAAAATGACGGGGTGATCCCCGCCATTTTTTTGTTGATGAATTTTCAGGCTGGTGTCTCGGCTCAGCTTTGGGCTTCTTCCAGCGCTTCCTTGGATTTCTTGGTCTGCTTGCCGCGCTCCTCGGTGTCGAGGATGCGTTTGCGGATGCGGTAAGACTGGGGGGTCACTTCCAACAGTTCATCTTCAGCCAGGTACTCAATCGCCTCATCGAGCGACATCTGGCGCGGGGGTGTCAGACGAATTTCCATATCTCCGCGTGCCGAGCGCATATTGGTCAGGTGCTTTTTTCGGCAGACGTTGATGGCAATGTCGCCGGGGCGGGCATTTTCGCCAATCACCATGCCCATATAGACGGCTACACCGGGGTTGACAAACAGTGTCCCGCGCTCTTCGGCGGATTTTAACGCATATGCCGTGGTGTCACCGGGATCCATCGCCACCAGCGAGCCGGTCGAGCGGGTGACCATTGGCCCGGCCAGCTCGTCATACCCATTGAACAACGTGTGCATGACGCCCATGCCACGCGTGGCGGTCAGAAATTGGTAGCGGAAGCCGAGCAGCCCGCGCGTAGGGGCGATATATACCATGCGCACATTTCCATCGCCTGTGTCGTGCATTTCCATCATTCGGCCTCGCCGCGACCCGAGCATTTCCACCACCACGCCAACGGTTTCGGCGCTCGTGTCGATGTGGACTTCTTCGTATGGTTCCAGCAGGGCGCCATCATCCGCTTTGTGGAAGATGACCTCAGGGCGTGAGACCTGGAATTCATAGCCTTCGCGGCGCATGGTTTCAATCAGGATGCCCAGATGCAGTTCGCCGCGTCCCGAGACCAGGAAAGTTTCAGCGCTTTCAGTTTCTTCGACGCGCAAGGCAACATTTGTGCGTAGTTCGTCAAAGAGACGTTCGCGCAGTTTGCGCGAGGTGCTCCACTTGCCTTCACGACCGGTGAAAGGGGAGGTGTTCACGCCAAAGGTCATTCTCACCGTAGGCTCTTCCACCTTGATGGGCGGCAGGGCGATCGGGTTAAGCGGATCTGCCAGGGTTTCACCGATGCCGATGCCTTCCAACCCGGCCAGGGAGATGATATCGCCGGCGCTGGCCTCCGCCACCTCGATCTTGTTCAAGCCCTGAAAGGTGTACAGGTAGCGGGCGGTTTCCGGCAGGTTGCTGCCGTCCACCGTTAAACGAGCCAGCTTCTGCCCGGCCTTGATCGTCCCGGCGAAGATGCGCCCGACAGCGGTTACACCGCGATAATCGTCGTAACCGAGGGTGGTGACCAATACCTGCAGCGGGCCTTCCGGGTCGACTTTGGGGGCGGGGATGTGGCGCAGGATAACGTCGAAGAGTGGCTTCAGATCGGGGCCGAGATCGGTTGTCAGCCCGGCGCGCCCGACAGTGGCCTGAGCGTAGACAACGGGAAAATCGGCCTGTTCGTCGCTGGCTCCCAGTTCCACGAATAGATCGAAGGTGTCATTCAGAACGCGGGCTGGTTCGGCATCGCGGCGGTCAACTTTGTTGACCACGACGACGGCCTTGTGGCCGCGTTCGAGCGCCTTTTTGAGCACGAAGCGCGTCTGGGGCATTGGGCCTTCGGCGGCATCGACCAGTAACAGCACGCCGTCGACCATGTTCATGATTCGCTCCACTTCGCCGCCAAAATCGGCGTGGCCGGGCGTGTCAACGATGTTGATTTTGACGTTCTGGTTGGTTTCAGGGTCGAAAAGCGAAATGGCGGTATTTTTTGCAAGGATGGTGATGCCGCGTTCACGTTCGAGGTCATTGGAGTCCATGACACGTTCGGCAACCTGCTGGTTGTCGCGGAAGGTGTGCGACTGGCGCAGGAGGAAATCCACCAGGGTGGTTTTGCCATGATCGACATGGGCAATGATGGCAATATTACGGAGTTCAGTTCTTTCAATCAGCATAAGTTCCCTTTGTGTTACGCAGTCAGGGGCACAGCAGCGCTGTGCCCCGATGATTTTGCAATGAAAAACCCCGGCGGAGAGCACCGAGGTTCCGGCTTGCACAGTCTATTTTACCAGCTTCTGTCCGCTTTGGGCAGAGGGGGAGTTAAGATGTCAGCACTCCGAGCACGGCGAGGAAATGCGCCGCCGCGCCGAGCAGCACGCAGATATGCCAGAAGCCGTGGTAGCCGAAGGTCTGGGGGGCGACGTCGAAGATTTTGGTGGCATAGATGAGGGCACCAAAGGTGTATATCACTCCGCCAACGATCAACCAGGTCAGTGCGACCGGGGAGAGGGCGGTCAGCATTTGTCCGGCGGCAGAAATGCACAGCCAACCCATCAAGACATAGATCAGCGCTCCGAGCCAGCGCGGTTCCTCGACGTAGAACAGTTTGAAGAGGATTCCGATCACGGCGATGCCCCAGATGATGCCGAGCAGGCCCCAGCGGAAGAATCCGCTGAAGGCGTTGAGGCAAATGGGGGTGTAGGTGCCGGCGATGAGCAGGTAGATGGCGGCATGGTCGAGCTTGCGGAGTAATTCCACGGTGGGTGGCGTGCCTGGGATCGAATGGTAGGCGGCGCTGGCGCTGAAGAGCAGGATCAGGCTGACACCATAGATCAGGGCTGAGACGAGTTTCAGTGTTCCGCCTGCGGCAGAGCCAAGCAGGAAATACAGACCGATTGAGGCGGCGATGGCTCCGCCGAGGTGAGTGAGGCCATTGACGGGTTCGCGCAGTTTTGAGAGCATGAGGCATCCTTTCGGGGTAAGTTTGTTGAAGGGAGGATACCCTGTCAGGCGCGGTCGCACCTATCCGCCAGCTAATCATCTGATATCAATTTTGGCAGCATGAGCTATAAAAAACCGCCTCACGGCGCAGCGGCGGTGAGACGGTTTTTTGTGGTTGGTGTGGGGGAACTGGTTTAGGTGCCTTCCTGCCAGGAGTTCAGGTATTTGACCTGTTCGTCGGTCAGGTTGTCGATGTGTACGCCCATCGCTTCGAGTTTCAGGCGGGCGATTTCGGCGTCGATGTCGGCTGGGACGGAATAGACTTTCTTCTCCAGCTTGCTGGCGTTTTTGGCCATGTATTCAGCCGAGAGTGCCTGATTGGCGAAGGACATATCCATGACGGAGGCGGGGTGGCCTTCGGCGGAAGCAAGGTTGATGAGGCGGCCTTCGCCGAGGATGTTGATTTTGCGGCCATCCTTGGTGGTGTACTGGTCTACGAACGGGCGCACCAGGGTTGGCTTGCCGGTTGACATGCTTTCCAGGGCCGGGATGTTGATTTCGACGTTGAAGTGCCCGGAGTTGGAGACGATTGCGCCGTCTTTCATTGCTTCGAAGTGGTGACCGTCGATTACGTTAAGGTCGCCTGTGACAGTGCAGAAGAAATCGCCCACTTTGGCGGCCTCGAGCATTGGCATGACTTCGTACCCGTCCATGACGGCTTCGAGAGCTTTGAGCGGGTCAACTTCAGTGACGATGACCTGGGCGCCCATGCCGCGGGCGCGCGAGGCCAGACCGCGGCCGCACCAGCCGTAGCCGGCGACGACGAATTTTTTGCCGGCCAGCAGAACATTGGTGGCGCGGATGATGCCGTCAATGGTGGATTGGCCGGTGCCGTAGCGGTTATCGAAGAAGTGTTTGGTCATGGCATCGTTGACGGCGATGACCGGGAAGTTGAGCATTTTGTCGGCGGCCATGGCGCGCAGGCGGATGACCCCGGTGGTGGTTTCTTCGGTGCCGCCGACAATGTCGGCCAGTAGTTCGCGGCGATCTTTGTGGATGGTGGAAACAAGATCGGCGCCGTCATCCATGGTCATGTGCGGTTTGTGATCCAGCGCGGCGGTGATGTGCTTGTAATAGGTGACGTTGTCCTCGCCCTTGATGGCGAAGGTGGGAATTTCGTAGAGGTTGACGAGCGCGGCAGCCACGTCGTCCTGCGTGGAGAGCGGGTTGGATGCCGTCAGGACGACATCGGCTCCGCCGGCTTGCAGGGTTTTCATCAGGTTGGCGGTTTCGGCGGTCACATGCAGGCAGGCGGAAACGCGCAGCCCGGCCAGAGGACGTTCTTTCTTGAATCGTTCCATAATCTGGCGCAGGACGGGCATTTCGCGTTCGGCCCAGTCGATGCGGCGGCGGCCGCCTTCAGCCAGGCTTTTATCTTTGATATCGTAATTGCTCATGGTTTCTCCTTCATTCGGTAACTTGGTAGATTGGGAAACTGGTAACTTGGTAGATTCGTGATGGTAAATCAGGAATTCCTAATCTACCGCTTTGCTATTCTACCAATTTACCAAGATGCTAGCTCAATAACTCATTTAATTTGCCGCTGTCGTCATAATGCTCGCGGAAGCGTTGAACAAATTGTTCACGGGTGTAGAAGTGGTTTTGTGTGCCGTTTTGCTCGAGGACATAGACCGCGGCCAGCGACCCGACCTGACCGCATAATGTCCAATCCCAGCCTCGGGCATATGCTGCCAGGAAACCGCCGCGAAACGCGTCACCCACGCCGGTGGGATCGACGATGCGTTCTTCGGGTGTGATCGGGACGAGGATTTCCTGCCCGCCGGCATAAATGATTGCGCCTTCGGCGCCTTTGGTGACGACGATGATATCGACATGCTTGAGCATGCCTGCCAGATCCATGCCGGTCTTCTTTGCAATCAGGCCGAATTCGTAGTCGTTTACGAACAGGAAGTGCGCGCCTTCCATGTCACGGGCAATTTCATGGCCTTCCAGGCGCAGAATCTGTTGTGATGGGTCATACAGGTAGGGAATGCCCAACTCCCGGCATTCCGCGGCGCGATTCTTCATGGCCAGCGGGTCATCCGGCGAGATGACGACCAGGTCGGGGCGCTTTTCCAGGTTTTTGAGGGATAGTTCGGCGGCGTGAGCCATGGCTCCAGGGTAGAAGGAGGCAATCTGGGCGTTGATGCGGTCAGTGGTGGCAAAAAAGGAGGCGGTGAATTTTCCGGGTATCACCTTTGCCCAGGTTGTGTCAATTCCGGCTTGTTCAAGCCAGGTGCGATAGTCGCTAAAATCTTCTCCGACGGCGGCAATCAGGCGCGGTTTTTCGCCGAGCAGGGCCATGGTGTAGGCGATGTTTGGGGCAATGCCGCCGCGCTGGCGGGTCATGCTTTCTACGAGAAAGGACAGGCTGATGTTTTGCAGCCGTTCGGGCAGGATCTGTTCGTGAAACAGGCCCGGGAAACGCATCAGGTAATCGTAGGCGATTGAACCGGAAAGGAGAATGTCCATCTAAAAACCTCGCGAGGGGAGTGCGGTTATTGATTTGGGGTGATCGACGTCGAATTACGAATATCGATTCAGGCTTTGTGATTGACCAGTTTGGGTAAACTGATGGTATACGGTGGGTAGGCCACGCCGTTTTCGGTGACGATGGCGGTTATGAGCCGGTGGGGGGTGACATCGAAGGCCGGGTTGCGGGCCTGCGCGCCACGTGGGGTGACGCGCTCGCCTGCCAGCTGAATATCGAGCACTTCCTGGCTGCTGCGTTCCTCAATCGGGATCAGGCTGCCGTGCGCCAGGGCCAGATCCACGGTGGAGGTTGGGGCGACAGAATAGGCTGGTAGATCATTATCGCTGGCGGCGAGCGCCAGCATGTAGGTGCCGATTTTGTTGGCTACGTCGCCGTTGGCGGTGATGCGGTCGGCGCCGAAGAGCACTTTTTGCACCTGCCCGGTGCGCATGAAGTGGCCGCTCATGTTGTCGCTGATGATGTCGTAGGGGATGCCGTATTGCTGCAATTCCCAGGCAGTCAGGCGTGCGCCTTGCAAACGGGGGCGGGTTTCATCCACCAGAACATGGATTTTTTTGCCCTGTTCCCAGGCGGTGCGAATGACGCCCAGCGCCGTCCCCCAATCGACGGTGGCGAGGGCGCCGGTGTTGCAATGGTGGATGATGGTATCACCGTCGTCAATCAGGCTGGCGCCGTGGGCGGCCATGCGCTGGTTGATTTTCACGTCTTCATCGGCCAGAAGCTGCGCGGCTTGCAGGATGTGGGCGCGCAGCGCGTCAGCGGGGAGGTGCGCGTTGCTGGCTGCTTCTTTCGTCAGCCGGTCAACGGCCCAGGCCAGGTTGACGGCGGTCGGCCGGGCGGCTTTGAGGCTGGCGGCGGCCGCCTGGTAATCGGTCAACAGGTCGGGTGTGGTGTGGGCGCGGGATTCGTATCCAGCCAGGGCCAGGCCAAATGCGGCGGCGGCACCGATCGCCGGGGCGCCGCGCACGACCATCCCGGTAATTGCCTGGGCAACCTCGGCGTGGGTGCGGTAGGAGACGATAGTCAGCGTCTCAGGGAGAAGACGTTGATCGATCATGTGAAGCTGTTCAGATTCCCAGTAGACGGTTCTCATGCGGCTAACCTTTGGGGCGCTGGCAGGAAAAGACGCCCGCAGGGGGCGTCGGTGAAGCTTTTATTTTAACATGACAGCGGGCATTCGTCAAAGCATTGACATGCTTTTGTAAAGGCATTATAAGGGCGGAATGCATATCAGATTCCCGATCATTTTGCTGGGATTGAGCACTTTCCTGGGCGCGTGCAATCTGCCCGCCGCTGCTCTCCCGACTGCCACAGTGACACCCAGGCCTGCGGCCACTGCCACGCTGACGCTGGTTCCAACCGCCACCTGGACGCCGCTGCCCACGCCGACGCCGCTCCCGGTGGCGCGCATTGGCACTGCGGCCAACGCGCTTTTCAATGGAGATTATTCCTCCGCGCGACAGGAATACGAGGTTGCTCTGGGCGGCAGTGCCGAAGATGCCATCCGCCGCGAAGCGCTTTGGGGCCTCGCCCGCGCCGATTTTGAAGCGGAGGAATATCCCGCCGCCCTGGAGCAATTGCGCCAGCTGCTGCAGACCTATCCGGGCAGTGAAGAATCCGTCAAGGCGGTTTTTCTGCAGGGTGAAACCCTGTTCCAGTTGGGGCGCTATAGCGAGGCGGCCGCGGCTTATCAGGAGTATCTGGCGGCCCGCCCGGGCCTGCTCGATGCATATATCCAGGAACGGCGTGGCGATTGTTTTCTCACTCTCCCCGATTATTCTGCAGCTTTGGCAGCCTACCAGGCCGCGCTGGTGGCTCCCGGGCAGGTCGATGCGCTTAATATTCGGCTAAAGATCGCCAACACCACCTTTGGCGCTGGCGAATATGATCTGGCACTGGGATTGTATGACGAAATCTTTGCTGCCAGCGATAATGACTATCTCAGGGCGCAGATGGATTTTTTGGCTGGCCGCGCACTGATTGCGCTCAACCGACATGAGGAAGGTTATCTGCGCTGGCAGCATGCCGTCGAAAATTACCCGCTGGCTTACGATTCCTACTCTGCGCTGGTCGGGCTGGTGGATGCCAACCAACCGGTGGATGATTATCACCGCGGGCTGGTGGATTACTTCGCCGGCCAATATGGTGTCGCGCTGGCGTCATTTGACCGTTATATCGAAAAGAATCCTGACCATGATGGCAGCGCTTTGCATTATAAAGCCCTGACTTTACGCGAGATGGGCGAAACTCAAAAAGCGGTCGAGGCCTGGACAGCGCTGATAGAGAAGTATCCGGATAGTCGCTTTTGGGCCAGTTCCTGGGATGAACGCGCCTACACCCAGTGGGCATATCTGGATCAATTCGACGTGGCCGCCGCTGGCCTGGAGCAGTTTTCACGCGAAGCCTCGGCCTCGGAATTTGCCCTGCCTTATCTGCTCGATGCTGCCCGCATCCGGGAACGCGGCGGCCAATTGGAGCAGGCCGCCAGTCTGTGGGAATCGCTTCCCAATAAATTTCCCACAGATACGCGGATGGGAGATGCGCTTTTTCAGGCCGGGCTGCTGCGCTTCCGTCTGAAACAATACCCCGCTGCCCGGCAGGATTTCCAGAATGTTTTGCAGTTGGCTGCAGAACCCTGGGAGCGTGCCCGCGCCTTATTGTGGGTGGGAAAAACTTATCAGGTGGCCGGAGACCTGGAAAATGCCCGCACGGCCTGGCGCGAGTCTCAGGCCATTGACCTGACCGATTATTACAGCCTGCGCGCCCGGGACCTGCTTGAAGGCCGCGCTCCTTTTGCTGCACCGCCCAGCTTGAACCTGGCGGTTGATCTGGCTGCCGAGCGCCGCGATGCAGAAGCCTGGCTGCGAGTCCGCTTTAGCCTGCCGCCAGAAACTGACCTGAGCAATATCGGCGCCCTGGGAGTTGATCCGCGCCTGCAACGCGGCACTGAATTCTGGCAGATGGGCCTCTACGACCAGGCGCGTATCGAGTTTGAAGACCTGCGCGCCAGCGTCAAGGATAATGCCGCCGACTCATTTCGACTGGGAAATTACCTGCTTGACCTGGGCGCTTATCGCTCGGCGATATTTTCCCTGCGGGAAGTGCTGACCCTGGCCGGGCTGGATGATCACTCAGCCAGCCTGAATGCGCCTGCCTATTTCAAACATGTGCGCTACGGTTTTTACTATGCCGATCTGATCTGGCCGGCAGCCGCCGAAAACGCCATCGACCCGCTCCTGGTTACCAGCATTATCCGCCAGGAAAGCCTGTTTGAAGGTTTTGTGCGCTCCGAAGCTGGCGCGCGCGGCCTGATGCAAATCATCCCCGCCACCGGTGAAAGCCTTGCCACGCAAATTGGCTGGCCGGCCAAATACACTGCGGATGATCTCTACAGCCCGGCGGTCAGCATTCGATTTGGAAGTTATTATTTCGCCGCCAATCGCCGCTACCTGGGCGAGGATACCAGCGCCGCCCTGGCTGCATACAATGGCGGGCCGGGCAATGCTGCCATCTGGCAGAGCCTCGCCAACGGCGACAGCGATCTGTTCCTGGAAGTGATCCGGTATGCCGAAACCCGGGATTACATCCGTCATATTTACGAAATCTATGCCATCTACCGGGGAATTTACAGCCCGGTGCAGTGAAACTGCCGGATAGGAAAAAGCCCCGCTCCAGCTGGCACGCTGAAGCGGGGCTTTTCTTTTCTCTAAATGAATGGCTAAGCCTGGGCGAAGGTGTCGATCAGCAGCTTGACATTCCCACCCACCGGGTACAGGATCGGGCAGGTGCAGCCGCGCTTGTTGTATTCTTCCACTTTGGCGCGCGCCTCTGCCGGAGTGCCGGAGGCAGTAATTTTGTGAACCAGTTCGTCAGGAACCAGGTGCTTGGCCTTGTTGATCTGTTCCTTGGTGGCCGGCCAGCCCAGAATGGACTGGATTTCATGCACCACTTCGTCCGAAACGCCGCTGGCTTTGGCGATGTGCGGCTGCTGGGCCATGTACTGGCACAACAACATCTTGCTGGTTTCAATCGCCTTGTCGTGGTCTTCATCCACCGAGCAGACGATTAACTGCGGGCGGTCGATTTCAGCCAGGGTGCGGCCGGCTTTTTTCGCGCCTTTTTCCAGCAGTTCGAGCGCTTTGTCGTTGTATTCCGGGGCCACGCAGTAATTCAGCACCGCGCCGTCGGCCACTTCACCGGTCAATTCCATCATCATGTCGCCGGTTGCGCCGATCATGATCGGCACGTTGCGCGGTTCGCGACGGCCATGCACCACGTCCAGCTCGATCCCGTCCACATGCAAGAATTCACCGTGGAAGGTGACCCTTTCCATGTTCAGCAGGCGGCGCATGATCAGCACGGTTTCCTTCATGGCGGTCAGGGGTTTGCGGCGGTCAATGCCGACATTCTTGGCCAGCGGGTCCCACCATGCGCCGATGCCGCAGATGATGCGTCCGGGCGCCAGGTCGTCCAGCGTCAGATAGGTGGCGGCGAGCAGACCGATGTTACGCGTCCAGTTGTTGATCACGCCTGACCCGACCTTGATCTTGTCGGTGACGGCGGCATACGCAGCCATCGGCACGATCGCGTCACGCACCAGGCGACTCTCTGCCTGCCAGACGGCCTCGAAGCCCTTTGCTTCCGCGTAGCGGACGTAATCCAGTCCGTCGCGCAGGTCATGTGAATCTTGCAAATAAAGTGCAACACGAGCCATGGATTTTCTCCTTATGTGATTTTGTTTTCGAATGATTTCAACAGCTGTAAATCAGCTGGTGTATCCAGATCCAGGCCGATGTGCTCGTTCTGGACGATTTCCAGGCGCGCCCCGTTTTTGCGGGCCGATTCGCAGTGCAGATGAAAGGATCCTGGCCCGAAGCTGTACGGAATCAGCGCATCCAAACTCATCAACAGGGCATTGGTGCCATCCTGGTGGCGGTCAGGCGCAATCACCACGCCGGCGCCGGCGTGCAGGTGCAAAATCAGCTCCTTCAGGTCTTCCGGCGTCAGGAGCGGCAGGTCAGCCGGCAGCACCAGCACGCCGCGCTTGGCGAAGTTACGGGCGAGCAGGGTGGCGCGGGTCAGCGCGGAATTAAGGTTCGGGTTGCCATCTTCCAGCACGGAGCGGGCGGAAAATTCATGCGCTATGGCTTGCGCAGCCGGGTCGCGGCTGACAACCAGGGTTTGGGCAATTTCCGGGATTTTATTGAGCGTATCCAGGGTTTGTTCGAGGAATTTGCGATTCAAGACCGCCCGCTCCTCATCGCTGAGCACGCCAGACAGCCGGGATTTTCCAAGCCGTAAAGGTTTTACCGGGACGATGGCCCAAATTGTCATACAAATCTCTCAACAAAGTTTAACACATCTTTGGCCAAACGCTCGCGATCTTCGGCAGATTTCATCAAGGTATTTTGGATGGAAGGCTGAATTCCCAGCGCCCGGACTTCTTCGGCCAGGTTGGCATCGACCGCATCGATCACAAATCCAGCCAGCAGCCCGGCGTAATGCTGCGCGACCGCTGTTGCGGAGGGTGTGATACCCAGCTCTGCATACATTTTCGCGGCCGGGCCTTTGACCGTTGCTCCGCCAATGATCGGGCTGACGGCAACGATCGGAAACCGGCGCCAGGAGCCGTCCTGCGGCAGGATCTGCAGGATGGGATCGATGCTGACCCAGGGATTTGACGGGCAGATGATCAGCGCATCGGCCTGTTGGAGGGCGGCCAGCACGCCGGGTGCGGGCGTCGCACTGTCAGCGCCCGCAAAACGAAAGCCGGTCACTTGCGGTTGGCATTGTTTGTGGACGAAATATTCCTGAAAGGCCAATTCACCAAATTCCACGGTTTGCACCATGGTCGCCAGCGGGGTATCGCTCATCGGCAGGATGAGCGGTTCGACGCCCCAGCGCTGGCAAAAATCGCGGGTAATGGTCGAGAGCGGCTCTCCAGCTTTTAACCGGCGGGTACGTTCCAGGTGGGTGGCGAGGTCTTTGTCTCCCAGCCGGAACCAGCTTTCAGCGCCGAGACGTTCCATTTGCTGGAAAACCTGCCAGCTTTCCTCCCGGCGACCCCACCCGGTTTCGGGGTTGGCCAACCCGGCCAGAGTGTAGCAAACGGTATCCAGGTCGGGGGAGATGTTCAGACCCCAGTGGATGAAATCATCGCCCGTGTTGACGATAATGGTCAGGTTTTCGGGCGGCAGGCAGCGCGCCAGTCCATCGGCCAGTTTTGCGCCGCCGACTCCGCCTGCGAGAGCGACTATTTTCAGGTGAGTTTTGGTGGTCAAGTGACAGGTTCCAGAAGTTAAAAGTTGAGACTGAGAACTTGCAGTGGTTTCAGGTTTTTCGGTTTTGGCTGCTCTGCGGGGCGGCCAAGGAAGATCATGCCCTGTGGTTGCCAGGTGGGGGGCAGCTGCAGGGCATGGCTGGTTTCTGCCTGGGCGTAGAGCGGCCAGCAAATCCAGTTTGCGCCCAGCCCGTGGGCCTGGGCGGCGAGCATAAGCTGAAGGCCGGCCATCGCTACTGATTGGATGCCCATCAAATCTTCCTCACTGGTGGGGATGCGTACCGCTTCAGTATCCCGGCAAAGCAGGATGATCTGGGGCGCTTCGGCGATGCGACGCAGAGAGCGTTCCACCCGGCTGAGGATATCGGTTTCGGGGATATTCTCTGCCTGCATATCCAGCCGCATCTGGTTGGTCAGCGCCTGCCCGAGCGCTGATCTGGCGGAATTGCTTTCGACCTGCGCAAAGCGCCAGGGTTGCAGGCCGTGCGCGGATGGGGCAAAAGTGGCGGTTTCGAGAATTTCACGCAAGAGCCCGGCTGGCAGCGGGTCGTTGGAAAATTTTCGAATCGAGCGGCGTGCGCGCAGGAATTCAATGGCATCAGTGCTGGTCAAAGTGTTCCGCCCTGATTTTGTAGAGCACGCGCGTCTGACCCGGTTGGGAGTCCCAGGGTTTGGCGGTGTATTTGATGGCCAGGGCGTTGATGTGTTCATTGGCGCCCTGGGTTGTGCGTTCGATCACCCGTCCGCGGATTTGCAGGTAGCGAAACGGCTCCTGCGGCTTCATAATAACCAGTGCAACCTGAGGGCGGGCGCTCATGTTGCGATCTTTTGTGCGGCCTGCGCTGGTGTTGATCAAAATATGCTCGCTGTCGGTGTTGAACCACACCGGCGTAACCTGTGGGGAACCATCGGGCATGGTGGTTGCGAGGAATAAGTAAGCCTGGGCTTCATTCGTCAATAGATCGATAAATTTCGTGGGGAAGTTGTTCATGATCCCTCCGGTTTGGGGATATAGAAACAGGACTGCTGCTAAAAGTGAAAAGCGAGAAGGTCGCTATGGAATAAAGATGCGCGTAACCAGTATATCACTCTGGATTTTTCAGAAAATTTCGGCTGAAAACAAATTCTATTTCACCGTTTCATCTTCAGGGTTACCGAAACATGTCCTGATCTTTGGGGCGCAGGAGCTCGCGCATGGAGCTTTCGCGTGGCGGGTAGGGGAATCCGCGCACATGGACCACCGGCGTTCCTTCAGCGGCCTGGCCCATTAGCAGCGATGCGGCGGCGGCAAGTTCATCGGCCACGCCCACCACGGTGATTTGCAGGGTGTACCCGAAAAGGTCTTTCCAGCCGCGTTCATCGACCAGACCTGGCAGGCCGCTCAGGCCGATTGCCACACCCACTGTGCCAAGGCGCCAGGCGCGCCCGTGCGAATCGATGATCATCACGCCCAGATTCACCCCGCAGGCGGCTTCCAGCTGTTTTCGCAGCTCGGCAGCTGATTGGTCGGGGTTTTCCGGGAGGAGCAGCACCCAGTCTTCGGCCTGGGTGCCATCTCCGGGTACGTTGGAATGGTCGATGCCGGCATTGGCACAGACAAAGCCCAGGCGGTGTTCAACAATGGCAGTGCCGGTGCGCATCCGCAAGATCTCGTTGCTTTCACGCAGCAGTAATTCGGCCAGCCGGGGATCTTTGCCGGTTTTTTCGGCGACCTGGCGGGCGGCGGGGGAGGGCTCGACAGTGGCGAGGTTTACCAGCCGGTTTTCGGCTTTGCTGATGATTTTTTGCGCCAGCACCAGGATGTCACCCTCTTGCAGGCTGATTTTTGCCTGTTTGAGCGAGGACAGAATTAGCCCGGCGAGATTATCGCCGGGTTGGATGAGGGGGAAATCTGGCAGGGCGGTCAGAGTAAGCGTGTTCAATGGATGCAGAGTGGTTATTTCAACCCGGTAATTTTGATGCCGGCGTGGGTGGAGCCGTATTGTTTATTCATATAAATCAGGACGGAGGTCAGGCCTTCGACGACGACGGAGTTTTCGATCGGGCCGGCGTCCCACCCGGTCAGCCCGGCGGCGGTGACCAGCTGGATGACGGTTTCACGGGCGGCTTTGCTGCTGCCGGTGACCAGTACATCACAGGGGACGGTTTCGTCGTGGATGAGATGTTCAAAGGAGATATTCTGGAAGGCATCTACCACTTCGACTCCGGGGCCGAGGATTTCGACCGCTTCTTGGGCGGCGGAACCGGCTGGGGGCATTTGTACTTTGGTCACTTTTGGCGGCACGAGAGGCACGGTGACATCGACCAGGATTTTTCCTTGCAAGGCCTCTTTGAGTGCCAGCAGGGTGTCTTTGTGGGCGGAATAAGGCACGGTTAGCACGGCCAGCCCGGCTTTTTGGGCGGCTTCCAGGTTGTCCAGGCCGAGGACGGTTGCCTTGCCATTCAGCATTTCGGTTACTTCTGCCGCGGCGGTCTGCGCTTTTTCAGCAACACGCGAGCCGATGATGACCTGGTAGCCGGCCCTGGCCCAGCGATACGCCAGTCCTTTGCCTTCCTTGCCGGTTCCGCCGAGGACGGCGATGGTGAGTGATATCTCTGACATGATTCTCCTTGGAGTGGTTGTAAAGTTTTTTCTGGTTCAAATATGTTTCAGAATTTATCCTGGTAGCGCCGCCAGGTTTGGGCGGCCAGTTCGCGGCTTTTGGCGGTAATTTCTTTTTCGTCGAGGGTTTGCAGCTCGCGGTCTTTCATCAGCACCTGGCCGTTGACTATGGTGGTGGTGACCATGCTGTCGCGGAAGCCAAACAGGATGTGCCAGGGTAGGTTGCCTTCGGTCATGGGTGTGGGCGGGTTGTAATCTACAAATATCAGGTCGGCAACCTGGCCGATGGCGATTTTTCCAATGGGGGTGCCAAAGAAGTGACTGGCCTGGGCGGCGTTATTATAAATGGCCATTTCGACAACGGTGTAGCCGCCCATGCGGCGTGGGTCGCCGTGATGGCTTTTGTGGAGCAGGTATGCGGTTTTCCATTCTTCCCACATGGCGTTGGAAAATCCGTCATTGCCGAGACAGACCGGGATGCCCATCTCGAGATATTTCTCAACCGGGGCGACGCCGACGGCGTTGTTCATGTTGGAGCGTGGTTGGTGCGTGACCCAGGTGGCGGTGTTGCGCAGAATTTCCTGCTCGGCTTCGTCGAGATGGACGCAATGGGCGGCGATGCTATTTGGGCCTAGCAGGCCGTGCTTGTCGAGCCAGGCGGCAGGGCGCATTCCAGCCATTTTCTGGACGGCATGACCATCATCGCGGCTTTCGGAGAGGTGGATGTGGAAGCCTGTTCCGGCTGGGGCGGCTTCGCGGCATAGGTCCAGGGTGGGGTCTGAAAGGGTCAGGGAGGCGTGCAAGCCGAAAGTTGCGGCCAGAAGAGGGTGTTCTTCGTGTTGAAGGCGTTCGATAAAGCGTACATTTTCGCGGATACCGGCTTTCATACGTTCCGGGCCATCGCGGTCGGTGACTTCGTAGCAAAGCGCGGAGCGGACCCCGGCTTGTTCCACTGCTTCGGCGATGATATCGAGTGAGCCGACGATGGCGTTGGGGGAAGCATGATGGTCGAATAGTGAGGTCGTACCGTGGCGGATGGCGTCGACGAGGCAGAGCAGGGCTGAGTAGCGGATATCGGCTTCGGTGAGGGATTTATCGAGCGGCCACCATAGTTTTTCGAGGATTTCTGAAAACTGGGCTGGAGCAGCGCCAGGGATGGCCATGCCGCGCGAGAATGCGCCGTAGTAATGGGTGTGGGCGCACAGATTTCCAGGTATGACCAACTGTCCGCGCGCGTCCAGCAGCGAGGCGTGCGGGTGGCGGGTTCTCAGTTCAGAATCCGGCCCGAGGTCGGTGATTTTTCCATTTTCAATGAAAAGTCCCCAGCCTGGCAAAACCCGGTTGGGCTTTTCCCAGGTGACAAGTGTAGCATTGGTGATTAACATGGTTCCTCTTGGAAAGGTGATGATGAATAGCAGGTGAGCTAGTTCAGCCCAGCCCAAAAAGTTTGGGGGGCGGCAGGGCTGCACCGCCCTGGGCCATTTCGGCCAGAACCCGGTAGACCGCTTCGCGCATGTCCGTGTCGCTGCCGTAGAGTAGCGGATATAGGATGGAGAAAACGCCTTCGCTGGGTGTATTGCGCAGGCTGTGCAAGCCGGCTTGTTGGATTTCGGGGTTTTCGTCCTTGACGGCCAGAAGGTACAGGTCGGTGGCGGGTTGCCCGGGGGTGACGCCGCGTCCATATTTGCTGGCGAATTCGATCAGCCAGGGGGTGTCGTGGGCGGGCTGTTCGCGTTGAGGGATGCGGGGATTGGTGCGTTGGTGTTCCGCGAGCATTTCAAGCGCGGCGTTGCGGACGACCCATTGGTCGTCGTCAACGGGGATTCTTTCGAGAAGTGCGACTGCCCACTCCTGTCGGACACGGGCCAGGCCATAGACAATGGCGCGTCTGACGAGGATGTCTGTGTTGGTGATCCCGTCGCGCAGGGTTTCGTGGCCTTCAATGGGGTGACTGGCCAGGGCTTCGGCGGCGGAGATGCGAAGCTGTTCGTCTCCGCCGAGTAAAGCGCCGGCGATGGCGTTTAATGCTTCCGGGGTGCCGATTTTGACCAGCGCCAGGCATGCGGCCTGACGGGCCGGCCCGCTGGAGCTATGCAGGATGTTAACTAAATCATCGACTGCTTTGACATCCCGCAGCAGGCCAGCTCCGAGCGCGGCCAGGCGGTGCAGTTCGTGGGATGCCCCGCCGAGCAGTTGGCGAAATAGCGCGGCTACAGCGGGATCTCCGCTCAGGGCAAAAGCTGCCAGAGCCTGTCCGCGCAGGCCGGCAGGGGCTACTTCGTCCTGCAGGATTTGAATCAGGTTGAGCATGACGTTGTTGCGCCAGGGGGCCTTGGCGGGCGCTTCACGCAAGAGACGCCCGGCCAGCAGACGCGGACGCAGCAGGAGGTGATCTTCCTGGCTTAGCAGGTGGTTGACCAGGGCGCTGGCATCTCCAAAGGCAGCCAGATAGCGCAGGCTGGTCGTCTGCCCGGCCCAGGCGGGCTGCTTTAGGACCGTTTCCACGCCGGCAGGATTAAGCCCGCGTCCGGCCAGATAGCCGAGAAAGATTGGATGTGAGAAGCGGATTCGACTGCCGCCATGCGCCGTGAGAATGCCAGATGCGATCATCTGGGAGACCAGGCCGGCGTTTGGTCTGGGATTTTTCCGGCCTTCGGGCTGGATCGCTGATTCAGCACTGGCAATATCTTCCGCTGCGGGTTCTGCATTCTGCTCGAAGGGGGCTGGCGGCTCGAAGGAGCGGGTCCATTCACGGGCGCGCTGGCTGTCGAAGATGGATGTACCGCTCAGGCTGGCCTGGGTCCCAATCGCGAACAATGCCTCGAAGGGCGTTCGCTCGGGTAACAAGCGCCTTAAATGCGACTCGATGGCGTCCACCGGGCGGGCTCCCCGCACATCCCCGGCATATGCGGCCCAGATTTTGAGGGTGTATTCCAGCGGTGAGAGGCCCAGATTTCCCTCGTCAACCCAGCGGTTGAGAAGAATGGTGTCAACTTCTGTGACAATGTTTTGCGCCCAGGCTTCCGTAGCGACGTATTGCTGCCATAAAGCGGACCATTTGGCACGGAATTGGCGCTGCGTGTCCGGGCTCCAGGGCAGAATTGCCATGGGCGTAAAATCGAGCGCGAGCAGACCGTCCAAAAATTCCGGGCTAGCGGTGGTGATGATGCGGGTTTGCGGAAATTGGCGCAGGATCACGCGCAGGTAGGCGTTGACTTCCTGCAAGGCGGCCTGGGGTAATTCGTCCACCCCGTCGAGCAGGAAAAGGGCGCGCCCGCTCCGAAAGGCGAATTCGATGAACCCGGGCAATTTTCCGGCTTCAAATACTCCTGCCAACTCGGTCAGCTTATCTGCGATCGGGGTCAGAAAATCGGCTGGCTTTTTCGGTTTATTGATCGGCAATCCCAGATCGGCAACGTGGATGAAGAAGGGAATGGTTTCGTGCAGGCTTTCCACTGCGGGGTCACGGCGTGCAATCTGGGCAGCCAGGATTGCCAGGGCAGTGGTCTTGCCTGCGCCCGGCTGGCCGGTGATGACAAGGTTCACGCCGCCCGAGATGGCCTCGCTGAGACTCAGGTTGGGCGCGTCATAGTAGCAGGCCAGTTCTGGTTGGGCGGGCATATAAGGTAGGGCTTGATCCACCACGTCGAGATGTGGACGCGGGGTGGCAGGCTCAGTATAGGCGGGCGGTGCCAGTAAGCGGGGTTCCAGGGCAATTTCATCCAGCGCAAACAAGGAGGCGGCCAGATGTGCGTCCTGTGTTTGGCGGAAAAGAATCTTGCGATAGGCGGTTTCCAGGTTGTTGGCGGCTGGAGGGGTGCGCTCCTGCTGCCTGGTGCGCAGGTTTTCGACCATCTGCCTGAGAAGCGGCCAGGCGAGGCCCAATGCCCACCAGGTTACTGCGCCAGCCACAAAGCCCAAAATGAAGTTCAGCGGTTCAAAATTAAAACGCATATCCCAATTCTTTGGCTAGTTTGAAAATAAAATCCTGCCGCAGGATGGACAAGTGACAATTTCAGTAGAAAAACGCACTGCCTGGGCGTGCCCGGGGGTTAGTAGTGCGCCGCAGGTGTCACAGGTATTGTCACTGATGGTAGTGACGGCATTGCCTCGTTTTTCCTGTCGCAGGGAGGTGTAACGGGCCAGGCTGGCAGGTGCGATAATGGGTAAAACGGCGTTGCGTTGTGATGCCAGACGTTCTGCCTCCCGAAGCAGATCGTCATGCTCGCTCTGCAGGCTGGAATTCTGGCTGATGACGCGCCCTTGCGTGGAGGTCAGCGCAGTGCAGGCCGCTTCGAATCGGCTGCGGGCTTCTTCAATGGCGAGCATCGCTTCGAGTTGGGCATCTTCCAGCGTGGCAAGCTGGCGTTTGAGAGCGGCGACATCATTCTGAAGATCTTGTAATTCTTTGGGGTTGTGGATATGCCCGCTGTACAGGCTGGAATCGGCCTGCTCGAGTTTGATGCGCTGGCGGGCGGATTCGTCTTCAGCGTGCTTGAGCGCTTTTTCTGCCTTTAATAAGTCCGCTTCAGCGGCTGCCTGGGCCTTTTGGGCTGCCTGTAGTTCAGCATTATTTTCCAGGGCGGTCTGAATGGCGTTAAGACGGGCATTGACCTGATCCAGGCGCGTATCCAGTTGTTGCAGACGGAAAAGGTTAAGGGTGACGCTCATGGGTGCGAATTATACCTAATGCCCGGGAATTATTGTCGAATAGGTCTATTGACCGGGCAGGTTGTAGTAATTGTAGACGGCACGCGAGATTTTGGCAATCATCGCTGAAACAGGTTCCCAGACGGCCTGGACGGGGTGATAAACATAGATGGCGAGCACGTAATTGCCTCCGGGGCTGAAGATGATGCCGGCATCAGATATGTTCTGGATGATGCCTGACGGGCCGCTGATCCAGCCATGCTTGTGGGCGATTTGTGTGCCTTCGGGGATGCCGGCTTCGAGCAGTACGCCTATCCGGTCTCGTTTGAGCGTCTCGATAATTTGCTGGCAGGCTGACTGGTTGATTTTCCCCGGAAATGCAGCCAGCAGGGCGCCGCCGCCGGTCTGGCTGCACTGGTAAATATCCGCGAGCAGCGTGCCCATGTCAGAGGGGGTGGTCTGGTTATAGACATCCGGAGATGTGGAAACATCGTTTCTTTGGTTGGCGGGGGTGTTGAACAAGTTCAGCAGGGGGGCGCCGTCATAAAAATACCCGCCGATAAAGGTGTCTTTCAATCCGAGGCTATTCATGTCTGCAGAAATTACCAGCGGGCCTTGTTGATCGGCAATGCGATTCATTAATGCGTCTGAAGCCGGGTTCTCGGATTTGGTGATCATTTCCAGGATCAAGGCCTGAGTGTCGGCATCCAAATTGGAGCCCAGGTTTTTATAGACCGAGACCAGGATAGGGATTTTGATCGTGCTCGAGGCGGTGAAGGCGATGTCCGGGTCGGTGGTTATGTCCTGATTCTGGTTGTAGCCAAAGTGGAGTTCGGTGTAATTCTGCAAGTCAAGCAGATATACACCGACGACGCCATCGAAGGGAGTCAGGTCAATGATCTGTTTGATCAGCACTTCCAGGTTTTTAAGCGGCGGCCGTCCGGCGCTGGTGCGATCATAGGTCAGGGCGACGGTACGATTAACAGGGGAGCGCAGGGCGTCGTCGATCAGTACGGCGGCGCGGGAAATGTTCAGTTCCTGCCCGGGTGTACCGGCCACAAAGGTGTCTTGACCGGGGATGGGCTGGGCCATGGTGGCGGGCTGATCGTACCGCGAGGCAATTTCATCCTTCAGGTATGCGAGCAGGCGATCCTGGTTCAGGCTGGCGATGAGCGGTACATCCGTGGTTTCGGTCTGCTGGTTCCACAGAAAATCCCAGTAGCCGCCCCAGAAGGAACTGCGTGTGCGTTGCTGGTCCGCGGCTGCGAGCATTGATTCTGTGTCAATCTGGAAGCCTGCCACGGCGGGATCCATCTGGATGATGGCTCCCGCATATTGAATTTCGATGGGGGTGTTGTAAACCTGGAGCAGACGCTGCGCTGCGGTTTGCGGGTCGACCCCGCCGACTGGTACGCCTGCGATGGTCATGCCCGCCGCATAGTTGCTGCGTAAGCGGGAATAGGTGGCCAGTTGTACCATGGCCAGTCCCAGCGCTGCGGCGATAAAGATCAGGGACATCCAGCGCAGGATGAAGGTAGTATCGCGGGCTACTTTCATGCGTCCTCCTTGGTTGTAGACAAAATGGATGCACTCAACAAAATATAGACAATCCAGACCGAGTCAGCCAACAGCAGGTGGATGACTTGCATCCAGAGTGGAGCGAGGAGCAGGACGTTTGTCATCCCGGCGCCAGCCTGGAGTACCAACAGCCCGGCCAATATCCGGCACAGCCGCCGGCTGACCGGGCTGGTATCTGCTTGTTGGTGGAAATACTGTGTCAGGTAAAGGGAATATACTCCGACGAAAATGGCGATCAGCGGGTGGTAGATGCGCAGCCGGACCAGGAAATGCGCCGAGGCATCGGCTTGTTGTGCCAGAGAATGCGCGATTGAGTCAGATGGAAACAGCGTATCGCCCAGCGCGGTAACCGCTCCGCTCATTCCGATCAATGCCACCCCGGCCAATCCGGCGGCAAGCAGAGTGAAGCTGAATTTGTTATGGCCCACGGGTGCCAGGCGCTTGCCGCCACTGGCCCACCAGGCGCTGATGGCTACGAAAGCGAGCAGGATGAAGGTATTCAGTAGGTGAAGAGCGACTGCCACTGCGCGCAGCGCCGAAGAGTTTTCTTGAACCAGTTCGAGAAGCACCAGGCCGGCGCCCAGCATCGCTTCGACCAGGATGAAAACGGCTGAGCCAATTACACCGATGCGCTGCTGGCTGCCTTTTGGATAGATTCTCAATCCCCAGACCAGTTGAATTAAAATCAAAATCAACGCGCCGCCGCTCATGATCCGGTGCGTGAATTCAATTACTGTCTGAATGGCTCCCGGCGTCGGAATGATTTGCCCATTACAACTGGGCCAGTGACTTCCACATCCGGCTCCCGAACCTGTGGCGCGCACAATAGTTCCCCACAAAATGACCAACACCAGCCAGGCCAGTACAGCCCAGGAAAATTTAGCAAAACGGTTCATTTGTCACCCGTTAAGTATGTCAGTTCTTACTTGATATGCAAATCGCGAAAGAGTATAACACAGTCAGTTTTGGAGAAATGGTTCTGCCTGGGTTCCTCGAATCTGGCCGCTTTTCTCCTTACTTTAGACATCAAAACGAGGTTTCTATGCTCCGTTCTTTTCTGATTTACCTTTCTAAGGCTGCCTGGGCGCAAAAACTGGTTGTAGGATGGAGTTTCGCATGGCGGGCAGCCTCCCGGTTTATTGCTGGTTCCACGGTTGAAGATGCCATTCGCGCAGTCAAAACCCTTAATGCTAAAGGTATCAACGCCACCCTTGATCAGCTCGGTGAACATACCACCACGCCGGCAGAAGCGAATCAGGCCGCAGATGGCATCCTGAGTGTGTTGCAGAGCGTCCAAAAAGCGAAAATTCGCGCCAACGTTTCCATCAAACTTTCGCAGATTGGCATGGGCATGGACGCTGACGTCTGCCGCGCCAACCTGTCTCGGATCCTGGATGCCGCGCAAAAATACGGCAACTTCATCCGCATCGACATCGAAGACAGCCCCTGGGTCGATCAAACTATCACGTTCTACGAGGAACAGCTGGCGCGCGGCATTTCCACGCAGACGGTTGGCATCGCCATCCAGTCTTACCTCTATCGCGCCGAAAAGGATGTTCGCTCCCAGGTGGAAAAAGGGACCACATTTCGCCTGATCAAGGGCGCTTACAAAGAACCACCGGAAGTGGCCTACCCTAAAAAAGCCGACGTGGATGCCAATTACGATACCCTGACCTCCATCCTGATCGACGCCTCGCTGGCGCGCCAGACCACGATCAGCGCCGACGGCCGCATCCCTGCCATCCCGGCCATTGCCACTCACGATGAAAAGCGCATCGCTTTTGCCAAAGCCTACGCCGACAAAGTTGGACTGCCAAAAACCGGCCTGGAATTTCAGATGCTCTACGGCATTCGCCGCGACTTGCAGGACGAACTGGCTAAAGAAGGATACCTAGTGCGCGTCTATGTTCCATTTGGGACACACTGGTATCCTTATTTCATGCGTCGCCTGGCTGAACGGCCGGCCAATATCTGGTTCTTCCTCTCAAACTTCTTCAAAAAATAAGCACTTACCGCACCCCGCCAGCGCGAGCCCGAAGCCTCCTTTTCGGGCTCCATTTTTTATTTTTTACACTACAATGGGGAAGTGGAAAATAAATACCCACTCGCCCTTGTGACCGGCGGCGCCCAGCGACTGGGCCGGGCCTTCGCCTTTTGCCTGGCCCAACGAGGATTTGCCGTGCTGCTGCACTGCCACACCTCGACGGAGCAGGCCCTGGCCTCCGCCAGCGAACTGCGTGAGCTGGGCGTCCCTGTCTACATCCAATCGGCTGATTTAACCGATTCGGTTCAGGTGGAGGCGCTTTTTGCCACGCTGGATACCCTGCTCACTGAGCCTGACTCAAAGCTGGCTGGTTTGCGCGTGCTGGTTAATTCAGCCGCCGTCATGACCTCCGGGAACTTGCAGAACCTGCCTGCCGCGGAATGGGACGCCACCCTTGCCCTAAACCTGCGGGCACCATTCCTGTGCGCCCAGTTGGCCTACGCGCGGATGCGCACCGGCGGGCTGATCGTCAATATCAGCGACATCGGCGCACAAAAAAACTGGTCCCAGTATCCGGCTTACACCATCAGCAAAGCCGGGCTCGAAGCATTGACCCGCCTGCAGGCACGCTCCTTCGCTCCTCAGGTGCGTGTGAATGCCATCGCCCCCGGGTTGGTAATGCCTTCCGCATCCACCCCTCCCGACGAGTGGGAACGGCTTGTCAGCCGGCTTCCAATTCGTCGCCCGGCCCGCCCAGACGAGATCACCCGCGCACTTGAGTTTTTGCTGGACAATGAATATATCACCGGTCAAATCCTGCGTATTGATGGCGGCTACTCCCTGCTTTAATCCTGAACGGAATCGATAAAATGAGCGAAACCCCTGCTTTTTTAACCGCGCGCCTGGCCAGTGAAGGTGAGAAAATCATCGCCTTCTTCGAATCTCTCGATCAGGCTTTGTGGGAAACGATTATTTACACAGAGGGCGCCGGATGGACTGTGCGCGGGCTGCTGGCGCATCTGGTTACCTCCGAGCAGGGTTTCCTAAAACTTTTTTCCGGTATCCTCGCCGGGGGAGAGGGCGTCCCAGCCGATTTTGATATCGACCGGTATAATGCCGGGCAGCAATCCAAGACCAATCAGCTTACCCCCGCCGAATTGCTCGAGCAGTACCGTACCACTCGCGCAGAAATGATCGCGCTGGTGGCCACCTTCAGCCCCCTCGACCTGGAAAAACAAGGCCGTCATCCCTTCCTTGGGCCATCCACGCTGGCCGAAATGGTGAAAATGATCTATCGCCATAATCAGATTCACCTGCGTGATCTGCGCAAGCTGATACAAACCTGACATGTCGACTTTTTCCCACATCCCGCGCCTGCTGCGACCCCTCGATCTTTGCCTGACCCTGCTGACCTACTGTCTCGGCCTGGGTGTTGCTCATTATCTCGGCAGCAGTCTGCCGCCGGCCAGTGTCCTCAGCGGCGCCTGCATCCTTCTCTTCCTCCAGTCTGCCGCCAGCCTGCTGGCCGAATATTTCCGCCCTTTCAACGAACCGATTCTGCCCGGCGAAACGCGTGCCGCGCGGGAACAGGTTCGCACCTACCTGTTGGTCATCAGCGCTGCCTGCCTGGCAGCCGCCGCCATGCTGGCATTCCTCTTGCGCGCCCAAGGAATGCTGCCCGGACAGCCTGCCCTCATCCTCGTAACCAGCCTGTTCCTGGCGCTTTTATACGCGCTTCCCCCCATACGCCTGCTGGATCGAGGCTTTGGAGAAATTCTGGTAGCCCTGCAAATTGCCGTACTGGCCCCGGCTGCTGCCTTCTTTCTGCATGCAGCCCAACCTCACCCCTTCCTGACCAGCCTGACATTTCCACTCTTTCTGCTGGCTCTGGCCTGGCAGCTGGCCGGTTCCTTCGAACATTACACTCTTTTCATCAAATACCAGCAGCGTCGTCTGCTGACTCTGCTTTCCTGGGAACGGGCCATAACTGTGCATCAGGCGCTAATTCTTGGTGCCTATCTTTTTTTGGCCGCGCTTCCCTTCCTGGGTATACCCTTCCACCTCGTCTGGCCAGCACTGACAACCCTACCGGTCGCCGCCTACCAGCTAATTGTCCTTCGGAACATCGCCGCAGGCGCACGGCCGCTCTGGCCTGCCCTGAATGCAGCCGCTGGTGTCGTGTTTGGTCTGACCGTCTACCTGCTGACTCTTACCTTCTGGTTGAATTAATTTCTTGGAAATGACCCCATGCCCGAATTTTTAACCCTTCTTCCTCCGGATGCGGCCCGCCAAAAACTATTCGCCGCCCTGACTCACCGCAACGGTGATACCGTAATAGAAACAGCCGCAGCCCTGGGGCGTGTCACCGCCGAGGACGTGTTTGCTCCGCATCCGCTCCCAGCCTTTTCCCGCTCAACCGTGGATGGCTACGCTGTTCATGCCCGCGACACCTTCGGCGCATCCGAAAGCCTTCCCGGTTATCTGCGCCAAATTGGCGAAGTGCCGATGGGCGCCGCCCCGGAGTTTTCCCTCACAGCGGGGCAATGCGCGTTGATCCATACCGGGGGCATGTTGCCATCCGGAGCCGATGCAGTTGTAATGCTTGAAAACACACAGACTGCCGGAGAAGAGATTGAAGTTCTGCGTTCTGTTGCGCCTGGGGAGAACACTCTCAACATCGGCGAAGACGTAGCCACGGGAAACCTGATTCTCAAAAGGGGTACGCGGCTTCGCCCTGCCGAAATTGGCGGACTCCTGGCTCTGGGAATCATAAACATTCGCGTAGCCATTATATTAACCTGCGGAATCATCTCAACAGGCAACGAAATAATCAGTCCAAATAAAACTCCTCAACCAGGACAAGTGCGCGATATTAATTCGTACACCCTGGCCAGCCTGATCATCCGTGCGGGTGGGCAGCCGGTCTTTTACGGCATCATCCCTGATCAACAGGAAGCGCTCACCGTTGCTGCAAAAAAAGCATTAGCTGAATGCGATCTGGTAATCATCACTGCCGGTTCTTCTGCTTCCACGCGCGATATGACTGCTGACGTGATCGATGCAATGGGGGAGCCGGGCGTACTGGTGCATGGCATCAATACCCGGCCCGGAAAACCCACCATCCTGGGTGCCTGCCGCGGCAAAGCACTGATCGGCCTGCCGGGAAATCCGGTCAGCGCTTTGGTGAATGGCGGGCTCTTCGTTGTCCCGGTGATCGAAAAACTGCTCGGTTTGCCAGATGGACAACCTGTCGCCAGTGTCAAGGCCAGATTGACGGTCAATCTGGCCTCGCAGGCCGGGCGCGAGGATTGGTGGCCAGTGCGGTTGGTTCGGGATGAGTCCGGCTGGTTGGCAGAACCCATCTTCGGCAAATCCAATCTGATTTTTACGCTGGTCGCAGCCAGCGGGTTGATCCGGATTGAACCGGATGCCAATGGACTGAGCGCAGGTGAAATTGTGGAAGTCATTCCGCTCTAAATTTCTGGAAAAGTGACCTTATGGCCGTCTATTTGCATGATATTCCCCTTTCTGAAGCAAAAAAAAATTTCGAGGATGCGCTGCGCGCGGCTGACATGTGGCAAAGATTGGGCAGCGAAACCCTGCCTTTGTCGGAGGCAACGCTCGGGCGCGTTCTGGCCGAACCCGTCTGGGCGCTGAAGTCGTCACCTCACTACCATGCCAGCGCAATGGATGGGTTTGCTGTACGCGCAGAGGCTACCACCGGGGCGCAGCCTTCCAATCCGATTTGGCTGAGCCTTGATTCTCAAACGCCTCAGACCGCTTACCTGGATACCGGAGATCCGTTACCGGCTTGGGCCAATGCGGTAATCCCGATTGAAAATGTGGAACCTCTCGATTCTGCCGGGCAGATGGCTGCAAACCCCCGCAAGCCGGCCCAAATCCGCATCCGCGCCGCGGTGACACCCTGGAGTCACGTGCGTCCGCTTGGGGAGGATATCGTCGCCACCCAGCTGGTGCTGCCGGCCGGACATGTTCTTCGCCCTTTTGACCTGGGAGCGATCGCCGCCTCCGGGCATGTATCTGTAACCGTGGCGCGCCGTCCGCGTGTGGCTATTCTTCCGACCGGCACGGAATTGGTGCCGATAGGCGCTGAACTCAAGCCTGGAGATATCCTCGAATACAACTCGCTGGTGATGGCGGCGCAGGTCCAGTCCATGGGCGCAGAGCCGGTGCGTTTTCCGATCACGGTGGATGATTTTGACGCGATCTGCGCCCGCGTGGTTGAAGCCACCCGGAGCTGCGATCTGGTGCTGCTCAATGCCGGCTCATCGGCTGGGAGCGAGGATTATTCTGCCAGGGTGGTGGAAACCCTGGGTACATTACTGGTGCATGGTGTCGCTGTGCGGCCCGGCCACCCGGTCATCCTGGGGATGTTGAATAAGGGGGATGGGATGATTCCCATCATCGGCGTACCAGGCTATCCGGTCTCAGCTGCGTTGACTGTGGAGATTTTCGTCGAAGAGTTGATCGCCCACTGGCTGGGTCGCCAGCCTGCACAGCTTCCTGTTGAAACGGTCTACATGACCCGCAAGACAACCTCCCCGGCCGGGGATGATGATTACGTGCGCGTAGTGGCTGGCCGGGTGGGGGAGAAGCTGCTCGCTGCGCCGATCGCGCGCGGGGCTGGGGTCATCACTTCGCTGGTGCGCGCCGATGGTCTGGTCATTCTGCCGCGCGGTGTGCAGGGTGTCGAAGCCGGGGAGGCGGTCACCCTGCACCTGATGCGTTCTCCAGCCGAACTTTCTCAGACGATTTTTTGCATTGGCTCACACGATGTCATTCTGGATTTACTGGCGCAGCACCTGGCAGAGCATGGGCGCCGACTCGTTTCTGCCAATGTTGGCTCGCAGGGCGGGCTGGTGGCGCTCAGGCGCGGCGAGGCCCATCTGAGCGGTTCGCATCTGCTCGACCCGGAAACCGGCGAGTACAATCTGGCGGCTCTGAAACAATACTTGCCGGGTGTGCCAGTGCGGCTGGTGAGCTTTGTCCATCGCGAACAAGGGCTGATGGTGCCGCGAGACAACCCGAAGGGCATCCGCTCTCTGGAAGATTTAATCCGTGCAGACGTGACCTTTATTAACCGGCAGCGCGGCGCCGGGACGCGCGTTCTGTTGGATTATCATCTCGGCTTATTGGGAATTATCCCAACCTCCTTGAAAGGTTATACCGATGAGGAGTATACTCATCTGGGCGTGGCGGCTGCAGTAGCTTCAGGCCGCGCCGATTGTGGGCTGGGCATCCCGGCTGCAGCTCAAGCACTGGAGCTGGATTTCGTTCCCCTCTTCTTGGAGCGTTATGATCTGGTCATCCCCACGCGTTTTGCCGGGGGCGATCTGCTGGCTCCGGTTTTCGAGCTGCTCTCCAACCCGGCATTTCGGCAGTCCGTCCAAAAACTGCCAGGCTACGACACAAGCTGCATGGGCCAAATTATTGCGGAGACCAATCCATGATCCAGGCACTGGTAATTGACGACAAACGTTCTACTGCTGATTCGTTGGTGCGCGTGCTGAAGGCGCTGGGGATCGATGCCCACCCGGCCTACGGCCCCAGCCCAGCCATGATCTGGCTGCGCACCGAGACGCCACAGGTCATCTTTCTTGATCTGAGCATGCCAGGGGTCAGCGGTTTCGAAATCCTGAGTTTTGCCGGACGCGAACCGCGCCTGGCAAATATCCCGGTGGTCATCTGTACCTCCGACGACCAGCCTCTAACCCGTCAAACAGCGCTCGAAAACGGCGCCCGCGACTTTTTGCTCAAACCGGTCACGGTCGATATGCTGGAAGGCACGCTTAAAAAACTGCATCTACTTTAGAAATACACCTGCAAAAACTCAACCCCACTGGAGGAATCCCATGTCAATTAATGCCGGGCAACCCGCCCCTGAATTTTCCCTTGCCGATGAAACCGGCACCCTGCGTCGTCTTGCAGATTATCGTGGGCAGACGATTGTGCTTTATTTTTACCCCAAAGATGACACCCCCGGCTGCACCACCGAGGCCTGCAACTTCCGCGACGACTACTCAGTCTATGAAAAAAACGGCGTAACCATCCTGGGGGTCAGCCCCGATAATCCAGCTTCGCATGCCAGGTTCAAGCAAAAATTCCAGCTGCCTTTCTCGCTGTTGGCCGACACCGATCATGCCCTGTGCGAGGCTTATGGAGTATGGGGCGAAAAGCAATTCATGGGCCGCGCGTATATGGGCGCATTGCGCACCACCTTTGTGATTGGCCCGGACGGTATGATAAAAAAAGTATTTGAAAACGTCAAACCAGCCGATCACAGCGCCGAAGTGCTGGCTGCCATCAAGGAATAATCACCTCCATGGATGATCGCGAACTCCTGCGCGCCCGCTGGTTCACCTTCGCCGCTCTGGTACTGCTGTTCAGCTTTTACCTGCTGACCCAGGCCCCGTGGGCGCGCTGGATTTCTGTTTTTATTGCCAGTCTGACAGCTGGGTTATTGACCGCCGTGCTGGAATTCTGGCTGCGACTTTCGCTGCGTCGAGCTGCCGCCGGCCAGCTTCTGGACGAGGAACGCCAGTTGCAGGAGCACTTACGCCAGCAAGTGCAATTTGTCCTGGCCTTGCAGCGAAAATTCCTGGATGCCCACTCTGAAAAGGAAATTCTCGTCGCGATGTTGGAAGCCTGCCTTGCCAGTACCCGTGCGTCTGGCGCTTCTTTTATTCCATACGACGAATGGGGCCAATCTCTCCCGGCACTGACGCTTGGAACCGTCCCGGCCCCCAACCAGGTCATTTTCACCCAGCGATTGGGTGCGCCAGAAACCCGGCAGGTCTGCAAAAACTGCGAATTGAAACATGGCCAGCCTGGCTGCATCCTGATTGAGCGTGACCACCAGCCGCCCGCCTACAGCGAATGCTTTCCGCTCGTCAGCGCTGGCCGCGAACTGGGCATGGTCAATATTTTTTTTGAAAACAAAACCACTCTGACAGGCGATCTACGCCAGTTCATAACCGAAACACTGCATTCCGCCGGCCAGGCCTTACAAGCCCTGCGTGCCCGCGACAAGGAAGTGGCTGCACTGCTTTACCTGCAAACCGCCACCACATCCAAGTCCGACCTGGCCGCGTTGTTGGCCAGCCTGGTGGAAAATATCCGCAAAACCCTGGATGTGGAATTTGCGCTGCTTTACATCCCCGGCGGCATCCCCGGGCAGATTCTTTCAGGGCCGAAAATGTTCGCTTCACAGGATCAGGCCGAAGCCGGGTTGAATTCCATGCCCGATCAGGCCTTTCTCGATGGAATCTGGCAAAGTGTCCTCGCCAGCGGCCACAGCCTGGCGTTGGAAAATTATCCGCCCGATAAAAAAAGCAGCGGACAAACCCTGTATGCCGTTCCGTTAAACTGGCAGGATCAAGGCCCGGAAGGAATGCTGTTGCTCGGCTCCAGCATCGGCCAGGTCTTTGCCTTGCGCCATCAATCCCTCCTCGAAACCCTGGCCGGGCAGGCCGCGCTGCTCATCCAGAACGCCCGCCTGATGGTACAACTGGAATACCAGGCCGTGGTGGATGAACGCACCCGATTGGCGCGTGAAATCCATGACGGTCTGGCTCAGACACTGGCCTTTCTTAAGATGCAATCCTCGCAGATGCAGATGTTCCTTGCGCGTGGAGATATCGAGCGGCTGACGAGCATGCTCCAATCCAATCATCGCACGCTTGCCGATGCGTACCTGGATGCCCGGCAGGCCATTGAAAATCTACGCCGTAACCCGTCTTCCAATCTTTCTGGCTGGGTCCGCCAGGTAGCCAGTGAGTATGAAAGTTCCAGTGGTCAAAAAGTCAATCTGTCCGAGTTTGCACTTGAAGTGGACTATCCGGCCAATGTCCAGGCCCAACTGATTCGTATCATCCAGGAAGCGCTGAACAACATTCGCAAGCATGCCCAGGCAGAGCAGGTGACGTTACGCGGCAGCCAAAACCGGGACAGTCTGGTGATCGAAATTTGCGATAATGGCCGGGGCTTTTCTCCCGAGCAGGTCGGCGGGAATGCCCGCTTTGGTCTGCGCGGAATGCGCGAGCGTGCCGAAAGCATCGGCGCTGATTTTCAGATTGCCAGCCAACCCGGCAGCGGGACGGTGGTTTCTTTACGGATCCCGATTGCAGTCAAGGAGGATCTATGAATCAGATCCGGATCATGGTCGTTGACGATCACACGCTTTTCCGGCGCGGCTTGATCAGTCTACTTGAAGCAATGCCCGAATTTGATGTCGTCGGCGAAGCGGCCAACGGCCAGGATGCCCTGCCGATGTTGGAAAACTTGCGCCCCGATGTTATCCTGCTCGACATCAACATGCCTGTCCTGGATGGCCTCCAGACACTCACCGCCATCCGCCATGCCAACGTTGATCAAAAAGTGCTGATGTTGACCATCTCTCAAAACGATGATGACCTGTTAACCGCCATCGTGGCGGGCGCCAATGGATATGTGCTAAAAAATACCGAGCCAGACCTGCTGCGCAACACCATTCGGCAGGTTTTTGCTGGGAATTCGGTCCTCGCTCCTGAGATAACTGGGAAAGTTTTCCAGGCTCTGCGCCATACCCAGGCCGACCGCGCGCGTGGGCTGCTGAGCGAGCGCGAGGTGGAAGTGTTAAAATGCCTGGCGCGCGGGCAGACCACTCTGCAAATCGCCAAGGTGTTGTTCATTTCAGAAAATACCGTAAAAACCCACATCCGGCACATTCTGGAAAAAATGGAAGTCAGCAATCGCGCAGAAGCGGTTGCCAGGGCGGCGCAACTGGATATGATTTGAATGGACAAGCGGGTGACATGGAAATCACCCGCTTGTCCATTCAAAATCCCCCAAAGAACACCTGCCTTTTAATGACAAAACGGAGATAATTTGGTAAATTATCTCCGTTTCATCTTGATTCTGCTAAAGAACCCGTTAATGACCCAGCCCCAATCGCTTCCTCGTCACGTACTTATCATCTCGGCCAATCCGCTTTTCCGCGAAGGCTTGCGGAAGTTATACGCGGAACGCTGGGGGGCCAGGGCTGCCATTGTTCGAATGCAAACAACAATGACGGAAGCCCTGTTGGCGTTGAAAACCGACCATCCAGACCTGGTCATCGTGGATTATGACGACCAGGGGATCAACCGTGATGTGTTCTTAAATAGTTTTGTCACCGGAGAAACCCCGATGCAGGTAATGCTGGTTTCCTTAAAGGAATCCGGGCAGGTGGTCATTTATGATCGCCGCACACTGACATTTGCCCAGGCAGAAGATTGGCTGAACAATCCCTGGAACGAATAATTAGAGCATGAATCGCCATGGAAATGGCGCCAATATAGAGGAGAAACCATTTATGCAGAATATGCGTCACTATGTGATCATGGCAGTATTGGTGGTCGTGGTGGCAGTCCTGACTTACTCGGGGCTGAATTCGCTCGGGCTGATGCCGGTGGCTGCTTCCGCGCAGGCGTTACCAATTGACTGGTTGTTTGATCTGCAGGTCAAAGCGATGGCCTTTTTCTTTGCAGTGGTGATCGTGCCGCTGGCTTACAGCCTGATCGTTTTTCGGCGCCGTGACGGAGATACCAGCGAGGGCGAGCACATCGAAGGCAATACTCCGCTGGAACTGACCTGGACGGCCATACCACTCGTGATTGTAATCGCCATGGGATACATCGGTGCCAGCAACCTGGCTCAAATCCGCGCCGTAGATCCGCAGGCTGCCCAAATTAAAGTCACCGGCTTCCAGTGGGGCTGGCGCTTCGAGTATCCGCAGGGCTTTACTTCCAATACGCTCTATTTGCCGGCCGATCAACAGGTCGTTCTGCAAATGGAATCGCTGGATGTCTTGCACTCCTTTTGGGTTCCGGAATTTCGTCTGAAACAAGATCTGGTGCCGGGGCGAATCACCGAATATCGCATCACGCCCACGCGGGTTGGTGACTACAAGGTGCGCTGCGCCGAGATCTGTGGGACATCCCACGCTTATATGGAAGCGCCCGTCAAAGTGGTCAGCCGCGCCGATTATGACATCTGGGTTGCGGATCAAACCGCCCAGGCTCAGGCAGCTGCGGCCGCATCTGCCGGCCAGCCGGATGCCGGCCGTGGCCGAACTCTGTACGAGGAAAGCGGTTGCAAAGCCTGCCATTCACTGGACGGCTCGAAAGGTGTTGGCCCCACATGGAAGGGTTTATTTGAAGAATCCGTCGCACTGGCAGATGGAACCAGTGTCACCGCCGATGAGGCCTATCTGATCGAATCCATCAAGATGCCGGGTGCTAAAACGGTGGAAGGATATCCACCCAATGCCATGCCTTCCTTTACCTATCTGAAGGATGGGCAGGTTGCCGACCTGGTTGCCTTCATCAAGACATTGAAATAGGAGCTGTTGAATGAACCGTTCCCCCGGTAGTTTTTCTCGCGCTGTACTTTTTCTGTTTGTTGGGCTGCTCGCCGGCCTGGGGCTGGGAATTTTACTCCACACCCTGACTTCCGGCGTCTTTAATGCGACGTATTTTGCAGATATTCCTTCCTGGATGCTTGGGTTTCTGCTGGGAACCCTGGGTTTCTTTTATGGCTTGCTGGGTTATTTCGGTGTTGTCCGCGGGTTAATTTTCCAGGTGCTCGGAACCTTGCTGGGTGCAGGACTGGTCAGCGCTGTGCGCGCCTTGTTAAAAACCAGCTTTTTTGATCTGGCCACCTTCGGTCTGACAGAACCGGCCTGGGTCTTCGGTGGCCTGGTCGGAGCAGTGGCCTTCCTGGCTGGCGTGGGTGCGCTTTCAGACTGGTGGAAATGGGCTCGCGGTGAAGAAACCCACGATCACCACGAAGACATTCCCGGCTGGCGCAAATACTTCGGTGTCTCGCTTGACCACAAAGTCATCGGCATTCAATATACTTTCACGTCTTTGTTGCTGCTCAGTGTCGGCGGGCTGTTTGCGCTGATCTTCCGCACCGAGCTGGCAAAATCCGGGTTGGATATCATCTCGCTCAACTTTTACAATACCCTGATGAGCTTGCACGGCATGGTGATGATCGTCTCCATCCTGGTCGGAATTGCCGGTGTGATCAACTATCTTGTCCCGTTGTTGATTGGGGCGCAGGATATGGCCTTTCCGCGCCTGAATGCTTTCTCGTATTGGGTGGCTGTGCCAGCGGCGGTTTTGCTGCTCGCCAGCCTGGGCCTGGGCGGTTTCGATACCGGTTGGACGGGCTACCCGCCCCTCGCAAGCCGCGCTCCGGTCGGCATTCAGATGTTTTACCTGGGAGTCTGGGTGGCCGGTTGGTCTTCCATTCTCGGCGCTCTGAACCTGATCGTGACTGTATTGCGCATGCGCGCGAAGGGCATGACGGCTTTTCGCATGCCGATTTTTGTCTGGGCCTCGCTGGCGACTTCCATCATCTCGCTGACCGCCACGCAGCTGATCGGCCTGTCCTTCCAAATGTCCATGTTCCAGCGCCTGTTCGGCATGCCATTTTTTGATGCCGCCAAGGGCGGAAATCCGGTTCTCTTTCAGCACTTGTTCTGGTTCTATTCACATCCGGCAGTGTACGTTTTCGTCCTGCCTGGCCTGGGAATTATCTCGGAACTGCTGCCGGTCTTTGTCCGCAAGCCGTTGTTTGGTTACCGCTGGGTAGCGCTCTCGTCCATTGGCATTGCCCTGGTCGGTTTCCTGGTCTGGGCGCATCATATGTTTACCTCGGGCATGAATGAATACCTGCGGGTGCCCTTCATGTACAGCACCTTGCTGGTGGCTGTGCCGACCGGGGTGAAGTTTTTCTCATGGGTTGCCACGCTCTATAAAGGCAAAATCACCACGCCCGTGCCGATGCTGTTCGTCCTGGGCGGAATCGTCGTTTTCCTGATGGGCGGACTTTCCGGGCCGCCGAACGCCACAGTCTCCACCGATCTGCATTTGCACGATACCTACTTTATCGTCGGCCACTTCCACGACACCATGTTCGGCGGATACATCTTCCCGTTTTTTGCCGCCCTGTATTACTGGTTTCCCAAAGCCACCGGCAAAAGGCTGAATGAAACCCTCGGAAAATGGCATTTCTGGCTGATGACGCCCTCCTTCTTGATTCTGACCCTGTTTATGATGCGCGTTGGCCTGCTGGGAATGCGCCGCCGCATTGCGGATTATGACCCTGCCCTGGGATTTGATCCCTGGCATCTGGCCATGACCATTGCCGCTTTCGGTATTGCGCTTGCCGTGTTGATCTTCTTCTACAACATCTACAAGACCCTGAAAAGCGACCAAATGGCCACCGGCAATATCTGGAATTCGCGCTCCCCTGAATGGCAGGTGCCATCTCCGATGCCAGCCCATAACTACGACCACGAATTTGAAGTCGTCGGCGAACCCTATGATTACGGGCTGCCGGGTTCCACTTACGTCAAAATGTAATCATCTGGAGAAATTCTGTGAATCACGAAAATCATTCTGGCTCTCTCTATCAGGGATTGGTGATCTTTGTCATCCTGGCATTCCTGACCGCGGTGGAATATTTCATCGCCATCACCAACGCCTCGGTCCTGTTGTTGTCCATCGTCGCCTTCATCAAAGTCGGGCTGGTCATGTATTATTACATGCACGTCTACAAGCTTGCCCAGGAAGATGATGAACACGACCATCACAGCTACGCCTGGAAACTGGCAACCAACCGCCTGGGTCTGTGGCTGTTTTTACTCTCCGATTCGTTCGTTTTTGGTGGCTTGTTCATCAGCCGCTTCAACTTGCTCGGATTCACCCGCCCGCCGCTCAACCAATTTCTTGGCCTGATTGTCACCACCGTCCTGCTGATTTCCTCGTTCTTCATGAATCGCGGCGAAACCCAAATGGCCCGGGGCGACCGGAAAGGTTTCATGCTTTCGACCGCAATCACCTTTCTGCTCGGTTTGGGCTTTCTGGTTGGCGTGGTCTTTATTGAATGGCCCAACGCTGCCGCCGAAGGCCTGACCGTCAGCGGCAGCGCGGCGGGCGGCATCTTCTACATGATGACCGGCATGCACGCTTTCCACGTCCTGACGGGCTTGATCTTCCTCGTCATCATCCTGCGCAATACCGCCCGCGGTCACTACAGTGCCGAAAAACATTGGGCGGTTGAAGCCGCCGCCGTCTACTGGCACTTTATCGACGTAGTCTGGATCTTCTTCTACCCGGCGCTTTACCTGATCGGGAAATTGATGTAGCGTGACTGAAAAAACAGGGCCATGCGCCTTGTTTTTTTCTAGGAGCAAGGATATGCAACAACGCAGAATTGTCCAGCGGGTGCTGGTAGCTCTCTTGATCGGGATTCTGGTGGCGGTTGGAGTGAACGAAGGCAGCTTTTTCTTCCTGAAAAGCGCCGCCGGGCGTGCGCCTCGTACCATTGAACTGGTCATCCCGGCTGGTTCAGCCGAAAAAGTAGCGCAGGGCCAGTCCAACCCGGCCCTGCCCGAAAACATGGTCTTCGTGGTTGGAGATACTCTTACCGTCAAAAACGAAGACAGTGCCGACCACAAGCTTGGCCCGCTTTTTATCCCGGCCGGCACTTCCGCCAGCCTGACCCTCAGCCAGGCCAATAATTATGCATACGAATGCTCCTTCCAGCCAGGCCGCTACCTGGGGCTGGATGTACGCGAACCGGTCACCTGGGCAACCCGCTTGTACGGCATATTCTTTGCCGGGATTCCACTCGGCAGCCTGCTGGCGCTTTACAGCTTTATTCTTTGGCCTCTTACCCCCGCCGAAAAGAAACCGGTTCCGGCATGAACCTCCTGCGCGCCATGTTCAGCCGCCAATACTTCCTGGCGACGGTTTTTGTTCTTTTGGGTACCGCCCTGTGCGCCCGGCTGGGGATCTGGCAGCTCGACCGGCTGGAACAGCGCCGGGCCTTTAACGCACACTACCTGGCAACCTCGCAAATGCCCACCCTCGAGCTGGATTCCGCACCTCAGGCTGACCTGACGACCATGGAATATCGCCCGGTCACGCTTTCCGGAACGTTCGATTTTGACCACCAGGTAGCCTTGCGCAATCGTTATCACGAAAACACGCCCGGCTACGACCTGCTCACTCCGCTGATTCTCTCGGATGGCACGGCTGTCCTGATCCAGCGCGGCTGGATCCCTGCCGAGGGCAACGCCGCCCCGGCCGATTGGCGCAAATATGACCAGCCCGGCGTACAAACCATCCACGGCATTCTGCGCCTTGGGCAAACCCGGCCCGACCTGGGCGGAATCCCTGACCCTGAACTTGCCCCCGGCCAGACCCGTCTGGATTTCTGGAATCTCGTTAATCTCGAACGCCTGGCCCTGCAAATCCCAGATCCGCTGCTGCCCGTTTTTGTCCAACCTGATGGAAACCCATCCCAGACAGAGCCGCCTTTCCCGTCTCAGCCCACAATTGAAATTACAGAAGGACCGCACTTCGGGTATGCACTGCAATGGTTCACCTTTGCCTCCATCTTGTTTTTTGGCTACCCATTCTTCTACCTGCGCCAGGCCCTGACCAAAACCCCCGAGCCGTCTTTCCCAAAGGAACTATGAAATTCACACTCTCCACCTCTTTTGCCAAACTGGCCCTGTTCACCCTGCTGTCCATTATTCTATTGACGGCAGGCGGCCGGATGGTGGCAGTCACCACGCAGGGCGCAGAGTGTTCCAGCTGGCCGGTCTGTGTGCCGGTAGGACTTTCTGGCTGGGCCCAGCTTCTCCACCGCTTCACGGTCGGCCTTTCTGCCATTTTGATGCTGGCGCTGCTCTTTCACGCCTGGCGCACTCAACGCGATCATCGCCTGCTGCTGCCGCTCACAACCGTCAGCGTGACTTTGTTCTTCAGCCAGGCCCTGCTCGGCGGGATTCTCGTCACCCGCGCCTTCCCGCCTGTCCTGCAGACCCTCCACGCGCTGACCGGATTTTCCGTTTGGGCGGCTCTGGTTGCGCTGGTCATTGCCGCCGGCGCCGATGCCCGGCCTGCCGTCGCATTTCCCCCGCTGGATGTGCGCCAACGCCTGAAGGATTTCCTGACCCTCACCAAGCCCGTTATTGTCGGGTTATTGCTGGTCACCACGTTTGCCGGGCTCGTGGCTGGTGGCAAAGCCTGGCCCTCTTTTTCCCTGGCTTTCTGGACGTTGTTCGCCGGAGCGCTGGCCGCCGGCGGCTCTGGCGCCATTAACCAGTACATTGACCGCGACCTCGACAAGAACATGCAGCGCACCGCCAAACGCCCTCTCGCAGCCGGACGCATGACCCCCGCTGAAGGTCTGTCTTTTGGCCTGGCGCTCTCCATCCTGAGTTTTTACCTGATGGCCGGATATGTCAACCTGCTTGCCGCCCTGCTCTCTCTGGCTGGTATTTTCTACTACGTCATTCTGTACTCAATCCTGCTCAAAAAAGCCACCGTACAAAACATCGTCATCGGCGGCGGAGCCGGGGCGCTGCCTCCGCTGGTTGGCTGGGCGGCTGCCACTGGCACCCTTTCCATTCCAGCCTGGATCCTCTTCCTGATCATTTTTCTCTGGACCCCACCCCACTTCTGGGCGCTGGCCATTGTGCGCAGAAAAGATTACGAACATGCGGGCGTTCCGATGCTGCCCGTGCTGCGCGGCGAAGCCGAAGCCCGCAAACAAGTGCTCATCTACACCATCGAACTGGTTGCCGCCACTTTCCTGCTTCCGCTGATTCGCTACACCGGCTGGGTCTACCTCGTTTCTGCGGCGCTGCTGGGCGGCTTGCTGCTCTATTACGCCTGGAATGTCTACACCCGCGCAGGCAACAAAGTCGCCTGGCAGATGTACCGCTACTCCAGCATGTACCTGATGTTCCTCTTCCTGGCGCTGGTGGTGGATGCGCTGGTTTAGCCCCCTTACGGCACGCTCAGCACAATCGCAGTCCTGTCAAGGTACACGGTACGCCAACCTGCGGTTTGCAGAGCCTGCACCAGCGGCCAATCGGGAGGCAGGATGGCCCAGCGCACCCGATTCTCCATCAGGATATTCTGCCATCCGTCGCCCAGGGTGATGACCTGTTCATATTGGCGGGTAAATGCCTCGCCATACACATCCGTCTGGCTGTCAATAAACACGCGTTTCTCCGGCCACAAATTAAAAATCAGGTAACCACCCCAGTCAAAGGCGTTGAACATCTCGCCGGGCTGGGGATTTTCTTTCAGCCAGCGCACCGCCTCCACCGGGTAAAAAGTGGCGTCAAAGCGCAGCGGGCTGAAGGCCAGCTGTATGCCAAAAAACAGGAAAATGGCGACCGGCCAGAAGATGCCGGTTAACCGGCTTTCCACTTGCTCGATAAGCATTTCCAGCCGCCCGAGCGGCTCAAAATCTCGACTCTCCGCCAGCGTGCTTACCAATACGAAAGGCGCCACCACCCCGTAAAGATGGACGTTGCGCGCCGAAAGCAGGCTCATGGCTGTAAAACCTGCCAGCAAAACTCCCTGTCCTGCCGCAAGCGGCCTTTTTTTGATGGCCAGCAGAAAGAGCGAAAACGCCAGAAGTGCCAGCAGAACTAAAAATCCCGGCTCTTGAAAATTGGGCGGCTGGGTCTCATTGGTGTGCGAAATCAAATAGGAATTATTCACATATCCCAGCACGGTCGTCCAAATCCGCATTCCCACCGGGTTGATCAGGGTGGCAAAAAACGATAGTACGCTTACCAGCCCCAGCTTTTTCCCAAGGCCGGGCAGCGATTCATTTTTCTGGAAGAGCTGCTCCCAGCCCCAGCCAGCCAGGGCGGCGCCCAACACCAGGAATCCGGCGATGAACTCGCCATGCAAGTTGGCCCAGAAGACCATCAGCAGCGGGAAAAGCCACAGCCTGACCGGTTTCCCCACCCGCAGCCTCTCTACCAGTGTCAGCCAGAGCGCCAGTAGCAGCATGGTGAAGAGGTGCGGGCGCACAATCCAGTGCAGGGAAGAGACAGCGGCTCCGAAAATGGTCACAAAGAGCACGGGCAGGCGCTGCCCGCTGCGGTCAAGGCCCGAAGCGTAGATCAGGGTAAAGGTCGCGGCTAACAGTGCGGCAGCCAGCAAGGCCAGTCCGTTCAATCCAAAAACGGATTCGATGCCATAGAAGATGGCTCCCGCCAGCCACTCGTGCGGAGCAAATGGTTTGCCGCTGTTGGTATGTGAAAACAGGTCGGTGGTGGGGGGCAGGCCGTGCTGCCAGGCGTAGCGCCCCATGGCCAGGTGGCGCGGCAGATCGCCATCGATGTTGAGCATGCGCGGAGCAAGCAGGATGGCAGCGGCAAAGAGGCCGAGGAAGAGGATGTCTTGCAGGCGGGGGAGCAGGTAGCGTCTCATGGCTGGATTTTAAGCGAAAAATCCGGCATGTGCCGGATTTTTCAGCATGGTTGTTATTCTCCCAGATAGTCGCGCAGTTTGCGGCGCACGGAGGGATGTCGCAGGCGGCTGAGTGCCTGGGCTTCGATCTGGCGGACGCGCTCGCGGGTGACGCCCATTTTGCGGCCCACTTCTTCGAGGGTGTAGGCCTGGCCGTCGAGCAGGCCGTAGCGCAGTTGCAGGATGCGCACTTCGCGCGGGGGCAGGCTGTTGAGAACCTCGCCGAGGTGTTCGCGCAGCAGGTTGTAGGTGGCGGTGTCATCGGGCGGGGCGGCTTCGTCGTCTTCGATGAAATCTCCCAGCACGGAATCTTCTTCATCGTCGGTGGGGGTTTCCAGCGAAAGCGGCCGGCGCGCGACCTGGATCATGTTTTCCACTTTTTTGGGCGGCACTTCCAGGGCGTTGGCCAGTTCATCCACGGAGGGCTCGCGCCCCAGGCGCTGGGTCAGCTGGTGCTGGACGCGCAGCAGTTTGTTGATCTGGTCTCCCATGTGGACGGGCACACGAATGGTGCGGCCCTGGTCGGCGATGGCGCGGGTGACGGCCTGGCGGATCCACCAGGTGGCATAGGTGGAGAATTTATGCCCGCGGCGATAGTCAAACTTCTTGGTGGCGCGGATCAGGCCGATGTTGCCTTCCTGGATCAGGTCAAGGAAGGGGACGCCGCGCCCCATGTATTTTTTGGCAACCGAAATGACCAGGCGGCTGTTGGCTGTGATGAGGTGCTCGCGGGCGGCCCAGCCATCTTCGATCAGGGAGCGCAGTTCCTGCCGGCGGCGCGGGCTGGCGTTGCCCTTGGCTAATTCTTCGCGAGACATGCGCCCGTTTTCAATGCGCTGCGCCAGCTGGACTTCCTCGTAGGCGGTCAGCAGGGGCACCCGGCTGACTTCTTTGAGGTACAGGCCAATTGTGTCGTCGGTGTCGATGTTGGCCAGGTAGTCATCCAGGTCGAGCTCGGGTTCGGCTTCGACCGCTTCCTCGGGAATTGCCAACTCGTCTTCGGTAGGTTCTGTGGTGTTGGTGTCTTCCACAAACGGGATACCGGCGCTGAGCAGCGCGGCAAAGGCTTCTTCGAGCTGCTCGACATCCTGTTCGGCTTCGGGAAAGAAGTGCAGAATATCATCTATCGTCACGTATGATTTTTGCCGCCCCAACTCAATCAAACGCGCAATGGGAGAGTACTCTTCTTCCTCTTCTGTGATCAGCAGAGGTTCATCCATTCGTTTTTTTCCTATCTCTCGTCAAGTCAAAATCAGGATACTCTTTTTCAGGGGTAAATTCAATACCCGGTGACTGGTTTCTGTTCGAACCTGTCAAATTCGTTAAGTGCCGATGTTACGGGGCCGGCGTGGGGTTGGAATTGACCGTTTGCAGCAGCAAAATAACCGAGCTGAGGCTGTTGAGGTTGGCAACGATCACGCTTCCATCCTCCAGTTTGATGTAATAACCGCTCTGCGTGACGGTTTTCTGGCCGATCTGAAAGGTGAGCGTGGACCCGTCCGCCAGCCCGACCGAAACGTGATAGAGCGGGCTATCCAACCCGGTGGAAACTGGATCGGGCGGCGGGTCAAGGCGGGCTAAAATGCGCAGGGCCTTAAGATCGGAGGCAACCGTTTCGGCCAGACCGCCTTCCGGCAGGGTTTCTCCCTCGGCGGGCAGGAATTGCCAGGACCCGCTGCTCTGATCGAGCATCAGGCTCCGGTCGCCTTCCTGCAGCAGAGAAATGTAGACCAGGTTGTTTGCCTGGTCAATCAAATAGACCGGCCCTGGCGGGGTGGCAGTCGCATTGCCGCTGAGCGTGCGCTGGATCAGGTTGTTGGGCTGCTGCAGACTCCAGTACAGACCGGCCAGTAAAAGGAGTAACAGCAGCAGAACGATGGTCGAGCGACGCATGCTCAGCCTCGCTTCCGGCGCGCGTACCAGGCTGAGAATCCGCCCGCAATGACCAGCAGTGGAATTATGCACAGCGCCGCAAGCACAATCCCAACCAGCCCCAGCGTGCCGGGCGGATTGAAGGTGCGCAAATTCGAATCACGCGGCGTCAGACTGATGACGTTCTCGCGGTCGGCGGCCCAATCCACCGCATTGATCAAGATGTCGCCATTTCCTTGTTTGTAATACGGATCATACGGAAACTGGGCATTGCCAAACACGACCAGGCGGCTCTTGGTGGATGAATTTTCAGCCACGGCGGCCAGGGTCACGGGCCCGGCAAAATCCTGGGCCGGGTCAAAAGACACCTTGTTGCTGTCCACCGACTGGAAATCGGTTTCACCCCAGGCTGCGCTGCCGGTAACCACCAGCGGAAGCACCGTCAGCCCGTCGATGGCGCTGAGTTGCAGAGAACGGGCGCGCGGATAAAAGGAATTCACCCCGCGCATTTTCTCCGTGACCGGGTGCGAGGCGTAAGCCAGCGGATCCGCAACGGCAACCGAAGCCGGGTTGGCATTCGGGTCAATCACCATGTCATTATCAACGGTGATGCCCCAGGCGGCCAAAAGCGGCGCCAGGGTATCCGGCGAATCGCCCAGCTTGTTCAAAATGGTGGGATCCACCATCACGATCAAGGCGCCGCCGCTGCCGAGAAAGTCTTTCAGCTGGCTGATTTCACTCTTCGCCAGCGGGGTCTGCGGCCCGCCGAGAACCAGCACTTTGGCATCTGCGGGGATTTTCCCCGCCGAAAGCAGGCTGAGTGATTTGACGGTGTAATTTTTCTTTTCCAGCGTGGTTTTAACGGAGCTGTAGGAAGAATCGCCCGGGGTATCAATGGCCGGCTCGCCATGCCCGGTGATGAAGTAGACGACCCGTTGCTCGGGGTTGATCAGACGCACCATGGCCGAGGTCAGGTCCTGCTCGGTGGGCATCACCACCTGTTCCTTATGGTCGCCCATCTGTAAAATGACGGTACCATCGCGTTCCACGCCATCGGCCTGGGCCGCCACCGGATTCAGTTCAGGGTCGGAGAATTCGTACGCGAACTTGCCATTGCTGTTCTGTTGTAAATTATCGAGCAACTTTGTCAGCGCATCGCGCGACATGCGCGAGGTGTAGTAGGCCTTGGCTGTCAGCGGTTCGGGCAGGCTGGCCAGCGTGCTGAGCGTTTCTGTCGCCAGGGTATTCTTTTGGCCTTCGGTCAGATCCCAGGTTTTGGGGTTTTGATACGCCAGCAGGTTGATAAAAATCAGGATGCCGAAGAACGCCAGGAAGAGAATGACCGAATTGCTGCCATACTGCACCTGCCGGCCAACCAGGAATTTCCGGGCAGATTCTGGATCCAGAATGGCGCTGATGGCCAGCCCCAGAACGATGGCGCTGCCGGAAATCAGCAGGCCGCGCTCCATTAAAGTCGCATCCAGCGGAGCGATCACGCCGGCGCTGGAAATGCCGCGAACCAACAGAAAACCAGCCAGGCTCAGTAAAGCCAGCAGAGAAATCACCAGCCCCAGCGGGGCGAAACGGCGCGGATCAGTTTTCATTAGCGCCACCTCCGCACTTCCACCGCCGTGGTGCCGATGAACAACCCCAGGCTGGTCAGACTTAAGAAATAAACCAGGCTGGAAAGCTTAAAGATGCCTTCGTTGAAATTGTTATAAAACTGCGAACTAAGATCCAGGTAGCTGAAAAATTCTCCGCCCACCGGCAGGATGCGCGCCGGGGCGCCGATCAGATACCAGATCACCACAAACACCGAAAGCGTGACAAAAAAAGCCGCAATCTGGTTGCTGAAAATGGCCGAAAAACCCACTCCCAGCGCCAGCAGGGCCGCCGCAGTCAGGATGATTCCCAGGTACCCGGAAAGCATCAACATTTGATCAATTCCTGGCACCACGATCTTATTCAGCAGGATCGGGAAAACCAGCGTCACCGCTACCATCATCAGGAAAAACAGGAAAACTCCCAGCCATTTCCCAATGATCAATTCAAAATCACGCACCGGGGCGGTCAGGAGCAATTCCATCGTCCCCATCCGCACTTCATCCGCCACGAGGCGCATGGTCAGCGCTGGAATGGCCAGCAACAGCAGGAAGGCCATCGGCCCGGTCACAATTCGCGTATCGGGCGCTTCGCTGTAGCTGTAAGGATTGGAGGCATAGGCAAAAATATTCAGCACAAAAATCAGCCCGATGATGGAAAGGAACAGAAAAGCCACGGCATAGGCGATCGGGCTGGAAAAATAATTATCCAATTCACGCTTGGCAATCGTCCAAATGTTGCGCATTGGTTATTCTCCTTCTCCTGCCAGCTCCGCCTCGTCGCGGGTCAGTTGCAGGAATATTTCTTCAAGACTCAGGTTGATCGAACGCATTTCCAACAAATCGCTATTCGACTGGATCACCAACCGCGCCACTTCGGGGCGCAAATCATTGCCCGGAGCAAACTGGAATTCCAGCAACCCTTCGGAGATCCCTTGCACAGTCTGGATGCCCTTCATCTGGCTGATTTTCTGCACTAGATCAGCCGTCTCGCCCCGAACTCGCAGCTGCACCCGTTCCGCACCCGTCAGGCGGGATTGCAGGTTCTCGGGCGTATCCTCCACGACGATTTTTCCCTTGTTGATGATCAAAATCCGGTCACACAACTGCTGCGCCTCCGACAGAATGTGGGTAGAAAGCAGCACCGTGCGCTCCTGGCCCACCTCGCGGATGACGTTGCGCACTTCAATGATCTGGGCGGGATCCAGCCCAATCGTCGGCTCGTCGAGAATCAGCACTTCCGGCTTGTGGAGCAGCGCCTGGGCTAGACCTACCCGCTGGCGCATGCCCTTCGACAGGTTGCCGATATATCCTTCAGCGCGATCAATCAACCCGACCTGTTCCAGCGTTTCAGCCACGGCGTCTTCGGCGTTGGGCAGGTGACGCAGATCAGACATGAATTTGAGATAATCAAAAACCGTCATGTCGGTGTACAGCGGAACGGTTTCGGGCAGGTAGCCCACCCGCTTGCGGACATTTAATGAATCAGCGACGACATCATACCCGGCAATGGTGGCAGTGCCGCTGCTGGGGGGCATGTAGCCCGTCAGGATGCGCATGGTGGTGGTTTTCCCGGCGCCATTCGGGCCCAGAAAGCCCAGGATTTCTCCCTGGCGGGCTTCAAAGCTCAAGTTGTCAATGGCGCGGCGGGAGCCAAAGTTTTTAGTCAATTCTTCAACGCGAATCATTCAATCTCCTTGATTTGGGAAATTGGCGAAACAAAAGGCACAGCAGCCAGAGGCGGCGGTGCCAGTGATTAACGGGGAACCGGTTATTACTATACAATAATTTTTAGGGGAAAGTCAAGCACCTTCCACAACTCTAATATAAATTTAATGAAAGTTGGGTGGGCTAAAACAGGGACAATTGCCAGGCGACCCGCCGGCCATCCAGTAATACAAACGGCGCGGCGCGTTCGGCGGAAATGCCCAGTTTTTTCAAGGCCGATAAATCGCGCAGTTTGGACTGGCGGCGGGCCTGCAAAATGGCCTCGACGCCTTTCAGCCCGATGCCGGGAATACGCAGCAGGTCATGCCGGCTGGCGTGGTTAATTTCGAGCGGAGTCTCGCCCAGGTTGGCCTGCGCCCAGGCCAGCTTGGGATCGGTGGGCAGCGGCAGGTTGCCCGGGCCAGTGAAGGGCAGCTCTTCCAGGTCGAAGCCGTAATCGCGCAGCAGAAAGGAGGCCTGGTAGAGGCGGTGTTCGCGCAGCGGGTCAACAGCGGCTTTGTTTTCGAGCGGGGTATCGGGAATGGGTTGAAAGGCGGAGAAGTAGGCGCGTTTCAGGCCGACGTTGCGATTCAGCCACTGGGTGGTGGTCAGCAGTTCCAGGTCGCTTTCATCTGCGCCGCCGGCGACGAACTGGGTGACCGAGGAGGGCCAGCGCCCATTCCAGGCGCTGCCGGGCGGCTGGCTGCGGCGAATCTCTTCGACCCAGCGCAGCGGGCGCAGCAGTTCTTCCAGAAAGACTTTATGCGGAGCCAGCCGGGCCAGCCGTTGGGTGTTGGGCGCTTCGAGATTGATCGAAACCCGGTCGGCCAGCTGCATGGCGCGCAGCACCTGATCTTTTTCGGCGCCGGGCATGATCTTCAGGTGGATGTAGCCGCGGAAAGCGAGGCGATGCCGCAGGATATCGGCGGTGTCGAGCAGTTGATCCTGGGTGCGGATTCCGCCGCCAGCCACGCCGCTGCTCAGGAAAATCCCTTCGGCGGCGCCGCTTTGCGACAGGCTGAAAAATAGGCGCGCAAATTCCTCGGGCCTGAAGGTGGCGCGGCGGAAATCGCGCCCGGCCCGGAAAGGGCAGTAGAAACAGTCGCGTTCACAGGCCGAGGTAAGCAGAGTTTTTAACAGCTGGATCTGGCCGCCGGGCATCTGTGCCGGCTGGACGACCAGCCCTGCGGGGCAGGCGGCATGTGCAGCCGGCCGGGTTGCGCTGGCAGAGCGTTCTTCGGCGGGTTCCAGTGTCATCTGGTGAGAGAGCAGTTTCAGGCGGGCGAGAGCATCCATAACTCTATTATAGAACGTATGTTTTATTTGTCAACCGCTTGATTCCGGGTTCGAACAGGTATAATAGGGCGAGATTTCCAATGCTGGTTGAATTGCCATAACGAGTTTCTTGGGGCTGTCTGCCGCCGCAGAATGTCGGGACGAGGACGGCGGGGCAGGGGAGGGATGATGTCGAACAGGCGAGCGATTTCCATTTGAAAAAATGGGAATGCTCGATTACGCGGAACGACATCGGAATGCAGCCAAATAGGATGCCGGATCAACCGGGTGGGGCAGGGGGGGCGGGCAGGCTGAAATCAGCAGGCGCTGGCTGCAGGCAAGCAGCCAGGAAAGAACCCGTGAGTTTTCCCGCCGCCATTCGGTTTGCTCCTTCCCCTGCGCCTTTGCGCCTGGCTCGGCGGCGGGGCGGGGGGTTTGTTTTTTGGGCGGGAAAGGGTATAATTGAATTATGGTTAACTTAAGTATCATTAACAGAAGCATAAATCAGTGCCCAAAGCTGGGCACCAAACCTGCCCCGCCGGGGCTGTAACACGCCGGCCTGAGCGGGATATGGCGCGGCTGGAAAAATCCGCGCCATGGACGCAAGCGGGCTGCGCGCTCCCGGCGCCATTCCAGCGCCAGGCACTCCCCGTCCACTTTTTGCGCCGCACAAGCCCGCTCCAGCGCCTGAGGCGCGCCGCCGCTTCTGGAACCAAAAAAGCGCTTCGCGCCTCGTTTTTGTCATGTATTTATACGAAGTTGTCTGACAATCCCCTACCCTGAGGAGTGCGCTTATGGAAACCGAACTGACCATCCAGGCCGCGCTTGACCAGTTTCTCGAAAACGTCAAGCTGGCGCGCAGCAAGAATACCTACGAAACCTATCGCTTTGCCATGCAAGCCTTTACCCACCTGCTGGCCGATAACAAAATCGATGCGCAGAGCGCGCCGCTTAGCCAGTTAAGCGAGGACATGCTCGCCTGGTTCGCGGCCTGGCTGAAAGATCACTCCACGGCCACCGAGCAGTTATATCTGCAGGCCACGGTCGGGTTTTATGAATTCCTGGCGGCCGGGCGGCTGCACTCCCCCAACCTGCCGCGCCTGCGCCTGTTGCTGCGCCAGCGCGCGCGCAAAAGCGGGCAAAGACTGCCACAGTTCCCGCGCGAAGCGATTGAAAAGGTGCTGGCATACCTGTCCGCCCTGCCCCTCCCCACTGAAAGCGTCCCGCCCGAAGATGGACACAAAACCGGCCCGGAAGCTGCTTCCGATTCGGAAAGATTGCGTCTGCTACGCGACCGGGCCTTTTTAATCACCCTGGCGGATACCGGCTTGCGCGTGCACGAGGCCTGCGCCCTGCGGCGCGGGTCGCTGGACTGGAACGAGGGCCGCGCCATGATCATCGGCAAGGGCGATAAACAGGCCGTGATCCGCTTTTCGCGGCGCGCGCTGGCGGCGCTGCAGGAGTATCTCTCGTCGCGCGGCAAACTGGATGGCGCGGCGGGCAAGCCACTCGCGGCGCTGCCGCTCTTTGCGCGGCACGATAAAGGCGCCGGGAAAAAGGTCAAGGCCATCACCACCGCCACCGGGCGAAACATCGTCGCCGAGCGGGTGCGGCAGGCGCTGGGCGAGGAGGCGGAAGGCAAGATCACGCCCCATTCCTTCCGCCACTACTTTGTAACCACCGTCCTGCGCGCCTCGGGCAATCTCAAGCTGGCGCAGGAGCTGGCCCGCCATGCCAATATCGCCGTGACGCAGCGCTACGCCCATCTTTCAGATGATGAACTCGATCAGGGCTATCACAAAATATTTGAGCAGGAGTAGGGGCTATTCGAGCAGGCGGTGATTGATTTCCTGCACCTCGGTCGGGTAGCGCAGCAAATCTTCGCGCAGACGGTCAATCTCGTTGCCGTAGCGCAGGCGGCGCGCCAGGAAGGCAAATTCTTCGCCGCCAAATGCCGGGACGGTGGTGTCTTTTGAGTTGCCGCGCACCACGCGCAGCGAATCAATCAACCAGCGCAGAAACGTGTGCGCTTTGCGCAGGCTGGTGTAATCCGCTTCGGCCAGCACGCCAGCCTGAAAGAGGCGCGCCATGGCCTCGCGCAGATTGGTGACGCGCAGCGCCGGATCCTGCGCGCCATGGTTGATCTGCAAGCCCTGAATGAGATATTCCACATCCACCAGGCCGCCGGGGCTGTATTTGGCGTTGAAAGTGCCGCCTGTCACCAGGTGGCGCACCTGGCGCTCGCGCATGGCGCGCATGGCGGTCACATCAAAGGGGCCGCCGCCGTAGGCGAATTCATCGCGCAGGCGGCAAAGCTCCGCGCCCAGCGCGGCATCACCCGCAATCGGGCGCAGTTTCACCAGGGCCTGGCGTTCATAGGCCCAGGCCGGCCCAGCAGGCATGTAATAGCGGCGAAAGGCCTCCAGCGTTACGGCCAGGCTGCCGGTTTTGCCATACGGGCGCAGCTGCAAATCGATCTGGAAAATCCCTTCCTGGCGGGCCTGCACCGTGGAAACCAGCGCCTGGACGAGTTTTTCAAAATAATCGCCCGTGGGGATCACTTCGGGGCCGCTGGTTTGACCTTTCCCGGCATAAACCAGCATCAATTCGATATCAGAAGCGAATCCCAGCTCGCGCCCGCCACATTTTCCCAGGGCCAGGACCGCCACCGGGCAGGATTCCCCGCTCTCAAGCCGTGGCGCGCCGTACCGGGCAGTCAACCCGGCCAGGCATTGTTCCAGCGTGGCAACGATGACCGTCTCAGCCAGATCGGTCAGCTCGACGGCAAACTCCCAGAATTCCTCCGTCAACCCCAAAATGTGACGCATATCAATGCGGAACAATTCGCGGTCTTTATAAGCATTCAACGCCGCCCGCCAGTTGGGATACTCCAGCCCGCCGACCGTGCAAGTGCTGAGCGCCTGGGCCAGTTCGGCATCCAGCATGGCGCGCGGCTTGGCGGCGGCAAGCGCATCCACATCACGCACCACCGGGAAGAGATTGGCATATTGCATGCGCAAAAAATCATCCCACAGGAAATCCCCCACGCCGAGCACGCGCGCCAGCGCCTTGAGCACCTCCGAGCGCTCAAGCGAGGCAATTTCATCTGGCCAGTTGGGACGCTGGAAGAGTTGCACCAAAAATTCGCGGAAATGCAACAGGGCAATTTCGGGGTTGGGAGAGTTGGGCAGCAAGTGAGTAAAGTGCTTGATCAGCACGATCGCGGCGCGTAATTCGCGTTGTTTTTCCGGGGCCTCGATCTTGCGGCCAGCGGCATCTGTGACGTGCAGCAGGTCGAGGGCGCGGCTGCCGACCGAGCGGACGATCATGCGGGCGATGTTGGTGCGGGTAAATGCCAGGGCGTTGGTAAATTCATATAAGAAGCCCACCGTATCCGGGGCGTTAATGCGCAGGACGGTGTAGCGCTCGGAAACGGTATTATCGATTTCGATGTCAATGGGCAGGAGCGGGGAAAGTCTTCCCGGAACGGTTTGGAAGGCTGCGCCCACCCGCTTGGCCAGCTGGCCGCGGGCTTCGCGGCGCTGGCCGGAATGGAACAGGCCGAGCAGGTGGTAGAGGTCCTGGGTGTAGGAATCCCAAATCCCGGCGCCGGGCGGCTCGAAGAAGACGGATTTGACGGTGAACACATCCACGATTTTTGGGCGCATGTCGGGGGAGGCAGCCGGCTGGGTCGCTGAAGAGGCTCGCATACGACTGCCGGGCCGGCGGGGAGATCGAATTGCGGCGGTGGCCTGCGGGGCGATCAGGGTGCGGGTGCTTGAATTGAGCGGTTCGTAGGTGAAAACATAGCCATCCAGAATATTAAAGCCGTGGACGAAAAACAAGCCGCAGATGATGGAAAGTTCACCCGGATAGTCGTAGCCGACCACCGTCACGCGCCAGGTGGCTTCATCCAGGGCGACGGCCTGCACCACGGCTGGAACGCTTTCGCTCAGCTTTTGGGCCAATTCGGCATGCTGCTGAATGTCCTGTGGTGAAAATACCTCGCTGTACGAGGCGTCCATGCGGGCCAGGTGCTGGCTGACCATCGGGGAAGGTTCGCTGTGCGCCGACTCTGGTTCGGATGGGGCGCTTTCTGCCGGGCTGACGTGCTTCAGGTACACGGCGCGGATGGCCTGGCAATGTTCTTGGTAGCGCTCGATAAAGGCCTCGCCGCTGGCAAATCCCAGGCGGCGGGCCAGGATGGTGATGGCGGAGCGCTCGGAGGGCAGGGTGTAGGTCTGGCGGTAATCCATCATCTGCAGGTAGTGTTCGATGGTGCGCAGAAAAATGTACCCATCGGTCAAGATGCGCGCTTCCGCCGAGGTCAGCAGGCCGGCAGCGCGCAGGCGCGGCAGGGCTTTCAGCGTGGCGCGGGTGCGGATTTGCGGGTACTGGCTGACGTAGGCCAGCTGGAGATACTGGACGACAAATTCGACATCACGAATAGACCCGACGCCGAGCTTGACTTCGCCCCAGCTGCGGCCTTTTTCGCGCAAAAATTCTTCGGTGCGCTGTTTCATGGCAAACACCCCGGCGCGGATTTCTTCGGGCGGCAGGCCAAAGATGTACGGCTGGGCAGCCTCGCGCAATTGCTCACCGAGAAGCAGATCGCCGGCAATGGGCCGGACTTTGAGCAGGGCTTGTTTTTCCCAGGGGCGGGCGTTCTTCTCCAGGTATTTCAGGTAACCGGCCAGAGTGGGGACGAGCGCGCCGTCTTTACCCCAGGGGCGCAGCCGCATATCCACGCGATACAGAAACCCCTGGGGCGTGGTGTAGGCCAGGTGGTCGATCAGTTTTTGGGCAAGAGGAATGGGATTGACCCGCTCGTCACGGGCGACAAAAAGCAGATCAATATCAGAGCTGTAATTGAGTTCGCGCCCGCCGAGTTTTCCCATGGCGAGAACGACAAAGCCATCCTCCGAAATGCCGGTTTGGCGCGCGGCCAGGTTGAGACAGACGCGAATCAGGCCAATGGCCAGCCGCGAAATCTGTGAGACGACTGCAGGCAAATCGTACAGGCCGAGGAAATCACTGGAGCCAATCCGCAGGAGTTCGCCGCGCTGGTAGCGGCGCAGGGCGTCCTTCTTTTCTTCCTCGCTGGAGGCCTGGCGCAGGGCCGCTTCGGCTTCCGACTGAAATTGCTCGAGAGTTTTCCGGTGAGTTAATTGCTGTCGGTCGAGCAACAGGGCCAGGGAGTTCGGATTCCGAAGCAGGATCTCGGTCAGAAACTGGCTGGCCGAGAAGAGCGTCACCAGGATTTCAACCACACGCGGATTCAGTTCGAGAACGCGAATCAGGCCGGAGCCGTAATTCTCCGCAAAGCGCTCAAAGTTGACCAGCGAGCGATCGGGGTCGGCTGCAGTGGCCAGCGCGCCAAGCAGGCCCGGTTTGATCGCTTCAAAACCGGCATGGTGCGCAGAAAGACGCTCCAGCGCGGCCATGGCGGAGCGGGGTTCGCTAAAGCTGGGGTCGTCGAGTGGGAAGTCGGGCACGCAGGAATTATACCTGACCTCTCGCAGTGATTAAATGTGCCCGGAATCAAGATACTCCATTTGGGTAATGGACGCCGAATCTGCCCATCCGTATAATCTGGCCTGAAATTTTGACGCAATTCAATAAAGGAGAGTTAAGTATGGCCAAGACTGTTGCAGATGCACTCGCGCTGGCAAAGAACGTCAAGATGGTTGATATCCGTTTCACCGACCTGCCCGGACAGTGGCAACATTTCACCATTCCCGTACGCCGTTTCGATGTGGAATTCTTTGAAGAAGGCATCCCGTTTGACGGCTCTTCCATCCGCGGTTTTCAGGAAATCCACGAATCGGATATGCTGCTCAAACCGGATCCAGAAACCGTTTTCATCGACCCGGTCGCCAACATTCCCACCCTGGTTGTGACCTGCGACGTCTACGACCCGATCACGCTCCAGCCCTACGCGCGGGATCCACGCTATGTGGCCCGTAAAGCCGAGGCCTATCTCAAGCAGACCGGCATCGCCGAAACAGCCTTCTTTGGCCCCGAAGCGGAATTTTTCATCTTCGACAATGTCCGCTACTCCAGCAACACCTACGAATCCTTCTACCATATTGATAGCGAAGAAGGCTGGTGGAACAGCGGGCGCGCCGAGGGCAAAAACTTTGGCGGACAGATTTCACCCAAGCGCGGCTACTTCCCCGTGCCCCCGGCGGATACGCTCCAGGATATCCGCTCGAAGATCGTCATGGCGCTCGAAGACGCCGGGGTGGAAATGGAAGTCCACCACCACGAAGTTGCCACCGCCGGCCAAACCGAACTGGGGATGCGCTTCACCACCCTGACCCGCATGGCGGACAGCCTGCTGCTCTATAAATACATCGCCAAAAACGTGGCCCGCCAGAACGGCAAGACCGTGACCTTCATGCCCAAACCGCTTTTTGGCGACAACGGCTCTGGCATGCACGTCCATTCCTCGCTCTGGAAAGGCAATACCAACGTCTTCTACGATGCCTCCGGATACGCAGGCCTCTCAGACACCGCCAAATATTACATTGGCGGCCTGCTCAAGCATGCCCCTGCCCTGTTGGCGTTGACCTCGCCGACGACCAACTCTTTCCGCCGGCTGGTACCGGGCTACGAAGCACCCGTCAACCTGGCTTACTCGCAGCGCAATCGCTCGGCCATCTGCCGTATTCCCGTCACCAAAAGCTCGAAAGCCAAGCGCGTTGAATTTCGCGCCCCGGATCCTTCCAGCAACCCGTATCTGTGCTTCTCCGCGCTCCTCATGGCTGGTCTCGATGGTATCCAGAACCGCATCGACCCGGGTGATCCGCACGACAAGGATTTATACGAGCTGCCCGCCGAAGAAGCCAAGTTGATCAAGCAGGTGCCCGGCTCGCTCGGCGCTGTGCTCGAAGCCCTGGAAGCCGATCACGAATTCCTGCTCAAGGGTGACGTCTTCACCATGGACATGCTCGAAGCCTATATCGACTACAAACGCATCAACGAACTCGACCCGATCCGCATGCGCCCGACGCCCTACGAATTCACGTTGTATTTCGATATTTAGACCCCGGGCGTTTTCCCACCTTTCACGACCGCCGACAACTGACCGCCGACCCTCACTGGCCTGTGCGGTCAGCGGTCGGCGGTCAGTAATTCACAACAGGCAATCCATGACATCCCTGTTCATTTCATCTTTTTTTCTGGGCATTGCCTTTTGCGCGCCTCCGGGCATTGTCGCTGCCGAAACCATCCGGCGTGGACTGGCGCACGGTTTCCGTTCGGCGTTGCTGGTACAGTTCGGCTCACTGGTCGGTGATTCGACCTGGGCGGCCATCGCACTGACCGGGCTGGCGTTCATCATCCAGAACTGGCTGGCGCGCAGCCTGCTTATGCTGGTGGGGCTGGTGTTGTTGACCAAGCTGGCGCTGGAGGCTTTACGCGATGCCTGGCAGGGAACCAACCCGCCAGCCAGCCCCGACTCGCAACGAGGAGATTTCGCCACCGGCGCAGTTCTGTCGCTGAGCAATCCCATGAACATCATCTTCTGGACAGGGATCGGCGCGACCGCCTTTGCCAGCCTGCCCGGAACTCCTCAGCCGATTCATTTCGTCGTGTTCTTCATTGCCTTCCTGTCCGGTTCCTTCGTTTGGTGCTTTTTCCTGGCCGGGTTGGTGGCCTGGGGCCGGCGCTACATCACGCCGACATTTTTCCGCGCCATCAACCTGCTCTGCGGGCTGTTGCTCGGCTATTTTGGTTTGCAGCTGGGCTGGCAATTGCTCATGGCGGCCTGAGCGGTCGGAACAAGGGGCATGTTACAATGCAGAAAACTACCAGGATAATGCTGATGAGCCTGCCCCCAACTCTTACCCCCGAGGAAGCTGATGCGCGTCTACTGGAAGCGCTTGCCAGCCTGAACCAGATCAGCGGCACCATCAACCGCATCGGGTCCGCCGAAGTCATCAGCAGCGCAGACAGCTTGCAGCTGATCGTCGAAAGCGCCATCCGCGTGGTGCCTGGCTCGGCGGCAGTCATCCACATTTACGATGAATCCCGTGGTTGTTTTGAGAGTGGGTCGCGCGTGGCAGCCGAACCAGGCGGCGAGACGACCCGCTCTTCCGAGCTGGAGGCTGATTTTCCACGCCCCAACGGCATTGGGATGAGGGCCATCCAGCGCCGGCGCAAAGTGCTTTCCTATGATGAAACCGATATTGACGTGCACCCCTATCACGCCGCGCGCGGGGTGCAGGCGCTCGGTTGTTTCCCGCTGATCGTGGTGGAACAGGTGGTCGGGGTATTGTATGTTTATCTGCGCGAGGCTCGCAGCTTCACCCGCCTCGAACTGCTGATGCTTGATAATTTCGTCAATCAGGCCGCCATGGCCATTTACCACACGCGCCGCCTGGCCACCATTCGACGCGACCTGGCGCGCAAAGAAGATGAACTCAACCGTCTGCACCGCGCCGGAATGCTGATTTCCTCGCGCCTGCGCCTGGAAGAGACGCTTGAATCCATTTTGCAGCTGGCGTTGGAAATGACCAATGCCCACTATGGCATTTTCCGCCTGCTCGATCGCAGCGGTGAAAACCTGATCACGCGCGCCTTTGCCGGGACCGGGTTAAGCCGCCCGCAGATTGAAACCCTGCCGCTCCGCACCAGCAGCGTCATGGGGCATGTCGCCCGCAGCCGCCAGCCGATCCTGATTCCGGATTTGCAGGCAGAACCCTGGTCTGCCATCTATTACCCGCTCGATGCCGGGCTGAAAATGCGCTCAGAGCTGGCCGTGCCGCTCATCAACGCCAGCGGGCGACTGGAGGGCGTGCTCAATCTCGAAAGCCCCGAGCCAGGCGCCTTCGACGATAATCACAGCCACATGCTGCAATCTCTGGCTACTTATGCCGTCACTGCCATTCAGGAAGTGCGCTTGCTGGATGTTCTGCAGGAAGTGGCGCGCCAGATTTTAGATCAACCCTGCCAGCAGGTGCTCAACCATCTGGCCGGCCTGGCTTGCGACTTGTTGAACGCCTCCGCCAGTGCGCTCTGGTTGCTGGAGGAACCTGCGCCTGCCAGCGCAGATGCGGCCCAACTGCGGCTGCAAGCCTCCAGCGGCGGTCACCGGCACGGCGAGCGCATGCCCGTGGAGGGCAGCCTGACGGGGCAGGCCATCCTGAAGCGTGAAGCGGTCATCGCAGAAGATGTTCAAACCGATGAGCGCTTCCATCGCCGCGATCTGGCCCGGGAGCAAAAATGGACCCGCGCACTGATCGTGCCTCTGCTGACGCAGGCCCCCGCCGGGCAGCGCCCGCTGGGTGCTTTTGGGGTCTACTCCGCCGAAAATGACCTTGCTCACGGCGCCCTGCAGCGCAGCTCTGACTGGGACAAAAAAGTGCTGACCTTCCTGGCTCATTACGCCGTCCTGGCGCTGCAAAATGAGAACCGTCAGCAAGCCTTGCGCGCCGCCCAGGAACAACGCTCGGTGGCCGAAACATTTGCCGCCGTCGGTGACATCGCCTCCAACCTGTTGCACCACCTTAATAACAAGGTCGGCACTATCCCGGTACGTGTCCAGAGTCTGCAAGACAAGTGCGCCCCGGCCCTGGCCGCCGACCCGTACCTTGAAAATAACCTGGCCGAAATTGAGCGCTGCGCCAGTGAAGCCATGCAGACTGTCCGCGACAACCTCTCTCACCTGCGCCCCATCCGGCTCGAACCGGTGTATGCTGCCGCGCGCGTGGCCGACGCTCTGCACGCCGCCCGGCTCCCAGCGGGCATTCGCGTCCAAACGGAAAGCCTGGATCACCTGCCAGTGATCATGGCCGGTGGTCAAAGCCTGACCTTCGTCTTTACCAACCTGCTTGAAAACGCTTCAGATGCAATGCATGGCAATGGCCTGATCCTGATCAAGGGGCGAATCATCTCCGGCTGGGTGGAAATCACCGTCAGCGACAGCGGCCCGGGCATTCCCCCCGCGTTGCATGATAATATCTTTGAATTGAATTACAGCGGGCGCGCCAGCAGCCGTCCCGGGAAACTTGGATTCGGTCTGTGGTGGGTCAAAACCCTGATGACGCGCCTGGGCGGCTCCATTGGCATCGAAAGCGACGGCCAACACGGCACCACCTTCCGTTTGCGCCTGCCGCGTGCCAGTCAGGAGGGCGCATGAGTCACCCGAGCTCAGCGCGCGCGCTGGTCGTCGAGGACGACCCTGCCTGGCAGCAGATCCTTGGAGAAATCCTGGCCGATTGCGGCCTGGCCGTCGACGTAGCCGGCAGCCTGCCTGGCGCCATCACGGCAATACAGTCACAGCCGCACCGCCTGGCCGTGGTCGACCTGTCTCTATCGCCAGCCGATCACAACAACACCGACGGTCTGCGCGTCCTCGAAGCCGCCCGGCAACGTGATCCGCACTGCCTCACCCTGCTGCTAACCGGTTTCGCCACCGTCGAACTGGCCGTTTCGGCGCTGACCCAATACGGCGCGCTGACCTTTCTGCGCAAGGAAAACTTCCACCGTGGACAATTCCGCACACTGGTCAACCAGGCCCTGGCCAGTGCGCCTGTCGGCGCCCCCTCCAGCCGGCCGGCCGTTTCAACGGTTTCTGGCGCCGCCCGGTCTTTGCCGCCCGCCCGGCCAGCCTCCGCGGCTGGAAAAGCCCTCGTAGTAGAAGATGACGCCGGCTGGCGTGGCATCCTCGGTGAATTGCTGGCCGATGCTGGTTTTGCCGTGCGCACCTGCAGCAGTTTTGGAGACGCCCTCGGCGCTCTGCGCCGCGAGAAATATGCCCTGGCCGTGATAGATCTCTCCCTTAACGGCCGCACCTGGGAGCCGGAAAATGCCCCAGATCAGATGGAGGGCTACCCGCTGCTGGAGAGCACCCGCGCCAACGGCATCCCTACCATCGTGGTCAGCGGTCTGGCCTCCCCGGCCGAAATCGAGCGCACTTACACCGAGCAGGGCATCTTTGCCTACCTGGAGAAGCAGACCTTCGAGCGGGCTGCCTTTCTGCGCCTGGTGGAAGAACTGCGCCGCCAGCGCAGCGCAGAAACAGAATTCGCGGCCCTGACTGAGCGAGAGCGCGAAGTGCTGGATCTGTTGGCGCAAGGCCTGACAAATAAAGAAATTGGGGAAAAGTTATTCATTACCGCCAATACCGTCAAGCGGCATCTCAAGGCGGTCTTTGAAAAATTGGATGTTCACACCCGCGCCGCAGCCGCAGCGCGGGCCCTGGCTGAAAAAAATTAATCGCCGTTTTCGGGCGCCGGGTAGAGAAACACCTGGTACGTGAAGCGGTGACCGCGCTTCGAAAAAGCTTCTCCGCGCGACTGGAAACCATGCCGCTCCAGACTGAGAGACAGCACATTTCTGGAACTGCGCGAGACACAATACACGCCCTGCCCTGCCGCTTTTTGCATCAGCCGTCCCAGCAGGCTGGAAGCGATGCGCCCCCCGTTGACTTCATCGAGAATCAGCAGCCAGCCAAACTCCAGGGGATAATTGCCCGCCCATTCGGGTGGCAAACCGGCTTTGTGAAAAACCCCCTTGCGGTAGCCTTCCGCCGGGCGCTTCAGCGCTGCTATGGCGCATAATTCCTTCTTGTCGTCATATTGAAACGCCAGCCAGGCCGCCTGCGCAATCCGTTCTGACAGACCTTGCTCGCCTTCCTGCTCGCTACTCAGCAGGAAATGCTTGAAGTTTTCCAATTCTTTCGGTTTGCAGGCCTGCGGGGTTTTGACGCTCTGGGGCATGACAGTCTCTTTCAGTGGGAAGATGGGATGACAACTCAGGATCAGTATACCGTTAAAAACACCCTGCAAGGTCTACGCGCGCTTCCAAAACCAGAGTACTGCCAGCAGCACGCCCCAAACCCAGAACCAGGCCCAGCCCCCAGGGTCGCTGGCTCCACTGCCCGGGCCAAGTGGATGGAAACGCAGCAGCGGCAGATCGGCGGAGCGTTTCATCAGCTCCACATCACTGATCGTGAAAGGGTTATATCCCTCGAAAAACCCTGCAAAACCGGCATTCTTCAGCACTTGGCGAATGATCAGTCGGCGTGTTTCAGGGTCAGTCACCGGTTCCATGCGAGCAAACAATGTCCCGGTAGGCAATATCAATTCCGCCTCGGGAGTTGCAAGCAGGTTGCGGTACCAATCCGAGGTCTCGCGCCCGCCGGAGAGACAGTAGATTTCTCCCTTCCAAATGGCGTAATTCACCGGGGCATAACGCACCTGCCCGGTCTTGCGCCCAATGACCTTGAGCACCATAATGTAACCGCTGACCGGACTGACCACCAGCCGCCCCAATCCAAGCCGAAAAAGCGGCACCATAAAATAACGATTTAGAAACCAGAAAAAGCGCCTGAGATACGGGGGCATACTGTCTCCATCCGAAAGTGTGGGATAATGACGCACCGAGGACCCGAATTATGCCAGATAAACAACCCCTGCGCCAGCGCCTGACGACTTTTTATGCCGACCCGGAGTACTATCGACTGCTATTTACCATCGCCCTGCCGATCATGCTGCAGAACCTGCTGATGTCGTCGCTCAATATGGTCAGCAGCGTTATGATTGGCCAGTTGGGTGAACAATCGGTCGCCGCGGTTGGGTTGGCTGGGCAGATATTCTTCCTGCTCAACCTGGTACTGTTTGGCATCATGAGCGGATCGGCAATCCTGACAGCACAATTATGGGGCAAAGGTGATGTGGAAAACGTGCGGCGCGTGCTGGGGTTTGCGGTCAAATTTGGGCTGGCCATTGGCCTGCTGTTTTGGGCGTTGGCCATTTTTTATTCCGGCCCGGTGCTGGGCCTGTATACCAACGACTCGGAAGTCATCCGCCAGGGCGGTGATTTCTTGAAGATCTTCGGCTGGTCTTATCCCCTGTTCGCCGTGACTTTTGCGTACGCGATGGTGATGCGCACCACCGGCAACGTACGCACTCCCCTGCTGGTCAGCGTGACCGCGCTGGGGCTCAATACCTTGCTGGCCTGGCTGCTGATCTTTGGAAAATTTGGCCTGCCCGCCCTCGGCATTGCCGGGGCCGCCTGGGCCGGGCTGATAGCACGCCTGCTTGAATTCCTGCTGATGCTGCTCGCAACCTATTCCCGGCCCGACAATCCAACTGCCGCGCGGCCTGGCCATCTTCTCGATTTCGATACCGCCTTCGTCGGCGCCATCCTCAAGCCGGTCTTGCCGGTCTTTTTCAATGAACTGCTCTGGTCTTTGGGAATTACCACCTACAACGCCATTTATGCTCATATTGGCACTGACGCAATCGCCGCCATAAACCTGGTCTCCCCGGTCGACCAGCTGGCCTTCGTCGCCTTTCTTGGCATTGGCAACGCCACCGCCATCCTGGTCGGCAACCTGATTGGCAAGAATGAACTCGAGTCTGCCCAACGCTACGCCGGGCGCTCACTTGGTCTGCAAATGGCTGGCGGTGCGCTGATGGGGATGCTGGTGTACCTGTTTGGCCCGCGCTTCTTCAGCCTGTACAACGTCGCGCCTGTCGTGATCGAAAATGCCGGTCGCATCCTGGCGATCCTGAGCGCAGCCATGTGGATGCGCGCCTCGAACCATATCATCATCATCGGCATCCTGCGCGCCGGCGGCGATACGCGCTTCTCCCTCATCTTAGACGGTTTCGTCATCTGGCTGGTGGGCGTCCCACTGGCCGCGGCGGGCGCTTTTTTACTGCATCTGCCCGTCTATTGGGTTTACGCCCTGGCGCTGGCCGAGGAAGCCACCAAATTTGCCTTTGGCCTGGCGCGCTACTTCTCAGGGAAATGGATCAACAACCTGACCAGCGTCGTGGAAACGGCTTAAATGCAATCGGCCCGGCGGAAAACTTTGGCCTCATAGGCCGCCCGCAGCGAGCGCGCCACCTGGCCCACCTGCCCGTTGCCCACAGGTCTTGCTTCAATCTCCGTCACCGGCAGAACGCCGCGCCCGCTGGAAGTAATGAACGCCTCGTCAATCGTGGTCAGCTCCTCCAAACGCAGTGGACGAAAATCAATCTCCAACCCCTGCGCGCGCGCCAGCCGCAGCACATAGCGGCGCGTAACGCCCAGCAGGATGCCGGCGCGGGCGGTAATCAGCGTCGCCCCTCGCACAGCATAAAAATTGCTCGTCAGCCCTTCCAGGATGCGCCCATTACGCACCATCAACGCTTCGTAAAGACCGCTTTCCTGGAGCAAAGCCCGCGCCCCGGAACTGCTCCCGATAAACGAAGTCGTCTTCAGCCGGGGCGTTTTCCGCTCGACCAGCGAAAGACCCACCCGCACGCCGCGCTGGTAAAGCGCTTCCTGCGGCGCATGCAGCGGCTCGAGCGCCAGGAACACCGCCCCGGCCTGTTCCGTGGTCGCGAGCGTAATCCGTACCCGCGCCTCCCCCGCCCCTAAATCGGCCAGAGTTTCCCGCAGCGCGGCGCGCAGCTGGAGCGGAGAAACTGCCGGGGAAACAGAAAGCGCAGCCAGTGGAGCATACAGGCGGGCCAGGTGCAGTTCCAGCCCGAGGACTTTCGTTTTCCCGGCATATGTCCGGAAGGTTGAATACAATCCCTGTGGCAGCTGGCGCGAAACCACATCCAGCGAGCTCAGGTCAGCCAGTTGCAGTTCCAGCGGCGCGGGAGAAAGTGCGTAGAGTTTGAGCATGGAACAATTATAGCTGGCAATCCCCAATCCGCGTCTTGACAGGTTTTGGGCGCTGGTGATAAACTACTTTAAAGTAGTTCATTTTACAGAAAGGAGGTCGCACTTCATGAAGAAATTCTCGCTTTGCAATGGTTCTGTCACCCGCCCAGCGGGATTCAGCCCTTCTCGAAGTGCGCCTGTTGACTTGTAAGCGTCAACCCTTCTGTGTCTTTTTCCAGTTCAAAGTCACGGCGCCCAAACAGTGTCGTGACTTTTTTATTCTCTATTGGTGGAATAGCCAGGTTCAAAAAACGCCCGGCTGCTCCCAAGGAAACAATTCGTATGGCAACCCTGGCACCCTCGCAACCCTCTACTTATTTTGATTTCCGCAACGCGATCGTGGACAACCGTCTGCAAGGTTTATGGCGCGTCATGACTGGATATCACCTCGCGTATGGCGGCGCCGTCCTGACGCTGGCCGTTTCTGCGCTTTCCAAGACTGCTACCCTGTTTGTGCTGCGCTACTTTGCCGACCTGGTGAGCGGCAATGCCAAACCGATCGGCGCTGACCTGGGACAGACTTTCCTGTTGATCGGGCTGGCCTTTGTCGGGTTTGCGGCAGTGGAAGGTGGTTTCGCTTTCATCTCAGGCCAGATGGCGGCATATACGGCCGAAGGCATCACCCGGCGCATGCGCAACTTTTTGTTCGATCATATTCAACGCCTGGGCTTTGCCTACCACAGCAAGACTCCCACCGGCGACCTGATCGAGCGCGTCACTTCGGATGTGGATGCTCTGCGGCGCTTTTTCAGTGAACAGGCCATCGGCGTTGGGCGCATCATCCTGTTGTTTGTCATCAACTGGATCGCAATTCTGAACCTGAGCGTCAAACTGGGCCTGATCTCTGTCATCTCCATCCCGCCCATTCTGTTGGTTTCGCTGTGGTTCTTCAAGCGCGTCACCAAGGCCTATGAGAAATACCAGGAACAGGAAGCGGCGCTCTCCACCACCCTGCAAGAAAACCTGACCGGGGTGCGTGTCGTCAAGGCTTTTGCGCGGCAGGATTACGAAAAAGGCAAGTTCGAAAAAGATAACTGGGAGAAATACCTGCGCGGCAAGCTCCTGCTGCTGATGCATTCCCTCTTCTGGCCGCTTTCAGATATTGTCCTGGGCCTGCAAATGCTCGGCGGGTTTATTTTTGCCGCGCTGATGGTGATCAACAAGGAAATCAGCGTAGGCACCTACCTGGCTTATGTCGGTCTGGTCGTCTGGCTGATCTGGCCGATCCGTAACCTGGGCCGGCTGATCGTGCAAACTTCAACCGGGATGGTCTCTTATGGCCGCCTGGTGGAGATCATCAAACAGGAGCGTGAAGACCTGCTGGGTGGAAAAGTGCAGCCCGGCGCACCTGTCAGAGGCGAAATCCGCTTTGAGAATGTCTCTTTTCAGTATACAGATGGAGAAAATGAAGTTCTCAAGAACATCACCTTCACTGTCGAATCGGGAAAATCGGTTGCCCTGCTCGGCTCGACCGGCTCGGGCAAGACCTCGCTGGTCAACCTGTTGCCGCGCTTCCACGATTACATCGGTGGGCGCATTCTGATCGATGGCATTGAACTGAAAGATTTCCCGCGCAAAACCCTGCGCCAGCTGATTGGGATTGTCGAACAGGAACCGTTTTTGTTTAGCCGCTCAATCCGCGAGAACATCGCCATCGGCGTTGACCGGCACGTGACTGACGAAGAAATCGAAACAGCCGCGCGCGCAGCCGCCATCCATGATGTGATTGCAGGATTCCCGGATGGCTACCAGACCATTGTCGGCGAGAAGGGTGTGACCCTTTCGGGCGGGCAGAAGCAACGCACCACCATTGCGCGCACCCTGCTGAAGAATCCGCGCATCCTGATCCTGGATGACTCCACCTCCAGCGTGGATACTGAAACCGAAGCGGAGATCCGCCAGGCCCTGAACAGTCTGATGGAGAACCGCACCACGTTCATTATCGCGCACCGCATCCAGTCGGTGATGAATGCTGATTTGATCATCGTGCTGGATAAAGGAGAAATCATCCAGATCGGTACCCACGCTGAACTGATCCGCGTTGAAGATGGAATGTACCGCAAGATTTACGACATCCAGACGCGGGTGGATGATGAACTGGCGCAAGAAATTCAGCAAAGCGAAAATTGAACCAAAAAAACTATGGAGACTGATCCATGTCTGATGAATTGATCGAACTCGAAGAAGAAGAACATACCAGCCCGCTCACCGGCCCGGTGCTGCGACGCATTATCCGCCTGCTCAAACCGCACTGGCAGTGGGTCGTCGGCTTTATCCTGACCATCGGGCTGACCTCGGTGCTGGACTCGCTCTTTACCTACATCAACAAGACCATGATTGACAAGGGCATAATGCTGGGTGATACCGGCACACTCTACCGGCTGGGAATGTATTACGCCATCCTGCAAGTAATTCAGGCCGGGCTGGTCTTCACGTTCATTTACCTGGCCGGTGTACTCGGAGAGCGCCTGCAATATGACCTGCGCAAACTGATGTTCGTCCATCTGCAAGATCTTTCGCTGTCTTACTACTCCCAGAACGCTGTGGGCCGGCTGATGGCGCGCGTCACTTCCGATTCTGGCCGCGTGGCCGACTTGATGACCTGGGGCCTGATCGATGTCACCTGGTCTTTTATGAACATCACCACCGCCACGATCTTCATGATGATCATCAACTGGCGGCTGGCCCTGGTCGTTTTCGCCATTGTACCCATCCTGCTGACGATTGCCGTCCAATTTCGCAAGAAGATTCTGGTCGAGTTTCGCGCTTCGCGGCGTGCCAATAGCAAGATCACCGGCGCGCACAATGAGAATATCCAGGGTGTGCGCATCGTCAAGGCGCTTGGACGAGAAGATGAAAACTTGAAGGAATTCCAGGGCCTGACCGACAAAATGTACAGCGCCTCCTACCGCGCGGCCTGGCTTTCGGCGCTTTTTCTGCCGACGGTACAGGTCATTTCGGCTGTAGCGCTGGGCGTCATCGTCTGGTATGGCGGCTTCCAGGCGGAAGCCGGGCTGTTGACCATCGGCGGCATCCACGCCTTCGTCTCGTACCTGACCTTCATCATGTGGCCGATTCAAGACCTGGCGCGCGTCTATGCTGAAATGCAGCACTCCATCGCCTCCGCTGAGCGGATTTTCAAACTGCTCGATACGGAACCCGAAGTTCATAACAAGCCAGACGCGATCGACGCAGACACCCTGCTCGGAGAAATCGAATTTGACCACGTTAACTTTTACTACGAAGATCGCAAACCCGTGTTGTCAGATTTCACCCTGAAGGTACAGCCCGGCGAAACCATTGCCCTGGTCGGCCCGACCGGCGGAGGCAAGTCCACCATCGTTAACCTGCTTTGCCGTTTCTACGAACCCCGCGAAGGGCAGATTCGCATCAACGGGCGCGATTACACCGATTACACCCTGCACAGCATTCACAACAAAATCGGCATCGTGCTCCAGACTCCCCACCTGTTCAGCGGAACCGTGCGCGAGAATATCCGCTATGGGCAGTTAAACGCCACCGACGCGGAAGTGGAACAGGCGGCCCGCATCGCCGGGGCACATGAATTTATCAGCGTGCTGGAAAAAGGCTACGGCCAGAATGTCGGTGAAGGCGGGAACCTGCTTTCAGTCGGACAGAAACAGCTCATCAGCCTGGCGCGCGCCGTCCTGGCAAAGCCAGAACTGTTCATCATGGATGAAGCCACTTCCAGCGTGGATACGCTGACCGAGGCGCTGATCCAAAAAGGAATGGAAAGCCTGATGCAGGGCCGTACCAGTTTCGTCATCGCCCACCGTCTCTCCACCATCAAACGTGCCAACCGCATCGTCGTCATCGAAGGAGGCCGCATCGCCGAAATGGGCACACACTCCGAGCTGCTGCGCCAGAAGGGCCATTACTACCGCCTCTATACCCAACAATTCAAATTTGAACGCGAACTGGAATACAGCGCCGCAGCGCTGGTGCCGGTCATTGAATAAACACACCGCAGAAAAAAGCGCCGCCGTGAAACTCACCGCGGCGCTTTTTTGCCAGTTTCCCGTATACTTACATTGTCAATCAATGGAGGAACCATGCCCAGAACCATTCAAATGGTAGAAAAATACGAGCGCAACAACTGGCCATCCATTCCGCGCCCCGACGTGAGCCCTCCGCCCGGCTGGAACCTGGCCGCGCTGACTGCATTAAAACGAGTACGCAATCATCAACTCTCTCCAGATGGAAACCGGATCAGCTTCATCTGGGATACAGACGACCTCTCAGAGATTTACCAGCTCCCGGCCTGCGGTGGCTGGCCCCAGCCGCTTTCGGTGGACCGGGCCGCCACCCTGTTTTGGAACGATGAAATCCCGCAGTGGTCGCCGGATGGAACCTGGCTGGCCTACACTGCCCACGGCGCAGTCCAGATCGTCCCCGCCGCTGGCGGCCTGCCACGCCCACTCAGCGAGATCCTGACCGGCAGTTGGAGTCCGCGCTGGATGCCCGATTCTCGCCACTTGATCATCAACCTGGAACGTCACGGCGCCGACCAGCTTGCCCTGCTCTCACTGGATGGGGCCACCCTGCGCCAGCTCACCCACCGCAGCGACGGTGACCACTGGGACGCCCGCCCCGCCCCGGATGGAAACAGCCTGGCCTTTGTCTGGCGCCCTTTCGACGATCTGAACCGCATGGACATCTGTCTGCTCGATCTCGCCAGTGGCGAAATCCGCAGCCTGTACGGCCACCCCAAAACTCGCGCCTGGTCGCCGCGCTGGTCACCCGATGGCGCCTGGCTGGCATTTCTCTCCCAGCAAAACGGCCACGACGACATCTGGCTGATCCGGCCAGATGGCTCCAGCCTGCACCCGCTTCCCCGCCCCGGCGGTGAATATGTCGAATTCGCCTGGTCACCCGACGGGCAATCTCTCGCCGCCTGCCTGAATCGCGCCGGCTCGCATGAACTATGCCGCATCCACCTCGCCACGGGCGAATATCAAAGCCTGCGCAGCCAGCCAGGCCTGCACAGCAACCCCAACTGGGGGCCGGATGGCAGTTTCATCACTTTTGAGTACGAAAGCCCGACCTGCCCGCCTGACCTGTACCGGCTGCAACTTGACTCCGGCGCCCTCACCCGCCTGACCAATTCCACCCCACCCTGGCTGGCTGCCGTCAAGCGGGTGATGCCACAGCCGGTCAGCTACCCCAGCTTCGACGGGCTGACCATTCCCGCCCTGCTCTTCCCGCCCGAAAAGCCCAACGGCGCAGCGCTTGTAAGCGTGCACGGCGGCCCATCGGCGCAATACAATCTGGCCTGGGATGACCTGTTGCAATATTTTGTGGCCAAAGGCTACACCGTTTTAGCTCCCAATTACCGCGGCTCCACCGGCTACGGCGTCGAATTTGAGCACCTCAACTACGGAGATTGGGGCGGCGGTGACCAGCAGGATTGTCTGTACGCTGCTGACTATCTAAAAACCCTGCCCGGCCTCGACCCGGCGCGCTTAGCCATCCTGGGCGGCAGCTATGGCGGCTACATGACCAACTGCTGCCTGGCCCGTGACCCTCTTCAGCGCTACGCCTGCGGAATTTCCAAGTACGGCGATGGCGATCTCGTCAATTCATGGGCGCTCTGTTCGCGGGAACTCCGCTACTATACGGAAATCTTTCTTGGGCATCCGGCTAAAAATCGTGCCGCATACGACCTAGGCTCCCCCATCCGGCAAGTGGCCGCAATTCAAAAACCCATGCTCATCCTGCACGGCCTGCGCGATGACATTGTTCCACCCGAAGCCTCCGAAGCCTGGGTTGAAGCGCTCAAACGCGAAGGAAAAGCCTACGAATACAAAACCTACCCCACCGAACCGCACGGCTTCGTCCATCGCGGCCCGAGATTGGATGCTTATGAGCGCATGGAGCAGTTTTTGGATTGGTTTTTATTCCCTTTTAGTTAAGAATAGGGTAGTAAATTGCTATTAATTTAATGGCTACGCGAATAATAAGGAAATTTCAGGAGATTTTCGATGACCGATTTTTTCACCTTTGATGAATTAACCTGGCCAGAAGTCGCCGCCTTGCCGCGCGATCTTCCCCTGGTTCTTCCTCTTGGAAGCGGCTACCCACTTAACCAGCTTGCCGAGGCCCTTTCTGCGCCGGAGCGGATTGGCCTGCTGCCGCCCTTTCCGTTTGGGTGGCGTGCTTCCGGGTTGGAAGTGCCCGAAGCCGTGCTCGCAAACACCCTCGGCAACCTGCTCAAATCCCTGCGCGACGATGGCTTTTCACGCGTTTATGCGCTCACGCCCCAGGAGGTGGACCTGCACCTCGGCGCAGACCAGCTGCGGATGAAGTTGCCTCCCTCTGCCCCGGCAGCGCTTGTCCCTGATGCGACGAAGGATAAAGTCTTGCTGGCTCCCATTGGGCACACGGAGCAACATGCGTACCACCTGCCCCTCTCAGTGGACACGTTGATCATCGAAGCGATTGCCCGGGGCGCGGCACAGGCAGTCCCAGAAAAAGCCTTCTGTCTGCCAGTCATGCCGTATGGCGTCAGCATGCATCGCTCCTCTTTTGCCGGGACGCTGAACGTTGGCGGGCGGGCCTTCGAAGATTTCTGGTTGGAAGTCGTTAACAGCCTGGTGCTGCGTGGCTTTGATCGTTTCTACCTGATGAGCGGCCACGGCGGCAACATGTCGTTTCTGGTCAATATCATCAAGTATGCCGGCGATCAGCACAAGCGCATTTTCTGCGCGACAGCCTTCCTGCACACTGCAGGCTCACGCGGAGCGGCAGCGCTGGAAGAATATCGTGAGTCCAAAATCGGTGGGATGGGTCATGCCTGCGAGTTGGAAACTTCCATGATCCTGGCACTGCGCCCGGAGCTGGTGCACATGGATCGGGTGGTGGATGATGTGGATTTCGTCGCCACGCCGAATTATTACATGGATTGGATCGAGGGCGGCGCCCTCGTGGCGAATCCGCCCTGGGAGGATGATACCGTTTCGGGGGCGTATGGAGCGGGAAGTCTTGGAACAGCGCAAAAAGGCCAGCGATGGCTGGAGGCTGCCATCGCGGAAAAAGTCGACCATATCCACGAAATTCACGATCAGCAGCGCCAACGCGAGGCGCGCCGCCAGGCTGGTTTTGGCCGGTGGGGCCAAAAATAAAGGACTCAGCCGGGCATAGTTTCCGCTGCCCGGCTGGGATTAACGCCCGTTTTTCTGTTTCTGCCAGAGCGCCCGATCCTGGGGATCATCGCCATCCAGCAGGCGAACATCCAGCTCGGGGCGGGTTTGATAGCCATGACGCTGCCACAGATCAGAAGCCAGCTGGCGCGGGTTGGAGCGCACGCCCTGCCGGGTAAAGTAGTCGCAGATGCGGGTGACGTCGCGTTCGAAGATTTTGTAGGCGCTGCGGTTTCCCGTGGGTGAGACAACCTGCGGAAAGTCAATCAGCTTGATTTCCCCTTCCCAATACAGGATGTTGTAAGCCGACAGGTCGCCGTGAATGCGCTGTTGGCTGAGCATGATTTCAATATTGTCCAGAACACGCTTAAATAGCTGGCGGGCTTCGCCAGTTTCAAGTGAAATTTCGCCCAGAGCAGGGGCTGGAGCGCCCAGATCGCCGATGTAATCCATCAGGATGGCGTTGCGAGTCATGGCGTGGGCTGCCGGAACATCTGCCCCGGCGGCGCGCAAGTTTTGCAAGGTGGTGAACTCGTGGGCAATCCACGAGGTGTGGCGGAGATCTTCGCCATAGGCAGTGCGTTTTTGCATGGCATGAACATCGGCATCCTTAAACAAGCTGTTGCCCTCATCGTTCAAGTCGACGCGGCCTTCTCGGTAGATGGCATCATTTTTGAGGTTGCGTAACATGCGCGGACGATAAACCTTGGCGGCCAACAGCCCGCCAGACGCGACCGCCGCGCCTGCCTGGCACTGGTAAACCGAGGCTTCCTTGCCACCTTTGACCCGCCGCAACACGTCGGCTACCCACTGGTGTTCGTAGAATTCTCCCAGCGAATCGAGCAGCCACCAGGCTTCGAAACGGGCGGCTTTATAGGTAAATTTGAAGGCGCGGCGCGTGTCATCTTGCTGTTGCACGAAGGCTTGTAAGCTGAGCGGCACCTTTTTGGAGTGCCCGTGGGAATGGGTTTTGGAAGGCCGCTGGCGGCTATTTTCTGCATTTTCGAGGTCGTCGTATTCTTCAAAATCGTTAATGGTTTTCATAATCTTGTCTTTTGTAGAAAAGTCTTTAAAGCGAATCGCCACAGAAAGGACAGATTCTGCGGCGAAAATAAATGCCGCAGGTGCGGGCCACCTGCGGCTGAAAGTCGGGGAAAGCGGGGAGGCTAGATCGCCATCCCGGCAGGAGGCACACAAAATACAAGCTGGGCTGAGGTTGTGACTTGTTTCATTGGATTACGGTGCCTCCTTTCGTAAAGTAAGATAATCAGATTCTAGTCCCATGGCTGGAAAACGTCAAGGCCGGGCAGCGTGGCGATCGATGAAGGCTTCTCCTCTGGCAAGCAGATCGTCGTGGTCGGCAGGGATGGGGGCGGTTTCGAGCAGGCGCAGGGTATTGTCGCGCAGCACCTGGCCGGCGCTGGGCTGACCGACAGCCTGCCATTTTTCCATGCTGTAATGTGGAAAGACGGGGCTGGCGTAGTAACCGTTTTTGAAGCGCTGGCGTGTGGAAGGCGCCGAGAGAAAACTGCCGCCTGGGCCGACTTTTTCGATTTCCGAAAGAACTGCCATCTGGTCATCCAGTTGGAAGCCGGCGACAAAGCGTCGGGTTTGTTCGATGATCTCGTGGACGTACACCAGAGTCAGCGGGGAAATGGCTTTTGATGTCAGGGTATCGCCCACAAACGGAGCCAGGCCACCGCGCGTCAGGCTGTAGGTCAGCGTGTTCATCCAGTAAGTATCCGCGGCGATCAAATCTGCGCCCCAGCCGGTGCCACTGCCGGAAGTGCCGCAGTGTGGCAGGTTGTAATAAGCCAGCATTTCGGCGCAGGCCAGGTTTATTAAAAGGCTTTGCGGGTCATAAAAATTGACCATGGTTTTCATGTCGAAGTAGACGGGCAGCATGCCCAGTAAAATGGGCGCACCTTCCCGCAGGAACTGGCTGACAATCAGCCCAGCCAGCAGTTCGGCCAGCAGCAGCGCCAGCGTTCCGGCTGGTGTGATGGGCGTAGAGGCGCCAGCCATGCTGTAATTGGAAAAAATCACCGGCAGGCCGCGCTGAATGGCGGCCTGCATTTTCTCCAGCGTCCCGGTGTTAAGCACCAGTGGGGAAACCGGGTTGAAGTACGGCAGGATGAAGGGTTTTTCGCCCAGATCGCCGACTAAATGCTCGAACATCTCCAGGATGGGCGGGAAATTGGCTTCGTCGGAAGCCAGCAATACCAGCGGCCGGGTGGTGTTGGCGATCATCTCCAGGCTGCCGTATAAATCAGAGAGTCGGGCAGGGACATCCTGAAGCACGCCAACCGTCGAAATCACCTCGTAATGCGGCAGAGCGCTGCCCAGGCGCACCATATCGCGCATGTTGGCGCGCGAAAACGGGGTCAATTGGTCGCTGCGCGGATCCTGGTAGTAGAGCGCGGTCACGCCGACTCCGAAGTGCGTACGCGAATCGGCCAGTTGAAAAGCCTGGTTGCCGGTGCGGTCAAAGATTTGGAGATTGGCGGGAGCGCTCTTCAGCGCCCACTCCACCACTTCGGCTGGAAAGCGCACCCGGGCCGAATCGACCCAGCCGGGGCCAAGCTTCCGTTCCAGCAGTTTTTGCACCCTGTCCGAATCGATCCGCACCCCGGTCTCCGCCAGGATTTTGAGAGCGTAGCGATGCACCTGTTCCTTCTGCTCGGTATTTAGCAGGGATAGGTGCGGTAGAACGTTGTTGGCTGTCATTGGGTTCAATCCTGGAAACCGGTTTTGTAAAGGTCGTAGTACATGCCCTGGCGGGCGAGCAGATCGGCGTGGGTGCCCTGCTCGATGATTTTCCCGTCATGGATGACGACGATCAGGTTGGCATTGGTGATGGTGGAAAGGCGGTGGGCGATGACAAAACTGGTGCGGCCCTGAAAAAGGGTGGCCAGCGCGCGCTGGATGACCTGCTCGGTCTGGGTATCCACGCTGGAGGTGGCTTCATCCAGGATAAGAATGCGCGGGTCGGCCAGCAAGGCGCGGGCAAAAGAGATTAATTGGCGCTGGCCAACACTGAGCATCACCCCGCCCTCCTCCACGGAGGTTTCGTAGCCGTTGCGCAGGCTAGAGATGAACTCGTGCGCGCCGACCGCCTGTGCCGCGGCCTGCACTTCCGCTTCGGTGGCATCCAGCCGGCCAAAGAGAATATTCTCCCTGACGCTGCCATTGAAGAGGAAGGGATCCTGCAAGACAACACCCATCTGCGAGCGCAGGCTGGCCTGGGTGACGGTGCGCAGATCGCAGTCATCCACCAGTACGCGGCCCGCGGTGGGATCCATGAAGCGTGATATCAGCTTGACGAGCGTGGTTTTCCCGGCGCCGGTTTCACCAACCAAGGCGACGGTCGCGCCGGGGGGAACGCTGAGATTAATCTGCTCCAACACCAGGGCCGGGTCATCGGAATAGTGGAAAGATACTTCGTCAAACGTGACCTGACCGCGGATGCGCGGCAACTCCCGGGCAGATTCAGCGTCACGCACGTCAATTTCCGTATCCAGCAGGGCCAGGATACGTTCTCCGCCCGCCATGGTGGATTGCAGGGTGTCGTAGCGCCGCGAGAGGTCGCGAATCGGGTCGAAGTAACGATCAATGTACAATACAAACGCGACCAGCACACCCGCAGTGATCGATTCTCCCAGCACCGCCGCGCCGCCAACCCACACCACCGCGGCAGTTGCCAGCGCACCCAGCACATCCACCACCGGGACAAAGCCCGCGGCCACTTTGGCGGCGTTGATCAATGTTTGCAAGTGATAGCGATTCGTGAAATCGCTAAATTTGTTGTAATTGTAAGCCTGGCGGCTGAAAGCCTGCACAACGCGAATACCGTTGATATTCTCTGCCAGCACGGAATTAACCCACGAAATGGCAGCCCGCACCCGCCGGTAGGCAATCCGCGCCGTGCGGCGGTAGATGACCGTGGCAAGGATCATCAATGGCAGGGTGGCAAAAGTGATCAGCGACAGGCGCAAATTTAGCGCCAGCATGGCCAGGATGATGCCAGCAATGGCGAACAAATCTCGGGCGATGGCCAGGACGGCCCAGATGATGAAATCGCGCAGTGTTTCGACGTCATTAATGACACGGGTAATGACGCGCCCCACGCTGTATCGGCTGTAAAAACCGAGCGAGAGCTTTTGCAAATGAGCAAAAAGCAGTTTGCGCAAGTCGTAAATGATCGACTGCCCCACCCAGGCCATCAGCCGTACGCGCAGATAAATAAAACCCCAGCGCACCAGCGCGGCCAGCAGGTAGAGCAGGACGGCATTTCTCAGGGCAGAAAGGTTGCCAGCCGTTAACCCGTCATCAATCGCAACCTTGACCAGGTACGGGCCAATGACGGTGGAAAAGGTCGAGACAAGCATCAGAATGCCCGCCAGCAGCATCTGCCACTTGTAAGGGGCCACAAAGCCCGCCAGGCGGCGCGCCACCTGCGGGTCGAGAGCCTTGTCGTACAGCTCTTCCGATTCGGTTACATAGGCGGGAGGAGTAATCGTAGTCATCATAGCAGCGTCATCCGGTTTGTCCGTTCTCCTTCGGCATGGCATGGGGTTTATCCGCAGTCAAATGCGCCTCTGGCTCCGGCTCCGGCGCGTTATGGACCAATTGCAGATCGTGGATTTCGCGATACAGCCCACCCTGCGCCAACAGCTCGGCATGTGTGCCCTGCTGGACAATCTGGCCGCGATCCATCACCACAATCAAATCGGCGCGGCGGACGGTGCTCAGGCGGTGGGCAATCACAAAAGTCGTGCGGCCCTCCATCAACCGGTCAAGCGCCTCCTGAATCAGCTTTTCAGTCTGTGTATCCACGCTGGAAAGCGAATCATCCAAAATCAAAATGCGCGGATCCATCAACAAAGCACGCGCAATCGCCACGCGCTGGCGCTGCCCGCCCGAAAGCGTCACCCCACGCTCGCCCACCATCGTTTCATAGCCTTTCTCAAACTCCAAAATAAACTCATGCGCCTGGGCAGCCCGCGCCGCGGCAAAAATCTCTTCCTCGGTAGCCTGCGGGCGGCCGTAAGCAATATTTTCACGGATGCTGTCTGAAAACAGCAGCGAGGTCTGCAACACCAGCCCAATCTGGCGGCGCAGACTGGGTAAATCCACCTCGCGGATATCGCGCCCATCCACCAACACCGCGCCATCCGAAACATCATAAAAACGGGGGATCAGGTTTACCAGTGACGTTTTCCCGCTGCCGGTAGCGCCAATCAGCGCGACAAGTTGATTGGGAGCCACCCGCAGGCTGACCTCCGTTAGAGAATCCTTTTTCTCATCCTGATATTTCAACGAAACCCCGCGGAATTCGACCTCACCGCGCAGCGCAGGCAAATCCTGCGCCTGAGCCGGCGACCGGATCTCCGACACAGTATCCAAAATCTCCAACACCCGCCGCGCCCCCGCCGATGCCTCCCCTGCGGCATTGACCAGACCCGTCAGCTGCTGCGCCGGGTTGGCCAGCATCATTACATAGGCATTAAACGCCACCAACTCCCCAATGGTCAGTTGACCTTTCAACACCAGCAGGCCGCCAAACCACAAAATCAAGATGGTGCACAGCGTGACAAAAAAATCGGTGGTCGGCATGACGATGGCCCAATTGCCGATGACCGCCAGACGCGCCTGAAAATACTCGCGGTTGACCACGTCAAAACGCTTCATCTCGTAATCTTCGCGGGCAAAGGCGCGAATGACCTGCACCCCGCTGACATTTTCCTGCAAGTGCGCCGAAAGATCCCCCAGCACATTATCCACCCGAAAAAACAAGGCCGTGATGCGATTACCGAAATCAAAAGTCATCCACACCATCGGAAATATCGGCAAAACGGCAATCAAGGTCAGCTGCCAGTTGGCCGCCAACATGATTCCGAGCGCCCCCAGAAGCAGAAAAACCATCTGAATCAGGTCGCCAATCGCGCCGCCAATGAAATTCTGCACCGCGCGCACATCTTCGATGCAGCGCGAGATCAACTGGCCGGTCTGGGCATGATCATGATACGAGAAAGACAGGTTCTGAATATGGTCATACATGCGATTGCGCAGATCATACCCGATGTGACCGCTGATCCATTCAGAAGTGTAACGCTGCAGAGCGTTCAACGCCGCGGTCAGTAGGCCCAGCCCGAGCAACAAAAAAGCGCTGCGCACCAAATAAGGCAGATCGGAGCGGGCAATGCCCACGTCAATGACGCCACGGATAATGCGCGGAATAGTCAGCCCGAGCGTGGTCAACAACAGCAGGGTCAATATGGAAAGCAGAATTTGCGGCAGGTAAGGCCTGGCCGCAAAACGGAGCCGAATTAAGGGATGGTTCATATCAGGGTTGCTCATTGAAAGATTTTTTGAAGCAGTTGCATTGCAGCCAAAAGCTGCGCCAATTCTTCAGGAGTCAGCGACTGGAATTTTTCTCCCAACCAGGATTCGGCTTGAGAAAAGACGGCTGTAAGCAGGCGCTGGCCTTCCTCCGTCAGAGTCAGATGAATGTGACGGCGATCCTGCTCGTCAGTCAGGCGCGTCACCAGGCCTTTGTTTACCAGCGCATCCACAGCTTTGCTGACGGAAGAGCGGCTGGTGCGGTTGGCTTCTGCCAACGCGCTGACCGAAGCAATCCCCCGGCGGATGCGCCTTAGCACCTGGAACTGCTCGGTAGTCATTGAATACTTAACGGCGGCAACGTGCCGGATATAAGCCCGCGTATTATGCCAGGCTGGCGGGACACTTTCCCAGTATTTCTCAATAACCTCGTTGATTTCCGTCGTTTGGGTGGACATTCAGCCTCCAGATAGTTTTCCGGGAAAACAGTTGTACAATGAAACCATTTTAGCTTTGGAACCGAGCGTCTGTCAAGGTCTGTGACCAGAAACGTGATTTTTGTCAATTGCCGCAAATCACAATTCGCTCTATACTGGAGGGTGTCAAGAAGTATAAATTCTACTTGGAGGCTTGAATGACCGAAACACGCAAGAAAATCTCCTTGCCCTACCTGTTCGACAAAGTCAGCAAAGGCGAACCGATCACCTGGCTGACCTGTTACGATTACCCGACTGCCTACCTGCAGGAGCAAGCCGGAATCGAAATGATCCTGGTCGGTGACAGCCTGGGCATGACCATGCTCGGCTATGAATCGACTCTGCCTGTGACGATGGACGACATGATCCGCCACGCCCAGGCTGTGAGACGCGGCGCTACGACCGCTTTTGTCGTCGGCGACATGCCTTACATGACCTACCAGCCCTCGGTTGAAACCGCCATCCGAAATGCGGGGCGTTTCATGGCCGAGGCCGGCTGCGACGCGATCAAGCTGGAAGGCGGTGCAGCCATGGCCGACCGCATCCGCGGAATAGTGGATTCTGGCATCCCGGCTATCGGGCACCTGGGCCTGACTCCGCAATCCGTTTCGGCGCTGGGCGGCTTCAAAGTTCAGGGCAAGGATGCGCGCCTTGCCAAGAAAATCCTGGATGATGCCAAAGCGCTCGAAAAAGCCGGGGCATTCATGATCCTTCTGGAGATGGTTCCCGACCGGCTGTGCAAGCTGATCACCGAGCAAGCTGAGAATTGCATCATCATGAGCCTCGGCTCGGGGCCGGATGCCCATGGTCAGCTTTTAATCTATCACGACATGTTTGGCCTTTACCCGCGCTTCAAGCCAAAAATGGCCAAGGTTTTCGGTAATGCAGGCGAAGTCATCTTAAACGGCCTGAAGGGCTACCACGATGAGGTGATTGGAAAGCAATTCCCGCAGCCCGAGAACTGGTTTGGGATGAAGGATGACGAATTTGAAGAACTGGGCAAACTGATCGAAGCCGATAAAAACGCTAAATGCGATTGCGACTGCAATTGCGACTGCAATTGTGACTGCTGCAAAACCGAGAAGAAATAGACTGGCAAAGAGGGCGCTGCGAAACTGGCAGCGCCCTCAACGCTTTAAGGAGAAAAAATGGATTATCCCTTCCGACAGCTATTGCAAATCCCGCCTTCCCGTTTGGACGAGATCAACAACGTCCTGCTAAACTCCGATTCGAAAGTGATGAATAATTTCATCGCGGTGGTCGCCAAATATGGCACACCAGAAGAAATTAATGCCAAACACAAAGCCGCGCGCAAGCTCGACAACCTGATGAGAATCGTCGAAGAGCGCGCGCCCGCTCACATTGCCGATCTGAATTGGTTAATGGAACAACGCAAAAGCGGCGCATTCGCCTCGCTGGCGGAATATCGGCGCAAGGTGTTGGGCGCCAAAGCGGAGAAAATGTCCTTCGCTGAATCCACCCCTGTCACGCTGGAAGTATCTGCCCTGCAATATTTCCCCTGGGTGCGGGAAATGTGCGAGCGGGCCATCAAAGACCGGACTCTGGTTCCCGGCCGCTTTATCGCTGTGCGAAAGATGAAAGAAAGCGAGCTGGATGGCGACCTGCCGGCCATTGTGGCGGCGCTGGATATTATGGGCGCCTCGTTTGTGGAGACGCTCGACACCAAGGGCACCGATGGCTCAAACCCGCACCTGGGCGGCCCGGCAACCATCACTGGCTATTTTGGCGGCATCGGCCAGCCCAACGATCACGCCCTGATGTGGCTGGACGAGTTTTTGTATTACTACACCAATTACGGCGTCCAGCATGTGCTGAACTTCAACGCCGGGACGATTTTGCTCGGTTTCCTGCTGTATAAACTCGGTGTGGATATCCAGTTCAAGATTTCGGTCTTTTTCGGCTCCGACAACCCCTACCACGCCCTGTGGATTATGACCGCCGCCAAGCTGTTCAGCCGCGACGATGGAACTTCCCCGCTGATTGGCTTCAACTGGTCGAACTCGATCAATAACGAGACCATGGAACTGACCGCGCAATTCCGCAAACAGCTTGGCTTTGAGGATGTGGTGCGCTTCGAACACCATATCACCGAGGCGTACAAAAGCATCATCCTGCAACCCTATGATCGGCGCAACGAACTGGTGGCAATTGCCGACCACGTGGCGAATATTTCTGCCAAGCACGAAGGCGGCTTGCCGAGCACAGAAACCACTCGCGAGCACACATCCGACATTTTGGATTACTTCCGCGCCAAAGATGAAGTCATCGCCAGCGGGCATTGGGACGCGCTGAAGCTCAATTTTATGGACAAGGTCGACGCCTGCAACTCTTCGGCGCAGATGTTGACCGAGGCCGGGCTCAGCTTTGTGGCGGCGAAAGAATTACACCGCTAGCGCGCCCTGCTTTGAAGAAATAGAAAAGGCGCGGGGGCTCCCGCGCCTTTTGATTCTCATCAATTCCAGGTTACAACCGGCGCACATCGTGCGATCCGCTCTCGCGAATCCCTGCCGGGGTGATTTCGACAAATTCAGCCTCTTCCTGTAATTGCCGGATATTGTGCGCCCCGCCATAACTCAACCCGGAACGCAGCCCGCCTACCAGCTGGTGCAACACCTCGGCTACATGTCCACGATACGGCACGACGGCTTCTACACCTTCCGGAACCACTTTGTCCCAATCTTCCGGACTTTCAGCCGATTCTTCGTTGCGCTCGGCAGCACGCCGTCCCATGGTGGCCGCCAAAGAGGCCATACCGCGCACCACCTTAAATTTCTGTCCATCACGGATGACCGCCGAACCGGGCGATTCCTCGGTGCCGGCGAACAGGCTGCCGATCATAACTGTTTCTGCGCCTGCCGCCAGTGCCTTAACAAGATCCCCGCCTTTTTGTATGCCGCCATCAGCAATCAGCGGCAGGTCACGCCCTGAGTCGCGCACCCCTTCCAGGCTGTCCAGAATGGCCGTCAACTGCGGCACGCCAAACCCAGTCACCATGCGAGTTGTACAAATAGACCCCGGCCCGATACCCACCTTGATGGCATCCGCGCCGGCCTCCGACAACTCGCGCGCGCCTTCACGCGTGGCCACGTTCCCGGCAATAATTTGAGCAGACGGGAAATGCTGGCGAATGGCGCGCACCATCTCCACGCAGTGATCGGCATGCCCATGGGCGATATCCAGCACCAGCACATCCGCGCCGGCAACCAGCAATGCTTCGGTGCGCTCCATCTCGCCACGCGTCACACCGATGGCCGCGCCGACACGCAAATGACCTTTCTCATCCAGCGCCGCGCTGGTTTCCGGGCGGATGATGTCCTGGGCAGTAATTAACCCGTGCAGGTTGCCCTGCTCATCAAGCACGGGCAGCTTCTCGAGACGGTGAGCATACAACAAGGCGCGAGCATCATCCAACGTGACACCTGGTCGGGCACTGATGATCTTCTCACGCCCGGTCATGACCTGGTGCACAAATTGCATTTCCGGCGGAGCAAGCAGCAAATCGCGACTGGAAACGATTCCGGCAAAGTGGCCATTCTCATCTGTAACCACCAACCCGCCGACTCCGTGTCGCCGCAATGCTTCAGCCGCCTCAGCCACGGAAGCCTGGGCTCCGACCGAATAAGGTTTTTCAACGATAAACCCACGCGCCCGCTTGACCTTCTGCACCTGTCGGACCTGCTGGTCGATGGTCATAAAGCGATGCAAGATGCCGATACCTCCGCTCTGCGCCATGGCAATCGCCATGCTGGCTTCGGTGACGGTATCCATATTGGCGCTGATCACAGGAATATTGAGTTGAATGCTGGCTGTCAGACGGGAGACCGTCGAAACATCGTTGCGAGACTTGATGGAGGAACGGCGCGGAACCAGCAGAACATCATCGAAGGTCAAGGCTTTGGTAGGGCGGATTTTCATTGACGGGATCCTTTTCAGAAACAACACATTCCCGGGGCATCCCCCGGGAGTTTTCGCAACATTGTACCAAGATTTTAGACTTTTCTCGAATCAACAGGTGCGTTAAATTTCCACAGCGAGACAGGTTAAGGTCTCTTCCACACCCGGAATCGGCTGGATGGCCCCGGCCAGGATATTTCCCAGGTCATTCAAATCTTTGGATTCGATGACAGCGACGGCATCATAAGGGCCGAAGGTCATGTTGACTTCACGCACCTGTTCCACCCTGCGCATCTGGCGCACCACATCACGGACTTCACCCGTACGAATGTTGATCAAAACGTATGCTTTCATCGCTGCTCCGTAAACCAATTGGATAGTCTGATAAGAATTATATTGCGGAGGCGGCGGCGGGCATAATTCCATTCGTCACAAGGCGGGCATACCATTCATCACTGACACACGTGACAATTTCCTACGTGCCGATTAGCCAACTGACTCCTGCCGCTAGCGCCTGATTCGCGCGCTGGCGGTTAGAAAGCCGGCCAGCAACAGCGCTGTCAATACGATCGCGCCAAGAATAGGCAAAGAGGCATTCTGCGGCGCCACAGCAACCTTGGGCAACGGTGTAACAGTCAGGGTAGGCGAAGGTAGGGCAGTCCAGGTGGGCACCGGGGTATAGGTAGGCGGGGCGGTCGGGGTGATGGTTGAAGTCGCCGTCGGTAGAGGGACGATCTTGACGAGCAGTTTTGTCTGCGGATAAATGTTGGCGTTTTCGGCCAGGTTATTCAGCTTACGGATTTCAGCCACTTTCACACCGTAGGAAATAGCGATCAACCAGAGCGTTTCGCCAGGCTGGACAATGTGGAACAGCTTGCCATCCGAATCAGGGGTGGACGGGAGGATGGTGCTGGCCAACGGGCCGGCAACCACTTCCGGAGTGTAGGTACTGCCCGGGGTTCCGCCGGGCAGGGTCGGAGCGGGAACGGAGGTTGTCTGTGGCGCAGAACTGCCGGAGGGCCGGCTGCAGTCGATCACATAATAAATATAATCCCCCACCTGCGCTGCGCCCGCGCCAATTTCGGTCAGGTTTCCAGAAAGCATGGTGTTCAAATGGGGGGCGTCACCCTGCCATTCCTGAACTGCCTGCAAGGGTGTTTTGTTTACCCCGGCAGTGATATTTTCAGAGAAAAAGCCTCCCAGGCTCAGATCACCACCAACCGGGTAGCCGGCATTCAGTGCGCGCTGGTAAGGCCTCGTTCCGCCATAACCGTAATGCGAAACCCCGTTGGCCGCCATGTATTCGGCGTGTTGTTGGGCGATGCTCATCAAAATCGTATTTATGGAATAGCCCGGCAGGCCATTTGCGGCGCGTAGCGCGTTGACCTGATCGATCAGCCCATAAGCATCGGCAAAAGTGCCGCCCGGTTGACGAACCGGAGGCTGATCGGGCGCGGCATGCACCCTGCCTGGCTGTGAAATGCCCACGGGGAGGAATAAAAGCGCGAACAAGAGAAATATACGCAGTTTCATGGCAGGTTGTATTGTACCAATTATTTTTGTCCGGGGTATTTGTGACATTTCTCACAATATACTCCCCCCATCCAGTGCTAGAATGCTAGTTGGTCGTTTTCTGCTGTCTGTTCGCGAAAAATGAGGACATTCCGCTAAAAAAACGGTGACTTGTGCCGGGCTGTCTTTACAAGCTAATCTTGTATAATTACCGGATCGATTTTATCTACTTTAAGCTATCATAGCTCTTGAAAGGATTTTATGAACCCCATACCCACCTCCTCCACCGGGCGCGACTCATTTGACCCGGCGCACGATGTCTACCATTATACGGATAATCCGCTGACGAGCATTTTCGCCCCCAAGAACGTGGCTGTGATTGGCGCCACGGAAAAAGAAGGCAGCGTTGGCCGCACCATCTTGTGGAACCTGATCTCCAGCCCGTTTGGTGGAGCCGTATTCCCGATCAACCCCAAACGGCCCAGTCTGCTTGGCATCAAGGCCTATCCAACCATCACAGATGTCCCCGATCCGATTGACCTGGCCGTTGTGGTGACGCCTTCCACCTCCATCCCTGGCATTATCGCTGAATGCGGCGAACTGGGCGTCAAGGGTGCGATCGTCATCTCGGCAGGCTTCAAAGAAATCGGCCCGGATGGTGTGGAACTGGAGCGTCAGCTGCTGGAAAATGCCCGCAAGTATAAAATGCGCATCGTCGGCCCGAACTGCCTGGGGGTGATGAGCCCAATCAGCGGGTTAAATGCCACCTTTGCAGCCGGGATGGCGCGCAAGGGTAAGGTTGCTTTCATCAGCCAGTCCGGGGCGCTGTGCACTTCAGTTCTTGACTGGTCATTCAAGGAAAATGTCGGTTTTTCGTCTTTTGTCTCGGTCGGTTCGATGCTGGATGTGGATTGGGGCGACCTGATCTATTACCTGGGGAACGATCCGCACACCGAAAGTATCGTCATGTACATGGAAACCATCGGCGATGCGCGCTCCTTTATGTCAGCGGCACGCGAAGTGGCTCTGACCAAGCCGATCATTGTCATCAAGCCGGGCCGCACAGAAGGTGCTGCCCGCGCTGCGGCCAGTCACACCGGCTCGCTGACAGGCTCGGATGAGGTGCTGGATGCCGCTTTCCGCCGCTGCGGTGTGCTGCGCGTCAACACCATCGGCGAAATCTTCTCAATGGCTGAAGTGCTCGGCCGCCAGCCACGCCCCAAAGGCCCGCGCCTGACCATTTTGACCAATGCCGGCGGCCCCGGCGTACTCGCCACCGACACACTGCTTACGACCGGCGGCGAACTGGCGCCCATCTCCCCCGAGGCGATGGCCAAATTCAACGAGTTTTTGCCCGCCTCCTGGAGCCACAACAACCCGATAGATATCATCGGCGACGCCAGCCCGGAACGCTACGCCAAGTCGCTCGAAGTCGCCGCCGAAGACCCCAACAGCGACGGCATGCTCGTCATCCTGACGCCGCAGGCCATGACCGATCCAACGGCCACTGCCGAATTGTTGAAGAATTACGCCAAAAAATTTGACAAGCCCCTGTTGGCCTCCTGGTCTGGCGGGCAGGAAGTTGCCGCTGGAGAAGCCATCCTGAACAAGGCCGGCATTCCCACCTTTGAATATCCGGATGCCGCTGCGCAGGCCTTTTCGTTCATGTGGCACTCCTCCGATAACCTGCGCACCCTCTACGAAACCCCCACCCTGCCCGACGACTCACTCGGCGCGCCAGACCGCGCCAAAGCTCGCGAAATCCTTGAGCATGTGCGCGCCACCGGGCGCGATCTGCTGACCGAAGCCGAATCCAAACAGCTGCTGGCTGCCTATGGCATCCCCACCACGCCAACCGTGGTAGCCACCACCGCCGCCGAAGCTGCCCAAACCGCCGCGCAGATGGGTTTCCCGGTCGTACTCAAACTCCACTCTGAAACCATCACCCACAAAACCGACGTTGGCGGAGTCAAACTCAACCTGAAAGATGCCGCCGCAGTGGAAGCCGCCTTCAACGAGATCAAGGCCTCGGTCAGCGAAAAAGCCGGCGCGGAACATTTCCTCGGCTGCACCGTACAGCCCATGATCAAAATGGAAGGATACGAACTGATCGTCGGCTCCTCCATCGACCCGCAGTTTGGGCCGGTTCTGCTCTTTGGAACCGGCGGCCAGCTGGTGGAAGTCTTCAAAGACCGTGCCCTGGCGCTGCCGCCGCTTAATACGACCATCGCCCGGCGCATGATTGAACGCACCAAAATCTACAAAGCTCTGCTCGGCGTGCGCGGACGCCAGCCCGTGGATCTGGACGCACTCGAAAAACTGATGGTACGCTTCAGCCAGCTGATCGCCGAACAACGCTGGATCAAAGAACTGGACATCAACCCACTGATTGCCGCGCCTGAAGGCATCCTGGCACTCGACGCGCGCGTAGTGCTGTTTGACCGTCAGACCCCCGAAAGCGCCCTACCCAGACTGGCCATCCGCCCCTACCCGAACAAATATGTGGCCCCGTGGACCATGAAAGATGGCCGCCAGGTCATCATCCGCCCAATCCGCGCCGAGGATGAACCGCTGATGCGCAAATTCCATGTTGGCCTCTCAGATCGCACGGTCTACCTGCGCTACCTTTCGCCAATGCTGCTCAGCCAGCGTGTCACCCATGAGCGCCTGGCACGCATGACCCATAACGACTATGACCGGGAAATTGCCCTGGTGGTGGAAGGCGAAGATAATGACGAGCGCGCCATTTACGGCGTGGCGCGGCTGAGCAAACTGCGCGGCGAAGAAACAGAAGCGCGCCTCTCCATGCTGGTCAGCGACCGCTTCCAGGGCCAGGGACTGGGCCACGAATTAATCCGCCGCATCATCGAAGTTGCCCGCAGCGAACAAATCAAACGCATCATCGCCGGAATGTCCCCCGAAAATGAAACCATGCGCCAGCTATGCCGCAAAGCCGGCTTCTCAACCATCGCCACCAACCCTAAAACCGGCATGGTGGAAGCAGTCATGACGCTCTAACTGACCCAGGGGCGGGCAAAACCCGCCCCTGTTGATTTAATCGCCAAGATGACCGCCAACCACTACCAAATCCGCGTTTGCGATAACCCAACCTGTGGATTACGCTACCCGCTGGTTGCAGGCCACCCATTCGGAGAACGCTGCCCGCTCTGCCTGGCCAGCACCCATATTGCGCTGGAACATGCCCTCGAGCGGGAAACTGTCAGCCCGCCGGGGCCGGTTTCCGCACCCGTGCTGGAAGCCCTGCTGGATAATATCCGCTCGGCCTGGAACGTTGGTGCCATCTTCCGCAGCGCCGATGGGCTGGGAGTATCGAAGCTGTATCTGGGCGGCATCACCCCCACCCCAGAAACTGCCGGCGTGGCGAAAACTGCGCTTGGCGCGGAGCTCTGCCTGCCGTGGGTGGCCGCCCGCAACGCGCTGACTCTGGCTGAAGAACTAATCAGCTCTGGGGTGCGTCTGTGGGCGCTGGAACAGGATGCCCGCGCCGTGCCAGTCGAGACAGAATGGCAGCCAGACCAGCGGCGTGTGGTGTTGATTGTCGGTAACGAGGTGAGCGGTGTGGATCCGGCTTTGCTGGATCTGTGCGAGCGGATTGTTTTTATCCCAATGCAGGGCCGGAAACGCTCCTTAAATGTGGAGGTCGCTTTCGGTGTGGGGGTTTCGGCGCTGAAAAATGCCTGCCGCAGGTGAGTTTCCTGTCGCTTAATTCTGTTCCTTTTTCAGGCTCTGCAAGATGGCCTGCCAACCTGGGGTGTCGTGCAGGCTGAGTAGGTGTTTTGAACCAACGATACTTTCGTAATCATCAAAACCACGTTTCACGGCTTCTGCCAGGTAATGCAAAGCCTTTTCGCTGCGGCCCAGCAAGGCGGCATCACAGGCTGCGCCCCAGTAGGCCCAGTCGGGGACGTCGCCAAGCGGGAAGGCTTTTTCGTAAAACTCGAGGGCCTGGGCGTATTCCCCGCGGCCGTGGGCGAAGTAACCATTGCTGGCCAGGTTTTTTGCATCGTCAAACCAGCCCATGAAGGCCGGATAGTCGCTTATTTTTTCGAACCCGGTCTTCAGCGCGGTCGCTCCCGAACCGATATTGGTGGCGCTGCAATGCCACCCGATGCGGGCCACGTCGCGCGAACGGGCCAGTTCGATGAAGGCGGAGGCCAGCAGCGTGGCAAATCCGCGGCGCTGGTAATCTTCATGAGTCGCAATGCCAACTTCGCAGCGATGACGCGTGTTGTACTCGGAAAGGCACCACCCGACGATTTGGTCGGCACGCACCAGGCACAAACCAAAGCTTTTGGCAAGGAAATCTTCCACAGAATCGCGTTCAGAGATCATCTCGTCGGTGAGGAACTCCAGGTTTTGCCAGGGTTCTTTCAGCAGTTGGGCATTGACCTGGCGGATGGAAAACCCGGCCGGGAGCAGGCTTTTCCATTCAATGGAATTGGCTTTTAGGGAAAAGTAGGAGCGCTGGGTTTTGATGGGATATTTCTGCGCCAGCATGGCGGTGATAAACGGTTCCCACTCTTCGGTGGGGTAATTCACCACATAAGAATCTATCCCGGACTGCCAGGCTTGCAAGGCATAGACGCCAAAGAAAATTTTCCTTGCCTGGGCGACCATTTCAAGATTGCCAGGTGCGCCGGCCAGGTAAAAGCGATGGCCGGTCCACGTCAGGGCGGTTTGAGGACGCAGGGTGTTATCCACATAAATAGGCGCGGAGATGTCTCCGGCCAGAATGGCTTGCAAGGGCAGGTGCAAATCCTGTTTCCGAAACAAGGGCCGGACTCGTTCATAATCTGAGAGATCAATTGGGTACAAGGTTTTTCTCCTGAAAAAGGGAACCGCTCAGCGTTGACCGATGAGCATTTTATCGGCCAGAACGACCGCGTGGGCCGCCTGCATACCGGTGCCGTCCAATATTTGGGCGCGGCAGGAGGTGCCGGCGGCGGCGACCAGCACAGGCTGTCCGCCGGCTCCTGTTTTGCGAATGGCCGGGAAGAGGGCCAGTTCACCGACTTGCATCGAAACGGGGTAATGTTCCGCTTCGTAACCAAATGCGCCTGCCATGCCACAGCAACCGGAGGAAATGACTTCAGGGGCATATCCGGCGGCTTGCAGCAACGCGGCAGAAGCATTGACGCCCACCGGGTAGCCATCCACACGCGGCGGCTGGGCTTTTTGATAGCAATGCCCGTGCAGCAGGATTTTAGGCGACTCGGTTTGGGTCAGCCAATCGGCCCGGCTGAGGCGCGCCGCGGATGAATTGGCGGCAGGGCGAATGAGGAATTCATCGATCATCCAGGCGCGGGCTGCCAACGCTTGAGCCTCCTCTTTCCGGGCGGGCAGCAGGGCCATAAATTCATCACGGAGAGTGTAGATCTCGGAGGGTTCCAGGCCGACAACGGGAAGTTCGCCTCGCGGGTCGAGGCGCTGAATTTCATCGAGCAGGCGCGCGGCATGGCGGCGGGCGGGTTCGATGAAACCTTTCGAAAGGAGAGTGCGTCCGGCGCCGGGCAGAGATATCGGGCGGACATCCACCTGGCAGGCGGCCAGCAAATGCAAGGCGGCTGATTCGATTTCAGGCTCAAAGTAGCGGGAAAAGGTATCAGATAAGAAAAGGATTTTTTCAACGGGAGCGCGAAACAGCACCGGGCGGACATCCGCCCGGTGAAACTGCGGAAGTGGGCGCTGGGATGCGATCCCCACCGATCGAGCCATCCAGCGCGCGAGGGGCAGTTTTCCAAGCCGGTTAATCAACCCGCCCAGCGGCGCTCCAAGCGGGGCCAGCTGGTTGATATAACCAAAGAGATAATCGCGCAGCGGGCGACGATGGGTCTGGTAATAGTGATTTTGGAATTCGTACTTTAGCCGGGCCATATCGACGCCGCTCGGACATTCTGCCTGGCAGCCTTTGCAGGCCAGGCACAAATCGAGTGCCGGCTTAACCTGCTCCGCCGGCAATCCGGCCTCCCCAAGCCGAATCATAGCGCGCAGCAGATTGGCGCGTCCACGCGTGGAATGCAATTCGTCACGAGTCGCCTGAAAGGAGGGGCACATCACCCCAGAGTCCTTGCGGCAGACGCCCTGGCCGTTGCACTGTTCGATGGCTGTCGCGAGACCGCCGGGAAACTGCAAGGCCGCCGGCCAGGCCTCCGATTGGTACCCGGCGCCGTATCGCAGGTTGGCATCGATGGGCGGAGGTGCAATGATTTTGCCAGGGTTAAGCAAATTTTGTGGGTCGGCGGCGCGCTTGAGGGCGGTCATGGCCTGCACCAATTCATCGCCATAGGTTTCGCGCAGCCAGGCAGAGCGCGCCAGCCCATCGCCATGCTCAGAAGACATGGATCCGCCCAGGCGCAGTGTGAGCGCCAACACCTGCTCGGAAATGGACCGCAACGCGCGCACCCCCTGCCCCGTGCGCAGGTCAATCAGCGGGCGGATGTGCAGACAGCCAGCTGAAGCATGGGCGTAAATGGCAGAAGTCGTGCCATGCTCAACCAGCAGGCGCTCCACTTCGCGCACAAAATCGCCCAAATGTTCGACCGGAATGGCGCAATCTTCAATAAAGGCGATTGGGCGCGCCGCCGCGGGACGCGAATCAAAAATGCCAAGGCCGACTTTTCGAACGTTCCAGATTTGATTCTGCGCTGTTACTGTGGTGGCTACCCGAATATTTTCTCCAAGCTGGCGAGCGCGACGCTCCAACTGAGCCAGATCTGAGCCTGAAAACTCAACCGCCAGCAGCGCGGCGGGATCGCCTTCCACAAAATTCACCTGGGCGGCGTAGGCCGGCACCCCGCGGGCCAATTGAATTAACATTCGCGGTATTAATTCCACGGCCGAGGGGGAATATTTGAGCAGGCGCGGGACATCATCGCAGGCAGCGGCGAGGCTATCATATTGCAACAAGGCCAGGACGGTCTGGCGCGGCTTGGGAACGAGATTCACAGTCACGCGGCGCAAAACGGCCAGGGTGCCTTCAGATCCGGCCAGCAGCGGGGCGAGGTTGAGTCTTCCTGGAGATATCGGGGGATAGGTGGTCTCTCCGGCGCCACTGCGGTTTTCGCCCCCCGAAAATTGGGATGGTAGTGATGGCGACCAGGGCAATAGATAATTCAGGCGGTAGCCGGCTGAATTGCGCCAGGATTGCGGCCAGCGGGCGCGAATTGCGGCGGCGTGCCGTTCGCGTATCGCGAGGATGGTTTGCAGGAATGGCTGGCGGGCGGCTTCGAGGCTGGCCTGAGGAATCGACATTTCCTGCCACGTGGCAAGGCGGCCGTCGGCCTGGATGACATCGGCAGAGAGGAGATGGTCGGCGGTCATGCCATAAAGAATGGAATGCGCGCCGGTGGCATTGTTGCCAACCACGCCTCCCAGCGTGGCGCGCTCAGCCGAAGCAGGATCGGGGCCGAATTGGAGGCCATTCTGGGCAGCAGCTCGATTCAGCCGGGCAAGAATGACGCCCGGTTCAACGGTGGCAGTGCGAGCCTGTGGATCAATTTCGAGGATCTGATCAAGATAGCGGGAGCAATCGAGGATCAACGCCGGGCCGATGGCCTGCCCGGCCAGACTGGAGCCAGATCCGCGCGGCAGGATGGGAATTTGATAGTGGGCGGCCAGTTCTACCGCGGCGTGTAAATCTTCCTGGTTTTTCGGTAGAACCACACCAAGCGGCTCGATCTGGTAGATGGATGCGTCGGTGCTATAAAGGCTGCGAGTGACACGATCCAGGCGGATATCGCCAGAAAAGCGGCGGCGCAGGTCGGAAATAAACTCGGGAGGTAAAGTCATGGCTGGCGCGCGCCTTTCCAGGACTGGGGGATGGGGTGGCTTGTTGGGTGCATCGGGGGCCGCCTTTCACGAAATCAGCCTGACCAGAACGGTCAGGCTGATTGTACTTGACTTTTCCTCTACTTGGCCTTGCCCTGGTTCGCGACCGCGGCAGCGGCTTTAGCCACGGCCTCGGCGTCACCCAGGTAGTAGCGGGTGACCGGCTTGAGATCGGCATCCAACTCATAGACGAGCGGAATGCCGGTGGGAATGTTGAGCTCAGTGATTTCGGCGTCGGAAATGTTGTCGAGGTATTTGACCATGGCGCGCAGGGAATTGCCATGGGCGGCTATCAGCAGGCGCTGCCCGGATTTGATGGCAGGGGCCAGGGTAGTGTGCCAGTAGGGCAAAACCCGCTCAAGTGTGATTTTGAGCGATTCGGTGGCAGGTGTTTCAGCGGCGGTCAGGCCCGCGTAGCGGCGGTCAAAGCGTGGGTGACGTTCGTCGCCTAATTCCAGCGCCGGAGGCGGGACATCGTAGCTGCGTCGCCAAAGTTTGACTTGCTCTTCACCGAACTTGACAGCCATTTCGGCTTTGTTCAAGCCTTGCAGGGAGCCATAATGGCGTTCATTCAATTGCCAGGCGCGGATGACGGGCAGCCATTCGAGTCCCATTTCTTCCTGGATGATCCACAAGGTTTTGATGGCGCGCTTTAGAACGGATGTGTAGGCAATGTCAAATTCGTAGCCGCCATCCTTTAGCAATTTTCCGCCAGCTTTGGCTTCGGCCATGCCTTGTTCGGTCAGGTCAACGTCTGTCCAGCCGGTGAAGCGGTTTTCGAGGTTCCAGGTACTTTGACCGTGGCGAACCAGAACCAGTTTGTATTTTGCTTCCATGTCTGATTTCTCCTTTACGCAAGCATAGGGGCGACCGACTGGTCGCCCCTATGCAGTTGGTGCTGTTTCGGCTAGCGAACCGCCATCTCGGTTTCTGGATCGAAGATGTGGAAATTGTCCATGTTGAAAGCGATTTGGACCTCTTCGCCGACCTTGAAGGAAGTGCGCGGGTCAACGCGGGCAACGAAGTTGTTTCCGCCGCTGACCAGGTACAGGAAGATTTCGTTACCCATCAATTCAATCACGTCCACCTTGCAGCCGAAGGTTTCGGCATGGATGTTGGGCGGGAGGAACTTGGGATTGTGAATGTCTTCCGGGCGAATTCCAAAGACAACCTTTTTCCCATCCATGTCCTGATAAGGCTTGGCGCGTTCCGCAGGAATGGGCAGGGCGAAGGAACCGGTATCAACAAAGAAGGTGCCCGATTCTTTGCGGATTTTTCCGGGGAAGAAGTTCATCGCGGGAGAGCCGATGAAACCAGCCACAAACATGTTGGACGGGCGATCATACAGCGACTGGGGTGTATCCAACTGCTGAAGTTTTCCCTTGTTGATGACTGCAATGCGCGAGGCCATCGTCATCGCTTCGACCTGGTCGTGGGTGACGTAAATGAAAGTGGTCTGCAGGCGCTGATGGAGTTTGCTGATATTGGCGCGGGTCTCAACACGCAGCTTGGCATCCAGGTTGGAAAGCGGTTCGTCGAAGAGGAAGACTTTCGGGTGGCGCACAATTGCGCGGCCGACGGCCACACGCTGGCGCTGTCCACCGGAAAGCTGCCGCGGTTTACGATCGAGAAGTTCATTGATGCCCAGCAACTCGGCCGCTTCGCCGACACGCTTTTTGATCTCCTCCTTGGGAGTGCCGCGCAGCTTGAGGCTGAACGCCATATTATCAAAAACGGTCAAGTGCGGATACAGCGCATAGGACTGGAACACCATGGCAATATCACGATCTTTGGGAGCAACATCATTGACCGTGCGATCACCGATCAAAATCTGTCCTCGGGAAATTTCTTCCAGCCCGGCCAACAAACGCAGGGCCGTCGTCTTACCACAACCAGACGGGCCAACAAAAACCAGGAATTCCTTATCCTGAATCTCCATGTTCAGGTCATTGACAGCCAGAACATTGCCGAATTCCTTTGTTACATGATCGTAAGTTACAGCAGCCATATCAGTCTCCGTTTCTTGAAAGTTTAGTGCCCTGATTATAAAACAATTTTAGTTTCATGTAACATGATTTTTAGCATGTAACGAAAAGAAACAATCCGAAAGACACGGAATATTTCCCGATTTTCGAGATACGTTGTAGAATCAGCCCATGCCCACCGACGATGTCACCCCTGTCCGCCAGCAATATCTCGACACCAAGCGCCAATATCCGGATGCGATTCTGTTCTTCCGCCTGGGCGATTTCTACGAAACCTTCGACGAGGACGCCGAAATTGTCTCGCGCGAACTCGACATCGTCCTAACCTCGCGCCCGGTCGGAGGCGGCATGCGTGTGCCGTTGGCGGGCATCCCCTATCATGCCGTCGACAACTATCTCTCCCGGCTGATCGAAAAAGGCTACCACGTCGCCATCGCCGAACAGGTTGGCGATCAGCCCGCCAAGGGCATTTTCCCGCGCAAAGTGGTACGCGTCGTCACCCCCGGTACGCTGATCGAGCCGAATCTGCTGCCTGGCGATGCCAACAACTATCTCGCCGCAATTGTCATCGACGACCAAAAAGCCGCCGTCGCTTACGCCGACATCAGCACCGGCGAATTTGCCGTCACCGAGCTGGATTACGCGGACGGCGCCCCGCTGCGCGCCGAATTGACGCGCCTGCGCCCGGCTGAAATCATCCATCCTGATAATCTTGTGCTCCCCAACGGCAGCGGCGGACACACCAGCCCGTTCCCTGCCTGGCGCTTTGAGCCGGGGCGCTGCACCGAGAGCCTGCTCACCCACTTCAACACATCCACGCTCGAAGGCTTCGGGATGAAAAGTACCCCACTGGCGATTCGTGCGGCGGGCGGCATTCTTCAGTATCTCAAAGAGACCGAACCAGCTGCGCTCGCCCTGCTCACCAGCCTGCGCCTGTACAGCCTGAACGAATTCATGACCCTCGACGCCGCCACGCGCCGCAACCTAGAACTGACCGAAACCCTGCGCGGCGAAGTCAAAGGCTCGCTGCTCGGCGTGCTGGATGACACCATCACGCCGATGGGCAAACGCCTGTTGCGCGCCTGGGTCAGCCAGCCGCTGCTCGACCTGCCAAAAATCCACAATCGCCAGAACGGCGTGGAGTTTTTCTTCGCCAGCGGTATGCTGCGCGCCGAACTGCGCGCCACGCTCAAACCGCTGGCCGATCTTGAACGTCTGACCAATCGCATTTTAAGCGGACATGCGCAGCCGCGTGATCTGGTGGCTTTGCGCGAAACCCTGAAGCGGATTCCTGCCATTCTGGCGGTCCTGCCCTCCGGGGCTGCGCCGATTCAAACCACGCTCAAGCTTTTGTCGCCGTGCAGCGAAGCCCTAGCCCTGCTGGAAGCTTCCATCGCGGATGACCCGCCAGCCACCACTCAAAATACCGGCATGATCCGCCCCGGTTACTCCGCCGAGCTGGATGGCGTCATCAGCGCCTCGGCCCACGCCCGCGACTGGATCAACAACCTGGAAGCCATCGAGCGCGACCGTACTGGCATCAAAACGCTCAAGGTTGGCTACAACAAGGTTTTCGGCTACTACATTGAGATTTCCGCCGGGCAGGCCGCCAACGCCCCTTCAAACTACATCCGCAAACAAACGCTGGTCAACGCCGAGCGCTACATCACGCCTGAGATGAAAGAGTACGAGACGCTGGTGCTGAACGCCGAGGAACGCATCCGCGAGATTGAACTGCGCCTGTTCAAGGAAGCCTGCGCGCAGCTGGCAAGTTTTACCGCCCAATTGCTCAATACCGCCCGCGCCCTGGCCGAACTGGATTGTCTCTCAGCGCTGGCAGAGGCCGCCGCGCTGGGCGGTTACACCCGCCCCGAAGTCCTCGCCGAGGATGTGCTTGAAGTCCGCGATGGCCGGCATGCCGTCGTGGAAAACCTGCTCAAAGGCGAAAGATACGTCCCCAACGACATCATCTTCGAGCCGGGAGAACGCGTCCGCGTCATCACCGGGCCGAACATGTCGGGTAAATCCACCTATTTGCGCCAGGTGGCGCTGATTACATTGATGGCGCAAATGGGCAGTTTTGTCCCCGCAGCCTCCGCCAAAATCGGTCTCGTCGACCGCATCTTCACCCGCATCGGCGCCCAGGATGAAATTCACGCCGGGCAATCGACCTTTATGGTTGAGATGATCGAGACGGCCAACATCCTGCATCACGCCACGCCGCGCTCCCTGCTGATCCTGGACGAAATCGGCCGCGGCACCAGCACCTATGACGGTGTTTCCATCGCCTGGGCGGTGGTGGAACACATCCACAACCATCCACACCTGCGCGCCAAAACACTTTTTGCCACACATTATCATGAATTGACGCAGCTGGCCGATTTGCTGCCCGGCGTGAGAAACTACAACGTGGCGGTCACCGAGGCGGAGGGTAGGGTGGTTTTCCTGCACAAAATCATCCCCGGCGGCGCGGATCGCAGCTACGGCATCCACGTTGCCCAACTGGCAGGCCTGCCCCGCCCCGTCATCCAACGCGCCGACGAAATCATGTCCGAGCTGGAAAAAACATCCGGGCGGGCGGTCAAAATTAACCCCGTGGCAGCGCAGCAAGTAGCGCTCTTCCCAGAAACCAATCCGCTGCTGGATGAGATCAAGGGGCTGGATATCAATTCGCTCTCGCCGATTGAAGCATTGAACAAGCTGTTTGAGTGGCAGAAGAAGTACAATGCGCAGAAATAATTACACTCCAGGAAAGCAATATGCCCGGTAAAGGTATTGAAAAGTCAGAAATCGAGGTGAGTCTGGTCCTGCCCTGCCTGAACGAAGCTCGCACAGTGGGAACCTGCATCCGCAAGGCTAAAAAATTTTTGGAGGCGAACCAGATTGCCGGTGAGGTGATCATCGCCGATAACGGCAGCACCGATCAGTCAGTGGAAATCAGCGCCGCGCTGGGAGCGCGCCTGGTCCACATCCAGGAAAAAGGGTATGGCAACGCCCTGTGCGGGGGCTTTGCGGCGGCGCAGGGAAAATTTATCCTGATGGCGGACGCAGATGACAGTTATGACCTGGAAAATCTGCTTCCGTTCGTAATAAAACTGCGCGAAGGATACGATCTGGTGATGGGCAACCGCTTCAAGGGCGGCATCGCCAACGGAGCCATGCCCTGGCATCACCGCTACATTGGCAACCCGATCCTGTCTTTTCTTGGCAAACTGTTTTTTCATTCCCCAGCCAATGACTTCCACTGCGGGCTGCGCGGCTTTACCAAAGAGGCTGTTGAAAGGATGAATTTGCAGACCACCGGGATGGAACTGGCCAGCGAAATTGTGATCAAAGCCTCCATTTTGGGCATGCAAGTCTGCGAAGTGCCAACACGCCTGTCGCCGGACGGCCGCGATCGGCCGCCCCACCTGAATAGCTTCCGCGACGGCTGGCGGCATTTGCGCTTTCTGCTGCTCTACAGCCCGGCCTGGCTGTTCCTTTACCCGGGCGCTTTCCTGGTGCTGGCAGGCGGCCTGCTCAGCCTGGCGCTTTTCTTTGGCCCGGTGGATATCGGTTTCCGTTATATTGATTTTCACACCTTTATTGCAGCAGGATCTTTGACCTATCTCGGCTTGAACATGCTCTCCTTTGGCGCCATCACCCGCATCTATGCCTACTATCAGGGATTGCTGCCGCGCAGACCGCGTTTTTTCCCATCCTTTCGATTTCTCAACCTGGAAAAAGGCCTGCTGGCAGGCTTTATCCTGACCTTGCTCGGCCTTGGGTTGATGATCCGTGCGCTGGTGCTTTCATCCGGCTTTGAGCAAATCGGCTTCGACAACAGTGTTCGCCTGGTTTTTGGCGGGAGCCTGGCGTTTGTCAGCGGATTACAGATTATCTTGACCAGTTTTGTGCTTAGCATGCTGGGCTTAAATGCCGGCCGATAGATTTCCCCACCACCCATGATTTGGAGAAGAAATGATCAATCGCGGCGATTTGGTGCAATTCTTACGGGTATATAGTTTTCAACCAGCGACAGCATTCTGGCGGGCTGTGGAAGTGCCCGTGTTGAGGCAATTTCTCCCGACGCAAGGCATCTGTCTCGACCTGGGCTGCGGCGATGGGAAATTGACCGCCATCGCATTTGGCGACCCCCTCGCCCCGGGTCTGACCCTGGTCGGAGTGGATGTAGACGCAGATGAAACACTTCAGGCCGCCCGGCGAAGTCTATATACGCGCATCCACACCTGCCCGGCTGCACAAATTCCCGAACCGGCACTGAGTTTTGACTGCATTCTCTCCAATTCAGTGCTGGAACATATTCCAGAGATCGAGCCCACCCTGGCATCAGTGGCGAACCTGCTCAAACCAGGCGGCCATTTTCTCTTCACCGTCCCCACTGAAGGGTTTCACCAGGCCCTGGCGGGGCCGCTCAATCCACGCATCACACGGGAAACCTACCTGCTGGAAATGGATCGGCGCCTGGCGCATTTTCGCTATTGGGGCGCTGGCGAGTGGCGCGATCATCTGGCAGCACACGGGTTGGAGGTTGTCAGGATGGTGGAGTATTTTGACCCCGCGGAAGTGCGCCGCTGGGAGAACATCTCGCGCCTGACCGCCGGCATCCTGTACGCACTGGGACGGCGCCAGCACGCCCCCATCCAAGTCCAGAAAAAGCTGGGGCTGCGGCAAGCCCAAAATGCCCTGACCTTGCCGGCCTGGTTTGCAGCCGGGCTGGCCGCCCTTCTATCCGCCGGGATGCGGCCCGCCTCCGGGCCACAGGCCGGGCTCTTGATCGTCGCCCGCCGCCAGGCTTGAAGGAAAACTCATGACTGCTTCGAAAAAGATTAATCTCGCTGTAATCGGGCTGGGTTGGGTGGCTACCAATCGGCACATCCCAATCATCCTGCGCCAGCCGCAGCTGAATTTCTACGGAGTGATCGACAAACGTCCGGAACGAATTCAACGTCTGGCAGAGAAATTCCCAGAGATCAAGACATCCATCTCAACTAGCGGGGAAATGCCCTGGGGCGATGAGGTCCAGGCAGTGCTGATTGCCACCGATCCACTCACTCACTTTCCGCTGGCCCGGCAAGCACTCTTAAACGGAAAACATGTGCTGATGGAAAAACCATTTACCATGACTCCAGCAGAAAGCGAGGAGCTGCAAGAAATGGCCGCGCGCAACGGGCGGGTGTGTTGCGTGGTGCATAATTTCCAGTTTGCGCGATCCACGCTTAAACTGCAGGCCCTGATCCGTAGTGGGCTGTTGGGTGAACTGCAGAGCATTGAAGCCGTGCAATTCTCCAACCCGCGCCGGCGACTGCCAGCCTGGTATGAGCAGTTGCCCTGCGGATTATTTTATGATGAATCTCCGCATATGTTCTACATGCTGGAAGCGCTCGCCGGGCAGATGATGCAGCCGGTCGCTTCCACCCTGGTCGGCCGAGCCGGGCAGAATACACCGGTCAGTGTCAGCGCGCAATACCAGGTCGGAGGACTTCCCATCCGCTTGAATATGAACTTCGAGGCGGCGCTCAGCGAATGGCACATCACCGTCATGGGAACCAAAGGTGTCGGAATTGTGGACCTGTTCCGTGACATCCTGGTGACCCTGCCCAATGACGGCGGTCACGGCGCACGGGAGATTCTGGCCAGCAGCGGCGCGGTTATTGCTTCCCACCTAGCAGGCTTCGCCGCCTCCGGTCTGCTGCTGGCACGCGGCCAGTTATTCTACGGGGCCGACCTGGTCTGGAAAAAGTTCATACATGTGCTGCAGAGCGGTGAATCGGCGGGGCAGATTTCGGCAGCCAGTGGAGCGCGCGTGGTTGCCATGCAGCACCAGCTAATGGGTCAGAGCGCCCGCTTTGAGTTACCAGCGCATGCGCATCACGACGTTTAGCAATTATTTTCCCGAACACGCTGGCGGAATTGAATTTGTGGCACTGAATCTTACCCAGCGCTGGCGGATGCATCACCCGGTGCTGTGGGTGGCCTGCGATGACCAGAAACGGCCTCACAGCCCAGGCGCGGAGGATTTGGCTCTGCATGCATGGAATTTTACCGAGCAGCGCCTGGGCTTTCCGTACCCTCTTCCGCTGGGGAAATCCGTCTTTCAAATCTTCCAGGCTGTCCGCCAAAGCGAAATTGTGCACCTGCATGACTGCCTGTATGCCGCCAATTTTCTCGCCTTCCTGGCAGCGCGCTGGTATCGCAAGCCGGTGGTTGTCACCCAGCATGTCGGGCCTGTCCCCTATGTGGAAAAGTACAAGAACCTGCTTCAGGCCTGGGCCTATCGTGGACTCGGCAGGCTGATTCTCGGAAACGCCGAGCAAGTTGTTTTCATTAACGAGCGAGTTCGGCGCGGGTTTGAAGAACAAATGCGCCTGCGCCGACCGGGCCTGCTCATCCCCAACGGGGTGGATCATGCCCTCTTCCGCCCGCCTGTGCCCGCCGAACGGGACGAACTGCGCGAGCGGCTGGGATTTGCGCACGGCGAGTGCATCCTGCTTTTCACCGGGCGGTTCACTCAGAAAAAAGGCCTGCACCTGATCCGCCAGCTGGCGCAGGCGCGCCCTGGCTTGCGCTGGGTGCTGATTGGAGGCGGCGAAATTGACCCGCAGACGTGGCAACTGCCCAATCTCAACGTACTACCGCCACAGGATCAGCTGGTTCTGCGGGAATATTTCGCCGCCTCCGACCTGCTGATCCTGCCCTCCGTCGGTGAAGGGTTTCCACTCGTTGTGCAGGAAGCGCTTTCGTGCGGCCTGCCGGCGGCTGTTTCCAGCGAGACACATGCCCAACTACCGGATGCGCCGCTCATCGCCCTGAATCCAACCGATCTGGATGGATCACTCACTACATTGGACACGATCTGCTCCAGCCCGGAGCAGCTATCCCGCCTGCGAAGCTCAGCGTTGAGCTACGCCGAACGCTGGGATTGGGACCAGGTCGCGAACCAGTATGAAGACCTATTCTCCCGCCTGCTGGCCTTCGACTGAATCGCTACAACATGCGCCCAACCCTGAAAAACACGTTACTTACCGCCGCCTGCCTGGCCTGGGGAATTCTCACCCTGGCATTATCGGCTTTCGCCAACCGGCCCGGCCACGTCCAGATTGCCAGCCTGACCGCCTGGCCCTCGCTGGCCGGGATCAACACGCTGAGCTACGGGCTCGAACTGCTTGCAGCATTGAGCGGGGCGGGAGTTTTTTCCCTGGCTTGCTTTCTGCTCGGGCTGAGGTTGATTGGCCCTCTGACTGATTCCAGCAAATCCAGGTTGGCTCTGGCTGCCAGCGCATTCGTGACCGGAGAAATCGTCTTCTCGCTGTTATTTCTGGGCCTGATCAGCCTGGTCAGGTTGACTCCACCGATGGTAGCCGGACTGCTGATCGGCGGAAGCCTGGCAGGTCTACCAGCCTTGAGAGCTTTCATCGCCCGGCCTCTCCGCTGGCGCCTGCCGGACGAATTCTCCGCGGCTGAGCAGCTGATCGCCGCCTTGCTCCTCAGTCTCCTGCTCCTGGCCCTGCTTTACTCAACCGCGAGGCTGAGCTACGACTCTCTCGTTGAATATTTCTCCCATGCCCGCATCATGGCCGTCACCCGGCAGGCCATTTTCTTCTACTACAAAGACTCGTTTGTGGTCAGTTCGTTTCACCCCGGAATCCTGTTTACGGCCCTAATCCAACTCTTTGGCGACCAGGCTGCGCGCCTTTTCTCATGGGTCAACGGGCTGACTATTCTGATCCTGGGCTTGGCCCTGGCCCGCGAAACCGGCCTGCGCCCGCGCGCCCAACTCTATTTCCTGACACTGATGCTGTCCAGCACCGCCTTTGTCGACCTGCTCGGGGATGGCAAAATCGAATTAATCAGCACCGCCCCAATCCTGGCTGGCATTTACTGGATGCTGCTCAGCCTGAAAAACCCCACCCGCTCAACCTTCACCCTGATCGGTCTGCTGGTGGGCTTCGCCCTGATTGCGCGCCCCTACAACCTGTTCCTCGTCACCCTGTTCGTTGGCATTTTTTACGCCTTTAGCACCACGAACCTCTGGCGCACCAACCCGCAGAAATTCAAAACACTGCTCGCCACCGGGCTTTGGAGCCTGCCCCCCCTGCTGGCTCTCGGTTTGTTCCACCTTCAGCAAAACTGGATCTGGCTGGGTAGTCCGCTCGCCCCCCTGACCTATGCCCGCGAACTGGGCGCTAAGGACTGGCAATGGCAATTCGACCCGGCCACGCTGACCACGCTGCGCCTGTTTTACCCGCTAACCGTCAGCTTTTTCAACTCACCACAAAGCCTGGGCACCCTTTCACCCCTGCTGGTAGGATTTCTGCCCTTTGCCCTGATGAAAGATCTGCGCCGAAACCTGTTTAAAAGCCCCAGTCTCCAATCCCTGACTGTTCCCGCCCTATTGACGCTTACCACCTGGGTGGCGCTCTTCTTCACCATCGTGGAAATCCGCTACGTCTTCTTCCTGTGGATTCTGCTCTTCCTTGTCGTCGCCTGCTGGCTGGAAACCCTGCTGACCCCCGGCTTGCTTCTCATGCGCCCAATCTTCTCCAGCCTGATTGTCCTCACCCTGGCTGGCGCCGGTTTCAGAATCCTGCTCATCGCTGCTGAAACCTACTCTCCCCAAGACTCAACCGGTAACGCCCATTGCACCACTCTGCACTTCTGCACCTTTTTTGACCCGCTCAACCAGGATGCCACCCCCGGCGAACGCATCCTGGCCCTCAACGCCTATCGCTACTATTTACGCCCAGACCTGTTCGCCTGCTCTGCGCGCGCAGAAGAATATCCCCAACTGGAAGCGCTTGCGCAAAAGAATTCCGGCGAATTCTGGGTCGCCGCCTACCGCATGGGATTTCGCAGCCTGTTGTACGAAAAGAACTTCGCCCAATTCCACTCCCGTTTCGGCACCCTGCCCGACCCCAAAACTGCCCCCGCCTGGCTGAGCGTGACACTGCTTTCCACTAATTCCTACGACGATACCATCTACCGGCTGGAAGCGCACAACCCTCCATTTCAGCCCGAAAAAACCTGTCAATTGGATGACCAGTCACTGTGGCAAGTCATCCCGACGAATTAATATCCTGCCAACAATGGATACAACCCCATGCCTGAGCGATGGCAAAATTTTTCATGAAAGCTGAAACAGATTCTCAGCTGGAGCCGGGCCGGCTGGCGCGATTCTCCAAGGCCGCCGCCATAATTTGCTGCACACGCTCAACCATGCTGGATGGATCCGGGTGCAGACCTTCTACCAGCAGTGCGCTTTCGTAAATCTGCTCGATGATCAGGTGCTGTAAATCGGAACCAGGCTCGAGCGTGATCAGATCTTTTAGCATGACGTGTCCCGGATTAAGCTCTAAAATCTTTTTTGGAGCCTCAAATTCTTCCCCCAGGTATTTATAGACGCGCTGCATTTCGGGGTTAGGCGCGCCTTCCGGATCGACCAAACGCGCCACAGACTGGGAAAGCCGCTGGCTGGCGCGCACGCCGCTGACGCGCTCCCCGAGCACTTCCTTGAACTGAGTCACCAGTGTGGTGAAATCTTCATCGGCAAGGCGGGACGATTCCGGGCTGGAATCAGGGCTGGAGGCTGGTGGAAGGTCGGCCTGGGCGACGTTTTCCAGCGGGTAATCCTTGTAAGAGCGCAGACCCATCAGCATGAATGCGTCCAGCGGATCGGTCAACAGCAGAACTTCGGTTCCCTGCGCATGGAAATATTCCAGGTGGGGACTGCGCAGAACGGAAGCTGGAGCATCGCCGACAATGTAGTAAATGACTTTTTGCCCGTCCGGAATGCGGCCCAGGTAATCATCCAACCCTGTCCACGATTCAGGGCGCAGGTTGGTCTTGAAGCGCAGTAAAGGCTTGAGCCCTTCGGTTTCTGACGGATTGGCGGCGATACCCTGCTTGAGGTATCCGCCAAATTCCTGCCAGAAGGTGGCATATTTCTCAGCCTCATTTTTTGCGAGCGACTCCAATTCCTTCATCACCTGCCCGGCCAGTACTTTTCTCAGTTTGGGCATCAGGCCGCTCGATTGCACCGTCTCGCGAGAAACATTCAGCGGCAGGTCTTCCGAATCGACCACCCCCTGAACAAAACGAAAATGTTCAGGCAACAGCGCCTTGTTATACTCGTCAATCAGAATGTTGCGTGAATATAACTTCAGCCCGTCCTCTTTGCGCAGCGAAAAGACTCCGCGTTCTCCCTTGCCAGGGATGTAGAGCAGCGCGTACAACTGCACCGGCGCGTCGGTTTGGGTATGCAGGTGCAGCAGCGGAGACTCAAAATCGAGCGTCAGCGTGCGATAAAAATCCTGGTACTGCTCCTCCGTTACAGACTGCCGGGAGGTGCGCCACAACGATGCCTGCTTGTTAACCGGCTGGGGCTCCTCGCCAAGGTAGATGGGGAACCCGATGTAATCAGAGTGCTTGCGGATGATGGCTTTCAGGCGATATTCATCTGCAAATTCCCAGGCATCTTCCTTCAACTGGATTTCGATGCGGGTGCCGCGCGTGGACATTTCTGCCGCACCGACCTCGAAATGATCTTCCCCGGTGGCGAACCAGCTGACCGGTTCCGCTTCCTGTTTGAAAGAGCGGGAACTGACCCGCACCGACTCGGCCACCATGAAAACCGAATAGAATCCCACGCCAAATTGCCCAATCACCTGAGAAAAATCGGACTGCTGATTTTTCGCCGCCTCGATGAATTTGCGCGCCCCTGATTGTGCAATCGTACCAAGATGCTCGATGATTTCTTCCCGCGTCATGCCAAGCCCGGTATCTTCAATCACCAGCCGGTGATTCTCTTTATCCGCACTCAAGCGGATGCACAATTCGGCGCGCGGATCGAGCACCTCGGCATTGGTCAACATCTCAAAGCGCAGGCGGTTGAGCGCATCCGAAGCATTGGAAAGCAGTTCGCGCAGAAACACCTCGCGATCCTGGTAAAGGGAATGGATCAGGATGTTGAGCAGTTGTTTGGTTTCAGCTTTAAAGGTAAAAGATTGAGATTCTGTCATGGCTGGCTCCTGATAGGCTATATTTCGGAATACGGGAATTTTATAACCTCTATATCCGGTTGTGTGCAAGAAAAATATTAGAAAATATGCTACTCAGTCCAACCTGATCCTGAGAAATTTTGCTCAAATCGCATTCCCCTTAAACTGGCTCATATACAACGCATAGAAAAATCCCTTCATCGCCAGCAGCTCGGAATGCTTGCCGCGCTCGATGATCTCCCCGTCCTTGATCACCAGCACCTGGTCGGCATCGCGGATGGTGGACAGGCGGTGGGCGATCACAAAACTGGTGCGGCCTTCCATCAGCTTGAGCAGCGCCTGCTGGATGCGCACCTCGGTGCGCGTGTCCACGCTGGATGTGGCTTCGTCCAGGATCAAAATGCCTGGGTCGGCCAAAATCGCGCGCGCAATCGCCAGCATCTGGCGCTGGCCCTGGCTCAGGTTGGCGGCGCGCTCCGAAAGCACAGTCTGGTATCCGTGCGGGAACTGGCGGATAAAGTGGTCAGCGTCGGCCATTTTGGCGGCCTCGATCACCTCATCGTCGCTCGCGTTCAGCCGCCCGTAGCGGATATTCTCCATGACCGTATCGGCAAACATGAACGTATCCTGCAAGACCAGCCCCAACTGGCGGCGCAGGTCGGCGCGGCGGATGTCGCGCAGGTCATGCCCGTCGATGCGGATCGAACCGCCGTCGATGTCGTAAAAACGCGTCAGCAGGTTGGTGATAGTCGTTTTCCCCGCCCCGGTCGGGCCAACCAAAGCAATTGTCTGTCCCGGCAAAGCCTCCAGCGTCATATTTTTGATGATGGGATGTCCCGTTTCGTAGGAGAAATCCACCGCCTGGAATTCGACGTGACCCTGGATATTTTCCAGCGAGACCGCCCCGGAAACGTCTTCCGTTTCAGAAGCCGTGTCAATCACCTCGAAGACCCGCTCCGCGCCCGCCAATGCAGCCTGGATGGCGTTATAGATATTGGCAAGCTGGCGCAGGGGCGAGATAAATCCGTGGGCGTAACTGATAAAGGTGGCGATAATGCCCACGGTCACGAGTCCCTTCAAGGCCAGCCATCCGCCCAATCCCGCTAAAACGATGACAAACAGGTTGCCCAACTGGTTGGTGAGCGGCATCAGCATCATGGCGTAAGTGTTGGCGAAAACGCCCGCCTTGAACACGTCCGCGTTGACCCGCTGGAAGTTCTCGACCGAGGTTTCGTTGCGGCGAAAAGCCTTGACCACGCGCTGCCCGCTGATGGACTCTTCCATTACGCCGTTCAGTTCGCCCAGGCTTTTTTGCAGATCGCGGAAGCCCTTGCGGGTCGATTTGGCGATAAAGTCCGTGAACCAGACCATGATCGGCACAACGATGACCGAAGCCAGCGCCAGCCAGAAATTGAGCACAAACATCGCCACCACAAACCCGACCAGCGACAGCACGCTGCCCAGCATGGCGATGACGTTTTGCGAAACGGCCTGGTTGATGGCTTCGATGTCGTTGGTCAGGCGGCTCATCAATTCCCCGGCGTTGTGCGTGTCGAAAAACTTGAGCGAAAGCTCTTGCAGGTGCGTGAACAAGTCGCGGCGCAGGTCTTTGAGCGCGCGCTGCGAGACCCCGGCCATCGTCCACGCCGAAAGTGCCTGGAGCGCCTGGTTGCTGATGTAAACACCGAGCAGCAGCAGCGCCATTTGGGCGAGTCCCGCCAGATGTTTGTCGCTGATATATTGGTCGATAGCGCGCCCCATCAGGTACGGCCCGAGCAAATCCAGAGCGGTGGTGACGAGGATGAGAATAAAAACAAGAATAATCGCCGCCCGGTAATGGCTGAGATACGGAATCAGCCGGGCGAGCGCCTTGCGCGGGTCGGCTGCTTTTTCGATTTTTGCCGGGCGAATGGCTCCGCGTTGGGCCAGGTTTGCGCGAACTTGTTGTTGGGAGGATGTTTGTTGGGTCATATTTCAAAACCTTTTTGGACACGGATTGCACGGATTTACACGGATAGAGCTCTTAAGAATTAAAAGATCCGTGTTTTTCCGTGGCATCCGTGAAATCCGTGTCCAAAGCTCTTAATTCACGCCATTCCCAAGCTGGGAAGCGAAAATTTCCTGGTAAATCGGGCTGGATTGGATCAGCTCGCTGTGCGTGCCTTCGGCGGCGATGCGGCCGCCATCGATCACGATGATTTTGTCAGCGTTGAGCACGGTGCTGATGCGCTGGGCGACCATGAAAGTGATCATGCCATCAGCTTTCGACCACATTTCCATCGCATCATGGATTTTTGTCTCGGTTTCGACATCCACCGAACTGGTGGAATCATCCAAAATCAGAATGGCCGGGCGCAGAATCAAGGCGCGGGCGATGGCGATGCGCTGTTTCTGCCCGCCGGAGAGATTGACGCCGCGCTGGTTGACGTGGGTGTTATACCCGTCAGGCAGTTTTTCAATAAAATCGTGCGCCTGTGCCGCCTGGGCCGCCGCGATGATTTCATCATCCGATGCGTCGGTTTTGCCGTAGCTGATATTGTCGCGCACCGTGCCTGAGAACAGCACCGTTTCCTGCGGCACGATGCCAATCTGCGCCAGCAGACTGGATTGCGCCAGTTCGCGCACATCCGTGCCATTGATGCGGACGCTGCCGCTGACGGTGTCGTAAAAGCGCGGAATCAGGTTGATTAGCGTCGATTTGCCCGAGCCGGTCGAGCCGAGAATTGCCACGGTCTGGCCCGGTTCGGCGCTCAGGTTGATGCCTTCGAGCACCGCGCCGTCGTTGGTGCCGGTGTAGTGGAAGTAGACGTTGTCGAAGGAAACCCTCACCCCCCGCCCTCCCCCGGCGGGGGCGGGGGCTAATTCCCATCTCCCACCGGGAGATGGATTAGGGGTGAGGGCTTTCACTGCGGGCGCATCCTGCACTTCTGGTACCGTTTCTAGCACCTCGTTAATTCTCTCTGCCGAAGCCGTCGCCGCGGCGATGATATTGGAGAGCATGACCATGATGCCCAGCGGCCCCAGAATGGTTTGCAAATAATTGATGAAGGCCACAATCTGCCCGATGGTCACATCGCCTTGGATGGCCTGGATACCGCCGTACCAGATGACCGTCACGATGCCAAAGTTGACCATCAGCGTCAGCGAGGGGGCCATGGAGGCCATGAACTGCATAACCTTGATGTTCCTGTCGGCAAAATCGTCATTGGCCACGCCAAAGCGTTCCACTTCGCGGGCATCGCGCACAAAAGCCTTGATCAATCTCACCCCGGCGATGTTTTCCTGCAAGATGCTGTTCAGCCGGTCGAGGCGCTGCTGCACTGTCAGGAAGAGCGGGCCCATTTTGGATGTGAAAAAGACAATCAGCGCACCGGAAACGATCAGGATGGGGAGCATGACGGTCGCCAGTTTTGCGTCGGTGTTGTACATCAAGATCAGGCTGCCGACCATCAGCAGCGGGGCGCGCGTGCCGATGCGCAGGAAAACCTGCGTCAGGCGCTGGAAAACCGTCGCGTCACTGGAAAGGCGCACCATCAGCTGGCCGGTGTTGAGCCGGTCAAGGTTGCCATGCGAAAACGACTGGATCTTGACGAACATCGCCTCGCGCAGGTCGCGCGCCACGCTCTCGCCCGCCACAATCGACAGGTAGTTGTTGCCCAGGGCCAGTAAAGTGCTCGTAAGCGAGATGACAAGCATCAGGGCGGCGGTTTGGTAGACCACGGTATAGTTTTGGGCGCGGATTCCATCGTCAATGATGCGCTGGACAAGGCGGGGAATCGACAAATCCAAAAAAACGACGATGGTCAGCAGCACCAGGGAAGCGACCGCCGGTTTCCAGTAGGGTTTGATGAAGTGGAATAGTTTTTTGATGTGGTTCATTTCAATCCGCCTTGATGAGCGCCCCGGTCGAGGCGATCACCGTCTCACGACAGGCATAGGCTTGCGCGCCCAGGATTTTTTCCATCCCCATCAACACAGCCCCAATCACAGGAGGAGCTTCGAAGCGAAAGAACTGCGCCGCCGGGGCGAGAGCGCGCACCGTTTCCTGAAGGGAGGCCTGCATCAACGGATGACCGCTAAACAAACTGCCAATCAGCACCACCTCGACCGATTCTTTTTCCAGTTCCAGCTGGCGAATCACGCCGCAGGCCATCTGTCCAAGCTCATCCCCGGCCCAGCGCAGCACATTCAGCGCTTCCGGGTCACCCTGCGCGGCGACTTCAAAAAACTTGAACAAGGCGGCGGTTTCCAGCTCGTACCGTTCAACATACATGCCTTCAACCAATTCTGACAAATTCGTGGCGCCGGTCAATTCCAGGAATGCCGGGCTGAGCGCCGTGGCAGGACCGCGTTTATTCCATTCGAAGGTGACGGCGCGCATGGCGCGCGCGAGAATATCGCCCGCGCCCGCATATTCACCCGACCAGTGAGGGTAACCGCCCACCATCCGGCCTTCCCGGCCGCCAGATTTTCCACGGCCGCGGCAGTTGCAGCCGGTACCAGCCACCACAGAAACGCCCCACCCTGCCGAAGTCCCGGCAAAAATACCCAGCGTGGCATCGTTGACAATTTCCAGCGCGCCGCCCAGGTTGAGCGGTTTGATCGCCTTCAACAACATTTCGCGCTGACTGGGCCAATCGTACCCGGCCAGACCCATTCCACTCCCCGAGAGCTGGCCCGCTTCCAACCTGGCCATGGTGCAGGCCTGAGAAACGGCCGTTTGCAGAGTGAGCGTCAAGCCATCTAGGCCAATGCCTTCCCAGTTGCCACGCCCGGCGCGCCCAAACCCAACCGCGCGCCCGGTTTCATCCACAACCAATGCGTGGGTTTTGGTCCCACCCGCATCAACACCTAAAAAATATCGAGTCATACCCTTTACACCCATCCAACAAGATTCTACCGGGTTGTCCCGGTAGAATCGATCTTCGTACTAATGGAATTCGCTCAGATTATTGCCGCAGCGCTTCACGCAGGGAACGATAGCCAATCAACTGAATGCCAGAGGTTTGAATGAAATCCTTAACCTCCTGGCTCATAAAAGCATGATAGTTCGCCACACGAGCATGCCAGTCCGGGGCAATGGCGCGCAGTTCGGGAGTATCCACCGCAGGGTGCAGAATAAAATGGGTTATACCAGCCGGCACTTCGCCCAACAGTTTCTTGGCCAGACCAATGTGATCTTCATCATGGTCAAGCGGCATGGCTAACAAACCGTCGAGCATCGGTAAGCCCTGGGATTCCAGTTGATTCAGGATAGGTGAAAAAACTGACATTTCATCCGGGCTGACGCCCATCATCCCAAAGCCGATGGCACTGGCACGCGGCAGCATGGCTGGCAGTTGGCGGCTGTGGGCTGCGTTGACGTAGGATTGAACAAAATTCGGATGCAGAATCGTCCCCATGTGAGAATCAACATGCGTGACCGCAATCCCCGCTGACAATGCCCGCTCCACCTGGGCATTGACTTCCGTTGCAACCGCTTCCGGCCTGGCATTCTCATAAACCGCCTGATGCCATTGATGGAAGTATCCATCCGGGTCGAGCAGGCCGCTCTGAGGGTCGCGCGTCGAAAGCGGCCCCCAACGGTAACTGTCCCACTCGGCGTTAAGTGTGGCGTGAACACCCATATCCATCTGCGGATTTTCGCGGCACATTCGGGCCGTCGCCGGAAACCAGGGGCACGGTACCATCGTCGCGCCTGAGGAGATCGTGCCGAAGTCCCAGAGATGCTCAAAAGCCGTCAACGAGGCCTGGCACATGCCAATATCATCCGTGTGAACGATGACCAGGCGTTCATCCACTGAAAAACCAAGTTTTTTTAGAAGCGGGTTGGGGGCCATGGATTTTTTCCTTTTTCCAGATCAAAAGCTGGATGTGTAATATTCGTATTGTATCAGCAGTGCGGACCCTGGCGATCAATTCTCCGTTACGGCTTGGCAAGAATTCCCAGATGATTGCCAACTGCCCGCTCACGACCAGGGAGATAGCGGTCGATGGGCGAATTCATCACCTTTTGCCCTTCGCCCGGCCAGTCGATGACCAGGGTGGAAGAGCCACCGCCATCCAGCAGGATGGCATTATCGCCCCCGTAAGTGAGCATCAGTTCAGCGGTTTCGGCAATTGTCGCACCTTCACTGTAGAAAGGCTGGCGGCCATCCACCACGATCAGGATCAGGCGCGTGCCAGGGCCATCCAACCCAACGGCAGTACGCGGTGCTTTGCGGGTATCGTTCAGATCCTCAATCACCTGGCGCTCATGCACCAACCAGTTCGTGCCCGAAATGGCATTGTAAATTTTGCCGACCGGCGTTCCAAAACTGGCTTCGCCCCTCTCATTGATAAAAAGCGTGATCTCGTCCGCATCGCGAGAGCCATATTCCTTGCGTCCGGAAGCGGCAAATCCGTTCGGAGAAACCGCCTCACCGGGGCGCGGATAATAATCCCAAGGAGTATTCGACCACCAGGGGGTGAATCCATCGCCGTTGATGGCCACCTGCGTCCCAAATTCGCTGGCGAATTGGGATGTAGTGCGCGCCCGCAATGGATTTTCCTTGTCACCTTTTTCGGGCGGAGTGATGACAGTAGTGATGTTCTCACAACTTAAATCAACGGTAACAATATGCGCAATCATCAGGCGAGGTTGGGTATGTACCCGGCGGTAGTAGACCACACACGGGTAAATCTCTTCGCGCATTTCCAGCGGGGTAGGACGCCCAAAATAGTAGAAAAAAGTTCCAGCGGCGAGAAATATCCCCACAGCCGCCATCCAAACCAGCAGGTTTTTGTATTTCATACTTAAATTGTAGCAGTTTCGGCCGGGTCCGGACTCACCCGTTTGGATGAAAAAACCGCGGCAGAACACAAGCCGCGGTTTTCAATATCCAGAATGCTGCCTCAATCAGGCATTTTCTTCGGCCAGACGCATTTCGTTGAAGGCGCGAATGGCCACCTCCAATTGCGCCAGATCCGGTTCGCGCGTGGTCAGACTTTGCAAGGCCAGGTTGGGGCGAATCATGGCGCGCACCACGGAAGAATCGAGATGGTTGGCGGTCCAGCGAATGTACTCCAACGCGATGCCTGCCAGGATGGGGATGAACAAAATCCGCCCAAGCACCTGCCAGACCCAGGCCAGCGGATGCAGCAAGCTGAAGGCAAAAATGGAAAGGATCACCAGGGTCAACAGAAAGGAAGTCCCACAGCGCGGATGTTCCAGCGGATACCGCGCCACGTTTTCAGGGGTCAGTTCAATTCCGGCTTCGAAGGCGTTGATTGTTTTGTGCTCCGCGCCGTGATATTGAAAGACCCGCTGAATATCAGGCACACGGCCAATCGCCCAGATGTAGCCAACAATGAGCGCAAGACGCGTCACGCCTTCAATGGCTGCCGTCACCCAGATATTCGTGGCGAATTGGTTGGAATCTCCCAGCCCGGCCAGCGACACACCCGCCACAGCAACTCCAGCCGAAGGCGCATTCGCAGCAGCCAGGCCTGCCAGCCACTGAATCAGCTTCGCGGCGCCGTAAGGAGCCAGGAAGAAGAGCCCAATCCCAAAAGCCAGAGAAATAAACAACGTCAGATAGAGTGCCGGGCCTTCCAGCTTCTCATCCTCGCCGGTCTGCGTGTTGGCGGCGCGGATCAGTGCCTTCATCCCAAGCGATAGAGCATCCGACAGCAAAATTATTCCGCGCAAAAAAGGAATTTTGGCCAACCGGGATTGATACAGCCCGGATAATTTTTCGGTATGAACAACTATTTCCCCGTTTGGGGCGCGCATGGCCAGCGCCAGAGCTTTTTGTCCGCGCATCAAAACGCCCTCGATGACCGCCTGGCCGCCATAGGTTATGATTCGATCTTCCATTTTTTATCCTGTCGAATTTCCGGGCTGAAAACACCCGTATAAATACCAATATTCCTGCGCCGGAAAAACCGGCTGATAAAGCCCTTCCCAAATAAAATCGCCTGGCACAAACCCGGCGCGCAACAGTACATCCAGTTCAGCCAGGGCGGTCTGACGCGCGGAATTGGGGACTTCCCGCAGCAGCAAGCCCAGGATGACCCTGCCCTGGACATTGGCGGCATATACAGCTCGTCCCGGCCCGGAGTCCGCCCCGCTCTCACCCAGAAACTGTGACCAAAGCCTGAGCCGGTTATCCGTTTCGCGGGCCACTTTCTGCTCCCAGGCCACCGCCCACTGCCTGCGGATCAGGTCCATTTTCTCGCGCAGCTCACGCGCTTCAGCCGGTTCCGCCGCTGAAAGCCGAGTCAGCGCCAGCAGGATGTTCCCCGGCGTCAGACGCGGTACACCGCAGCTGATGGCCCAGTACAATTCGCCAGAGAGCAGGTACTCCTGCAGCTGCGGCAAACTTTCGTCCAAAAAAGTTTGATCAAGTTGAACCGAAAAAAGGGTCATGGAACCTGTGTTTGTTCCAAGGTGCGGCGCGTGACCAGATACCAATCGGGCAGGGTCAAAAACCGGTCGCTGGTATCGAACAACGGCGGAACCTGCACACCCAGCACATTCGGGCTGGCGCCGAAAGAATAAACGGGGAAAAAGAGAGGCAGCGCGGGCAATTCCTTCGAGAAAACCACCTGGAAGTTACGATACAGGCGCGCGCGGACGGTAAAATCGGGATTAATACGCGCCTGCTCGATGTATTCACTTGCGGAGCGGTTATCCCATTGACTGTAGTTTTGCCCGCCCGTGACCTCGGATTGATGCCAGAAAGGGTACGGGTCAGGGTCGGGAGTGCGCGTCAGGTTAATGTCAAGCAGCGCGGCCTGGTAGGTGCGCGGAATCAGCCTTTCATTGACCAGCGCATCATACGGCATGGCTTCGAGGTTGACCTGCACCCCAATCCGGGCCCAATTTTTCTGGATGAACTGCGCCAGGGCGGTATGCAATTCGTCGTCAGGATGCAGCAGGGTAAAGCTGAGCAGTTTGCCATCTTTGTCGGCACGCACCTCTCCACCGCTGGCCGGGATGGTATAGCCGCTGTTTTTCAGCAACGCTATGGCTCCATCGGGGTCATAGACGAGATGCTCAAGGCCATCATAATAAGCCCAGGTCCCCGGGAACAGGGGGCCATCCGCAATGATGCCCTGACCAGCGAGTAGTTTATCCACCATCTGCTGGCGGTTGAGGCCCATGAGAAGCGCCCGGCGCAGCTGGGCATCCTGTAAAAACGGCACTTCCGGGTTATTCAAATTCAGGTACACCAGACCAAGTTCGGGCAGGCGGCCGGTATAGATATTGAGATTCGGTTCCGCCAAGGCCTGTGGTATCACATCCGTGGTCAGCTCGCCCACCGCCAGCACCTGTCCTTGCCGAAAAGCATCCAACGCCGCCGCGGAGCTAGGATAATAGCGAAAGATAACCTGATCCATATAAGCGCGCCGCTGGTAATATTTTTCAAACGAACGCAGCTCCACCCCCATCACCTGGCCGTTCTCCACAATCAGGCGCTCGAAGCGGTAAGGGCCACTGCCAATTGGCGCCAGGTTAAACGCCGAAGCCTGGATCTGGTCAGGAGGCGTGGTCTCCAGTAAGTGGCGGGGAACGATGCCAAAGGTCAGATAATCCAAAAAGGGCGCAAACGGCTCGGGCAGGATAAATTGCAGCGTCGAGTCGTTCAACTGCTTGATCTGCACCTGCTTCCACATCTCGCGCACATCCGCCGGGAACAGGGATGAATCGCTCTTGATCAGGTCAATCGTGAAAAGCACATCCGCCATGGTCACCGGCTGGCCGTCGTGCCAGAAGACATTGGTGCGCAGAGCAAAGTTGTAGATGGTGCCATCCTGTGAGACGCCCCAAGATTCTGCCAGGTCGGGGGTCGGCATGCCGCGCGCGTCGAATCGAATCAAACCGCTGAACAGCAGGCGGTTGATGTCACGGTCGGCAGGATTATTTTGGTCGAGCAGTGGGTTCAGGCGCACAAACGACCCAACCAGGCCCTCGGTGTAAATTCCGCCGGAGGCTGGCTGGGGAGCAAAGACCTGCTGCCCGGGCTCCTGGGTCAGCAACAACGCTCCGACCACCACCAGGGTAATTACGATGACCAAAATTTGCCAGCGAAGTTTCTTGATCATAAAAAAAAAGAAAGGCGTCTCCCCCTGCCGGTCCACGATGGCCGGGCCAGAGGAAACGGCCTTTCAAGCATCAAAACGCGGATTAGCTGAAACGATAGACCAGGATGGCGAGGATCGCCAGGACAAAGAACAGTACCGACAGTCCAATCGTGACATAGAACAACGTTCGTTCCACGCCGCGCCGGGCCGAGAAAACGGTACCACTATCAGAGCCAGTCAGGCCGCCCAGGCCAGCGCCCTTGCTCTGCAAAATCACACTCGCGATTAACGCGATGGATGTGATCACCAAACCAATTTCGATGTAAGTAGCCATTCTTCTGTATGCCTCCTGCAAATTTAACGGCTGGATTATATCATTCCTTTCTGAAAAATCATGCACAAAAGCCGCTCTGCGGGTAGAATTGGCAAATTGAATTCGAAAGGAACCCAAATGGCCGAATTTCACGAACTGGTTGTCAACCTGCACATGCACACCACCTACTCCGATGGGAGCGGCTCACACCAGGATATTGTGCGCGCCGGGTTCCGCGCCGGGCTGGATGCCGCCATTGTCACGGATCACAACGTCCTGGTCAGCGGCCCGGAAGGGTATTATAAAGATGGGAAAAAGCGCCTGCTACTGCTGATCGGCGAAGAAATTCACGACCAGGCCCGTCAGCCGCAACAAAATCACCTGCTGGTGCTCAACGCCAACCGTGAACTGGCGGCCTTCGCCTCAGACCCGCAAAACCTGATCGACAATATCCGCCGCGCCGGCGGGCTGAGCTTCATCGCACATCCGTATGACCCGGAGTGCGCTCCCATAAAGGAAAGCGACATTTCCTGGGTGGATTGGCAGGTTCAAGGCTATACCGGGCTGGAATTATGGAACATGCTGAGTGAATTGAAAGTTCGCGTAAAAAACTACCCCCAGGCGGTCTTTTATGCCATTTTTCCACGCTTTCTACCGCTTCAACCGCCCGTTCAACACCTCAATAAATGGGACGAACTCCACAGAAGCGGGAAAAAAGTGGTCGCCATTGGCGGTTCGGATACTCATGCCCTCCCGGTTAAAGCCGGGCCATTTCGCCTGCTGATCTACCCTTACGAATTTCAGTTCCAGACGATTAACACTCACCTACTGATTGCCTCCCCTCTGACCGGCGAGGTGGCGACCGACAAAAAAATGATCTACGAGGCCTTCACCGCTGGTCACTGCTTCGTCGCCTACGACCTGCCCTCTTCGACGCGCGGCTTCCGCTTTTCCGCGCAGGGGCGTGATAAAAATGCGCTGATGGGCGACGAACTTCCCGCTGCTGGCGGGGTGACCCTCAAAGTGTGGCTTCCTCAGGTGGCCGAGTGCCGTCTTCTCAAGGACGGGCAGGTGATCCAGACCTGGAAAAAGACTCAGAGCTGCACCCACATCACCACCGAGCCGGGTGTTTATCGGGTGGAAGTCTGGCGCCCTTACCTGGGCCGGCTGCGCGGCTGGATCTTTAGCAACCCGATCTATGTGCGTTAACTGCCTCGAAGCGTGATTCTGCCTGTGCTGTGGTGCGTTTCCGGCTGGAATCAGGGCGCCGCCTTACGGCTACGCGATTATTTTATACCAGAGACCTTCCCAATTCGAGAATTCTCGGCTAAAATAAAACCCGTTAAATTAAATAGTCGCGCGTCACGCGTGACTCCTTCCGCTTTCGGCTTTACCCACGGTATTTGACCGGAAGCATTCCCGAGGAAAGGAGGTTTTCCCTATGCGTAATTATGAGTTGGTTTGCATTGTCCACCCCGACCTGGATGAAAACGCGTTCAAAGGCGTCGTCGAAAAGGTCAGCACCTGGGTTACGGATGCAGGCGGCAGCGTGGATAAGCTGGATGTTTGGGGCCGTCGTCGCATGGCCTACACGATCAACAAGCAGCGTGAAGGTCAGTATGCGGTGCTGAGCATCAGCATGGCCCCCGCCGCTACCGCAGAACTGGAGCGCAACATTCGCTTCCAGGAGTCGATTCTGCGCTCGATGCTCACTGTGGTTGAGTAAGTCTATAAATCCTTTCGGTAGAATTGGTTGATAAGGAGTATGGAGATGAGCCGAGGTTTGAATAAAGTGATGATCATTGGCCACCTGGGACGCGAGCCTGAAATGCGTTACACACCTTCAGGGCGCCCGGTGACAACCTTCAGTGTAGCGACCAGTCGCTCCTGGAACACCGTGGATGGCGAACGCCACCAGGAAACTGAGTGGTTCAATATCGTTGCCTGGGGCAACCTGGCCGAAATCTGCAAGCAGTATCTGACCAAGGGTCAACAGGTCTACATTGAAGGCCGCCTGCAAACCCGCAAATGGGAAGATAAGGAAGGCAACAAGCACAGCAGCGTCGAAATCGTGGCGAACGAGATGATGATGCTGGGCGAACGCCGCGAAGCAGGTTCAACGAATCATGCCACCCCAGACGAAGCCGAATCTTCTGAAATGACCTCTACCGACGAGGATGAATTCCCCTTCTAGCACTGTGCGGCCGCTTCAACGCCGCAGATGGAGTAATGTACTATGGATGACTATCGCGATCGCGAACGGGAAGAAGGCGGGCAGTCTGGTGAGCGCCGCTACTTCTCTCGCCCCAAAATTTGCCAGTTTTGTGCTGACAAAAACCTGAAAATGGATTACAAAAACCTCGACCTGCTCAAGCGCTTTGTGACCGAAGAAGGCAAGATCCGCCCGCGCCGCCAGACCGGTTCCTGCGCCAAGCACCAGCGCGAAATCTCCGGGACGGTCAAGCGCGCCCGACACATCGCCCTGCTGCCCTATGTCAGCGGTGGACGCGAAGATTAGTGTACACAGGGGCATGGGTTCAACCCCATGCCCCTGATTTTTGTACGTCAAGCAAGTGAGACACCATGTCAAAAGATAAAATTCAAAATAAACGACACACTGCCCACCTGGAAGTCGTCCGCCGCCAGGAACGCGCCGTGCTGATCAGCGCCATTGTCATCGCCGTGGCAGTGATCGTCATCGTGGCGTATGGTCTGCTGAGCGGCACGGTTTTCCTGCAGTACCGGGCGGTTGCCAAAGTAAACGGCGACACGATCCGCGTAGGCGAATTTCAAAAAATGGCCAAAATGCAGCGTCTGCAACTGATCAGCCGCTTCAGCCAATATTACCAGTTCGCACAGATGTTTGGCTCAAGCGACCCACTCAACGACCCGAACTTCGGGGCAGCGCTTTCGCAGATTCAACAACAGCTTAACTCACCAGCCACCCTTGGCCAACAGGTGATTGACAGTCTGATCGAGGATCGGTTGATCCGCCAGGAATCCAAACGCCGCGGCATTACCGTAAGCGCCGAAGAAATTGACAAGGGCATGCAGGAAGGCCTGGGTTACTACGCCAACGGAACGCCAACCCCGGCCCCGACGGCCACTGAATTCAGCCTCCCGGCTGCAAACCCGACCTCACTGGCGATCGTAACCATCACCCCGACCGCCACCGCCATCGTCCCCACTGCAACCGCCACACTGGATCCGAACATCACGCCAACGGCCACCGCCACTCTCGAGCCAACCGCCACCGCCGGGCCGACCGCGCTGCCCCAACCCAGCCCCACGCCCTACACACTGGAAGGCTACACGGCCGCATTTGACAAGAGCTTCGAGAATATTGCCAAACAAACCGGCATGACATTGGACGATTACCGCCTTCTGTACGAAAGCATCCTGCTGCGTGAAAAACTGCTCGCGGAAATCACCAAGGATCTGCAGCCCGCCGAAGAACAGGTCTGGGCGCGGCACATCCTGGTAGCCGATGCCACACTGGCCAAGTCCATTTCGGACAAGCTGAAAGCCGGGGAAGACTTTGCCAAACTAGCCGCCGAGTTCTCGCTCGACACCAGCAACAAAGACAAAGGCGGCGACTTGGGCTGGTTTAGCAAGGGTATGATGGTTGCGCCTTTTGAAACAGCGGCCTTCGCGCTTCAACCCGGCCAGATCAGCGAGCCAGTGCAAACAGATTTCGGCTGGCACATCATCCAGGTCATCGGCCACGAAGACCGCCCGCTGACTGCCGACGCCTTCACGCAATACAAGCAGAAGGAATTTTCTGCCTTCCTGAAAAAACTGCGCGAAGAAGGTCAGGTAACCACCTACGACGATGTCTGGAATTCGCTCGTGCCAACTACGCCGGCACTGAAATAACCAAACGGCAACGCAAGAATACAAAACTCCGGGTTCCGCAAGAGCCCGGAGTTTTTGTTGGCAATCTGGGGAAGGAAGAGACAAATCCCGGGGGTTTTCTCGGGCAGAGCTGCCGCTACCCGGCCGGATACACTCTTTCGTAGGAATGAATAATCTGGTTCCATAACCGGTTTGCTTCGTGATCAATGCTCTGGCGAGCTGGTTCCGCTTCAAACCAGGCAATAGCGCGGCGCACGCCTTCGGCCCAGCTCACCCGGCACTGAAAACCGGGCACAAACCGCTTGATCTTGCTGTTGTCAAAGACGACGCTATTGGCCTTATCCCCAATCAGGCTGCCGGTGGCACGTTCAGAGTACAGGGCAATCAGGTCGGAGGGAATATGCAGAATGTTCGGTACGCTGCCCAGAGCCCGACCAAGCTCGAGCACGATCTGGTTCCAGGTCAATACTTCGTCCGAGGTGATGTGAAACGCCTCGCCCACCGTTCCGACGCGACCCAGCAAGCCAATCAGGCCGGCGGCAAAATCCGCGTTCCAGGTCAGAGTCCAGAGCGAAGTGCCGTCACCAGGGACGATGACCTTTTCTCCGCGCCGAATACGGTCGGCGTACGTCCAGGGACGCTGCCAGCTGGCGTTAATGATCGGGATCTGGGACGGGCCATAGGTCAGCGAGGGACGGACGATGGTGGCCGGGAAGGCGCGCTCCCGATAGGCAGTCATCAGCAGGTCTTCACAGGCAATCTTATCGCGCGAATACTGCCAGAATGGATTTTCCAGCGGGGTATCTTCGGTAACGAGATAATGAGCGGGTGGTTTTTGGTAGGCGCTGGCAGAGCTGATAAAAACAAATTGCCCGGTTTTTCCGGCAAAGAGAGCCAGGTCACGCTGGATATCGGCCGGGGTATAGGCGATGAAGTCAATCACCGCATCAAAAGTTTCACGGCTGAGAAGAGCGGACAGGCGCGCCGGGTCAGCGCTAATGTCGGCGGTCAGCAGGCGCGCGCCCGCTGGCAGTTGATACTTTGTCGAAGCGGCGCGATTTAGCAGGGTGACGGAATAACCGGTTTTAACAGCCAGATCGGCACAGGCTGAACTGATCAGCCCAGTGCCGCCAATCATCAGGATTTTCATTTACCCTTCCCCCATTTCCGGCTGCGGCTCCGGTAGCGTTGCCGCCCGCCGCGCAAACCAGCCATCCACCCAGAACAGAATCAGGCCAGCCCAGACAATGCCAAAGCCGATGGCCTGGATGGTGTTGAAATTTTCTTTGAAGATGAACAACCCGATCAGAAACTGGATGGATGGGGTAATGTATTGCAGCACTCCAATTGTGGAAAGCGGAATGCGCTGGGCAGCCGACCCAAACAGAATGAGCGGAACAGTGGTGACCAGCCCGGCGCCAACCATCAGCAGGTTAAGCAGGGCTGAACTGTGCCCAAAGGCTCCCACGCCGAGCCATTCCTGGTAGCCGAGAAACAATAAAGCCGGAATAAACAGCAAGCCGGTTTCGAGGGCCACGCCATACAGGCCGCTTAGCGGTGCATTTTTTTTGACCAGGCCATAGAAGGCGAAGGACACTGCCAGCCCGAGGGCGATCCACGGTGGGCGGCCGTATTCAACGGTCAGATAGACCACCCCCAATGCGGCCAGGCCAAGCGCAACCCACTGAAACTGACGTAGGCGCTCACGGAAGAAGAATACGCCCAGCAGGACGCTCAGCAGGGGATTAATGAAATAGCCCAGGCTGGTTTCCAGGATGAAGCCGGCATTAACAGCCCAAACGTAGATGTACCAGTTCGTGCCAACCAGCAGGGCGGCCAGAAAATAGGTGCGCAGAGTCCGGGCTGAGCGGGAAACCTGACGAAAATCGGCCCAGCGGCGGGTGGCGATCAGCACCAGGGTCAGCAGGATAAACGACCAGAGAATGCGGTGGCCGATCAGCTGGGTGGCGGGCACGGTTTTGAGCAGCTTCCAATAAATGGGGAACAGGCCCCAGATCAGATAGGCGCTCAAGGCGTACAACAAACCTTCATCCATTCGATTTCTCCTCGGTGAGTAAAGTTTTCTGGCCGCGCAGTAAATCTTGATAAACGGCGATGATTTTGCCGGCAACGGTTTCCCAGGCGTACTGGCGGGCATAGAGATGTGCGTTCTCGGCCAGCTGCTGGCGCAAGTGATGATCCCCGAGCAGGCGGGTGAGTTTATCACACAGGGCGTCATGATCGCCATCGGGCACATGAAAACCGGTCAGGCCATCCTGAACAAGAAAGGCCAGCCCGCCGACCTGCGAGGCGATGACCGGCGTGCCACAGGCCATGGCTTCCAGGGCGACCATGCCAAAAGATTCGTAGAGTGAGGGCATAACCAGCAGTTCGGCGGCGGAATAGTAATACGGCAGGGTATCCTGGCCGCGTTTGCCTAAGAAAACAACCGTGCGTTCCATGCTTAAATCACGGCACAACTGCTGCAAACGGCTCATTTCGGCGCTCATCTCGGCGGGGCTGGCTTGCGGATCGCCGCCGATTACGGCCAGGTAGGCTGGCCGGTCCGGTTCACGCACGCGCAGGCAGGCCATGGCGCGGATGAGCGTATCCAACCCTTTGAGCGGCTCAATGCGCCCAACAAAGAGCAGCATGCGATCCTTGCTGGGGATACCGATAAACTCGCGGGCTTCGTCGGGCGGGATTGGGTAGAAATGTCCCAGGTCAACACCTGGCGGGATGATGGTGATTTTTCGCGCGTCGGCCTTGTAGAGCCATTGGAGTTGGGCCTGCTCGGCCAGCGTGGCGGCGATGATACGATCGGCGCGGGCCAGCACGCGCCGCTCCCCTTCCAGCCGCTGGGGGCCTTCCTTCTCGGCGGCGCTGGTGGCGATTCGGTTCTTCATCTCGCCCAGGGTGTGGAACATATGTACGACCGGTACCTGCCAGTGCCCGGCCAGGCTTTCAGCCGCCAGCCCCGATTGCCAGTAGTGGCTATGGATCAGATCGTAGCGCAACCCTTTCTCGGCGGCGAAGGCCTCGATGCCCTGCACAAATTCTGGCAGATGGTGAGACATTTCCAGCTTGGAAAGCGGACTCTCCGGCCCGGCCGGCACATGCACCACGCGATTGCCGTAGCCAAGATCATGCAGAACATGCGGAACATGCTCATCCTGCGAACGGGTGAACACATCCACATGCACGCCCTGCCGCCCCAGCTCGCGCGTCAGGTCACGGACGTAGACGTTCATTCCGCCCGTGTCTTTGCCTCCCAGGGTGGCCAGCGGACAGGTATGGTAAGAGAGCATGGCAACTCGTAACATGGCTCCTATTGTACGCCACTTCCCAAATATTGCGGTTTTCCGTGGAATCCTGTATAATCTCGCGCGCTACGATGCCCCCGAAATACTTGGGGACAGGCCACCGTAGCACAGTTGGCAGTGCAGCCGATTCGTAATAACTCGCAAATAAAAAGCCCCGCCCCCGCATATCTGGGGCGGGTTTGTTTTCCGGGGCGCATATCTGGGGGTAAAAAGGGGGCCATTGATTAGGCAATTTGTAGAGTCATTTGGTTGTTTTCCCGGCCACTAATCGCCAGCCAGGGACAGCCCCAACCGGTCACACGGGGCATCGGTCAGGTCTTGCGTCATGCCTAGATAGCGTTCGGTCGTCTTGATTGACGCATGGCCTAAACTTAATTGAATTTGCTCCAAACTGCTGCCCCCCTTGCGGGCTAGTTTGGCGTAGGTTCTGCGCAGGTCGTGAGGGGCCGCGTTGATACCCAATTCAGCGAGCCAGGCGCGGGCGGTATCGTGTACCGCCTGGGGCGTGATGGTTTCGCCGCCAATAAATCCGCCTTTGTGGATGGGGCGAAACACCCGCCCCGCGCGCAGGTCGGCTGATTCTGCCCATGCGTCTACAGCCGCCTTTGTCCAGGATGGGATAGGGACCGAGCGCACCCGGTTTCCCTTTCCAATCAGGTCCACAATTACCCACCGCCCGTCACGCTGCTGGATGTGTTCGAAGGCCAGGACTGCCACTTCCGAGCGCCGAAGGCCAGCCCCGAGCATTACAGCCAGCATCGCTCTATCGCGTAAACCTTTCAGCGTGGTGATGTCTGGCAGGTTGAGAAGTTCTTGCGCCTGGGATTTCGTCAGCCAGTTTCCAGAGCGCACCCCCTGGGATTTGACGCCTTTCACGCGTTCGATAGCTCCCGCCGTGGCCGGGTCAAGATAACCGTTATCCGCTGCTTCCAGGGCCAGCCGCCGGATAGCCGATAAAGTCAGGTTTACAGTCGCCGGAGCGAGCCGGTCTTGAATTTCGGTTTTGTATCGCTGGACTGTGGCTTTATTCAGCGACGGGCGTTCGTTGCGTTCCCACCAATTCAGGAAACCCGTCAGCGCCTTTGCATAGTTTCGTTTTGAATTAACGGATGTTAAGCCATCTGTAACCAATTGCACGACAGCAGCCAGGCCGCCGCCATCATACCGGGTCAATTCGTTCGGGGTCATTTCAAACCGTCCTTTCTAGCCTTTCCTATGGCTTTCTACAAGGGTGATTGTCATAAGTCATTCAGACTATTTTCAAGGGCAAAAAACGCCCCTACCAGGGGAAATAACGGTCAAATTCATCCCAGGTCATCCATTCCTGGACCTGGGGTTTTTCCGCTGCCCGCCGCGCCCGTTCGGTTACACCGGGATCCCGGTCCACCTGGCGCACATCCAACCCGAGCCGATCAGCCAGTTCCGCCGCGCGTAATTCCTGCCCGTTGCGTTCCTGCCCGGCCAGCCAGCGCGCCGCCATGCGCTTTGTCCATTCCGCATTAATCGCGCGCGCCTGGGCCTGCTGTTTGAGTTCGCTCATGCCAGGCCGCCGCCATGCCTTGATCCTGGGCAGTTCCAGCGCCGAGCGGACTTCATCCCGGCCAGGCTTTTCACCAGTGGAAAAAATACCGTCAGTCATTTCGTCACCTTCCGCAAAGACAATCCAACCGCCGCCAGCGCCGCGCACGTCCAGAGCGTAACCAGCCCCACCGCAGCCCACAGCCCGCCAACAATCCACGCCAGGCTGCCCATCACCAGTCCGGGGCCACCCGCAGCGCAGGCCAGAAAAAACAGGTTTGCGGTCATATCGCCATCTTGCGTCTTTCCTTGCGTTCCCGGTAGGCTGCCTGTTTGCAAGCCGGGGAGTGATACCGGCTGTGCAAAGCGCCCATATACTTCACACCACAGCGCGCGCATATTCGCTCTATTCCTGGGGAGTGTTCGCCGGGTGATGTCCGTTCCCGTTCCCGTTGCCCCGGCTGACTTCCACCGCCTCGGGTTTGTATCCGTTCTGCCCGTTCGTTCTGGTAAGCAGCCCCGGAAAAAAAGACGGCTGATGCTGCCCCACCCCCTTCGAGAAAGCCACCGGAAGCGCAGGCACTTCCCGCGCCGTTGCGTCAATCGTGGGAATTTTCCCGGTCCCAATGTTCGCCAGGTAACGCGCGCGCGCGTTCTCCATCCAGTCAGTCGCCAGCATGGGAGCCACTTGCGCCGCCAATTGTTCAGCGTTACTGGATATTTGTTTCAGGGTTGCAGATTCAACCAGGCTAAATGCCTCTTCTTCAGCCTGTTCCCGCAGCTTGTCCGGGTCGGTCAGGTGATGGGCCACCGTCGCCGCAATATTCAGCGCGATTATTCCCGAGAGAGCCAACACGGTCATCTGGATAGTGTCGGCACTCATAACGGCTGTCAGGCCGTTTTTGCCCGTCTGAAAGAGCGTATCCGCTGTGAACATCGCCACCGCCCCCACCAGGTCTACCAAAATCATCAGGATAGAGATAGCCCGCTGCCAGCCACCCCGCGAGCCGTACAGGTAAGCCAGCAGCCAGGCAATCAGCCCGCCATCCAGCGCCGCCAGGCCGAAGTAAGCCAGAATAGCACGGTCAGCCGGAAGGGTCAGACTGATAAAATCCAGCGAGCGCGAAGCCGAATACACCAGCAGCAGCCCACCGAGCAAAGTCACCAAAAAAGCACCGATTTTCTTGAACATGAGTTTTTATCCTTTCATCACTTGCAAAAAGTAGAATTGACGTACCCGGTCACACCTTCACCGGTCTGAACATTCAGCCAGTCACCCGCCGCCAGCACCACCACCCGCTGCCCCTCGTCCAGGATGCCCACCACCGCGCAGCCCACCGAGCCACACGCCCGCAGGTTAACGGTTCCCCCGGCCAGGCCGGTTGATATAGCGCAAGCCCAGGGCGTACCCGTAACCACCACGCCCGGATCCGTTGCCGCCACCGGCGCAACACGCCCCACCAACCGCAGGCCAGCCAGCGCCGAGCCGCCCCCACCGGCCAGCCGCCCCGCAAACGCATACAGCCCCACAAAACAGGCCAGCGCCAGCACCAAAACGAACACCTTTTTCATCGGGTTCTTCCTCTCGGGTTCCGTGAAACAATTCCGTGAAACATTTTTCCCTGTTTCACAACGGTTTTTGTCCGTTTTTGCCTTTCGCGCGCACAACATTCTGCGCCACCTGCCGCCCGCGCAAGATCAGCGCCGCGCACAGCACCACCAGCCCTTCCAGGCCCGAGAGCCGCCCCAGGGTTTCGCGCACCTCGGGAGTGTTCAGAGAATTGTCCTTCTGGTTCTTTTCCATGTCCTTTGTCCTTTCGAGATCAGGTTTCAGCCAGCGAGCCGCGCCCGCTTTCGGGCTGTTTTGGGGTAGTTTCACCTGCCTTAATCATGTATCATAAGGCTGATACATGATAGCACAAGTAAGATACTATGTAAATGTCATATGCTATAATTTATCAGACTAAAGTCTGTTTGTTTTATCTTTCAGATACAGAAGGGCAAGGGTAAAATTATGCTCGAAATGACAATTTACAACCGCTTGAAAATTCTGATAGCCGAAAAAGAGTTTCGAGAAAAACGAAAACTCACCTACCGCACCATTTCGCAGGAAACGGGCATATCAACGGCTACGTTAACGCTGTACATGAAACAGGGAGTGAAAGCTTTTGACACCGGCACTCTAGAAACGCTGTGTAAGTATTTTGGAGTTTTACCGGGTCAAATTCTTACTTATTCGGAAGAGCCCCCCATCCCGGAGCCGTAACCCCCACCCCACAGGCCAGCATGAATCCAGCCCAGACACCAGGTGAACACGCCAGCGACAATGAGAAGGACGCCGCCTTCTTCATCGGCTTAATTCTCGGCGCGCTGATAATGTTTGCGCTTTATTATTTCGGTTTCATCTAGCCCCCCTGCCCCAAAACGAAAAAGCCGCCCCCGCAAGGACGGCTTTTTTTTGTTTGACGGTCTACCACCTATACAGCGTTCAACCGCTGCACAATTTCCCGCGCCAGATCAGCGCCCAGGCCGCCATAGGCAGCGCGACAGGTGGGGCAAATGTCGCCAGGCTTCAAACGAATCACCGGTTCATCACCACCCGCGCCATGAGCAATCCGCAGCAGCGTACCAATGGCACTCACCGCCCCGGTTTTCTGGCTTACAGCAATCTGGGCCAGGTTCTTCATCAGTTCCGGGGCCGGGTTATCGGGCGAGTATCCCAATTCATTCAAAATCGCCTGAAAGCCTTCCGCCGCTTTTTCCTCTTTCGTTCTACGGTTGGCCACCATGCGCCGCGCCTCATCCGGGCTGATATACAACTTCGTCACCCGGCCAGTTTTTGGATCCCGTTCTACAACGCGATCTGGATTATTCCCGCTCATCTGTCACCAGCCCCGAGACCAACGCCGCTGCTTTGCCATTCGCACGTCATTGTCAAGCGCCTGCCACTTACCCATCCAGGCCTGAAGCGCGCGCCGCCCGTCGGCATCCGGGGCCATCCGCGCAATTTCTTCCCGTTCCTGCAATAGCTCCTGGCGCTTTCGCTGCACATCCAGCGAAAACTCATCACGGTCAGCCGCATCCACTTCCCCGCGCGCCGCCATGATCCGCTTTTCCAGTTCTTTCACCTTCTCCACCGTTTTCTCGCTTTGCTGTAACCAGGCTGGGGTGCGTTTCAAACGGGTTAATTCCTCGTTCAACTCATCCAGCGAGCTGCGCGCCGCCTGCAAGCGATTCGGTTTGGCTGCTTCGGCTTCTTGCTCCATCTTCGCCCGAGCCGCCTGCAAGCCGCTTTCAAAGGCATCAGTTTCCCGAAATAACTGACCTATCTGGTCATCGTCTTGAATTTCGCCGCTCTGCACGATATCCATAAAACGCTGCCGGGCTTCATCACTCCACCGCCGGTTCCCCTGCTGATCCTGCTGAAGTTCTGTACTCATGTTATTTTCTCCTGTCTACAAAGGTTCCCAAAATTGGGTAAATTTTTCTCTCACGCCTAGCGACGGGAGAGACCAAACAACACACCAAACACCCCCACGTCCCAACCAATGAGACGAACGTCTCACGGCTGCCCGCTTTTTCACCGCCGCGACCCAGCCCAACGCCCAGCCCGGTCACGATTCCACCTCCCCGCCAGCCTGGGGTGTTACGCTCTCTATCGTCACCGCAGCGGCATCGCCTGGACCGTAGGTATTAGCAAGCTGCCTAACGCGGTACACCTGGCCGCCACCGCGCTGTGCTATCATGGCAAGCGCCTTTTTAAGTGGCGGGTATTTATTGCCGCGCTCATCTTCCAGCCATATGTGGCGCTTTCTCTTTTTCGGCAATATTTCAGGCAGATCATCTAATTCCTGGGGCGTCATTTCGTGCCTGCTGGTGTTCGGGGTAACCTTCAACCCTGCCAGCTTGTCATACTTTCGGCTTGTCTGGGCTGAAACTCCGATTCGATCAGCGAGCTTTTTTCGGGCATAAATTCCCGGTTTTCGTCTGGGATATGCTGCATAAACTTCTGCCCGATAATCTGCCGCCCGCTTGATCTTCTCCGGGGGCATCACGTCAAAGTGCATCTGTATAACACCCAACTTGTCAGCAATATCATTCAAGGCAGGCAGTTTATAGATGTTTTCAGGGCGACATGACTTTTTGCCCTTTTTTTCCCCCCTATTCTTCTTTACAGCAAGCGTTAAGGGGGTAAAAAAAGGGCAATAAGTAACAAGTTGTTCCGTTGCTGTTCGTATTGTTTTTGGTTTAAGCAGGTCTTTGGCAACCGTCAAAGCATCTTTGCGAGTAAACTCCCGCCCAGGTTGCCAGCCAGCCAGGGCAAAGACATCCAGCAAACGCGCCAGGCTTAAGTGGCCTTTGGAGATCAACTTTTCCCGTAATATCGTAGAAATTGCAAGGGAGTTCGCTCCCAGCCAGGCTTTTAGGCTGCCAACGCCAAGCTTAATCCCGGTTTCGTTCCATGTGTACCACCGCCCGCAAGCATGGCAGTATAGGCCTTTTTCATGGTGGAGGCTTGCGTCTGGGGTTTCATCATGGTGAAAGGGACAGTGAACATTTTTAGCCGTGAAGCCGTCCCCCTGGTATTCGGTTGCAAATAACCGATCAGCGACCAGGTCCTTATATTCCTGGGGAATTGACGCAGAATGATCGGCTTGCGCTTCGAGCCGGGCTGCGGGCTGGGGTTGCGGTAACGGTTCAGGGAAGAAACGGGGTAATCCGGTTAACCACCGCTCAAAAGACTGCGGTCTGTTATAGGCTTTCCAGGCTTTGCCAAGATCACCACGCGCGCCCAATTCCTCGGGCAGGTTGTGTGCTTCAAGTTCCAGCGGGCTATTTTGCAATGCCCGCGCGACCTTTTGCGCCCAGGTTGCCCCGGTTGGGTCCAGATCTGGAGCGATATAGACAAGGGACGCGCCGAGGCCGATCAGGTATTCCGCCAGGTTATCGGGGACTTTGCTTTCAGAGAAGCCGCTCATGACGTGACGAATACCGGCGCTATACATCGCCTGGACATCAGCTTCACCGGATACATACCAGCAAGCCCCGCCAGCCTGTTTAATCTCGGTTGCCAGGTCTTGAGCGTGGTAAAAAATCGCGCCTTCAGGCTTGCCATCCGGCCATTTATATTTAGGGTCCGAAGTGCTATCGGCATTTTTCCAGCGATACCCGCCACCTGGGACTGGATATTTCCATCCGTTCCCGCTTGGCTGAATGTCAAAGACAAGCATGGTGAGGGGAGAGATGCGCCGCTCATCCGCCAGCCGTTTCATGAGCGGATGGTCCAGAACAATTTCGCCGCCGCACTCAAGCGCAGAAAGGATCAAGGGACTGGCAATCATCACCGCCCCCTTCCCATCTGCCTGGCATGAGAAGAACGCACCTTCTCAAGTTCTTCCAGCAGCAGCGTTATCTTCCCGCCAGATTGCACCGAGCGCCCAGGCAGATCAGCCACCGCCGAGCGCCATATCTCCCCGCTGACCAGTTTGGTCACCTGCACCGCGCCCACTCCCCGGAGTTCATCCTCTAGGACGGTCACGGCCAGCCCGTTCCCCTTGATTGCGACGTATAGTGTATTTTTGAGCTTGCGAATTATTGGGTTTTCAGGTAATATTTTCATAATACTCCTTTTCAGAAAACCCGCTGCCACCGCCAGGCTTTAGCGGGTTTTCCGCTTAATTAGATGCTCACAGGCTCAAGCGCCGGGGAATTAGGTTTGGTTTCTTCGTTCTTCATGGCTTGCCACACTTCCCGCGCAATGACGCGCAAGGTGTCAGACTGGGAACGCCCAAGCCGCCGAGCAATGTCAACAATCATCAAATGTTCCCGGGGACTTATTCGCATGCTAAAAACTTTGGTTTGATTCTTCATGGCATCATCCTTTCATAAAATTTACAGCCGAATACTAGCAATTTTGTTCTATGATTAAGGGTATCGTGGGTGTAAGAATTTGTCTATTGTCATTTTTTGCATAAAATAGCCCACTTTTACATGAGCCGATCCACCGGGGAGCCGCGAATGTGGGCGGTTTTACTGTCAGCATCCACCAGCTTCAGATATTTTTGCAAAGTTTGGATACTGCTATGCCCCATCAGTTTAGCCAGGCTGTAGACATCCACATTAGCCCGCAGCATAGAGACAGCGAACAAACGTCGAAACCCGTGTATCTGTGGCGGGTGGATACCAGCCAGCGCCGCCCGTCGGCGGATGATTTGCCGAAGGCCGCTATAAGTCAACCTTTCGCCGTCAATCGTGACAAACAGGGCCGGAGCGTCATCCTTGCGGGTTTTGAGATATGCCCGCAGCGCCCGCCTCCCCACCTTGCCTAGAAACACCGTCCGGGATTTATTCCCCTTGCCCCGCCTGATGTGAATTTCACCCGCCATCTGATTAACATCCGCAAGGTTCAGCGCCACAAGTTCAGCCGCGCGCGCGCCGGTATCCAGGAGCGTGAGAAAAATAGATTTATCACGCGCGCCTGTGGAGCCATCTTTGCAAGTATCCACCAGCGCCAGAATATCATCCAGGGCGGGCGGTTCTACAGGGTCGGGTGATAGCCTGGGAGCCTTTACCTTACTGATGGGATTCCTAAAATCGGGGCGGTCAAACTCTACCGCGTACCAGTTCAGGAAAGCGCGCAGCGAACGAAAGAATACATGACGCCCGCCGTCACTGTGACCGGTATCCTTTAGATTTATCAGAAAAGAGCGCAGCACCGCCGGGGAAATGTCGTCAATCTGGGTGATGTCCTGCCTCTTTGCCCACAGAAGAAACGTGGTCAGGCTTTGACGATAAAACCTGATTGACATCGCAGACAATCCCGCTGCCCTTCGGTCATGCAAAAACGCATCCACCAGGCCGCGCAAGCTGCCAGCATTTTCAATAATCGTATGCTCTTTATTTTTCATGGGTTCCTTTCCCGACTAACCCTTTCGCGCAAAAACCCCCGCCACTTCCCAAATATTGCGGTTTTCCGTGGAATCCTGTATAATCTCGCGCGCTACGATGCCCCCGAAATACTTGGGGACAGGCCACCGTAGCACAGTTGGCAGTGCAGCCGATTCGTAATCGGCAGGTCATGGGTTCAAATCCCATCGGTGGCTCAACAAAACGCCCACAAGGGCGTTTTTTGTTTCTAATTTGCATGGCTGCCGTCATTTCCAACAAGGAGGTGGATGCCCTTATAATTGCCGTTGCGCACCAATTGGATGAAAGGCTGGATTATGAAAAGTTTTGGCGAAAACCAAGCTCATGACAGAAAAACACCATCCACCCCGGCGCCCCGCCAGCGGCTGGCTGCGCTCGCGCCAGAGCAGAGCGCCCGGCTGATCCTGTTCGCGGCGCTGCTGCTGGGCGGCTGGCTGCGCTTTAGCCCCGGCGCGCTGGCCGGTTTTCCGCTCAACGATGGCGGGATGTTTGCCGCCGCAATAGAGTCCCTGCTCAAAAATCACCTGGCCCTGCCGGCGCGCCTGCCATACAACGGGCTGGAAATTCCGTTCGTTTACCCGCCCCTGCCCTTTTACGCCGCCGCGCTGTTCCAGGCCGCCCTGCGCGTGCCGGTCACCAGCCTGCTGATCTGGCTGCCAGCGGCGCTGTCCACGCTGTGCATTCCCGCCGTATACAGGCTCCTGCGCGCCCTGACGCCCAACCCACTGGTGGCGGCTGGCGCAGCCTTGCTCTACGCCTTTCTGCCCGCCGGCATGACCTGGCTGGTGATGGGCGGCGGCCTGACGCGCAGTTTTGGCCTGCTCTTCCTGCTGCTCACCACGCGCAGCGCCTACGGATTGTTCCAGCAGAACGAAAAAGGCTCCGGCTGGCAAACAGCCTTGTGGGGCAGCCTGACCATTCTCAGCCACCCCGAAATGGCGCTGCACGCCGCCGGGCTGGCCGCCACGTTGCTGCTCTTTGCCCCGCGCCGCGAGAATTTCCTGCGCGCCCTGGGCGTGGGCGCCGCCATCCTGACATTTACCTCCCCCTGGTGGGCCACTGCCCTGCTGCGCTTTGGCCTGGAACCATTCCGGCAGGCGGCGGCCCTGGGCGGCCACGATTGGCTGTGGATCCTTCAACAGCTTGGCTTGCTCGAATTAAGCGGCGAAAAACTGACCGCCGCGCTGGGTCTGCTCGGGCTGGGCGTTTTGCTGGCGCGCCGGGAATTCCTGCCCGTGGCGTTGTTCTGTCTGCCTTACCTGGCCAACCCGCGCAACGCCGGCAGCGTCGCAATCGTGTTTCTGGCCTACGCCGTCTCGGTCGCCTGTTTCGACCTGATCGCGCCAGGCCTGCAGAATCATGCACCGCACGGACGCGCCGCCCTGGCCGGGCTGGCCGTCTACGCTGCGCTGACCCTGCTGTTGGGCGCTACCCTGGAAACTGCGCAACAATCACGAATCATCATCACACCGCAAGACCGCCAGGCGTTGGGCTGGGTATCTGCCCACACCCCCACCGACAGCCGCTTCCTGGTGCTGACGGGCAGCAGCCACCCGTTTTATGACCCCGTGCCGGAATGGTTCCCGGTGCTGGCAGAACGCACCAGCCTGGGCACCCTGCAAGGCCGCGAATGGCAGTTTGGAGAACATTTTTCCATCGAAATGGGCCAGTTGCTGGCCCTGCAGCAGTGCTATTATCTGACGGAGCCGTGCCTGGCCGAACGCGCCGCTGTCTACCCGCCGGCCGGGTATGTTTATGTGGAAAAGACCTGCGCCGGGCAGGCGGGCTGCGCCCTGCCTGCCGGCCAGCAGAGTCCACTGATTGCCAGCCTGCGGCAGGCCGGGGACTCTTATAAGGTGGTTTTTGAAAACGAGGGTGTGGTGATTTTTGCCCGGCGCTGAAGCTCAGACCGAAAAGCGGCGGGCGATGGCCCGGTCAACCTTGCCCATTGGGCAGGCGGCCAGGTCGTGGATGGGAATCCATTGAAGGGGAGAATTTTCGGGGAGCTGGAGCAGGTCACAGCGCCAGGGGATTTCCGTCAGATGAAAATGGGTATAGGTGTGCCGGATTTCCGTCAGGCGCGCCAGCGGAAAGATTTTCAGCTGGTAGGCGGCCTGCAGCGCGGCACTCATCGCTTCAGCTGAGTCCTGTTCCACTTCTGCGGCGGGGAATTCCCACAGGCCGCCGAGCAGGCCGCTGGCGGGGCGCAAATTCAAGAGCAGGGTTTCATCCAATAAAATAACCGCGGCGGCTTTCAGATGGTGCGGCAGGACGGGTTTGGGTTTAAGCACCGGGCGTTCGTCCTGCAGGCCGAGCGCGCGCGCCTGGCACAGATCGGACAGCGGACAGAGCTGGCAGAGCGGTTTGCGCGGCAGGCAGACGGTGGCGCCGAGATCCATCAGGGCCTGGTTGTAATCTCCGGCGCGGCCAGGCGGCAGGTGCGCTTCGGCCAGCGTCCACAGGCTGTTTTCTCCGGCGGGGCTGTCGGCGGGCTGTGCGAGGTTAAAGACGCGCGCAAAGACGCGCTTCAGGTTGCCATCCAGGGTGGCCACATCCATCCCAAAAGCGATCGAGGCGATGGCGGCGGCAGTGTAGCGCCCAATGCCAGGCAGTTGGCGCAGACCTGCCAGGTCGCGGGGCAACTGCCCATTGTGCGCGTTCACGACCAGCCGGGCGGCTTTGTGCAGGTTGCGGGCGCGGCTGTAATAACCCAGACCTTCCCAGGCCGAGAGCACGGCCTGCTCGGGCGCGGCGGCCAGCGCGGCCACGCTGGGGAACTGATTCATCCAGCGCTCAAAATAAGGCCGCACGGTTTCGACGCGCGTCTGCTGGAGCATGATCTCGGACACCCAGACGGCATAGGAATCAGGATGCCCGCGCCAGGGCAGGACGCGGGCATGTTGATCGTACCAGATCAGGATGCGGTGTGAGAACTCGGACATCAGAACTGGAAACCGCCCTTGTTGGGAACCAGTTTTACCGAATAGTTTTTTACAAATCCAAACAGGCGTTCTTGCAGACTGCTCCACTCGACAGAGTTGATCACCCGTTGAGCGCCGGGCAGGTCGGGGGCGAGCATGGCAACCAGGATCTGGGGATAATCGCCATAGATGGTGGCCCAGGCTTCGATAGTTTCAAAACCCAGGTGCTGAATGCCGGGGATGAATTCGCCAATGACAAATTCAAAATATTCCTGCTCACGCTCAGGGGCAATGTCCCAGGTCATCAATAATTTAACTGGCATAAAGCCTCCGGTAGGATCAAAAGAATCGGCCACGCGATTTCATTGCGGGCTGGCAGCCGGGCTGAGGACGATGACCTTGGTTTCTTCAGGCAGGCCGGAGCGCGTGATTTTCAGAGCCGGGACGGTTTCGTGGGCGGAAAGGCCCATTTCCTTGAGAAACTTGGAAAGCGGGTCAAGGTCCAGGGTGCAGGGCGCACCGCCAAAGTGCATCGGAATGACAATTTTTGGTTCGATCAGCGAGATGACCTCGGCGGCCTTGGCGGCGTTCAGACCATTGCCTCCGCCAACCGGCACAAGGGCGATGTGAACCGTGCCGAGGGCTTCGATCTCGGTCTGGGTTGGGGCCTGGCGTAAATCTCCCAGGTGGGCGACATTGAGTCCGTTAAAATCAAACAGATAGAGGGTGTTGCGCGGCTTGTCGGTGCTTTTCTTACCGTTGCCATCCGTCTGGACACCAGTGATAAAAACGCCGCCAATTTCAAATTCTCCAGGACCGGTGATGCGGTGCTGGGTGCCTTTGACAACGCTGATGAAATTGTGGCCCGGCGCCTGGTGACTGACCGTGACAATATCCGCCTTGAGTCTGACCGGTTCATAGCCGACCACCTCGCTATCGAATGGGTCGGTGACAACGCTGGCCATACCGCGCTCGGTGAAACGAAAACAGGAATGCCCGTACCAAGTAATTTCCATTGAGTGACAACCTCCAAGGCAATTATACCCGTACCCATTGGAGAAAAGATATAATTCGCCAACTCTTACAAAGGATTTACACATGCGACTGACCAACAAGCTGGCCTACATCGAAGCCTTTTTCGCCGTCTTCATCTGGGGCTGCACCTTTGCCGTTACCAAACTGGCTCTGCGGGATGCCTCGCCGGCCACCATCGTCTGGATTCGCTTCGGGATGGGTGTCCTGATTTTGGGCGCGACGGTGACGGCGCGCCGCCAGCTGGCTCTGCCTGCCGCTTCCGAGTGGGCCTATTTTGCCCTGGTCGGTTTCATTGGAGTCAGTTTTCACCAATGGCTGCAGGCCACCGGGCTGAAAACCGCCGCGGCAACCACCACCGCCTGGATCGTGGCCACCATCCCTATTTTTACCGCCCTGCTCGGCTGGTTGTTCCTGAAAGAATCCCTGGGCCGGGTGCGTCTACTCGGCATCCTGCTGGCCAGCGTCGGAGTGCTCTTGATCGTGAGCAAAGGCAACCCCATCGCGCTGACCCAGGGAAAATTCGGCGCGCCGGGCGATTTTCTGATCCTGATCAGCGCGCTGAATTGGGCTGTCTTTTCGGTGCTGTCTCGCCGCGGACTCCGAACCCACCCGGCAGCGCGGATGATGTTCTATGTGATGCTTTTCGGCTGGCTATTTCTCACCATCTGGCTGTTCGCCTTTGGCCCGGGCCTGAGCGAAATTCCGCACATCACCCGCTCTGGTTGGGCCAGCCTGCTGGTGCTGGGCATTTTCGGCTCTGGCATCGCCTATATCACCTGGTACGATGCCCTGCTGGTCATCCCCGCGGCACAGTTGGGCGCATTCATCTACGTCGAACCGCTGGTGACCATGGTTGTGGCGGCGCTGATGCTCGGCGAAGCCATCACCCTCGTCTCAATTCTGGGCGGCGCCATCACCATTTATGGAGTTTATCTGGTTAATCGCTGATTTTCTCTCGAAAAACAACTGGCGGGGCGTCTGACAGACGCCCCGCCAGTTGTTTCATTAACGGGCTGGCCCTTCCGGCTCAACCATCCTGGCTTGAACAATAGTGCGCGAACGATAAGAATCGCTGCCGGCTTCGTAATCCTTGCATGTGATCAGAGTCAGCCAGGCCTCACTCTTGTGCGCCAAAGGACGTGGATCGTCCGGCTGCACCGTGTACACCTCGCGCACGAGATAGGTATACGTGTGCCCAAATGCGTCAAGCTGGATTTGATCGCCCAGCTGCAGGCCAGCCAGGTTGTAGAACGGCCCCGGCAAACCCCGCGCGTCGATAACGTGCCCGGTCAGGACGCTGTTGCCCTGCCAGGAGGGAAAAGCCGTCCCGTTTAGATAGCCAACCGAATCACCCAGCCAGGAAACGTCCCAGCCGTCATCCGTCAAAGGCACGCCGAGCAGGTTGGTTTCGAGCCGCAAAGCCGGTATGCGCAACGTCAGGCCGGGCTGCAGGCTGTAGGCCAGGCTGGCGGGCTGCGGAGGCAGTTCACTCACCCGGCCGGGTGTAAATCCGGTCACCGGGATCAGCAAGCCGGATAAAGCCGCGAAAGGCAGCGCGTCTGCAGCCCCGCCAACATTCGCCCTGATGGGCAAGCGCGCGGGCTGGGGCGTACCCGGAGCTGTGCCGGGCGGCGGGGTGGGCGTGTCCGGCGGATTGGGAGGCAAGTCGCCGGACACCAGGCGCACGTCCTCACCGCTGCTGGAGGCTGGGTCATATTCCACGCCGCTGACCGCCGTTGCGAGTACCCGCTGAGGATCCAATTCCTGGGCACGGGCCGGGTTCTGATACAGTCCGAGCGGCACCTCGGCGCTCAGGGCGGCAATGAAAGTGATCGTCACCGCTCCACCCGGGGGAATGTCGAACACACCCCAGGTCGGGACGGTCGTTCCCGGCGTCGGATCCAGGTTGGAGGTGCGCGTGATCCCGGCTCCAGCCAGGGAAATGTTGACCGTCGAGGCGTAAGTGATCGTACCGGGAAGGCCCGCCGGCAGCGGATCCGAGATTTCCACACCGGTGGCCCAACCGCTGCTGAGCGGAACGGTCACCGTCAGGGTGTAAATGGCATTCGTCCCGGAGCCTGTCTGGCTGAGCAGGGGCGTGCCGGTCGTCTTGAAAATCTGCGGCGTAACCGGGCAGTTTGCCCCGGAAATGGAACTGGGCAGACTGGCCGGAAGGATGCCCGTGGAAAGCACACCACTCCCGCCGTTCGTTGCGCCGTAATTCTGCGGAGTGGGGAGTGGAGTTGCCCCGTAGGACAGACCCGCCACGCCGCCCGCCACCGAGGAGGCCGCATTCAGGGAGCCCGAGACCAGCACAAACCCACCGCCCCCGCCCCCGCCCGGGCCATGATGGGTGGCATCATTATTGACAACCGTCATGCCACCATTTCCACCGCGCGCATTCACCGTCAGATCACCCAGGCCGCCGCTCTGCGCCACGACCAGCACACTACCACCCGCGCCGCCTCCGCCGCCGCCATCATTGTTGACGGTGCCATAACCCGAAGCGCCGCTGGCATTGATCGTTCCAGCGCCTGTCAAGGTCCCAGTGCGCAGCATCACCAGGCCGCCGCCCGCCGCGCCGCTGCTGGCAAACCCATTTCCAGGCGTGCCGGTACCGTTATTGGTCGTACCCGCGCCCCCGCCGCCGCCCAGCACCAGACGGGGCGCGGAACCCGGGAAGGGCGCTCCGCCAAATCCGCCAATGCGCAGCTCCGAAAACCACGAATCACCACCCATACCGCCATAGCCACCATTGGCTCCGCCTCCGCCGCCGCTGTTATGCCGGTTGGTCGAAATTTCACCGTCCGTGCCGCCGCCGCCGGCATTGCCAGGCGCACCGCGTCCATAACTGCCATCCGGATAACCTTCCAGCCCCAGATCCACCAGCAGGCCATTTTCATTCAAATAGCGCGGCGTCCCGGCCAGCCCCTCGCCCTTCGACCCATTGACCGGGTTGGTCGAGAGCGTGCGATAATCCGTATTCGCCCCGGCGCCGCCGGTCAGCTGGCGGCCTGCGCCACCTCGAAAGCCCATACCAGCCACATCCAGAACCTGGCCGGCCCAATCCAATTGACCCGCCACATCCAGCGCCAGCACCCCGCCAGTCGCTCCATTCCAGCGCAGTGCCGTTACAGTACCGCCCAAAACTGCGCTGGAATACTGTGGAACGCGAATCACCTGAAAACGGCGCTGTCCCTGCGTCCCAAAGTTTGACTGATAATAAGCATTCTCCAGCCCGGATGTCAGCGGCACCGCACCACCCGCCACCGGGCCAGCCGCCACGACATACTCATACACTCCCGCCGAAAAATTCCCCGGCAAGTTGCCGCCCGCATACAAACTCGCCGCCGAAAAATCAATGCTCACACCCAGCGTACCCGCCGTCCCAGCGCCATCGCCGTAACGCTCATCGTTGCTGCTGTCCAGATCTGCGCCCTGCATCTGAATCACCAGCAGCAAATCTCCGGCGGTAATCTCCGGGCCGCCTCCAGCCCGCGCCGCGCCAATCGGAATGGAAGTTTCCCCGGCTGTAACACTCGCAGCGCCGGGATAATAGGTATTCACCACCCCGCTCAACGCCGCAAGCGGGCCATCCTTGCCTGGCGCTCCGCACACCGCGCCCTTATCCGCGGCGACCTGGCCAACCTGGGCCGGCCCAAACAGTGAAAAGATCAGCGCAAATACAAGCGAAAAACACTGGCTCCATGCAATGATTCGTTGTTTCATAGATCCTCTTTTCACCTTGCAAATGTATAACAGGAAATCCTCACTCGCATAACACCCTTAAACCAAAACGAAACCAGCCTGGGCCGGTTTCGCTCTTCGCTCGCTGCGTTCCTATGCCCCCGCAAGGGCAAAGCGACCAAATATGAGAACGCAGGTCAACGCTTCCACACAACTCACCCGAGGTTTCCACGGGCGGGTTGCTGTTATTATAAGCGACCTTACAATTTCTTTACAACTAGCAATTCAAACCTTGACAGGTATAAAAGTACCATTTTTTAGACAACGTACAGTTGCAGAGTAAAATAAAATATATGCTCAAACCCCGCAACGGCAACACCCGCCCCACTCCCAATGGCTGGAGATTTCAAATCAGCGCCGGCCAGGCTGGACAATATCGCTTCGCGCAGCTGGATGACTACTCCACCCTGGCGCGCCGCCGTTTTCCATGGCAGGCTGGCACCGTGCTGAGATTACGCTGCCGAATAAGCCAGCCGGCCCTGCCAGGCACCTGGGGTTTCGGCCTGTGGAACGATCCATTTTCAGCCGCACTCGGCCTGGGGGGCATGGGCACGCGTTTACCGGTCCTGCCAAATTGCGCCTGGTTCTTCCACGCCTCACCCGAGAATCACCTCTCCTTCCAGCGCGCCGGCCCCGTCTCCTCACCAGCCAGCGGATTCGTAGCCCAGACTTTTTCTGCGCCGCGCATTCCAGGCCTGGCCCTGGCGCCGGGGTTTCTGGCAGCGCCGCTGTTATTCTTCAAACCCACATCTCGGTGGTTACGCGATATTTTTGCCGCAAACATCATCCGCGAGGAAGCCCGGCTCCTGGAACTGGATGTCACTCAATGGCACGGTTACCAGCTCGAGTGGGGAGAGTCGCGGGTGAAATTCCTGGTCGATGGTGAACTCCAGTTTGAATCTGCAATCAGCCCACAGGGGCCGCTCGGACTGGTGATCTGGATCGATAACCAGTTTGCATCCTGGAAACCAGATGGCGGCCTGGGCATGGGGCTGCTCCCCAATCCCCCGGCGTGGATGGAAATTGAACAGTTGGAGATCGATTAAAAAAGCCCCGGCCTGCACCGGGGCTTTTGATGACTGGAAAAGGGCGGCTTACTTTTTGGCGCGGATTTTCTCTGCCGCAAAACGGTAGATGCCGATCAACACGCCAAGACCGAGGGCAATGGTCCCCATCCAGTTGGCCGATAACGGCCACTGTACCGGCAAAACACGCACCAGGGTGTCGAGCGCGATGCCGAGGATGAACATTCCGCCAAACATGCGGTTGTGATAAAAAGCAAATCCGGAAAACCAGGTCGGCCAGTAGGCTTCAAAACCGGCGGGCGGGCCGGCCGGCCGGGGCTTGGTCAGCACGGCCACGGCATAAAAGGCGCGCAGACCTGCAAACAAAATCAAAAGCATGAATGTGGAAAAATATCCGGTTACGACCAGGTAGATGACTACTGCGTAGGCGATCAGCAGCGCGGCGATGGTGGTATAGCGCGCAAAACCCTGCCCAACGCGCACCGGAAAAGTGCCAACGCCCTTTTTCTTGTCGTCGTCCAGTTTGTCGGTGTGTTTGGCGATGTTGATGCTGGCCACGCTCAGGCCAAAGGGAATTCCTGCCAGCGCCACCTGCCACAGTTCAAGCGCGTTGGCGGGTTTGTTTGCTCCAAGCGCCAACACCAGGTACACACCCGTGATCATGATTGGCCCCCAGATCAGGAAAATCGCCAGCTCGCCAAGGGCCCAGTATTTCATTGGCCAGGTGTAAAACAACAAGACCAGCGCGCCAAAGGCAAACAGGCCGATGATGATCGGGTCGCCGCCGGTGTACCAGAGGGCATAGACCCCGGATAGGAAGGCGATCACACCGCTGGCCAGAAACCACTGGATCTGCTGTGATTTGGTCCAAAAACCCTGCACCAGCGGATGAACCCCGTATTGGGTGCGGAAGTAGTTGTCCTTATCAACCCCGCGGGAAAAATCGGTGTAATCATTGAGCAGGTTGTTGGTTCCATGGGCGATGAAAAGGCCCAGGGTGACGATAAGCCAGGGCAGGAAGTCAAAATGCCCGGCACGCCAGGCTAAAAAGCCGGCAATGATGGAAGAGTAAATGGTAACAGTTGTAACTGCCGAGCGGGTGGCAATCAGCCATTTCGAGATCGCATCGAGGGTATCCCACTCGCTGCGGTCTTCCATTTTGATCAATTCCCAGCTGGCTTTGCGCCACATTCCAAAGTTGATTGGCATAATTGATTCCTTTCTTAATAGAGAGGGAAAATTATACAACTCTCATGTGAAATTTTCCACTTGTAAGCGCCTTTCTGGCGGGTGAAATCCATATCACCCGAAACGCGTTTTATTTTCGGAATCGTCACCTGTTTTGAGTACTGAAGCCTACAGCCGGGTTGCTGACTGGAGCAAAATAAAATCCGCGAGAACTGACTCTCGCGGATCCATGCTTCACTGAATTTGGCTGAAAGCTTCCAAATCGTTTGATTGTTACTTCCAGAACGCGGGCAGGTAAAGGCGCAACAGCACATCGACAAGCAGGCCAAGCATGAAGAGGCCGCCGAAAGCACGGTTGTTGCGGAAGGCCAGCGGAGCAAAAAACAACGGCCAGCCACCCTGTCCATCGGGGAACCAATCTGGCCGGGTGCTGGGACGGGGTTGGAGGAAGTATGGCAGGGTTTCTTTCAGGGTGGGAAGGGCCAGGAGGACGATCAACATGACCGGGGTGAAATATTTCAGGGCAATCATCCCCGCAACGAGCAGGTAGGGTGACAGAAGCATGGCAATCACGACCAGGCGGGAGGCTTTCTCGCCGATCAGAACCGGCAGGGTGTGGATGCCTTTTTCCCGGTCAACCTGGATTTTGTCGATGTGCTTGCCAAAGATAACGGTGGTCACCCCGAAGTAGTACGGGATGCTGGCCCAGATGACGTTCCAATCCCAGCTGCCGGCGAGGACGTAATAGCCGCCGCCAATCATTAGCGGCCCCCAGACGAGCAGCACCGCGACTTCGCCGAGAGCGATATATTTCAGCGGCCAGGTGTAGAAGAGCACGAAGAATGCGCCAAGCCCAAGCAAGATCCAGATGTAAGGATCGTTCTTGGTGACGATCAGAAAAACGCCAAAGGCGGCGGCGATGGCGCCGGTGATGGCGGTGTAAATCAATAGCTGGGTGGTGGTCAGCAAGCCATTGGCCACCGGTTGCGGGCCGTACATGGTACGAAAATAGTTATCCTTGTCAACGCCTTTGACGAAGTCGGTGTAATCGTTGAACAGATTGTTGGTGGCGTGGGCCAGGATCAAGCCGAGAGTTAAGGCCATCCAGGGCACCAGCTGAAAATGGTGCTCGCGAAGCGCAAACAGGCCAGCCAGGGCTGCCGATATGAACGTCATCACCAGCACCGCGGCGCGGGTGGAGATCAACCACTTCGAGACGAAATCCAGCCCGTCCCATTCTTCCTTGCTGACAGCCGGGATGACTTCCAGGGCTTTTTTCCACATGGCAAAATTCATATAATCCTACTCCTTTGGTCTTAATTTTGCCGATTATACTGCCAACCTGGGCAGAATGAAAAAACAATCCCCGAATTGGGTCGGGGATTGTGGATGCTTCGGGTAAGGCAGGGTTACAGTTCGCTGGTCATGATGAAGAGCGGCTTCATCTCGAAGTTTTCATACTTTGGCCGGTAGCGCTCGATGTCATAGAATTGGTCGACATTGACGAGCTTTTTCTTGGATGTGACCACGTCCAGCGGAACATTGTCATAGCGTCCGTTCTTGAGCACCACCAGGCGCCCGTGGATGCCCTTCAACACCAGGTCAAGCGCCAGGTTGCCAAAGGCCATCGGCACGATCGAATCAATCGCATCCGGGTCGCCGCCGCGCACCATGTAGCCGAGCTTCTGCTCAACCACATCGACAGTCTGGCCTTTGTTGAAGCGGGGAGAAATATCACGCATCGCCGCGCCAACCAGATCGCCGATGCCGCCCAACTTGGCATGTCCGTAGGCATCAGTTTCCATCTTCTCAAAAACCATTTGACCACCTTCAAACATGGCACCTTCCGAAACCAGCGCGATCGAGTATTTGCTTGGATTGCGGTCGCGATCCTTGCTCATCAATTCGGTCAGATGCTCAATGTTGAAGGTAAATTCAGGGATGACACAGCGGTTGGCCGCGCCGGCCATGGTCGGGAGCATGGCGGTGAAACCGGCGTAGCGCCCAAACACTTCGAGGACGAGAAAACGTTCGTGCGAACCGGCGATCGTGCGCAGGTTATTGACCAGCGCAATCGTGCGGGTGACGCAGGTGCTGAAGCCAATGCAATAATCGGTGCCGGGCACGTCATTGTCCATTGTCTTGGGAATCGCAACAACCTTAACCCCCTCCTGGTACATGCGCACGCCGTACGAGAGTGTGTCGTCGCCCCCGATCGGAATCAGGTAGTCGACGCCAAGAAAATCAAGGTTTTTCAGAACTTCCTCTGTCAGGTCGTTGCGTTCTTCCTTGTACTTGTCCTTCAGATGATCCGGAACATCCTTGGCTTTCATCTTGCCCGGATTGGTGCGCGAGGAATGCAGGAAAGTGCCGCCCGTGCGCCCAGCCCGGTTGACGATTTCTTCGCTTAGAAACTGGTAATTGGCGCTGTTGTCGTAGCCTTTATCACGCACGATTTCCACCAGCCCTCCCCAGCCGCGCCGCAGACCAACGACCTGGTAGCCTTCCCGCAAGGCGCGAATGGTGACAGCACGAATGGCAGGATTCAGGCCCGGGACATCCCCGCCGCCGGTCAGAATGCCGATTACTCCGGGTTTTTTCTTGATGACCATAATCATTCTCCTTGATGTTGGTAATTAAATTCACTAGATATTACTACCGTGTGATGCACTTTACAATACTTTTCGCCAGCTTCTCAAGCGAGATTTTATCAGTCCATCTCCCCCACAAACCAAAAGGCCCCCGCCATGCGCGGAGGCCTCTCCATTTTCCAGATTGCCAACCCGGCAATTAGCCATTCCTCCCCAGCATTTCATCGCTGACTTCATCCAGCTTCAGGCTGATCTGTTGGCTGGCAGAATCTCGGCCCATGGTAATTCCATAGATGACATCCGCTACCTGGACGGTGTTGCGGTTGTGAGTGACGACGATAAACTGGGTATGTTGGCTGAGTTCATCAAGCAGATCCCGAAAGCGACCGACATTGGCCTCATCCAGCATCGCATCCACTTCATCCATCACGCAAACCGGTGTCGGCGAAACCTTGAGCAGCGCAAAGACCAGTGAGATGGCGGTCAACGAGCGTTCGCCACCCGAAAGCAGCGAAAGCCCCTGCTCACGCCGTCCCGGCAGCCGGGCCTCGATGTCAATGCCGGTCTCGGTCAAATTATCCGGGTCGGTCAGGATCAACCGCGCCGAGCCGCCCCCAAACAAGCGGGTAAAAATCCCCTTGAACTCGGAGGCAACCGCATCGAAGGTCTTGATAAATTCTTTTTTGGTTACTTCATCCAGTTCGGCAATCACCTGGCGCAAGTCCGATTCGGCCTGCTTCAAGTCTTCCACCTGCGAAGTCATGAATTCAAAGCGTTCCCGAACCGATTCGTACTCCTGCTGGGCCTCCATGTTGACCGCGCCCATGCGCCGAATCTGGGCGCGTTTTTGTGTCAGGGCCTCCTCCAATTCAGGCGAGAGAGTCGTCACCAACGGCAGAGTCTCCACCATACCGTCCAGCGGCAACGGCACCGAACCGGTCATCGTCGCCTCGTACTCAAACTGCACCAGGCCGAAGTCCTCCTCAATACGGCGTTTCAGGCTGTCCAGGGCCTCCTGTTTGCGGCCCAGATCAAGCTGGGCCTGGGCATTGTAGCGCTCCACGTTGGCCAGTGCGCGCTGAGCGGCGGCTTCCTGCTCCTGCAGAGTGACCTCCTGCCGTTCCGCTTCTTCGAGTTGCGCTTCCGCGGGCTCGATCAACACCCGCAACGCCTCGATTTGTTCGTGCAAGTCCTTTTCCTGGCCCTGCAAGCGCGCCTTATCGCCATCCAACTGCCCAAACGAAGCGTCGATCTCACCTGCCCGCCGGCGGGCGTTTTCAATCTGGCTGCCGACCCGCTCGAGCACCTGCTGACGGTCATGCTGACGCGCGCGCGCATCATTGACCGTCCGCTCAGAAACGGAAACCCGTGCGCTCCAATAGTTAACCTGCGCCAGCGATTCATCCAACGCCAGGCCGGCCAGCTCGCCGTTCAATTTACGCAGCGCATCCTGCGCACCGCTTAACTTCTCCTCCACATCTTCCAACAGCAATCCGGTTTCGGTCTGGTCACGCTCCGACTCGCGGATTTCCTTTTGCAGAGTTTCTTTTTGTCCCGCCTGAAAATCACGCTGCCGGCGCGCCGATTCAGACGACAGCGCAGCCTGCTGTTCGGCGCTGGTGGCTTCGTTTAGAACCTTGCGAGAAACGCGAACCGCCTCCTCGCGCGCCGTCAGCTCCTTCTGGGCCGAAACAATCTCCACGCCAAGCTTGCTCAACGTCTCAATCAGGTCGTTTAATCCAGCCACCGCTTTTGCAAGCCGTTCGCTCATTTCACGTTTCTCGCGTGGTCGGCTTAGGGCCGCGGCGCGCGCCTCGCGGCCTGCGGCGATCAACCCATCCGGGCGAAAAACTTCCCCTTTAAGGGTCACAATGCGCACAGCCGGGAACTGCGTTCGCAGCTGACGAGCAGCGCTGCGGTTTTCAACGATAACCACATTCCCCAGCAGGGCTTCCACCGCGGGTCTGAGTTCATCTTTGACCTTGACCAGCTCCGACGCCACGCCAAGCACATTTTTGGAAATGTCTCCCCGCAGATTTTCCCGTTCAAAGTTCATCATTGGACGTTGAACGCCTTCCGCTTCGAGTGACAGGAAAACCGCCCGCCCGCTAGCCTGCTCCAGCAATTCGAGCGCCTGATCCACACCCCGGCCAGATTCGACCACCACCACGTCAAACGCGTCGCCCAACGCAGCGGCAACGGCAATTTCATAAGCGGCAGGAACATCCAGCGCGGCGGAGAGCGCGCCTCTGGCACCATTCAATTTCGACTGGCGGGCAGCCTCCAGCAAGAATTTTGCCCCTTCGGCATAACCCGAAAGCGATTTTTCAGCCTGCTCGAGCACATCCAACTGAGCCTGAAGCCTGGTCTGCTCGCCCGCCCGGACATTCCGCTCGTCCTGACGCAGCCGGCGCGTTGATTCAAGTTCACTCAACTTCTGGCGACTGGCCGTTAAATCAGCTTCAGCCTGATGGAAGGCTTTTTCAGCGGTCTCACGCGCCACCCTGGCGGCACCGTGTTTTTTCTCCGCCGCCGAAAAAGTCTCCTGTGCCGTCGCAATGACCACATCCGCGTCACGCAGTTTTTGGCGCTGGGCGTCGAGACGGTTCTTGAGCTCGTTCAGGTGCGCCTGGTGACTGGCGCGACGCGAGTTGAGCGTATTCAAATTATTGCGGGCCGCGTTCAGCTTTTGTTCCACCCCGGCGCGCTCGAACTGGCGGGCGCTAAGGGCGGCTTTGGCAGAGGCTTCCTGGGTTTTGGCATCCACTGCCTCAGCCTGGATGCGCTCCAATTCGAGACGGGCTTCGTCCAATCTCTCGGCGGCCAGGCTGCGCTCATCGGCCAGGCGTTCCTGCTCGGCAGCGGCGTTGGCGCGGCTTTCCGTCTGCGCGCGGCGGCGCTCTTCGAGCACGGCCAATTCGCGGCTGATGGATTCGCTCTGGTTGTGCAAACCGGCTGACTGCCGGTGCCATTCATTCAGACGGGCGCGCAAGTCAAAAAGCCGCGCGCGGGTACTGGAAAAGCCCTCTGTCAGACCCTGGTAATGCTTGCGGGCTTCGTGGAGTTTCTGCTCCTGTTGGCGCGCAATCGACTGGACTTCAGTCAATTCCTTTTGGGAGTGATGCCAGTGGTAGCCGTACCATTCGCGCAAAATCAATTTCAGGTCGGCCTGAATTTGCAGGTATTCCTGAGCGCGTTTGGACTGGCGCTCCAGCCCGCGCAGGCGCGGCTCCAGTTCAGCCAGGATGTCGAGCACGCGCTCCAGGTTGCGCTGGGTATTTTCCATGCGCCGCAGGGCTTCCTCACGGCGGGAACGGTACAGACCTATCCCAGCCGCTTCCTCGAACAATCGGCGGCGCTCGTCAGCCTTGAGAGCAAGCGAAGCATCCACCATGCCCTGGCCAAGGATGGTGTAAGTGCGTTCCGACAACCCGGATTGGGCCAGCAGTTCGTTAATATCGCGCAGGCGTACAGTTTGCCCGTTGAGCAGGTACTCATTATGCCCGTCGCGGTAAGCGCGGCGGGTAACGGCGACTTCGGAGAAATCGACAGGCAGCCAGGCAGCGGTATTATCGAAGGTGATGGTCACGGAGGCCATGCCCGAGCGTGGGCGATGTTCGGAGCCCGAAAAAATCATATCCTCGGTCTTTTTGGCGCGCAACAGGCTGGCAGATTGTTCTCCCAGCACCCAGCGCAACGAATCCGCAAAATTGGACTTGCCGGATCCGTTTGGCCCAACAATGGCAGTGATACCTTCGGCAAACTCAAACAAGGTTTTGGATGCGAAGGTTTTATAACCGTGCAGTTCGAGAGATTTTAGGCGTAAGGGCATTTTTGATCGGTGGTATACGAATTTTGATTTTTAAGGAATTAACCACAAGAAACACCAATGGGCTCGAAAGAAAAATCTGAGCGCTGAACTTTTGCGTAACTTCGTGGTTATAGTTTATGGATGTTTTGAGAGGCGGGCTGATTAATTCTCGCCACCATTCAAATCAATTTCTTCGAGCGCATTTTGTGCGGCGGTTTGTTGGGCAACATGCTTGGAGGGGCCTGCGCCACTGCCCAGGTGTTTCCCGCCAATGTGAACTTCGATTTCAAAGATGCGGGCATGGTCGGGGCCGCTCGAATGGCGGGTGATGTACTGGGGAGTGCCCAGTTTATGGGCCTGCGACCACTCCTGCAAGCGGGATTTTGGGTCGATGGTGTGCATCTGCACGAAAATCCGTTCAGCCGCCGGTTCGAGCAGGGGCATGACGAAATTTCGGGCCGCATCGAGACCCTTATACTGGTATAGCGCTCCAACAATCGCTTCAAAAGTGGCGCACAACAGTGCATCCCGATCGCGTCCGCCGCCGTGCAATTCTCCACGCCCGAGGCGCATGGCCTTGCCCAGGTCGAGCCGGCGTGAAAAATCAGCCAGCGCCTCGGTGCGTACCAGCGCCGACCGCATGCGCGTCAGTTCACCTTCAGGCATTTCAGGGTAAGTGTTATAGACCCAAGCGCCGACAAGGAAATCCAACACGGCATCGCCCAGGAATTCCAGCCGTTCGTTATCGGCGGGGACATCCTGGTGCTCGTTGACATACGACCGGTGAGTGAGGGCGCGGGTCAGCAAACGCAGATCGTCAAACGGCAATCCGAGACGCTGCGCCAATTGGGCCGGGGTCTCGGAGCCAGCCCGTTCTGTTAAGGGTTCATCAATATCCATCATGGGAAACTCCCTGGAACTCAGGGAGCGCCAGCCTCCCCCCGCTTGATCGGGCACCTTTTCTCCCAGCCACTGCCATCCCATCAGATTCGCATCCCGCTCGAAAATGGAAGATGAAAAAGGTGAAATGGGGGAGGGGGTTCGCGGCCACTCAGTTCCACTAGAAAACAGTGCGAGTGATTTTACACGGGTTTTGGTTTTTGGGGGCTTAAAATTAAAAAAACCCACCCGAAGGCTTTTCCCGGCACGAACCGGCCTTGCGACCGAATCCTGGCTCAGAAGACCAGTTCGGCTTGCCACGAGAATTCGTACCTCACTGAGTTTTTTTCGGCCACAGCCCGTAATAGGCGATAAATTGGATGGCCACATACATGATTGTTTTTGGAATCATCAACATTCCCAGGAGTGGCAGCTGACGGGCGAAGAAAATGACTGGCGTATAAAACAGGTATGAGAAAAAGATACAAACCGCCACCCAGCGATAGAGCCTGTCATGCTGCTTCAACGCGTCGCGCAGCAACAGATACATCACGCCCAGCCCCAGGATGATCAGAAACAGGTTACGAAATGGCCCCCAAAAAGGAGGCGGCTCGACGCTGGCCCACTGGTTTTGTGGAAAAGTCATCAAAACCAGGCGCAGCGGAACCATGGCAAACAGCAATTTCTCAAACCAACCATAGCCACCCTGAAATCGCTCGCGCCAGATGACCAGCAGCATGGCGTAAAAAAAGGTGACGGTGATGGCCGTCGCCAGCGCACCAACCCCCACCAGCCAGGGATTCTGCGCCAGCCCGCCCAACGCGTACGCGATGACGCGAAACCCAACGTGCCCGGTGTCTCCCAGCGCCAGCAGGAAGAAGGCCCAACGGAACAAATTGGCCTCCCGGAATCGCTCAGCCCGCACCTCACGCAGGCGTAGCGACATCAGCAGGGTCATGCCCCAGACAACCAGCAGATAAAGCACATTAAATCCAACTTCTACATACATGCGCATTTGTTCAGACATATATTGCCTCAACTTGATCAGGGAAGTGAGATACAATCTGGTTATACACCCGGTTAATCCATTTTCAAAGGGACGGTCGTCACTTTTTCCGTAGGAGCAATCCTGGCGACTCTAATCAAACTGGATGGTGATAAAATTCGCCCGGTTAAAGGAACCAGACAACATGGCAGACATTCCCGCTTCAATTCAATTCCTGCACACTACAGAAATCGGCCTGGGAGCCTGGGCCTGGGGCGACCGGCTGGTTTGGGATTACGGGAACAGTCACACCGACGAAGACCTTCAGCTTGGCTTTCAAACCTCCCTCGAACATGGCATACGCCTGGTTGATACCGCCGAAATCTACGGTAACGGCCGCTCCGAACGCTTGCTGGGGCAGTTTATCAAAAACACATCCACACCGGTCATCGTTGCCACCAAATTTTTTCCCTTACCCTGGAGAATCCGGCCCAGCGCGGTGTTGCGCGCGCTGCATAACAGCCTCGAACGCCTCGGCCTGGAAAGTCTGGACCTGTACCAGATCCACTGGCCCAGCCCGCTCATCCCAATTGAACGCTACGTCGAAGGACTGGCTGCCGCCCATCACCAGGGACTGACCAAAGCGGTCGGCGTCTCCAACTACGATAAAAACCAGATGCAGCGCGCCATCACCACCCTCGCCCGGCACGACATTCCACTCGCCTCCAACCAGGTCGAATATCACCTGCTCAATCGCAGCGTGGAAAAGAATGGGCTGCTGGCTCGCTGCCAGGAACTTGGCGTGCGCCTGATCGCCTACTCCCCGCTCGCCATGGGCCTGCTTACCGGCAAATACACCCCCGAAAACCCACCCCCCGGCATGCGCGGCGGGAAATATGGCAGCGTCCTCAAAGACCTGCCACAACTCATCCGATTGCTCACCCGCATCGGGCAGGATCAGGGCGGAAAAACCCCTGCCCAGGTTGCCATCAACTGGTGCATCTGCAAAGGCAGCCTGCCGATTCCCGGCGCAAAAAACGTTCACCAGGCCCAGGAGAACGCCGGGGCCGTTGGCTGGCGACTGACCGAACAGCAAGTCAACGCCCTGGACGAGGCCAGCGACCGCTTCAGCAAATAATTTATCCCAAACAGCCTCCAAACGCGGATACAATTGCGTATCCGCGTTTCGTTATTCAAACCTGAAACCTTACCCGTACACGCCACCCAACCCGAGGTCACCACATGCGTCCACTCGAAATCATCCTTCCCGTCCTTTGCGCCATCAGCCTGCTCTGGCAGCTCTTCACCCCCAACCGGCCACCCCTCCTCAAACTCCTGCCTGGCCTGGCAATCCTGCTGACCGCCCTCCACATCAGCCTCGAAAAACCGCGCTGGCAGATGTTCCCCCTCTACGCGCTGATCCTGCTCATATTCCTGCTGACCCTGCCAGATTTATGGAAATCGCGCACCCGGCTGGAAACCCGGCCCGGCGGCTGGTCCCGCGCGGGACTCATCCTGGGCCTGATCCTGCTGGCCGTTTCCGCCAGCCTGCCCGCCCTTTTGCCCATTCCCGCCGTTCCCGCCCCGCACGGCCCCTACCCCGTCGGCACCCTGACCGCCGAATTAACCGACCTCAGCCGCAAAGAGCTATACTCCGGCAGAGATGAACCGCGCCGCTTTCTCATCCAGATCTGGTACCCGGCCCAACCTCCACCCGCCGGCGCCCAACCCGCCGCCTGGATGCCCGAAGCCCGCCTCGTCGCCCCGGCCATTGCCGACTACCTCGAACTCCCCCACTTCTTCCTCGACCACCTCGCGCTGGCCAAAACCTCCGCTTACGAAAACCTGCCCGCCAACCTCTCCGGCGCGCCCTACCCCTTATTGATTTTCTCGCACGGCTGGAACGGCTTCCGCCAGCAAAGCACCTTCCTGATGCAGGAACTGGCCAGCCAGGGCTATGTCGTCGTCGCGCTCGAACATCCCTACGGCGCCCGCCTGACCGTCTTCCCCGATGGAACCCAGGCGCCGAACAACCCCCAGGCCCTGCCGCCCAGCAGCAGCCTGCCTCAGGACGAATACGAAGCCACCGGCCGCATCCTCGTCAACCAATGGGTCGGAGATATGCGCTACGCCCTCGACCAGTTGGAGGCGTGGAATCAACAGGATCCGCACCAGCGTTTGACCGGCCTGCTCGCGCTGGACAGGCTCGGGGTCTTCGGTCACTCCACCGGCGGAGGTGCCGCCATCCAATTCTGCGAAAGCGATATCCGCTGCCAGGCCGGCCTGACCCTCGACGCCTTCATGCGCCCGGTCAGCCTCGCAGTGCTTCAACAAGGCACCCGGCAGCCATTCTTCTACCTGTTCAGCGAACTCTGGCCCTTTGAACGCAACACCGAGTTATTCAACACTTATCTGGCACACTCCAACCCTGAGAGCCATATCGTCACCCTGCTCGGCGCCGATCACTACGACTTTAGCGACCTGCCCGCGCTGACTCCCCTGGCTTCTCAAATGGGATTAAAAGGCCCCATCAATGGGCCGCGCGTACAGCGTATCATTCAAGAATACGTTGTCGCGTATTTCAACCAGGCTCTCAAAGGCCAGCCTTCACCGCTGCTCGACGGCCCATCAGTAAACTACCCCGAAGTCCGCTTCGACCGTTGAAAGCTACATAAAAAACTCAACTACAGCGCACCAATCTATATAGAGGTGGAAGTGCCTGAAATCGAAGAAAAAACTCCCCCAACCAATCCGCCCGAAGAGCGCACAGTGCGGCAGGCCAAGGCCGTGCTTTCGGGAAAAACCAACCAGGGCTGGCTGGCGCGCATCATGCCCTTTATGGGCCCGGCCTTCATCGCCAGCGTGGCCTACATGGATCCAGGAAATTTTGCCACCAACATCCAGGGCGGCGCCAAGTTTGGCTACGAACTCCTGTGGGTCATCGTGGCCTCCAACCTGATGGCCATGCTCCTGCAGACGCTTTCCGCCAAGCTGGGCATCGCCACCGGCAAGAACCTGGCCGAACACTGCCGCAACCAGTTTCCCGGCTGGATGGTCTGGGGCATGTGGGCCATCGCCGAACTGGTGGCCATCGCCACCGATCTGGCCGAATTTTTAGGCGCGGCCCTGGCCTTGAACCTGCTGTTCGGCATGCCGCTGCTCTGGGCCGGAATCCTGACCGCCATCATCACCTTCCTGATCCTCGGGCTGGAACGATACGGATTCCGCCCGCTGGAAGCCGTCATCACCGCCATGATCGGTGTTGTCGCCGTCAGCTATTTGGCAGAAACCTTCCTGGTCAAACCAGATTTCCGCCAGGTTCTGTATCATGCCTTCGTGCCTCATTTTTCCAGCACCGAGAGTGTGCTGGTTGCCACTGGCATCCTCGGAGCAACCGTCATGCCGCACGCCATCTTCCTGCACTCAGCGCTGACCCAGGACCGGATTGTCGTCAAGAGCGAAAAAATGCAGAAGCGCCTGTTCCAATTCGAAATCATTGATGTCGTCGTGGCAATGGGCGCCGCCAGCCTGATCAACATGGCCATGCTCATCATGGCCGCCACCACATTTCACCAACAAGGCCTGACCCAGGTCGGCACCATAGAACAAGCCCACCTGACCCTCAAACCCCTGCTCGGCAATGCCGCCCAGCTATTCTTTGGCATCTCCCTGCTCGCCAGCGGTCTCTCCTCCTCGTCTGTCGGAACCATGGCCGGGCAGGTCATCATGCAAGGCTTTTTGCATCGCCACATCGCCCCGTGGCTGCGGCGGTTGGTAACCATCGTGCCCTCGCTGTTGGTCATCGCCAGCGGACTCGAACCCACACAGACGCTGGTCATCAGCCAGGTCGTCCTCAGCTTTGGTCTGCCCTTCGCCGTCATCCCGCTGATTCTGTTCACCCGCCGAAAAGACCTGATGGGCCACCTGGTCAACCACCCGCTGACCACCTTCCTGGCCAGCCTGGCCGCAGTTTTAATCCTGACCCTGAATTTCTTCCTGCTCTATCAACTCACCCTGGGAGGCTGACCGTGTTCAAGCATATCCTCGTCCCCCTCGACGGTTCCAGGCTGGCCGAAACTGCCCTTGTTCCAGCCGCATCAATGTCTAAAACCCTGAGTGCACCTGTCACCCTGCTGCACATTATTGAAAAAGACGCCCCTCAGGCCATTCACCACGACCACCACCTGACCCGCGCCGATGAAGCCAGTGCCTATCTGAATGAAACTGCCTCCCGTGCCTTTCCCGCCGGAACCCAGGTGGAAGCCCACGTCCATGCAGCCGCTGTACAGGATGTCGCCGCCAGCATCATCCAGCACGCCAGCGAAGAATATAACCCCGACCTGATCGTGATGTGCGCGCACGGCCAGGGCGGTTTCCGCGATTTTGTTTTTGGCAATATTGCTCAACAGGTCCTTTCTGGCGGGGAAACACCCCTCCTCCTGCTCCAGCCACACGGGATCAAGCCCCACCCCTTTTCCCTGCGCCGCATCCTGGTTCCGCTGGATAACGAATCTCTGCACGACGAAAGTCTGGAATACGCCCGTGAACTGGCCCGCGCCTATACAGCCGAACTGTACCTGCTGACCGTCGTCCCGACCTACTCCACCCTGACCGGCCAGGAAGCTGCCGTGGGCAATCTGCTCCCCGCCACCGCTGCCGCCTACCTGGAGATTCAGGAAGAGACCGCCCGTGAACACCTGCAGGAACACCTGAACGAATGCCTGGCCAGCGGCCTGGAAACCAGCGCCGAAATCGGGCGCGGCGATCCTGCCGATGTGATCGTATCCACCGCCGCGCGCCTGCATGCCGACCTGATCCTGCTTGGCACCCACCGCAAGGCAGGCATGAGCGCCTTCTGGGCGCGCTCCGTTGCGCCCAACGTGGTAAAAAGAGCACCCTCCCCCCTGCTGCTGATTCCCTTGCGGAAAAAGTAACCTGACCCATACAAAAAACAGGCCCGGGAAATCCCGGGCCTGTTTTTATTGCAGCATTCGCTTACGGATTGGTCTGCGGAGCGAATTGCCAGTGCCCGCCACCCATCATCCCGCCGCGACCAGCACCAAAACCGGTACCATCCTGCGGGCGGACGCCGTCATTCGGGCAGTCGGTGCCGAAACCGCGCGTCTGCATCTGAGCGAACATCGCATCTGCCTGAGTCTGGGTCATTACACCAGCCGCAACAGCCTTGTCGAAAGCGGTCTTGTGTACACCTTCCAGCAGGGCCGCAACGTTCGCTTCAGCGGTGCCAGCATCCAGAGCGATCTGGGCCATGGTCTTTCCAGCGGCCAGTTGTGTTTCGATCTTGTCCTCGGTCTGGCCAAGTTTTTCAGCCAACGCCTGTTCAACATAGTCGTGCATGGGGCCATAACCGCCGCGGCCATGCATACCACCACCCATTCCCATACCCATCCTGCCGGTAAAATCGGCGCCCTGGGCAGAAGCGGTTCCATACTGGGCAAAGACCACACCAGCTCCAAAAATCACGGCGGCGAGAGCGACCACGGTTACTACGAGTAATGCTTTTTTCATTTTGAACTCCTGTCAATTGTTAGTTTGGTTTTTTGGTTTGATCACCTTTCTTGGTGACCGTGCTTATAGGATACCGCCCGAATGTAAAGACTTTATGAAGAACACACAAATTTTCACAAAAGAAATGCCCAATCAGAGGTAGCTTGTCCACCGGCCAGACGGATGGCAACAGGAATACGACGCAGCCAACGGTGACTGATTGAATTAAGGCTTCTCAAGTTGTATAATTTATAATAATCAAATAGCATAAGCGCCAGTAATAATCAGGCGCACGCCACGACCAAATTACCTTTTAAGGAGGATCGTATGGTAAGACCAGCCTGTGTATATCTTTCAATCGCCGCGCTGTTGTTGCTCGTGACCGGTTTGTTTTTGCCAGCCGGGCGCGCCTTGTGGGTCATGGAATTTGCCAACGGCCAGGTCTCTGGTCTGGGAAATCTGCCAGCCGAAGAAATGGGCTGCACACAAATCCCGGTTCAGGGAACACAGGGCACCAACCTGGTCTTTTTTACCGAAATCCGATCATTCTTCACCGGTGGTGAAGCTGGCGACTGCGGGAAAAGCCCGCTCTCGATGCTGCTGACCGGCAAATATTTATACGCCAACCTGGCACTGATTTTACCGGTCCTGCTGAGTGGTGCTGCGCTGACTCATCTCTTACTTCGCCCGTATTCGCGGAATGCTAACCGGCGCGTCCTGCTCACCGCCGGGTTGCTGTCCCTCAGTTTTCTGCTGGCCTGGTGGATGGTGTGGGTCAAATTTCGCGCCATCCCGGCGATTGGGTTCTGGTTGAGCCTGCTCGGGGCGGTCTTACTGTTGACAGCCGGAACTTTGCAAAGGCGGGTGGACCCATTCCGGGAACGGAATCACCCTCACCCGGCGTAAAATCTTGATTGGCAGGAAAACTGCCCACCCGGCCCAGAAAGGCGCCGGGTGGGCAGTTTTTTTTCCGCGCAGCTGATCAAGCTGACCGGGGGTTTTAATCTCATTCCAAGCTTTCCCAGCTATACTCAAGCTAATTTTGATTGAAAAGGATGGCTCCCATGGAACTCGGAATTCCTGAACTCTTGATAATTTTGGTGATCGTGATTGTCCTGTTTGGCCCGGGCCGGCTCGCAAAGGTGATGGGCGAACTGGGCAACGGGCTAAAATCCTTCAAAGATGGTCTGGCCCCGGCAGCAGATGAGCCCGAACAGGATGCCCGGACAAATGCGCAGTAAACAAAGGATGCCTCCGCCAGCCAGCGGAGGCATCCTTTGTTTATGTTCCATCCCCGGAAAGTAGTTTGATCCGTTCCCAGGGTTTAAGCTTTTCATCCTCCGCCAAGAGTGCTTTCAGTTCATACATCTCGTCGCGGATGGCCGCGGCCTTTTCAAACTCCAGGTTCTTGGCTGCTTCTTTCATCTGCTTTTCCATTTCGCTGACCAGGCGCTTTAATTCGCCCTGTGAAGCGGTATCGGCAGCCTTGCCAGCCTTGTATTTACCACGCTCCTCGCCCAGCGCCATGGCCTTTTCGCGGCCCGCCACGGAAAGCGAGTCGGTGATGTCGCGAATGGCTTTGTGGATGCTGATCGGCACGATGCCATGCTCCTGGTTGAATTTGACCTGCTTGGCACGGCGGCGGTTGGTTTCGTTAAGGGCAGCGCTCATCGAATCTGTGATCCGATCGGCATACATGATGACGCGGCCATGCACATGCCGGGCAGCGCGTCCGATGGTTTGAATCAATGCGGTGCTGGAGCGTAGGAAGCCTTCCTTGTCAGCGTCCAGGATGGCAACGAGCGAAACTTCTGGTAAATCGAGCCCTTCGCGCAGCAGATTGATGCCGACGATGACATCGAATACGCCCAAACGAAGGTCGCGCAGAATGCCGACGCGCTCCAACGTTTCCACTTCCGAGTGCAGGTAGTGAACCTTGATGCCCAGCTCCAGCAGGTATTCGGATAAATCTTCAGCCATGCGCTTGGTGAGCGTGGTCACCAGCACCCTTTCCCCTTTTTCAACACGCTGACGGATTTCACCGAGCAGGTTATCGACCTGCCCCTGGGTGGGGCGCACTTCCACTTCGGGGTCTACCAGGCCGGTGGGGCGGATAATTTGCTCAGCAACGCGCTCAGCGCGTTCCATTTCATAGGGGCCGGGCGTGGCCGAGGTGTAAATGGTGTAGCCCATGCGCTGCTCAAATTCGGCAAATTTGAGCGGGCGGTTGTCCATGGCAGAGGGCAAACGGAAGCCATATTCGACCAGCGTTTCCTTGCGGGCCCGGTCGCCGTTGTACATGCCGCGAATCTGCGGGACGGTCATGTGACTCTCGTCGAGGATCAGCAGGTATTCGGAGGGTAGGAAATCGATCAGGGTCCAGGGAGCCGTTCCAGGGGGACGCCGGTCGAGGTGGCGGGAATAGTTTTCGATGCCGGAACAATATCCCGCTTCCTTGAGCATTTCCAGGTCGTAACGGGCGCGCTGTTCGATGCGCTGCGCTTCGAGCAGTTTGCCCTGCCCGTTGAAAAGTTTGACACGTTCAGCCAGTTCCGTTTCGATGTCGATGATGGCATCTTTTAGTTTTTCTTCAGCGGTGATGTAATGCTTGGCCGGGTAAATGTCCACCGTTTCGAGTTCGGAGTGGATTTCGCCGGTCAGCGGAGTAAAGTCGAGGATGCGTTCAATCTCGTCGCCGAAGAAGGTGATGCGGTAGCCGCGTTTTTCTGAGTAGGCGGGAATCAGCTCGAGAGTATCGCCGCGGACGCGAAAAGTGCCAGGACGCAGATCCAGGTCGTTGCGCTGGTACTGCCCGTCGATCAGCTGGCGAATGAGGGCATTGCGCCGGTAGATTTCACCGACCTTAAGATTGACTGAGCCGCGCAGGAATTCGTCGGGCGAGCCGAGGCCATAGATGCAAGAGACGGATGCGACAATGATGACATCTTTGCGAGAGACAAGCGAGGTGGTGGCAGCCAGCCGCAGGCGCTCGATCTCTTCGTTGATTTGGGTTTCTTTCTCAATGTACAGATCGTGCCTGGGAACGTAGGCTTCAGGCTGGTAATAGTCGTAATAGGAAACAAAGTATTCCACGGCATTTTCGGGAAAAAAGTCCTTGAATTCGGCATATAACTGAGCGGCAAGGGTCTTGTTGTGAGCCATGATCAGGGCGGGCATCTGCAATTCCTGGATCAATGAGGCCATGGTGAAGGTCTTGCCAGTGCCGGTTGCACCGAGCAGCACCTGGTTTTTCAAGCCCTGGCGCACACCGCCAACCAGCGCGGCTATTGCTTCCGGCTGGTCGCCGGTGGGTTTGAAGGGTGCGGTCAAATTAAAGAGAGGCATAGCGTTGGTCCAATTGGTAAATAACCATGAACATTGGAATTCATAAGGACAAGGGAATGAAAAATCTTACCGCCGCATTCAAACACATCACTTTTCTAGCCTGGTCCAAATTGAGAAACAAATAAAAGCCTGGGATCGAGCCCAGAAAATATTAGGCTGCAAAATTCAATGAACGGACTGCGTAGAGATCAGGATGGCCAACCAGCGATCCTGAGCGATGGGGGGCTGCCCGGTTGCTGGCAGCCCCCCATTTTTAGCCATCCTATGGCATCGGCGGGAAGGTGCCTTCAGGGGCGTAGAAATCTCCTGGCACGATGTTTTGCACCAGGTTGTTGGCGATGATATTGACTTCCAGCAAGGTATGATCGGTGCAATTGACCGACAGGCCGCACGCCACAGCAGCGGTGTAGCCTCCGGCCACGCCGCCGGTAAATCCGTTGCCTTCAATGGAATAAGCGACGATGAAATACCGCCCAGCGGGCAGGTTATCCAGCTGGTATGTGCTCTGACCGGCAACCGTCTCCACCGTGTAGGTTTCGGCAGTTTCGATGTTAAAAGCAGCGATCTTCATGGCCGGCAGGGCGTCGGCGGGGTACATGAGCTGCCCGGCCACAGCGCCAACTCCGGCTGAAACCGGCGGGGCGCCCTGGGCGGCGCTGCCCGGCTGGGGCGGGAAGTCGGGCTGGTTCCAGTCAAAGAGATTGATTTCGGCGGTGGTTTCTCCGCCCAGGACGATGACATCGGCCAGTGAATGGTCGGTACAGGTTTCGGTCTGGCCGCACAAAACAGCCTGAGTATAGCCTCCAGCAGCTTCAGCAGAATACGCTACCAGGTGATATTTTCCTTCCGGCAAGTTGTCAAGCTGGTAGGTCATCTGTCCGGCAGTGGTTTCGACAACGTAAAATTGGTCGGTGCCGGTCAGGATGGCATAAATCTTTAGTGCGGGCATCGCGCCCAGCGGATAATTTAATTGCCCCGAAATGCTGCCCTGGCCACCTGCCGGTTGGCCCGTCTGGGCAACCGCGGTCAGCGTAGCGCTGACAATTTGAGCAACTTGCTGATCGGACGAAGCAGGGACGCCAATGGCGCAGAACGTTAATAACAGTGTCAAGGGGATGAGAAGCAGAATTTTTCGCATATTGCCTCCAAAATAATATTTATTCCGAGTGTATCAGGCTAATCGAAGCAAGAAAAGCCCCAGTTATTCCCATTCTGCTGCATGACGAAGGGATTATCCGGGCAGCTGCCGGCTGCCAAAGACATCCACCACGCGCCGGTTCAGGCGGTCGAGCGCCTCCAGCAGGCGCTCCTGCCAGTCTTCCTCTTTCAGGAAGTTGCACCAGTAGGCGTTTTTCCCGCCCCGGATGCCGGTGCCCAAATCGGAGAGCATACGCTGAGACATATTTTCCGTCAGGGCCGGGTAACGCAGCACGATCTGACCATTTTCCACGCTGACGGCGAGCAGTCCAGCCGAATCTGCGCGCAATTTAACGCGCATCTGGTAGAACAGATTCTGGAACATTTCGGGCAGGGGGCCAAAACGGTCAGCAAACTCGGATATCAGCGGTTCCAGCTCAAATTCGTCGCGCAGGCTGGCTATCCTGCGGTAGAGACGCAGGCGCAGTTCCTGGTTGTGAATATAGGAGGCGGGAATGCCAATCGCGAGCGGCAAATCCACGGTCACCGGTTCTTTGAGTTCCTGCTCAAAAGCGGATAACTGAGAGGCGAACGAGCTTTCTTCGACTCCGGCCGGCAGCAGGTTCAGGGCGGTTCCAGCCGCTTTCAGCCGCCTGACTTCAGCGGCCAGCATGCGCGTGTACAGATGGAAACCGACGGCCTCGATCTGTCCGCTCTGGCGATGACCGAGCAATTCGCCTGCGCCACGAATTTCAAGATCGCGCATGGCGATCGAATAGCCTGCGCCAAGCTGGGTGTTTTCGGCAATAACTTCCAGCCGCTCCTGGCCTTCCAGCGTAGGCGGTTTCTTGCGGTGCCGGAAAAAGTAGGCATAGGCGCGCGCTGCGCCGCGACCCACGCGCCCGCGCAGCTGATATAACTGCGCCAGGCCAAATGTGTCAGCCCGGTCAACGATCAGGGTGTTGGCATTTGGAATATCGAGCCCGCTTTCGATGATCGTCGTCGAAAGCAGGATATCGATCTTTCCATCGGTGAAATCGTGCATGATGCGCGACAGTTGATGTTCGTCCATTTGCCCATGCCCAATGCCGATGCGGGCCTCGGGGACCAGTTTTTGCAGGTGCATCTTCATGGCGTGGATGGTCTGAACGCGATTGTGGACGAAAAATATCTGCCCGCCGCGCTCCATTTCGCGCAGAATGGCTTGCCGCACCAGGCGCGGCGAATAGGGCCCAACATGCGTGATAACCGGCAGACGCTCCTCGGGCGGCGTATTCAGGTTCGAGATGTCACGTACACCGGTCAGGGCCATATAGAGCGTGCGGGGAATGGGAGTCGCGGTCAGCGTCAGCACATCCACTTCGGTGCGTAATTTTTTCAGGTGCTCCTTGTGAGTCACGCCAAAACGCTGCTCTTCATCAATGATCACCAGCCCTAATTCCTTAAACTCCACATCCTGCGAGATCAAGCGGTGCGTCCCGATCAGGATATCCACCTTGCCCAGCAACAGATTGCGGAGAATTTCACCCTGCTCGCGCGGCGAACGGAAGCGCGAGAGCATTTCCACCGTCACCGGAAAAGCCGCCAACCGCTGCTGAAATGTCTCAAAATGCTGCTGCGCCAGCACCGTAGTCGGCACCAGCACTGCCACCTGTTTGCCATCCTGCACGGCCTTAAACGCCGCCCGCAGCGCAACCTCGGTCTTGCCATAGCCCACATCGCCGCACAAAAGGCGATCCATCGGCCTGGCGCGCTCCATATCGCGCTTGATGGCCGCAATCGCCGCCACCTGGTCGGGAGTCTCCATATACGGAAAGCTGTCCTCCAACTCCTGCTGCCACAACGTATCCGGGCCAAAGGCATACCCCGAAACCGTCTGACGCCGGGCATAGAGCTCCAGCAGCTCCTCGGCCACCTTCTGAACCGCTTCCTTCACACTGGCCTTGGCATTCGACCATTCCTGCGTCCCCAAGCGCGTCACATTGGGCGCGCCTTCCCCGCCGATATAACGCGTCAACCGGTCAGCCTGAAAAACCGGCACAAAGACCTGCGCCCCGCCCTCATACTCCACCGCCAAAAATTCACGCTCATGACCTTCCAGGACGCGCCGCACCAGCCCGACAAATTTGCCAATGCCATAATCGACATGCACCACAAAATCGCCCGCGCGCAGGTCGCCAAAAGCGGCCTCAGGCGCTTCGGCAGCCTGTTTCTGCCGGCTGCGCGCCACCGGGCGCTCCCAGCCAAAAATTTCAGAATCAGAAATCAGGTGAACGGCAAACGGTTGGCCCGGCACCTCGCGCGGCTCCCCAAATTCGGGGGGATTTATTTTTAAGAAAAACCCTTCAGAGAGATGTCCCTCCACGAAAAGCGGATTCCGTTTAAGCGCCGCTTCCCCTTCCCCGCTCGAGCCGGCCTCCCGTTTCGAAGCAGCTTGCTCGCTCCACAACTCCTCCAGGCGCTGGCTCTGGCGCGAAACCACCACCACCGGATCCCGCGCCGTCACCAGCCCGGTCAGAACCTCCATAAAAGGCTTTAACCGCCCTCCAAACCGCTGCCCCGGCGAGAAAATCTCCCGCAGACCAACAGCCCCCGGGTCTGATTGCGTCTCAGAATCGCCTCCCTGTCCCAGTTCCAACCAGGCCCGGGCGTGGATCGCGTCCAACAGTTCAACCCAGGTCTGGTATGGGACGGGAAAATCAGGCGCCAGAGTGCCCTCCGCCAGCGATTCCTGGCGCAATTTAACCGCCTGTTCCTCCACATCCACCACCATAGCCTCAGCCAAGGAAAGGTCGTCCACCAGCACCAGTCCGCGCGACGGCAGATAATCCAAAATCGAAGCCGGGAAGGGATGATAGACCGGAATGAGAAACTCGGACGGTTCAAGCGCCGTATCTCCGGCCAAATTGACCTCGCTTGCTTCCCTGACCAAGAATTCCCGCGCCGGGGTGACCAGCAAACTTTCCATCTGAGCCACCGTGCGCTGGGAGCCGGGGTCAAAGCGCCGCAGGGTGTCAATTTCGTCGCCAAAAAAATCCAGCCGGGCAGGGTATGGCTCGGAAGGCACCCAGATATCGAGAATCCCGCCCCGCCGGGAAAACTGCCCCGGCTCGATGACAATTTCCACCGCCTGGTAACCGCTCGCCGCCCATTGATGGATCAGCGCATCCGGCTGAATCTCCTGCCCGACGGCGAGTCGTTTGCTGGCCTTAAGAAAGTCGCGGCGCGGCAAAGTGCGCGTCATCACCGCCCGCGCCGAGGCGACGATGACCGGCGCCAGGGCCGGTTTTTCGGCAAACGGCAGGTGATAGGCAGCCAGCGCCGTCAGGGCCTGCAGACGGTCGCGGCGCGTGGTATTGCCCCAGGCTGCATCTTCATAAAATAACGGGTTCGGCTCCGAAAACAGGTAACGCGCCGCCGAGGGCAGCCAGAAGGCCAACTCGTCGTAAAGTGCCAGGGCATGATCAGCCCGATCGGTCAGATAAATCAACGGACGATTCAAATCGCCATGCAGCGCTGCCAGCAGCGCCAGGCGCGCCGCGCGCGGCAAACTGAGAGCAGCCAGCGGGTGATTCTCCTGAACCTGCTTCAGCAGGGACTGGTATTCAGGGGTCGAGCGCAGGGAGGCAAGCAGGAAATCCATGGGAGGCCGGGGTTTGGGTGAAAAGGTAATCTGCAAGTATACAGCAAAAATGGTCTACCGTAAAAAAATACAGTCCTCGTCTCTCCACGCAAAGGGCTGTTTGCTCATCAAATCCCCACATTTTTGCACTGGTCACATCTGTGGTCTATTTCCGATCCAACATCAACGGCTTTATGCAGTACCGGTGCCATTAAACTTATTCATCGCCGCGTTCAGGTCTTCGGTCACCCAGGTCAGGGCGGCGTCGGCGGCTTTGTCGAGGGTCTCGGAAACGGTCAGTAGTTCTTTTTGGGTGAAGGCTTGCAGAACGTAATCGGCGGCTTGCATGCGGCCGGGCGGGCGGTCAATGCCAAGGCGCAGGCGGGCAAAATCGGGCGTACCCAATTGCTCGATGGTGGATTTAATGCCCTTCTGTCCGCCCGCGCCGCCGCCGGGGCGCATGCGGATGGCGCAAAAGGGTAAGTCCAGGTCATCATGCGCCACCAAAATATGATCGAGCGGCACCTTGTAAAAATTTGACAGGCCCTGCACCGACTGGCCGGAAAGGTTCATGTAGGTCTGCGGCTTGGCGAGGATAAGCTTGTGCCCTTCGTACTGGGTGGTGATGACGATGGCTTTGGCCTGCACCTTCATACCGCGCGCGTTGAGGCGCGCAACCAGGGTATCGATGAGCATAAAGCCCATGTTGTGGCGCGTCTGGGCATATTCGCGGCCCGGGTTGCCCAGGCCGACGATCAGGTGGGGAAGAGTTTCGGTCATAACAGGTGATTTGAAGAGAGAAAGGAAAAAATTCATCAGGCGCGAAGTTTTCTGCTGAGGCTGAGCAGCAGCCCGAAAATGGCAAACAGGGCTGTTACGATGGCAGCGCCTTTGCCAAAATTGACTGCGATCTCCTGCGGCGGCAGGATGACCGGGTTGGGCGGCAAGGGTGTGGGAGTGGCGGTGGGCAACTCGGTGGCGGAAGGAGCCGGGGTGAATGTGAGCGGTTGAAAAGGTGTCGGGCTGAGGAGTGTGGGGGTAACGGTCGGGGTATCCGTCGGCGGCTGGTCGTTGCGGATTTGGAAATTGACGTAATATTCTTGCGATCCTTCCTGGGTGCTGATGCGCAGCCGCAGGCGGTACTCCCCATCGCTGACCTGGGAGGTGTCCCAGTTGGAGAGCAGGTCACCGGTGATGGGCTGAAAGGAGCTGGCGAGCGGAAAGTAGGTTCCGCTGGTGTCGTCTGGATAGGCGAATGCCAGATCCCAAGCGCCGGAGGCGGTTCCACTGAGATTGACCAGGCCGCTGAGCACTTCTCCCTGCACCGGTCTGGTCAATCCATCCACTGCCGGAAGCGGGCTGACGGGGGGGACTGTCGGAGCGGGCGTGGGCTGCAAGGCTTCAGGCGTGGGAGAGGCTTCCTGCGCGGTGACAGGCCGGGGAACGGACATTAAAAGCAAAAGCAGAAGCAGCGCGGGCAGGCTTTTTTTCATCAATAGCTGAATTTGAACCATTGGGTTCCAAGCAATACAGAGAGAGTGAGCAGGCAGGCGAATATGGCCAGCAGCAAGCCGCAGCCACAGCCGCAACAACCTCCGCGCCCATAGCCGAATTTTTTCTGCAGCCAGTCGAAGACTGCATCAATCAGGAAAAGTTTGAGCAAACCAGAGAGGCATCCGGGACGATCGTTCATGAGGGGTCTCCTTTGCAGGACAATTGTTAAGTTTAACATGAATTACGCTTTTTTTTGAATTCGGTTGCCACTGGCGAGGATCGAATCATGAGTCCGGGAGGAAAGAGGGCGGCAGGCGGGTAATTTTATGGTAAACTCTGCCAGACCTTATCGACGGAGAGACTTTATGACCAAAAACCGCAGCCAACTTATGGTTGAACGCTTGCGCGCGATGCAGGCTTCCACATCTGATATTGAAGCCTCCGCAGTGGTATCGGTGGACGGCCTGATTATGGCGTCAGCTCTGCAGCAGGGCGCCGAGGAAGACCGCGTTTCGGCCATGTCGGCGGCCATGCTTTCGCTTGGTGAACGGATTGCGCAGGAGTTGGGGCGCGGGACGCTTGAGCAGGTTTACATCAAGGGTGATCGTGGCTTCATCGTTCTGATTTCGGTTGGTGACGAAGCGGTACTGACGGCCCTGGCGCGCCAGGAAGGCAAGCTGGGCCTGGTTTTCCTCGAAATGCGGCGTGCCGCCGAGGATTTGAGAAAACTGGTCGGATGAAATTGATCCTGCTGCACCCGAAAGATTTTTTTTCGTCAACCCATGTGGGGAGGACGCCGGTCAACGGCCCTCCCCACTGCCTTTGTAACCGGCAGGAATCAGCTTGCTGCGATTGGTGCAAATAGGGACTTACCAGCTTGAATATTGAGAGAGGAAGCATGCCTACCAAATATATTTTTTTTACCGGCGGAGTCGTCAGCTCAGTAGGGAAAGGCGTAACAGCAGCCGCACTGGGACGCACCCTGAAGGAACGCGGCTTTAACGTCGCAGTGCAGAAACTGGATCCGTATATCAATGTTGATCCGGGAACAATGAGCCCGTACCAGCATGGGGAAGTCTTCGTGCTGGATGACGGCGCGGAAACGGATCTCGATCTGGGGCATTATGAGCGTTTCATCGACATCCGCGCCAGCCGGGTGAGCAACTTTACCACTGGGCAGGTCTACGCGGAAATCATCTCCAAAGAGCGGCGGGGCGACTACCTGGGCGGGACGATTCAGGTCATTCCGCACATCACCAATGAAATCAAACGGCGCATCGGGCTGGTTCCGAAGACCACCGGGGCGGATATTGTCCTGGTGGAGGTGGGCGGCACGGTAGGCGATATTGAAAGCCAGCCTTTCCTGGAAGCGTTGCGACAACTGCGCACCGAAGTGGGGCGCGAAAACGTGCTGTTTGTCCATGTCACATGGCTGCCCTACATCGGCGCGACTGGAGAATTGAAAACCAAGCCGACCCAGCACTCGGTGGCCGCCCTGCGCAGCATTGGCATTTCTCCCAATATGATCATCGCCCGCTCAGATTACCCGGTGGATGAAGAGTTGTGCGAGAAAATCGCCCTGTTCTGCGATGTCGACCAAAAAGCCGTCGTGCCGATGGTAACCTCACCGGTACTGTACGAAATCCCGCTGCTGATTGAAAAAGCCGGCATGGCCGATTACGTCTTGAAAATGCTCGGACTGGAAGCCAAGCAAAAACCCAACTGGAAAGAATGGGAAAAATTGGTGGCCGAGGTGAAAAAGCCCAAACCGACGATCAGCGTGGCATTGGTAGGAAAATATGTGGAACTGCACGACGCCTATATGTCGGTGCGCGAGGCTCTCAAGCATGCCGCACTGGCCGCCGGCGTGGAAGTCAAGATCGAATGGGTTCACTCCGCCGACCTGGAAAAAGACAAGGGCTGGGACGTAATCCAAAACGTGGATGGCATCGTGGTGCCAGGCGGGTTCGGTTCGCGCGGCACCGAGGGCAAAATCCTGGCAGCGCGCTTTGCCCGCGAGAAGAAGATTCCTTACCTGGGGTTGTGCCTGGGCATGCAATTGATGTGCATCGAATTCGGCCGGCATGTGCTGGATTATGAAGATGCCAACTCCACCGAGTTTGACCGTTCCAGTCATCACCCGGTGATTGATCTGATGAACGAACAGCGCTCCATCACCGAAATGGGCGGGACGATGCGGCTGGGATTGTATCCATGCGTTTTACAGCCCGATACCAAGGCTGCCACCGCTTACAGCACTGCCCTGATCGAAGAACGCCACCGCCACCGCTGGGAATTCAACAACACCTACCGCGAAGCCTTTGAAAAAGCCGGCATGATATTCTCGGGCCTCTCGCCTGATGGCAAACTGGTGGAAATTGCCGAGCTGAAAGATCACCCTTACATGGTCGGCAGCCAGTTTCATCCTGAATTTCTTTCACGCCCCAACCGCCCGCACCCCTTGTTCGTCGGGCTGATGAAGGCGGCAGCCGAAAAGGCCGGAGTTGGAGAAAAGAAAAAGGCGTCTGAGAAGTGAACGAAAAATGGCAATAACTGGACACGGATTACACGGAAAAAGCACGGATTTAAGAGCTTAAAAACAGGTTTTGTCCGTGCGCCCGAAGGGCAGTCCGTTAAATCCGTGTACAAAGACTTTTTGCCTTGGTTGAATTCAAAATTAAATTAATGAATGGAAACGCCCGGGGAGTTTTGTCCCGGGCGTTTATCTTCTAAACTACTCACGACTATCCCTGCCCTTTTCCCGCGCCCCTATCCAAATCCTGCCGGCACCTCGGCGTAGACTCCGCGCAGATCGGCGGGCAGGTTGGCGGCCATAGTGAACATCATCTGGTCAGTCACTGCAAGCGGGCTGGCATCCAGGTCGGGGAAAATCGGCGGGGCGATGATGACGTTGACCACGGTGCGGCGCGGAAAGGTCGTAAATAGATTCTGAATCCCATCCACCGAGACGACCACCAGCGGACAGCCGCTTTCAATGGCCAGTTTGGCTGCGCCCGGTTTGGCCAGCGCCAGACCCTTGCCGCGCGAGCGTGTTCCTTCGGGAAACATCGCCACCACCTGGCCGGTAGCCAGGATTTGACGGGCATGATCCATCGCCCAGACATCGCGCTCGCCACGATAGACCGGGAAAGCGCCCAGGTTGCGGAACAGCCAATGGATGAACGATATTTGAAACAATTCAGCTTTGCCCATGTAATAGATCATGCGCGGCAGGGCCAACTGAAGCGGAAAAACATCAAAATTAACGAGATGATTGCAGGTGACCACCGCCGCTCCGGCAGCTGGCAGGTGCTCCACGCCAAAGACGCGCAAATCCATGAAAAAGCCCAGCACAAAACCGAGCAGCCTGACCACGAACTTGTGCAGGCGCGTCTCGTAGAGTGGGTAATTTAACCGGGGTCGCAGATCGTTTTCAGGCAGTTCAAGACGGGGCATGGTCAGGTGGTGGAACAACAAACAAACGGAGGCAGGATGCGGCGGGAAAATCCGGTTTCCAATCGAAAAAGTGGATTATACTTGGCCGGAAGTGAAATTCGACGCAATATCCCAAGCAGTGTTTCTTAAAAAGAACACTTTGCACGCTACTTCGTTCTTATCACAATTTCAAGGAGTTTAACCAATGGATACAACAATTGAAAGCATTTCCGCCCTGGAGATCCTCGACTCGCGCGGAAATCCGACCGTGGAAGTGGAAGTTGTCCTGGCTGACGGCTCGTGGGGCCGCGCAGCCGTTCCTTCTGGCGCTTCGACGGGCATTCATGAAGCCCTGGAACTGCGCGACGGTGACAAGAAGCGCTACCTGGGCAAGGGCACGCTCAAGGCGGTTGAGAATGTCAACGACGTCATCGCTGACGATTTGTTTGGCTGGGATGCGACTGACCAAAAGGCCATCGACGCCGAACTGCTGGCGCTGGATGGCACCCCGAACAAATCCAAGCTGGGCGCGAATGCCATCCTGGGCGTTTCACTGGCTGTGGCAAAATCTGCGGCCAACGCGCTTGGCCTGCCGCTCTACCGTTACCTGGGCGGAGTCTACGCTCATGTGCTCCCCGTGCCGATGATGAACATCCTGAACGGAGGCGCCCACACCGCCTGGCAGAGCACCGACGCCCAGGAATTCATGGTGATGCCGTTTGGCGCGCCGACCTTTACCGAAGGCGTGCGCTGGGGCGCGGAAATCTATCACGCGCTCAAGTCGGTTTTGAAGTCGAAGGGCTATGCCACGCTGGTCGGCGATGAGGGCGGCTATGCCCCGGCGCTCAAAGCCAACAACGAAGCCGTGGAAGTCATCCTTGAAGCGATCGAAAAAGCCGGTTTCAAGGCTGGCCGCGGGCTGGATGTGGCGATTGCGCTCGACCCGGCCGCTTCGGAATTGTACGACGAAGAAACCAAGACCTACAACCTGCGCAAGGAAGGCAAGAAACTGAGCGGCCCCGAAATGGTCGAATTCTGGGCCAAGTGGGTCAAGGATTACCCGATCGTTTCCATCGAAGACGGCCTGGCTCAGGATGACTGGGATTCCTGGAAATTGATGGTTGAAAAACTCGGCAACCAGCTCCAGATCGTCGGCGACGACCTGCTCGTCACCAACCCGGAACGCGTCCGCCGCGCGATCAAGGAAAACGCCGCAAATGCGCTGCTCGTTAAAGTCAACCAGATTGGCTCTCTGACCGAGACGATTGAAGCGGTTGAAACCTGCCACCGCGCCGGCTGGCGCGCCGTCACCTCGCACCGCTCGGGCGAGACGGAAGACGCCACCATCGCCGACCTGGCTGTGGCGCTCAACACCGGCCAGATCAAGACTGGCGCCCCTGCCCGTTCTGACCGGGTGGCCAAATACAACCAGCTGATTCGCATCGAGGCGGAGCTGGGCGATACGGCCAAGTATGCCGGCTGGGAAGCATTGCGCACCCGGTAGAAATTCAAAGTAAGCAGGACTCCCCGCAGGTTGTAATCTGCGGGGAGTTTTTTTACAGGCAGCCGCATCCATGATCAGAAAACGACCATCAACAACCAGCAAGCCTCTCCACAATAAAAATCTGTTTGGCAATGCAAAGAATATATATTTAAAATATTGTTAGATTTCTTGACAAACAGATAGTTAATGTTATCATAAAGGGGCAGTTATTCCACAAAATAACGTCATGTTACCGCTCATGAGCTATTTCAACTGGGCATCACCGCATCAGATTGTAAAGAACCTTAACAAACACACTGTCGTAGACTTAATTCGGTTTACCCCAGGCGGGATTTCGCGCGTGGAACTGGCGGAACGCATGGATCTGAGCCGTGCCGCCATGACCACTATTGTTAACGACCTCATTGATGGAAAAGTCATTCGCGAAGCTGAATCGCGCAACAGCCAGACCGGTCGCCCACCGATCAACCTGGAGATAAATCCATCACGGGGCTTTGTGGCCGGTATCGATATGGGCGCATCGCATCTCTCGCTGCTGCTGGCTAATTTTGGCGCACAGGTGATCGACGAAGTGGAAATCCCCTTTACCGTGGCAGACGGGCCGGAAACCGGCATAGCGCAGGCCAACAAGCTTCTGGTTGAACTGCTGAAAAAAAATTCGTTGGATCCTGGACAAATGAGCGCCATCGGAATCGGAGTTCCGGGGCCGATTGAAAGCGAGGCTGGCGTAGTTTTTGCCCCTCCCATTATGCCAGGCTGGAATAACTATCCCATCCAGGCCAGCCTTGAAACGACATGGAATATGCCTGTTTCTCTGAACAATGACTCGGAGTTGGGCGCGATTGGAGAATGGGCCTACGGCGCGGGGCGTGGCGAAAATTTTCTGGCATACATCAAGGTTGGGACGGGAATTGGGTCCGGCCTGCTGCTGAATGGACAGATCTACCGCGGTGCCACAGGCTCGGCGGGCGAAATTGGACACCTGACCATTGAAGAAAATGGCCCACTCTGTGAATGCGGAAATGCCGGCTGCCTCGAGGCCCTGGCAGGCGGTAGGGCAATTGCCCGACAGGCACAGGATGCGATCCGCAAGGGACAACGCACACTCCTCTCCAGCCTTGGCCCGATCGAGGAAATCACTGCCCGGGATGTGGCCTCCGCTGCCCGCCGCGGGGATCTCGTTTCACAACAAATTATCAGCCGGGCCGGCAATTACCTGGGAATTGCGCTGGCAGGCTTGGTCAACCTCTTCAACCCGCGAACCATTGTCATCGGTGGCGGCGTAGCCCAGGTAGGCGACCTGTTCCTCCAGCCAATTCGCGACGCGGTTGCGCGGCGCAGCTTGCAAGCTTCGGCGCGGACAGTTAAAATAAACACAGCCATCCTGCGAAGGCGGTCATCTGCCATGGGCGCAGTAGTCCAGGCATTATCGATCGCGCTTCACCAAATTGCAGAAAGAAAGGAGGTGAGATAACTTTCTACCATTGCACCATTCTTTTCACCTTTTTTCCATCCACCTTGTGTAAAGAAGCGTCTTGCTTCCCACCCAATTTCATCACTTTCTAAAAGGAGAAAGAGAAATGAAAAAGTCTTTGCTGGCTCTCGTCAGCGTCCTGATGATCGCTTCCTTCCTGCTGGTCGCCTGTGGAGGCGCTGCCGCCCCGACCAAGGTAACCGAAGTGACCTTCTGGCACGCCTATGGCACCGGTTCCGCCGAAGAAGTTGCCCTGGCCAAGGTTTTGGAACAGGCCGCGAAGGATATGCCGCAGTACAAGATCAACGTCCTGCAGGTCCCCTTCAATGACATCTTCAACAAATATCGCACCGACGTCGCTGCTGGCGGCGGCCCAGACATGTTTGTCGCCCCGAACGACTCGCTCGGCGATGATGCCCGCGCCGGCCTGATTGCCGACATCACCACACTTGCCGATGGCAAGCTGGCTGACTACTCCAAGCTCTCCGTCGAAGGCATGAGCGTGGAAGGCAAACTCTATGGCATTCCCGAATCCCTCAAGGCCGTGGCCTTCTGGTACAACAAGGACCTGCTCCCGACTCCTCCCGCCACCACCGATGAACTCAAAGCCCTCATGGCTGGCGGCACCGAAATCTCGATCAGCTACGGCTGCTACCACCACTTCGGTTTCTTTGGCGGCTTCGGCGGCCAGGTCTTCGACAGCAGCTGGAAAGTCGTTGCCGACCAGAACAGCGGCGTCAGCGATGCCATGGCTTATCTCAATGACCTGTACCAGATTTCCAAGACCAACGGCTGGCCGAAGAACGATGGCGATGGCCTGGCTCCCTTCTCCGAAGGCAAAGCTGCCGCGATCACCAACGGCAACTGGGCGATGGGCGACTACAAAAAGGCCCTCGGCGATAAACTCGCTGTAGCCCCACTGCCCGCTGGCCCCGCCGGCCCCGCCACTCCCTTCCTCGGCGTGGATGGCTACTACATCAACCCGAACAGCAAGAACCAGGCTGCCGCGCTCGATGTGGCCCTGTACCTGACCGGCAAAGCCGCCTCCACCACCATGATGACGGACGCCGGCCACGTGCCCGCCCGCACCGATGTGGAAGTCACTGATCCGCTGATCAAGGGCCTGCTCGAAGGCTTCAAGAGTGGCTACGTTCGCCCGCAGGTTCCACAGCTCGGCCTGTATTGGTCCAACTTCTGCGGTACCGACGAAGTATTCGAAAAGGGCACTCCCGCGGCTGACTGGGTCAAGACCGCCACTGCCAACGCCAACAAGTAATTCGCACTACCTGATCAAGGCGAACAGGGGCCTCCCCTGTTCGCCTTTCCATTTTCTACACAGACGACATTCACCCTTCCTGCGCAACTCAGCCGCGGACTTGAGTGCCCCCGCCGTCTGACGACCAGATAACATTCAGGAGTTCTCTCATGGCCTCGATGGAAATCGCTGGAACAGTCTCTCGCGGAGCCAAATTCCGCCGGGCAGCTTTACCTTATCTTTACCTTGTCCCGGCCTTTGCCGTGATGACAGTCATCACCTTTTACCCCCTCTTTTACCAGGTGATCGTCTCTTTTACGGATTTTCAAACCAAAGATCTGCGTTTTGGCCTGAGCTCGCCCGCCCTTAACTTCATCGGATTTAAAAATTACATCGACATCCTGACCGCCGGCCTGCCGGTACAGAACTTCGATTTTTTCCGCATCCTGATTTACAACTTCTGGTGGGCCCTCACCAACGTCATGGTGCATGTCCCCGCCGGCATCCTGATCGCCGTACTGCTCAACGTCCAGGGATTGTGGCTTAAGCGCATCTACCGCGCCGTCTACATTCTCCCAGTCGTCGTCCCGCCCCTGGTGGTAGCCACCGTTTGGCGCAATATTTTTGACGAACAATACGGCGCCATGAACCAATTTCTGACCAACGCTGCCATCTTCTTCGGCCAGACCAACCCTGTTCATATCCGCTGGCTGACCGAATACACCCCGCCAATCGCCTGGCTGCTGCCCACCGGCCCGCTGCCCCTCGCCTACTACGCCATGATGATCGCCAACTTCTGGCTGGGATGGCCCTTCATGACCGTCGTTGCCACCGGCGCTCTGCAAAGTATCCCCAAGGACCTGTATGAAGCCGCCTCAATAGACGGCGCTTCCGACACACAACAATTCTGGAACATCACCGTGCCCCTGCTACGCCCGGCCATGATCCCAGCCTCCGTATATGGCTTTACCACATCCTTCAATCTGTTCAGTTTCGTCTATTTCATGACCGGTGGAGGCCCGGCCCGCTCCACTGAAATCCTGGTCACCTTTGCCTATGACCTGGTGCGCAACCTGCGCCTGTTCGGCGCCGCAGCCGCCTTCTCCGTTTTTATCTTCTTCGTCTCCCTGAGCGTCTTCCTGATCACCAACCGCATCACCCGCGCCACAGAAACCTACACGGAGGCCTGATCCATGACAACCACGCCTGAAACCCCGCAGAACCCACTTGTCCGCCTCCTCAACATGAACACTTCCAACGAAGTGGGTGGCCGCAACCTGCCGCTCTGGCGACAGATCATGCTGCAAATCCTGACCCTGATCATCACCCTCGAAGTGATGTTCCCAATCATGTACGTCGTTACACTCTCATTCAGCTCAAAAACCACGCGCCCATCCACCCTTCAGATCATCCCCAAAGAATTCTCCCTGATCGCCTACCAGCAAGTCCTCGACCGTCCCACCGCCAATCCCGTCACCTTCCTCGAACTTCTGCGCAACAGCTTTCTGCTCTCTTTCGGTGTTGGCGCTGTCGCACTGCTCATCGCCGTCACCGCCGCCTACGCCTTTTCACGCTTCCACTTCAAAATGCGCCAGGTTCTGATGGTCATGGTATTCATTCCACTGCTTATGCCCGCCGTCGGCCTCTCCACACCGCTCTACCTGCTCATGAACGGCTTCCGGATTTTTGACTGCGGCGGCAGTATCGCCTTCGAGCCATTCTTCTCTTGCAGCTCCAGTGGCAGCCTGATCTTCAACCTGCGCGACTCTCTGCTCGGCGTGGGGACCGCCATGATCGCTGGCGCACTCCCCTTCGCCGTCTGGAACCTGAAAGGCTACCTCGACACCATTCCGCACGAACTGGAAGAAGCCGCCGCCATCGATGGCGCCAGCCCCAACCAGATCTTCTTCCTGATCGTCCTGCCGCTCGCCATCCCCCAACTCGCCGTCACCTTCTTCCTCGGATTCATGGGACACTGGCAGGAATTCGCCCTGCCCTGGCTCTTCCTCACCAAACCCGGCGATTACACCCTCTCCATGACCCTCTACAACATGACCGGCCAATACGCCAATGCCATCCCCTGGAACCGCTTCGCCGCCATGGCCGTCATCGTCGCCCTGCCCGTCGCAATCACCTACATCGCCTTGCAAAAATACATCACCGGCGGTCTGACCACCGGCGCAGTCAAAGGCTAAACCAATGGCGCGGGAGCAAAAATCCCGCGCCACTTTTTTTTGGAAAAACCATGCCGCGCTTCCTCACCCTGATCCTGATTCTGTCCCTGCTCACCTCCTGCGCACCAGCCAGTTCCGGCAGCGGACTCCCCTTCAGCCTGCCTGCCATTATCGGAGCCGGCGCCACCCTGCCTTGGTGGCGCGATGCCGTCTTTTACGAAATCTTCGTCCGCTCCTTCAACGACACCAACGGCGATGGAATCGGCGACTTTAACGGCATCACCCAAAAACTGGATTATCTGCAATCGCTCGGCGTAACCGCCCTGTGGCTGATGCCCATCCACCCATCCCCCTCCTATCACGGCTACGACGTGCTCAATTATTACGCCGTCAACCCACAATACGGCACGCTGGATGACTTTAAACGGTTACTCAGCGAGGCGCACAGTCGCGGCATGAAGGTCATCATTGACCTGGTGCTGAACCACACCTCCAGCCAACATCCCTGGTTCATCGACGCAAACTCCTCGCCCCAATCCCCCTATCGCGATTGGTACCTCTGGAGCAGCGAATATCCGGGCAATCACTGGTACGCAGGGAAAAGCGGCTACTACTATGGCTTTTTTTGGAGTGAAATGCCCGACCTGAACTACAACAACCCGGCCGTCACCGCTCAGATGGAAAAAGTGAGCGCATTCTGGCTCAACGAGGTTGGAGTAGACGGGTTTCGCATCGACGCCGCAAAACACCTTGTGGAAGAAGGCCTGCAACTGGAAAACACCGCGTCGAATCATGCCTGGTTGTCGGGCTATTACGCGGCTGTAAAAAAATATCAACCGGAAGCATACACCCTGGGAGAAATATATGGCGCCGGAGCCCTGGTAACAAAAATTTACAAAAATGAGCTGGATCACATCTTCAACTTTGAAATTTCCAGTGGCGCAATCAACAGCGCATTGGGCGAATCCAATTCTGGCATGAATAGCGCCCTGAAATTTGCCGTAAAAGACAACCCCACCGGCGATTTCGCCACATTCCTGAGTAATCATGATCAGAACCGCGTGATGAGCGTGCTAAATGGCGACGTGAATAAAGCCAAAGTGGCCGCCGCCCTGTTGCTGACCGGTCCCGGCACCCCCTTCCTGTATTACGGAGAAGAAATCGGCATGCGCGGCAAAAAACCCGACGAAGACATCCGTCGGCCGATGCAATGGAACGCAGACTCATCCGCCGGATTCTCGAGCGGCGTGCCGTGGCAACCTCTCCAGGACGATTACGCGAAACTCAACGTCGCATCGCAGGAGAAGGATCCGAATTCATTGCTCAACCATTACCGCACCCTTTTGGCTTTGAGAAAACAACATCCGGCCCTGCGCTCCGGCAGTTTTTCCGTACTAGAAACCGATAATCCGTCAGTTTATGCCATTTTACGTAAACACACCAGCGAAACCCTGCTGGTGCTTATTAATCTCAGCCACGAACCAGTCACCCACTATGCACTGGGACTCACCACTGACAAACTGCCCAACGGGACCTACCAGCCCGAGACGCTTTTCGGAGCTTCCAGCGCCGGCACATTACAAGTTACCGGAAAAAGTTTCCAAGGCTACATCCCATTTGCAGAATTGCCCCCTTCGATGATCTATATTTTCCGATTAAAATAAGCCTGCAACCCTCCAATTTCAATTCCGGCCCCGCACTTCTGACCAGAAGGCAGGGTTATACTGTAAAATTCAGCCACTACAACGAGGTTAGTCCTGCATGCCAACACCCTACTGGCTCCAAGATGCCATCTTCTACCAAATTTTCCCGGATCGCTTTGCAAATGGCAATCCTGCCAATGATCCTCCCAATGTCCACAAATGGGGTTCAGCGCCCTCCTTTCACGGCTTCCAGGGCGGCGACCTGCGAGGCATCATTCGCCGCTTCGACTATTTACTCGAATTAGGTATCAACGCCCTTTACTTAAATCCAATTTTTGAATCGCCAGCCAATCACGGCTATCACACCACCGATTATTACAAGATCAGCGAAAAGCTGGGCGACATGCAAGACTTTCGAGCCCTGCTGGATGTGGCCCATCGCAATCATGTCCGTGTGGTCATCGACGGCGTATTCAACCACACCGGGCGCGGTTTCTTCGCCTTCACCGATATCCTCGAAAACGGGGAGCATTCACCCTACAAAGACTGGTACCACATCCGCAATTTTCCGGTGGATGCCTACTCCCCGGGTGAATCGCAGCATTACAATGCCTGGTGGAATATCAAAGGGGTACCCAAACTCAACACCCGGAACCCGGCTGTCCGCAAGTACATCATGAATGTGGCGCGATACTGGTTGGAGCAAGGCATCGACGGCTGGCGACTCGACGTGCCCAATGAAATCGACGATGACGGCTTCTGGGCTGAATTCCGCCAGGTGGTCAAAAGCGCCAACCGCGACGCCTGCATCATCGGCGAGATATGGGACGTCAACCCGCGCTGGGTCGGAGATGGGCATTGCGACGGGCTGATGCATTACCCTTTCCGCACTGCCATCCTGGAAGGACTGACCGGGCGGTCAAACGCCTCGGAATTTGCGCGCCGACTCGAAGACCTGCTACGGGTTTACCCGCGAGAAAATGTCTATTCAATGTATGTGCCGCTCGGTTCGCATGATACCGAACGGCTGATCACCCTGCTCTCCGGCGACCTGGACCGGGTTAAACTGGCTTTCCTGCTGCAATTCGCCTATCCCGGCGCGCCCGCCATTTATTACGGAGACGAAGTCGGACTGGATGGCGGCAAAGATCCCGACAACCGGCGCGCCTTCCCCTGGGATCCAGCCAACTGGAAAGGTGACCTGCAGCTCTGGACTCAGGCCTTGATCGCCATGCGCCGCGACCGGGCATCCCTGCGCCGAGGGGAGTACATCCATCTCGCTGCAGATGCAGCCCACGGGTGGTATGCTTTTGCGCGCACTCTCGGCGCAGAGAAAACGCTCATCCTGGTCAACCTGACGGACCAGCCCGTGGAAGCCAGCGTCCCGGTCATAAAATTGTGGAACGACAATCGCGCAGTTCGCAGCCTGCTCGACAACCGGCCTTTCCAGCTGCAGGAAGGCAAGTTGACCGTCAGCCTGCCCGCATGGGGCGGGATGTGGTTCGGCGGCTGAAAAACTATCAGCCAAGATAATTTTTCTGGAGCCCTATGACTCTGATCGAAATTCCTCCGCAAGCATACGCCTTTCTCGCCCGGCCGTTACTCGGCCGCCTGGCCACCGCCTCGCCCGAAGGCCAACCGCACGTTGTACCGGTCTGGTTCCTGCATGAAGCCGGCACGCTCTGGATCAGCTCCTTCAAATCCACGCGCAAAGTCATTGACCTGGAGCGCAATCCCAAATGCGCACTCGTAGTGGACATTGAACAAGGCCTCGAGCCGTTATCCGCCATCACCATTGAAGGCCTGGCCGAATTGATCCGCGAACCCACCGAAGAGATCCGCAAGCGCACCACGCGCATTTATACCAAGTACCTGGGTACAGAAGGCGTGCTCGCTGCTGAACCCCAAAGCTGGATCAATTCGCCGGAAAACCTGCTGATCAAAATGACCCCAACCCGCTTCAAAACCTGGTAACACCCCTGACCAAAGCGCTTATGGGAAAACTGATTGCCATCGTCGGAAACACCGGGGCCGGGAAAACCACCCTGGCGCGCGCCCTGCGGGCCGCCCAGCCATTTAACACCGGGATGGAACAGCACAGCGAACGCCCCTTCCAGGCCTTATTCAAAACCGATGCGCGTTACGCTCTCGCCAATCAAATCGACTACCTGCTGCTGCGCGCTGAACAGGAACGCGAACTGCGCGCAGCCCCCGCTACCGGCTTGCTGGACGGCGGCCTCGACCTGGACTTCCACGCCTTCACCCGCCTCTTCCTCATCCGCGGCTACCTGGACCAAACAGAATTTGATCTGTGCCGGCGCTTATACACCATCCTGCGCGCCAGCCAACCCCTGCCAGAGCTGATCATTGCACTCAAAGTCAGGCCGGAGGTTTTACTTCGGAGACTGGAAAAGCGCGACCGGGTCAACATTGCCAGGCCGGAAGATACCAGCCTGCTGGAGACCTGCCTGGGCACCTGGCTGGCTGCGCTGCCACCCGACCGAATCCTGCACCTGGATGTTTCTGACGCCTCGCCCGGTTACGAGGAAGTCGTCCCCGGCCTGCTCAGCCAGATTCGCGCCCGCCTCGGGCTGGATGCCGGCAGCTACGAGACAGGCTACATCCCCTGAATCCCCATTTTGACGCGCCTCACATTGACTGCTAAAATCAGAGCTACTCTGTCTAATTTAACTAACCCTGCAGAGATTCATTTCGCGAGGAGATAGCCGCTATGACCAAAATCCGTACAATCCGCCAGATCATCGAGCCGCAGTTTGTCATGGAAGGCGCTGGCGTGCGTCTGCGCCGCTCGATCGCCCCCCGGCGTGAAAACTCCTTCGACCCCTTCCTGCTGTTTGATCACTTCGCCTTCAACGACCCGGCCGAGGGGCCGCTGCGCGGCTTCCCCACCCACCCGCACCGTGGCATCGAAACGGTCACTTATATGCTGGAAGGTGTAGTCCGCCATCGCGACAGCCTGGGAAATATGGGCGAAATCGGCCCGGGCGATATTCAATGGATGACCTCCGGGCGCGGGATTTTACACGAGGAAATGCCGCGACGCGGCCCGGGCGGTGCAATTTATGGCTTCCAGTTGTGGGTAAATTTGCCGGCGCGGCTGAAAATGTCTGCGCCGAAATATCAGGAATTTAACGCCAGCGCCATCCCTGAGGTGGAACGCAATGGTGTGAAAGTGCGCGTGGTAGCGGGTGAATTCTTCGGGGTACGCGGACCAGTGACAGAAATCGCTGCCGAACCGTTGTATGCCGAGGTGTTGATCCAGCCGGGGGTGGAGTTCTGCCAGGCCGTGCCACAAGACCACACCGTAGTGGCGTATGTGTTCGAGGGCCGCGGACTTTTCGCAAACAGTGGAACCGATTCGGCGGTGGGCGTGGAAGCAGTTTCAATGGTAGATTTCGGCCCGGGGGACGAGATCCGCATCCAGGCAGGGTCTGATCAGCCCCTGCGCATGATGTTAATGGCCGGCGCGCCGTTCAACGAACCGATTGTCCCTTATGGGCCGTTTGTGATGAACACGGTGGAGGAAATTCAGCAGGCGCTGGTGGAGTTGCGAAATGGTACTTTTGTGCGTGACTAAGCACAGATGATTTCACCGGCGCTGCCCGCCCGGCAAACCAGAGAAGGTGAATTATGGTATGATAATCGCAGAGATTACATACATTAAGGAAGATACTCATGGTAGACATTAATACTCCAGATGGTCATTTACGCTCTGAGTTTGAAGAAAAACAGGCTCTGTTTACCGCACAGCCGGCCATTGTGCAACGTTTTCTCGAAGCGCAGGCACGCATCCTGGCCACGGCACTGATTGAACATCAGCACCTGGTGAAATTTTCCCTGCCCGACCGGATTGTTGCTGAACTGCCGCAGATTGACCAGCCTGCACCGATCACGGTGGCTGCCACCTTGCGGGAACAAACCGTGGGCGGAATTCGTAACCGGTTGACTCATAAGGATATCCACGAAGAACTACGTCACCGCTTAAACGAGCTGGAGCAATCTCCCGATCATTCGATTTCCACCAGCGCCGGGCTGCTGCGCTTTGCCGCTGCTCAGCACCTGGTCTATAACATGTTGCCATCCGGCCGCTCAGTGGAATACCGGGCAGACGAAGGCGAGGATACACCCAGCATCCCAGTGGCAGATTTGGAGCCGGAATCTGCCATCACTCAGGCCAGCGATGCCATCGCGGAGGAAGATAAAGGCGAGGCAGGCCGCGGCAACTTGCAGGTACCGTTCGTCCCCGCGGCGCGGCGTTTTTATCTGCCACAATGGGTGGCTTTTGATGAAAACGACAAGCTCTTGATCGGCAGCATGCGCGAGGCCGAGGCGCATGTGACCTCCATGCAGCGCTACATCAATATTTTGCATGCGGCCTCTTCGATCGCGCCGTACATCACTGCGGACGAGGAATATCAGAAAAAACGCTACGGCATGCTTGGGCAGCTGATCAACCAGGGCCGGGCGCTGGCGCGCGCCAAGGCGCAGGAAATCATCCAGACCATCCGCGAAAGGTCGGCAGCGGGCAGTCTGAACCGCGGTTTGAGCCTGAGCCTGCCCTACTTTGATGACCAGTACCTGCGCATGGAGTTTGCCAATTTTGAAGTCATCCCCGCCGGACGCATTATGTTTGTGCCAGCCTTTGTCGTTCGGGCAGCCCGCGAGGAAGCCGCCAAGCGCATCCAGGATACGCGGTTCAACAGCTCCACGCGCAAACACCTGATCGGGATCTTGAAAACGCTCGAAAAAGCCTTCGAAAACCCCGTAAAATGAACTGATTCCACAAGGCGGGCGCCAAGCCCTCATTGTACAACCCACTCCTGGCGCGCATTCCGCATCCCGGCATTTGTTTCGCCTTGATTAAGCAGGTTGTAGTGGCCCAAACCCGCAGCCTGCTTTTGATTTATTATGAGTTCGAAACCAATTTACAGTCTCCGCATCACGGAAGTCTACCAGTCGCTTGAAACCAGCGCCGAGGGCCTGACAACGGTCGAGGCTGGCTTGCGGCGTTCGCTGTATGGTGACAACCTGCTGAACGAACCGCAACACCTGACACTTTTCGAAAAAATCACCCCTCACATCATCCACCTGCAGGCTGGCATACTGCTCCTGGCGGCACTGCTGGCCTTTCTCGGCCGGGATGCCATCCTGGGGCTGGTCATTCTGGCGCTGATCATCTTTAACGGGATTTTCTCCTACTGGCGCGAATTCCGCGCCGAACAGGCCGTGGAAAAACTGAAGGAAATCCTACCTTCCTTTGCCCACATTTTACGTGACGGCCAGGATGTCCACATTCCCGCCCGGGAAGTTGTCCCCGGTGACGTGCTGATCCTGGCCGAAGGCGACAACATCCCCGCCGACGCGCGCGTGGTGGAAGAATACGGCCTGCGCACCAACAACGCCACCCTGACCGGTGAATCCATCCCGGCCCGAAAAACCTCGGACAGTTCGCACCAACAGGGCATCAGCGAACTGGAACAACCCAACCTGATATTCGCTGGCACCTCGGTCGCCGCCGGCACCGGGCGCGCTGTGGTTTACGCCACCGGCATGTTGACCCAATTTGGCCGCATCGCGCATCTGACCCAGACCATCGAAGAAGGCCCCAGCCCATTACAAAAGGAGCTGCGCCAGGTCACAAAATTGATTACCCTGGCCGCCCTTGGTATCGGTCTGCTCGTGCTGCTGGTCGGGTTCACCACTGTACTCGGCCTCGAACGACGGGATTTCCTTTTCTTCACCCTAGGCATCATCGTGGCAGTGATTCCCGAAGGGTTGCCTGCTACCCTGACGCTCTCACTGGCCACCGCCGTACAACGCCTGGCACAGAAAGGCGTGCTGGCCAAAAAATTGAACATTGTGGAAACCCTCGGCACCGTCTCAGTCATCTGCACCGACAAAAGCGGCACCCTGACCCAAAACCAGATGACTGTGCGCGAAATCTGGACCTCGCAACAACGGATCAAGGTTTCCGGCGTTGGCTACGAACCAAAAGGTAATTTTAACCCTCCAGCCCAGGGCCAACCCTGGGAGGAAACCCTGCTTGCCCTCCTCGAAGCCGCCGACTGTTGCAACAATGCCCGGCTCAATCCACCCACACCCGAGCATCCCGTCTGGTCCAGCCTGGGAGACCAGACCGAAGCGGCCATGAAAGTCGCCGCACTAAAAGCCAACCTGAACGAACAAACCCTCAGCCTGCTTTATCCGCGCGTCCACGAAATCCCCTTCGACGCCCGCCGCAAAAGGATGACAACCATTCACCGCGGCAGCCACGATGAAGTCGCTTTTGTAAAAGGCGCGCCGCGCGAAGTTCTTCAACTGTGCACCCACGTTGAAATCAACAATCAAGAAATTCCCCTTGAAAACAGCCTGCGCGCCGAAATCATGGGCGCCAACGACGAGTATGCGCGCAATGCCCTGCGTGTTCTGGCTGTTGCCCGCCGCAACCTGCCCAAGAAATTCGGCACCTATACCGCCGAAAACATCGAACGCGAGCTGACCTTTCTCGGCCTGATTGCCATGATGGACCCGCCGCGCCCCGAGGTGGAAGCCGCCATCAAAATCTGCCGCCAGGCCGGCATTCGCATCGTCATGATCACCGGCGACTATGGCCTGACCGCCGAATCGTTCGCCCGGCGCGTTAATATGCTCGTCACACCCAATCCGCGCATCATCACCGGCGCAGAATTGGACGAGATGAGCGAAATTGAGCTCCAACGAGTACTCGAGAACGAAGCCCTCTTCGCACGCATGGCCCCGGAGCACAAAATGCGCCTGGTAGCCGCCTTCCAAAACCGCAACGAAGTAGTCGCCGTGACAGGAGATGGCGTCAACGACGCTCCAGCCCTGCGCAAGGCCGATGTCGGCGTTGCGATGGGCATCGTCGGTACCGATGTAGCCAAAGAGGCCGCCGACATCATCCTGACCAACGACAACTTTGGCGCTATCGTCGCAGCCATTGAAGAAGGCCGCGCCATATACGACAATGTGCGCAAATTCGTCACTTATATTTTTTCCAGTAACGTGCCCGAAGTCATGCCCTTTTTGGTCAGCGCCAGCTTCACCAACATTCCACTGGCGTTGAACGCCCACCAGATCCTGGCTATTGACCTCGGTACCGACCTGGTCCCCGCCCTGGCGCTTGGCATGGAAAAACCCGAGCCAGACGTGATGAAACATCCGCCCCGAAAACGCGGCATTCCACTGATCGACAACAACCTGCTGCTGCGCTCCTTCTTCTGGCTTGGAATGATCGAAGCCGCGCTGTGTTACCTCGGCTTTTTCTCTGTTTATCTTTTTTCTGGAAACACAGCCCGATTGGGTCTGGCCTGGTTGACAAACCTACCCTTCCCGGCTTTTTTTGCCTTCTCGATTGCTCCGGAATATGTAGATTTGATGGCCGCCACTGTCTTCCATGCCGGGGTGATCATGGCCCAGGTTGGAAATGCCTTCGCCTGCCGCTCCAGCAAAACCCGGAATACCCGCCTGGGCTGGAGCAGCAACCGCCTCTTGATCTACGGTGCGCTCTTCGAAATTTCCAGCATCGCAACGATCATCTATCAACCCGGTTTGGCCAACTATTTTAACCACATCAGCCTGCCCATCCGTTATTGGATCGGCCTGTTGTTTTTCCCGATCATCTTATACGGGCTGGAATGGATCCGTAAACAATTCGTGCGCATGACCGAAGCGAGTTCTGAGTAAGAATACCTCATCCATTTATAAAGGAGGCACTATGAAGGTAATTGTCATGGGCTGCGGCAGGGTGGGCTCACAACTGAGCAACCTACTCGCCAGCCGCGGCCACAAAGTGACGGTGATAGACCATCGCGACGCGGATGCCCTGACCCGTCTGGGCCCCGGCTTCAAAGGTCAGGTCATCAACGGGCTCGGTTTTGACCAGCAAATCCTGCTCGAAGCCGGCATCAAAACCGCAGACGCATTTGTTGCCGCCAGTTCATCGGATAACGCCAATATCGTAGGAGCCCGGATCGCGCGAAACATCTTCCACGTCCCGCGCGTGGTCGCTCGAATGTACGATCCCCGCCGGGCAGAAATTTACCAGCGCCTCGGCCTGATGACCATTTCCAGCACAGATTTGGGCGTCCGGCAAATCTATGAAATGGTCACCCACTCCGATTTCGACGTGCTTCACAAATTTGGGCGTGGTGATGTATCGATGATCGCCATCGATGCCCCCTACACCCTGAATGGCCACACCGTACGCGAGCTGAACATCCCCGGAGAAGTGACCGTCATTACCATCACCCGCAACGACCAGGCCTTCATCCCTTCCAGTGGAACGGAATTTCAGGAAGGCGACATCATACACATGGCAGTACTGGCCACTGCCATGACCCGCCTCGAACAATTATTGGGTTTGGAACGGAGGTAACAGCATGCATGTCATCATCGTTGGCGGAGGCAATACCGGGTCTTACCTGGCCAAAATCCTGCTCGAAGAACATCACAGCGTTCATGTCATCGAAGAACGCCCGGCCCTGCTGGACAAGCTGGCCCATGAATTGCCGCCTGAGGCCATCATCTCCGGGGACGGCAGCGCTCCGGCCATCCTTGAAAGAGCCAATATCCAAAAAGCCAATGTGCTGGCCGCTGTCACAGGCAGCGACGAGACCAATCTGGTCATCACCTCGCTGGCGCGCTTCGAATTTAGCGTCCCCCGTATCATTGCGCGTGTCAATAACCCCAAGAACGCCTGGCTGTTCACCACCGAAATGGGCGTGGACGTGGCTCTTAACCAGGCCGATATCCTCGCCCACCTCGTCGCGGAAGAAATGTCCCTGGGCGATATGATGACCCTGCTCAAACTCAAACGCGGGGAATATTCTCTCGTTGAAGAAAAAGTGCATCCCCAATCGACGGCAGTGAACAAACCGGTCAAAGACCTTGCCCTACCCGAGGAATGCACCATCGCAGCAGTCATCCGCAACCACCAGCTCATCATTCCGCGTGGAAATATCCAGTTGGAAGCCTATGATGAAGTGCTGGCCCTGGTGCATGGCAAACATCTGGCCGAATTTGCAGCACTGCTCGCCCCACCCTACCCGGTTGAACGAAAATAACCCCACAGCCGGGGCAGGTTTCTCCTCTGGAAACCTGCCCCGGCTATTTGGTTGACTCGCAAACGAACTCTGCTATAATGAGAGCGCTCCCAGCAATCCCTGCCGTTCACAACGGCGTTTTTTTCTCATCTGAATGAGAGCGCTCCCAATACTCATGTCTCTAACCCTGGAAGATATCGCCCAACTGAGCAGCGTTTCCCGTTCCACCGTCTCACGTGTCATCAACGGTGACGCAAATGTGCGCGAGGAGACCCGCCGCCGCGTGCTGGAGGTCATTCAGCGCAATAATTACCAGCCCAACCTGGCCGCCCGCCAACTGGCAGCCGGCCATACCAAGGTCATCGGTCTGGTTATCCCGGCTGGCGTGGGCACAATCTTCAGCGACCCGTATTTCGCGCAATTCACCCAGGGCCTTTCAGACGCTTGCAGCGAAAAAGAATACTCCATCATGCTCTGGCTGGCTTCGCCGGAATATGAGCGGCGCATGATCCGGCGCATCCTGGGAAGCAGCCTGGTGGATGGCATCGTGGTGCTTTCTACCCTGGTGGATGATCCGCTGGTCAGCGCCTTACACGAAAGCCAGATGCCCTTCATCCTGATTGGAAGCCACCCCAGCCTGGAGGTCAATTCGGTCGACGTTGATAACATCGAAGGTGCGCGCCTGGCCACCCGACACCTGCTCAGCACCTCCCCGTCAAAAATCGCCACCATCACCGGGCCACAAAATATGATGGTCGGAAGGGAGCGCTACCAGGGCTTTGCACAAGCTGTGACCGAAAACGGCAGAAAACTGGAAGATACGCTGGCCGTGGAAGGTGATTTCACCGAAATGGGCGGTTACACCGCCATGAAATCATTGCTGGCCGCTCAACCACAGGCTGTCTTTGCCGCCAGCGATTTGATGGCTACCGGAGCTATGCGCGCCATCCGCGAAGCCGGGCTACGCATCCCCGCCGATATTGCCATTGCCGGGCATGACGACATGCCCATCGCCAGCCAGACCAACCCGGCTCTGACAACCGTCCGCCAGCCGCTTGGGCAAATGGGGCTGCTGACGATTGAAACCCTGATCGAGCTGATCCATCACCCCGGGCAGCCCACCCGCCGGATCGTCTTGAAACCCGAATTAATTATCCGCGCCTCATGCGGAAGTTCACCTGCCAATTGAACCATCCAATTCCCCAAGGAGTTTCCCATGTCCCGAATTGATTCTCTGCTTTCCCAACTCACCCTTGATGAAAAGATCTCCATGCTCGCCGGAGCCGATTTATGGCACAGCGTGGCCGTGCCGCGCCTGGGCATCCCCCAGTTCAAAGTCACTGACGGGCCGAATGGCGCGCGTGGCGCGTGGGGCAGCATGGGCCCGCAATCCGTCTGCACCCCGGTCGGGATTGCCCTGGGCGCCACCTGGAACCCGGAACTGGTTCACAAAGTCGGCGAAGTGCTGGCGGATGAGTTAAAAGCCAAAGGCGCGCACATCCTGCTCGCCCCGACCGTCAACATCCACCGCACGCCCATCGCCGGGCGCAACTTTGAGTGCTACAGTGAAGACCCCTTCCTGAGCGGCATGATGGCGGCTGCTTATATCAACGGCATCCAGAGCCAGGGTATGGGCGCGTGCATCAAGCACTTCGTCGCCAACGACCAGGAATACGAACGCTTTTCGATGTCATCCGAGGTCGATGAACGCACCCTGCGCGAAATCTACCTCGAACCGTTCCGGCTCGCCATCCGCGCCTCCAACCCGTGGGCGGTCATGTCGGCCTATAACCGTGTCAACGGCACCTACGCCTGCGAAAACGACCACACGCTCAAGGAAATTCTCAAGGGCGAGTGGGGCTTCGAAGGTATCGTGATGTCGGATTGGTTCGGGACGTATGATACGAATGTCCCGGCGGGCGGGCTGGATTTGGAGATGCCCGGCCCGGCGCGCTGGATGGCGACCGAGGTGGTGAAAAAGGCTCTCGATACCGGAAGCCTGACCGAGAGCGGTCTCGATAACAAGGTGCGGCGTCTGCTTGGGGTGTTGGAAAAAGCCGGGTTGTTTGAGAATCCCACTCTTCATCCCGAAAAAGGCGAAGACCGCCCCGAACACCGCGCTGTGATGCTCGAAGCGGCGCGCGAGGCGATTGTCTTGCTCAAAAATGATGGCGTTTTGCCATTCAAAGGTGTCAAGAAGGTGGCTGTGGTGGGGCCTTATGCCCGCAAGGCGCAAATTCTTGGCGGCGGAAGTTCCAGCGTTACCCCGCATTACGCCGTTTCGCCATTTGCCGGGATCGATGCGAAAGATGTGTTGGCGGAAGGCGCCACCGGGACTCACATCCACAAGAATTTGCCGGCGCCTGCCCCCGAAACCTTGTCCACACCTGGCGGAGAACGCGGCCTCAAGCTGAGTCTGTTTGCCGGTCACGAGTTTGCCGGCCCGGCTCTATACGAGGAAACCACCACCCGCGTGCAGCATGGTTGGTTTGAGAATACAGTTCCGGCGGTGCCCCAAAACGACTTCTCTTTGCGCATGGAAGGTCTGTTCACTCCCGTCGAAAGCGGCAGCCACACCCTGGCGCTGGCCGCAGTCGGCTGGGCGCGCCTGTACCTGGACGGCAAGCTGGTGATAGACCACTGGCAAGCCTCCGACATGGGCCAACAGAAAACGGTCGAATTGGAACTGACCGGCGGAAAGGCTTATGCACTGAAAGTGGAATATTACTGGCAGGGCAATCCGCGCTGGCGCTCAATCTCGATCGGCCACCTGCCGCCCCATTCTGCCGATCTGATCGCCGAAGCCGTCGAGCTGGCCAAACGCGCCGACGTGGCCGTGGTAGTGGTCGGCCTGAACGGCGAATGGGAGTCGGAGGGTTTTGACCGGGTGGACATGAAACTGCCCGGCCAGCAGGACGAACTGATCCGCGCCGTGCGCGCCGCCAACCCGAAGACCGTGGTGGTGGTGAACAGCGGTTCGGCGGTTGAAATGCCCTGGGCTGATGAAGTCCCGGCCATTCTCCAGCTCTGGTACAACGGCCAGGAGCAGGGCAACGCGCTGGCGGATGTACTGTTTGGCGACGTCAACCCAAGCGGCAAACTGCCAACCACCTTCCCGGTGCGTTTGCAGGATAACCCGGCTTACACCAACTACCCCGGCGAGAATGGCAAAGTCCGCTACGGCGAGGGCGTTTTTGTGGGCTACCGCTACTACGACAAAAAAGAACTCGCCCCGCTGTTCCCGTTTGGGCATGGGCTGTCGTATACCAGCTTTGCCTACTCCAACTTGCAACTGAGTGCCGATAAAATCACCGCCACCGATAAGCTGACCGTGACCCTCGACCTGACCAACAGCGGCGCGGTCGCCGGGCAGGAAGTCGTTCAGCTTTACGTGCGCGATGTCAAAGCGGTGGTTGCCCGCCCGGAGAAGGAACTCAAAGCCTTCCAAAAAGTCGCGCTGGCGGCTGGCGAGACCAAAACCGTCAGCTTTACGCTCGACCAGGAAGCCTTCTGGTATTTCGATTTGGCAAAAAACAGTTTCACTGTCGAACCCGGCGACTTTGAGATTCTCGTCGGCAGTTCCAGCCGCGACCTGCGCCTGGCCTCCACTTTGACGGTGCAGCCGCCCGCCCGTCCCGGACTGCGCCTGCACACCGGCCTGACCTTCCAGACGCTTCTCGATGATCCGGATGCCAAAGCCATCATCGCCAAATATCTGGGCGGATTCATGATGATGGCCGACATGGCAATGGTGCTCGATATGACCGTTGAACAGGTCGCGTCCAATCACCCCACCTACATTTCCGCCGAGGTTCTGAAAGCCATTGATTCAGATTTGGCGTCTGTTAAGTAATTGGCGATTGGTAAATCGTAATTCGTCAGGTTTCTATCCGACAAATTTTTTAGCAGGCCTCTTTATCGCGGATTACGCCAATTTTGCAGATTTCGCTTGCTAGAATTTCGCCAATTACCATTTACCAATTACCACCCACGAGGTTCTATGAAATACGGTCACTTCGACGACCAAGCCCGCGAATATGTCATCACCCGCCCCGATACGCCCCTGCCGTGGATCAACTACCTCGGCTCCGAAGCCTATTTCGGACTGATTTCCAACACCGCGGGCGGATACTCCTTCTATAAGGATGCCCGCCTGCGCCGCCTGACCCGTTACCGCTACAACAACTCCCCGCTGGATATGGGTGGCCGTTATCTCTACCTGCGCGACAACGACGCCGGCCGCAAGGAAGGCGTCCAGCGCCCATACTGGTCGCCATCGTGGATGCCAACGCGCGGCAAACTGGATGAGTACGAGTGCCGTCACGGACAGGGCTACACCATCATCAAGTCGCTGGCGCATGGGATTCAATCCCAGACCCGCTATTTCGTTCCGCTCGGAGAAAGTCTCGAAGCCTGGGAGTTGACCCTGACCAACCAGCGCAAAAATGACGCGGATTTGTCCGTTTTCTCGGCCATTGAGTTCTGCCTGTGGGACGCCAACGACGACGCGACCAATTTCCAGCGCAATTTCAGCACCGGACAGGTCGAAATCGAGGATGGCGTCATCTATCACAAAACCGAATACCGCGAGCGCCGCGACCACTTTGCCTATTTCGCCTGCTCCGAACCGCTGGATGGCTACGACACTCAGCGCGAAGCCTTCCTCGGCCCGTATCACGGCTGGAATGACCCGCTGGCAGTGGCGAAGGGCGAATCGAGCAACAGCGAAGCCCACGGCTGGCAGCCGATTGGCAGTCACCACATCCGGGTGGCGCTCAAGCCCGGCGAACAGAAAAAGATCATTTTCCTGCTGGGCTATCACGAAAATCCCAGGGATGACAAATTCGACCCGCCCGGCACCCAAACCATCAACAAGCGGACGGTGCGCCCCATCATCGACAAATATCTCGAGCCCGAATCCGTGGATGCCGCTTTCGAGGCCCTGCGCAACTACTGGACGGATTTGCTCGGCAAAATGCAGGTCACTACGCCTGACAGCGACACCAACCGCATGGTCAATATCTGGAATGCCTACCAGTGCATGGTGACCTTCAACATGAGCCGTTCGGCCTCGTATTTTGAGAGCGGAATCGGGCGTGGCATGGGTTTCCGCGATTCGAACCAGGATTTGCTCGGCTTCGTGCATATGATCCCAGAACGCGCCAAAGAGCGCATCCTCGATTTGGCGGCCACCCAGCTCCCGAGCGGCGGCGCGTATCACCAGTACCAGCCGCTGACCAAGCGCGGCAACAACGATGTCGGCTCGGGCTTCAACGACGACCCGGCCTGGCTGGTGCTGGGCGTCTCGGCCTACATCAAGGAAACCGGCGACTGGAGCATTCTCGACGCCCCGGTGGCTTACGACAACCAACCCGGCAGCGAAACGCCGCTTTATGAGCATCTCCGGCGCTCGATCCAGTACACGCTCGACCGGCTTGGCCCGCATGGCCTGCCGCTGATTGGCCGCGCCGACTGGAACGACTGCCTGAACCTGAACTGCTTCTCCGACACCCCCGGACAGAGCTTCCAGACCACCACCAACAAAGACGGCAAAGTGGCGGAATCGGTGTTTATTGCCGGGTTGTTTGTGCTGGCCTGCAAGGAAATGGTTCAACTAACCAAAGCATTGAGCGAAAGCAGCCACTTGTCCGACAATAAACTCCATTCTGAATACATGTATCATATCGATAACGAGTTTTTCCAGAAAGCCGCCGCCAGCATGGAAAAAACCGTCTGGGCGCATGGTTGGGATGGCAAATGGTTCAAGCGCGCGTATGATGATTTTGGCAAAGCCATCGGGTCGAAGGAAAATAAGGAAGGCAGCATTTTCATCGAGCCGCAGGGAATCTGCATCATGGCCGGACTCGGCCTCGATAACGGGAACGCCGCCCTGGCGCTGGATTCCGTCAGTGAGCATCTCGCCACCCCGCACGGGATCGTGCTCCAGCAGCCCGCGTACAGCCAGTATTACCTGCACCTGGGCGAAATCTCATCGTACCCGCCCGGTTACAAGGAAAACGCCGGGATTTTCTGCCACACCAACCCATGGATCATGGCCGCCGAAGCACTGGCCGGGCGCGGGGACAAGGCGTTCGACTATTACAAGCGCATCAACCCCTCAGCGCGTGAAAATATCAGTGAATTGCACAAGTGCGAGCCGTTCGTCTATGCCCAGATGATCGCGGGCAAGGATGCCCCGACCCACGGCGAAGCCAAAAACTCATGGCTGAGCGGCACCGCCGCCTGGAATTATGCCGCCATCACCCAGTACATCCTCGGCATCCGCCCGGAGCTTAATGGGCTGCGGGTCGCGCCGGTTGTTCCAGCGGCGTGGACCGGTTTCGAAGTGGTACGCCACTTCCGGGGCGGTCGGTATGAAATCTCGGTGAAACGGGCAGGGCCGGGGAATGCGGTATCGCTCACGGTTAACGGAAAATCCATCAGCGGAGACATTATCCCGATGATTGCTGCGGGTGAAACTGTGAAAGTAGAGTGTATTCTCAAATGAAACGTATTGCTTATTTTGTTTTGATGTTCAGCCTGCTGCTTTCAGCCTGCGCCACGCCGACTTCCGTTCCCCCAACGGCTGTTCCCGCCCCGACGGTGGACGCGATGATTTACAAAGACCCCGCCCAGCCGGTGGAGGCGCGTGTGGATGATTTGCTGGCGCGCATGACGCTCGATGAAAAAATCGGGCAGATGACGCAGGTGGAGAAGGGCAGCATCCAGCCGGGCGACATTACGAAATATTACATCGGTTCGATTTTGAGCGGTGGGGGCGGTTCGCCCGCCGAGAACACGCCCGCAGGCTGGACCGCGATGGTGAAGGGCTTCCAGGACGAAGCGCTGGCTACCGAGTTGGGCATCCCACTGATTTATGGCGTCGATGCGGTACACGGGCACGGCAACCTGCTGAATGCGACCATTTTCCCTCACAATATCGGCCTGGGCGCGGCCAATGACCCGGCACTGGTGGAAAAAATCGGCCGGGCGACTGCCGAAGAGATGCTGGCGACCGGCATCCCGTGGAATTTTGCGCCGGTGGTGGCTGTTGTGCAGGATGTGCGCTGGGGCCGAACCTACGAAGGTTATAGCGAAAATACCGCGCTGGTTTCATCGCTGGGAACGGCCTACATCAACGGGCTGCAAACCCTGCCGGATGGCTACCAGCCTGCGCCGGGACAAACCCTGTTCACGCTGGCAACGCCCAAGCACTTTGTCGGCGATGGCGCGACGGTGTGGGGCAGCTCCAAATCTGGCGATTACAAAATTGACCAGGGCGATATGCAGGTGGATGAAGCCACCCTGCGCAAGCTGTTCCTGCCGCCATATAAAGCCGCGGTGGATGCGGGCGCGCTGAGCGTGATGGCCTCGTTCAGCAGTTGGAACGGCGTCAAAATGCACGCCCAAAAGGGTTTGCTGACCGATGTGCTCAAGGGCGAGTTTGGTTTTAGTGGTTTCATCGTCTCCGACTGGCAGGCGATTGACCAGATTGACCTGGATTATTACAAAGCGGTGGTCACGTCCATTAATGCCGGTGTGGATATGAACATGGTGCCGTACGATTACATCAAGTTCATCACCACGATGAAAAAAGCCGTCTCAAGCGGCGACATCCCCCAGGCGCGGGTGGATGACGCCGTGCGGCGCATCCTGCGGGTCAAGTTCGCGCTCGGGCTGTTCGACCACCCGCTGCCGGATTCCAACTACCAGCAGACGGTGCGCTCCCCCGAACACCTGGCGCTGGCGCGCGAAGCGGTCAGCAAATCACTGGTGCTGTTGACCAATCAGAACCAGGCGCTGCCGCTTTCCAAAGATACCCAAACCATCTTCCTTTCCGGCTCCGGCGCCGATAATATCGGGATGCAAACCGGCGGCTGGACTCTCCAGTGGCAGGGCGTCAGCGGAAATTCCACTGCCGGGACGAGTGTCCTGGCGGCGCTCCAATCGGCGGTTGGGCCAGGCACAAAACTGGTGTACGATCCCGCGGGCGTGTTCAAAGACCAATCAGCCAAAGCCGAGATCGGCATTGTCGTGGTCGGCGAGCAGCCGTATGCCGAAGGCGTGGGAGATTCAGCCGATTTACTCTTGAATTACAAGGATGTCACCAAGGTCAGTAACATGCGCGACCATGCCGAAAAAGTGGTCGTAATCATTCTTTCGGGGCGTCCGGTCAATCTCAACGGCATCCTGCCTTATACCGATGCGATTATCGCCGCCTGGTGGCCCGGCACCGAAGCCGCCGGCATCACCGATGTGCTTTTTGGCGACAAACCCTTCACCGGCAAACTGCCCTACACCTGGCCGCGTGCTGCCAGCCAGCTTCCGCTCAACAGCAACAACGCGGATGGCAAAACCGGCTGCGATGGCCCGCTCTTCCCGTTTGGCTATGGGCTGACAACATCCGATCCATCACCCAAATTACCAGAGTGCAATCCCTGATCAGGGCTGCGCAATCAGGTGCGTAAGCGTGTTTTATCGGCTGTACCAGAAATTTAATCCCTGGTGCAGCCGATGTTTTTTCTTAAAGCTTAACCAAATATTAATTTTCCTGCCCCGACGGCGTACCCTGGGCATCGCAGCAGTGTTGTATTTACAATATTTTGTTTTTCCTTGTGTAAAACAAAGGAGGATTTCCTGCCCCAGAGAACTCATTCCCGCCATATCGATCCTCGTTAACTATCGTTTTCAATCCAAAGGAGAGTATCAAAATGAGCAAGGAAGATAAGGTCCAAGAACACGACAAGAAGATTCTTCACAATATGGGCTACGCCCAGGAACTCGCCCGCCGCATGAGCGGATTCTCCAACTTCGCCATTTCCTTCTCGATCATCTGCATCCTGGCCGGTGGCATTACGACCTTCCCCGTTGCCCTAAGCACCGGCGGCGGGTTTTCTGTTGCCATGGGCTGGATCTTCGGCGGCCTGATCGCCATGATCGTCGCCCTGGGCATGGGACAGATCGCATCCTCCTTCCCCACCGCTGGCGGCCTGTATCACTGGAGCTCCCACCTGGGCGGCAAGGCCTGGGGCTGGGCCACCGCCTGGTTCAACCTGCTCGGCCTGATTTTTGTGGTTTCCTCGGTGGATGTGGGCGTTTACATCCTGTTCCGCGAATTGATCACAAAACCCATGTTTGGAGTGGCGCTGGACAACTGGATGTTGACATTATCCCCAGCATTCACCGTGGATATGTGGCAGCTGACCATCGTCAGTCTGTTCCTGATCTCGCAAGCCTTGTTTAATCACTACGGCATCAAAGTCACCACCATCCTGACCGACTTCAGCGGTTATCTGATCTTTGCTGTGGCGGCCATCCTGATTGTCAGTCTGCTGGCTTTCTCTCCGGTCAAACTCGATTTCTCCCGCCTGATCACCTTCCAGAACTTCACCGGAGACTCCGGAGGCGGAGTCTATCCTGCGCATCCCAGCGCGGCCTTTGCCTTCCTTCTCAGCCTGCTGTTTGTGCTGTACACCCTGACCGGCTACGACGCCTCCGCCCACACTTCCGAAGAAACGCATGACGCCCAGGTCAATGTTCCCAAGGGCATGTGGCAGGCGGTCATGTGGTCCTGGATTTCCGGCTTCATCATGGTGGCCACATTCGTCCTGGTGCTGCCCAGCGTCTCCGAAGGCGCCGCCCAAGGTTGGAACTCCTTCTATTTCATGTACGGCAGCTCTCTGATGCCCAATATCCTGCGTGTGGTTTTAAGCGTGGGCATCGTGCTCGCCAACTACCTGTGCGCCTTGGCCGGGTTGACCTCCTGCTCGCGCATGATGTTCGCCTTCTCGCGCGATGGCGGCCTGCCCTTCTCCAAGACCCTCTCGCACGTCAGCACCCAGTACCGCACCCCAACCTATGCGATCTGGACCAGCGCCGTGATCGCCGTGCTCTCCACCATCTACGGCAACGCCTTCGTGGTGCTCTCCACCGCCTGCGCGGTCTTCCTGTACCTGTCCTACGTCATGCCCATCGCGGCCGGTTTCTTTGCCGAAGGCAAAGTTTGGAAAGAAAAAGGCCCGTTCAATCTCGGCGCGTGGTCAAAACCCAATGCCGTGATCGCGGTTTTGGGCGGCATCGTGCTGGCCATCACCGGCTTCTTCCCTCCCAACGAAAAGGTTTTCTACCTCACCGCAGCAATGGTGGTTGTGATGGTGGTGCTCTGGTACGCAGTTGAACGCAACCGCTTTGAAGGCGTTCCCGAAGGCGATAAAATCAAGCAGCTCCAGAAAACAATCGCCGAGATCGAAGCAAAATACGACGGAAGTCCCGCCGACTAAACGGGCGACATCAATCAAATGGAATGCGGCATCTCAACATGAGCTGCCGCATTCCATTTCGGAGGCCGGATGAACTATCTGCTCGGCATTGACCAGGGCACCACGCAAACCACCGCCGTCGTTTTGGATGAGATGGGGAATTTCATCGCCCGCAACTCGGTTGCGCTCCCGGCACATTTTCCCCGCCCCGGCTGGGTGGAGCAGGATCCGCACGACATCCTGCGCACCGTCAAAGAGGCCGCCGCGCCCCTGATTAAACAGTATAACATCGCCGCCGTCGGGTTCGACAACCAGGGTGAAACCTTCGTCGTCTGGGACCGGGAAACCGGTCAGCCGCTGACGCCTGCCATCGTCTGGCAAGACAAGCGCGGCGTCGAAGTCTGCGACGCAGTCTCCAGCCAGGTCGATCATGCCGGGCTGCGTCAAAAAACCGGCCTGCTGCTGGATAGTTACTTTTCCGCCCCTAAATTGCGCTACGCCTGGGAGCATGACCCGCAACTGAAACAGGTCATTGACGCAGGGCGGGCCTGCTTCGGCACCACCGAAACCTGGGTCATCTGGAACCTGAGCGGGCGCAAACTGCACATCACCGACCCTTCCACCGCCTCCCGCACCCTGCTGTTTGACATCAACACCTTCGACTGGGATGACGACCTGTTGGCCCTGTTCGGGGCCACACGCGCCATGCTGCCCGAAATCCGTCCATCCGCCGGTTACGCGGGCGATCTGGATTTTGGAGACGGAAAGCCACTCGCGCTGCATGCCCTGCTGGTGGATCAACAGGCCGCCCTGTTCGGCCAGGCCTGCTTCAAGCCCGGCGAAATGAAATGCAGTTTCGGCACCGGCAGTTTCTTGCTGATGAACATTGGCGGCGAGATGCGTCTCTCCATGAATGGCTTGCTGACAACCATGGCCTGGCACTGGCCGGGCCAGACTGCCTACGCGCTGGATGGCGGAATTTTCGTCACCGGCGCGGCGGTGCAATGGGTGACGGAAAGCCTGGGCTTTTTACCCAGCCCAGCCGCCAGTGCCGAGGTGGCCGCCCAATCGACCGACGACGAAGTGGTCTTTATCCCGGCCTTGCAGGGCTTGGCGGCTCCGCACTGGCTGTCCGAAGCGCGCGGCGCCATCTTTGGATTGAGCCGGGGCAGCACCCGCGCCGATATTGTCCGCGCCACGCTGGACGGGATTGCTTTCCGTGTCTACGAAGTCGTCAATGCCATGGCGCAGGATGCCGGACAGGCGCCGCTGTATCTCAAGGTGGATGGCGGCCCATCCGGAAATCCGTACTTGATGCAGTACATCGCCGACCTGCTCAATCTTGAAGTCCATGTTGCCGCGGCGCAAGAAGCGACCGCGATTGGCATTGCCCAACTGGCCGGACATTCCGCGCTGGGCATTCCGCTTCAGGCGCTGGCGGCAATCTGGAAGTCGGAAGCCGTTTACCAGCCGCGTATCGACAGCCTCGAGCGGGAAAAGCGCCTGGGCAAATGGAACCGCGCGCTCGCCGCGCTCAAACACTATCACCAGTAAATCAATATGCCTGAACTCTTTGATGTCGCTGTCATTGGTGCGGGAGCAGTTGGCGCGGCCATCGCCCGCGAATTGGCGCGTTACGAGCTGAGCGTGGTATTGCTCGAAGCCGCGCCGGATGTGGGCATGGGCACCTCGAAGGCCAGCACCGCCATCTGGCACACTGGCTTCGACGCCAGGCCTGGTTCACTCGAAGCGACCCTAATGCGGCGCAGCTACACCCTGATGGAATCCTTCCTGCCCGAAGCCGGCGTGCCGCACGAACTGCTGGGCGGCCTGCTGATCGCCTGGAATACCGATCAGCTCGAAGTTCTCCCCAAATTGCTCGAAAAAGCCCACCAGAACGGCGTGCTGGATGTCCACCTGATCAGCGCGGAGGAAGTCTACCAGCGCGAGCCGCGGCTGGCTCCCGGCGCGCTGGGCGGCATGTTCGTCCCCGGCGAGGGGATTTTGTGCACCTACACGGTTCCACTGGCCTGCGCAACACAAGCGGTCATCAATGGAGTCACGCTCAAGGTCAATTTCCCGGTCGAGCAAGTTTCCAGCCGGGAAAATTTCCACAGCCTTTCAGGAAAAGGCGGCAGCCTGCAGGCGCGCTGGGTCATCAATGCCGCCGGGCTGTTTTCCGACGAGATCAACGCCTGTTTCGGGCACCACAACTTCACAGTCACGCCCCGCCGCGGAGAGTTGATCGTCTACGACAAGCTGGCCAGGCCGCTCGTTAAGCATGTGCTGCTGCCGGTGCCTACCGCGATCACCAAGGGCGTTCTGATCAGCCCGACGGTGTACGGAAATATCCTGCTCGGCCCGACCGCGGAAGATTTGCCCGATAAAACCGCCACCGATACCAGCACCGACGGGATTCAAATGCTGCTAGAAAAAGGCCGCAAGATCCTGCCGCAGCTGCTGTCCGAGGAAGTGACCGCCACCTATGCCGGGCTGCGTGCTGCCACCGAACACAGCGACTATCAGATCGCCCTGCACCCGGAGCAGCGCTACCTGTGCGTGGGCGGGATCCGCTCGACGGGCATTTCGGCCTCGCTCGGCCTCGCGGAATACGCCGTAGAACTACTTAAACAGGCCGGAGTGGTGTTGACGCCCAAAGCGGAATTCAAACCCTTCAAGATGCCGAACATCGGCGAGGCGACAGAACGGCCCTACCAGTCCGCCGAAATGATCGCGTCCAACCCGGATTACGGGCGGATTGTCTGCCACTGTGAGCGCGTAACGCTCGGCGAACTGCTCGACGCAATGCGCGCCCCCATCCCGGCCCGCACGCTGGATGGTTTGCGCCGCCGGACGCGCGCCTTGCAAGGCCGCTGTCAGGGCTTTAACTGCCAGGCTTCGCTGGTCCATCTGCTGGCACAGGAAACCCGCCAAAATCCAAGCTCCTTGCTCGGTCTGGAGGCTGCCCATGCTGCCTGAAAAAGCGGATGTGCTTATCGTTGGCGCCGGGCCAGCCGGGCTGGCTGCCGGGCTGGAGCTGAAACGCCTGGGCATTCAGGATGTCAGGCTGGTGGAACGGGAAGCAGTTGCCGGCGGGATTCCGCGTCTGTGTCACCATACCGGTTTCGGGCTGGGCGACCTGCGCCGCATCTTTTCCGGGCCGGAATATGCCCGCCGTTACCGGGAGCTTGCCTCAGCCGCCGGGCTAACCATCCACACCGAAACGACCGTCACCGGCTGGAATCAGGCCCTGCAAGCCGAAATCACCAGTCCGCACGGCGTAGGAACGCTCAGCGCCAAGGCCGTATTGCTGGCCACCGGCGTACGCGAACGACCGCGCTCCGCGCGCCTGGTACCCGGAACCCGTCCGCAGGGAGTGTTCACCACTGGTTCGCTGCAGCGTTTTGTTTTTGAGCAGCAACTTCCGGTTGGCAAACGCGCCGTCATCGTTGGCGCGGAAACTGTCAGCCTGTCGGTAGTGCTGACGCTCCAGCAGGCCGGAGTCAGCGTGGTGGGAATGCTGACCGAGCTGCCCCGTCACCAGGTTTACTTTCCCTTCCTGCCTGTCAAATGGCTGTTCGCTGACCTATTGGGACGTGTGCCGCTGAAAGTCAACAGCCATGTCACGCAGATTTTTGGCCATCAGCGCGTCGAAGGCCTGGAGTTCGAGAACACAGAGTCGGGACGGATGGAAACCCTGGCCTGCGATGCCGTCATCTTCACCGGCGGCTGGATCCCCGAACATGAAATGGCGCGCAAGGCCGGTCTGGAGCTTTCCCCGGCTTCCCTCGGCCCGCAGGTAGACCCGGCTTTCCGTACCTCCCGCACCGGATTTTTCGCCGCCGGAAACCTGCTGCGCGGCGCAGAAACCGCCGACTGGTCGGCTCTCGAAGGGCAGCGCGCGGCACTGTTCATTCGCGAATACCTGCAAACAAAGCGCTGGCCCGACCAGACGGTTCCGGTTCAGGTGGAAGCGCCACTGGCCTGGGCCATTCCCACCCTGCTGAGACCGGATGAGCTTCCCGCCAGTTTCCGCATCCGCTCGCAGGCCTTCCGCGAACAAACCACCCTGCAAATTTCCCAGGGTGGGCAGCTTCTGTTCAGCCGGAAATTCTCCCGCCTGCCTGCGAATACATCCATCAACCTGCCCGTTGACTGGATCAGACACATCAGCCTGTCTGACAAACCGATTAGGCTTGCCGTTCAGCCCTGATTTGTGGTAAAGTATTGCATTCTTTGAAATGGATCATCCAGCCTAACACTGATGGAGATAGTATGAAATTAGCGCTCGTCATCGGTTCAACCATTGCCACCATCAAAGACGATAACCTGAGTGGGCGCAAACTGCTCATCGTGCGCGAAGCGGACGACACCGGCAAACCGGTCGGCAATCCATTTGTAGCAGTGGATACCGTCAGCGCCGGGACGGGCGACCTGGTGTTGGTCGTGACCGGCTCGTCGGCACGTTACACCGACATTACACGTGATATTCCAACCGATGCCACCATCGTTGGGGTGATTGACTCGCTCGAACAAAGCGGCAAAGTGACTTTTCGTAAGAGTTAGACCCTAAGGGTTTTGAAAACCCTTAGGGTCTTTTCGCAAACATGGCAGACACCCGCTCCCTGCTCTCCGTCGGCATCGACGTTGGCACCACCACCACCCAGATCATTTTCTCGCGCCTGAAGCTGGCGGATGTGGCCCGACCAGGGCAAATTCCGCGCATGGCGATTACCGGGCGCGAAGTTCTTTACCAAAGCCCAATCGTGTTCACCCCGCTTTCAGATCGCCAGACGGTGGATGCCGCCCGGCTGAATGAAATCGTCCGCAGCGAATATACCGCCGCAGGCGTGGACCCGGCGCAAGTCGAGACCGGGGCCGTTATCATCACTGGCGAAACCGCCAAAAAGAAAAACGCGGATGAAATCGTCCGCGCGCTGGCCGGGCTGGCCGGTGAGTTTGTGGTCAGCGTGGCCGGGCCGAACGTGGAAAGTCTCATCTCCGGGCGCGGCGCGGGCGCGGCGCAATATTCACAGTCGCGCTATACCACCGTCACTAACGTCGATATCGGCGGCGGCAGCGCCAACAGCGTCACTTTTCGCAGCGGAGCCTTCCTGGCGACCGCTGCGATGAACTACGGCGGGCGCATCCTGGAAGTGGAGCGTGCCACCGGGCGCATCCGTCACCTCGCCGAACCGGCGAAACTGATTTTGGCCGATATCGGCCTGCACCTTGAAATAGGCTCATCACCCACGCTTTCGGATTTGCGCCGTTTCACCGACCGCATGGCCGATATGACGCTGGAATTGGTTGAAGGGACGGCCTCGCCGCTGGCGCAAAAGTTGTATCTCACCCCGCCGACGCCGGTTTCCGGCAAAGGCTCGGTGCTGATGTTCTCCGGCGGGATTGGGCATTACTACTACGCCCCGCCGACTCTGAATTCCGTCAGTGATGTGACCATCCACGATGACGTTGGCCCGCTGCTGGCCGAATCGCTCCGTCAGCACCCGGCACTCTCGGCGTATGAAATCCGCCAACCGGCTGAGACGCTGCGCGCCACAGTGTTGGGAGCCTCCACTCAAACGGTGACCCTTTCCGGGTCGACGATTTGGGCCGAGCGGGAAATTCTGCCGCTGAGAAATGTCCCGGTCATCCGGCCGCTGCTCGAAACGGAGTTGAATCCCGAAAAAGTGGCCGCCGCCATCGCCGAAGCCGTCCGCCGTTGGGATGTGGACACCAGCGGTGATAATTTCGCAGTGGCGCTCGACCTGCACCGCTCATTGGACTACACCGCCCTTTTACAACTTTCAACCGGCCTGAGCGAATTCGCCAAAGCCCTTCCGCCCGAGAAAGCGCTGATCGTCATCATCGAGCGTGACTATGCCCAGGCGCTCGGCCAGACCGTCAAAGGTCTGATGCCCAAACGCTCGCTGCTGGTCATTGACCAGGTCGGCCTGCTGGAAGGCGATTACATCGACGTTGGCACCCCGCTCATGGATGGTCGCGTCGTTCCGTTGAGCGTCAAAACGCTGGTCTTTTATCATTAAAATCAAAAATATAACCGCGAAGGCCGCAAAGAACGCCAAGAAAACAAAAAAATCCGCGTAACTCCGCGTAATCCGCATCCAAAAAGGTTTTCCTTCGCGCTCTTAGCGCCCTTCACGGTTCGAAACAATTTTACGCAATTCGAAAAATTCTGTAGCAAGCAAGGAGATTTTCATGCTCCTACGAACCAAACTGCACGGCAAAACCTACGAATTCCCCGACATCCGCCTGCTGATGGGCAAGGCCAACGAGGAAAAATCCGGCGATCGCCTGGCCGGAGTCGCCGCCGAGACCGCCGCCGAGCGCATCGCTGCGCGCCTGGTGCTGGCCGAAGTCCCGCTCTGGGTGCTGCGCGAGAATCCCGCCGTGCCCTATGCGGACGACGAAGTCACGCGCGTCATCCAGGATGGGGTCAACGAGACCGTCTACAGCGAAATCAAGGACTGGAGCGTTGGCCAATTCCGCGAGTGGCTGCTGGCCGACACCACCACGCCCGAGATGATTCGCCGCATCTCCAACGGCCTGACCGCCGAGATGATTTCCGCGGTCACCAAGCTGATGTCGAACCTGGACCTGATGTACGGCGCCAGCAAAATCCGCGTCATGGCGCACTGCAACAACACCATCGGCGCGCCGGGCACGCTCTCCAGCCGCCTGCAGCCCAACCACCCCACCGACTCGCCCGAAGGCATTCGCGCCGAAATCTACGAAGGCCTGGCCTACGGCTCCGGCGACTCGGTCATCGGCATCAACCCGGTCGACGACTCGTACTCCTCCGTCGCGCGCCTGCTCGACATGACTTACGATGTCATCAAAACCTGGCAAATCCCCACCCAAAACTGCGTCCTGGCACACGTCACCACGCAGATGAAATGCATGCAGTCCGGATCGCCGGTCGGCCTGGTTTTCCAGTCCATCTCCGGCTCGCAAAAAGGCAATGACTCCTTCGGCATTTCCGTGGGCATGCTCGACGAAGCCTACGCCCTCGCCAAAAAACACTGCTTCCCCGCTGGCCCCAACTTCATGTACTTTGAAACCGGCCAGGGCTCCGCCCTTTCCGCCGAAGCCCACAACGGCTGGGATCAGCTCACACTCGAAGCGCGCAACTACGGCCTGGCCAAACGCTGGAACCCCTTCCAGGTCAACACCGTGGTCGGCTTCATCGGCCCCGAGTACCTCTACGACGCCCGCCAGATCCAGCGCGCCGGTCTTGAAGACCACTTCATGGGCAAACTGACCGGCATCCCGATGGGCGTTGACGCCTGTTACACCAACCACGCCCGCGCCGATCAAAACGCCATCGAAAACCTGGCCGTCATGCTGACCGCCGCGGGCTGCAATTACTTCATGGGCGTCCCGATGGGCGACGACTCGATGCTCTCCTACCAGTGCACCTCCTACCACGATGCGCCCACCCTGCGCCAACTGTTCAAGGCCCGCCCCGCCGCCGAGTTCGAATCCTGGCTGGTCTCGCTCGGCCTGATGAAAGACGGCGTCCTGACCGAAAAAGCCGGCGACCCGACCTTTTTCTTGAAACGTTAATTGGAGATGGAAAATGGATGACGCCAAACTGAACGAAATCGTGGAATCCGTTGTCCGGCAGTTAATCGCCGCCGGAGCCGTCTCCGGGATTCAACCCGCTGGAGCCGCTGTTCCGTTAAATCAGCCTGCTCCCGCCCCCATCTCCGCCCCTCCGACCTCCAACCTCGGCCTGACCATCGATCTCCCCGACCCGACCAGCGAAGACCTGCGCTACAAAGCGCGCGTGAAAAACCCATGCGACCCCGCCGCGCTGACGGAATTGATCAACTCCACCACCGCCCGCATCGGCGTCGGACGCGCCGGGCCGCGCTACAATACCGCCTCGCTGCTGCTCTTCCAGGGCGACCACGCTGTCACGCAAGACGCCCTTTACCGCGATATTGACCAGAAATTGCTCGACGAATTCGGCCTGTTCACCGTCCAGACCAACGTCACCGGCGGCAAGGAACAATTCCTGCTGCGCCCCGATCTCGGCCGCCAGCTGAGTGACGAAGCCAAACGCACCCTGGCCGACAAATGCATCAAAAAGCCCAATGTCCAGCTCGTCGTCGGGGATGGCCTCAGCGCCGCGGCCATCGAGGCCAACCTGCGCCAGATTTTCCCGGTCATCAAACAGGGCGTCCAGGCCGCCGGGCTGACGATGGGCACGCCTTTCCACATCAAATACTGCCGCGTCGGCGTGATGAACGACATCGGCGACGCCATCCAGCCGGACGTGGTCCTGCTGCTGATTGGCGAGCGCCCCGGCCTGGGCCGCGCCGAGTCGATGAGCGTTTACATGGGCTTCAAGCCCAAATCCGGCGAAACCGATGCTGACCGCGATGTCGTCTGTAACATCTTTGAAAACGGCGGCACCAATCCGCTCGAAGCCGGCGCCTTTGTGGTGCAGATTGCCCAGAAAATGAGACAGAATCAGGCCTCGGGCGTGAAATTGAAACTGGCAACACAATAGAGGCGACAAGTTAGAGGCTAGAGGTCAGAGATGGCGATCACGACGTATCGAGATTTGGAAGTTTATCAACTTTCGATGCAAGCGTTGGTCAAAGTTCACAAGATTGTACTGAGTTTCCCCGATTTCGAACGTTTCGCGCTGGCTGACCAACTGCGCCGGGCAAGCAAATCCATCCCGGCCAAGATCGCAGAAGGCGACGGACGGCGCAAATCGGCTAAGGAGTTCAAGCATTTTCTGTCAATCTCGCTTGGTTCGGCCAATGAAATGGTTGTGCATCTGGAAATCACCCGTCAACTCGAGTACGCTAAAGTTGACACCTGCAACGAACTGATTGAGGAGTACACACTCATCTGCAAAAAACTCTACCGGCTGATGGAAAACTGGCACACCATACCCACATCCCAGCCGCCTCCGACCTGCGACTTCTAACCTCCGACCTCCAAACAGGAGCCCTTATGGCAATTCTCGATCCCATCTACGCCAACCCGCTCTCGGTTCGCATGATCCCCAACGTGGACGCGAACTTTGCCGAACAGTTAAAACTGCGTCCCGACCAGCGCTCCATCGGCCTGATCACCGCCGACAACGATGACGCCACCTACGTCTCGGTCGACGAAGCCACCAAAATGGCCGATGTTGAAGTCGTTTATGCGCGCTCGTTCTACGCTGGTGCGGCGCACGCCTCCGGGCTGCTTTCCGGCGAGATTATGGCGATCATCGCCGGGCCAAATCCTGCCGAAGTGCGCGCCGGGTTGAACGCGGCACTAAACTACATGAAAACAGAAGCCATCTGGTATTCGGCCAACGAGAATGCTTCGATCGCCTTTTTCCCGCACCTGATCTCGCGCACCGGATCGTACCTTTCCACAGTTTGCAACATTCCGCTGGGAGCGCCGATCGCTTACCTGGTTGCGCCGCCGATGGAAGGCCTGGTCGCGCTGGATGCGGCGCTCAAGGCTTCGGCCACACAAATCTGCTCGCTGACCATGCCGCCATCCGAAACCAACTACATGGGCGTCATGCTGACCGGCGACCAGCCCGCCTGCAAAGCCGCGACGATTGCCTTCCGCGAGATGGTGCTCGAAATCGCCCGCGACCCAATAAAATACTAGAAAACCGTTGGTCGAGTAGCCCTGAACGTTCTTGGTGAAGGGCGTATCGAGACCAACAATATTACCGGGTCTCGATACGGCGGCAAAATTCGCCGCCTACTCGACCCTCGTACAAAAAGGCAAACCTATGCCCGAACTCGATAACGATCTGCTTTCCATCCAAGAAGCCCGCACACTGGCTGTCGCCGCGCGCGAGGCGCAGAAACAATTTGTCCACGCCTCGCAAGCCGAGGTCGACCGTATCTGCCAGGCCATGGCCGAAGCCGCCTATGCCGCATCCGAACGCCTAGGCCGCATGGCCGCCGAAGAAACCGGCTACGGCGTCCCGGAGCATAAAACGCTCAAAAACGTGCTCTCATCCAAACTGCTTTGGGAAGCCATCAAGGACATTCCCACGGTCGGCGTGGTCCGACACGATATCAAAAAGAAAATCTACGACATCGCCTGGCCGATGGGCGTGGTGGCGGCACTGACTCCCAGCACCAACCCGACTTCGACCACCATGTTCAAGACGCTGATCTCGGTCAAGGCGCGCAATGGCATCGTCGTTGCGCCGCACCCGTATGCGGCGAAATGTTCCGCAGAAACCTCGCGCCTGATGGCAGAAGCCGGGGAACGCGCCGGGATGCCCAAAGGGCTGGTTTCGTGCATGACGAAGGTCACTTTGCCGGGCACGCAGGAATTGATGAAGCACAAATATGTGGCCGTCATCCTGGCCACCGGCGGCTCGGATATGGTGCGCGCAGCGCATTCAGTCGGGAAACCGGCTTACGGCGTCGGCCCCGGCAATGTGCCGGTCTACGTCGACCGGTCGGCGGATCTGGCGCGAGCGGCGAAATATATCGTCGCTTCGAAGGCCTTCGATCATTCCGTGATTTGCGCCACTGAGCAGGCCGTCGTGGCCGATAAACCGATCGCGGCGCAGCTCGAAGAGTTGATGAAGGCTGAAGGCGCGTACTTCGTCAATGACGAGCAGGCCCGCGCCCTGGGCGAAATCCTGTTTGTCGGGCACCTGCCCAACCCGAAATCGGTTGGCAAGAGTCCGCAGCAGCTGGCGCAGATGTGCGGGATCAGCGTCCCGGCTACCGCGCGGATTCTCGTCGCGAAGCTAAAAGGCGTCGGCCCGAGTGAACCGCTCTCCGGCGAGAAATTGACCACCGTCCTCGGCTGGTACGAGACTGACGGCTGGGAATCCGGCTGCGAGCGCAGTCTCGAACTGATCAATTATGGCGGACGCGGCCACTCGCTGGTCATCCACGCCCAGGATGAAAAAGTCATCATGCAGTTCGGGTTGGAGAAACCGGTTTTCCGCATCCTGGTCAACACTTTTGGTACACTGGGCGCGACCGGATACACAACCGGTGTGATGCCGTCGATGACGCTCGGCTCTGGCGGGGTGGGCGGCGCAATTACGGGTGACAACATCACCGTGCATCACCTGTACAATATCAAGCGCCTGGCCTATGAAATCAACCCGCCGCCGGAGGCTGCCATGCAGCCCGGTTCCACTGACGACCCGGCCCAGCTGGCCGGAAAAATATCCGCCGCCCCCGTTTCGGTCGGCGCGGCAGATGTTCAAATCGAGGAGATTGTCCGCCGCGTGCTGGCGGAGCTCAAAAAGTAAGGGCGACCCGCCCTGCCCGAACAAGCACCCCTACAAACGGGATGGTTCGGCAAATCGTGGCGACTGATATCCCTGAAGGGTCGCCCCTACACACCACAACATTTTTTGTAACAAGGAGAGATTCCCATGCCAGTAGACGTTTCCATGATTGCTCTCGGAATGGTCGAGACCAAAGGCCTGATCGGCTCCATCGAAGCCGCGGATGCGATGGTCAAAGCCGCCAATGTGACCCTGATCGGCAGTGAATATGTCGGCGGCGGGTTTGTGACCGTGATGGTGCGCGGTGATGTCGGCGCTGTAAAAGCCGCCACAGATGCCGGTGCCGCTGCGGCCAAGCGCGTTGGCGAGCTGGTGTCGGTGCACGTCATTCCTCGCCCGCATGCGGATGTCGAGATGATCCTGCCCCAACAGAGCAAAGGCTCCTTCGGCGGCAAATCCGGCAAGTAAAAAGACCTTTTAACCACAAAGTGCACGACGGACACAAAATTTAAGTGCTCCTTCGTGAGACTTTGTGTCCGTCGTGGTAAAAGGTTTTATGCCGAGACAACTCTTTACTGCTGCCGACATTCGACGTGTCGCGCGTGAGCAGCTATCTGACCTGCTGATTCTCAGCCCGGACGATCTTATCACCCCCGAGGCTGTGGATGTCGCGCGCGAATTAGGCGTCCGGCTGGTAAGGGAAGCTCCCTCCAGCCCGGCAGCGGCCGACCCTCCGACACGGCCTGCCCTTCCAGTGGCGCTCCCGCCGCTGAAAATGGTGCTTGGCGCCTCGGTCGTTTTGGATCCTTTCGGCGAGGGGCTGGCAACGCCCGGCACCAATGTCCGCCTGAAGGATGTGGTCAGCTCCGCAGATGGTTCCTCGATGGCAGCCGGTTACATGGCGCTCGAAAAGGGCGAATTTCCCTGGACGCTGACCTACGACGAGGTCGATATCGTGCTTGAAGGCGAGCTGGTCATCACGCGCGGCGAGGTCGCCGTACATGGTGGCCCCGGTGACGTGATTTTTATACCCAAAGGCTCAAGCATCACCTTTGGCACACCCAGCCAGGTGCGCTTCATTTATGTCGCCTTCCCGGCCAACTGGAACGAACTCGGATGAGCTTCATCACCGAAAGCGAACTGCGCGAACTCTGGCAGAATGGGCGCGGGCAACTGCCGCCCTTTCCGCCTGGCACACGTTTTTCGACCGCCGCGCAGGATTTTCTCAAGACCAACCGCGTTGAAGTCCGTTTTGATGCCACGCCGACCGTTCAAGCCAATTCAAATCCTGATTGGAACAAGCCAGGAACATTCCCGGTCGTGCTGACTGGCCCCATGCCGGTCTGTAGTGAGTGCGGCCAACCGCTGCATGCCAAGCCGGAACATTTGACGCAAATCGACGCCGGGCATTTTGCCCCGAAAACGAGCCCGCGGCTGGTGTTTCGCGGCCGCATGGACAGCTTGAACGCCCTGGTAATGTTGACCGCCTCAACGGCGCGGCGTTGTGAACTACCCGAACTGGCCCAGCAACTCGACACGCTGGCCGCTTATTGTCGCGAGATTATGAGCGCCGAATACAACCTGCGCCCGGTCGCTGCGCTGACTCTGCTCGGAAAAAGCGAGGCCGAACTGCACGAGATCTCGCACTGGCCCGACCGTCACCTCGGCATCCCGCATCTCGTCCCTGGCCCGCATGACCACGAGATGCTGCACTGGCTGAACGTGCTACGAACCCAGTCACGCGAGGTGGAAGTCGTCGCCCTGCAGGCTTTTCCATCCGATTCGTTCGACCCGGCGGGCATCGGTGCGGGTCTAGCCCGCGCATTAAACCGTCTTTCCTCGGCCGTCTACGTGCTTGAACTGTATTTTCAGGCCGGGAAGCTGAGCTGGAAAGTAAAAGGATAGTTAAAACGGTAGACGAGTAGGCGGCGTGACTTCGGTACGCCAGGAACGCTACTCAACCGCCGCCGTATCGAGACCATGAACCCAAACCTGACCGAACTCCTTTCCCGCACCGACGCTGTGATGAACGGCCGCTCCAACGGCTGGCATCCTGACCCTGAGCTGATTTCGCCGCTGGGCGAATATCGCGGCACTTTGCATGTCGGCGTGGATTTGGGCACCGCATATACCGTATTAATCGTATTGGACGAAACCTACCAGCCGATCGCCGGGGCTTACCAGTTCGCGCAAATCGTCCGCGACGGGTTGGTGGTGGACTTTGTCGGTGCGGTGGCGCTTTTGCGCGAGATGAAGGCTCGTGTGGAGTCAAAACTCGGTTTCGAGTTAAAATCCGCAGCGTCCTCTTATCCGCCCGGCGTGGCGCAGGCTGAAGTCCGCGCCACGGCGAATGTGCTGTATGCCGCCGGGCTGGAATGTTCCGGGCTGGTGGACGAACCGACCGCTGCCAATAACGTTCTGAAAATCGAGGACGGCGCGATTGTGGATGTCGGCGGCGGCACAACCGGCATTGCCATCTTGGAAAATGGCAAGGTCGTTTATACTGCCGACGAGCCAACCGGCGGAACGCATTTCTCGCTGGTAATTGCAGGCGCAAAAAACATCAGTTTTGAACAGGCTGAGGAACTCAAGAAAAACCCCGTCGAGCAGCCGCGCCTGCTGCCGGTTATCCGCCCGGTGATGGAAAAAGTTGGAAGTATTGTCGGGCGTCACATCCGCGGCTATAACGTTAAAAAACTGTATCTGGTCGGCGGAACGTGCGCGTACCCCGGCATGGATCGAGTCATTCAAGAATACACTGACATTGAAACCGTGGTTCCCGGCAGCCCGTTATTCGTCACCCCGCTGGGGATTGCCATGCACAACTAAGGAGAAATATGGGCGACCAATTTTCATTACGCTGTTACTCTTACATCGACCGTATGCAGCCGCAATACGCGGCTTTTGTGGGCACCGTGACCCAGGGCGACCTGCCCACCGAGGGCATGGCCGCGCTGTATATCGAGGTTGCGCCGGGCAACGAAGTTTTCCGCCTGGTGGATATCGCCGTCAAAGCGACGGAAGCCAAACCAGGCGCGCAGATCGTCGAGCGCGAATTTGGCATGTTCGAAATCCACTCCCGCTCGCAGTCGGAAGTGCTGGAAGCCGGGCGGATCGTGCTGGAACGGATCGGGCTAAAAATCGAAGATCGCGTCAAACCGGAAATCGCATCGGTACAAATCATCACCAACATTGACCCGTATCAATCCCAACTGCTGAATCGTTTTCGGCGCGGCTCAATGCTCGTGCCCGGTGAAACCATGCTGGTGCTGGAATGCGCCCCGGCGGCGTATATCAACTACGCCCTGAATGAAGCCGAAAAAGGCGCGAACATCAAGGTGCTGCATGTCTCCTCGGTGGGACGGTTTGGCCGCATGTGGCTTTCCGGCTCCGAAGCAGAGATTTTAACGGCGCGCAACGCCGCGGTAACAGCCATTGAAAACATGGAAGGCAAAGGCTAGTAGCCCCCCTTTGCTCCCCACCTTTGCGTTAATAGCGCAAAAGGGGTAAAAGCCAGAAAGAAAGGTCAACATGCCAAAAATCTTTTACACCGAACGCGATATTGATGACTTGTACGCCCGCGGCGTAACCTGTCTCGACGTCCACGATGGCGTGGTACTGACCGATCTGGCGCGCGAGCGGATGTTCAAATATGGCATGGCGCCCAACCGGGTCGATCCCAAAAAGCACGTCGAGGATGACCCATCTGCAGTGATCATTCACCGGGTCAAGGCGGCGGTGCTGGCTCGGCTGGACGGTCAGGTGGATGCGGCCATCCTGGAGGCTGTGGTGGCCCGCGTGGTAAGCGAAATGATGAAATAACAGTAGAAGCAAAAAGCCCCCCGGCGCTGATCAACCTTCCAGTGCCGGGGGGCTTTCGATTTAATTCGCCATCACAGCACCTTACGGATGCGCTCCAGACCTATTTCGATGTTGGCGATCGAGTTGGCGTATGAGAGGCGCAGATAGCCTTCTCCAAATTTTCCAAACGACGAGCCGGGTAGCAGCGCAACACCGGCCTTTTCAAGGATGAGATTGGCCAGTTCGTCGGAGCTTCTGCCGGTGCCGGTAATGTTGGGGAAGGCGTAAAACGCTCCCTGCGGAATCTGGCAGGAAAATCCGGGCAGGGAATTCAAACCGGAGACGATCACATTGCGGCGGCGCTGGTATTCTTCCACCATTTCATCCACTTTGTCTTGCGGCCCACTGATCGCCTCAATGCCGGCGAACTGGGTGAAATGCGCCGTCGAACCGATGGAATGTGTCAACAATAGACCAACGCGATCTGCCAGTTCGCGCGGCATGATGCCATAACCCAGGCGCCAGCCGGTCATGGAATAGGTTTTGGAAAACCCATCCACAATGATGGAGCGCGACTGCATACCCGGCAAAGCGGCGATGGAAGGCGCTTCCAGACCATCGTAAACAATGCGGGTGTACAGCTCATCGGTCATCACCCAGGCATCAAATTTTTGCGCCTGCGCGGCAATATGTTCCAGATCGGCGAGCGGAATCACGCCGCCCGTGGGGTTGCTGGGCGAGTTCAGGATGATCATTTTCGTGCGTGAATTGATCATCCGGTCAAAAACCGCCAGGTCAAATGAAAACTGATTATGCTCCAGCAGCGGAACCGCCACCGGAACCCCGCCCGCCACACGAATCATGGCTTCGTAGGTTGGAAAGCCCGGGTCGGGGTAGATCACTTCGTCGCCCGGCTCGATTAGCGCCAGCGTAGGGAAGAAAAGATTCGGTTTCCCGCCCGGGCTGACCACCACTTCTTCCGGGTGGATCTGCATCCCGCGCCGCCGGCCGGCATCTGCTGCGATTACCTCGCGCAGCGCCGGCATACCGGCCGGGGATGTATAGCGGGTTTTGCCTTGATTGATGGCCTGGATGCCGGCCTGGCTCACATTGCTGAACGTTTCATAATCGGGCTGGCCAATTTCAAGATGGACGATTTCTTTCCCGGCAGCCTCGAGCTGGTTGGCTTTGGCCAGCACAGCATAAGCGCCTTCCGGCTTAAGATGACTGGTGCGTTGTGCGTAACTCATACATTCTCCTGTGAGCTCAATTTTCTCAATTGTATGCCAGATTTAACCAAACAGGCCAGAGACAGTTTTTCAACTGCCCCCGGCCTGAGAAATACACTGCGCGGATGTCTACTGGGCGGCCAGCGCGGCAGCCGCTTTTTCACGTTTGCGAAAAGCCTTGATCCAGCGCCCGGAGTATTCATCCCTGCCCATCAATAGGTCACAAGCCAGAAGCGTGGTCTGAATCTCGGGCACGGTCACATCCGTGATGGCTGTCGTCAGCCCGCGTGAAATGGCCAGCGCCAGGTAAGCTACGTTGACGATTTTTCGGTCGGGCAACCCAAATGAGACATTGCTCGCGCCAAGGTTGATGTTGACGCCTAGTTCGCGGGTAATCAGCGTCATGGCGTCGAGAGTGATGCGCCCGGCATGATGATCAGCACTGACGGTCAACGCCAGCGGGTCAATAATCACTTTTTCAGGCGGGACGCCAAGTTCCGCGGCGCGCTTAAGCAGTTTTTCGGCCACCCGCAGACGATCCTCAGCGGTGGCAGGCACACCCTTATCATCGGTAATCACGCCGATGACAGCTGCGCCATACTGGCTGGCCAACGGCAGGACGATATCCATCATATGCTGCTCGGCAGTCGTCGAGTTGATCAACGCCTGGCCGGGATAGATTTTAAGCGCGGCTTCCAGAGCTTTCGGATTGGCGCTGTCGAAACACAACGGGACATTGACCACTTCCAGGATGGCCTTGACCGCCCCGGACAGCATGGCTGGCTCATCCGCGCCAGGAACACCTGCGTTGACATCCAGCACCTGCGCCCCGGCCTCCACCTGGCTGCGGGCTTCTTCCTGCACCATGCTGAAATCGCCTTCGGCCAGCGATTGGGCCAGCTTCTTGCGGCGGGTTGGGTTGATACGCTCACCGATCACCACAAAGGGGTGATTGGGACTGATCGTGACGGTTTTTGAGTTGAGGGTCAGCTTGGTTTCCATACAGCTTACCCAATCAGCTGGCGGGCAACCCGCGTCGCGCTGGAAGCATCCGGAGCAAAACCATCCGCGCCGATCTTGGTGGCGTAATCCTGAGTGACAGGCGCGCCACCGATGAAAACCTTGACTTTGTCACGCAGACCGGCAGCTTTAAGCGACTGGACGGTGACTTCCATATTGCTCATCGTGGTAGTCAAAAGCGCCGACATACCCACCAGCTGGTACCCTTCCTGGGCAGCGCGGACAAAAGCTTCCGGGGCGACATCCACACCCAGATCTTTGACATCGAACCCGGCTCCTTCGAGCATCATCGCCACCAGGTTTTTGCCGATATCGTGCAAATCACCCTTTACTGTGCCGATCGCTACCCGGCCAGCCGCTTTCACTTCCGCCTTAATGAGCAGTGGTTTGAGCAGATTCAGGCCGGCCTGCATGGCGCGCGCGGCAATCAACATTTCGGGCACAAATAGTTCACCTTCTTCAAACTGCCGGCCGACTTCGTCCATGGCAGCAATCAGGGCTTTGGCAAGGATTTCATCCGCCGGAATACCCTCTGCCAGGGCGGCCTTGACGCCAGACTGAACTTCATCGGCTTCCCCATCGACGACATGTTGATAGATTTGTTGCAGATCCATAGTGGTTTACCTCTTTACTTGGTTGGTTGGAAATTTTGTTTAATCGCTTCCGATCCTGCCGGAAACAAATCAGACTTGCCAGGTAGCTTCTTCATCGCGCAAGACTTTATCGATGATCGAATCGTGCGAACGCTCGATGTCATCCAGCAGCGCATCACGGGCTGCTTCAGGGTTATGGGTTTCAAGAGCGTCGATGATTTTCTTGTGGGTTTCCGCCTGGGTGCGACCGCCATGACGCATGACCATGAATCGAGCCAGCCTGTCATGCAAGCGCCCCATCAGTTGGGTAAGCTCAATATTACCGGAAGCATGAGCCAGCAAGTAGTGAAACCGGCGGTTTTCGTCCGTGTAGCGGTCGTAAGACACGTCATCATCGCCGGTGTAGCCGGCATGGACTGAACGCAGTTCAGCGATTTGTTCAGGAGAGGCATGCAACGCAGCGCGTTCCACCGCGGCAACTTCTAGAATGTGACGCAAATCCAGTAAATCCCGCAGTTGTTTAAGCGTGGTACGCGTCACAAAATACCCAGATCGCGGTTTGATCGTAACCAATCCATCGTGCCGGAGCATTTGCAAAGCGTCACGCACCGGCGTGATGCTGGTATTGTATTGTAGCGCAATCCCATCCACATCCAGCCGCTCACCGGGCTTTAAGTGATCCATAATGATTGCGCGCCGTAATTCAACATATATGGCATTTTGGGAGGTTTGTTCATCCCAGATTGGGAACATACGATCACCTCTACTATAAAAATCTTACCATATGATATATCAGTTTGCAAGTTCTGATATTTTTATCCATGCGTTTATTGACTTCTGATATATTAGATGCTATGATATTGATGACAATCATTATAAGTGATTACTCCTGGCTTTTCATCTTGCCGAAATACCGCTTAAGCACTTTCCTGTTTACCAGCGACTCAATGGAGGTGATCCGGTCAGAATTCTGCCACTCTCTACAAATCTGTTCATTGACTAATCCGATTTCAACAACTACTAAGGAGTGAAAGTACCATGGAGAAGAAAATCCACCCGCTCGTTACCAGCGCTCAGGAACAACTCAGCCAGGGAAAAATCTCCCGGCGCGATTTCCTGAAGTTTTCCACACTGCTGGGCGCATCTCTGGCAACTGCGCAATTCCTGGCGTCCTGCGCCGCCCCGACTGAAGCCCCGGCTGAACCCACCGCCGTGCCCGCCACCGCTGTGCCCCCCACTGCCGTGCCTGCCACCGAAGCGCCCAAGTCCTCCATCACGCGCGGGGGTACACTGACCTGCGCCACCCGCGTCGAGCGCGTTGACAACCCGGCGACCTTCTCGCTGGTGAGCGCCTCGCACCCCTGGCGGCACGTGATCGAATACCTGACCCACACCGATCCGCAGGGCATCACCCACCCGTACCTGCTCGAAAGCTGGAAAGCCAGCGACGACCTGCTGACCTGGACGCTGATCCTGCGCAAGGGCATTAAGTTTAACAATGGCCAGGATTTCACCGCCGACGATGTCATGTTCAACTTCAAGCAGTGGCTGACCGAATCGGTCAAATCTTCGATGTATGGCGCCATGAGTTACCTCTCCATGGACGGCGTCGAAAAAACCGACGATTACACTGTGACCCTGCACCTCAAATCCCCCTCGATCTTCATCCCCGAACACCTGGCGCAGTACCCCGCTGGTATCGTCCCGGCCAATTTCGGCGGCGACCTGACCAAGGAACCGATCGGCACCGGCGCTTTCACCATGGAAGAATATGTCGTCGGCGAGCGCTGCCGCTTGAAGGCCCGCAAAGACTACTGGCGCATGGGCGAAGACGGACAACCCCTGCCCTACCTCGACGAAATTGTCATGGTTCAGCTTGGCGAAGACCGCTCAGCCGACCTTTCAGCCTACCAGAGCGGCCAGGTCGATACCATCCTGGAACCCAGCGTTGCCATTTGGGAAGCACTCAAAGATGATGCCAACTCCACCATCGTAGCCACCCCCACCACCGCCACGCGCGTCCTGCGCCTGCGCGTTGACCAGGAACCCTGGACCAAGAACGAAGTGCGCCAGGCCCTCAAGCACTGCCACAACCGTGAAAAAATCCTCGCGCTGGCTCTGCAGGGTCAGGGCACCATCGGCAACGACAGCCACGTCGGCCAGGCCAACCCCGAATATGTGGATGTCGCTCCATATCCGTTTGACACTGCCAAATCCCTGGAACTGCTCAAAGCCGCCGGATATCCGGATGGCGTGACCGTGGAACTTTCAGTAGCCAGCGACTGGCCTGAAACCATGGCATATGTCCAGGCCCTCAAGGAAGATGCCGCAGCCGGCGGTTTCACCATCAACCTGAAACCGATGCCTGCTACTGAGTATTGGAATGTCTGGACAACAGCCAATATGGGCGTCACCTGGTGGTCGCACCGCACCCTGGCTCCGATGACACTGGCCGTGGCCTACACCGCGGGCGAAGATGGCAAACCCGGCGCTTGGAACGAATCTGGCTGGGTGGATGAGGAATTCAGCACCATCCTGACCGAGGCCATCGGTACCCTTGACCTGACCAAACGCAAAGAACTGGTCGGCAAGTTGGAAGTCATCCAGAAGGAACGTGGTTCAATCTGCCTGCCGTTCTTCATGAGCGTCTGGAAGATTTACACGAAGAAGGTGCACGGCATCGAACCCACTCCGGATGAATACGCCATCTTCTACGAAACCTGGAAAGAAGCGTAGTCTTTTCTGATTGACCGGGGGCGGGTCTGGCCCAACATCATCGCAAGCCACGCACAGACCCGCCCCTCACCTTCCCATTTATGGAAACCCTAAAGGTTTTCGGCAACACCGGATTAAATTGCTGCCAGAATAGCGCGCATTCAAAGACAAATCGACCAGCAAGGAAAACCTTTAGGGTATTTCCCTCATTTCACTCAATAAAGAGGCACCACCATGATTCAAACTCACGGTTCGAGCATAACCTCTGCTCACTACTCCCGCCTTGGCCCGCAGGAATGTGAACAGATTCACCTCGCCAGCCTGGAAATCCTGGAACGAATCGGCGTAGATGTTCACGATGAAAAAGCACGCAAAATCCTGGTTCAGGGCGGCGCAAAGGCTGACGGGTTGCGGGTTCGCCTGCCAGCCTACATGGTCGCCCGCGCCCTGGAAACTGCTCCCAAAGTGCTGACGCTCTACGACCGGCTGGGCAAGGTTGCCATGCGGGCCGGAAAATACAATTCCTATTACGGCGGCGGCTCCGACTGCCTGAACATCCTGGATCATCACACCGGGCTGCGACGGCGGCCCAACCTGGAAGATGTACGCCAGGCTTCGACGCTGATGGACGCCCTGCCAGAAATCGACTTCGTCATGTCGGCTTTTCTGCCCGAAGATGTCGATCAGCGCATCTACGACCGCTATCAGATGGAAGTGATGCTCAACACCACCACCAAACCGATCGTTTTTGTCACACCTGATTTCGAAGGCTGTGTGGCAGCGATTGAGATGTGCGAAGCGGTAGCGGGTAGTGCCGAAGCTTTCCAGAAAAAACCGTTCGCCACCTGCTACATCAACGTCACCGCCGGGTTGATTGCTAACGCGGAAGCCCTGCAAAAATGCATGTTCCTGGCCGAAAAAGGCCTGCCGATGCTCTACATCCCGCTCAACGCCGGCGGCGTCAACTCACCGCACACCACTGCCGGCTGCATGGCTTCCATGAATGCCGGTATCCTGTTGGGGATTGTGCTCGCCCAGCTGGTCAATCCAGGCGTGCCGGTGGCTGTTCCCGGCTGGAATGGCGGCCCGTACAACCTGCAAACCATGGTGGGGAACTACGTTCTGGCAGACGAGCAGGGTGTGCCCACTTCCATGGGAAAATATTACGATTTACCAGTCTTTGGCCTGGGCGGTTCCACCGACTCAAAAGTACTGGATCAGCAATCCGGGTTTGAAGCCACTCTCAGCCTGATGACTTCACTGCTGCACGGCGCCAATATTGTCCACGATGTCGGATTCATGGATGCAGGGTTGCAAGGCAGCATGCAGATGATGGCCATTTGTAACGAAATCCTCGGCTTCTTGCGCGCCACGACCAAGGGCGTCGAAGTCAACCAGGAAACCCTGGCGCTGGATGTGATCGAAGAACTCGGCCCGACCGGCAATTACATGGGCCACGATCACACCATCCGTCATTACAAAGAGCCGTTTTACTCAAAGCTGATCGACAAAAATCCCTACTCCGTCTGGCAGAAGCGCGGTAGCCTGACAATGGAACAACGTGCCACGAAAATGGTGGATGACCTGCTGGCAAAGCACAAAACCGTACCGCTGCCAGAAGATGTTCAGAAAGCCATCCACGCAATTGTTGAACGCGAACAGGCGTGGATCAATTCAAAATAAAGCGTCAAAGGTGAAAAGTCGAAGGTGGAATAACTTTTGACCTTCGACTTTCGACGCCCTATCCTGGAGGAAAAATGGCACGTTACATCGTCCGGCGCTTGATGACGATGCTTCTGACCATGGTGATTGTCTCAATGCTGGTTTTCGCCATCGTTGAGATAGCCCCTGGCAACGTGGCACGAAACATCCTCGGCGCATATGCCACCCCCGAGCAGGAAGCCTCCATGTCCATGCAGTTAGGGCTGACCCGCCCGGTTGCCATCCGGTATATTTCCTGGCTGTGTGGTTCCGACTGGCAAGCCAGCCCGGAAATTAACCTGCCCCTGACTGAAACTGTCAGTAAGCAGGGCCTTGTGGAAAAATCCCAGCAATGGTGGGCGATCAAGCCTAATGGCGATCTGGCGCAATGGGAAATGAAGGACGGTCAGATGTATGCCTTTATCCGCCAGCCCGACGGCACGACACTCGAGGTTCTGGATGATAACGTTTGGAAGGTGGATGCCAGCGGGCAGGAATATTTCTGGGGCGTCGACACAGGCAATCGCGCGGCAAAATGGATCCGAGGCCAGGGCGGAGTCGAATATCAGTTGGATTATTCCGGTTGGGTGCAAAAGAATGATGCACCGGCTGAGTATATTCCACTCAACAAGGGACTGCTGCGAGGTGAGGCGGGCATGTCGCTGCGCTACAACACCCCCGTGGCCGATGTCATCCAACGCAGGATATTGAACTCCGTCATCCTGGCTTCGCTGGCGATGCTCTTTTCCATACCGATTGCAGTGGCCCTCGGCCTGTTGGCAGGTCTTAATGAAGGAAAACTGGTCGACCGGTTGATTTCAATGGGCGGCCTGATCACGGCCGGGTCACCGGATTTTGCAACTGGCATTTTGCTGATCATGGTCTTTGCTCTTTGGCTAAAACTTTTACCAGGCGCGGCTGTTTTTACATCAGAAAATGCCGTTCTGAAGGACCCTCACCTGCTAATCCTGCCGGTGTTGACAGCCAGCCTGGTGGAAATCGGCTACATTTTACGCATCACCCGCTCCAGCGTGGTGGAAGTAATGAACAGCGCCTATGTGCGCACTGCCATCCTGAAAGGCCTGTCTTACCAGCAGGTGGTGATGAGACACGTCCTGCGGAATGCCATGATGGCACCGATTACGGTCATCATGTTACACATCAACTGGTTCATCGGCGGCCTGGTGGTGGTCGAATCGGTATTTGGCTATCCCGGCCTGGGTAATTTCATTCTGAACGCTGCGCTCTACAAGGATGTCTACTCCATCGAAGCAGGTGCCATGGTGCTAATCGTCCTGGCGGTCGGAACCCAATTGGTGGCCGACGTGATCTACTCGCTGATCAATCCGCGCATCCGGTATTCCTAGGAACCGCCATGTCCACTGCACAATCCACAACCAATCAAGTACCTTCAAGCCTGGCCCGCTCACTTTCAGGACTTTGGAGTGGTCTGAAGGAATTGGCTGAACTGATCTGGTCCTCACCCACGGCGGTCATCGGGTTGACCATTGTCCTGGCCTGGGTGTTCGTGGCAATTTTTGCGCCAGTCATCAGCGCACACACCCCGTTGGAACAAGACTATAAAAATGTGAACAAGGGCCCAAGCCCCACTCATATCCTGGGCACTGACCAGCTGGGACGCGATGTCTGGGCGCGGGTTGCCTTTGGCGCCCGGACAATACTCTCGCTGGGGCCTATCTCCGTTTTCGTGGCTTTTCTCGTCGGTCTGGCGCTCGGCTTGCCAGCCGGATATTATCGCGGCTGGGTGGATGAAGTTGTCATGCGCGTGCTCGACTCGCTGATGGCCTTTCCTACCATCCTGCTCTACATGATCATCATCTCTGCGCTGGGCGCTTCTCCCATCAACGTAGTAATCGCGATTGCAATTGGCGGCGCACCTGGCATTGCACGCCTCGTCCGCGCCTTGACCATGGACATCCGCACCCGCGAATACGTAGCCGCCGCGAAACTGCGCGGCGATAATGACCTGATCATCATGCTGCGCGAAATCCTGCCGAACTGCCGCGGCCCTCTGATCGTGGATTTCCTGCTGCGCATCGGCTACGCGGCGTTTTACATTGGCACGCTCGGCTTTTTGGGACTGGGCCTGCCGCCGCCAACGCCAGATTGGGGCGGCATGGTACAGGAAGGTCACAGCCGCATGACGGCCAATATCTGGCCGGTACTTTCGGCCACCCTGGCCATCGTCACCCTGGTCATCGGCCTGAACCTGTTCGCCGACGGCGTCCGCGAAGAGAGTATGCGGTATCAGTAGCGAGAATTGGCATAAATTAGCGGATAAAGGTTTTCACTATGGATGAATCTCCCATCTTATCGGTCAAAAACCTGGCCGTCTCGTACAAAACCCGCAAAGGCGAGGTGGATGCCGTGCGCGATGTCACCTTTGACATCCAGCGCGGTGAAAACCTGGGTCTGGTAGGAGAATCTGGCTGCGGGAAAAGCACAGCGGCCTATTCACTGGTTAATTTTCTCGGGCCAAATGGACACATTACGCGAGGCGAAGTCCTGTTCAAGGGCGAATCGCTGAGAGGCCGCTCCGAATCCGACTTACGAAAACTGCGCGGCGCAGATATCTCGATGGTTTACCAGGAACCGATGTCGGCGCTGAATCCATCCATGCGCATCCAGGATCAGCTGGCCGAAAGCCTGATCACGCATCGTGGGGTTGGCAAAAAAAACGCCTACGCCGAATCGCTTGAGGCGCTCAAGAAAGTTTATATGCCCGACGCCGAAGGTGTGATGACCCGCTACCCGCACCAGCTTTCGGGCGGCCAGCAGCAGCGCGTGGTCATCGCCATGGCTATGCTCAACAATCCGTCGCTTCTGATCATGGACGAGCCTACCACCGCTCTCGACGTGACGGTAGAGGCCGCCGTACTCGACCTGATTGCAGAACTGCAGCGCAAGTACAACACCGCCGCACTGTACATCAGCCACAACCTGGGCGTGGTGGCCAGAGTTTCAGACAAAGTCGCCGTCATGTACGCTGGTGAGATTGTTGAACTGGCCTCGACACGCGAAATTTTCCATAACCCGATGCATCCCTACACGATGGGCCTGATGCGCTGCCTGCCAGATGTAGACGCGCCGAAAGGCACCCGCACCCTTTACCCAATTCCGGGGCGCGTTCCCTCCCCGGCCAACCTGCCGCATGGCTGCATCTTTGCCCCGCGCTGCGAACAGGTACGCGGCGAATGCACCGTCGACCACCCCTCACTAATCGAAATGGAACCCGGGCACCAGGTGCGTTGCCTGCGCCGCCCCCAGGATTGGCAGGAAGTGCGCCGGCTGTGGTCAATTTCCGCTGAAACCAGCCTGAACCTCGCCACCGGGCCCGAACGCGAAAAACCCGCCCCTGAAACCGTTTTGAACCTCGAAGCTGCCAAAGTCTACTATCCCGTGCCCTTTGAGACGATCGGCGGGCTGTTCGGGTTGGAAAAGCGCCGTTTCGTGCGCGCCGCCGATGAGGTCAGTTTTTCGGTGCAGCGCGGACGTACACTCGGGATTGTGGGCGAATCCGGCTGCGGAAAAAGTACCGTCGCCAAGGCCATTGTCGGCCTGGAACCGCTCCATCAGGGCAAGATCGATTTTCTTAACGTGGATATTTCTCACCCGCTGCACAAGCGCGGGATTGAATCCATCCGAGAACTGCAAATGGTTTTCCAGGATCCCAATGGCGTCCTGAATCCATCCTACACCATCGGCGAACAAATTGCCTTTTCACTGCGACGCTTTCATACAGTCCCGCCACACCAGGTGCGCGCCGAGGTCGAGCGCCTGCTCCATGCCGTCAAGCTGGATGAAAGCTACTACAACCGCCTGCCACGCCAGCTGAGCGGAGGAGAGAAACAGCGCGTCGGCATCGCCCGCGCCATATCGACCAATCCGGCCATGATCGTCTGCGACGAACCCGTCTCCGCGCTGGATGTTTCGGTACAGGCCGCAGTGCTAAACCTGCTGCTCGAAATCCAGAACACGCAAAACACCACCATGATCCTGATCTCTCATGACCTGAGCTCGGTGCGCTTCTTCTCCGACGAGGTGGCGGTGATGTACCTCGGGCGAATCGTCGAGATCGGCCCGTGCGAAGCAATCTACGCACCGCCCAACCACCCGTATACGACTGCCCTTTTAGCAGCAGTCCCCCGCCCCGACCCCGAGGCTCCGGCCTCAACCGTGCGCCTGGGCGGACGTGTTCCAAGCGCCGTCAATCCGCCTTCGGGCTGCCGCTTCCACACGCGCTGCCCTTTCAAGATCGGCGCGATTTGTGAACAAGAAGAACCGGCCTGTCTGGATCTCGGCCACGGCCATCGCATCTACTGTCATCTGACCCCGGACAAATTGATTCACTAGAAACACCTTTGCCCAAAAAGAGATCCTTGCTGGGCTTCACATTGGAGAAATGCCATGCATACCGACGACGAACTGTTTTTCATGCGCAAGCCCTGGGTCTTTGACCCGAATTACAAGCGCCCCGCCCGCCCCAACGATGGACAGGGTTTCGAAACCAAGGCCCTGCACGCCGGTTTTCGCCCCTCCGACAGCCTGGAGCGCTTCCGCGCATTTGTCCCGCCGCTCGTCCCCTCGATGACCTACCCTTACGAGCACTTCGACAAGATTCCTTATCCAGTCTACGGGCGCACCAAAACCCCGACTGCCGACCTGCTCGAACAGCGCCTGGCCGCGCTGGAAGGCGGCGAGGCCGCCGTGACGGCTGGTTCCGGCTCACAGGCCTTGTTCAACCTGATTTTCACCATCGCCCGCCCCGGCGACAACATCGTCACCACACTTAATATCTTTGGCGAAGGCTACAAACAGGCCGCCAGCATTTTCCCCGAACGCTGCGGCATCCACTTCCGCTTTGTGGATGACCCCGCCGACCCCCAATCCTGGGATAAGGAAATCGACAGCCGCACCAGGCTGGTCTGGGTCGAAACCCCCTCCAACCCGACATTGTTCGTCACCGATATCAAAGCCATCGCCGATGTCGCCCACGCTCACAACGTCCCGCTGATGGTCGATAACACCACTGCCACCGCCGCCGTCCAAAAGCCGATGGAACTGGGCGCGGACATCATCCTGCTCAGCATCACCAAGTTCCTGGCTGGCAACGCCACCGTGCTGGGCGGCGCCATCGTCGGCCCCGAGGCCCTGACCGAGGACATCCGCTGGAACACCACCGAATTTGTCGGCGCGATTATGCAGCCCTTCGACTCGTGGCTGACGCTCCAGTATCTCGAAACCCTGCCCTTGCGCATGGAAAAGCACAACAGCAACACCCAGAAGGTCGCCGAATTCCTGGCCGCGCACCCGAAGGTGAAACGGGTCAACTACCCGGGGCTGAAAACCCATCCGCAGTATGAACTGGCCAGTCGCCAGATGAACGGCGGCGGCGGGATGATGTCGTTTGTCGTCCCAGGCGGCATCGACTCGGCCCGGACGGTGATGAACGCTTTCGAGTTGGTCATCCATGCTGTCACATTTGGCACCAGCCGCACGATTTGCATGCACCCGCGCACCATTACCCACGAGCACATGACCCAGCCAGAGCGCGACAAGGCCGGCATCGACGACGGCCTGATTCGCCTGTCGGTCGGGCTCGAAAACCCCAACGACATTATTGCTGACCTCGATAAAGCCTTATCGAAGTTATAGTTAAACCCTTAACCACGAAGGACACCAAGGGCACGAAGGAACAAAAAGATTTTTAAAACTTCGTGCCCCTTTGTGTTCTTTGTGCCCTTCGTGGTGAAAAGATTTTGATATGACCCTCCCCCACGACCCCGGCATCACCCGCATTACCGCCCGCCCCGGCCAGCAGGCCTATGGCATGGGATTGGGCGTCATCCTGCTCGATGACATTTACCCCGGCTTTCCCGGCGATGTGCGCAACGCCAGCGCATATCCCTTCCCCATCCAGTACGAAATCGTCAGCGGCGTGGATATTAAAAAACTGGTGGTGGACGACAACAAAATCATGTGCCTGCCGCCGCTGATCCGCGCCGCGCAAAAACTGGAGAAACTCGGCTGCCGCGCCATCGCCGCCGAGTGCGGCTACTTCGCCTACTTCCAGCGCGAGGTGGCCGCCAGCGTCAAGGTGCCGGTTTTTATGTCCAGTCTGTTACAGGTGCCGATGGCGCAGCAGTTGGTCGGCGCGGCGCGGATGGTCGGTATCCTGATGGCGAATTCCAAATATCTCACCGACCACCATCTCGAATCGGTCGGCATCAAACTCGGCTCGAACTACGTCATCGGCGGCGCGATGGACGATAGCCGCTGCCCCGAATTCGACCACCTGTGGACAGCTGGCCTGCGCACCGACCCGCCCTCCGCCGACTACGCCACCGCCGAAGCCGAATTCCTGGCCGTGGCGACCGAATTTGTCCGCGCCCACCCCAAAATGGGCGCGCTGGTGCTAGAATGCACCGGTTTCCCGCCATTCGCCCGCGCCTTGCAGCGCCAAATCAACCTCCCCATCTTTAGCTGGGGCACGCTGCTGGATTATGCCTACTCGGTCGTCGTCCATCGCGATTATTACGGACATGTCTAAATTTAAAACCTGGACACGGATTACACGGAATCTCACGGAATTTTATAAAGAAAAATCCGTGTACGCAGGTTTTTCTTTCGGAGAAAAATGATTCGTACCCCCCAATCCAACCCGCTCGCCCCGCGTTTCCAGGTTCTCTCGAACGAACAATGTAACGAAATTTTCAGCGCCACGCTGGAATGTCTCCAGCGCGTCGGCGTCAAAGTGCAAAATGCCACCGGGCGGGATTTGCTCGCCGCGGCGGGTGCCACCGTTAATGGGGAAATTGTCCACATCCCGGCGGAGGCCGTTAAACGGGCAATTTCCACCACCCCGCGCCAGTTTACCGTTTACGGGCGCGACCCCAGCCGCGAAATGCGCGTTTCGCTCGAGCACGTTTACTTTGGCCCCGGGCCGACCTGCACCTACTTCCTTGACCCCGCCAGCGGCGAGCGCCGCAAAGCCCGGCGCGGCGATGCCGGTCTGACCGCCAAAGTCTGCGATGCGCTGCCGAACATCGACTACATCATGGGCTTGAGCCTGTTCGACGATGTCCCGCCGGTGCTGTCGCCAGTCTACGAGTTTGCCGAGGAACTGGAAAACACCACCAAGCCGATTATCTGCTGGGCCAACACCCCTGCGACGATGAATGACATCTACCAGATGGCGGTGGCCGTGGCTGGCAGCCAATCCGCCTTCCGCGAGAAGCCCAACACCATCTTTTTCACCACCTACGAATCGCCGCTGAAACTGGCGCATGACCCGATTGCCAACCTGTTATTTGCCGCCGACCACGGCATCCCCGCAATTTGCCTGGGCGGACCGACGGTTGGCTCGGAAGCGCCGTTTACGGGCGCGAGTGCGCTGGTCATCCATCTGGCCGCCGCGCTGGCCGCCCTGACGCTGGTGCAGCTCAAATATCCCGGCGCGCCGTTCGTGATTGGCGGCGTCCCCTCGATGATGGATGTTCGTTCCGGGCGTCCGGCCTACGGTTCGCCGGAGATGAGCCTGCACAGCGCCGCCGCGATGGATGTGGCCCGCTGGCTGGGAATCCCGTTCATGGGCACGGCTGGCGCCTCCGAAGCCAAACAACTCGACGCCCAGGCCGGGGTGGAGGGCACGCTCGAAGTGCTGCTTTCCGCGCTCAGCGGGGCCTCGCTGGTGCATGATGTCGGCTTTTTCGACTGCGCGGATATTGGCTCGCTGGAATATCTCGTTTTGACGGATGAAATCATCAGCATGGCGGCGCGCGTCATGCGCGGCATCAAGATCGACGCTGAGACCATTATGATGGATTTGATTGCAAAGGTCGGCCCAGGCGGCTCCTTCATGGCGGAGGGAAAATCCGCCGGGTTGTGCCGCGCCGAAGCCTGGGTGCCGACGGTGCTCGACCGCAATCCGTATGCGGTCTGGGAGAAGAAAGGCGCCAAAACAACGGCAGCCATAGTCGGGGAGAAATTGCAGAAGATACTCTCTAATCACCGGCCAGCGCCCCTCGCCGCGGAAGTTGTCTCTCAGATTGATCAAATCCTGAAAGCCGCGGAAAAACGCGAAAATGAGCGGCGGGGATAAACCTATCCCCCTATCTTCCAACCTGCGCCAGCCAAATGAGCCTGTCTCCACCCGGGAATTACATCCATTCGCACAAATTGACCGGTGAGGGACTGACTGAACAAAAAAAAATCTCCCGTTTCCGGGAGATTTCGGCAGCTGGGGGCAATGGATTCGAACCACTACTAATTGATCCAGAGTCAATCGTCCTGCCGTTAGACGAGCCCCCAATATTATTTGAGCGGGCGGTATTTTAACACGCGCTGCGCGATACGGCAAGGGAAAAAGTTACTTTTCGCGCAAATTGGTTTGCAACCCCACCCGTCGGGTGTTGTGTTCTATTTCCAGAAAGATCAAAAACGCTTTTCCGGCGGCCTGGAGCCCGATAAAGTAAATAAAGCCCGGGATCGGCTGTTCAATCAGCAGAATCAGGCTTTGCACATAATCGGTAAAAGCCATGCCAGCCAAATAGCCGTTTACACCCTGCATGATGAAACCGCCAATTGAAACCAGGAGTTGCAGGCCATAGAGTCCCAGCAGCACCCACGAAAAAATATTGAGCGCCGCGGCCAGCTTAAGTACGCCTTCACGGTCAAAATATGTTCCAAGAAAAGCATCGTTTTTCATCGCCAGCTCCTGAGAACCCGGATGGGTTTGTTATAATACATTTATCTCTGTGAAATTATACGCGAAAAGGACAGTCCTATGGAAGCCAACGAGAAGACCACCCGCCTGCCAAGATTTATCCATGAGGCGGTAAAAGAAGACCTGACCAACGGCCGTTTTAACTACGTCCGCACCCGCCTGCCGCCCGAACCGAACGGTTACCTGCACATTGGGCACGTCAAAGCCTTCCTGATTGATTACTTCACCGCCCAGGAATTTGGCGGCGAATTGTACCTGCGGTTTGATGACACCAACCCATCCAAGGAAGGTACCGAGTTTGTGGAAGCCATTGAATCGGATGCCGCCTGGCTGGGAATCCGCTGGGCCAAAGTGACTTTTGCATCCGATTATTTTGATCTGCTGTATGAATGGGCTCAGCGTCTGATCCAGCAGGGACTGGCCTATGTGGATGACCAGACCCAGGAAGAGATGAGCGCCAGCCGCGGCACCATGCCGAAGGGCACCAAATGGAGCGAAACGGAATCTGCGCTCAGGCCAGGAGTCGATTCACCCTGGCGCAACCGCCCGGTGGAAGAAAATCTTGATCTGCTGGAGCGCATGAAAAATGGGGAATTCCCCGAAGGCAGCCGCGTGCTGCGCGCCAAAATAGATATGGCTCATCCAAATATCTTGCTGCGCGACCCGGTGATGTACCGCATCATGCACGTCCACCACCATCGCACCGGCGACCGCTGGCACATCTATCCGATGTATGATTGGTCGCACGGTCAGAACGACTCGATGGAAGGCGTGACCCATTCGCTCTGCTCCAACGAATACATCATCCACCGCCCGCTCTATGAGTGGTTCCTGCAACAGCTGGGCGCTTTCCCCACCCGCCAGATCGAATTTTCGCGCCTGAACCTGACCTACGCGATGATGAGCAAGCGCAAGGTGCGCAAACTGGTCGAATCCGGCATCGTGCGCGGCTGGGACGATCCGCGCCTGACCACCCTGCGCGGAATGCGGCGGCGCGGCGTGACCCCCGAAGCAATCATCAACTTCATCACCAGCACCGGCGAGACAAAAAACGACAGCTGGGTCGAAATGGCGCAATTCGAGGCATGTGTGCGGGATGATCTGAACAAACGGGCTTTGCGGCGGCTAGGGGTTTTGAAACCGCTCAAATTGGTGATTGATAACTACCCCGAGGCGCAAACCGAGGAACTGGAAGCGGTCAACAATCCCGAGGATCCCGCCGCCGGGACGCGCAAACTCCCGTTTAGCCGGGAACTCTACATCGAACAGGACGATTTCCGCGAAACCCCGCCGCCCAAGTATTTCCGCATGTACCCGGGCAACGAGGTGCGCCTGCGCTACGCGTACCTGGTCACATGCACCGGCTTGGTAAAGGATGAGGCCGGGAATGTGGTCGAAGTCCACGCCACGTATGACCCGGCTACGCGCGGCGGCGACGCCCCGGACGGGCGCAAGGTCAAATCCACGATTCACTGGGTTTCGGCGCAACATGCCATCAAAGCCGAGGTGCGGCTGTACGAGCAGCTGTTCACGGTCGAAAACCCGGATGTGGGCGACGACCTGCAAAGCATCGTCAACCCCCACTCGCTGGAAGTGCTGGACAATTGCTATCTTGAGCCGAGTTTGGGCGACGCGCAGCCCAGCGACAAGTTCCAATTCGAGCGCACCGGCTATTTCTGCGCGGATTTGGATACCCAGCCCGGCAAGCCGGTCTTCAACCGCACGGTGGGCTTGCGGGATAGTTGGGCGAAGATTGAGGGCAAGAAATAAGGTTCTGCAAAACCAGGAGCCAGCCACTTTGAAAATGACTGGCTCCTTTGCTTTAAACCTGCGCATGCTGGCGCTTCACAAGCGCAAGTCTCGAGCCGCCTAAATGACTCGCGCCATCAACAGTTCATCGTACCTTTTGCCGTCGTAATACAGCGCCTGTGGTTCCACGCCATAGACACTAAAGCCACAGCGGGCATAACAACGAATCGCGGCAGTGTTGGTGGTGACTACTGCCAACTTGATAATCTTGACCCCGTGTGCCTGCGCCCACTCGGTACATTTGGTGATCAACCCGGCGGTAATTTGCAGACCGCGCCATTCCGGACGGACGTATACGCCAAAAATGGTAGCGCTGTGCGCCGTCTTGGGCGAATCGCCCCGGCTGATGCCACACATTCCAAGCAAGTCATCATTTTGGGCAGCAAAAAAGATCATGCTTTCAGGGCCGAGGGACTGCAATCTCCCGGCCCAATAGGCCAGCGGCCTTTCGCAATAGGCGGCATAATCGGAACTGAAGACTTCAGGGTGATTGCGCAAGGCTTCCAAACGTAAATCACGGAAGGCTTGCGCATCGGTGGCCTGCGCCGGGCGGATGGATATATTGCCGCGAGGGGTTGTGAGTTGTGCGTCCATCTTTTTCTGTATCCGGGAGTCGGGGCGAGTCTGAGACTCGCCCCGACAGTTTTACAGCGTTTTCAACACCTGGATGGCCTTTTGAACCCGCGCCAGCACCTTCGCGCGCCCGATGATTTCCAGGCTCTCGAAGAGCGGCGGGCTGACCTTTTGGCCGGTCACGGCGACGCGCAGGATGCCAAAGACCTGGTTGATATTCAGCCCGGATTCTTCCACCAATTGGCGCAGGGGCGGCTCGGCAGCGGCGTGAGTCAGTTCGGGGAGGCCGGCCAGGAGGGTGTAGGCTTTGTGGGCCACCTCCGCGGATTGGGCGGGGGTCAAATCCTTGCCGACCAGGTCGGCGGGAGCCGGATCAACCGTGTCGTTGAAGAAAAAGCCCGCAAACGGGATGCAGTCATCCAACGTGACCAGCCGCTCGCGGATCAACGGGGTGACTTTCAGCAGCATGTCGTTATCCACTGCGTAATTGGCGGCCACAAAAAACGGCTTGAGGCGCGCGGCCAGGTCTTCGATGGGCAACAGGCGGATGTGGGTGCCGTTGAAGTGATCGAGCTTGGAAAAATTGATCGCGGCGGGAGATGCGGTCAGATGGTGGATGTCGAAGCGTTCGACCATCTGATCGAGGGTCATCACATCGTCTTCGGCCACGCCCCAGCCCATCAACACAATCCAGTTGAGCACGCCTTCGGGGGTGTAACCCAGGTCAATCAGGTCTTTGACGAAGATAGAATGACCGTCTTTGAGCGCTTCGGCTGTTTCGCGCTTGGACATTTTGCCCTTTCCGCTCGGTTTGAGAAAAACCGAGAGATGCATCCAGGCTGGTTCGGGCCAGCCCAGGGCGCGGACGATATTGACATGCAGGGGAAAAGTGGAGAGCCACTCTGAGCCGCGGATGACATGGGTAATTTTCATCTCGTAGTCATCGGCCATGGCGGCGAGGTGGTAGGTGGGCAGGCCATCCGATTTGAGCAGGACGGCATCATCGAGTTCCTTGTTGTCCCAAGTGATTTCGCCGCGCATCATATCTACGGCCCGGGTCTGACCTTCGCGGGGCATTTTGAAGCGCACCACGAATTTTTCTCCGGCGGCGATGCGGCTGCGGGCTTCACTCAATTGCAGGGCGCGGCAGGTGCCGTCGTAGCGGGTGGATAACTTCTGTTTTTGTTGTTCCTGGCGGACTTTTTCGAGACGCTCGGGCGTGCAGAAACAATAATAAGCATGACCGCGCTCAACGAGTTCGGTGGCCCATTTCTGGTAAATGGATTGGCGCTCGGTCTGGCGATAAGGCCCATAGGGGCCTCCAATGTCCGGGCCTTCGTCAAATTCGAGGCCAAGCCAGCGCAGGCCGTCAATCAGTTCCTGTTCGGCGCCTGCAACAAAGCGTTTTCGATCGGTGTCTTCAATGCGTAAAATAAATTTTCCGCCAGTGCGGCGGGCGAGCAGATAATCATATAGGGCAGTGCGGGCACTGCCGAGGTGCATGCGCCCGGTGGGCGAAGGTGCAAAGCGGACGCGAACGGGAGTGGGTGAATCCAAAATATTCCTCCAGGGAAAGTGAAGCCCAGGCTGGCTGCATCTGCGCAGGCCGGGGCTGAGATTATATTTCCAGCGCCTTGTGGCGCATGATGACGCTTTCCACCAGGCCAATGGCGATCATGTTGGCGACGATTGAACTGCCGCCATAACTGACGAAAGGCAAGGTCAGGCCGGTGGCGGGCATAAGTTTCAGATTAACGCCGATATTGACCAGCGCCTGAAAGGCGATCAGCGTGGCCACGCCGTAGCAAATAAAAGCGCCATAAGAGTCACGGGAGACGGAGGCAGCCCAGAGACAGCGATACACAATGAAGACGAGCAGCGCAATAACCAGCACTGCCCCGACAAAACCCAATTCATGCGAGATGGTGGAAAAGATAAAATCTGACCAGCGCACCTTGAGAAAACGCAGCTGCACCTGGGTACCATGACCGTATCCCTGCCCAAACAGTCCGCCTGAACCGATGGAGATCAGCGCTTGCTGAATGTTATACAGGTCGCCATAAGTGGCATTGGGATCGGGTGCGATAAAGTTCAGAATGCGCTTGAGCTGGTATTGCTGAATAATCCCGACTTCGACAAGGATCGGAAATGAAATCCCAATCGCCAGAGCCCCCGCCCCCACGTAGGTGAACAACTGCTTAAGCGGCAAGCCCGCCATCCACAGCAGAACCGCCCACAACACGATCAACACGATGGATGTGCTCAAGTTGGGTTGTAAAATCACCCAAACTGTGATGCCCATCGCCATCAGGAAGCTGCGAATGGTCCACTTGGGATCATCCATTTCGTGCATGTGCTTTACGAAATAACTGGACATGACCAGGATCAGCACCAGCTTGGCAAATTCGGAAGGCTGAATGTTCACCAGCGCTGTCTGGAACCAGCGGGCCGAACCAAATAGCGCACCACCGATAACATTCAACGCGAACAAGACCAGGATGATTCCATAATACAAAAGCTGCTGGAGCGAAGCCCACATACGATAATCTATCGCCGCAGTAACCAGCATAATCACGAACGCAATCGCGGCGAAGATGATCTGTCGGGAGACCAGCGGCGTAGTGGTGGTTAGTTCGATATTCCCAGCCAGTGCTGAACGGATCATGGTAATTCCAATAATTACCAGAATTGTCACCGCCCCCATCAACCAGAAATCAAAGTATCGCCAGAAACCTCCGCGCATTAATTTTTCAACCTTTGAAAAACCAAAATTTTAGCCCGACCTGCGACTTCCAATCACACGTAAAGGGATATCCGCTATCAGGCGCTGGGAGCGACCCTCGCGTTCGATATCAATATGCATACTGGCCGGGTCAATATCAATGTGGCGTGAAATCGTCGCAATCAAGTCATCTCTCAAGGCATCCAACGCAGCCGGAGAAAGATCGGTACGGTCATGAATCAGTACCAATTGCAGCCGTTCTTTTGCACTCTTGGCACTTTTTTTCCCGGAGAGATGCTCAAGAATACTCATCTTACCTGCCCCTTGTCAGTTTTGTTAAACGCTCCCAAATACTGCGCGCCTCGAGATCCATAAAAGGAACTTCCTCGCCATTCAAGCGGTGGGCAATATTTCGAAACGCCTGTCCGGCGCGGCCTTTCCCATCGAGTGCCAACGGTGTGCCTCTGTTCGAGGCAATAATGACATTCTCATCTTCTGGAACAATCCCAATCACGTTGATACGGAGGAGATCGTAGACATCCTCCACAGACAGCATATCGCCACGCTTAACCATATCAGGATTCATGCGGTTGATAATGAGCGACGGCGCTGGCTTTTCTTCAGCTTCCAAGAGGCCGATGACCCGGTCAGCATCGCGTACCGCCGACATTTCCGGGTTGGTGACGATCAGAATTTCATCGGCCGGGGCAATCGAATTTCGAAAACCGCGTTCGATGCCAGCCGGAGAATCGATCAAGATCCAGTCAGCTTCTTCACGTAATTCATTGCACAGGCGAACCATGTCGCTGGGAGAAACGGCGTTCTTATCCCGCGTCTGGGCAGCTGGAATCAGAAAAAGGTCAGGCAGACGTTTATCGCGGATCATGGCCTGTCGTGTACGACAACGGCCTTCAACTATATCCACCACGTCATAGACGATGCGATTTTCGAGACCCATGATGACATCCAGGTTACGCAAGCCAATATCGCCATCGATGCAGACCACCTTTTTTCCATCTGCCGCCAGGGCGGCTGCCAGGTTGGCCACAGTTGTCGTCTTCCCTACGCCACCTTTTCCAGAAGTCACAGTAATAACTTTAGAAGTCATCATTTTCTCCATCAATCAAAGTTCCAGGTCTCAGCCTGTATTTGACCATTAATAATCCGTACCACTTCAGGTTGAGACTTGCCCTGCCGCTTGGGAGCCAGGGCAATTTCATCGGCCAGACGTAGTTGGGTTGGCGAGAGATCGAGCGCGCAGACCATGGCTTCCTTGTTGCCCTGTGCCCCGGCATGAACAAAGCCGCGCAATCGTCCCCAAATAATGACGCTGCCACCAGCCACGATCTCCGCGCCTGGATTGACATCGCCAAACACGATCACATGCCCTGCAAACTCAATGCGCGTTCCAGAACGCAACGTTTTATTGACCCACAAGGCGGTCTCATCCTCAATTCCTTTGGCCACCGGAAGAGTCTCAACTTGAGGGGTCGGCTTAAACAAACGGGTCGCCAACCCCAACAGTTGGGCAGCATTTTCGGTCACTGATGAACTGCCAACCACCGCCCACAACCGAATTCCGCGCTCCGAGAGAAAATCTCGCAAAGAAATTAAATCGGAGACTTCCAACACCCGGCTGCCTACATCCAGAGACAGATTGGCGCCCTGAAAAAAAACGGGCTGTTGCTCAATCCGCTCTTGCAACGCCGAACGCAATTCCGGCCAGCTGGCCTCGCCAAGCGAAACCAGCAGACCGTCGCGTATCCCCTTGATTTGGATGAGAGAAGTATCTGACATATCGTGGGTTAACCTTCCCACTTTTTTACCATACCATCAACGGGATGCACGTTAAGAATTGATTGTAAATCAAAATCACTGTGCCAATTATAATGCCTGCGCTGAAAAATACTTTCAGATTGGGTTTAGACCGCATTGATTTGCTTCGTTGACCGATTTCAACCAGATTTAGATCAATGACTGAAACAAATTGGGACTATTCCGAAAATAGTCCCAAGGTCACTCAGCAAAACCAGCATAAATCCAGGCAGAAGTGATTGGAATTTTTTTCCAGCCTGCTCCTACCGTGGCTGGATGCGCAACGTACAAATCTGGTAGGGCTTGATTTCTAGAACAATTATATCATTTTCTACGCGCAGGGTCGATTCGTTCTCTTCAAGCAGATTCGTCACCCAGGCGTTTTCCAACGCGAATGCGAATCTCACCGTCACAGGCCCCCGTTTTCGGTGGCTTTCGTACAATCTGACAATGATCCCGTCCCCATCCTCAGCCATTTTGACCGTTTCGATGATGACGTTGGCGGCTGAAGCAGAGATGAAAGATGAAGGATGAAAGATTTCTTTCTTTTCTCTTTCTTCTTTCGTCTGATACACAATGATCGGGTCATTCAGCGCATACGCCTCCCGCTGCGTGTTTTCTTCCCAAGAACCCGAGTGTGGCAGCAAGCTGTAGACGAAATGATGCTCGCCAAAATCCGCCATCGGGTCGGGCAGGGTCGGGGAGCGCAGCAGTGTCAGACGCATAACGTTATCGTGGATGTCATGCCCGTATTTGCAATCGTTCAACAGGCTGACGCCATAGCCGCCCTCCGACAAATCTACCCATTTGTGGGCGCAGGTCTCGAAACGTGCCCAGTCCCAGCTGGTGTTTTTGTGCGTCGGGCGCTGGACGTTACCCCACTGGATTTCATAGGTCGCCACCGGCGAGAATACTTCCACCGGGAAGGCCACTTTGAGCATGGTGTGGCGTTCCATCCAGTTGATGTTGGTCTCAAAATCGAGCCGCGGCGAGTTGTGGCGCAGGGAAATGCGCTGGGTGATCTCGCTGTTCAGGATTTTGCGGGTCACTTCGACTGTCCAGCGCAGCGGGCCGGATTCGACCAATTTGACGGAGGAAGCTGGTTCGGCAAAATAGGTTTTGTCGTCGTAGTAGATGTCGATGTCCCAGGCGTCGAAATCTTTGGGGCGATCCTCGAAGGCCTGGAACTGGTTGCCAACCTTTCCGCTGGCGAGGACTTCGCGATTGGCGGTTTTGTCGAAGATGCGGGTGATATCGCCAGTAGGAGAGAAGGAGACGAGGAGAAAATCGTTTTCCAACTCCAATCCCCCTCTCCCCCCGGGAGAGGAGTTAGGGGTGAGGGAAAGCTCCCCTCCATCCGACTTCTCCGCTGGGGAAACTCCCTCACCCTCCGCCCTCTCCCATAGGGAGAGGGGACTCACACTGTATGGTGGAAGTTCGCCAGCATCGATTAACATGCCGCCTTGCACCGGCTGGACGCGCCAATTACCATTTACTACTCGCCAATTACCGGGTATGAATGCCAAATCGTTCCGCGAAAACGGCGTCGGGTTGACGAGTAGCATGTCCCCGCCCAGGGACGCGGCAATGGCCGCTAAAGCGGCATCCCGCTCGCGGGTGATGGATTCTGTCAAATCCGCATATTGCTGGAGCGATTCCTCGTACACCGGGCCTATGCTCGAGCCGGGGATGATGTCGTGGAACTGGTTTAAGCAAATGGTGCGCCAGGCGGATTGGAATTGGGTAATTGGATATTGGTAATCTTGCCCTGAGCCTGGTCGAAGGGTGGTAATTTGGGCGGCGAAGGCGGCGAGGAATTCGGCGTCGTGGAGCAGGAATTCGCTTTTGCGGTTGGCGCGTTTGTTGCGGGCCTGGGTGGTGTAGGTGCCGCGATGGTATTCGAGGTAGAGCTCGCCGTTCCAGACCGGCATTTTGGGGCCGGGTGTCGAGTTCATCGAGACATCGGCGGCCAGCGGTTCTAGGGTCTCAAAGAACTTTTTGGCGCTGGATTGCTGTACTTTTGGCAGGCCGGGCATCTCGCCCATCACTTCGATGTTTTCGAGCATCTCACGGGTCGGGCCGCCGCCGCCGTCGCCGTAGCCGTAGGACATGAGCAGGTCGCGCTGGAGTTCCTTTTGCTGGAAGTTGCTCCACGCGCCGAGCGACTCGGTGGCGTTGGCCATCGAGTTGTAGGTGGCGAAATACGGGCTGCCCAGTTCCATGACCGTGCTGAAATGGGTCAGGATTTGCGTGCCGTCGAGCCCCTGCCACAAGAAGGTGTCGTAGGGCAGGCGGTTGTACTGGCTCCAGCCGATTTTGATGGTCATGAAATATTTCAGCCCGGCCTGTTTGATGAGCTGCGGCAGCGCCCAGGCGTAGCCGAACACATCCGGCAGCCACAAAACCGGGGTTTCGGCATCTTTGCCAAAGTGTTCGCGGAAGAAACTGCGCCCGAGCAGGAACTGGCGTGCGAGCGATTCTGCGCCGGATAGGTTGCAGTCGGCCTCGACCCACATCCCGCCCATCGGTTCCCAACGGCCTTCGGCGATGCGCTGGCGGATGGCTTCAAACAATTCCGGGCGATCCTGGCGGATGAACTCATACAACTGCGGCTGGCTCTGGCTGAAATGGTAATCGGGGAACTGCTCCATGTAGCGCAGGACGTTGTAGAAGGTGCGTTCTGACTTGCGGCGGGTCTGGCCGAGCGTCCACAGCCAGGCCACGTCGATGTGGGCGTGGCCGGTGGCGTGGATGGTGACATCTAGCGGCGGGCCGGCTTTTTCGAGGCCGGTTTTCAGGGCCGCGGTGGCGGCTTCCACGCTGGGGTAGAAGGTGTCGGGGAAAATCTCCACGCTGCGGGTTTCGAGCAGGTTGAAAGCCTCGTTAAGCGCGTTCAGGATGCCGTGGCGGGCGGGATTGTTCTCGTCCAGTTTGGCGGCGGTTTCGTGGGCGATGCGCGCCAAAACGATGAAATCGCGCGTGGGCTGGTGAATTTGGACGACCTGGCACTGGCGCATGTAGAGCTTGGTGAACAAATCGCCGTTGGCGTAGCCGCCGAGACCGGTCCAGCCGTGCAGGGCCAGGGTGTGAGATTGCCCGTCAGACCAATCAGGCTTGAGCAAAATCTCCTGGTGGTGGCGGTCGGCGGCGGCGTAGGGCAAACCGTCGATGTAGGCCAGCGTTTCCGGGTGGGAAAAGTCTTCAGCATCGCCGAGCGGCAGGTACAGGGCGGTTGGCGCGGACTTGTCCCAATCATCGGGTACGGTAAAGGTCGTCCGCAGGACAAAATCTTGCATCCAGAAGCCCCAGTATTCGCTGGCGTTGATCTCTTTCCAGGCGGAATCGTCCACGTCCGGGGCGATGGGGGGAGCGGACAGGGGACTATCCAATTCTTTATAACGGAAGGCAGGCAAAGGGGCGGTTTTTTGATACACGAGCGGGGTAATCAGCCCGAGGCGTTGTTTAATCTTTTCGAGTGTCCAGCGTTGGCGATGGTACATGGTTCATCCTTTTTGGAATCTGGAAATGAAGAGCAAGTTGAATTATATAGGAGAGATGAAAAAAACGGACGAAATGATTTCGTCCGGTCTGGAACTTCGTCCACCTGAGTGGGTTTTGAAACCACGCCCAGCGTAGCCTGCGGCAGGCCCGCGGATCAGGAGCGCTGCTTGTAATGGACCAGCGGCAGGCTGAGCAGGCGTTCAGCGGCTGTTTCAGGGGTGATATCGCGCTGGGGCATGGCAAGCATCTCGTAGCCAACCATGAATTTGCGCACGGTGGCCGAGCGCAGCAACGGCGGGTAGAAATGAGCATGCAGCACCCATTCGGGATGCGGCGCGCCTGCGGGGCTTGCTGGGGCCTGGTGAAAACCCATGGAGTAGGGAAAGGAAATTTCGAACAGGTTGTCGTAACGGGTGGTGACCTGTTTGAAAACGTCGGCCAGGGCGCTGACCTCGGCGGGATTCAGGTCAGAAAGCGCAGCGGCAGGACGATGACCAACCACCATGACTTCAAACGGCCAGACCGCCCAGAACGGCACCATCGCGGTGAAATGATCGTTCGAGGCCAGGATTCGTTCTTTGCGTTTGTGTTCTTCGCGGACATAATCCAGCAGCATAGGGCGACCATGCTCGTTGAAGTACGCAGTTTGGGTGGCAAGTTCCTTGGCAATCTCGGTGGGAATCAGTGACTGGGACCAGAGCTGGCTGTGCGGATGGGGGTTCGAGCAACCCATGGCGGCGCCTTTGTTTTCAAAGACCTGAACGTATTGAATGAAATTTTTGGATGCCAGATCAGCGGATTCACGCGTCCAGGTGGAGATCACGTTTTCGATCTGGTAAAGTTCCAACTCGGGCAGAGTCAGGTCGTGGCGGGGAGAAAAACAAACCACCCGGCAGATACCACGCTCGGAAACGGCAATCATAAGCGGGTGACCGGATTCGGTCGGATTGGATGGTTCTTCCTGCGGCAGCAGCGCGGCAAAATCGTTATCGAAAACAAAAGTTTCACGGTAATCAGGATTGACCACCCCGCCCGCCCGCTCATTGCGCGGACACAGATAACAGGTCGGGTCGTAGTGTGGCAGGCTGGCGGTGAGTGACTTTTCGACCTGTCCCTGCCAGGGGCGTTTGGCGCGATGTGGAGAAACAAGCACCCATTCAGCAGTCAACGGATTGAAACGACGATGGGGAGAGTTGAACATGAAACACCTCGTATAAAAAGAAAGGAATGCTCCATTCTACGCAATTTGCAGCAAAACGGAGAAAGTGACAAATTACCTCTTGACAGAGAGGCTAACAATCTTGTAAACTAATGTTACCGGTCACATGACCGGTAACATTATACACCAGTCACCAGAATATTCATCGAGCCTCATGCCGCCTTCGAGACCTACTATCCGTGATGTCGCCCACCTGGCGGGTGTTTCTCACCAGACGGTTTCGCGCGTCATCAATGGAAGTACGGACGTCACAGCGGAAACCCGCGATCGGGTCGAAGCTGCCATTCTGGAGCTTGGCTACCACCCCAGCGCCATCGCCCGCTCAATGGCCCGCGGGCAGACTCACACGCTGGCTTGCATCTCGCCAAATCTGACAGATTACACGCTGGCAAGCATCATCGAAGGAGCGGAGCTGGAAGCCCGCAACCAGGGCTACTTCCTGCTCTCCACCTCGGCGCAAAACGCAGTCGATTTTAATGAGTTGATCAAGGAGCTGGTAGGTCATGGACGGGTGGATGGCCTGCTGGTGATCAACCCCTACGCAGATGAACGTTATCAGCTCATTCCCGAGAATTTTCCCCTGGTTTTTGTGGGCGCGCACTCACGGGGCGCACCCATCGCCAGTGTCTGCCTGGACGATGAAGACGCAGCCCGCGCGGCAACCGAGCACCTGCTGGCTCGTGGACATCGTCGCATCGCCCTGATTACCGGGCCCATGGCTGAAGATTGCTGCGTAGATCGCCGCGCCGGGTTTATCCAGGCTCTCGAAAACGCAGAGGTTCCATTTGACAAGTCGCTGGTGTACGAAGGCGATTGGTCGGCCAGCTCAGGGCGCGAAGCTCTGCTAACTCTGGCGCGACGCGGCAACCTGCCTGAAGCAGTTTTTGCACAAAATGATCGCATGGCGCTGGGTGTTCTACACGCCGCCCGTGATTTAGGCATACGCGTGCCAGAACAACTGGCCGTCATAGGCGTTGACGATATGCCACTGGCAAGCCATTTTGACCCACCGCTGACCACCATGCGCCAGGATATGCCCAGGATCGGTCGTGAAGCAGCGCGCCTGCTGCTGGAAAACATTCAAAACCCGCAGGCGGCACTGCTGCACATCAAACTAAGAGCGGAACTAATTGTCCGACAATCGACACGGAAAGAATAGGAAGGAGGTGGTTTGACCCACCCAAGTACTTCATGTCAATCTCTTCAAAATCCAACTGTCCACCATTTTGAAACCTTTTTTTTCAGGAGAAGCTGAATGAACCGCAAGATTTGGAAACTCATCAATTTGCTCGTCCTCGCTGCCCTGGCACTCGCGGCCTGCGGCGCACCCGCCACGGAAGCCCCGGCGGCTGAAGCCCCCGCCCAACCCGCGGCAACCGAAGCGCCTGCTCAAGCAGTCGCAACCGAAGCCCCTGCCCAACCCGCTGCTGATGTACCGCTGCGCTGGCGCACTCGCCCGGATAACAAAGAAGAAATTGCCGTCTACACTCAGATCAGTCAGGACCTGGATAGCAGCCTCGAAGGCATCACACTGGCTTACGAGCCGGGTGGCACCGAAGGCGCGAACTATCAGGACCAGCTGAAGACCGAAGTTGCCGCTGGCACCGCCCCCGACGTCTTCTGGATCCCCGGAACCGACGTAGCCGATTTTGCCACCCGCGGCTTGATTCTCAACATCGCTCCGCTGGCCGCCAAGACCGAAGGGTTCGATGCCCAGGCCTTTTACTCTGGCCCAATGTATCACCTGACCTACAACCCCGAAGGCGCCAAGAGTGGTGCTGATTCAGGCGCGCTGTGGGGTCTGCCTCGTGACGTTTCCACGTTTGCGCTCTATCTGAACCTGGACCTGATCAACGAAGCCGGCGCTCCCGATCCGCGCGAACTGGCCAAAGAAGGCAAATGGGACTGGAATGCCTTCCTCGATGTCGCTCAGAAAACCCGCGCTCTCGGCTCCGACATTTACGGTTACGGCGCCAGCGCTTGGTGGGGCCCCTACGGTGTCTGGCTGAATGCCTCCGGTGGCGGTTTCTACAATGCTGACCGCACTGCTTGCGCCCTCAACACAGCAGAATCCCTCCAGGGTCTCGAATTCCAGCGCGCACTGTACCAGGATTACGATGTTGCCACGCCTTACGGCGAAGACCCCGAACCCCCCTTCCGCGCAGGAAAGGTTGCCATGTTCCAGAACGGCCGTTGGGCTACCCCCGGCGTTCGCACCGTCCCCTTCAACTGGGATGTTGTTGAACTGCCTACCGGCCCCAATGGCACGCCCGGTAACTGGCTGTTCTGGGGCGCATATGTAATCAATGCCAAGACCGCCCACCCCGAAGAAGCCTGGAAACTCGTTCAGGCTCTGACCACCGCTGAAACCCAGGGTAAAGTCGCGGCACTCGGCGCGAACATCCCCAGCCGCGTCAGCCAGGAAGCCCTCGACGCCTTCCTGACCTTCACCCCGCCCGCCAACAACCAGGCCTTCCTCTCGGGCATCACCGAGGCTGCCAAACCCACCGCTGAAGGTCCGCTATGGGCTGGCTCCTGGCCCGAATATGACAAAATCATGGGCCCGGCCATCCAGGCTGTTTTGACCGGCGGCAAGACCGTGGAAGATTTCGGCGCAACCATCTGCGACGAAGCCAACAAGGTCTTCACCAAGTAAGCCACGTATTTTCAAAACACGGGCAGGCTGTAAAAATGCCTGCCCGTGTTTCCAAAACAAACAATCCATTCCCTTCCTGCGTAGTTGCACCACAGTGGAGTGCAACCAATGACTGAGATACCCAACCAATCAAACAAAAATCCTGCTCGTCAGAATGAATTTATCCTTCGGCTACTCAGCCTGTGGAGAGGCTTGTTCAGTGTGCTCGCCGCGAGTGGCGCTATCGCGCCATGGTTGGGTATTTTCCCCAACCTGCGATTGTGGCAGGGCCTTCTGCTCACAACTACGCTCGGACTGGCATCCATTTTCAGCGCTATTGCCGCCGCCGAAATCATCAAACGCCGCCACAAGGGACGCACCATTTCCCTATTCATCGATTATCTCGGACTGGTGGCCTGTATTCTGATCATTCTCCAGGTCGGGGGCGTGTTTATCGGCATCGATGCGTTGGCGGAGGTCTTTGGCCGCAGCATCCTATTCCTGCTGGCAGCTTTCGTCGGTTATCTCATCAGCGCCGCAGGCGACTATTTCGAATCCCGCTCCACTACCCAAAAAATCTTGCGCCAGGTCGGCAAATGGATCGTGCTGATTGGGATGGTCCTTTTTCTGCTCACCGCCAACATTTTTCAGGGTTTGCTGGCTATCATCAACAAACTCGCGAACCCAATGGGGATCACCGCCATTGTCAGTCTGATCATCTTCGGACTGGCACTCTGGGGCATGTGGCGTGAACCAACCGCCAGCGCTCTGAAAGCCAAGACCAATCACGAGCAAATGCTCAACGGCTGGCTGTTCCTCTCCCCGAACTTGCTCGGCTTCCTGATCTTCTTTGCCGGGCCGCTGCTGCTCTCGTTTTATTTTTCATTTACTGACTCCGATGCCTTCAATACCCCCAAATGGGTCGGGGTCGAAAATTACGCCAAAATCCTGAACATCACCATCAAACCGCTGGCCGCACCCGACCAACTGGCGCGAGAAGCCCTCGACATTCAGGTATACGACGAGGTTGGTCGCATTAAATTCGGCAATGGCGGAATCTTATTCGGGGCTGAAGACAAATTGTTCTGGCTTGCGCTCAGAAATACGCTCGTTTATGCTCTCTTCGCCGTGCCCCTGAGCGTCATCCCCGCCCTGCTTCTCTCAAATATCTTGAATAGTAAACTACCCGGGATGAAATTTTTCAGGGCGGTCTATTTTATTCCCAGCATTGCCGCCATCGTCGGGATCTCTCTCGTCTGGCAATGGCTCTATAATGCCACCATCGGATATATCAATTATTTCATCACAATCGGCGTCGAGTTCTGGAACAACCTGTTCAATACCGGCCTGATTGACCCCAAGATCAACTGGGTCTCGGATGAAAAAACCGCCTTGCTGGCAATCATCATCATCGCGGCCTGGCAAACCATGGGCTTCAACACCGTCCTATTCCTGGCTGGCCTGCAAAATATCCCTGGCGAACTTTATGAAGCCGCCACCGTCGACGGCGCAGGCCCCTGGGATAAATTCTGGCGCATCACCCTGCCTATGCTAGCCCCCACCACTTTCTACGTCGTATCGACCACAACCATCCAGGCAATGCAAGTCTTCGAACAGGTTTTTATCCTGATGAACCCACCAGAGGGCCCCAACAATTCCACAATTACGCTGGTTCTCTACCTTTATCGCAGCGGTTTTCAAAATTTCAAACAGGGCTATGCTTCTGCGCTGGCCTGGGTCCTCTTCATCGTCATATTCGGATTAACGCTGATCCAGTTTCAGAATCAGCGTAAAAACAGTCTGTATGAATAGCCGGAGGCTACTATTAACCTAAAATCGTACCGCCTCATCCGATCGCTGAGCAATCTGGCCGTATACTTCGTGCTGACCTTTTTCGCGCTGGTGATGATCTTTCCATTTATCTACATGGTCGCCACCTCCCTAAAGATCCCAGCCGATACCTTCCGCTACCCTCCGCGCATCCTGCCGCGTGACCCGATAACCATTGCAGTGGAGGGCTTCAAGGATCCCTTGCCGCTTTACTACGTTGAAATCCAGGGCCAAAAGCAAGAATATGCACTGGCCAAGAGCAATATCAAAGTGGGTCAATATGCCGACCCTGGCAACCCAACCATAACCGCGGAACGCCGCCTGACAGAAGTGAAACCCACCGGCGGCGCAATGAATCAAAAAACAGCCACCATCAATGGAAAAGAAGAAAAACTGTTCGACGTAGAGGTGGATGGGAAAACCATCCCCATGTATCTCGCCAGCCAGACCACCGTGGGAGAATTCATCGACCCCAAAAATCCAAGCAGCAAAGTCTATCAAAACGTTCGTCTGAGCACGCCCGTCGAAAACCTTAGCTCCCACCCCGAAAACTATACCAATGTCGTCGCTCTGCAAGGCATCGACCGCGCGCTGACCAACACCGCACTCGTCACCATTTTGGTTGTCCTTGGACAGTTAGCCACCTCGATCGTTGGCGGGTATGCCTTCGCGCGTCTCAAATTCCCCGGCCGCGACTCGGTGTTTATCTTCTATCTCGGCACCATCATGATTCCCTTCGTGATGCTGATCGTGCCACTTTACCAACTGATGGTGCTGATAGGCTGGACCGACCGGCTCGCCGCGCTCATTGTCCCCTGGATGTTTACCGCCTACGGCACTTTTCTGATGCGCCAACATTTCATCACTTTCCCAAAAGAAATTGAAGAAGCCGCCCTGCTCGATGGCGCCTCCCGACTGCAAATCCTGACAAAAATCATTGTCCCCGCCAGCGTTCCGGCTCTTGCCACCCAGGCCACATTTACCTTCCTGTATGCCTGGAATTCCTTTCTCTGGCCTCTTGTCATCATCAATGTCGGCAATGAAAAGAACCACGTCCTCACCCTTGCCCTGAACGTTCTGCGCGGACGAGCTTCCGATTCCCCGAACCTGATCCTGGCAGGCGCTGCCATTGCAATTCTCCCCCCCCTGGTAGTATTCATTCTGGGCCAACGATTTTTCGTTGAAAGTGTTGCCAGCAGCGGCGTCAAAGGTTAAAACAGCAGGGTGCCATGTTCAACAACCCAAATCTGCACAATCCCCATCTCGAAGGCGGCCCATTTTTCTGGAAAGCCGGCCCGGTGGGAATTTTTCTGGCGCACGGGTTTACCGCCACCACCGCCGAAATCCGGCCCTTGGCCGAGAACTTGCACGCCCAGGGCTATACCGTAGCCGGGCCACTCCTGCCCGGGCACGGAACCACCCCACAGGACCTGAATCGGGTGCGCTGGCAGGACTGGGTCCAGGCCGGAAACAAAACCTGCCAGGATTTATTCAACCAATGTGACCGCGTCCTGGTGGGCGGTCATTCCATGGGCGGGGTCCTGGCGCTGTACCTGGCCAGCCAAAACCCGCAATTATCCGGAGTTCTGCTATCAGCCCCCGCCCTGCGATTGACCCTTTCAACCCTGGATAAAATAAAACTGACCCTTGGCGCAATATTTTTAAGCGAAGTTCCTCGCACCTCGCTGGATGGCTCTGAACAATGGCAAGGCTACCCCGGCCTGCCGCTTAAAGGTGCCATCCAGCTCCTGCGCTTCGAAGCCGCCACCCTGCCCCGGCTGAATAAAATTTACCAGCCAGTCCTGGTGCTTCAGGGGCGCCAGGATACCACCGTCGCTCCTGAAGCCGGGAACATCATCCTCTCCGGCGTCAGCTCCACCATAAAAGAACATCACTGGTTGGAAAAATCCAACCACGCCATCCCGATTGGCCCAGAACAATCCAGGCTCGCTGAAATCACCTTGACCTTCATTGCAAAATGTCTGGAAACGCAGCCCAAAGGCATTCCCTCTCAATCCTGACTCATCCAACTATTTTGCTCATGCTTTCCTACAAACCCAATCTCGACGAAACCATGCAACGCATGGATGCCTTTTGGGCACACTCTGTTCTTGATCGTCCCATCGTTCAATTCACATTGGAAAAACCTGCCGACGAACAAATCCCCCTCCCGGAATCACATCACGCCACCACCGCCGAGCGCTGGCTGGATGTGGACTACCAATCCCGGCTGGCTGATGCCCAGCTTGCAAACCGCCTTTTCCTTGCCGACAGCCTGCCCGTCGCTTTCCCAAACCTCGGGCCAGAAGTTTTGGCCGCATTTTACGGCGCGCCACTCCACTTTGGCGATTATGGCACCAGCTGGAGCGACCCGATCCTGAAAGATTGGAAAGCCGTTGAAGAAATCAACCTGCAATGGCAGAATTTTTACTTCGAAAAGCTCGCAGCCCTGACCGACGCAATGCTGGCGCTTGGCCAGGGAAAATACATCGTCGGCATCCCAGACTGGCACCCTGGGGGCGACCTGATTGCTGCGTTGCGCAATCCACAGGATTTGGCCCTCGACTTGATCGAACACCCGGCCCAAGTCAAAGGCCTGCTCCAGCGTTTACAGCCCGACTACTACAGAGTGTATGATTACTGGTATGATAAATTAAAGAAAAACGGCCAACCACTTACCAGCTGGCTGGATTTGGCGAGCTACGACAAATACTATATCCCATCCAATGATTTCGCTGCAATGATCAGCCCCAAAATGTACCGCGAATTCTTCCTGGACGGAATTATTGAAGAATGCAACTTCCTCGACCATTCCATCTACCACCTGGACGGCCCCGGAGCACTGCGCCACCTCGACGCACTCCTTGCCATTCCCAAACTGCACGCCATCCAATGGGTCCCCGGCGCAGGACGCGAGAATTTTTCAAGCTGGATTGCAGTCTATCAAAGGATCCAAGCCGCTGGTAAAAGTATCATCGTCTACTGTCGGACCGAGGACCTGGAACTGGTCCGGCAAACCCTGCACCCGCGCGGACTTGCGCTCTCCATCAGCGACGTCTCCAGCCTCGAAACGGGAGAAAGGCTCGTGTCCGAGTTGGAAAATTGGACACGCTTAAGCTCGTAGCCGTTTATCCCGCTCTTTAAGCAATCAAACTTTCATCAGGAGAATCATCATGAAAAAAGTAAATGGCCGCTACGAAGTCTATGGCAATGCCATCAGCGCTGCGCAAACCCGCGCCGCCGATCAGTGGCAGGCAATGTTCGCCAAGAAATTTAACTACAACCCTCAGGAAGTGTACAACCTGAGTGTGAAAGATAACCCGTACGGCCACGAGATTTTCGGGCTGAAAGATATCGTCCGTGAAGGGGACGGCGCGCCGCTCCAAAAGGAGAACGGCGTGATCGTCAGCACCATCCGCATGGGTTTTGGGCATTACCGCATTGCCATGGCCGGTGTTTCAGCGGCGCGGGCCATGGGCTTCACGCCTTACTGGCTTGATCTGCTGGCCATCCCCGGCATCCCCACCGACGTGATCAACTGGTGCAACACCAACTATAGTAAATATTCGCGCATTTCGCAGCGTTACCCGTGGTTCGACAAATACGTCTGGGAAAGCCTGACCACCGGAGAAGCTTCACTTCCCGGCCTGAATACGCTTTTTAACAATTGGATTTCCACCTGGCCCTGGCGCTTCCTGAAAACGGAAGTGAAGGACTACAAGATGAGCGAACTGTTCAAGAACCTGTATGGCGCCCTGCCCAGCGATATGCCGATCCTGACTTCGCACATGTGGAACTGCATGGGTGCCGTTGCCGGTGGCATGACCAATGTGGTCGACATGATGTTCGATAACTGGCCTATGGCCTTTCAGCTCACCGAAGGCGCCAAGCACGCCGTCCAATCGCCCTCCGGTTACTACGGATTTCGCGTCATGCGCGGTTTCGACGAAAGCAACAAGGTGATGAAGCCCGTCCCGACCGATGCGCTTTACTATGTAGGCCACCACGTCGACCACGAACTGGTCGAAAATATCGAAGTGGATTGTCATGCCCGTCTGAACCGCATGCATGCCAGGGAACCACGCCGTTTCCTCGTCACCATGGGCGGCGCCGGAGCGCAGCGCGAACTGTTCAAGGCCATCATCGAGCACGCCATCCCAATGGTGCAGAAAGATAAAATCGCCCTGTTCATCAACCTGGGCGACCATAAAAACAACTGGGAATGGCTGCAAGGCGAACTTGCGCAGCACAAAGACTTGATTCACACGCACTTCACCTGGGAGGATACCCGCGCCTTTACCGACAGCATCCGCGACCAGCCTGCCCACGGCCTGCACGTTTTCCTGCACGACAACACTTTCCACGCCGTGTATGCCACCAACTATCTGATGCGCGTCATGGATGTCATGATCACCAAGCCTTCCGAGCTGGCCTTTTACCCCGTCCCGAAGATTTTCAACGCCCGCGTCGGCGGGCACGAAATGTGGGGCGCCATCCGCGGCGCGGAAATCGGCGACAGCACCGTCGAAGTCCGCACCATCCCACAGACCTTGCAAGCCATAGACCTGTTGACCGAAGCGGACGACCTGCTGACCATGTACTGCGAACATATTATCAAGAACAAGAGCATCGGCATCTACGACGGCGCTTACAAAAGCGTCGAACTCGCCACCGGGAAAAAATTCGTGCGCTGAATCAATCTCCCGTCTCCGCTCCCTGCACCTGCCAACAGGGCCGCCGCACAGGCGCGCCCTGTTTCTTTTCCAAATCCGCAAGCAAACTTCCCCGGCCTCCCTTATAATCAGCCCCGTGAAACTCCAGACCACCCCCATCCCGGCAGAATACCGCCGCAACTTCCTGCACCTATACTTCGATATCGGCTGGTACGGCCTGCTGGCTGGCAGCGCCGCGAACTTCATCAACATTTACGCCGCGCGCCTGGGCGCCAGCGGACTGCAAATCGGCCTGATGGGCGGCATGACCGCCGCCATCAACCTCGTCCTGGCCATCCCGGCCGGGCGCTGGCTGGAAAGACGCCCCATCGGAAAAGCCGTTTTTTGGACCGCACTACTCTACCGGCTCGGATATCTCAGCTGGGTTTTCCTGCCGCTGCTCTTTGGAAAAAACAACCTGGCACAGATCAACGCCCTGCTCCTGATCAACTTCCTGATGGGCATTCCATTGACCGCCGTCGGGCTGGGGTTCAACGCCCTGTTCGCCGAAGCCACGCCCGCCAACTGGCGCGCCTACGTGGCAGGCATCCGCAACAGCGTCCTCTCCATCACCTTCATGCTCACTTCGCTGGCCAGCGGCTACATTCTCAGCCGCCTGCCTTTTCCCCTGGGATACCAGGTCATCTTCCTGATTGGATTTTTCGGCGCGCTGATGAGCAGTTACCACCTCTATTTCATCCAACCTCTGCCGCACCTCCCAGAGACCGGATTGGACGACCAGTCTCCAGCCCCAAACGCACCCGTCCACAACCCGCACACCAACCTGAGACTGGACATCCTGCGCAGCCCATTCCGCACCACCCTGCTCGTCCTGTTTGCCTTTCACCTGGCGCAATATCTTGCCATCCCACTCTTTCCACTCGCATTCGTCCACAGCCTGCACCTGACCGACGCCCAGATCGGCACCGGCACCGCCCTCTTCTACCTGACCGTCCTGCTCGGATCAACCCAACTCAGCCGCCTCGTCCGCTTGAGCGGCCACAAAAACATCACCGGATGGGGCGTCGTCTGCATGGCCATCTACCCGATTCTGCTGTCCATCTCCAGCCAGGTCTGGCATTTTTACGGTCTTTCAGCGGTGGGCGGCCTGGCCTGGGCCCTGGTTGGCGGAGCCTACGCCAATTACCTGCTCGAAAAAATCCCCGCCAACGACCGCCCCGCCCACCTGGCCTGGTATACCGTGGCCGCCAACGCCTGCGCGCTGATCGGCTCACTCGCCGGCCCCGCCCTGGTAAACCAGATCGGCCTTCCAGCCGCGCTGATTCTCTTCGGCCTGCTGCGCGCCGCAGCCGGAGCCTCAATCTTGCTTTGGGGCTAAAAACCCTGATTCGATTTCCAATTCTCGTGATAACATCAAATTACCATGACCGAAACCATCAAAGTAGTCGCATCCAACCGCAAAGCCGGGTTTGAATACTTCCTGCTGGAGCACTTCGAAGCCGGCCTGGCCCTGCAGGGCAGCGAAATCAAATCCATTCGCGCCGGGCAGGTCAGCCTGGCCGAAGCCTATGTCGAAACTGACGGACGCGAAGCCTGGCTGATCGAAGCCCACATTGCCCCCTACCTGCAAGCCAACCGCTTCAATCACGACCCCAAACGCCCGCGCCGGCTGCTGCTCCACAAAAAGGAAATTCGCAAACTCTGGAACGAAGTCCGCCAGAAAGGCGTCACCATCATCCCGCTCAAAGTCTATCTCAAAGACGGACGCGCCAAGCTGGAAATTGCCCTGGCAAAGGGCAAAAAACTGCACGACAAGCGGGACGCCATTGCACGGCGCGACCAGGACCGAGAAATCGCCCGCGAACAACGCGCAGACTAAACGCCCAAACGGAGAAAAAAACATGCCCCCTTCCACAATAGGCGGAATTAACCTGCTCCCCGAAGCCGAAAAACGCAGCATTTACAGCCGAATCATCCCCAACGAACTGCTCAAACGCTTCAACCTGCCGCCGGTTGATTCGCAGCGTCTCCAATCCCTGCTGGATTTCAAATATACCCCCGGCGCCACTGACGTGGAAATTTCCCTGTACCACGAACAGCGCTACCCTGATCCAATTCTCTATGGCCATCTGACGGATACCATGCATGGGCAGTTACACGTCCTGCTCTATATCCTCAACGACCCGGATTCGCCCCGCCATCCGGTTGACCGTATGCCCGACGGCACATCCACGCGCTTTGGCACCCTTCGCCGCAACCTGGCCGCCGAAACCGGAGCCCTGGCCGATAAACTCGCCCCCGGGCAGGTGCGGCGCGGCTTAAGGCTGCTTGCGCCAGCCATCACCACCTTCGAGAAATTTGTCGCCGGCCTTGGCCATGACCTGTACTTTGTCGAACCCCTCTACTACCACAATGCTATTATCTTCGAACGCTACGGCTTCACCTACCAGATGGGCCGCCGGCTGATGGAACAGATCGAAGCCGGTTTTACCCCAGGCGGCGAATTATCCGCCCGGCTGGATGGATCCAGCCCCTTCCGCCAACCCCAGGCCGCAAACAGCATCCGCCTGCGATCCTGGGCCATTCACGACGGAATTCTCGGCCAACCTTTCACCGATGTCACCATGTATAAACACGTGGGAAAATCTGCCGGGATCAGCACTTGCCCGGGCTGCGCCTGGTAATCCAACAAAAGAAACTCCGGCTAGCTGCCGGAGTTTCTTCCAGGGACAAAGGAAAACCAGTCAAAGTGCACCGGGTCCGAGGCAATGTGCGGATCAGGACAGGGAATGGTATCCACTTCATCGGAGTCTTCGCGCTCAAGCGCATCTGTAAAAACTCCCCGGTGGTATAAATCGAGGAAAGCAGTAACCAACTGGGGGTCAAAATAGATTCCAGAATACTTGCGAATATATTCCAGAACATAGGCTTCGGTCGAGCCCTGGCGATACGGGCGGGTGGAAAGTAACGCATCCCAAACATCAACGATCGAAAATATGCGTGCTTCGAGCGGAATCTCCTCGCCCCGCAAACCTCGCGGATACCCTGATCCATCCCAACGTTCATGGTGGCAAAATGGAATCTCAAGCGCGCTGCGCAGGTAGGAAATGGGATACAGCATATGCAAAGCATATTCGGTGTGCTTGCGCATTTCCTGCCATTCTTCGGGGGTCAGCGGACCGGGTTTTTGGAGAATGGTATCGGGAATGGCCATTTTCCCAATGTCATGCAACAGCGCCCCGCGTCGCAGGTTGACGATCTGGGCTTCCGGAATATCCAGCGCGCGCGCCATGCGTACTGCCATTTCAGTCACCCGCTGGGTATGGCCTTCGGTCTCCCGGTCACGCAGGTCTAGAACTCGCGACCAGGCTTTGATGGTTTCGTCGTATGCTTCGGTCAGATGACGGTGCGCGCGCTGCAATTCGACTTCAGCGAGTTTGCGCTCCGTAATATCGCGGATGATGGCAAGCAAACAGGGCACACCATCCACCTGGATGGTGCTGGCGGAGATGAGACCGATCCAGCTTTGGCCTTTGAAGTTCTTGAAGGCGGCTTCCAGATTTCTGACCTGGCCCTGCTGCTGAACCTCAAGAAGCAGCTTCTGGCTGGCACTCTCGTCCACCCACAGGCCCAGCTCTTGGCTGGTTTTTCCGAGCACTTCTGCAGCTGAAAAACCCATCAGGCGGGTGAAGCCATCATTCACTTCAATGTATTGCCCGTCAGACAGGCGGGTGATACTGATCGCATCCGGGGATGTGTGGAAGGCCCTGGAAAATTTGTCTTCGGAGCGCCGTAAGGCCATTTCTGAACGGCGCTGATCATCGCGCAGTTCTTTGCGCTGCAAGGCGCGTTCTAGAGCCTGCCCCAACCGACTCAGCCGGTCTTTGAGCAGGTAGTCGGCTGCGCCGCGTTGCATGGTTTCGACGGCGGCTTCTTCACTGACGTTTCCGGTGATGACGATAAACGGGATGTCGTACCCGTGTTCCTGCAGCAAAGTCAGGGCCTGTAGGGCGTCAAATTGCGGCAAACTGTAATCAGCCAGAATGACGTCCGGGGTGGTTTCCAGCGCGATCAGGTAATCTGCCTGGGTTTCCACTCGCAGGCTGGATAATTCATAGCCTGAACGCTTCAATTCGTAGAGAATGAGCTCAGCATCGGCCAGCTGATCTTCAAGTTGCAGGATTCTTAATGGGCGATTGAGGGTCATGGCACCCGAGGCTTAATTGATCATGGCCGGGATCTGGTTAAGCGTCAGCCAGTACAAACCGATGTCACGCACGGCCTGCTTGAATTGTTCAAAATCAACCGGCTTGACGATGTAGCTATTGACGCCCAGGCGGTAACATTCAAGAATGTCGCGCTCTTCGTTTGAAGCAGTGAGGATGACCACCGGAATGGCGCTAGTCATAGAGTTGGATTTTAGCTGGCGTAAAACTTCCTGCCCGTTGACCTTGGGGAGCTTCAGGTCGAGCAGAATCAAGCGCGGCAGGTGTACCGGTTGGGGGCTATCTGATGGGTTCGCGCCGAAAAAATATTCCAGCGCTTCAGCACCATCCTGGGCATGATGAATGCGCGTGGTGATGTTGAGCTTCCTTAGGGCGTAAAAAAGCAGTTCGGCTTCGTCAAAATTATCTTCCACAAAAAATATTTCAATTGGCGATGTTTGCATCCCTACCTCCGGGGAAAGAATGGAGTTTCTGAAAAGCTATGGCAGGTAACGGTGGGATTTATTGTTCGTGTTTTTTACCATATTATCGATCATTTTAACATAGTCCCGTGGTACTGTTAGTCATCGGCGCGCGGGAACTCAGGTGAATTTGAATTGGCCGACGGTAATCCATGAGTCTGGCTGGCACGCAAGGATACAAGAATATGCCTCATCTGAGCATGGAGCTGTTTTTCGGTGACTTGCAGGACGGCTAATAACTCCTGAGTGGAAGCACCATCAGAAAGCAGGCTGAGGTGCAGCGCCTCTATACTAGATAAGCGCCGGACAGACCTGTCATTCGTTCCGATGGTTGAAAACACGCTGACCATCTTCGCGGCAACCGCTGGAGGAAGTCTGATTTCTCCCCGGGCAATTTCACCGAGCGCCGAAATGAGTTCTGCAGCGCCCAATCCTTTGGGCAGGCAAGCAGAAGCGCCGTTTTGGATGGCGTTGAACAACAGTGCGTCGTTGCTCTCGGAATTGGACAGAATTGCGATGGTGATTTCTGGAAACTCCGCCTTGATAGCCCGAGCCGCTTCAAGCCCGTCGCAGTGCGGCATGGAGATATCCATCAAAATCAGATCGGGGCGCAGTTTGCGGGCCTGCTGCTGGGCTTCGAGGCCATCATGGGCTGTGCCAGCTACGTTTATTTCATGGGTTTGCAAAACCAGGCCGAGGCCTTGCAGGAAGATGTCCGAATTGTCCACAAGGAGCAAGCGTAAATCCTGCAAAGTTTTGAATGTCGGGCCAGTGCCAAACTGGCCATCGCCAGGGATGGTGATCATGATGATCGTCCCCTTGCCCGGAGCCGATCGCACCTCCAGCCGGCCGCCGATCATTTCCACACGTTCACGCATCATCGCCAGGCCAAAGTGCCGATTGGCGGGGCTGAACGGGCGATCAAGGTTAAAACCAACCCCGTCATCTTGAATGGTGACCTGAACCGAATGTTTGACGGAGCTGAACAGGATTTCGACCTGACGCGCCTGAGCATATTTCCGCACATTTACCAGGGCTTCCTGAATGATTTTAAGCAGTTGGGTTTCTACATCCGTTGCCAGGACCGGTAAAGGATGTTCGCTGGGCAAACTCAGGTGAACTTGAACCCCGCTCTGGGCGCTAAACTCCTGAAGGAGGTTTTCCAGGGAGCTGATCAGACCAGCGGCAGGCTTCTGTGGCTCACGCAGCCACAAGATCAGGTTGCGCAAGTCGGCGCTGGCCTCGCGAGACAGGCCGATGACGCGTTCCAGGTTTTCATTGGCCTGTGAAAACTCAGATTGCTTGAGCAGGTTTTGAGCCGCTACCGTTTGTAAAGTAATGGAGCTGAGCACCTGTCCCAAGCCGTCGTGCAAATTTCGGCTGAAGCGCATACGTTCATCCATGATCGCCAGGGCGCGCTGCTGCTCAATGACCTGGGCCTGCGAGGCCTGGCGATCGGAGATTTCCTTTTGCAGAAGCAGGTTGCTTTTTTCCAGTTCGGTGGTGCGCTCAGCAACCATAATTTCCAGGCCATTAACGAAAGATTTCAACCAGGCGATCATTCGATTAAATGAATTCGCCAGCTGGCCAAATTCGTCATAGTGCCGGACCGGGATAACCACATCCAGATTGCCTTGATCCACCAGCCTGACACCTGCCATAAGCTGATGCAACGGGCGCACAATGGAATAATGGATAACAATGGGAATCAGTCCAAACAATACCAGGGCGGCAGAAAACACCAGCCAGAAAAGTGGAAAGATAAAGCTGTGTAATGCAGATCGAAATCCGAGATAATAATCTTGCAGAATGCCCTGACGGTCACTGGTGGTCGAATCTGCCAGATCCTGTACTAGTTTTGGTGGAGCAAACCCGCCCGGAGTGACACCACGCGCCCAGATATTATCGTACGGAGCCTCTGCCGGAATCGTTTTCCATTTTCTTGGAATGTCCTTGTAAATAAAATCAAAGCGGCCATCCCGATACAGCACGGCTTGAAAGGTTAAGACCATTTCCGGATGGGCTTCGACCGGAATGGAATTCCAGGTAACAATCAGACGGTCGTCCTGGGTTCGGGCGTAGATCCCGGCACCGGGCGCATCGGGCGCCAATGCCACCAGCAACGGGAAAAGGCCCGGGAAATGGCCATAATTCAGTTCAAGATTGGAGTAGGTGAGGTCATCATCCATTCGAATGAGACCGAAATTGGTGATAAAAACTGATGAATATTTTTCCCCGTACAAAGGGAAGGGAAAATCCAGCTCGTAGCTACGGTTATTAGCCGATGATTTTATCGGCAGGCGGGTACCAAGATCAGTCTCGAACTGATACGGGATGGTTGTAATGTTGTACCCACCCTCCGTATTGGGCGTGAAACGCAGCGAGGAATTTGATAAAGGGTTTTCTGAGTGATAAATATCCAGAAATCCTGGCATCATCACCCAGCCGGTGACGCCTGTCAGCACCAAAAGCAGAGTGAGATCACCCCCGATGATTTTGACAATAAACGAAATCTCGACGGGCTGGGAAGTGACATAGACATATCCGAACAACCAGAGGGCAGATAATAAGCCAATTGAAAAAGTCAGATCAAATATGCCGTCATATAGCTGGTTTTGGCCGCGGGTGAGATTGGCCAGTCCAAGCAGGATCACCAGGATGTAAATCCCCGCCATATTACGGGCAGCATTGGCGTCCCTGCCCTCGGGATTGAATAGTTTCCGGCCCCACGCAATGGGGCGCGAGTCTGCAAGCAAAGTCTGGCGCAGCAGGAGAATGAACGGAAAAGTCAATATAATGGCAAAAATAAAGTCCGCCCACATCGGACGGAAAACCACATCCCCATGGCTCAGAGCATAATAACAAAAGATGGAATAACCAATTTCGAAGGCGGTATAAAGCCCAGTGGCGGTCAGAAATATATCAGCCAGCCAGTTGTGTTGATTAGGTTGCGGGAAAAGATCGCAAAACTTAATAAACAGGATCAGATCTATCGCCAGGATGGGGTTTTCAAGGTAAAGAAAAAACAGGCGTTCCTCTGGCAGCGATACCGTATCCAGAAACATGGTGATTGCAAACAGGAAAATGAAGAAGATAAACCCCAGTAAAAGAATCCATGGCTTTCCAGCCTGCGCACCCTGCAGATACTGCAAAGTTAGATAGGTCATTATGACAAAGGCTAGAATTGCCAGGGAAAGGTAACTGATCGAGGAAGGTGTGGAATAAAAACCGCTCAAGACTGACCTCGCTGAGGGCAAATGGGGCAAAATAGGGATGACAGGATTATACCGTTGCATCCAGCGGGCTGGCAGAGCGATTTCAAGGAGCCGATGGACAGTACCCGGCGGTATAATCATGGCACATTTCCATCCCTGGAGGCATGCAATGAACGACCTGGCAATATTTTCTCTGACCGATGAACATAAAATGATCCGCGATGCAGCGCGCGATTTTGCACAAAGCGAGATCGCCCCGATCGCAGCTGAGCTTGACGAAAGCGGCGAGTTTCCGCAAAAAACGGTTAAAAAAATGGGGGCGCTGGGTTTCATGGGAATTGAAGTCCCAGAGCAATATGGCGGGGCAGGGCTGGATACTCTGGCCTATGTGTTGGCCCTGGAGGAAATCTGTCGAGCAGACGCGGCGCATGGCGTGATCATGTCAGTGAACAACTCACTGTATTGTCACGGGATCCTGAAATTTGGAACGGAAGAGCAGAAAAAGAAATTCATCACTCCGGTCGCTTCTGGAAAAGCTGTCGGGGCTTACTCGTTGACCGAACCAACGAGCGGTTCAGACGCCGCCAACATGAAAAGCCGCGCAACCCGCGATGGGGACAGTTATGTGCTCAACGGGCGCAAATCCTGGGTAACCAGCGGACCCGTGGCGGAGTATGTGGTGGTTTTCATGATGACCAATCCCGAGAAAAAACAGAAGGGGGTTTCGGCTTTCCTGCTAGAGGCCAATACACCCGGCCTGGTGCGTGGTAAAAAAGAACCCAAGCTGGGTATTCGCGCCTCAGCCACCAGTGAACTGATCTTTGATAATGTTCGTGTGCCAGCTGAAAACCTGCTCGGCCAGGAAGGCGAGGGCTTTAAAATTGCCATGACTGTGTTGGACGTAGGTCGCATCGGCATCGCCGCACAAGCTCTCGGAATTGCAGAGGCTGCCTACGAGGCTGCCCGCCAATACGCAGGTCAACGCGAAGCCTTCGGCCAGCCGATTGGTGCCTTCCAGGGCACAGGGTTCAAAATCGCAGACATGAAAACGCGCATCGAAGCCGCGCGCCTGCTACTGTACAATGCCGCCTTAAAGAAGGAACGTTCAAAAACATCCGGCGAACGCTTCTCGCAGGAAGCCGCCATGGCCAAGTTATTTGCCTCGGAGACAGCCATGTATGTAACCCATGCCGCGCTGCAAATTCACGGCGGCATGGGCTACAGCAAGGAATTGCCGGTCGAGCGCTATTTCCGCGACGCAAAAATCACCGAAATCTATGAGGGAACAAGCGAAATCCAACGCCTGGTCATCTCCCGCCAGGAGCTGGGGCTGAAGTAAGCAGCGGTTGCCGCTACACAATTCAAGAGCGGGAAGATGTGGTGAGAAGGCCATCTCCCCTCCCCCGCTCTTCCCATATCAGCAGGGGGATGGCGCGGTTCAAACAGTCAACAATGCTATAATCGTTGCAATATCCGTAAACAAAAGAGAAGCTGACATTCATGCCTGACCAACCAGTACCGGGATTATGGGATTCATTCTGGGCCATCCACGCCTCCAGCGACGACCTGTTTCATCAACTCCTTTGGCGCATCCGGTTTATTTTCTCCAGCGCCTATGCGCGCCACATGGCGAAGCTGACCGCAGACTTGCAAAGCCCGCGCCTGTTGGAAGTGGGCTGCGGTTCAGCGCGCACCCTGCACTTTCTGGCTAAACACTTCAAAGCCAGCCAATGTTATGCTCTTGACCTGTCTCCGCAGGCCATTCAGGTGGTGCGCCAAATCAGCCCGGACTTTCAGACTGGAGTGGCCAGCGCCCTGGCATTACCCCTGCCCGCCGACAGCTTCGAGGTCAGCTTCAGCATTGGCCTGATCGAACACTTCACCCGCGCCCAGGCCGCACAAATGATGCTGGAAAAGCTCCGCGTCACACGCCCCGGCTGCTGGGTGGGAGTGGTTGTTCCCTGGCAGAGTTCAGTCTACAACCTGATCGTGCGCAAAGCCTTTGGCCGGCACTGGCCCTTTGGCGAAGAAAATCCATTCCGGCGCGCAGAGTTAAGACATTTCCTCACAGCCCAAGGACTGCAAGAAGTGCAAATATTCGTCATTTACGGCAGCACCCTGCTAGGCGCAGGCCGCAAACCCAGTCTATGAACCAGATCATCCCCCCAAAAAACCAGCCCGACCGGCAAGGAAACGGAGAGTTGCTGCTCGTAGTGGCTGTGTTGTGCGCCGCTACCGCCCAGGGTGTGTTAATCGTTTCCGCTTCTGATCAGGCCATTTATTGGGATGTCTCTGCCTGGTTCAAAAACCTCGGGCAGAATGCCTCGCCCATGCCGGGATTGAGCCTGTACCTGTTGGCCGGACTCTTGTTCATCCTTGGTTTGCGCCAGTTGGGAAACGGTAGAAGCGCTTCAGCCACTCATTCCATAGAACCGCGCACCCCGCAGCCCGCGCGTTTCGGCTTCTGGCTGACAAGCGCCGGGCTGGCCCTCCTGATTGCTGTTTATACAGCCGATCCCCAACGCGCAGCAGCCAACGGTTACGCCTTGAGCCTGCTCTGGCTCCTCAGCATTGGCCTGCTGATTTTTTCCGTCCTGCATCAGGCCGGATGGCAGCCTCCACAGGCACGCCAGCTCCTGGGGTGGATCAAAACCAATCGCCACGAGTTACTGCTCCTGCTCGCCCTGCTGGCCGCCGCCCTGCTGGTACGCACCATCGACCTTGAATTGCATCCCTACTCGATGGTCAACGATGAAGGCGAAATGGGCAAAGGAGCGCTCTGCCTGCTGAGCGGCACCTGCCGAAATATCTTCGCCATCGCCTGGGCCTCACAACCGCTGGTTTCCTACCTTCCCCACGCCTTAAGCATTGGCCTGCTCGGACACAGCGCCGCCCTCCCGGTGCGGATGGTCTCGGTGGTGACCGGCATGCTGGCGGTGGTCAGCACCTACCTATTCGCCCGCGAAACCTTTGGCAAGAAGACGGCTTTTCTCGCCGCGCTGTTGCTGGCGACCTTTCCCTTCCACGTACATTTCAGCCGCGTCGGCGTCAACAACATCATCGACTCGTTCACGTCACCATTGTTGCTGTGGCTGTTGATGCGCGCCATTCGTAAAGGAAGCGCCGGCTATTTCCTGGCCGCCGGGATTGTCAGCGGCCTGTGCCTATATACCTACCCGGGCAGCCGGCTGGCCATCGCCCTGGCGGCCGCCCTGCTGGTTGCCGCCATCCTGACCCGGCGCGGTTTCCTGCGCGCCCAGTTTTCCAACCTGATGATTTTCATTCTGGCGGCCCTCATCACTGTTGCACCCCTTCTCGGCACCTATTCAACCACCAGCGGAGAATTCAACGGACGATTGAATTCGGTGAGCATCTTCAATAATGGTGTGCTGAAAGCGGAAATGAAACAATCCGGCCTGACTGCCACGCAGGTCCTGGTAGAACAGTTCTTCAAATCCAGCCTGCCCTTCATCTCCCTTTCCGGCCCGATGAATTTCTTCAACACTCCGCGCGCCTACCTCTCAACCATTGCGGCCATCTTCCTGATGCTCGGCCTTGCACTCAGCTTCTGGAAACTGCTCGATCTACGGTATTTCATCCTATTGGCCTGGTTTTTCGGGCCGATTTGTCTCGGGTCGGCGCTGACGGCAGGCCCACCCAGCAACCAGCGTATGTTGGGAAGCAGCCCCGCCGCGGTCATCCTTGCCGCGCTGGCCATGCTGGCACTGTTACAAGGGCTAAGCCAAAATACCGGCCCGCGGCTGCGTCAAATGGCTGCTTTGCTGCTCGTAGCCGCAATTAGCTTCAATGCCTATCAGGATCTCAGCTTCTACTTCGGCACTTACCGGAGTGGGCATTACTTTGAAGACCTGAGCAACGAAATCACCTACGAATCGCACACGATCATCTCAGAACTGGGCAGCAACGGTCGCTTTTACCTGATCGGCGCTCCGATGACGTTCACAATCTTTGGGAATTTCGACTATTTTTCCCCCAATGTCGAGAAGTTTGATCTCGACACCATCACCCCCGATAGTATCGCCTCTCTACCCAAGGATAAAACTGCCCTGTTCCTGGCCATTCCCTCGCGAAAGGCAGACCTGCAAAAAATCGCCGCCTGGATACCCAACGGTGAGTGGAGCGCGGTCAAACGCCGCTTCCGGCCGGAGGAGGAGCTCTATTTTGCCTACAAAGTCAAAGCGGAACAATTGCAGGCTTTTCAGCCATGACAAGTGAATTGATCCTCCGATTGATTCTCACCATCGGCCTGTCGCTCGGGCTGGATATGATGCTCGTGCGCCTGCGACGTGATCCAGCCTTGAAAAACCTGGCGCCGGCTGCTTTGGCGGGTACACTACTCGACCGGTTTTCCAGTTGGTTCGAGGGCAGGCAGGCAGCAGGTGCCCGCCTGGTCGGAAAGATCAAACTCCCGTGGCGCACTGAAAACCGTCAGCCTGAATCTGCACCGCTAGTGGAAGCATCTTTCAGCCAGCCGGTAACGGAATCTGCCCCGGGCGTGGCGCCCGGCCCTGGTAACGAGAGTCAGGCTGCGCAGGTGGGCCTTGTGCATGTCCAGATTAATGCGGATGTGCCGCCCGGCACCGTCGTCCATATCACCATCACCACCCAGGCGGACGGCCAGGCGCTCGTTCAGCAGTCCCAAACCCCAAGCGCGCGCCAGAGTGGCCCAGGCCGGCGTTTTACATGGCCAGTTTTGCGCTTTAATCCGGCGGCGCTGCTGAAGGTTCCGCCGCTGCAACTGGCAAACAGCCTGTTCCTGCTCACGTTGGCGCTCTACCTGCTGACGCGCCTGGTCGGCTTGAGCAATTACCCAATCTACTTTTTTGGCGACGAGGCCGTACAGACCGTTTCAGCCGCCGAGTTGCTGCGGCACGGTTTGCGCGGCCCAAGTGGAATCTTCCTGCCGACGTATTTTCAGAATGGCGCCTATTTCAATTTGAGCTTGAGCGTCTATCTGCAGGTGCTGCCACAGATGCTATTTGGAAATTCGATCGTGGTGACGCGAGGAACTTCGGTGCTATTGACCCTGCTGGCGGTATTCGCCGTTGCAAAAGCGATGCAGCGGGCGTTCAATGCCAACTATTGGTGGGCGGCCGGGTTGCTGCTGGCGGTCATTCCGGCCTGGTTCCTGCATTCACGCACCGCCTTCGAAACTGCGCTGTTTGTCTCGTTTTACGCGGGATTCCTCTACTTTTACCTGGAATACCGTCTGCGCGATCCGCGCCAGGCAACCTGGGCGGCGCTGCTGGCCGGGCTGGCCTTTTACTCTTACAGCCCCGGGCAGCTCGTCCTGGCAGTCACCGTGATGTTGTTGTTCCTCAACGATCTGAAATATCACTGGCAACAACGCATTCACCTGTCAGGCGCGTTGACACTGGCAGTGCTGATGGCCGTGCCTTATCTGCGCTTCCGCCTGACATCGACCTATTCCCCGCTCGATCATTTGCGCCAACTCGGTTCTTACTGGATCGAGCCGCTGCCGCTGACCGAAAAACTGCTGCGCTACTTCCAGACCTATCTGTACGGGCTCAGTCCCGGATACTGGTTTGCATCCGCCAACACCGACCTGGTGCGCCATCACATGCGCGGCTACGGGAATTTGCCGCTCTGGAGCCTGCCCCTATTTGCAACCGGCCTGATCGTAGCCCTGCGCCGCTTCCGCGAGACTGCGTACCGCGTGGTGCTGGTGGCCGCGCTGGCCGCGCCCTGCGGCGCCTCCCTGGCAGAGATCGGCATTACGCGGGTGCTGGTTTTCGTCATCCCCGCCAGCCTGCTGACAGCAATCGGGCTGGAGGCACTGCTGGGCTGGCTGGAAGGCCGGCTGGCAAGCCTAACAAAACGGCCATTCACTCAGCCTCTGATGCTGCTGCTTTTTCTCACCCTGGCCAGCCTGAACCTGGCCCTGCTGACCGATGCTCTGCGCAACGGGCCCACCTGGTACCCCGACTATGGCCTGTATGGAATGCAATATGGCGCCAAACAGATTTACAGCGAAACCGTCCTTCCCATCCTCAAACAGGATCCAGACGCGAGTTTTGTCATTACACCCTCCTGGGCCAACGGCGCGGAGCAATTCCTGGGCTTTTTCATCCCCGCCGCCGACCAACCCCGCGTGATGCTCGGACAAATCTATGACTTGCTGCCCCGCCACCCAACCCTCTCCGAAAAAGTCTATTTCATCGTCTCGCCCGAAGAGCACGAAAAACTTACCCACGATCCAAAAATCAAGGAAATCGTCGAGCGCCTGATCATTCCCTACCCAAACGGCCAACCCGGGTTTTACGTCCTCAACCTGAAACTGGCCGATAACATCGATGCCCTCCTGGCGGCAGAACAGGAAGCAGCCCGCCGGCCCGTGGAAGAAGATATCGAACTAAACGGCATAGTCCTGCATGCCGTCCATTCACCGCTCGGTGGCGGCAGTCTGGCTGACCTGATGGACGGTGATCCCCACACCCTGGCCAAAGGCGCAGAAGCCAACCCCTTGCTGCTCGAATACTACTACCCCACGCCCATCCAGGCCACCCAACTGGTGCTGACCACCGGCTCAATGAGCAATTTTGACGTCAGCATCCAGCTCTTCCCGCCCGGCTCCGACCAATCCATCAGCTACGTAAAAAATTTCAGCGGGCTGCCCCCCGATCCAACCATCACCCTTGCATTCACCAACGGCCCCGCCAGCTTTGACCATTTCCTGCTCACCGTGAAAGACAATGGCCAGGGACAAATTGCCCAGGTCCACATCCGCGAAATCTCCTTCAAGTAATAGAGACAAAATTCCGCACAAAGAACAACTGGAACGCGGTGAACAATTGGGTAAAATAACCCCGGAAATCTAGCCCTGCGCACCCCACGCTCCGAAACACCCTGCACCGAGGCCAATTTGAAATTTCTGAAACGTATGCACTGGTTTGAACTGGCGCTGATCGTGGTCATCATGAGCACCCACCTCTACGCAGCCATCTCCGCGCCGCATAACTTCTCCAGCCGCTGGTTTGTCCGCGACGACGCCTATTACTACTTCAAAGTCGCCCAGAATGTCAGCGAGGGACGCGGCTCCACATTCGATGGGATCAATCTCACCAACGGATACCATCCGCTCTGGATGCTGGTTTGTGTGCCCATCTTCGCCCTGGCTCGCTTTGACCTGATCTTGCCCCTGCGCCTGCTCACCCTCGTCATGGCCGCGCTAAGCGCTGTCAGTGGCATTCTCCTCTTCAGACTGCTGAAAAAAACCGCCGGAGAACCGCTCGCCATGCTCGCCGCCGCCTTCTGGACGCTCGACCTGGGCCTGCATGACATCATCACCCAGCAAGGCATGGAAACGGGCCTGCTCGCCCTCGCGATCATTTTCCTGCTGCGCCAGATGCAACTCCTCGACGAAAAACCAGACCCGCTCTCCAGCTCTGATTTCATCAAACTGGCAATTACCGCACTCGTAATGCTCTTCAGCCGCCTCGATAGCATCTACCTGCTCCTGCTGGCCGGCGTCTGGATGATTTTTCGCCGCAGCCCCATCCGCTACCTGCTGCCCTGCGACCTGCTCTTCACCTTTGGCGCCATCATCGGCGCCTACATCCAGCGCGCCGGTTGGAAGTACTATCTGCTCGTCCTGCCCAACTCGGCAATTTTAATGAGCGCCCTGGCCTTCATCCTGCAAACCATCATTTTCTATTTGATAGGGATGTATGACCACCCCAGGCAGCAAACCACCCGCCAGATCATACTGCGCAGCCTGGCAGGCACGGCCCTCTCCGCAGTCCTCGTAACCCTGATTATGATCCTCCTCCAGGCCGCCGATTTGGTCCTGCTGCCGCGCGCCGTGCCGCTCCTCTACTGGCCGCTCGCCACCTTGCTCACCATCCTGACCCGGCTGGCCGCGCGAGCAATTTCACTCCAACCGGTTCAACCTGCCACACCCCAGCCGCTCTTCTTACAGATCAAAACCCGAATTAAGGGCCTTACTTATTGGTTACGCGATATTTTTATCTATTTCGGGCTGACCGGCACCGGGCTGGTGATTTACATGGCAATCAACAAAGTCCTGTTCGGCACTTTTATGCCCGTCAGCGGGCAGATCAAGCGCTGGTGGGGTTCGTTTCCTTATGCCGTCTATGGCGGCGGGGCCAAGTCGGCGCTGGATATTTTTACGTTCGATCCGCAGTTTTCTAAAAATTGGGAGTTGCTGACCAGGCCGCTCTACACCTGGGCGGAGAATCTTTCTGTAAACGGTGGCACGCCTGAAGCGTGGTATTGGTCAATGTTGGCAGTGCTGGTCATTCTCTGGCTGGCAGTCAGCCTGAGAAAGCCGGAGGCCGGTCTGCCCCGTCTGGTCAAAAGTGGAGTTCTCCCCTTGCTGATCAGCGCCGAATTGCATGGCTTTTTGTATGGCGCGCTGGGGTATTCGGCTTCGCATGAGTGGTATTGGGTGATGCAGATGCTGGCGCTGGTAATCCTGGCGGCGCTGGGCTTGCGCGGCCTGCTGGATTTGTTGCCCCCCACCCATCTATTGCGGCTGGCGACCTGGGGGCTGGCGGGCACGGCCAGCCTGGTGCTGGCATATGGCCTGACCAGCACCATCATCCGCCTGATGCCGCTGCGTGATGCCATCCCCAACCAGCCCTACATGGACATGCTCCCGATCCTGGAAGGGTTCACCGAGCCAGGCGCCATCATTGGGATGACCGGCGGCGGCAACGCGGGCTACTTCATTCACGACCGGACGATTGTCAACATGGACGGCCTGATCAATTCCAATGAGTACTTCCAGGCGTTGAAAAGCGGCCAGGCTGGGAATTTCCTTGCGCGGATGGGCATGGATTATATCTTTGCCAATTACCTGATCGTGACCGCCTCAATGCCATATGGCGAGCAGTTTTCTCCCGAGCAATTTGTGCCTGTTGTTGGCGCTCCGGTGTATGGACAGAAAGAATTGCTGAAATTTATCCCAACACCCTGAACGCATGCACGACTTGCGCTTGCCAACCTGATCCTGTGTCTGGCAAGCGCAAGTCATTTTTCCCAGGATCCCCAAAATGCCCTTTTTCTTGAAGCGCCCTGCCAGCGTAACTATCCTATCCGTGTTTGTGTTATGTATCACGTCCTGGCACACGTTACGTGCCGTGAGCGCGTTCGCCAGTTGGAAGATTCAGCAGGAATTTGGCGCTTCGCCAGCCTACCTGCTCGGTTCCGGACTGGCCTGGTCAACAGCCGGGCTGTGGCTTGCGGTTATTCTCTGGCAGGGCAAACGGCTGGCCATCCCAGCCGCTTTGGGTCTGACCGGGTTATATCTGGCATGGTACTGGCTGGACAGGCTCGTCATCCAGGCAGTGCCGGCTCCCAACGCCGTCTTTAGCGCGGCGGTTTCCACTGCGTGCCTGCTATTTGTCATCATTAATTTGGTTTTATCGAAAGCCTTTTTCGATGAGGAGAGAGGATGAGCGAAAATCCACGCAACAAGACTCTGCGCGATAAAAAAGCCCAGGCCCAATTGGGCGGTGGCGCAGAACGCATCAAAGCCCAGCACCAACGCGGAAAAATGACCGCCCGCGAACGCATTGAGCTTCTGTTAGATAAAGGCTCCTTCCGCGAGATCGATGCCTTTATTCAGCACCGCACCCACGATTTCGGCCTGGACAAGCAGCGCTTTCCCTCCGACAGCGTGGTGACTGGCTGGGGCACCATTGAGGGGCGGCTGGTCTATGTCTTCTCGCAAGATTTCACCGTCTTTGGCGGCTCGCTTGGCGAAGTTCACTCCGAAAAAGTCGTCAAGATCATGGAAATGGCGCTGAAAAACGGCGCTCCGCTGATCGGAATGAACGACTCGGGCGGCGCACGCATCCAGGAAGGCGTGGTTTCGTTGGGCGGGTACGCCGATATTTTCCTGCGCAATACCCTCGCCAGTGGAGTCATCCCACAGATTTCAGCCATCATGGGGCCATGCGCCGGAGGCGCAGTCTATTCTCCGGCGCTAACCGATTTTATTTTCATGGTGCGCAACTCCTCCTACATGTTCGTCACCGGGCCAGATGTCGTCAAGGCGGTCACACACGAAGAGGTATCGCAGGAAGAGCTGGGCGGCGCCAGCGTCCACTCCGAAAAATCCGGCGTCTGTCACGTGGCCGCTGATAGTGAAGCGGATACGCTCTACCTGATTCGCAAGCTGATGAGCTACATTCCACAAAACAACATGGAAGACCCGCCCTACGTCCCCAACGACGACGACCCGTTGCGTATCGAAGAGTCCCTCGACACCATCATCCCGGACGACCCCGGCAAACCTTATGACATCAAGGACGTCATCCGCCTGATCATTGACAACGGCGATTTCTTCGAAATTCACGAAAATTACGCCATGAATGTCGTGGTCGGCTTTGCGCGCCTGGGCGGGCACTCCATTGGAATTATCGCCAACCAGCCCGCAGTGCTGGCTGGCGTCCTGGATATTGACGCCAGCGAAAAAGCGGCTCGTTTCATCCGCTTCTGCGACTCCTTCAACATCCCAATCGTCACCTTTGAAGACGTTCCCGGCTTTCTGCCCGGAACCATTCAGGAACACGGCGGCATTATCCGCTCGGGCGCTAAATTGCTCTACGCCTACTGCGAGGCAACCGTCCCCAAGCTGACGGTCATCACCCGCAAAGCCTACGGCGGCGCCTATTGCGTCATGTCCTCCAAGCACATTCGCGGCGATGTGAACCTGGCCTGGCCAACAGCAGAAATCGCGGTAATGGGACCGGACGGTGCTGTGAACATTATTTTCCGCAAAGAATTGGACAAAGCCGAAGACCCGGTCGCACGGAAAGCCGAATTGGTCGCCGATTACCGCGAAAAATTTGCCAATCCCTATGTGGCGGCAGAACGCGGTTACGTTGATGACGTCATTGAACCGAAAGAGACCCGTTCACGCCTGATCAATGCGCTGGAAATGCTCCAGAACAAGCGGGATTCCAATCCGGCCAAAAAACATGGGAATATTCCGCTCTAAGATGGACGCCAACCAGCGATTTAACAAAATTGCGGCCTACATCGAAGAGCGGCGCGGAAATAGAAACAACCCGGCCCTGGACTACCGCTGGCAGCACAGCCTGCGCGTGGCGCATTATGGCCAACAAATTGCACTGGCTGAAAACGCCGCGGTAGAGCAAGTCATCGCCGCCTGCCTGCTGCACGATGTTGCCCGGTTTGATGAAGTAGATCATGGCATTGAACATGGGCGCGTCGGCGCCCGCCTGGTTCGCCCATTCCTGGCCGAATTGGGTTACAGCCCGGCGGAAATCAACAACATCTGCTTTGCCATCGCCGCGCACGTGGATGATCAGGCTGATTTCGAACACCCCTTTACGCTGGAAGCGAAAGTTGTCAACGATGCTGATAATATTGATCGTTTCAGCACCTACCGCATCCTGTTGCACTTCCAGGACTGCCTGGATGATTATCATCAACTCATAAACCGCGCCAGCCAGCGGGTGGAAAAGCTGAAAACCCTTCAGCCGCCGCAGTTTATGGCCACGCCCAGCGGCGAGCGTCTCTTCAGGCACCAGCTTGAAATGCAAATCGAATTCCTGGAACGCCTGATTGCCGATAGCAAGATCAGTATCCTCCCGCAAATCAAGGAGTAGGAATGTTCAAAAAAGTCCTAATCGCCAATCGCGGTGAAATCGCCGTCCGCATCCTGCGAGCCTGCCGGGAAATTGGCATTGACACGGTGGCGGTATTTTCAGAAGCGGACCGGCAGGCCTTGCATGTCCGCCTGGCCGATGAAGCCTACCTGCTTGGCCCGGCACAGTCACGCGATTCATACCTGCGGATGGATAAACTGCTGGACATTGCCCGCAAGTCCGGAGCAGATGCCATCCACCCAGGTTATGGATTCCTGGCCGAGCGGGAAGACTTTGCCGAAGCCTGCACAGAACGCGGCATCACCTTCATCGGGCCAAAGGCATCCTCGATTGCGGCCATGGGCGATAAAATGACCGCGCGTGAAACCGTCCGCAAGGCCGGCATCCCGGTTGTGCCGGGAACCGAGGATATCGGCAACCTGCGCGACGAAGATCTGCTGGGAATTGCGCGTCAGATCGGCTTTCCACTATTAATCAAGGCCACGGCGGGCGGCGGCGGCAAGGGGATGCGTGAAGTCTCCAACCTGGACGAGATGCCGGAACTGTTGAAATCTGCGCGGCGCGAAGCGGAATCCTCTTTCGGTGATGGGAATGTTTACCTGGAAAAACTCGTTGAAGGCGCGCGGCATATCGAGATGCAGGTGCTGGCCGATGAACAGGGTAACGTGATTCACCTGAACGAGCGCGAATGTTCCATCCAGCGTCGTCATCAAAAGCTGGTCGAAGAATCGCCGTCCTCTTTCCTGGATGAGGAGTTACGGCGCAAAATGGGCGAGGTGGCAGTCAAAGCTGCCCAGGCTGTGGACTATGTCAACGCCGGGACGATCGAATTCCTGGTGGACAAGGAGCGGAATTTTTTCTTTCTTGAGATGAATACCCGGCTGCAAGTGGAGCATCCGGTTACGGAGATGGTGACCGGCGTTGACATCGTTAAAGAACAAATCCGCATCGCGCGGGGGCGGCCGCTCAGTTACCGCCAGGAAGATATCAAGATCAACGGGGCGGCGATCGAGTGCCGCATCAACGCCGAGGATCCTTTCAATAATTTTATTCCATCCACCGGCCGGATCACGCACAGCCTGTTGCCAACCGGGCCTGGCGTCCGCATAGATACCGGCGTTTATCCTGGCTTCGAGATTACCCCGTTCTACGATCCAATGATTTCCAAGCTGATCGTCTGGGGAGAGACGCGCGCTCAGGCCATTCTGCGCATGCGCCGCGCCCTGGAGGAGTATCGTATTGTCGGTGTGCGGACGAATATTCCCTTCCACCAGATGTTGATGGACAGTCACCGCTTTATGGCCGGTCAATATGACACGCGTTTTGTGGAAGAGCGGTTTGCGATTGCGGATGAAAGCGACCCGGCCATGATGGAAATTGCCGCGGTGCTGGCCACGCTCGCCGCTCATCAGCAGGCCCAGCGTTCTGCCCAGCTGGTGCAGCGCAACGAGCGTGATACATCCAACTGGAAATGGGTCGGGCGCTGGGAACGGATGCATCGCTAGACCAGCAAGGTCTTTCCAGCGTGCCGGAAGGCCAGGATCCTATCTTGCGTCGGGCTATGGAAATTGCGAGGAGAAATGAAATACGTTACCACAATTGAAGGGAAAGAATTTACCGTCGAGATTCTCGACGAAAAGCACATCCGTGTAAACGAACTGGTGCTGGAAATGGATTTTATGGCGGTCAGCGGCCAGCCGGTCTATTCGCTGTTGATCGATGGCAAATCTTATGAGGCCTACGTCTACCCCGAAGAGAAAGACTGGCAGGTATTGCTGCGTGGGCGCCAGTACCAGGCGCAGGTGGAGGATGAGCGGAAAAAGCGGCTGAAAACGGCAGGCGGGTTAAGTGCCGAGGGCGGGGAATTCCATCTCAAAGCGCCGATGCCCGGGTTGGTGGTGGCAATTCCAGTCAACGAGGGTCAGGTGATCCAAAAAGGCCAGGTGCTCGTCATCCTCGAATCAATGAAAATGCAGAATGAACTGAAAGCGCCGCGGGACGGTACCGTGCACCGCATCCGCGTCAAGCCCGGTGAAAGCGTCGAGCAGCGCCAGCCTTTGTTGAACATCCTCTAGCCGTTATCGAGCCGGTCATGAGCCACGAAAACCAGGAAATTGAAGCCAAGTTTTACGTCCACACCCTTGCGCCGGTGGAGGCGAGGTTGCAGGCATTGGGCGCAGTCTGCAAGGTTCCGCGCGGGTTTGAATATAACCTGCGCTATGATGACAATGCCGGCAGCCTGCGCGCGGCGCACAAAGTCCTGCGCCTGCGAAAATTCGATGATGTGCGCCTGACCTTCAAAGGGCCGGGAGAAGCGCTCGTCGGAGCGCTGGCGCGCACCGAAATTGAGCTGATCGTCCAGGATTTTGACACGGCGCAAAAATTTCTTGAAGGCCTGGGGTACCACGTGACCGCAGTCTATGAAAAATACCGCGCCATGTACAGCCTGGCCCAGGCCTTGATTACGCTGGACGAATTACCTTATGGGAATTTTGTCGAAATTGAGGCAGTGAATGCTGAAACGATCCGGAAACTTGCCAAAAAACTGGGATTAAATCCCGAAGCCGCCATCCCGGCCAGCTATCAGGGCTTGTTTGAGCAGGTCAAAGCGGTGAAAAACCTGCCCGCCAAAAACCTGGTCTTTGGGGAATTTGAAACCATCCGGCTTTCTGCCGCTGACCTGGGCGTGGAGCCCGCTGACGAAAGCGATTGATTTCTCCCCTTGCATTTGAACACCGCGAGGCGGAAGACACTCCAACCTTGTAAACCCTTCCCCCTTCAGACTGCCTGCTCTATTCTGTCAATCTTCCCTGCACCCAGCGCAACTCGCGCACGGCGCCCGGCTCGCCCAGCAACAGCGGCAAAAGATTTTTCATGGAATCTGCCGCCGCAGTGGTGTAAACCGTGACTGATTCGTTTGCCCGCGCCGGCGGGCGCAAGCCGCGCGAGACAAACAATCGCCCCGTCTGCCGCGCCACCGCGGGAGCGGGATCAATAACCCGCACATTTTCCCCGGCAATCCGCTCAATCAGCGGAATCACAAAAGGATAGTGGGTGCAGCCCAAAACCACCGTATCGATGTGCTTTTCGAGCATCGGCATCAGCGCCGCCCTGAGAATGGATTCCGTTTCAGGCGCTTCCAGCGCCCCTTTTTCAATCTGCCCCACCAGCCCGGGACAGGTATCCTGCAAAACGGTCACACCCTGCGCGAAGCGTTCCACCACCGAAGCATACAGCACTCCCTGAAAAGTGGCTGGCGTCGCCAGAACGCCCACCACCCCGCTTTTGGTCTGTTCCGCCGCCGGTTTGACAGCCGGTTCCATGCCCACAAACGGCACATCCGGGAAAGTCCGGCGCAAATGCTCCAACGCCGCCGCAGAAGCCGTGTTACAGGCCACCACAATCAATTTTGCACCCCGGCTCAATAGAAAACGTGTAATCTCTTCTGAAAAATCCCGCACTTCTTCCAATGGACGAGGCCCATACGGCACATGGCCCTGATCGCCCAGGTATGTCACCGGCACATCCGGCAGCTGCGCGCGAATAGCGCGCAACACGGAAAGACCGCCAACGCCCGAGTCGAACACTCCAATCGAAGCCTGTCCGATCACATTACCCGCCTGCCAGCTTGGTTTTGTAACCCAGCTTGCGCAGCACCTCGGCGATTTTCTCGCGATGCTCGCCCTGGATCTCGATCACACCATCCTTGACTGTCCCACCGCTGCCGACTGCCTGCTTGATGGTTTTTGCCAGCGCCTGCAAATCCGCTTCGGTCAACACCAGATTTTTGATCAGCGTCACAGCCTTGCCTCCGCGGCCTTTTGAGTCGCGATGCAAATAGGCCATCTGCTGGGCCGGCGGGAGGGAAATGACCTGCGCGGAAGGCTGCTGCTTGCGCTGGTCGCCATCATCAGAAGACCAGACCAACTGGCTTGGACCGGGGGTCATGCGCCCTCACTTCCGCGCCGCAGCGACAAATGACTGAAAGAGCCGGCGTGCCGAGGCATGCTCCGTCAGCCATTCAGGGTGCCACTGGACAGCCAGCCCAAACGGATGCCCGGGCATTTCAACCGCTTCCACCAGCCCGTCTGGAGCAAAAGCCACCGCTTGCAACGCCGGAGCCAGCTTCTGGATGCCCTGGTGGTGCAGGCTGTTCACCCCAAGCAGCGGCTCAGCCAAAATCTGCGCCGCCAGGCTGCCTTCCTGCACCCTGACCGGGTGGGCCAGATGATTGCGCGGCAGATCATCGAACTGGTCGTGGCCCAAAGCGCCAGGAAGTTGGTCGGTGATGTGGGTGAAAAGCGTCCCGCCCAGGGCCACGTTGGTCACCTGCAGGCCGCGGCAAATGCCCAGAAACGGTTTTCCATCTTCAGCGGCGGCGCGTAAAAGGGGCAGTTCGAGGGCATCCCTCTCACGATTGATCCCGCTGACACGGGGATGATCCTCCCCGTGAAAAATCCCGGTTTCGATATCGCCTCCGCCAGTGAAGACAATGCCATCCAGCCGGTTATATAGTTCGCGCCAGGCGGGTTCATCCAGCTGGTTGGGAATCAGAACCGGCGTGCCGCCAGCCTGCAAAATGGCGCGGACATAGTGAGTGGACAGGCTGACAAGGGGATTGCGTTTGGAATTGAGACTATCGGAGGTGGTCAAACCAATCAAGGGCATAGCTGCTCCAAAAAGAAAGATAATAAATTCTATCACGGTCACTCTGAACCAGCGATTGGACAAATGCTGGCGACAGGTATAATACCGCCATATTACATTGAGGAAGTGGAAAAATGAATGAACTGCCAGCCAATACCCAAGGCCTGATCTTAGATATGGATGGTGTGCTGTGGGCTGATTCGCAAGCCCTGATTGACCTGCCCGCCACCTTTGCGCGCTTCAAGCAGCTGAGACTGGGCGTTACCCTCGCCACCAACAATGGTACCCGCACCGTGGATCAGTATGTGGAAAAACTGGCCGGGTTCGGTGTGCAAATAGAACCCTGGCAGGTGCTCACCTCGGCTCTGGGCGTGGCCGAATTGGTGGCGCGCCGCTTCCCGCCCGGCACGCCATTATTCGTGATCGGCGGCTCCGGTGTATACGCCGCCCTGCGCGCCAAAGACTTCGACTTGCTGCCAGTCGAGCAGGCTCAACGCGCCGAGGCGGTTGTTTTTGGCATCGACCGCGCGATCAGTTTCGAGAAGATGGTCGAGGCCACGTTACTGGTGCGCGCCGGACGCCCTTTTTACGCCACCAACACCGATCGAACCTTTCCCACCCCCCGCGGACAGATCCCTGGCGCGGGATCCTGGCTCTCCGTCATCACCACTGCCAGCGAAAGACAACCCGAAGTAGCCGGCAAACCATCCCCCACCATTTTACAAATGGCCCTCGAACGCCTCGGCACCCCGCGAGAGCAGACCTTCGTCGTTGGCGACCGCCTGGAAACCGACATCGCCGGCGGGCAGGCCCTCGGCTGCCCAACCGCCCTGGTGTTGACCGGCGTATCCACCCAGGCTCAGGGCCTGGCCTGGCAGCCCAAAATTGACCGGATCGCCTCAAGCCTGGCCGCCCTGGTGGGGCTAACCGATTAGGGGATAAGCGCCCGCGCTTTGCGTGATAGAATTCCTCCACGATGAAAACCCTGATCTACGATCTCGACCTTCCCGCCCTGGGGACCCTGCTGCACACCTGGGGACAGCCCGCCTACCGTGCAAAACAAATCTGGCAGGGATTGTATCAACAGCTCTGGGACACCCCAGAACAATTCACCAGCCTGCCCAAAACCCTGCGGGATAAAATGGCAAAGGAGCTGGAATTCTCTCCTCTGACCCCCACCCGCAAACTCGATTCGAGCGACGGGCAAACCCGCAAAACACTCTTTCGCCTGCCCGATGGCCACCAGGTGGAAGCTGTGCTGATGCGCTACGACCCGGCCCCGCAAACCGACGACGACAGCATCCGGCCTGCCACTTCGCGCCGGACGCTCTGCATCTCCACCCAGGTCGGCTGTGCCATGGGTTGTACCTTCTGCGCCACCGGACAAATGGGCTTCACCCGCCACCTTTCGAGCGGGGAAATCGTAGCCCAGGTGCTGTATTACGCCCGGCAGCTGCAACAAAGCGGAGAAAGCGTCAGCAATGTCGTTGTGATGGGCATGGGAGAACCTTTTCATAATTACGACAACACCCTGGCCGCCATAGACCGGTTGAACGATTCGCAGGGCTTCAACTTTGGCGCGCGGCGCTTCACCATCTCCACCTCCGGCCTGGTCCCCGCCATCCGGCGTTTTGCCAGCGAAAAGCGGCAGGTCAACCTGGCCATCTCACTGCATGCCGCGCAGGATGCCCAGCGCGAAGCCATGATGCCGGTCAACAAACGCTACCCCATCTCCGAGCTGATCGAAGCCTGTCGCGACTACGTCCAGGCCACCGGGCGGCGCATCACCTTCGAATGGGCCCTGATCCACGGCGTCAACGACACCCCGGAAACCGCCCGGCAGCTGGCAGCCCTGCTCAAGGGCCTGCTCTGCCATGTCAACGCCATCCCGCTCAACCCCACCACCGGCTACCAGGGAAAGGCCACAACCCGCGAACGCGCCGCCGCCTTCCAGCGCACCCTCGAACAAGCCGGCATCCCCTGCACCATCCGCATGCGGCGCGGCATCGACATCCAGGCCGGCTGCGGCCAGCTGGCCGCCCGTCCAGGCGCATAACTTGTCAGAAAAGCCACATTGCAGTATAAGTCACGCATTCCACCCCCTGAGGGAACCATGAGCGAAGAAAACCGTAACTGGCTGGACAAAACCCCCATCCCTGCGCTTCCCTGGCTGACCACCGAAGTGCTGATTTTTGCCGCGTTAATTCTGACCGCCATCATCACCCGTTTCTATGATCTCGGAACGCGCGTGATGAGTCACGATGAGAGCCTGCACACGTACTACTCCTGGCTGCTCTACAAAGGTCAGGGCTACCAGCACAACCCGATGATGCACGGCCCACTGCAATTCCACTTGCTGGCGCTGTCTTACTTTATCTTTGGCGCTTCGGATTTCACCGCGCGCATCCCGGCTGCCCTTTTCAGCATCGCCACCGTCTGGGCGCTGTGGTACTGGCGGCGCTACCTGGGCCGCGCTGGGGTCATTGCCGCTGGAATCATGATGGTATTTTCCCCGTACATGCTCTATTACGGCCGGTACGTCCGCAACGAATCTTTCGTGGCATTATTTGGCGTACTCACCCTGTATGCCGTTCTGCGCTATTTTGAAACCGGCCAGGCAAAATACCTTTACCTTTTGACTGCCGGAATTGTTCTACATTTCACCGTCAAAGAAACCGCCTTTATTTACACCGCCGAATTGCTGTTATTCCTGGCCGCCGTCCTGATCGCCCAGATCACGCGCCGCCCATGGAAGAACGCCCTGAACGACTACCGCAGCTTCCTGATCAGTCTGATCCTCAGCGCACTGACCTTCGGCGGAGCAATCACCCTCCACTTTATTGAGAAGGGCAAGGCCGCTCTCGAAACCAGCGCCCAGACCGCCGCCCCTGCCCTGCCCGGCAGCGGAGCCTCGCCGCTCGCGCCACTTGCCTCCAGCTTTTCACCCGCCACGATTCTCATCGCGCTGGGCGCACTGGGCATCGCCGGCGCCATCTTCTTTGCCCTGCGCGGCTACGGCCTGCAAAAACTGCGCCAAGAACGCTCCTTCGACCTGGCCATATTAACCGGCACGCTGATCCTGCCGATGCTCTCCGTCTTCGTCATGTCCTGGCTGTCACCGTATACCCAGAACTGGTTCGGAGTGCCGGTCGCTGTACCGGTTTCCGCCAGCGACCTAAGCACCTTCACAATCCCCAGTCTCGGCCTGATGATCGGCATCCTGGCCATTTTCTCGCTCCTTTCCGTCGGACTGGGCATCTTCTGGAATCAGGAAATCTGGTGGAAAGCCGCCCTGCTGTTCTACGCCATTTTCACCGTTTTCTACACCACCTTATTCACCAACGGCGGCGGCTTCTTCACCGGCCTGCTCGGCTCGCTCGGCTACTGGCTTGAGCAGCAGGGAGTCCAACGTGGCAGCCAGCCGATTTATTACTACCTGCTCGTTCAAATTCCGGTCTACGAATTTCTGCCTGCGCTTGCCAGCCTGATGGCCGCTTTCCTTGGGCTGCGGAGATTGCGCCAGGCACCCATTGAAACCGACGAAGCCTCACAGAATCTACCCACCACCTACGCCCTGCTCGTCTGGTGGTCCTTCGCCAGCCTGGTAGCTTTCAGCATCGCCGGCGAAAAAATGCCCTGGCTGACGGTTCACATCACCCTGCCCTTCATCCTGCTCGGCGGCTGGGGCATTGGCGCACTGATCGACCGAATCGACTGGGAAGACTTGCACCGCCGCAACGCTGCGCTCATCCTGAGCCTGGTGGCGATATTCTTATTCAGCGTGATCGGAATATTCATCTCCCTGCTGGGCGACCCGCTGCCGTTTCAGGGCGCACAACTGGCGCAGCTGCAAACCACCTCCAGCTTCTTGCTGGCCCTGCTCGGGGCACTGGCCAGCGGCTACGGGTTATTCCACCTGCTGGGAGAATGGGACGGAAAACAAATCACCGCCCTCGCCGGCGTGCTCTTTTTCGGAATTCTGGCAGTACTGACAGCCCGCAGCGCCTTCCGCGCCAGCTACATCAACTACAACAGCGCTCAGGAATACCTTGTCTACGCCCACAGCTTCACCGGCGTCAAAGACGTGCTCAAAGAAGTTACCTCCCTTTCCGAGAAAACCGTCGGCACCCCGCAAGATATCGTCGTCGCCTATGATGACGACACCTCCTGGCCATTGTCCTGGTACCTGCGCGATTTCCCCAAAGCACGCTACTACGGCAACGTCCCCGACATGACCCTGCGCGAAGTCCCCGCCATCATCGTCGGCGACAACAATTTCGGCAAGATCGAACCGCTCGTCGGCGATCAATTCTACCGCTTCGATTACCTGCGCATGGTCTGGCCCAACCAGGATTACTTCAATCTGGTCACCACCCGGCCCGACCCCGCCAGCCCCTTCCTCGCCGATTATTCCTGCCGCGGCCTGCTCGGCTTCTTCAAGCTATTTAAGAGCAAAGACTACAGCCGCGTCTGTAATGCCCTCGGCGACCCGGCCATGCGCGCCGGCCTGTTCGACATCTGGCTGAATCGGGATTTCAGCCAATATGCCAAGGCTGTCGAACCCTACGCCAAAATTTACAACCCCAATTACGACCCCAGCACCTACACCGATACCAACTGGGATCCCACCGATCGAATGCGCCTCTACATCCGCAAGGATGTCGCCGACATGGTCTGGAATTACGGCATCAAGGCCAGCGAACTCAAACCCGATCCGTATGCCCAGGGCATGATGACCTACTCCGCCGACCTGATGATTGGCACACCAGGCAGTGATCCCGGTCAATTCAACACCCCGCGCGGCCTGGCTTTTGCGCCGGATGGCAGCCTGTATGTGGCCGACTCGCGCAACAACCGCATCCAGCACTTCAGCAGCGGCGGGCAACTGATCAACACCTGGGGCACCTTCGCCGATATTGCCCAGGGCGCGGCCCCGCTCGGCACCTTCAACGAACCCTGGGGCGTGGCCGTCGGGCTGGATGGCAGTGTCTATGTCACCGACACCTGGAACTCGCGCGTGCAAAAATTCACCGCAGACGGGCAGCCGGTCAAGGCCTGGGGTGTCTTTGGATTGGCAGATACTCCCGGGGCGCTGTACGGCCCGCGCGGCATTACCGTGGACAACAAAGGCCGCATCTTTGTCGCCGATACCGGCAACAAGCGCATCGTCATCTACAACGGCGATGGCGCCATACTGGGACAATTCGGCACCGAAGGCTATGAAGCTGGACAATTCAGCGAACCGGTGGATGTCAAAGTGGATGTCTCGGGCAACGCCTATGTGACGGATACCTGGAATCAACGCATCCAAATGCTCAGCCCGCTCGAAGACCGGATCAGCTATGTGCCGGTCGCGCAGTGGCCGGTCAAAGGCTGGAAAAGCCAGTCGCTGGATAACAAACCCTTTATCGCCGTCTCAAAGGATGGGCGCATCTTTATCAGCGATCCAGAAAGCTACCGGGTGATTGAATTCAACCAGACTGGAGAGTTTATCCAACTCTGGGGCAGCTTCGGCACCGACACAAGCAATTTTGGCATGCCCAGCGGGGTCGCCTGCGACAGCGCGGGCAACCTGTGGGTCAGCGATGCCGGCAACGGGCGCATCATGCGCTTCTCCGTACCCAACAAGTAAGTCAACCCACCTGCAGGGGCAGCCAGGCGGCTGCCCCTTTTTTGTTGGTGGTATAATCCCCCTTCGCAAGACAGGGAGAGTACGTCAAAAATTGTCTGGGAGAGTGACCTGCATGAAACTCCATGAGTACCAATCCAAACTTATTTTCTCCCGCTACGGGATTCCGATCCCGAAGGGGAGAGTCGCGTCCACAGCCGGCGAAGCCCGGCAAATCGCCGAAGAGCTGGGCGGGCGCGTTGTCATCAAATCACAGGTACTGGTAGGTGGACGGGGCAAAGCCGGCGGTATCAAAGTGGCAAGTGACCCGGCCGAGGCCGAACTGCTCGCCACGCAGATTCTTTCAATGGAAATCAAGGGCCTGCCGGTGCGAAAGGTGCTGGTCGATGAAGCCGCGGCAATTGACCAGGAAATTTATCTGGGCATCACCAATGACCGGGCCGCGAAAAAGCCGGTCATCATGTGCTCAGCAGCGGGCGGCGTGGAAATCGAAGAAGTTGCCCGCACCAACCCGGAAAAAATCATCAAGGTGCATGTCAACCCGCTGCTGGGCATCAAAGATTACCAGACGCGTGATATCGCCGCCGGAATTGACTTGCCGCGTGAATATTGGAAATCCTTCGGGGATATTTTGCGGGGGCTGTGGCAGGCCTACATGGACAACGACGCCACGCTGGCCGAGATCAACCCGCTTATCATCAGCAAAGACAAACGCCTGGTGGCATTGGATGGCAAAATGCTGATTGATGATAACGCCCTCTTCCGCCGCCCCGAGCTTTCGGAGCTGCGCGATACCGATGAAGATGCCCCCTCCGAAGTGGAAGCCCGCAAATACGGCCTGACCTTCATCAAGCTGGATGGCAACATCGGCTGCATGGTCAACGGAGCCGGATTGGCAATGGCTTCGATGGACATTCTGAAATTCTTCGGGGGCGATCCTGCCAATTTTCTGGATATCGGCGGCGGCGCAGGCGCAGATAAAGTCGCCGCGGCAATGCGCATCATCCTGGCCGATCCCAATGTCAAGGCGATATTATTCAATATTTTCGGGGGCATCACCCGTTGTGACGAAGTAGCCAGAGGCATCCTGACAGCCATGGCAGAAGTCAAACCCAAGGTGCCGATGGTTGTCCGGTTGGTGGGAACCAACGCCGAGGAAGGGCGCGCCATGCTCGCCAATGCCAACATGATCACCGCCGAAACCCTGGCTGACGCTGCCCAAAAAGCCGTCGCCGCCGCAAAAGGAGCTTAACCGATGAGCATCCTGGTCAATAAAGAAACCCGCCTGCTGGTGCAGGGCATCACCGGCAGCGAAGGCCTGTTCCACACCCGCCAGATGGTCGCTTATGGTACAAATGTCGTCGCCGGTGTAACACCCGGCAAAGGCGGCCAATGGGTCGATGAAAAAATCCCGGTTTTCGATTCGGTCAAAATTGCCAAAGAAGCCACCGGCGCGAATACCAGCATCATCTTCGTCCCGGCACGCTTCGCCGCCGATTCGATTTTCGAAGCCGCCGATGCCGGCATCCCCTTCATCGTCTGCATCACCGAGGGCATCCCGGTCAGCGACATGATGCGCGTGCGCAATTACATCGACCAGAAAAACGTGCGCCTGTTGGGGCCTAACTGCCCCGGCCTGCTGACGCCCGGCGAAGCCAAAGTCGGCATCATCCCCGGCAACATTGCCATCCCCGGCAACGTGGGCATCGTCTCGCGCTCTGGCACACTGACCTACGAAGTGCTGTACGCGCTCAAGCAGGTGGGCATGGGCTCATCCACCACCGTCGGGATTGGCGGCGACCCCGTCAACGGCACCAATCACATCGACGTGCTGCGCATGTTCGAGGACGACCCGCATACCGATAAAATTGTCATGATCGGCGAAATTGGCGGCAGCGATGAAGAAAAAGCCGCCGAATTCATCGCCACCCGCATGACCAAGCCCGTGGTCGGGTTTATCGCCGGGCAGACTGCCCCAGCCGGCAAACGCATGGGGCACGCCGGCGCAATCGTCGAAGGCGGCGAAGGCACCGCCGATGCCAAGATCCGGGCCCTCGAAGCGGCTGGCGTCAAAGTGGCGCGCCATCCCGAGGAAATCCCGCAATTGCTGAAGTAGGCCGCCTCTCCAATTCCTCTCAAAAATAAAGGAGGGGTGTCCCGTTTGGGACGCCCCTCCTTTATAATACCGGTCATCCGGCGCGCTTAGCGGTGCGAATCGATGTAGCGCACAGCCTCACCGACAGTCGTGATCTTCTGGGCGTCTTCATCCGAGATTTCCGCGCCGAATTTGTCCTCGAAAGCCATGATCAGCTCGACCAGGTCAAGCGAATCGGCTTCGAGTTCTTCGCGGAAGCGCGCGTCCATATTAATCTTGCCCTCGTCCACACCGAGCAAGTCCACGATGATTGCCTTGATTTCAGCATAAGTGTCAGCCATAACAACCTCCTGTTGAGTTCTACTGGTTTTTCGCAGGGCACATTTTACACCACTTTTGATGCATCTGCCACCCGGCAGTCTTCATAACACAGGAACACAAGAGCATGAAAAAAGTTGCGCCAATTGAACAACGAAAAGACGACCACATTCGCATCAACCTCGAGCAGGATGTCCGCTCACAAATCACCACCGGGCTGGAAAAGTACACCTTCTGCCACGAGGCCTTGCCCGAGCTGGATCTGGATGAAATCGACACCAGCCTGAGCCTGTTCGGGAAACCGCTGCAGGCCCCCATCCTGATCAGCTCGATGACCGGCGGGACCGCCGAAGCCGAAACCCTGAACCTGCGCCTGGCACGCGCCGCGCAGGCCTGCGGGCTGGCCATGGGAGTCGGGTCACAGCGCGCCGCGCTGGAACAACCCGAGCTGGCCGCCAGCTTCCAGGTGCGCCGCGTCGCGCCGGATCTTTTGCTGTTCGCCAACCTCGGCGCAGTCCAACTCAACTACGGCTACGGCGTGGAAGCCTGCCAGCGCGCCGTCGAAATGATCGCAGCCGACGCGCTCTACCTGCACCTCAACCCGCTCCAGGAGGCCGTCCAACATGGCGGCGATGGAAACTGGAAAGGGCTGGCGCGCAAAATAGAAACCGTGTGCAAAAAATTAAGCGTACCCGTCATCGCCAAGGAAGTAGGCTGGGGCATTTCAGCGCGCAGCGCCAAACTCCTGGCCGAATGCGGCGTCGCCGCCATCGACGTAGCCGGGGCAGGCGGGACAAGCTGGTCACAGGTGGAAATGTATCGCGCCCCGGATGAATTCCTGCGCAGCCTGGCCGCCACCTTCTCCGGCTGGGGCATTCCCACCGCCGAATCGATCCTGGCGGTGCGCGCCGCTGCGCCCGGCCTGCCCATCTTTGCCAGTGGAGGCCTGAAAGACGGCCTCGACCTGGCCAAAACCCTGGCCCTCGGCGCAACCCTGGGCGGCATGGCTGGCCCCTTCCTCAAAGCCGCCGCCATCTCCACTGAAAACGCCATTGAAAAAATGAAACTAACCCGCCTCCAACTGCAGGTGACCATGTTTTGCGCCGCCGCCGGCCGCCTGAAAGATTTACCCGCCAAATTGACCCGCCAACCTTCCCAGGAGTAGCCATGAAAACCATGCACGCCATCACCCGCGCCATCAGCCCCCGCTTCAACGAATGCGAACTGACCCACCTCGCACGCACCCCCATTGACCTGGCGCTGGCACGCGCCCAGCACGCCCAGTATGAACAGGCTCTCACCAGCCTAGCGGTTCAGGTTCACAGCCTGCCGGCCGAACCCGATTTCCCCGATTCCGTTTTTGTTGAAGATACCGCCCTGGTATTGGACGAAATCGCCATCCTGACCCGCCCCGGCGCCGATTCACGCAAGGCGGAAGTGGACTCCATCGCCCAGGCACTGGCTCCCTACCGCAAGCTGGTGCACATCACAGCACCGGGCAGCATCGATGGCGGCGACATCCTGCAAGCAGGCAAAACCATTTATGTCGGCCTCAGCACCCGCTCGAACAACAGCGCCATCGAGCAGATGCAGGCCGCGCTCGCGCCGTACGGCTATACCGTCCGCGGCGTAGCGGTGACAGGCTGCCTGCATCTCAAAAGCGCCGTGACCCAGGCCAGCCCCGACACCCTGCTGATCAACCCCGCCTGGGTGGAAAAAAGCCACTTTCCCGGCTGGAAATTTATCGAAGTTGATCCCAACGAGCCTTCCGCCGCGAACATCGTGCTCGTGCCGGGCGGCGCCATCTTCCCGGCGCATTTCCCCGCCACGCAAAAACGCCTCGAACAGGCCGGCCTCCGCCTGACCCTGGTTGGGGCAACCGAAGTGGCCAAAGCCGAAGGCGCGGTCACCTGCTGTTCATTGATCTTCACAGCATAAAACAGTTCTCAAAAAAAGGCCTCCACCCAGATTCGATGCTGGATGGAGGCCTTTTTTTACGCGCTGCCTTTCTTCACCGGCAGGCGCGACCGCTCCCAGGCCAGCATGCCGCCCTGCAAGTTGAACACCTGGTACCCCGCCTCAAGCAGTTTCCGCGCAGCCGGCACACTGCGGCTGCCGGTATGACAAACGCAAATGATCTCCCGGCCCGCCGGAAGCTCTTTCAGCCGCCCGCCCAACTCGCCAAGCGGAATCTGCTTCGCCCCGGCAATATGTCCGCCGCGAAACTCCTCCGGCTGGCGCACATCCAAAATCAACGGGCGCTGACCCTGCTTCAATTTCTCGTTCACCTCCAGCGCGTTCAGCGTAGGCACCGGCGCGCCAAATAACCTGGAAAATAAATCCATCAGTACATCTCCTCGTCAAATTTCCTTTTAGATGCGCGGGGAACCCAAAAGTTGCATACCAGCCTGCCAAACCGGGAACCAATCTTGACAGAAAAACGTCCTCGCAGCATACTGGAATGGCAGCTGGCATTTTTTCCTGCCTGCCGCTCTAAAAAGGAAACCCATGAAAAAAGAATTCCTTCGGTTAGGACTAACTCCCTTATTAATGCTCCTGGCGCTGGCCGCCTGCACGGTCACCCCCATCGAAACAAACCCCACACCCACGCTCGAAACAATATCCGTGGAAGCGGCGTCCGCCGCCTACCCGCAGATCACCCGCCAAAACCCCCTGCCGGGCGAACGGCTGGGACTTTCGCCGGTGATTGAAATTTCCTTCGACCGCAACATGGAACCCGCCCAAACCGCATCCGCCTGGAGCTTTCTCGATGAGCAGGGCCAGCCCATTGCCGGGAAAATCGCCTGGGTGGACGCGCAAACCCTGAAATTCACGCCTCAACAGCCCCTGGCCGCCGGGGCAACCTATACCGGCGTTCTCTCCACCGCCGCAGTCAGCGCAGAAGGCGCCCACCTGCCCGAGGAAATCCGTCTGAAATATCAAACCACCTACGAACTGCTCGTCGGCCAGGTTTTTCCATCCAATGACGCCAGCCAGGTTGACCGGACCAGCGCCATCACCGTCATCTTTAACAAACCGGTCATCCCGTTGATGACCAAGGAAGCCCAGGCCAGCCTGCCGGCACCCATAAAAATTTCCCCGCCAGTCACAGGCCAAGGCGATTGGGTCAGCCCGTCGGTCTACGTCTTCCAGCCGGAAACGATGCTGAAGAGCAGTACCCGTTACCAGGTCACCGTTGCAGCCGGCCTGCAAGAACCCGGCGGCACAGCCCTGGCTGGTGATTACAGCTGGAGCTTTACCACCAGCTCGCCAGTGGTGACAGGCTTTGAGATGAAAAATGTCAGCCGCGAATGGTCCGAAGAAATCTCGGACGTGCTGCTCGACCAGGCCTTTGTGATCACCTTCAGCCAGCCCATGGCAGCCGAGAGCCTGCCTGCCGCACTCAGCCTGACCAATGTGGAAAGCAAAGCCAAATTCCCGGTCACGCTCAGCTGGGATAAAAGCGGGACCATTTTGACGGTCACGCCGGTCGGGAAGTACGCCATTGCCAGTTTTTACAGCCTGACCATCGCCACCAGCGCGCAAGCGCAGGACGGTGGGACGCTGATGGAGCCCTATCAGGTCAAGCTGAATACCATTCCCCTGCCGGCGGTGCTCAATACCGAGCCGCAGGGCGGGCGGCAGGATTATTTTTCTCCCAGCCTGAGCGTGTTCTTTGCCTCGCCAATGAACTTCGAGAGCCTGAAAACCCGCATCCGCGTGCAGCCAGAGCCGGACACCCCGCTGGAACTCTACTATGACGAGTACCAGAAACGGCTGGATATCCGCGGGTTGGAACCTTCCACCGAATACGTGATCCGCCTCCAGCCAGGTTCCGCCGACTTGTACGGCAATCTCATCGCGCGGGAGGTCTCCTTCCGCCTCGAAACTGCCAGCCTGAGTCCGCAGGCCCGCATGGAACTGCCCTACTATTCTCCGCTGATCTACCGCGCACAGGGCGAAAAGAACCTGTTCTTCCAATATACCAACCTCGCTTCAGCCCGGATCGCGCTCTACCCGCTGACCTTTGAAGAATTCACCGCCCTGCAAAGCGGCCAGATCCCCTTCGAGGACCTGGATGTGAGCGCAAAAACGCCGGTCAGCATCATCCAGCCAGACTTAAAAGCCGCCCGGGATCGTTACGCGCGGATTGTGCTGAACCTGGATGAGCCTGCGCCGCTGGCTCCTGGTTTTTATTACGCCGGCCTGACCGCCGCCCCCATCGAAACCAGCACCCGGTTCCTGCAGGGCGCGATCTTCCTGGTGAGCGGCCAGAGCCTGATGCTGAAAGCCGGCCAGGCGGACGCACTGGCCTGGCTGGTGGATACCGAAAGCGGCCTGCCGGTGGCGGGTGTTCCGCTGACCTTTTATGACAGCAACTGGAGCGTGGTCGGCCAGGCCAGCACCGACCGCGATGGTCTGGCCAGCGTCAAAGACGCCGCCGGTGTTCAGTTTGTGCGCAGCACAGATTCGCGGCAGGTGGCCGCGGCGGCGCTCAACTGGGGCGCGGGCGTTTCGGAGGGCCAATACGGCATCTGGAGCGATTACTGGATGCCGGTAAAATCCACCTTTGCCTACGTCTACTCGGAACGGGCGCTTTACCGGCCCGGCCAGCCGGTGTATCTGAAAGGCATCGTGCGCGAAAACGATGATCTGCACTACAGCCTGCCCGCCGCCCGGCAGGTTTACCTGGATATTGAAAACGATCAGGGCAGGGTCTTTGGCGGGAGCGTGGCGCTTTCCAAGGAAGGGACCTTTGCCAGCGAATATGCCCTGAGCGCGGATGCGCCGGTGGGGAATTATTATGTCTATGTGCGCGAGTCGGCCCAAAGCGATAATTTCCTCGGGTCGGGCTATTTCCGCGTGGCGGAATATGTCAAGCCGCAGTTCGCCGTCTCGGCCAGCGCCATGCCGGATGAAATTCTGAACGGCGAGACGGTCAAATTTGGGCTGCAGGCAGCCTATTATTCGGGCGGGAACCTGGCGAATGCCACCGTCAATTGGTTCCTGGAAGCCCAGCCGCATTATTACCAGCCGCCCGAAGCCTACAACAATTTCAGTTTTAACGATTTCGATGACAGCATTTATTTTGGCGACGGCTCGGCCACCAGCGGCCCGCCCATCCGCCAGGAGGGCCAGGGCCTGACCGACGCCCAGGGCCATTTTGAAGTGGAGCAGGTGTTGAAGCTGGCCCAGGAAGGCCAGAGCGAACAGGTTTCTTTCAGCGCCAACGTCAGCGATGTGGGTGGGAACCTGGTGGGAACCAGCGCGCAGGTGACGGTGCTGGGAAGCAGCCTGCACGCCGGGATCCGCCCGGAGAATTATCTGGCCAGCCAGGGCCAGCCAGCCAGCTTCCAGCTGGTGGTGCTCAACCGCGAGGGCGCGCCGGTGGCGGGACAATCCGTCAGCGTGGCCTTTGCCGAACAGCGCTGGTACAGCGTCATCCGTGAGGATGAAAACGGCCTGGAGCGCTGGGAAACCTCGGTCAAAAGCCTCCCCGCCGGGCAGGCCTCCGCAGTGAGCGATGAGAACGGCCTGGCAACGGTAACCTTTACGCCGCCCAATGGGGGCCAATTCAAGGCCACCGTCAGCACGCAGGATGAAGCCGGGCGGCCTGCGCGGGCTTCCACGCAGATCTGGGTTTCCAGCGAGAGCTACATCCCCTGGAAGCAGACCAATGACCGTTCCTTTGAACTGGTGTCCGACCAGAAAAGCTATCACCCCGGCGAAACCGCCAAAATCCTGATCGCCCAGCCGTTCGAGGGCGAGGTGAAAGCCCTCGTCACGCTGGAGCGCGGACATATTTACGAGAAAAAGGTCATCACCCTGCAGAACAACAGCACAGTCTATGAGCTTCCCATCAGCGGCGATATGGCCCCGGCAATGTATGTTTCGGTGATGGTCATTAAGGGCGCCGATGGCAGCAGACCGCCCGATTTCAAGCTGGGCATGCTGCGCATCAACGTCGATCCATCCCAGCAGGGCATCCTGGTCAACGTGGAAAGCGACCGCGAAACAGCCCGCCCCGGCGAAAGTGTCACCTACACCGTGACGACCCGCGACTTGAACGGCCAGCCGGTGGCGGCGGATGTCTCGCTGGCGCTGGTGGATCAGGCGGTGCTGGCGCTGGCGCCTGTCAGCAGTCAGCCGCTGATCGAGGCCTTTTATCCCCTGCGCGGACTGGGCGTTATGACTGCATCGAGCATCGTGCTCAACGCCGAGGAATTTAACGCCAACTTCAAGGCCACCGACCCAAGCGGCGAACAGGCCGGCTCGGGAGGCGGCAAGGGCGAAGGCGATGCGGGCATCGTCACCGTGCGGCAGGATTTCAAAGATACTGCCTTCTGGCAGGCCCAGGTACTGACCGGCCCAACCGGCAGCGCCCAGGTGCAGGTGACCCTGCCCGACAACCTGACCACCTGGCAGATGAAAGCGCGCGCCGTCACCACTGATACGCGCGTCGGCGAGGCCACCAGCGACCTGCTCAGCACCCTGCCGCTGCAAATTCAACTGCAAACACCGCGCTTCTTCGTCAGCGGAGATGCGGCCCGCCTGGGCGCCGTGATCCATAACAACACCGAAAAAGCGCTCGAGGTCACTGTCAGCCTGCAAGCCGAAGGCGTGACTCTGCGCCAGGCCGAGCAACAAACCCTCCGCGTGGAAGCCGGCGCGCAAGGCTATGTCAGCTGGGAGGCCAATGTCAAACCCGGCGTGGAGCGTGTTGACCTGACCGCCAGCGCTAGCGGCGGCGGCCTGAGCGATTCGACCCGCCCCACACTCGGCACCCTGCCCGGCCAGGGAATTCCCGTCCTGTCTTATCATGTCACCGAAACGGTCGGCAGTTCCGGCCTGCTGCGCGATGCCGGTTCCATCACCGAGACCATTCAACTGGCCTCCCCGCCCGCCCGCCAGAACGCCACACTCAACCTCGAAGTCTCGCCCTCCCTGGCGGCTTCGATGACCGACGGCCTGACCTATCTCGAAGATTTCCCCTACCTGTGCATGGAACAGACCGTCTCACGCTTCCTGCCCAACCTGGTCTCGCTCGAGGCGCTCAAACTGGCCGGAAAATCCACCAGCGACCTGCAAAAGAACCTGGATCTGCAGGTCAAGCCGGCCCTGCAGCGCCTGATCGGCAACCAAAACTACGATGGCGGCTGGGGCCAATGGCCCGGCACAGAAAGCCAGCCCACCACCAGCGCCTACGTCATGCTTGGGCTGGTTGAGGCGCGCCAGGCCGGTTACAGCATCCCGGACGAAGTCCTTGAATACGGCCTGAACTACCTGGGCAGCAGCCTGCCCCAAACCGGCGCCACCACCGAAAACTGGCAGCTGAACCAGGCCGCCTTCCAACTCTACGCGCTGGCGCGCGGCGGACAGCCCAACCCGGGCGCCAACTCCGACCTGTTTGAAAACCGCGCCAACCTGGACCTGTATGGCAAGGGCCTGCTGATGCAGGCCATGCACCTGGCCGACCCACAGGATGCGCGCCTGACCGACCTGCTCTCCGAAATTGACAGCGCGGCCACCCAATCGGCGGCCGGAGCCTGGTGGAGCGAAAAAAGCACCGACTACTGGAACTGGAACACCGACACACGCTCCACTGCCATCCTGCTCAACGCGCTGATGCAGGTTGACCCCCAAAACCCGCTCCTGCCCGCCGGCGTCCGCTGGCTGATGAAGCACCGTCAGGGCGCGCACTGGTACACCACGCAAGAAACCGCCTGGTCGCTGATGGCGCTGACCCACTGGCTGACGCTCTCGCAGGAATTTGAGACCGATTACACCTATGCCATCGGCCTGAATGGAACCCGGCTCGCCACCCAACACGCCAGCGCCGCCCACCTGACCGAAAGCACACGCCTGCAATTAAGCGCGGAAGAACTCCTGCCGCAGGCGCTCAACGCCCTGGTGTTCGCGCGCGGCGCCGGCCCCGGCACGCTGTATTACACCGCCTACCTGGATTCGATCCTGCCAGTCAAGGACATTACCGCGCTTGACCAGGGCATCCTGATCTCGCGCCAATACTTCCACCCCGCTGACCTGAAAACCCCCATTACCCAGGCCGCGCGCGGGGACCTGATTCAGGTCAGGCTGACGCTCGTCGTCCCGGACAGCCTGCACTACGTGGTGATTGACGACCCCCTGCCCGCCGGGATGGAAGCGATTGACGCCTCCCTGCAAACCTCGCAACAGGTGCCGATGGTGTACCAGGCCGGCGATTATGACCGTCTGGGCTGGGGCTGGTGGTATTTCCCCTACAAACAAATCAACGACGAGAAAGTCGTCTTCTCCGCCGACTACCTGCCAGCCGGAACCTACACCCTCACCTACCTGGCGCGCGCCAGCCTGGCCGGAGAATTCAACGTCCTGCCCTCCAGTGCCAGCGAATTCTACTTCCCCGAGGTGGCCGGACGCAGCGCCGGGAGCCTGTTCACCATCACGCCCTGAGCCAGACTCCCTTTCAACCAGCAAAAGACGCCGCCCGGCAGCCGGGCGGCGTCTTTTTACAGGGCCGGCCGATCAGCGCGCCAGGCGCTTACGGCGCATGGAATAAAAATACAGCGCCGCCAGCGTGGCCAGGTAAGGCACCATGGCCGTGAACTGGGAGGGCAGACTCTGCTGCAGCCACAACCCCAGCCCATCGGTAAAGCCAAACAGCAGCGAGATCAGGGCAATGCCCCACGGATTGCCGTTGACCAGGATGACCGCCGCCAGCGAGATCCACCCGCGCCCGGCGGACATATTTTCCGAAAACAAGGTGACGTAGCCCAGCGAAAGATACGCCCCCGCCAGCCCGCACAGCACCCCGCAGATCAACAGCGCCCAAACGCGAATGACAGCCGTCCTGACCCCGCTCGAATCCAGGCTGGGGGCGTTATACCCGGCGGCGCGCAGACGCAGGCCAAAACGGGTTTTGAAGATGACATAGACCGACAGCAGCAGCGCGGCCAGCATGAGATAGACAAGCAGATTCTGCCCGCTGAGAATCTCACCCAGCACGGGCACCTTTTCCAGCCCGGCCAGGTGCAGGCGCGGGATGGGCAATATCTCCGGGCTGGAGAAGGCCCCCTTGACGGCAAAAATCTGCCGCAGCAGGTAGGTGGTCGCGCCGACGGCAAAGAGATTCAACGCAATGCCGGTGATAAATTCATCCGTTTTCAGCACCACCGCAAACAGGATGAAAATCAGCGCCAGCAGGGTGGACCCCAGGATAGCGCACAACAACCCGGCCAGCCAGGAATGGAAAAAGTACGAGCCCAGCACCGCGCCAAAGGCCCCGGCCAGCATCATGCCTTCCATGGCAATGTTGAAGATGCCGGCATAATAGGTGTAGGTGCCGCCCAGCGCCGCCAGCAGGATGGGCGTGGCCCCGGCAATCATGCCATTGATCAGACCCTTGAAGATATTCATGCCGCCCGCTCCCGCGCCTTCTGCCGGGCCAGGCTGCGCTCCAGCAGCCAATCCAGCCTGCCGCGCCCGGCCACCACCACCAGCACAATGACGGCCTGCAAGACCTGGATAAACTCGCCCGGCACGGCGGTGATCAATTCCATCCCCAGCGCTCCGGTCTGCAGGGAGCTGAAGAACAGCCCGTACAACAGGGTGCCCACCAGCCCGTTGTTGGCCACCACGGCGATCATGACACCATCCCAGGCGTAATTGGCGCCCAGGCCCTTAAGAAAGCGATGCGGCCCGGCCATCACCACCAGCCCGCCAGCCAGCCCGGCCAGCGCGCCGGTGACGAGCATGACGGCCAGGTAGTTGCGCTCGATGTTGACACCACCCAGGCGGGCGAAGAGCCCATTCTGCCCGGTCAGGCGCCACTCATACCCGGCGGTCAGACGGTTGAAGAGGAACCACAGCGCGCCAAATGCCGCCAGCATCACCAGCACATTGCTGTTGAAATCACCAAATTCCGGCAGCCAGCCGGCGCGATGGATTTGCGGCGTCATGGGCGAGAAGGCTTCGGCATCATACAACGGATAGGAAATGGCCCAGTAGGTGAAATAATCGGCGATCATGTTCAGCATCAGGGTGGTGATGAATTCATCCATATTGAACCAGTGCCGGGCCAGGGCGGCCAGCCCCGACCAGAACGCGCCGCCCAGCATGGCGAGCAGCAGCAGGACGGGGATCATCACCAGCGGCGGCAGGTCGAGGCTCAGCCCGCCCAGCGTGGCGAACAGCGCCCCCATCAGCAGCTGGCCGGGCTGGCCCAAATTGACCGGCCCGGAGGCAAATGCCACCGAAGCCGAAAGCCCTGTCAGAATTAGCGGCACGGCATTGCGCAGGGTGGTGGCCAGCGGCGACCAGCCCAACAGCGAGAAGCTGAACAGGGCGGCGTAGGTGCTGAGCGGGTTGTAGCCCTGCAGCAGCATGATCAACGCGCCGAGCGCCAGCGCGATCAACACACCGAGCAAAGCACTAATCAGCTTGCGGCCCATCCGGGTGCTCCTTTCCTTCCAGCATCAGCGCCCCGACCTGCTCCAGGCTGGCCGAGACGGCGGGCAGATCCGCAACCAGGCGGCCGCGATGCAGTACCACGATCCGGTCTGAAAGGCGGAAGAGTTCTTCCAGGTCGGCGGAGATCAGCAGAATGGCGCGTTGTTCGGCGCGCAGGGTCAAGATCAGCTCGTGGACGTATTCCATCGAGCCGACATCCAGGCCGCGGGTGGGCTGGTCGAGCAGCAGGAAGGGCGTTTCGAGCAGCAGTTCGCGCCCCAGGATCACCTTTTGCTGGTTGCCGCCCGAAAGCGATTGGAAGGGCTGCTCTGGCGAAGCCATGCTGACCCCAAATTGCGTTTCGATGCGGCGCGCAAACTGGAGCGCGGCGCGCGCTTCCAGGCGCCAGCCGCGCCAGCGGGTGAAACGCGGGTTGAGACGGTGGTGGGTCATCAGCGCGTTTTCGGTGATGGTGGCGCGCACCGCCGCCCCCAGCCGCCCGCGATCCTGCGAGACGAAGGCAATGCGCCGCCGCCGTTCCAGGATTTCGGCGCGGGTCAGGTCGTGGCCCTGCACCAGCAGGCGGCCGCTTTCCGGCGGGTTGAGACCCATCAGCACGTTGACCAGCTCGAACTGGCCGTTGCCTTCCACACCCGCCACGCCCACAATTTCACCGGCGCGCACCTGCAGGCTCAGGTCTTGCAGGCGCAGGCGGCCTGCGCCGTCGCGGTAAGACAGGCCTTCCACTTCCAGCACAGGCTGGCCGGGCGGCGCGGCGGCCGGCCGCGGCGGGCGCGCAAGCTCGCGGCCAATCATCAGGCGCGAGAGTTCGGCCTGGTTGGTGGCGGAGGTTTCGAGCGTGGCCACCTGGCGGCCCTTGCGCAGGACGGTGATACGGTCGCTCAGTTCCAGCACTTCCTCCAGGTGGTGCGAGATGAAGAGGATCGTCTTGCCGCCCGCCCGCAGACGGCGCAGTTCGGCAAACAACTGCGGAATTTCCTGCGGGGTCAGCACGGCGGTCGGCTCATCCAAAATCAGCACGGCGACATTGCGGTAGAGCAGTTTTAGGATCTCCACCTTCTGGCGCGCCGCCACCGAAATCTCGCCCACCCGCGCCAGCGGGTCGAGGTTGAAGTGAAATTCATCTATTTTTTGCTGCACACTGCGGAGCGCCTGGCGCTCATCCAGCCGCCCAAACCAGCCGGCCGGTTCCAGCCCCAGCACAATATTCTCCCAAACGCGGTATTCCTGCACCAACAAAATCTCTTGATGCACCATGCCAATGCCCGCCGCAATGGCCTGCCCCGGGCTGTGAAACTGCACCGCCTGGCCGCGCAGCTGGATCTGGCCGCTGTTGGCCGCTTCGAGACCGTACAGCACCTTCATCAGCGTGCTCTTCCCGGCGCCGTTTTCACCCACCACAGCATGGATCTCGCCGGGCCGAAACTCCACGCTGACGCGATCCAGCGCCACCACGGCGGGCGGGAATATTTTGAGAATTTCTTGCATGGCTAGAAATGGGACGCTCACCCGCAGGCTCCTGTCAGGGGAAGGATCGTAACGGCCGGCGAGGGCCAGCCGCGCCGGGCCGTTACGATCCCCCAAAACTATTACGGCTGGTAAAGTTCGACCTTGATCTTGCCGTCGATGATGTCCTGGCGCACGGCGTTGATCTGGGCCTGGGCCGCGCTGGAAAGCACCGGCGCGGCTGCGCTCATATCCAGGTCCACACCGCCGCTCGCCAGGCCGTAGCTGAGGGTCTGGCCGGGCTGGTAGGTGCCCTTTTTGATGCTGGAAAAGACCTCGTAGATGGCCTTCCCCACATCCTTGGTGTCGCTGGCAATCACGTGACCGGGCACCAGGTCATTCTGGTTGGTATCCACGCCGATGGCGTACAGCCCGCGCTCTCCGGCAGCCTGCAGCACACCCATCCCGGCCGCCGCGGCGATCTGGAAGACGACATCCGCGCCCTGATCATACAGCTGCAGGGCGGCCTGCTTGCCCTTGGCGGTATCATCCCAACTGCCCAGGTACTTGGTTTCGACGCTGATTTCCGGGTCGACGGAGTGGGCCCCGTTGGTGTAAGCGAACACAAAGGCCTGGATGACCGGGTCAACATCTCCGCCGACGGCGCCGATCAGTTTCTCCGGGTTGGTTCCGGCCAGGCTGGCATCGCTGGTGGCCAGGGCGGCGGCCACGCCCGCCAGGTAGGCCGATTCTTCTTCGACGAAATCAACCGAGGTGATGGTCTTTTTCTCGTTCTGCACCACGGTATCGAGGTTGACGAAGATTTTGTTGGGGTATTGATCGGCAATTTCCTTAAGCTGGTCTTCGAAACCGTAGGAGATGACGAAGATCACGTCGGCATAGTTGACGGCGGCCTGCAGGGCCGGTTCGTATTGCCCGGCGTCGAAGTTGGTTTCGAGGGTGCGGGTTTCCACGCCGAAGTCTTTGGCCACCTGGTCGAGGCCTTTTTGGCCGGAATCATAGAAGGCGTTATCGCCCAGGGCGCCATTGATCAGGTAGACGACTTTTTCGGTCTTGGGGGCGCTGGCCGCCGGGGAACAGGCCGCCAGGCTGGCAATCAGCAGGCTGGCGAGCAGGAGCAGGGTTATTTTTTTCATCTTTTTCTCCTTGGGAAAGGGATGCGGGGCGCGCCCAGGGCGCGCCGGCCAGCCTTGAGAATACCGGTTTTTTGTTTTTTTTTCAAGGGCTGGGCCCAAACCCCGCCCGCCAGCGGGCCTCTTACCCGCCTTCCCTTCGTGTTCTTCGTGTTTCATCGCCCTTGCCAAATGCCTTCCCTTCGTGTCCTTTGTGTTTAATCCCCCTCCTGGCCGCAGAGATAATTTCCGCCCCCAAAACCCGGGGCTGCGGACTTTGGGGGCGTGGGGATCTGCGTTCCTTTGCTGCGGCAGGCATGCTCGCAAGGTAATCTCCCTGGAAAGTGGCTGTCTCTGGCTCAGGACTGAACCGATTCACCATGGCCCGAACGGTTAGCGTTAGCCCGCTCCTAGTCTTTGTACTTCCTGAAATTAAATATAAGTTCGCCAAATGATTTCGGATCATACTTTTCAAATTCATCTTCTTCAACAAAAACATAATCAAAGCGGATTTTATTATGCGTTGCGTTTATATCTTCACACCATTTCTTCAGACGTTCCATCTTGAGAGGAACGTCCAAATCTTCAAGCCCTTTGGTTTCGACAATCCAAATTTCTTTCGGACTTGTTTTTACAATAAAATCGGGATAGTAATTTGAAATATTCCCATCGGCATTGATGTAATCAATACGGAAATTCACAGCGAAATAGTTCTTAGCGTAGGAAATTACATCATTACATTTTTCGAGGAATGATGCGAACAATAATTCAAGGTGGCTGTCTCCAACAATTTTATTGAAAACGCTTTTCTGCGCCATAAGATAACCTTGCTCTTTGACCACGAACGGGCGGGTTTGCCTGAGCTTGATAGTGTCGCGTATCTCGGCGCTGCCCTTGTCCTGGACGGTCAAATCATTGATTTTCTTCTTGAAAGTTTCGATAATCGTCTTGCTGGCTTCCAGTTCGGAAAGATTGCGGATGGTGTTCAGATTATCAATATCCACAATCGTAGTGAACAGGTGTTGCGTGATAAATTCCTTGACTTTGCCATATAGCACATCATACCCGCTAAAAAGGCGCAAGTCTTTCATAATAACCTGGGTAAAGTAACCAATCACGCTCCGATAATCTGTCACGGCGGCAGAATCAAGATAAGTGCTGTGATTGATTTCGCCCGTTGTAATGTCCTTGAAAATAATCTCTCGCATTTCCTTTTCAGAAAATTGCCTGTATATGATTTTCTTGTTGCCAAAGGCAGCGGGCGCAAGGTCTTCAAGTCGTTTATATTCGCGGTAAATGCGCGGCGTCAGCACTGGGATTTCAATATCGAGTTTATCTACATCTTTTTTGGTGTTTTCATTATCCACTTCGATAATGATGGGCGCGTGCGCGGCGGTGCCTGTTCCCATTGGTTTGCGTTCCAGTTGTACGCCTTCGCTTTTGATGGATTCGACAAAATCCATAAAGGCTTCTGTGCCAACCACGCTGACATACTCGGTGCCGTCTGCGCCAGGATACATGCGGCGTAAACCGCGCCCCAATGTTTGTTCGGGAAGAATATTGCTTTTTGAAGCATACGCCCGCAAACCGACAATCGTTGTCACGTTGCGCACGTCCCAACCTTCTTTGAGCATCAACACGGAAACAATCACTTTGTAGGGACTGTCCCAGGTGTCAATTTGATTGGACTCTTTACGCAGTTTTTCCAGTTCTTCTTTGCTTTTCTTGGCGTCCGATTCTGAAATTTCGCCGTTGTTGTTGGTATGAATGACCAACACGGCATCTTTAAATTCGGGATAGGTGCTTTCCAGGTATTCAGCAACATCGTCACAGTTCTTGGTATCATCCGTCATCACAAATAAAACGGCTTTCTTGCCAAGTTTCTCATGTTCTGGATACACCTTACGCCATTCTTCCACGCCCAGGTGAATGTAATCGGCATAATGTTCGGTGTACTTTGAACTCTTGCGTTCCACCAGTTTGGCGCGGCTGGCAAAATCGGGCAGGATGGGATGTTTGACCACATTCTGGACAATGGCTTCCACCAGCGGATAATCGCACACGGTTTGCACAAAGATTGCGCCGTTATTGTGTTTCGGCGTGGCGGTCACATCCAACTGAATGGAAAGGAAATGGTCTTTTTGTTTCAGGCGGTTGTGAATATCTTGAATTGACTTGAACCATGCCAGGCGGCTATCATGGATGTGATGGGCTTCATCGTTGATTACCACCAGTTCGTCAATCTCACGCACAATCATGCCCAAATCCACTTTAGATTCATTGGTTTTGCCGGTGGGACGTTTGCCAAGAAAATAATCTTCGAGATTATCGTCATCAAAGCTTGGTTCGGTTTCATTCCCCGCATAAACCCGATGAATATTGGTCAGGAACAGGTTGCCCGTTTTGCGGACAATGGAAACATCATCCTGGATATGCAAGGTCATCTGGAAATCATCCTGCCAGTTTTGACCTTCATATCCGTTATCGGGTAAAAGCGGGTCTTGAAAGAAAATTTTCAAGCCATCAAAATCGGTTCGTAAGCGGTCAAGTACGATGATGTTGGGGGCAATCAATAAAAAGTTCGTGGCAAGCTGCGAATCTTCTTCGTAAAGTTTGTGGAAGTAACACCATGTAATGAAAAGACTCATCACTTTTGTCTTTCCGCTTCCTGTTGCCATCTTTACCACAAGCCTGAGCCATTCTTCATCGAACATGCCTGTTGAAACTGCTCCCGATGAATCATAACGCATCAGGTCGTATTTGTCTTTGACCTGGGCCACTTCATACAGATAAATTACCGTTTCAACAGATTCGCGTTGGGCAAAATAATATTGAAATTCTTTCAGATCTTCGCGGATGTGCTGACAGTTGAACCACCAATTTAATAAGGCTTTGCTGGTTGCGCTTGCCCCTTCGTATTGATTCTTGCGCCATGTTTTTACTTCCCTGCGAATTTTATTGACCAAGGGCGGAACAAGTTTGTCATAGGCGGAATCGCGCAAATCTTCATCGGCGGGGAACCAACGATGTTCGGGGTTGAGGATTTCATAAGGCGAGGTAGGGAAGGCGGGATGGATTGCCATGTGTTCTCCAATTTAGGTAAACCGTCCAGGAATGCTCCACGAATAAACCAATGAGAGTCGCCTATTCGAGTATTCGCGGTCTGTTGCGGGAATGGTCTTGTTACTTCTTAATCGCGTTATCTCTTCCAATTCTCTGAACCGGTTTCATATCCTTGCCAGGGAAGACGCGCCGATATTCAAGTTGCCTACGCCCAAAATTGAAAAGCAGTCCGACGGACGCGCCAGTGGCTTTGAGGTAGTTGATGACTTGCGCCAGTTCATCATTCGTCAATTGGTGGCTGAACGCTTTGACTTCCACAACAACCTGCTGATTGGGAAACAGGTCTAAATAAAACGTGGCAACCCGTTCTCCTTCAAAATCAACAAAGACTTCAAATTGACGGAATGGCTCGATGCCCGCATGGTTGAGTTTGACTTCCAACGCCTTTTCGTACACTTCTTCTTTGAAACCATAACCAATTTCATTGTGGACTTCCATTGCCAGGCCAATGAGTTTATAGGTCAGGTTGTTGCCAGTAGCGTCTGTGACAAGTGGCATAGATTTTTCCTTTCAGGGGCCACCCATCCACGAATTTATCACGAATTCACGAATACATACCGCCCATTCGCGCATTCGTGGATGGTTTTTCCCGCACAACCCATCCACGAATATTTCACGAAAACGAGAATGCGAGTCTTCAATTCGCAAATTCGTGGTCTCATTCGTGGACGGTTTTTCACGGGCTTCACTTCCCTACCATCACATCCAATATCTTCATCGTGTCGTTGCCAAAAATATCCACCACTTTGACGGCTATCTTGCGCCTTCCTGCGGGGACTTCATGCGGCGGGGTTTTCAGTTCAAGGGCGCGGTCTTTCTTGGTGCGGAAGGACTGCCATTCATTCTCGAAGATAAAATCACCTGTCCATTTTTCTTCCATTTCGCCGCTGGCTTCATCTTTCATGCGCACAATCTCGCGCTTGTTCTCGAAGTCAAAATCCACCGCCCAATAATCAATCCAGTCCGTCCACTTTTTGGTGAGAATTTCGCGGGTAACAATGCCCGCCTTGTCTTTTGAGACTTTGATGATTTTGCCGCCTTCAACCACAATTTTATTTGCGCCTTCCTTCAGGCTGGTCGCGGCGCTTTCAACCGAATCCTGTGAATAGAATACCGAAAAATCGGTCAATTCAACTGCCACGCTGCCCTTATTGACAATGGGCTTGACTTCGATATAGGAAACATCGTGAAAGACCACCTGGTTCTTTTCGATGGCGCGTTTATCGAAGACTTCACGCGGAATGTATTTGAGCGCCAGGTCAATCCCTTTGGACTTGGCTTCTTCCTGCACATTAGGGAACAGCCCCATTTCAAACTCGAAGGCCAGAATATCCACGCGGGAAATGCGTTTTTCACGGCACTCTAAAATAATTTCTTCCACAAACAGGCGGGTAACGGGCAAATTGACCGAACCCACCGCCACCATGCGCCCGGATTTCTTGCCATGAAAAGTGCGCAGGTTTTCAACCACTTCGGCTTTATAGGCGCGCAAAATCAGCGCAATAAAATCCTTTTCGCGTTGTATCAATTGCTGCCTTTGTTCTTCTTCCCGCAGGTTCAAATTGACGCCGATATAATGCGCCCGCTCGTACTTGCCCAGGTTGAGAATCTCGAAGGCGCGAAAATCCTTGCCTGCCGCTTTCAGTTCGCGCTGCACGCCGATCAGACGCTTGCGCGTGGTGTGAATGGCAAACTTGCCCAAGTCCGAACCAATCCATTTACGGTTGAGTTTTTCGGCAACGGCTAAGGTGGTGCCAGAACCACAGAAGAAATCAGCGACAATATCATTTTCGTTGGATGAGGCATTGATAATGCGTTCAACCAGGATTTCTGGCTTTTGAGTATCGTACCCCAATCTCTCTATTGATGATGTAGTCAAGGCTTTTATGCCCCAAACGTCATCAACTGCCTTGCCTTCGATCATTACATCTTTGAGATAACGTTTTACTGTATTTCTCCCATCAGCCCAGACAAACTGCCCATTATTGTCAGTCTTTATACTTTGCTTTCTGTTAGCAATATATTCTTTAAGTAAATCAACCAGATAAACTTTTGAACCATTTTCCAAGACAAAATCGCCATTATTATCTTTCCTTACTTCAAGATTCTTCAACTCGCTGATAGTTTTGTCTGGTATCCAAGATTCGGATATTGCCTGATAATTCCATTTCTCATTGTTTTTTGTGTAAAAGAAAATAGTGTCGTGTTTTCTGCTAAACTGTTGATTGTCTGCTCTACGCCAACCACTGTAACTCCAAATAATTTCATTACGAAAATTATCTTTTCCAAAAATCTCATCTAATGATAAACGCAAATATGAACTAACTCGCCAATCGCAATGGACAAAAATACTTCCATCTTCTGCAAGTAAATCACGCATGATAACCAAGCGTTCGTAAATCATGGCGATGAAACTGTCTGCGCCTTTGCCCCAGGTATCACGGTAGGCCAGTTCTTCCAGTACATTGGGGCGTTTGGTGAAGGTATCGTCACCGATTTCTATATCCATTGAAAAATCTGCGCCCACATCGAAAGGCGGGTCAATGTAAATCAGTTTAATGCCGCCGTTCTTTTCAATCTCTTCACGCATTGCGCCATTTTTCAAAGACGAAAGAATTAACTTGTTATCGCCCCAAATGAGTTTGTTTGTCCAGCCACTTTTTTGCCTTCCGCGTGTGTCGAACATAGACATTTGCAAAGCAGAGTCTTCTAATTTCTCGGCGCGTGGCTCGTCCACTTGCTCGATGACTTGAAAAGGCAAAACGATATTTGTAACTTCGTTACTTTTGCCATTCCAAATCAATTCCACTTCGCGCTTATCGTCAAACAGCAGGAAGCGGTATTTATCCGGCAGGGGCCGGTCGTGTTCGAGCAGTCTCAAGATTTCGCGTTTTTCGTTGTCGGTAAGTTTCATAATTTTCCAATTGATCCAACCAGGATAGCAAGGTAGGGACGATTTACGGTGCCAGCGCGGGGCGGGCCTATTCCCCAAAAAGAACCGGGCCGCTTTGGGGGCAAAACTACTGGCTTCAATCAACCAGGTGCCCAAGGGTATAACAATACACGTTACGCTCTTCCGCCAACTTCTTTTCAAAAAGTAAAATTTTCTGGATTATTTCTTCCGGTTGTTTCTCCAAACCAGCCAGGCAGCTCTTCACCGCCGCATCAAACCATTCACTTCTCCGCAAGACGTCCGCCAGGATCGCTTCCTGAACGCCATCCCCTTCTGCAAATTCATCCCCGTTTTTCTGAGCCAAAATAAACAACTCAGTCGCGCGTTGTCGACACAAGCTGGATGTCTCCATTTTCTTGCGCACATCAGTCTTCTGGTAATTTTCCCAGCTATCATCACAAGCCCATGCCGCACTCAGGGCCGCCCACCCTGCCGCGCCATAAACGCCCTGGGCTTCCAAAATCATGGCCCGGCATAAGAAACGATTGGCGAGCCTGGGAAAGGAGCGCTTCTTAAGTTGTTTTCGATACTCGGGCGAGAGAACAATCTTGCGAACCGCTTCCGCTTCCCCGCCTTCTTCAAGACTCTCTGCGCAATACCCGCATTTCGGGCATTCTCTAACCCACATCTCCATGGTCGAGCGCCGCATTTCCGGCGGGCGCGTATCCAGGTCAGAAAACCCCATGGCATTCGTGGACCCTATTTCGGCATGGCTGCTGACGGTTCCACAAACCAGGCATTGTTCGGTAATCTCAAAAATGGTGGTCATAATTTTCCCTTTCTCCTTTTATGTGATAGCGGAACGACCGTGTGATCCAGAACTTTTCCATGTCAGCACCCGCGCCGGGGGCGGATATGGAAAACCTGCCGAGAGAAACGCTCTACATTGGGGAAACAACGCTAAATCAAGGGCAAAATTACACAGCGTAAACCAATAAAAATCCCGCGCTGTGGGCAGGCTGTGGGGTCAGCCCGCCGGGGTGAACACCCCTATTATAGCGGATGGATGCTCTACAGGCAACGCACCCGCCAACAAGCCAGCGATTCCAAATCTGAACCCAGGCCCTTGTCAGCAGGTACGCAAAGTACGTGGCAGGAAAGACATTTTACGGGGTAGGAAAGACATTTTACGCGGTAGCAGACACATTTTACGCGGTAGGAAAGACATTTTACGCAGTAGGAAAGACATCTTACGCGGTAGCAGACACATTTTACGCGGTAGCAGACACATTTTACGGGGTAGCAGACACATTTTACGGGGTAATAGTCCCCGTTCTTGAGTTTAGAGTTGGTTTTTTAGAGCTTAAGCAGCGATCAACTTCCTTTTCCGGCCTGTAAGGAATAGTTGGGGCTTACGAGAATCTGGCCCGGCTTGCGCGAATTGCGTCAAGAATATCTGCTTTAGAAATAGGAAGGTTTATGCTTCGCACTTCGAACGGCGAAGTCTTTTGGATGCGTTCCTAAGAATAATTCGTCATAGGTGCACCCAAAGAAGTTGAATGCCTTCTTGTTTGGAAATGTCAAGCATATTTTGGTCAAGCGAAATTAACGGAAGATTATGCTCGATAGCAGTAAGGGATTTGAATGGGGAAATCAATTTTCAGGGTCTGAATTGCTTCCGCAAAAAGCTCCGCCGTGTTGCCCAGCAAGCAGAGAGCCGCTTTGTGATAAACCGCCAGTCTGCAGATTGGGCCAACACCACCACGCGATTCATACCGCGCCTCGCGCCTGATCCTGCTCCTCCAGGGCCTGTCTCAAGCGGCGGGTCTGTTCAATCTGCACAGCGCGCTGCGCTTCGCGCACCAACGCCGGTAAACTGCGCCGCCGCCGGAAGGGCGCATTGGCCGGGAGATACACCTGCGGAAGAGCGTGGGGCTGGCTGTTGAGCGCCACGTTAAAACAGGGCGCCCAACGCTGAATCAACCAGCGCTCCGCCGCGCTGACCTCGTTCCCAACCGCCGCGAAGCTCTCCGCTTGCGAACTGAACAATTCCAGGCTGAAATTCATCGAGGCCGGCCAGTTGACCCACACAAAGCGCCCCACCATCGAATGGCCTTTATATCCGCCCAGCAAATGCTCCCACACCCGCCCAAATGCCAGCTGCGACTGCCCGACATAAAACACCACTTCCGCATCCCGCAGCAGGTACAAATCCAGGCTCTGCCACTCCGCCGGGCACTCCGGAACCAGCAAAAACTGCTTAAGAGAAATCACCATCGCCGGCACGCTCATAACCCGATTTTATCGCGAAATGCCTGGTGATTTCGCGTCCTGTCCGTAAAACTCCCTCACCCTAACCCTCTTCCTTTTGGAGAGTGAATTGCCCCCTCTCCCCCCGGAAGAGGGAATTGCCCCCTCTCCCCCCGGGAGAGGGCAGGGGTGAGGGTAAAAGTCTGCTCGATCCCAGTCAATCAGCCTTGCAAAACAGAAAAGACATCTTAACAAAATCTAAACATTTATTAAGTAAGATAGCGACATGTTGAAAGGACTACCGATGAAACCCAAATCTTTATACCTTGTGAGCTTGTTCGTTTTATTGTCCCTCCTGGCCGGCGCCTGCGCCCCGGCCGCCCAGCCAGCCCAGGCCGCCCAGGCCCCTGCCGGGCAATCCCAGCCAGCCAGCACCGCCGCGCTTGAACCGACCCTGGCGCCCTCCCTGCCGCAAACTACGCCCGCCGCAGTCACCCTCACCCCGGCCACCCAAAAACAGAAAAAACAGCCCGGCGAAAAAATGCCGACCGGCCCCGGTTCCTTCACCATGGAACAAACCCTTTCCGATAAAGCCCAGGAAATGACCATCGCCTTCGACGGCCTGGCCTTCCTGACCGGCAACCTCGGCTCCGACTCGTTCTTCCCGCCCGGCAAAGTGGCCGATTTCTGGGGCTTCCAATACCTGCGGGATAATGACCCCAGCGAGATGGGCCACAACACCGACTTCCTGACCCTGGCCTCGCTCAACATGTTCAGCATCCTCACCAGCCAGCAGAAAACCCAACTGGCCGATCTCGCCCGCAGCCAGGTCGCATCGATCAACGACTACGGCTACAAACGCTTCGTCCTGATGACCGCCTTCCGCCGCCTGCTGGATGGCGACCTGCCGGCCGGAACCAGCGGCCTGAACGAGGAAGCCGTCCGCGCCCTCTCAGCCGAAATGTACCGTCTCGACGGCCAGATCAGCCTCGAACGCGCCCAGGTCATGGGCAATATCCTGTACAACCTGAACGACGAACAAAAAGCCTACCTGGCCAAAATGGTCGGGCAAGGCATGACCAGCTGGCCGGTGGTGGACGAACCGGTTGAACTGCGCCCGCTCTCGCGCGATGAGAAAATCGCCGTGATGACCTACTCCGGCGATCTGTTCAGCTGGTATGCCGGTTCCATCGAAGCGGATGTTTACTTCTGCCCCGAGCGCCACGGCACCTACTTCGGCTCCTTCTACATGAAAGACGCGCCCGCGGTTGGCAATCCCGGCTACAGCATCGGCACCAACATCACCGCCGATATGGGCGATGCCTTTATCGCCGCGCTCAGCCCCGAACAGGCGCCGCTCATCACCGGCCTGGTCGACATCCAGCGCCCCTACCTGGAAGGCATCGTCGACGTGCGCACCCAGGTCTCCACCGAGCTGCGCCAAACCATCAGCGGCGGCAGCGTGGATAGCGCCAAGGTCCTCAGCCTGATGGAACAATATGGCCAACTGGATGGCTCGCTCGTCTACAATTTTGCCACCAACTTTGCCAAAGTCGGCCAAACACTGACGGAAGCCCAAAAAGCCACCCTGATGGACCTGCGCCACCAGACCCTCGGCGATTACACACCCGATGCCGCCTACCTGTTCTCCGAACCCATCCCATTCCCCGACGTGCCGAATACCGATTTCCTGTTCAAATAACCCCCCTGCCCCGGCCTCCAGCCCCTCTACGGCTGGAGGCCGGGGAGATAGGCCCAGCCCATGAAACGAATCATCCTTTTATTGACCCTGATTGCCCTGCTGACCGCCTGCAGCGCAAACGCCCCGGCCGCCGAGCAACCCTCCGCGCCCCAAAACCCCGCGCCCGAAACGGCCCTCGCCTCCACGGCAGCAACCCTGCCCGAAGCCACGGCCACCGCCCCAGCCCTGACTCCAGCCGCCACCAAGAAACCCAAAAAAGGAGAGCCGACCGCCGCGCTGACCCCCGGCGCAGACGCCTCCACCTCCCAGGGTTCGAAAGAAAAAGGCCCCGCCCCCGCCGCGCCAACTTCCGCCAACCCGGCCTACCTCGCCACTGAAATCTCCGGGCGGCCAACGGCCAACGGCCTGACCCTCAACATCGTCCCGGCCGCCGAGATGCAAATCGTGATCGCCTACGGCACCGCCCCCGGCAACTACACCAGCCAGACCGCCCCCGCCACGCTGACGGCTAACACGCCCCATGAAATCGAACTGACCAACCTGACGCCGGACACCGCCTACTATTACAGCGTGCTCTCGAATGGCACGCCCGGCCCCGAACACAGCTTCCACACCGCGCGCGCCCCCGGCAGCGCCTTCACCTTCGAGATCCAAGGCGATTCGCATCCCGAGCGCACCAAGAACCAGTTCGACCCCGCGCTCTACACCCGCACCCTGAGCAGCGCCGCCGCCGACCAGCCCGATTTTTACATCGCCATCGGCGACGATTTCAGCGTCGATACGCTCAAAAACGTCAACGCCGAAACGGTGCGCGCGCTGTACATCAACCAGCGCCAATGGCTGGGCCTGGTCGATGCGCCGGTTTTCCTGGTCAATGGCAACCACGAACAGGCCTCGCTCGCCAACCTGAACAACACAGCCGAAAACGTCGCCGTCTGGGCACAGACTTCGCGCAACGCCTACTATCCCCAGCCCGCGCCGGATGCCTTCTACAGCGGCGACAGCGAACCGGTTGAATTTATCGGCCCGCTGCGCGATTACTACGCCTTCACCTGGGGTGACGCGCTCTTCGTCGTGATCGACCCCTACTGGCACTCCCCGCAAACCGTCGACAACCAGTTTGGCGCCGACCGCACCAACGACAAGAAAAACCGCGACATGTGGAACACCACCCTCGGCGACGCCCAATACCAGTGGTTCAAGCAAACCCTCGAAACCAGCAGCGCAAAATACAAGTTCGTTTTCACCCATCATGTGCTCGGCTCCGGGCGCGGCGGCATCGAAATGGCCAACTCCTTCGAGTGGGGTGACGCCGCCAATCTCGCCGCGCACCGCCCCGGCTGGGATAAAACCATCCACCAGCTGATGGTGGACAACGGCGTGACCATCTTCTTCCAGGGCCACGATCACATCTTCGCCCGCCAGGAACTGGATGGAGTCATTTACCAGTCTTTGCCTGAACCCGCCAATCCCTTCTACAGCTGGGAAAACGAAGACGCCTACAAAACCGGCGACAAATTCCCCAACAGCGGGCGCGTGCGTGTCAGCGTCGCGCCGGGCGGCGTCACGGTAGACTACGTCCGCTCCTATCTCGACAAGCCCGACGAAGTGGCCTTCACCTACACCCTGCCCTAACATTGGATAACCCATGAAAACACCCCGCTTTAGCCTGCTCCTGCCCCTGCTTATTTTGCTCGCCCTGGCCGTTTCCTGCGCCGCAGTCCCGGCGCAAGCCCCGCAAAGCCAGCCTGCCGCCAATCCCGCCCAAACCTCCCCCACGGCCAGCCTCGCCCCGGCCGAGGCCGGCACTGCCACCCCCGCGCCGCAAAAGACGCGCAACCCGAAAGGGCCCAAAGGAACCCCCGGCGCAAAAGGAACACCCGGCGCCAACAAAGGCACCCCCGGCGCGCAAGGCTCGCAGGGTTCGCAAGGCGCACAAGACCCGCAGGCCTTCCCAACCTCCTCGTATCGTCCCGTCACCGCCGACTTTAACCTGATCCTGGGCCGCCCAACGAGCAATTCCATCGCCGCCAGCCTGTACGCCAAATCAGATCTGCAGATTACGCTGGCCTATGGCACCGCCCCCGGCGTGTACAGCACCCAGAGCAACCCGGTCAATCTCAAGGCCGGGGTTCCCCAGACCATCGAACTGACCAGCCTGGCGCCAGACACGGCTTACTACTACACCATCCTCACCAATGGCGTGCCTTCCACCGAGCACAGCTTTCACACCGCCCGCCCGGCCGGCAGCAGCTTCACCTTCACCATAGACGCCGACCCGCACAACCGCGACCCGCGCTTCAGCGGCGAACTGTACGCCACCACGTTCGCCAACGTCCTGGCCGACCGCCCCGACTTTCACATCAACCTGGGCGACACCTTCATGACTGAAAAAGTCCAGGCGCGCAGCTACGCCGTGGCCGAAAGCACCTTCACCGACATGCGTCCCTACTTCGGTCTGCTCGGCGCGGATGTGCCGCTGTTCCTCGTCAACGGCAACCACGAAGGCGAGCTCGGCTGGCTGGTCACCAGCGCACAGGATAAAGACCTGCCGGTCTGGACAACGCAATTGCGCGAGCTTTACTACCCCAACCCCGTTCCCAACGGTTTCTACACCGGCGCTGCCAGCACCGATAGCGCCCTCAACGCCCCGCGTGACGGCTACTTCGCCTGGAGCTGGGGCGACGCCCAATTCATCGTGCTCGACCCATACTGGTACACCGCCACCAAACCTTCCCCCGCCGACCCCAACAACAACTGGAACTGGACACTCGGCAAGGAGCAGTACGACTGGCTCAAAACCACGCTCGAAACCAGCAGCGCCAAATATAAATTCGTCTTTATCCACAACCTGGTGGGCGGCATCAACACGGATGGACGCGGCGGCATCGAAGCGGTTCCCTTTTATGAGTGGGGCGGCAACAACGCCGATGGCTCCTACGGCTTCGACGCCCAGCGTCCCGGCTGGGGCCTCCCCATCCACCAACTGCTCGTCCAGCACCAGGTCAACGCCGTCTTCCACGGCCACGACCACGTCTTCGTCAAGCAGGAAATGGACGGCATCATCTACCAGGAATGCCCCCAGCCCAGCAACACCCAGCCCGATAACACCAACCTCGCCGCAGAAGCTGGCTACGTCAACGGCGACATCATCCCCGGCTCCGGGCATCTGCGCCTGACAGTCACCTCTGACCAGGTCACGGTGGACTTTATCCGCGCCGCTCTGCCCGGCCAGCAAAACGGACAGGTGGCATATTCCTACACCCTTAAGTAACTGTCCCCAGCCAGATTCAATCCTGGGCTACAATATGACCATGTCTAAAACCATTCTTGTCGCCGACGATAAAGCCAACCTCCGCAACCTGGTGCGCGAATACCTCGAAGCCGAAGGGTTTCGCGTGGTCATTGCCGCCGATGGGCGCGAAGCCCTCTTCACGGCCCGCCAGGAAAAACCCGACCTGATCCTGCTCGATATCATGATGCCAGAAATGAGCGGGTACGACTTCCTGCGCGCCTACCGCAAGGAACGCGAAACCCCCATCATTTTGCTAACCGCCAGGCTCGAAGAAACCGACAAAGTGATGGGCCTGGAACTCGGCGCGGATGATTACGTCACCAAACCCTTTGGGATGAAGGAACTGGTCGCCCGCATCCATGCCGTCTTGCGGCGCGCCGGACGTCCCGCCTTGGAGCCGCAAGCGCTGACCCTGGGCAACCTGCGGCTCGACAAAGATTCCCGCACCGTCACCAGCTCCGGACGCCCCGTCAACCTGACTCCCTCGGAATTTGACCTGCTTCACACCCTGATGAGCACCCCCGGCCGCGTCTTTGCCCGCTCCGAACTGCTGCTCAAACTGCAAGGCACCACCTTCGAGAACGTTGAACGCACCATTGATGTCCACATCCGAAATTTACGCTCCAAAATCGAACCCGATCCGTCCAAACCCATCTACATCGAAACGGTTTTCGGGGTCGGGTACCGCTTTCATCACGAATGAAACTGACTCATAAACTCACCCTCGCCTTTTTGCTTGTCAGCCTGACCGCCGTCGGGCTGGCAGCGATTGTCGTTTGGGCCACCACCTCCCTGGAATTTAATAAATACCTGGTAGATCAACGCCAGGAGCAGTTTGTTGCCGCAGCCAGTGAGTATTACCGCAGCAACGGGCGCTGGGAGGGCGTCGATAGCGCTTTGCGCCAGCAGGGCCTGTTGCCACCCATCCAGCAGCCAGGGCAGACCCCGCCCGATCCACAGCCGTTTGCCCTGGTGGATCAGGATCGCAAAGTCATCATCCCGAGCGGCCCGTATCAAAGCGGCGAGAAAATCCAGACGGGTGTGCTCGCCAAGGGCATTAAGATCGAGTTCGACGGGCTGGTGGTGGGCACACTCCTCATCACCGGGCAGACGCCGGTGCGCAGCGTCATTGAAACCCGCTATCTCAACAGTGTCAACCAATCCCTGCTGGTGGCGGCGCTGGGCGGCGCGCTGATTGCCTTGCTCCTGGGATTATTCCTGGCCCGCTCCCTGGCCCAGCCCCTGCGCGATCTTACCGCTGCCACGCACGCCATGGCACAAGGGAATCTCAAACAACAAGTCCCCGTCCGCTCGGCGGACGAAGTGGGCGAACTGGCCTCCGCCTTTAACCAGATGAGCGCCGACCTGGCGCGCGCTAACCAATCCCGCAAGCAAATGACCGCGGATATCGCCCACGACCTGCGCAACCCGCTGACGGTGATTGGCGGCTACCTGGAATCCCTGCGCGATGGCATCCTGAAACCCACGCCGCAGCGCTTTGATACCCTCTACACCGAAGTCCGGCACCTGCAGCGCCTGGTGGAAGACCTGCGCCTGCTCTCGCTGGCCGATGCAGGCGAACTGGTCCTGCAGCGCCAACCGGTCAACCCCATGGACTTGTTGGAACACGCCACGGCAGCCTACCAGCATCAGGCGCAACAACAGGGCCTGCAGCTTGAAGTGCAGGCGGAAGGCCTTCTCTCCGAAATCAGCCTCGACCCGGAGCGGATGGAACAGGTGCTGGGCAATCTGATCAGCAACGCGCTGCGTTATACCCAGGCCGGCGGCACCATCCGATTAGCCGCCAGCCAGGCCGCCGGGCAGGTGATGTTATCGGTTCAGGACGATGGCAGTGGAATCGCGCCGGAGATATTGCCCCATATCTTCGAACGTTCTTATCGTGGCGATGTTTCCCGCCAGGGAAGCGAATCCGGGCTGGGATTGGCCATCGCCAGGTCAATTGTGGAATTACACGGAGGCCGGATCGGCGTGGAAAGCACACCCGGCGCGGGCAGCCGCTTCTGGATCCGCCTGCCGCTGCACTGATTCAGCTCCGCGCCACTCCCGGCGCTACTGAGAGAGCGGGCAGTATCGCACCGCCAGCATGGTGATATCGTCATGCTGGCGGGCTCCCGCGGCAAAATCATCAATCTGGGTTTGAATTTCCCCCAAAAAGGTTTTTAAATCCTGCCCATCGGGCAGCGCCGGTTCCCAGCCCTGCTCGCCAAAGGTTTTCCCAGCCGGGTTGACCGCATCGGTCAGCCCATCGGTGCAGGCAAACAGGAGATCGCCGCGCTCCAGCAGCAGCTCGCGGACAGAATAAACGGTATCCGCGCGCACCCCAACGGCCGGGCCGGTCGGGCTGAGCAGCTGGCGGCGCCCGGGCGCAGAAAGCAGGATCGGCGGGAGATGTCCCCCGTTAATGTAGGTCAACCGCCCGGTACGAATATCCAAAATTCCAAAAAAGATGGTTGCGAACATGCCCGTTTCGCCATGGGTTTCAACCATGTAATTATTGGTCAGCGAAAACGCCTGCCGGAGACGCACCGCAGAAGCGTTGCCTTCGTCTGGCACTTCTCGAGCATAGAAATCCAGGTTGGCAACGGCGCGCATCAGGCTGCGGAAGAGGGTCATGAATAAGGCCGCGCCCAGGCCCTTGTCACATACATCCGCTATCACCAGGCCAATGCGCTCATCAGGCAATTCAAAGACATCGTAAAAATCCCCGGCAACTTCGCGGGCCGGTTGGAGCTGGGCGGCAATTTCCCATCCTTCTGGTTGTGGCAGGCTATTCGGCAGGAATCCGGCCTGGATCCGACGGCCAATCTCAAATTCGCTTTCCAGCGCCCGGCGGTAGAGCTGTTCCTGTTCCCATAGACGGGCATTTTCCAGCGCCAGGCTCATCGAGGCGGCCAGCGTTTGCAGCAGCCGGACATGCGATTCGCCGAAAGCGTTTTCCTCGTCAATGCTTTGCAGGCTCAGGATACCGGTCACCTGCTCGCCAATAAACAGCGGCACCCCCAGCCACGATTTTGGCGTGACCGTTCCGGGCAGGGTCGGCTGGCCAAGGCGCGCGGCTTTCTCGGCCACACCACTGTTGATCAGGATCGGTTGGCGGGTCTGGATGATTTCGGCACGAAAACCACCGGGCGGGTGCGGGCCGGGCGAAAAAACCCGCTGGCCTCGCTCAATCGCATAACGGTGCTCCACCGTATGAGAGTGCTGGTCGTACGTGGAAAGCATGACAACCTGCGCATCGAAAATTTCACGAATCTTGTCGCCAACCAGGTCATAAATCGACTGCACGTCGCGATGGGCGACCAGGCCCTGCTGGACGCTATTTATGATCGCCAGCTCGGCCTCGCGCTGGAGCAATTTTTGTTTCAACTGGTCAATTTGCGCCTGTAAATTTTCCACCGGGTGGATCATGCACCTGCCTCCTGCCATCTGCTTATAAATCAGTGTACAGTTACGCAGCCCGGGTGTCAATGGGCTGGAGGCGGCCTCGGGATGGATTGCAAAAAATATCCTCCGTGGTACACTCTGCAAGCAATTTTCAGGAGACGACGCCCGATGAAAAGAATCCTGCTCCCCGGCCTGGGCCTGTTTCTGCTGGCCTGCAGCCTGTTCAGCCCACAGCCCAATATCCCCACCCCAGCCGCCGCCGCCACTCCGTTCCAAACCGCCCCAGCTGCGTCAATCACCCCGGCCGCCGCGCCCGTCCAACCACCACCCCCGCCGACCGTCCTGCCGGTGAGACGCGCCTACGCCCTGGGAATCAGCCTGGAGGGCGGCAGCTATGCCAGCCGCGCCTTCGCCAACCTGTTCAAAATTGACGCGCGCGTCTGGGCTCCTGGCACCATGACCCCCGGCCCGGTGGATGAGCACGGCATGCCCACCAGCGATTTTGACCTGTTCGCCCTGGATGGCGCCTTCCTTCAGAAAACAGCCGGATTTCACGGTACCTACCGGCTTTATTTTAACGGCCAGGCCGAGCTCAGCGCCCAGGGCGGCACCCTGCAAAACCAGGTCTACAACTCCGCTCAAAACCTGACCCAGGTCGATTTTCATATCAGCGACCCTTACCCGACCGTCCGTTTTGATTTTCGCAACACCCGCCGCAGCGCAGACAGCCCACTTCACAGCGGTGTCACCGGCCTGAAATTGATGCGCCCGCTCAGTCCCGGCTCCACAGAAAGCTATCCCCCCGAAACCGTTTTTACAACCGAATTTCTGGATCTGCACCGCCGCGCCGAAGTGCTGCGCATGATGGATTTCACCGCCACCAACGGCAATATCCAGCGCGAATGGGCCGACCGCAGCACACCCGCCGACCTGACCTATTATGGCGAAACTCCCGGCTACTGGTGGCAGGGCAAAGGCGCACCCTGGGAAGACGCCATTCTGCTCGCCAACACATTGGATACCGATCTCTGGATCAACATTCCAGTTTATGCCAGCGACGATTACATCTCCCGCCTGGCCGGCCTGATATCCGACACCCTCGAACCGGAACGCCGCATCTACATTGAATATTCCAACGAGCTGTGGAATTTCGGCATGCCGCAATGGAATCAAATCCAGGAGCTGGTAGATGAAGACCTGGCCAGCAACCCGCAAACCAGCATCAACTATGATGGCCTCGTCAGAAGCGGCGGAAAAACTGAGTACGGCATCGGCGTGCCGCGCTACTGGGCGCGGCGCATCCTGCAAATCAGCGACCTGTTCCGCAGCCGTTTTGGCGACGATGCCATGCTCACCCGCGTCCGGCCGGTCTTCGCCACCCAGGCCGCCTGGCAGCACTGGATTTCAACCGGTCTGCTTTTCCTGGATAGCTATTACAACAACGCGGCTGGCAGCACCTATGTCAGCCAGCCGCGCCCGGTCAACACCTATTTGTGGGGCGGCGGCGGCTCGGGTTATGTGCACGGCTTCCCCGAAGGCCTGGCCTCCAACCCGGCCGCCACTCTCGAGGACATTTTTGCCGGGTATGAACAGGCCTGGCCGGCGCACTATGCCACCATGGCCGCCGACGTATACTGGCTCTCGGCCTTCGGGCTGAAGCGCGCCGCCTACGAAGGCGGCACCGGCCTGGACGACTTCGCCAGCGACGAAAGCGCCGTCCAACGCGCCCAGTTGGATGAGCGCATGCAGGCCGTTTATCGGCGCGCCATCGAAACTTTTTTTGCCGCGGGAGGCGACCTCTACCTCACCTTTCAGGGGGTCAACCCGCCCCACGGCCTGCTGCCCTACGATGTCATTCCGGGCAGCCAGCCCCACCCCAAACTGGACGCCTTCGACGCCCTGCTGGCCGTCGAAACGCGCCCCGCCCCAACGGTCGGCTACCCAATTCCAGGCCGGATCCCGGCGGGGCGTTACCACATCCGCGAGGACGGCTGGAGCAGCGGGGAAAATGATGGCCCGGCCCACCTGGAAGGCGCTTATTCCTGGACCAGTTACACCCTGAATGCCTCACAGCCGGGCACCTACCTGCTCACGCTGGAAATCTCCAACAGCAGCAACGGCCAGGCCAGCCTCTGGCTGGACGGATCTGCGCTGCAAACCAACCTGGTCTGTCCCGCCAACGGCGAGACCGCGCCAATTTCCATGAACCTGACACCCGGCGTGCACGCCATTCGCGTGCAGGCCGCCACAGGCGGGTTTGATTTGCGCGCCTTGCGCATTAGCGCGCCATAAAACGAGAGGAGCCAGGATCCAATGACCGCCAAGACCTACGACATTCTGCTTGCCGGAGGCGGAGTGATGAGCTGCGCCACCGCCTACTACCTGCTAAAAGCGCATCCGCGTCTCAAAATCGGCATCGTTGAGAAAGACCCGACTTATACCTTCTCGTCGACCGTATTATCAGACGGAAACACCCGGATCCAGTTCAATCTCAAGGAGAATATTCAAATATCCCTGTTTGGGCTCGAAGTGCTGAGCCATTTCAGCGAGGAAATGGCCATCAACGGGGGAAAGCCCGCGGTTGATTTCCACCGCCAAGGGAATCTTTTTTTAGTGGAAGCCGCCTCCCGCGCGGAGGCGTTAGCCGGCCTGGAATTGCAGCAACGACTGGGCGGCGAGGTCCGCTGGCTCTCGCCAGATGAAATTCGTCAAATTTACCCACTGTGCAACCCCGGCGATTGCGTCGGTGGCACCTTCGGCCCGCAGGATGGAACGCTCAACCCATGGGCGGTGCTGATGGCGTACAAAAACAAAGCCGTCGAACTCGGCGCAGAGTATATTCACGCCGAAGCCGCCGCTGTGCTGAGCGCCAACGGGCGCGTCACCGGGCTGCGGCTGATAAGCGGAGAAACCCTCCCCGCGCCGCTGGTGCTGAATGGCACCGGCGCCTGGGGCACACAGCTGGCGCTGACCTGCGGCGTGCACCTGCCGGTCGACCCAATCATGCGCCAGGTGTTCGTGGTGGAAACAAACGCCCGGCCGTCCGGAATTTTGCCCGGGATTTTCTTCCCATCCGGGTTATATTGCTTCCACGAGCGCGGCGGGCAGTTCATGATCGGAAAATCCTTTTCTGATGACCCACTCGGGTTCGACTTCCAACCCAACCGGCAGATTTTTACCGACCGAATCTGGCCAGAACTGGTGGATTTTATGCCCAGTTTTGACCGATTGAAAGTTACGCGAAGCTGGAGTGGTCTGTACGATGTCAACACGCTGGACGGAAATGCCATCCTCGGAGAGTGGCCCGCGCTGAAAGGATTTTTCCTGGCAAATGGCTTTTCAGGGCATGGATTTCAACAATGTCACGCCGTGGGACGTTACCTGGCTGAAAAAATGCTGCACCTGAAGCCCAGCCTGGATCTTTCCATTTTCTCCCCGGAGCGCATCCTGACCAACACTCCCCTGAGTGAAAACAAAGCCCGTCTGATATGAGCCCATCCCCCTTTTGGTAATTGAATATCATCCCCAGGATGGATGAAATAACCCTCATCTATCCGAATGTTTTGGTACAATACAGCGCTGATGGATCAGGAATCCCCGGATTTTTCGCTCCATCTTTGGCTGTTCATGCCCCTTGTTTTCAAGAACTGTAAGCCAACAGGCTTATTTGCCATTCTCCTTTCACCTCTCATAAAAGGATTTTTCTATGAACGACACATTCGCCAGCAAAATCCCTGCCCTGCTCGCCAAGTACGAAACTGACCTGCTCGAAGAATGGATCAAGGCGCAACTGGACGCAACCACCCTGCGCAAAGACCTGCTCTCCTCCGCCGACCTGCGCCGCAGCTCAGACGAATTTTTATCTCTTCTCAGACGCGCCGCCACAACAGGCAACCTGTTAAATCTTAACGCGCCGGAATGGCTCCCGGTCAAAGATTTCCTGGCAGGAGTTTCCCGTTCCCGCGCCAGCCAGGGCTTCACGCCTTCAGAAACCGCCACGTTCATCTTTTCTTTTAAGCAACCCCTCTTTACCCGCTTGCAGGAAGAATGCGGAAGCGATTCCCGGGCCCTGGCGGAAGAATTATGGATTGCCACCACCTTGCTCGACAGGCTGGGTTTGTTTACTGCCGAAACCTTCCTGAGCAGCCGTGAAGATATCATCAAACAGCAGCAACTGGAAATGTTGGAGCTTTCCACGCCGGTTGTAACCCTGTGGAACGGAATTCTGGCCCTGCCGCTGATCGGCACCCTGGATAGCTCCCGCACCCAGGTGGTGATGGAAAACCTGTTGCAGACGATCGTTGAAACCGGCAGCGAATACGCCATCATTGACATCACCGGCGTCCCAACCGTGGACACCCTGGTGGCCCAACACTTGCTCAAAACCGTTTCTGCGGCGCGGCTGATGGGCGCACAGTGCATCATCAGTGGCATTCGCCCGCAGATTGCCCAAACCATGGTACATCTGGGCGTGGCCTTTGGCGATGTAATCACCAAAGCCTCCCTGGCAGATGCCCTGTCCTACGCCTTCAAACAAATGGGCATTACCGTACTCCGCAAGCAAAACTAGACTGTCGTACCCAACATGGAAAAAATACCGATTATCAAGATGGGTGATTTTCTGCTGGTCTCCATCCAGGTGGATATGCACGACCGCCTGGCCATGGCCCTGCAAGATGATCTCACAATTCGAGTAGCGAAAGAACGCTCTAAAGGCGTTCTGATTGACATTTCATCACTGGATGTGGTCGACTCCTTTATCGGCCGTATGTTGGATAATATCGCCGCTATGACACGCGCCTTGGGTACTGAAACCGTAGTGGTAGGAATGCAGCCCGCAGTTGCAATCACAATTGTGGAACTTGGGCTATCGCTGGAAAACATCTACACGGCTCTCAATGTGGATAAGGGCATGGCACTGCTCGAAGCCAGGATGAAAGCCTCTGTGGATGAAAATGATGAATAATATCGTGCGTCGCGAAGTCATTCCACTACTCTCGGATGAGGATATCGTCCGGGCGCGTAAAATTGTGCGTGATTGGACCATCAGCTTGAAATTCAGCCTGGTGGATCAGACCAAATTAGTGACAGCCGTCAGCGAACTGGCCCGCAACACGGTCGAGCATGGCGGAGGCGGCAGCGCCCTCCTTGAAATGCTGGATGACAGCATCCGGCGCGGCATCCGCCTGACTTTTGAAGATCAAGGCCCGGGCATTGCAAACATAGATCAAGCCATGACCGATGGTTATAGCAGCCGCGGTAGCCTGGGGTTGGGGCTGGGCGGCACAAAGAGACTGGTCAATGAGTTCGATCTTTCCTCCGAACCAGGAAAAGGCACCCGCGTTACGATTGCGAGATGGAAGTGAGAGAGAGCAAGCGCTTGCATGTAATGGAACCAAGCCAGGTAGGGGAAGCCCGCCGGCTGGCGGCCGCACTTTCCCTGGCGGTAGGTTTTGATGAAACCCGCATCGGGCATGTCTCCATCGTCGTAACCGAGCTGGCTACCAACCTGTTGAAACATGCCCAGGGCGGGGATCTGGTTTTGAGCACTTTCCAGGTGGAAGATCAGACTGGAATAGAAATTCTCTCGCTGGATAAAGGGCCGGGCATCCGGAATATCAACGAAAGCCTGCGTGACGGCTATTCCACCGCTGGCAGCCCGGGGACCGGCCTCGGTGCCATCCAAAGACTATCCACTACATTTGACCTCTATTCGACCCCCGGGCAAGGAGTTGCCGCACTCAGCAGGATCATGCGCCAATCATCTCCGGTTTACATACCCTACCCATCAGCCCCCGCGAATGCCCCAGAGTTGGGGATGATTAGCCTGCCAGTCAAAGGAGAAGAAGAATGCGGCGACACCTGGGCAACCCACCAAAGCCCAGGGCGGACTCTGGTTCTGCTGGCCGATGGGCTGGGCCATGGACACTTCGCCGCTGAAGCTGCCGGAGAAGCCCGGATCATGTTCCATAAATATGCCCATCTCTCCCCCGGGCAAATCATCGCGCACATGCACAACGCCATGCGTCACACACGCGGGGCGGCAGTCGCCATCGCAGAGCTGATCTTGAGCCAACGCATCCTGCGCTATGCCGGGGTGGGCAATATTTCCGGGCGCATCCTGTCAGATACTGAAACTCACAGCCTGATTTCATATAACGGCACGGTTGGGCTTGAAGCGCGCCGCATTCAAGAGATGACCTATCCCTGGCCAAATGGCGGATTGTTGATCATGAACTCGGATGGAGTGGATTCCCGCTGGAACCTGGACAACTACCCGGGTTTGCGCAGGAAACACCCCACCCTGATTGCCGGGGTATTGTTTTGCCACCACAACCGTCCAAACGATGATGCCTCCATCCTGGTATTCAACGAAACCGGGGGGCCAGCATGGGACTGAGAATCACCCGCGTTGAAATCCGTTACGAACAAGACCTGGTCCATGCCCGCCAGCGCACCCGCCTGATATCCGAACTGTTGGGATTTGACCGCAACGACCAGACGCGCCTGTGTACTGCCGTCTCGGAAATTGCCCGCAATGCCTACCAGTACGGCGGAGGCGGCGATGTTGAATTCCAAATGGATATGACCGCCAGCCCCCAACTTTTTTCCATCATCATCCGTGACCATGGCCCCGGCATCAAAGACCTGGAAGCCATCCTGGAAGGCCATTATGCCTCACAAACCGGGATGGGCATCGGAATTACCGGCACCAGGCGGCTGATGGACATGTTCCAGCTCGAGACCGGCCCCGGAAAAGGGACCACCATCTCCTTCGGGAAGAAACTGCCTGCCGGCTCCCCGCCCGTCACAGCGGCTGTGCTGAAAAATATCGGGGATAAATTGGCCGCCACTCGCACCGAATCATCCCCGCTTGACGAAATTCGCACCCAAAACCTGGAATTGATGGGCGCTCTCAGCCAGCTGCGCCAGCGTGAAGATGAGCTGACCCGCCTGAATCTTGAACTCACCACGACCAATGCCCGGATTGTCGCGCTAAACGCCAGCCTGAATAAAAAAACCGAACAATTGCAACATTCTGAAAACAGGCTACTGGCACGCAATGCCGAGCTGACAGATTTTGCGCACACCATTTCGCACGATCTGAAAGCGCCTTTGCGCGGCATCAACGGTTACGCCAGGGAACTCGACCGGAAACATCGTGACGAGCTCAATGAGCGAGCCCTGTTCTGCATCAGCCAAATACTGACAGCCACCCGCAACCTGGATGGCTTGATTGATGACCTGCTGCGCTACTCGCGCCTGGATGCCGACCTGCCCGCCCCAACAGAAGTGAACCTGCGCGCCCTGATCGAAACCATTCTGCAAGACCACAGCCTGATGCTGGCCGAACAACACACGCAGGTTTCGCTGGACGTTCCCTCCGCCACGCTCGAAACCTGGGAGCGCGGCCTGACCCAGGTCCTGACCAACCTGATCGACAATGCGCTCAAGTACAGCGGCAAAGTCAGCACACCCCGAATCAACATTCGAGCTGAACAAACCAGCCATACCTGGCGGCTGAGCGTCAGCGACAACGGCATCGGCTTTGACATGAAACAACACGACCGCATTTTCGGGTTATTCAACCGGCTGGTGCGCATGGATGAATACGAAGGTACTGGCGCTGGGCTGGCCATCGCTAAAAAAGTGATGGAAAAGATGGGTGGGCGCATCTGGGCCGAATCAGCCCCCGGGCAGGGCGCCACCTTCCATGTGGAACTGCCCCAAACCGCTCCGCCCGCCGCCTGAACAACCGTGGCACAACCATTGGCAGCCCTTCCCTGTTGGCAGGAAACAAACCCATGACCCTTCCCCGCGCAAAAATCCGCGTGCTGTACGCCGAAGACAATCCCCTCGACGCGGATCAAACCCGCTATCACTTTGCCGAAAACGAACCCGATTTCGAGCTGGTCATCGTCGACAGCGGGCAGGCCTGCCTGGAAGAGATGCAGGAACACCCTTACGACCTGCTATTACTCGATCAGCGCCTGCCCGACGTGGACGGTCTGGACTTGCTGAAGAATCTCATCCATAACGGGATCCGGATTCCGGTCGTCTTTGTCACCGGTGCAGGCGACGACGAACTGGTCGTGCAGGCACTGCGTCTCGGCGCTGCAAATTACATCCCCAAGACCGGCGACTATCTGGAAAGCACCCCCGAATTGTTGCGAGCTGTGCTGGCCGGACAGCACCAGGAACAGCCCAAGCACCTGCCCGGCACCGCGCTGCAGCGGAAAATTCTCCATGTTGCCCATCGCCAGGCGGATATTGACGACACCCGGCTTTTTTTTGCCGAGCACGCCCCGCATCTCAAGCTCGAAACCGCCTCGAGCAGCGCCGCCGCACTTGAACATCTCCACCAACCGCGCAGCTTTGATCTGGCAGTGATTGACTTGAACCTGCCCGGCGAAAGCGGCCTGGCCCTGGTTCGCGAACTGATACGCCGCCAGGCCGGGCTGCCAGTCGTGATCCTCTCGGGGCAGGGCGACGATACCCAGGCCCTGGCTGCCCTGCAACTGGGAGTCAACGATTACATCACCAAGAATCACGGCTATCTCAACAAACTCATCTTCTCGATTGAAAAAGTCATCATTCACGACGAACTCAAGCGCGCCAACGAACGCCTGCAAATTGAACTGGCAGAGCGGAAACGCGCTGAAGATACCCTGCGCCGTCGCGCGGAGGAATTCGCCGCCCTGTACGAAACCACCAGCGACCTGGCCGCCCGCCAGGACTTACCCGCCTTGCTGGATACCATCATTGAGCGCGCCCGAAAATTACTATCAGCCCCCTATGGCGCAGTGGATCTTTACGATCCGGCCCGGGAGGAAATGGTTCTGGCCATTTCAAAAGGCCTCGAAATCCAGGTCGGCGGGCGCATCAAAATGGGGGAAGGCCTGACCGGACGCGTGGCTCAAACGCGCAAGCCAATGGTCATTGATGATTACCTGGCCTGGGAACACCGCCTGCCCGATTATGCCAGCCATCCCTTCGGCGCATTTTGCCAGGTGCCCATGCTTTTCGGCGGCGAACTGATCGGTACCCTGACGCTGGCCGAAATCCGGCCCAGCACGCGCAAATTCACCGAAGAGGATGTCCACTTTTTGAGCCTGCTGGCCGGCCAGGCTGCCAGTGCCGTTTACGATGCCCGCATGCTGGAAGAAACCCGCCACCGCCTGAGCGAACTGGAAGCCGTCAACAAGATATCCACCGCGCTGCGGGTGGCCCACACCGTGGATGAAATTCTGCCCTTGCTGATTGACGAAACCCTCGCAATCCTCGGCACGACTGCCGGCATGCTCTGCCTGTATGACAGCCTCAACAACAGCCTCTTGCAGCAAATCGCGCGCGGCTGGTTCGAAAATATCGCCGCGGAAAATCTGGCCATCACAACGGGGCTTCCCCAGCGCATTCTGAGCAGCGGAAAGCCCTACCTGACGCGCGATTTTCAGGGCGATGCGCTGGCGCTGCAAGAATTGGGCGCGCACATTCCCGCCGGCTGGGGTGGGGCCTGCCTGCCGATTCAAAGCACCGAAGTCAGCGTCGGTGTCTTTTTCGTAGCGGTGCCCCTGCCGCGCGAACTCTCTCCGGAGGATATCCGCCTGCTGACGACCCTGGCAGAAATCGCCGGGAATGCCATTCACCGCATGAGCCTGCACGCCAAAACCGAACAGCGCCTGGAGCGCCTCGCCGCACTGCACGTGGTGGACCTGGCCCTGAGCGCCAGTCTGGACGTGCGCGTGATTCTCGGCGCCCTGCTCGACCAGTTGATTGCCCAACTGCACATCGACGCAGCGGATATTCTCTTATACAAACCTCTGACGCAAAGCCTGGAATACACCCTCGGGCGCGGATTTCGCACCCGCGCAATTGAACAATCGCGCCTGCGCATGGATGATGCCCAGGCTGGACGCGCCATCCTCGAGCGGCGCATTGTCAGTGTGACCAACCTGCCCGAGGCAGCTAAAGATTTCTCGCGCGCCCGGCAGCTGGGAGGCGAGGGGTTTTTCGCTTATTTTGCGGTTCCGCTGACTGCCAAGGGGCAGATCAAAGGGGTGTTGGAACTTTTCCACCGCGCTCCGCTGGCGGCGGATACCGAATGGCTGGAGTTTCTGGAAACCCTGGGCAACCAGGCTGCCATCGCGATTGACAACGCGGAATTGTTTCAAGGCCTGGAACGCTCGAACATTGAGTTGGGCCTGGCCTACGATGCGACCATCGAAGGCTGGTCCAGCGCGCTCGATTTGCGCGACAGGGAAACCGAGGGCCACACTCAGCGTGTGACTCGCATGACCGAGCGGCTGGGGCACGCCCTGGGACTCAGCCCGGAGCAAATGATCCATATCCGCCGCGGGGCACTCCTGCATGACATGGGCAAACTGGGTGTCCCGGATAATATCCTGCTTAAGAACAGCTCCCTGAATGAAGAAGAGTGGGCCGTCATGCGCCAACACCCCCAATTTGCCTATGATATGTTTTCGAAGATCGCCTATCTGAAGAACGCGCTGGAAATCCCCTACTGCCATCATGAAAAATGGGATGGCAGCGGCTACCCGCGCGGCCTTAAGGGGGAGCAAATTCCCCTGGCGGCGCGCCTGTTTGCCGTGGTGGATATTTGGGATGCCCTGCGCTTCGACCGCCCCTACCGCCCGGCCTGGCCCGAAGAAAAAGTACTGGACTATATCCGCGGGCTTGCTGGAACCCACCTGGACCCGCAGATCGTGGAATTGTTCTTGCAGGTGGTTCGTGAAGGCCCGGATGAGTTTCAGCCCTGAAGGATGCGGCGCTACTTGCGCAAATGGAAGGGAACATCAATGATCGCGCGAATGGTCCCCCATTTGCGGCGGTCATACAGCAAGGCCAGGCGCAGCAGAGCAGCGGTATGATTATGCAGCAGGTGATGCCACCATTTAACGGGGACAAATTCCGGCAGGAGCACGCTGGCCAGCTGGCCATCATGGATCTCCAAATCGGCCCGGTACAGGTAATCAAGGAAAGGCCCGATCAGCGAGCGGTATGGCGAGGGTACCACCACGAGCGGCACCCCCTGCCCCCAGGCTTCCCATTCCCGCCTGACATGGGCGGTTTGCTCCGGATCCGTCTCAACGTAGACAGCCGTCACCTGGTCTGAAATAGAACGAGCATACCGCACAGCCTGGAGGGTGCCACGGTGCACCCCTGAAATCGGGATCACCAGGCGCGGCCTGGGCACCGGCTTCAAAGGGGCCGGGGCTCCATGCAAGGAAAGTTCGCGTGAAATTTCGCGGTAGTGGGAATGGATTTTTTGAAACAGGATGACCAGCCCGGGGATCAGGAGAATCACAATCCAGGCACCTTCCAGGAATTTGCTGAAAGCAATCACTCCCAACGCCAGCAGGGTCACGGCGGCGCCCAGGCCATTGACAAAGGCTTTGAGACCCCATCCAGACCGGCGCTGGCGGACCCAGTGTTTCACCATCCCGGCTTGCGAAAGGGTGAACGCCAGGAAAACGCCCACCGCAAAAAGCGGAATCAAGGCATGACTGTCGCCATGAAATGCCACGATCAGGATAGCAGTCAGAAGCGCCAACACACCAATCCCGTTCGAATACACCAGCCGGTCGCCCAAATGAGCAAATTGGTTCGGAAGATAGCGGTCCTGTGCCAGGACGGAAGCCAGGCGCGGAAACCCGGCGAAGCTGGAGTTGGCCGCCACGGCCAGGATCAACAAGGTGGAGACCTGTACAAGAAGGTAGAGCGGCCCATGCCCCAGTACGCGGCTGGCCAGCGCCGAGAGAATGGTCTCGTTGGGAGCAGCAATGACTGCAAAAAACTGGGTCAGGCCCATACTGCCCACAAACAGCCCGCCCATTAATCCCGCCATGACGACCAGGGTGATGCGAGCGTTTTTTACCTGCGGCGGCTGGAAATAAGGCACGCCGTTGCTGATGACTTCAATCCCCGTCAGCGCCGTACACCCCGAAGCGAAGGTGTGCAGCAGCAGAAACAGTGTCAGCGCTGAAGCAGGCGGCGGAGCGGCGACTGGCAGGCTGCCCGGCCCCTCCAGCACGGCGCGCACCAACCCGATTGCGATCAACGCGATGTAACAGAGGATGAACAGGTAAACCGGCAGCGCCATCAGGCTGCCCGATTCGCGCATGCCGCGCAGGTTGGCGAGGGTAATCAGTGCCAGGAGGAAAAGCGCAAGGGGTACGCGCACCTGCCACAAAATGGGAAAAGCCGAGGCAATGGCCGCCACGCCCGCCGTCAGGCTGACAGCGGCCGTCAAAACATAATCAATCAAAAGCGCCGAGGCGGCGACCAACCCGGGCAACCGGCCCAGATTTTCTCGCGCCACCGTGTAGGAACCGCCCCCCGCCGGGTAAGCCGAGATGGTTTGAATGTACGAAAACGCCACGCTGGCCATTAACACAGCAATCGCCAGCGCGATCGGCCAGGCATACGTCAGCCCTGCCGCCCCAGCCGCTGCCAGCCCCAGGTAAATTTCCTGGTTGGCATAGGCGATTGAAGACAGCGCATCGGGAGAAAAAGCCGCCAGGGCGCGGATTTTATTCAATTTTTCATGGGCCAGTTGCCTGGTCGGCAAAGGCGGTCCGGTCAGCAGTTCACGCAGCTGGTGCATACTTTTATCTTACTCTCTTTTTCAGTCCCCACAACCCTGCCATTATTCTCCCGGGATTTTCACAGCCGGAAAACCAAAACCCGGCAGCCAGAGGTGATAAAGCCCTGGCTGCCGGATTTCTTGATGCAGGGAAGAGTGCCCTATGGCACATCCAATTTTTTCAGCCAGTCCTGCAAATATTCATAGCCCGGCTCCAGCCCGGCTTGTTTCAGGATCGTCCCGGCTTCTGGCGGCCAGCTTTGTCCGTTGACAATCACCGTGTTCGCGATATGAATATTGACACCACGGTTGAGCTTGCCAGCCACATTCGAATAGGTGTTTTGGATCTCGATATCGTGAATGGTGTTGATCCAGAGGTGCAGCCAGAAAGGTGCGGTATCACAAACATTATCCCGGTAGGTGATAAAGGCCGAGCCTTCATCCGGATACAGGCAGGCGTAATCGCCTTTCATGCGGCGGATCACGTTTCCTTCCACCACAGTACCGGGCTGCTGCCCAAGCGTGTAAATCCCCCCGGCATCCCGCGCGCGCTGACTCAGATCGGTAATCAGGTTGTAGGCCACCCGGTTATCCCGGCAGGTGGTTGAGTCTGTTGTCGAAGACCAGCCCCAGCCAAGCGAAATCCCGGTGTAAGGCAGGTTTGAGAGTTCATTGTGAACGATTTGAAGGTTTTCAACGTAATAGGCGTTGATGCCTGATGCGCCCCAGTACTCAACCCCGGCCTGGTTAATGCGATTGTCAAGAATAAAATTATCCTTGGGCTGTGCTTGCAGCAGCGGTGCGCGAATATAGGCGTCGTCCCAATGCCCCACAACGATAGCAGCATCCGAAATATCATGAAACAGGTTGCCCCGCACCGTAATATTTTGGGTGTTATTCCCCAACCCCAGCGCAGAAGCTCCCAAATGAATAAACTGATTCTTTTCAAAACGAATATCATGGGCCGCAGAAAGATGTATATGGGCAGGGGTCATCTCCTCGTGGTCACCCGAAATCAGGCTTTGCGCCTGCCAGCCAAACGTACCCACCTTACTGGCGCGCGTCCAGCCGGCATACGCAAAAGTCAAGCCTTCAAAAACCAGGTCATGCACCTCCTGCCCCAACGGTCCACCTGCCAGTTCGAGCAGACTCTGGGCTTGAGGAATAACCGTCTCGGCAGTTTTCATCTCCTCACCTGGGAGCGGCCAGTAGAACAATTCGTGCGTTTCAGCATTGAAATACCACTCCCCGGGTTGATCCAAAAACTCCAGGGCATTTTCCAGGTAGAACGGCCTGTCAAAGCCGGGGATCCATTGATGATTGGGGCTGCCCATGGCCAGCGCGGAGGAATAGTACGGCTGGAGCAGCCAGAGGGTCTGGCTCCCATCCGGGTTGGCATCCATGCCGCGCGCCGGCAAGCGCATATCTTTCCAATCATAAATCCAGTGCAGCTCCAGGTCTTGTGGGCGCGCCAGGGCGGGAAGTTTCCCCGCCGCTATCACAATCCCATCCTGTTCGCTGTGTTCGCCGGGCGCATTACGCAAACCGGTCAGGGTGGTTTTGAAGACAGCCCGCTGGGATCGCCGACCGTTGATATACAACTGCCTGAATAATTGGGTTTCGGGCGGCAAAGAGGATTTCCAGATCTGATTGCCTGGCAGCGCTTCCCAGTTGCCGAAAGTCATGCCCCCCGAAAATACCGGCTGCTCTCCTTCGGCGGCGCGATAGATGATCTGATGGCCATTTTGTCCCGAATCAGCAACTCCGAGCTGGATGGCCTGCAAAACGGGATAAACTCCCCCGTGCAGAACGACCAGGATATCCCCGCTCATGGCGTGATTGATCAAGCGAATCCCATCGCGAGCCCGTTCCAGGCTGGCAAAAGGGGCGGCCTGCGTGCCGGGGTTAGAATCCTTTCCTTCCGGCGAGACATGGAAAATATACTGATACATGCTGCCGGCAGGTTGAGGCGTTGGAATTTGCGCAGTCATAATTCCGTCCTGCTTTTGTTGGAGGGTCAGGGTATTCACCCGCAGCGTGGATTGCGGCCCAACCTGGATGAAGGTGTTGATCTTTTTTGCGCGCGCAAACATCGGCTCAGAAAATGTATGGGTATACGTAAACCCTTCCTGATTGGAGATTTTCAGAATTTTCCCGCCCTCGGTGATGCTGAGCTGGAACTGTTGAACCGGGCTCTTTAATTCTTGAAAATAATTCCCGAAGGTAAAATCGGGTGCGGAAACAGGCGCATACCCCAGATTCCAGCCACCCTTTTGATAAACAAAAAATAGAACAGGCTGGTCACCCTGATCGTTTGAGCCAGTGATCAACAGCCCGGTGCTGGCTTCGCCGATATCTTCCTTTAGCTTGCCAGTTTCCAGGTCAAACAACCAGCGCGTGTCTTTCTCCAGGGAGAGATTCCCCTGATAAATTGGGGCGCTTTCGTAGTTATCAGTCGGATTGGGATATTCCAGCGGATTGTCGGCAGTCACCAATTTTATTTCATCCCAGATCTCCCGGATGGGCGTCTGGGTGGGCAAGAATACCGGTGAAGGGACAGCAGTATCGGCAGCCGGGGCCGGCGTGGATAACAGGGCACACCCGCCCGTCATGATTGCTAGCAGTGAGAATGCAAAAAAAATGGATTGAATTGTTTTTTTCATGGTCTGATTTCATCCTTAAGAACTGCCGGATCCAGAATAAGCTCACTGCTCCGCACCAAGGGGCGCGACCCCAAAGCCGCTCTCTCTCGCCTCTCCCCCCCACGTGACCAGGTGCCTGGCGCCGCATTCGCAATGCCTGTATTATCACACTAAAATTTAATATAAGTCAAACTTGGGCAAAAAAAAGCCCGGTTTGCCATGCCTTACCACAGAGGTTGTGTTCACCCCCTTGATGACGATCAGGAACAGGACAATGGTCAATAAAAAAAAACAGGAGCAGGCTTCGCACCTGTTCCTGTTTTTTGACTCAACAGAAAGCTGGGGCCTTTATTCCGCTTCCACGCTGACCAGCACCGCCCGCACCACGCGCCGGAACATGTAGCTGTCCGTCAGGAAGTTGTAGCCCTGGCAGGTGATCAGCGTCAGGTAGGAATGATCTTTGAGATGCTCAAAGGCATAGGCGGTGGTATCCGGGAAGACCATA
>CAIQVH010000032.1 GCA_903875215.1 uncultured Anaerolineae bacterium
CCTGCAGGGTGTCGTTGTTCCACTGGGTGGAGAAGGGCGCCTGGGCCCAGATCAGGATATCGCCGAAGCCGTCGCGGTCGAGGTCGAGTTCGACGCCGTAGCTGGCTTTATCAAGCGGGCTGCTTTTCATCTGGATGAAGGCATAGTTCCAGTCGGCGCTTTGCGCCAGTTGGAAGGTGACGATGTCGAGGCCGGGCTGGTAGGTCATGTCGGCCTGGGTGAATGGGCGCTCGAGGCGGTTGAGGTCGTAGCTGTCGCCGTAAGGGGCGTAATGACTTCCTCCGGTGCCGGAGGAATTGACATCGTAGAAGGTGACCTCGCCGCTGACCGCCATGGCTTCATCGGGGGTGAGCTGGTGGGCGATTGGCTGGGGTTCTGCCGGGGCTTCCGTGGGCGGCACGGCGGTGGGGGGCACGGCGGTCGGCGGCAGGGGAATTGCAGTCGGCGCGGCGGCCTGGGGCAGGTTGCAGCCGCTTAAAAACAGCAGGATCAGGATAAGGCTGAAGGCAGCGAGTCCGAAGATGGTCGTTGGTTTGCGTTGGGGGGTCATCCACTGCCTCCATTTATATTTTTGTGAAAGAAAGGCGGGAAAAGATTTTTTTATTATCCATCCGAAAACAGCAAAATACAAGAGGCTTTTATAAGAGATTTTGGAAGATTTTTCCCCGGTTCCCCCTGATTGGAAAAAAGTCCCGCGCTCGAGGTTGAACGCGGGACTGACAAGGCTTAATCGGCGATGGGGGTGGTCACTTCTTCCTGTTGGATGACTTGCGCCTGCCGCGAGAAATTGATCAGGATCACCGACCCGATGATGATGGTGGCGGCGATCAGGATGCGCGCTGTGACGACTTCACTCGCCAGCCAGGCGCCGAGAAAGATGGCGACGACCGGGTTGACATAGGCGTAGGTGGCGATTAAGGCGATCGGGGCGTTGCGCAGCAACCAGGCATACGAGACGAAGGCGATTAATGAGCCGAAAGTGATCAGGTACAGCAATCCGAGCCAGGAGCGGGTGGAAACCGCAAGCAGGTTGAAGCGGGCAAATTCGCCGTTCAAAGCACTCATCGCAAACAAGCCGACCGTTCCGGCGGTCATTTCCATCCCTGTCCACAGGATGGTGGAGGCGGGCATATCGGCATTTTTGCTGTAAATGGAACCAAGAGCCCATAAAATGGTTGCCGAGATGATGGCCATGGTGCCGATTGGCTCGAGGTGCAGGGAACCTCCAAATTGGTTGGGTCCGACCAGCAGGAAGATGCCGCCGAAACCGACCACCAGCCCGGCCAGAGTCTGCCAGCCGGGTTTGATCCCGCCGCGCCGCAGCGCCTCGAACAGCGTCAGCCAGAGCGGCACCGAGCCGACGACCAGGGCGGCCACGCCGGAGGGCAGGGTCATTTCAGCGTACGAAACCAGCCCGTTCCCGCCCACCAGCAGCAGCAAACCGACGATGGCGGCGTCGCGCCATTGGCGCGCGGTCGGCCAGGGGTCGCCGGCCAGTTTTCTCCAGCTTAAGATGATGATTGATGAAATCAGGAAGCGGATGGCGGCGGAGAGAAAGGGCGGAATGGTCTCGATGGCGAAGCGGATTCCCAGGTAAGTGGAACCCCAGATCAGGTAGATGGCCAGCATTGCCAGCCAGATTTTGGTTTTCATGAATGTCCTTTGTTTCAGGGTGCAATGCACCAGGTGAATGGGGAATTTGCTTTCGAAAAAACCCCTGAGAAAGCTGGTTTCAGCCAGCAAACGGGTGTAACGCCTCCTCGAGTTGGGCCGCTTCCCAGCCGAGGATGGCTTTTTTGCGCAGCGCGCCGTAGCGATAATTGCCAAACTCACCGGCTTGACGGATAACCCGGTGGCATGGGATTAGATACGCCAGCGGGTTGTGCCCCACCGCGCTGCCCACGGCGCGCGCGGCAGCCGGCTGCCCAAGCGCCGCGGCCAGGCTGCTATACGTGGTGGCGCTCCCGGCCGGCAGCTTCAACAGCGCCTCCCACACTTTTAATTGGAAATTTGTTCCGCTTAGAAAAATGGGCAGCGGCCCGCAGGGCGTCTCCGGCTTGAAAACGGGCGCCAGCACTCGGGGATTTCCCTCTGGAGCCTGCCTCAGTTGGGCAAGCGGCCATTGGCCCTGTAAAATTTCCAGCGTCGCCTCCCGGCTCTTTTCCACAAAACCCAAAAAGCAGATGCCCCGCGCCGTACTGCCGACCAGCGCCTCGCCGAAAGGCGTTGGCTCGAACCCGTAGCTGATTTCCAACCCTGCACCTTTCGTCCGCACCTGGCCGGGGGTTACCGCCTCGGTCGTCACCAATAAATCATGCAGGCGGCCCGGCCCGGAAAGGCCAACACCATGGGCGGTTTCAAGCACGCTGGCGCGTTGCAGCATTGCCTTGGCGCCTTCTTTGGTGAGATATTGCAGGAAACGCTTGGGGCTGATGCCGGCCCAACGGGTGAACAGGCGCTGGAAGTGGAACTCGCTCAATCCGACTGCGCTGGCGATTTCGGCCAGTTCGGGCTGGCGCTGGAAGTTATTTTCAATGTAGCCAATGGCTTGCTCAATGCGGTGATAATCGGTCTCCATACTGCCTCCGTGACATGACCCCATCTTACCCCCGGTTATTCCGCGCCGCCACCCGATTCTTGCGCAATCTTTGCGCCTGGCGGCGTTTTTCCGGCCTTGTCATTCCTGCCCCTCCAATGCTATAATCCCGCCGCTCAATTTCACCCGTAAGGCATTCTGAAAGAGGAAAGACATGATAGATGTAAACGAATTACGCAAAGGGGTCACTTTTGAATATGACGGCCAGCTGCTCAAGGTGTTGGAATACAGTCACCACAAGCCCGGCCGTGGTAACGCGACCATTAAAATCAAGGCGCGCAACCTGCGCACAGGCTCCAACATTGAAAAAACCTTCCAGTCCGGTGACCGGGTTCCAGACGCCTCGCTCGACTATCACAACGCCCAGTACCTGTACACCGATGGCGACTTTTACTATTTTATGGATAATGACACCTTCGAGCAGCCTGCCGTCAAGGCCGATATTCTTGGCGAGAGCGCCGGCTTTCTTTCGGAAAGCATGGAATGCAAGCTGACCTTCTATAATGGCGAAGCTCTGGACGTGGAATTGCCCCTGACCGTTGACCTGAAAGTGGAATATGCCGAAGTCGCTGTGCGCGGAGATACCGCCACTGGCGTCACCAAAAAGGTGCGCGTCTCGACCGGCGTCGAAGTGCAGGTGCCGAACTTTGTCAAAGAAGGCGACACCATCCGCGTCGACACCCGCACCGGCGAATACGTGACCCGCGTCTAGGCGCGTCTCTTGCTGCCACAAACCGAACCGGTGGCCGCCTGGCCGCCGGTTTGTTGTTAATGCCCGATCATGTTAAAATCAGGCACTGTTCCCATCCTTCTGCCAGAAAAGTCACCTGCCCATGCGCACACCTACCGGTCAAGAATGTCAATATTTTTTTGGCGACTACTATCGCGGACGCAATGTCGAAGTATGCCGTCTCTTAAAAGCCTCCGGCCAGGATTGGTCGCCGGATCTTTGCAAGAGCTGCCCGGTGCCGGGCATTCAACGCGCCAATTCCTGCCAGAATTTACAACTGCGCGCCACGGTTGGCCGGCCACTGGACGCCATGTTCATGCGCCGCGTGCAAATTTCCGCTTTTTGCACCAAAACTGCGCGGACAGTTAAAGAACCGCAGGTTGGCTGCGGCGAATGTCACCCTTTACCCCCCATCTTTAGCGTGCCAAAATGACCTTTTCCCTGCTCTTTGATCTGGATGACACCCTGCTCGATTCCAACATCGATTCGCTCATTCCGGCCTATTTCCAAAAACTGGCTGGCTACCTGGCGGAAAAAATCCCGCCCGAAAAAATGCTCCCGGAGTTGATGCGCGCCACCCGCACCATGTATACCAGCACCCGCCTCGACGCCACGCTCGAGCAAGTTTTCAGCGACCAGTTTTATCTGCCCCTGGGCACCACCCGCGCCGACCTGGCCGGTCAAATTGATCGGTTCTACGACGAAGTCTTTCCGACCCTCCAGCCGCTCACGCAACCGCGCCCCGCAGCAATCGCCCTGGTGGAATGGGCCCTGGCACAGGGCTGGCAGGTCAATGTAGCCACCGACCCGCTCTTTCCGCGCAAAGCCATACTTCACCGCCTGCGCTGGGCCGGTCTACCGCCCGAAAATGTGCCTTTTGGCCTGATCTCCGACTTCCAGACTTTTCATTTTGCCAAAGCCTCGGTGGCCTATTACCCGGAGTTCCTGGCCCACATGGATTGGGATGGGAACTCCCCGCTCCTGATGGTGGGTGACAGCCTCGAGCGGGATGTCATCCCCGCGCGCCGGGCTGGATTGCCCATCTTCTGGCTGAATCCGGATGGCCAGAGTGCTCCCGAAGCAGAGGGCGTGCCGCGCGGAACCCTTGCTGATTTGCGCGCATTCCTCGAATCAACCGAACTTTCCCTCCTCCAGCCAGATTTCTCCACCCCCGCGGCGCTGCTGGCGGCCTTGCAAGCCACCCCGGCAGTATTGCATACCCTGCTCCTCAACAGCCTGCCTGCTGATTGGTCCGCCCGCCCGGCGCAGGGCGAATGGGCCATGACTGAAATTCTTTGCCATCTGCGCGATGTCGAAGTTGAAGTCAACCAGCCGCGCGTGGAGGCAATCCTGGCTGGCCCAAATCCCATCGTGACTGGGCAGGATACCGACCCGTGGGCTGATGAACGGAAATACCACCAACAGGATGCCGCCGTGGCCTGGCAGGCCTTCCTTACAGCGCGCAGCCAGGTCATCGAGCGGTTGCGAGCCCTTTCCGCAGCAGAGTGGGAGAGCCCGGCGCGGCATACCATCCTCGGCCCAACGCGCCTGCGTGAGTTGGTTGGCTTCATCGTCGAACATGACCGCACCCACCTGCGCCAGGCGCGTGCCGCGCTGACCTGAGAAATAGCAAACGGCGACCGTCCGAAAGTGGCGGTCGCCGTTTTGATTCCTGCGTTGGGGGGTTATTTCTTTTCGGGGGTGGCCAGCACCTGGTCAACCAGGCCGTATTCCACCGCCTGCGTGGCGTTCATATACAGGTCGCGGTCGGAATCATGCTTGATTTTCTCGATCGTCTGCCCGGTGTGCTTGGACATGATCCCCAGCAGCAAATCTTTCAGGTGCAGAATCTGCTTGGCTGCGATTTCAATGTCTGTGGCCTGGCCCTGGGCGCCGCCCAGCGGCTGGTGCATGTGGATGGTGGCATTCGGCAGGGCGTAGCGGCGGCCCTTGGTGCCGGCCGTCAGTAGTACGGTGCCAAAAGAGGCGGTGACACCGACGGCCACGGTGCTGATCGGGTTGGAAATCATCTGCATCGTGTCGTAGATGGCCAGGCCGGCGTAGATGACTCCGCCGGGTGAGTTGATGTACATCTGGATCTCTTTTTCGGGGTCTTCATGATTCAGGTGCAAAAGCTGCGCAACAACGACGTTGGCGACCTGATCATCAATGCCGGTGCCGAGAAAGATGATGCGATCTTTCAGCAGACGCGTGAAAACGTCGTATGAACGCTCACCATAGTTGGATGATTCAATCACATAAGGGGTGACGCTTTTGAAGTTGGGGATCATTGGGTTCCTCCTGCGTTAATTAGAGTAATCATACTCGCTTTTTATTGGAATCACGTTAAAAGGCTGTCATAGAATTGTTGGGAAACCCGCCATAACAGTTGTGCCAGCAGACGGACTGCTGGCACAACGAGGAGCGTGGGCGTTGGGGATTTATTCGGCTTTTTTGCGCGACTTTTTAGCGGGTTTGGCGGCAGGCGCTTCCGCTTCCTGGGCCGCGGCGGGTGTTTCTCCATCCGCGCTGGTGGCGATTGATTTGATGCGTGCCAGCACGCGGCGGGTCAGCAGGCGGTTGGCTGAATCCATGGCTACGGCATCGACAATCTCGCGCGAGACCTTGGTGCCGCCCTTCGTGCGGCGGGCAAATTCCTCATCGGAGGTCGCGAGCTGTGCCCAGGTGTTGCCGAATTCTTCTTCCAGTGACTGCTGGTCGATTTCGATTTTCTCGACCCGGGCGATTTCATCCATGATCAGTCCGCGCTCCAGACGTTTTTGGGCAGTGGGGCGGGCCTGTTCTGTGATGAATTGCTCGCGGGTGGTATTGATCATGCCGAAGTATTTTTCCAGAGTTTCCAGGCCTTGTGCTTTCAGACGGTTTTCCATATCTTCGAGCACATGTTCGACTTCATGTTCGAGCACCTGGGGGGGGTACTTAATGGTTGCGCCGGCCTTGATTTGTTCCATGACCGTTTCGTAGTATTGGTCATCGAATTTGTCCTGGGCGGTGGCATTGACGTTGGTGCGCATCTTTTCGCGCAACTCGGCCACCGTTTGGCCCAGACCGGTTTTCTGGGCGAAGGCATCATCCAGCTCGGGGGTGTTGACGCTGCGGATGGTTTTGATGGTCACCGCGATTTCGACCGTCTGGCCTTTCAGGCTCTCGTCTTCGTGGTCGCTGGCAAAGGTGTGAGTAAACTGGATCACAGCGCCTGGCGCGGCATCCAGCAGGCGAGAGGAGAACCCTGCGAAGGGCCACTCACCTGGCCGGCCTTCCTTGCGGACAACCACGGCGAAGCTGCTGCGCTCAAGCAGGGGGGCGGCTCCTTCTTCTTCGCCTGCTTTGGAGCCGGTCAGTGAGATCATGACATAGTCTCCAAGTTGTACGGGCCGTTCCACGCTTTCGGTGGTGGCATACATGCGCCGCAGGTTTTCGATCTCTTCATCGACTTCGGCGTCAGCAGGTTCGCTCCATTCGTACGGCAAGCGTACGGTCTGGTAATTGCCCAGGTCTACGGTCGGCTGGAGCGGGATGGTAAAGATAAATTTGGGAGGTTCGAGGCTTTCAATATTTTCCAACGCCCCGGCGGCAGCGGGTTGAATGGCAGCTTCTTTAATCGCTTCGGGGTAGATTTCATCGACAAGCAGTTCCACCGCTTCTTCGGTGATAACGCCGTCGCCGTATAGCCGGCGCACGACATCGAAGGGGGCTTTGCCGGGCCGGAAGCCGGGGATTTTGACTTTTTCGGCAATGCGGCGGGCAGCTTTGCGGCGGGCACCTTCCAGTTTTTCCTGTTCCAGTTCGACAACCAGGGTCATCTGGTGGTCGTCGCGGGGGTGGGTTTCAATCTTCAAGGCTAAAATCCTTTCTATTATTTGCGTGACGCTGTGGGGACAGAGGGACTTGAACCCTCACGCCTCGCGGCACATGATCCTAAGTCATGCCTGTCTGCCAGTTCCAGCATGTCCCCAGACAGGACGTTTTCAGCGGCGGAATTATACCGCAAAGTGTGCGGTACTTTACGCCTTGTTGGGGTTTTGGTAAATCAGTAAAGGGCAGGCCTGCCCGGTCGTGGAGAAATAAATCTCTGAAATACGATATAATCGGCGCGCGATGACGATCATAAATCCCGAATCCGCCGGGAAAGAGCGGACTCAACTCACGAAAGGCATCATCCTGGCAATCCGCGAATTGGCCAAACAGCAGGAACCGGGCCAGGAATTTCGCGATCTCGCGGCTTTTATTGTCCTGGCGCTGACGCAGATATCGGCGGGCATTGACGATTCAGTGGCGGCCTGGGAAAAGCGCGGTTACTGGGTCAAAGCTGACCGTTTCCGCATGGACTGGTTGTGGGCCGGTCAGTATGCCGAGAAGATGAAGATCGCATTGCTGGCAGATGATTGGGCCGGGGTGGCAGTTACTATGACGCAAATCGCCCAGAAATTGTCCAAGGTGGAAGTGGCACCCGGTCATCGGTTGGGCCGGCCCTGGGTTGGGGCTTATAAAAAACTGCAGCAGGGTTGAGCAAAGCCCCCTGTTTGACGTTCCCCCGCTTGTTGGGTATACTCAGGCATCTTTAATGGTCCTTACATTTTGATATGGCTGCCTGGCAAGGGCTGGCCTGCACTTTGCCCGTTGCCGGAAGGGTAAGAGAAGCGATTTACTCTCTTAAGTTCAAGTGCGCTTTGCACTGAATGGTTCTAAAAATCCACTTTTCTTGGAGGTTGCATGGACATTCTCTTGTTGGGCAGTCGTCACGGCCTGAATGGCTTTGAACAGGTTGCCATCCTTTTGGTATTGGTGGCTGCGTTCATCAGCCTGGCGTATGCCTGGTGGTTACGCAGCACGGTGCTCAAGCACGATCAGGGCACAGCCAAGATGCAGGAAGTCTGGAACGCTATCCGCATCGGTGCCGATTCTTATCTCGGACAACAGCTAAGAACAATTTTGCCGTTGATCGCCGTGTTGACGGTGGTGATGTTCTTGAGCGTGTATGTTGTTCCACCAAGTCTTGAAGCCCAGGAAGAGTTCAAGGCTTTTGGCCCTCAAGGAGTTACATTTATCATCGCGATTGGACGCACCATTGCTTTCATCATGGGTGCGTCTTTTTCGTTAATTGTCGGTCAGTGGGGCATGCGCATGGCCGTGCAGGCCAATGTGCGTGTGGCTTCCGCTTCCCGGCGGGGATTCAATGAAGCCCTTTCGATTGCCTATTATGCCGGTACATATACCGGGATGCTTACCGATGGTTTGGGCCTGTTGGGCGGTACCGTCATCTTCATTGTCTTTGGCAAAGCCGCCCCGGATGCTCTCCTGGGCTTTGGGTTCGGCGGCACTCTGCTGGCGCTCTTTATGCGCGTCGGCGGCGGTATCTATACCAAGGCGGCAGATGTTGGCGCAGACCTGGTAGGGAAGGTCGAAAAAGATATTCCTGAAGATGATCCTCGCAACGCTGCCGTGATCGCCGACCTGGTCGGTGACAACGTCGGTGACTGCGCTGGTATGGCGGCAGACATCTTCGAGTCTTACGAAGTTACGATTGTTTCCGGCCTGATCCTGGGTCTGGCCCTGGTGGCTGCCACTGGCGATTTAAAGTGGATTGTTTACCCGCTCATCATTCGTGCCGTCGGCGTGATTTCTTCCATCATCGGGACTTTCACGGTGCCGATTTGGGAAAAGGTCAACCTGCCGTTGATCGGCCGCGCGCACGATGCGGAAGAGTCGATGTTCCGCTCTTACGAAGTCTCGAGCATTTTCACCATCGTGGTCTCCTTCTTCCTCGCCAACAGCTATGCACACGATTGGCGTCTGGCGGCGTTGACGGCGGTGGGCGTGGGTCTGGCGGTGGCTTTCAACCCGCTGACCTCCTACTTCACCTCGACCAAGAAAGCCCCGGTTAAGGAAATTGTCGCTTCCACCAATACTGGCCCGGCGACCACCATCCTCTCCGGTCTTTCGGTTGGCATGGAATCGAGCGTTTGGGCGCTGGTGGTGATTGTCATCAGCTTCATTGCAGGCATTCTGCTCTATAGCAGCGATGGCCCGCAGTACATTCTTTATGCGATCGCCATGATCGGTATCGGTATGCTCAGCCATACCGGCAACAACGTCGCCATGGACTCCTTCGGCCCGATCTCCGACAATGCCAACGGCATCGGCGAAATGGCCTGGCACGACATGGACGACCAGAACACCAAAGAAGCCCGCCAGATCATGGCGGACCTGGATGCGGTGGGAAATACCACCAAGGCCATTACCAAGGGCGTGGCGATTGCCTCGGCCGTCATCGCGGCGGTTTCATTGTTCGCTTCCTACATTACAGATGTTGGTCGCGTACAGCTTCAATTGGGCGCCACTGTGATGGACTCGATCCGCGTTTCGGATACCCGCGTCTTCGTTGGTCTGCTGCTGGGCGGCGCGTTGCCCTGGTTGTTCTCCTCGCTTTCCATCCGCGCCGTTTCCCGCGCGGCTGGCCAGATTGTGGAAGAAGTTCGCAACCAGTTCAAAATCCCCGGCATCATGGAAGGCACCCGCACTCCTGATTATGCCCGTGTGGTCGGCATTTCCACCGCTTCGGCCCAGAAGGAACTCATTCCGCTCGCGACGATTGCAGTTCTGATGCCTTTGTTGGTTGGCCTGGTACTGCAAGTGGAAGCCCTTGGCGGTTTCCTGGTGGGCATCATTCTCTCTGGCCAATTGTTGGCAGTGTTCCTTTCCAATGCCGGCGGCGCCTGGGATAATGCCAAAAAAGCCATCGAAGATGAACCGCGCGACCTGGTCAAGAACACCGGCAAGGGTTCCGAACGCCACAAGGCGGGCGTGGTGGGTGATACCGTCGGCGACCCGATGAAGGATACTGCTGGCCCGGCGCTCAACCCGATGATCAAGGTGGCGAACCTGGTTTCGCTTCTGGCTGCCCCGATCATTGTCAAGTACCCGATCATCAAGGCTGATGGCTCGGCCGATGTCGTGGTGGTGATTGTGGCCGTCGCTCTGCTGGCCGCCACAGTCTGGGCCATTTCTCGCTCCAAAACCCCGGTTGAAGAACTCAAGGCCGCCTAGGCGGGCACAAACTCAAATAAAAAAGGACGTCCGGCTAACGGGCGTCCTTTTTTTGTGTGGAGGCAGGTCTGCCAGGCTCAAACTTTTGTCAGTGTGACAAATACCATTGGCTTGCGGCGCGTTTCGTTGTACAGGAAGGTGCGCACCACGTCGACGATATCTTTTTGCATATCCAGCCCACCGTTGTGGATGACATCCACGACGCGTTTGCGCACCGCGGGCACCAGTGTTTCAGCGTCCTCGGTGGAGACGAAACCGCGCGTGATAATTTCCGGGTTATCGAGCAGGCGGCTGGTGTACTTGTCCATGCTCAGGTTGACCACGAAAATGCCCGAGCGAGCCAGTTGTTCACGTTCGCGCATCACTTCGGGGTCGGCCTCGCCAATTGAGCTGCCTTCGACAATCACATATCCGCCGGGAATGCGCTCGCCGAGCGAAATTTCACCATTTTCCAGTTCGACAATCTGCCCATTTTCGACGACAATGATCTTTTCGGGCGGGATGCCGACTTGCTCGGCCAGCCAGGCATGGCGCTTGAGCTGGCGAAGTTCGCCATGAATGGGCATAAAATGACGCGGGCGCACCAGGTTGAGCATCAATTTTTGCTCTTCCTGGCTGGCGTGCCCTGAAACGTGCACCGGAGCCAGATTGTCGTAGATGACGTTGGCGTTCAGACGCAGCATGCGGTTGATGGTCTTGCTGATCGTTTCCTCGTTGCCGGGAATCGGGTGCGAGGAGAGCACCACCGTATCGAGCGGCATCAGGTCAAACTGGCGGTTGGTCCCGGCTGAAAGCCGGCCGATGATCGAGGAGGGTTCGCCCTGCGAGCCGGTGCACATCAATACCACCTGTTCGGGGGGCAGGTGCAGCGCGGCTTCGACGGTTACCAGTGTGTCGTCGGGAACGATCAGGTAGCCCAGTTTGCGCGCCATTTTGGCGTTATCCACCATGCTTGTGCCGACAAAGGCCAGTTTGCGGCGGTGGCGCACGGCTGCATCGGCCACTTGCTGCATGCGCGAGATGAGCGATGCGAAGGTGGCGATGATGACGCGTCCGGGGGCGTTCTTGATGACGTCGTCGAAGGCTGGACCAATTACTCGCTCGGAGGGTGTCCAGCCGGGGCGTTCGGCGTTGGTCGAATCGCTTAGCAGCAGGTCTACGCCGCGGCTGGAGAGTTCTGCCAGCTTGGTGTAATCGGTTGGCCAGTTGTCGACCGGGGTGTGATCGAGTTTGAAATCGCCAGTGTGGACGACCAGCCCGGCCGGTGTGGTGATGCCCAGTCCAACCGCATCTGGAATTGAGTGACAGACGTGAAAGAATTCGACCTTGAATGGCCCGATCTGGACTGTTTCGCCGGCGTTGATGCGGCGGAGATTGGCTTTTGAGCTCAGGCCGTTGCGGGCCAGTTTCACTTCCACCAGGCCGAGGGTTAGTTGGGTACCAAAGATGGGAGCAGGCACCTGTGAAATGACATGTTGAATTGCACCGATATGGTCTTCATGACCATGGGTGATGATCAACCCGACGACCTGGTCACCTTTGCCTGCCAGGTATTCAAAGTCGGGGATGATGTAATCGACCCCGATCATGTCGTTTTCCGGGAACATCAGGCCGGCGTCGACCACCAGGATCTTGTTGTCGAATTCATAGGCCATCATGTTTTTGCCCACTTCCCCCAGGCCCCCCAGAGGAATGATCTTCAATTTTTGACTCATGTTGTTCAGAAATTCTCCTAAAGTTGGATTTTAATTATCCGCCCAGGGCGGTTGAGTTCGAGAAAACAAAAAAAGTCTCCAAGCTTGGAGAGCGGTGATGAAGCAGATTTGAGTGGCGTGCTGCTGCAAACCTGCCCGCAGGCAGGAAAAGTCTTCTCTAAGGTTAAAAGTCAGTATAGCACAGGGCGGGGATTTGTCAAACGTTCCTGGCGGGGGTTATTGGGAGCTGGTGGCGAGGCTGGTTTTGTTGCGGCCGGTCTGTTTGGCTTCGTACAATGCGCGGTCGGCCGAGTGCAGGACTTCCTGGCCAGAGAAGCCATGATCGGGGAAAACTGCCACCCCGATGGAGACTGTGGCGCGCATTGTGTGGTTTTTGTAGGTGAAGCTGTGATTTTCAAACGCTTTGCGCCAGTCTTCGGCGCGCTGGCTGGCGATGGAACTGGGGGCGCCGGGCAGGATCATGCAAAACTCTTCGCCTCCATAGCGGCAGGCAATATCTGAGCGGCGGCTTTCTTTGAGCAGGATATGGGCCAGACCGCGCAGGACGACATCTCCGCCGTCGTGGCTGTAAGAGTCGTTGATATTCTTGAAATAGTCAATGTCAAACATCAAGATTGAGATGGGCATACCGTCGCGTTCGGCGCGGGCCACTTCGCGGCCCAGGGTTTCTTCCAGGAAGCGGCGGTTGTACAGGCCGGTCAACGGGTCGCGGATGGCTTGCTCGCGTAGTTCATCCTGAAGTTGGGCGATCTCTTCCAGCTGGGTTTGCAGGCGTTTGTTGGCGCGCCGCAGGCTGGCCTGCGCCTGGCGGCGTTCCTCCAGTTCGTGGCGGGCGCTTTCGAACAGGCGGGCATTTTCGATGGCCACGGCGGCCTGGACACTGAAGGTTTGCAGCCGTTCGGCATGGGCCTGGGTGTAATAATTGACCTGTTCGCTGCCGATGCTGATGAAGCCGACGACCTTGTTTTTTACCAGGATGGGTGCCCCAAGATACGATTTGACCCTGGCGGTTTCTGGTGTGACGATCCATTTTGGTTCGTTGTGGGTATCGGGGATGATCACGGTTTTCTTGGTTTCAAACAGCTGGCGCAACGCGTAAAAACGCTTGAAATTGACGTAGTGAACTTTCAGGGTTTCCCGGTCTGAGACGTCTTGTGAATATTCATGACTATGGAAAAAACTTACATCTTGGCCTTTGAGCAGACCGATGTCGACCCGGTCGTGCGGAACCACCTTGCCGACGTTTTCGATGATGTGGTGCAGAATCTCATCAAGGTTCAGGGTTGAGGCCAGTGCGCTGGATGCGTCGGTGAGTGATTCGGCCAACAGGCGCTGAAGCAGTTCGCTTTCGTAGGCGCGGCGGAGCTGGGTGATGTCTTCGCCCAGGCTGGCCATGCCGATGCTGATTCCGTTTTCGTCGCGCAGCGGGATATTGCTCCACGAGATGAGCAATTGGTTGCCGCTGCGAGTCTGGATGGTGCTTTCATAGCGTGAAACGACGGTGCCGTGACGGATGGCGCGCAGAAAATCCTGCCTGTCTTTTTCATCCTGGTCAAGGGTCCAATTGAACCAGTTTTGGCCGAGAACTTCAGCGCGCCGCCAGCCGGTGACGGTCTGGATGTGGTTGTTGAAAAAGGTGATATTGCCGTCCATGTCGAGCATGACAGCCAGCATCTGGATGTTTTCCAGGATGTCGCGCAGTTGGCGCTCTTTTTCGAGCAGCGCCTGTTCGGCCTGTTTGCGGCGGCTGATGTCGATTACGAAGCCGATGATGGAATCCACCTCGCCGGTGTCTTTTCGGGTGGCTGAGACGTTTAATTCACCCCAAAAGGTGGAACCATTGGCGCTGAAATAACGATTTTCGATGTGGTAGTTGGAAATTTCCCCGGCGATCAGCGCGCGTTGTTGTGAGCGGTTGAGGTAGATATCGTTGGGATGCAGGTAGGAGGCTTCTTCTGCGCCGATCAATTCTTCGGGAGTTTGGCCCAGCATTGCGGCCCAATACTCGTTTACCATCTGGTAGCGTCCCTGCGAGTCCGAAACCCAGATGCCCAGCCCGGCATAATCAAAGACCAATTTGAGCTGGGCGCGGCCCTGGCGAATCTCTTCTTCCATTTTTTTGCGTTCGTTGATATCAACGTGAGCACTTAAAATGGCGGGTTTGCCGTAATACTTGAGCTTGCGGAAGGAGGCCATGATCCAGCGGCTGTTGCCCCGGGCAGTTTGCATGTGTAATTCCTGGTTGGTGACTGCCGTGTTGTTCATCAGTTTTTCCAGCAGCGCTGCCCGGGCCTGCGGGTCTTTGTAAAATGAACTGGTTCGGAGAGTGCCGAGGGTGGCTTCTTCAACTTCGTAGGATTCCCGGGCCACCGGGTTGGTGTAGATGATGCGGCCTTCCGGCAGGGTGGAGATGACCAGGGAGAAGGGCAGCGTCTCGAGCACGTTCTGGAGGGTGGACTGGCTCTCGAACAAATCGTCGGCGATGCGCTGTTGGGCGGTGATGTCATTCAATACGATCATGCGCCCGCGCTGCACGCCCTGCCTATCCAGAATTGGGGTGATCTCAGCGCTGTAGCTGGTTTCCTCGTCGCTGGCAATGTGGATGGAGTGGGGTGTACCGGTTGTCAGTAAATCGAGCAGGGCTGGATAATTCGCCAGAACATTCGTGGCAGGCTGCCCGAAGGCATTGCTGGGCTGGATCTCCAGCAGAGATTGGGCGGTGCGATTTATATCGAGGATCTGGTCATGCATATCCAGGGTGAGGATACCCTGGCGTAAATTCTCAAAGGCCAGTTCGCGGGCGAGTGGCACGATTTCCAGCAGGCGATAGCGGAGAATGCCCCAGCCCAGGGCCAGCCCGCTGAGAGAATAAGCCAGCGGCTGCAGGTCTAAATAATTATACTGGTGCCCAAACGGTCTGGAAGCGGTCAGGCTCATGATCAGGATGCCCAGCCAGGGGGCGACCATCCCGTAGATCAGGGGCAAGATTTGCGCGTTGGAAACCTTATATCTCAGCGTGTGACGCGCCAGGATAAATGTGGCCAGGGTCTGGGCCAGGTAATAGTAAACCTGCAGCCCGAGTAAGACTTTGGGGTCTTCGAAAAACAGATCGAGTATATGTGGCGGCACCTGGCCGGAAGGGGAGATGTGATGTGCCTGGCTGATGAATGCGGTCAGCACCAGCCCGCTCATGGTGCCTGCCAGCAATGAAAGGAGCCAGCGCGTGGAAAACTTTTTTTGGCGGACGAATTCGACCACGTATACCAGGTATATGCTGACCATGGTGCCGGCGGCCAGAGATTCAATTGAATTCAGGGTTGGTACTGTTTCCCCGGCCAACAAGTCCTTAACTCCTGCTATCAGGCCCCCAAACGCCACCGTCAGCATCAAAATAGTGAGCGGATAGCTCCCGGGTTGGTCCCGTCTTTGCCAGGCTAGCAGCGCGGTGAAGAGCGCAATGGCAGCGCCTAAGAACTGGGCGAGGATGAGAAGGTTTTGCATACCGGGTGGGTTGATTCGTCAGCTTGTTCCAGGCTTGTATGGCAGGGATGGACACATTCTATGGAGGCAAGACAGAATGTGAAGGCTTTCGACGGCTTTCTGGAGCGGCGCGGCTCCTATTGTCAGACTTATGAAGACAATATAATACCATGCCTGTTTCTGATATTTAATGAGACTTTAATACCATTTCCATTGCGAAAAGTTTCTTTTCCCCCGATTTTTGTGTCTGGTGGCCAAAAATAAACCTGCGGAGAGCTCAATTTTGAGCTCTCCGCAGGTATCCATTGTGGGAGAGGTTACTACAGCGTAAATTAAGTGTTCCGTAAAACTCCCTCACCTTAACCCTCCCCCAAAGGGAGAGGGGAGGGGTGAGGGTGAAAGTCTGCGCGATCTCATGTTTGAAAACTCGCAAGACTTGCTTTGCGGTGTAGTTACTGGCACTTGATTTTTACAGGGTCGGGGTTTTTGGCAATTTGCCAGACGCGTTGGAATTCTTCGAGGTAGAGCCGCGCGATTTCGGGGTTGTCTAGGATGATGACGTTTTCGTTGTTGGTCTGCGAGGCGTTATCGGTGAAGTTCAATGAACCGGTTACCACGTAGCGCTCGTCGATGATGATTACTTTGTGGTGAAGAAATTCAGGGTTTCCATCCTGGCGCACGGGTAAATTGGCGCAGAAGAGGGGTTTGAGCTGGCTGTAGTTTGAATCGGATCCGAGGGTTTCAAAAACGCCTGTCACGACCACGTTGCGTTGGGCGGCTTGCAGCATGGCCTGGCCGAGCTGGGGCTGGGTGTAGGTGAAGGCCATGAAATAGATGCTGCTCTGGGCGTTTTGGACATAGGGGATGAGCTTCTCGATGGCTTTATCTTCCGGTGAGAACAGCACCTGGATGTTGGTGTCTTTGATGGTGAGTTTTTGCTGGTCGACGGTGGAGGGTGATTTGGAGTTGAATTTTCCGCTCCACATATCGGCCCACTGGCGTTCGTAGATGGCGGCCAGTTCGGGCGATTCGATCACAATCACGTTATTGTTTTGCTTGATGGCGCCGCTGACGGTGACATTTGTCGAGCCGGTCCAGACGGTGGCGCTGTCAAAGATCCAGAACTTGTCGTGCATCAGGCCGCCGCGCTTGTCGTCAATCACGCCGATGCCGGCATCGGTCAGCAATTTAAATTTTCCATGCCCGGGCTGGGAGTCTTTGGCGGTGCCGGCTTCGTCGTCGGTGATCCAGCGCACATCCACGCCGCGCTGCTGGGCGCGAATGAGAGCCTGGGTTACTTCCAGCAAGTCGGTTTCAAAGGAGGCAATGTGGATGCTGGTCTGGGCTGCATCAATGCGTTGGACGAGCTTTTCCACGATCGAGCCGGTGTAGATGCTGGCTGGCAATCCGTTGGTGGCGTAGGCGGTCTCATCTTTGTCGCCAAATTTGAGCGGAGTGACGAAATAGACCTGCCACCACGGGACGGGGGTTGCGGTGGGGGTCAGCGTGGGGGGTTCCGGGCTGGCAGTTGGGGTTTCGCTGGGAGTCAGGGTGGGGGTATCGCTGGGCGGCAGGGCGGTGGCGGTATCTTCCAGGGCAGGCGTAGCCGGGGCGGGAGTTTCCGAGGCGGGAGTTTCCGAGGCGGCGACGATTTCAACGGTTGGGAGGGCTGTTTCGGTGACCTTGATCAGGCCTGGGATGGTTTCCGGCCCGCTTTCGATTGGGGCGCAGCTGCTGGAGATGAAAAGAATGGCCAGTGCCAGCGTCATCCCGAGCGGGATCAAAATGGCGGATGGGTTCTTTCTGGGTGAGAGCTTCAATGTGGATGACATGGTTTTCCCCTCTCTTTTAAATGCTTTTGGGTTCAAGGATGGCGCGCAAATTGCGGATTTTTTCTCCCGTGTTGCCGGTTTGCAGGGCGGTGCGCGCTGCGCTGGTCTGTGCGACGGCAATTTCGGGTGGATGATGGTAAATGAGGGCGGCGTGGCTGGCTAGTTCGTTCAGCAGTTCTTCCTGCTGGCTGGGGTCGTCTGAGCTGGCCAGCTGTTGGATGGAACTGAGCAGCCCGCGCAGGGCGCGCAGGCGCGGATAGGCGCTTTCTTCGGCCTCGTCCTCATCTTCAAGCTCTGCCGTGGCCGCGGCGATTTGCTCGGCGCAGGCAGTACCCCATTCCAGCAGCACGGCAGCGCCGTCTTCTTCCAGGCCATGCCGCAGTGATTCGTTTTCGAGGATTGATTCGGCGGCCATACGTTTGCGTTTTTCAAGATCCATGGGAAAATCCTTTCTCCGGACATTGAAAGTATACCCTGTTCTTTTTCTTCGCAAGGCCAACCTGGGCCGGAATTTTCAGATTTTCCTCTCTGTTTGGGCAAATTGAAGTAAACTCTACCCAACCAGGAGCCAGACATGACCTTAACCCTCTACCAAGCGGATGCATATCTCAAGGAATTTTCTGCCACGGTCAGCGCCGTGGATGAAGCCGCCCGCTCGATCGTGCTCGACCAGACGGCATTTTACCCGGGCGGGGGCGGGCAGCCCTGCGATTACGGCGTGCTGACAGTTGACGGGGCAGTCTACCCGGTGACACGGGTCAAAAAGCAGGGGGCCGATGTTCTGCATTTTCTTGGCGGAGAGGCGCCCCTGCCGCTAGTGGGTGCAGCCGCGACCGGGGTTCTCGACTGGGAGCGCCGTCACCAGCTGATGCGCACGCACACCGCCCTGCACATCCTGTGTGGCTGCGTCTTCCGTGATTACGGGGCGCTGGTCACGGGCGGGAATATGGATCCGCTCGAAGGGCGCATGGATTTTGAATTTGCCACCCTGCGCGCAGAATTGGTCGGCGAGATCGAAGCCGCCGTCAACCGCGAGATTGCAGCTGCCCGCGAGGTGCGTGTCCGGATTCTGCCCCGCGAACAGGCCTTCCAGATCCCCGACCTGATCCGCACCAAGATCAATCTGCTGCCCGAAGGCATTCTCGAAGTCCGCACAGTCGAAATTGTCGGGCTTGACCTGCAGGCCGATGGCGGCACGCACGTCAGCAACAGCGCGGACGTTGGCGTGGTCAAAGTGGTTGACTATAAATCCAAAGGCGCCATCAACAAGCGCATTTACATTCAAATCTCCTGAGTCGCACCGCAGCCGGAGGAACCATGCCCGCAAAAGTAATTCTGAACCCCTATTCGAACCGCTGGAACGCGCAAAAACGCTGGCCCGAAGCCGAAGCCGCCCTGCGCGCCGCCGGGGTTGAGTATGAATTGGCCGTATCTGAGCGCCCGAAAGGCTCGGTGGAACTGGCCGCGCAGGCCGCGCGCGACGGCTTTTCGCCCATCATTGCTGCCGGCGGCGATGGCACCGTCGGCGACGTGGTCAACGGCCTGGCCCAGGCCCGGCCCGAGCAAGCTCTGGGCCAACTCGGCATCCTGCCGCTGGGCACCGCCAATGATCTGGTTGCCAATCTCGGCCTGCCCGCCAGCCTGGAAGAAGCCGCCCGCGTCATCGCCGCCGGCCGGACGCGCACCATAGATGTGGGCTGTGTCAACGGGCTGTATTTCGCCAACAACTCGGCCATCGGCCTCGAGCCCTACGTCACCACCAAGCAGATCAAGATCACGCGCATCAAGGGCATCCTGCGTTATCTCGTCGCTGCTGTGCAGGGCATTCTCGATCACCCCACCTGGCAGGCGCAGGTCGAGTGGGAGGAAGGCCGCTATGCAGGCCCGATCTCGCTCGTCACGGTGGGCAACGGCGCCCGCACCGGCGGCCTGTTCTTCATGTCTCCGCATGCCGACCCGGCGGATGGCCGGCTGACTTTTGTGCTGGCCTATCGCCCTACCCGCCTGAGCACTTTCGCCATTCTGCCAAAAACCATGGATCCAAAGGGCGATTTTGTCCACGACGCTGGCGTGCAGGAAGTGCACACCCGCTGGCTCAAAATCCAGCTCGACCGGCCCTCCCCGGCACATACCGATGGAGAACTGTTCGCTGAACCGGTCAGCCAGCTCGACTACCGCGTGATCCCCGCCTGTTTGCAGGTTCTGGCCCCATGAGCGATTCCACGCTGGTCATTCATCCGCTCACCCCCGAACGCTTTTCCGATTTCGAACAGCTGTTTGGCCCGCGCGGGGCCTGCGGAGGCTGCTGGTGCATGTTCTGGAAAATCCCCGGGCGGGAGTACCACCAAAAAACCGGTGACGTGACTTACGCAATGCAGAAAACATTGGTCGAGCAGGGTCTGGTTCCAGGGTTGATCGCCTACGCAGACGGAATCCCCTGCGGCTGGATCGCAGTGGAGCCCCGCAGCGCCTATCCGCGCCTGGCGCGCTCACGCGTGCTCAAGCCGGTGGATACTGCCGAGGTGTGGTCGGTGCCTTGTTTTTTTACCGCCAGAAGTCACCGGCGGCAGGGCATCACGGTCGCCCTGCTCAAAGCCGCCATTGAATATGTCGCCGCTCAGGGTGGCAAAATCGTGGAGGGCTATCCCGTTCAACCCAAAGGGCAGCAGGCTCCCGACGCCTTTGTTTTCACCGGACTTCCGGCGGCCTTCCTTAAGGCTGGTTTTCAGGAAGTGGCGCGCTTTTCTCCCACCCGCCCGATTTTCCGATATTCCATTTAGCCGTCAGGTGGAATTTCTGACTGGTACAATACACTGATGCGCAATTCTCTTCGCACCTTGTTGCTGGTCATGTTCTGCCTCGTTCTGATCGTGGGGCTGGGTGGAGGCCTGTTTTGGGGAAATCTAAAATTTGTGCGCGCCGTACCCGCCGGGGTTGATTTTTTTGCGCTTTGGAAGCCGGCGCAAAATCTCATCATGCAGGGTGTGATGCCCTACGACCAGGTGAACACGCTCCAGGTGCAGCGTTGGGTCTATGGCCGGGCGGCGCTCGCCGCGGAACAATCCTACCAGTTCAACATGCCTTTTTATGTCATTCTGCTGGTATTGCCGGTCGGTTGGATCGGGGATTTTGCAATTGCCCGTTCATTGTGGATGGTTGCCCTCGAATTGGTCAGTGTTGGGTTGGCAGGGGTGGCCCTGCAGCTCAGTGGTTGGAGGCCATCCTGGTTCATCCTCTTGCTGGCGGCCCTGTTTGGCCTGTTCTGGGCACCCGGCGCGCTGTCCATTTTGCATGGCAGCCTGGTACTTTTCCAGGCGTTGCTGGTCTTTGGCGCAATTCGCGCCCTGGCTCGTGAAGCCGACGAACTAGCCGGCGCCTTCCTGGCGCTTGGGCTGATGTATATCAGCGTCACCGGTCTTTCCATTCTTCTGATTGGCATCTGGGTGGTTTCGCTGCGCCGCTGGAGGGTGCTGGCTGGCTTCCTGATGACTCTCACTGTTCTTGGAGCAATTTCGTTCCTGGTTTCCCCATCCTGGTTCAGTGACTTTTTCTTCAGCATTTTGCGCACCTGGCGCGAACATGCCCTGCCTTCTACGTTTACCCTGCTGGAGGGCTGGTTCCCGGGTTTGGGCGTTCAGCTTGGGCAGGCCGTGCGCGCTCTGGCCATCATTGTGCTATTTTTCGAGTGGCAGGCGGTGCGGGGCAAGGGGACGCCATGGCTATTCTGGACCACCGGGCTGACGGCTGTACTGACGCCCTACTTCGGACTGCGTTTCTCTCCGGTCTGGCTGGCTTTCACTCTGCCGGCTGTGTTGCTCGTCTTCTCGGTCATGGGACAACGCTGGGGTTTGTTCGGTCATCTGATGGCGTTCATTACCCTGGCGGGAGTCTTTATCGGGTTGTGGGTGGCAGAATTGGCAGTCCTTGAATCCGTCTTTCTATTCATTTATCCTCTATTCATGACGATCATGCTCTACTGGGTGCGCTGGTGGGTGACGCGCCCCCCGCGGCTCTGGATTGACATGATCGCGCAGGAAAATTAACTTGACTCGCCGTGACCTTCTGTCTCTATTCCTGGCAGGAATACTCTTCTTCAGCGTGGTAGCCTGGTTCCAGCATGCGCCGGGCTACATGGACGCCGATTATTACTTCGCCGGCGGCCTGCGACTGGCGCAGGGGCAGGGTTTCACTGAGATCGCGCTCTGGAATTATCTCGATAATCCGCAGGTTTTGCCGCACCCTTCGCATGGCTACTGGTTTCCGCTGGCCTCACTGCTCGCCGCCGCAGGCATGGTTTTGACCGGTGCCCGCGCCTTTTGGGCGGGCCGCCTCGGTTTTCTGCTGGTGGCCGGGCTGATTCCGCCCGTCAGCGCCGCGCTGGCTTTTTCCTTCACCCAAAAACGAGAGTTGGCCCTTGCCTCCGGCTGCCTGGCCATTTTCTGCGGCTATTACGCGCCTTTCCTCTCTACTACTGACAATTTCGGCCTGTTCATGCTCCTGGGAGCGCTCTTCTTTCTGTTGATCGAACGCCCGGGCCTCGGCGCTGCCTTTGCCCTCGGCCTGGTCTCCGGGCTGATGAATCTCGCCCGCTCCGATGGCATCCTCTGGCTGGCAATTGGGTGGGGTGGCCTATTCCTGCGCTGGCGGGCGCAGAAAACCCCGCTGCTGGCCTCCTTCCTTTTCCCCCTCCTGCTTTTTTCCGCCGGGTACGCGCTCATCATGGCGCCCTGGATGGCGCGCAATCTATCCATCTGGGGCACTCCACTCACCCCGGCTGGCAGCCGCGTGCTGTGGATGACCCGCTACGACGAAACCTTCGCCTGGCCCGCCGACCGTATCAACCGCGCCAACTGGCTGTCCGCCGGCTGGCAGTCGGCGTTGCAAGCGCGCCTGGAAGCCTTGAAGCTGAACCTGATCAATTCCATCGCCGCGCAAGGCGCAGTCCTGCTGGCGCTGTGCGCGCCAATCGGGCTGTGGGTTTTACGGCGGCAGTGGCGCGTGCGCCTGGCCCTGCTGACCTGGCTGGCGCTCTTCTTCGTGCTGACCTTCATCTTTCCTTTCGCCGGGTCGCGCGGTAGTTTCTTTCACTCCGCCGCTGCCCTCCAGCCCATTGGGTGGCTGGCCGCGCCCGTCGCGGTGGAGCATCTCGTCAGCCAGGCCCGTCAGCGCGGACGCTTCACCCCCGCCGCGCCGCGCATCTTTCGCTTTGCGTTGGTCGCCTTTATGGCCATGCTGACCCTCGTTCTGCTGTACATCGCCGTCATCGAAAAAGACTGGAACCAATTCCAGCGCACCTACCAGCGCGCCGAACAGTATCTACTGCAACATGGCGCCCAGCCTGCCGACGTAGTCATGGTGGCCAATGCGCCTGGCTATTACGTCTCCACCGGGCGGGCTGCCATCATCGTGCCCGACGAAAGCCTCGAGCGCACCCGCGCACTGGCCAGACAGTTCGGCGCGCGCTTCCTCATCCTCGAAAAAACCTACTACACCGACCCGCTCATCCCGGTTTATCAAAATCCCCACGCCCAGCCCGGGCTGACCTACCTGGGAGAGTTCGATGAAGTCCGCCTCTTTGCCATCCAGCCCTGAGAATCGCCTTTCCCGCCGGGATATATTCGTGCTGGCCCTGGCGGTCTTGCTCACACTGGCCGTCTACCTCCTGGCCAGCGCGTATTTTTTTCGCCCCGGCTTCCCGCTCGATGACGCCTGGATCCATCAGACCTACGCCCGCAACCTGGCCCTGCGCGGCGAATGGGCCTTCCTCCCCGGCCAGACTTCCGGCGGGTCAACCTCCCCGCTGTGGACATTAATCCTCGTTCCCGGATTTTGGCTCAGGCTTTCCCCCCTGCTTTGGGCAGATTTCCTGGGCGCAAGCCTGTTATTGATCCTGGGAATTACTGTCGAGCTGATTCTCAGACGGATATTTTCCACCTATCACCCAACCTACCCGTGGGCTGGATTGCTGTTCATCCTGGAATGGCACCTCGCCTGGGCCGCTTTCTCCGGCATGGAGACGCTACTCCACATCCTGCTGATCACCCTGGTCTGTGGCCTGCTGTTGACCGGCTCGCGCCGCTACCTGTTGATGGGACTGCTCACCGGCATAGCCCTCTGGGTGCGCCCGGATGGCAGCACACTGCTGGGGCCGCTGGTCCTGACCTTGATACTGGAAGAAAAGCCCCTTGCAGTGCGGTTGAATGGCCTTGTCCGTCTGCTGATCGGTTTCGGCGCTTTACTGGCTCCCTACCTGCTATTTAACCTCGTGATCGCCGGAACGCCCCTGCCGAATACTTTCTACGCCAAACAGACGGAATACGCCAGCTGGCAGGCCTCCCCCGCGCTGGATAAACTGCTGACCTTCGCCCTGCAGTTCTTCAGCGGAATAACCTTGCCGCTCCTGCCCGGCATTTGGCAGAGCCTGGTTCGCGCCTGGCGCAGCCGAAACGGTCGTGTCCTCGCCGTGCTGCTCTGGCTGACGGGATACATCACCCTATACGTGGCACGGTTACCCGTCTACCAGCATGGACGCTACATCATGCCTGCCCTGGCAGTCTATCTTCTCCTGGCGCTGACCGGCTGGCTGTCGAATCCGCCGCCGCTTCAGCCTGGTCTTTCGCGGCTGGCCTATTCCTTCGCCTTGGTATTTCTCGTGGTGGCCTTGTTGGCCGGGTTCTTATTTGGAGCAGTTTCGTTTGGCACCGATACCGCCCTGATCGAGAGCCAGATGGTTGAGATATCCCAGTGGGTCAACCAGAACCTGCCCGCGGGGGCGCTCGTCGCCGCCCATGATATCGGCGCGCTGGGATACTTCAGCCAGGTCAACCTGTTTGACCTGGCCGGGTTGATCTCACCGGAAATCGTCCCCATTATGATGGAAGATGGCCCTCTGCAAGCCGCCATGGACACGCGTGGTGTTGCCTACCTGATCATTTTTCCGGGCTGGCGCCCAGCCCTCACTGCGCGCGGAGAATTTCTGTATTCTGCCGGAAGCCAATTCCAACCGCGTGCCGGGTTGGGCAGCCTGTCGGTGTATCGCTGGAAACAGCCATAAAAGCCAAAAAACCGAATAGCATCATCGGCTTAACCTATGCTATACTCAAAAAACAAACCTTCGGACAAATGCCATGGACCAAATAACTCTTGTTGTAATCGATGATCATCCGTTGTTTCGTCAGGGCGTCGCCGATGCCCTGACAATTGATCCGCGACTCAAAGTAGTCGGGCAGGAAGCTCACGGCGATAAAGGCCTCGCGCTGATCCAGGCAACTCGTCCGCGCATTGCAGTGGTGGATGTCAACCTGCCAGGCATGAATGGCCAGCAAATCACGCATGAAATCACGCTTGAGCGGCTGCCCACGCGGGTCATCCTGATGACTGCCTATGACGATGCTGAACAAATGCTGCATGCGGCTATCGCCGGAGCGGCCTCCTTCTGCTCCAAGGACATTCAGCCGGATGAGTTGACCAAGATCATTTTCCATGTTGCCGATGGAAAATACGTCATGGGCCAGCAAGTGATGACCAAGCTCGAGTTTGAAAGCTGGCTTGCCCGCCAGCTCGATTCAGTCCGCAGATCTTATAGCGAACCTGGCAGCCCCTTCCATCCGCTCTCAGACCGGGAAATGGAAGTTTTACAACTGGTTGTGGAGGGGAATAGCAATAAAGAAATCGCTGCCATGCTGGGGATCAGTCACCAAACGGTGAAAAATCATATCACTTCCATCTTGCGTAAATTTGGTGTTGAAGACCGCACCCAGGCCGTCGTTTATGCGCTGAAACGGGGTTGGGTGAAGCTCAATAACCGTACACAGATGCAGGAGTAAGAATGACCGTCCTCGAAGAACAAAACACCCCGCTTGAAAGCGCCCGAAAGGGTATTCAATCAGAATTTGAAGAAGCCTCCCGTGCACTGCGCGAAGTGACCCTGATGTTGGAACAAAGCCAGGTGGAAGTTGCCAAGCTGGCTCAAAGAAACACTGCCATCACCGCCCACCTGCAGCAAATTCAATCACAAGGCGCTAATGTGGCCTTGGATGAAATGAAAATGTCATACGACTCTGCGTTGGATGCCCAGCAGCGCCTGTTTGTTATGCGCGGCCAACTGGAAAAACTTCAGAGTGACCAGGCGCATCTGCAACGCTATCGCACTTCACTTGAGAAGGTGATCACCCTGCTCGACCAGCCCGGCGAAACCGGGAAAGGGACTCCTCGGAGTGCGCAGGCCAGCATCGAGAGCATTATCAAAGCCCAGGAAGCCGAACGTCAGCGCCTGTCACGACAAATGCACGATGGCCCGGCCCAAGCCTTATCCAACTTCATCCTTCAGACCGAGATCGCGATGCGATTAATGGATGTGGATGTGGCCCAGGCCCGCGAGGAATTAAATAACCTCAAGGCCTCTGCCATGGGAACCTTTCAAAAAGTGCGAAATTTTATCTTTGAACTGCGCCCAATGATGCTTGATGACCTGGGCCTGGTGCCCACCATCCAGCGCTATGCAGATACCTTCAAAGAGCAGACCAGCCTCGAAATCGCGGTGACGATCTCAGGCCAGGAGCGGCGGCTGGAATCCTACATCGAAGTGATGATTTTCCGCGCTCTGCAGGAACTGCTCGGGAATGCCTCCCGCCACAGTCAGGCCAGCCTGATTAAAGTCATGGTCGAGATGACCGATGTTTCGGTCAAAATGACGGTGAGTGATAACGGCAAGGGCTTTAATCCTGAAATCCTGGCGCAGGGCCATAGCCTGGGCCTGAATCTGATCCGGGATCGGGTTGAAATGTTGGGCGGAAGTTTTGAATTGCATGCCTCCATCGGCAATGGCACGCGGGTGACCTTCACACTGCCAGCCAAACAAATTTGATTTACCGCATCCCTTTCTGGCTACCCTGGCAGGACTCTATCGAGGATAGAGTCCTACTTTTATACCATTCGTTTCAACGGAAGCAATTCTTGCTTTGTTGTTTTTTACTGTATAATCATGTAGAACAAATAAGCAAGAAATGAAGGAGAATATAATGAAACGTGGCAGCCGAATTTTGATATTTCTGGTGCTGATCATCGTCATCCTGATCGCGGTCGCTTTCTTGGTGATAGGCCGCGGAGCTCTAAGTACAACGCCCAAAGTTGAGTTCACGCCGACCCCACCGCTGGTGGGAATTGTCTCGGTCGGTCAGCCAATCCAGCGCGATGCACCGATCAAGATCGAAGCCCTGAGCACCATGGTGATCCCACAGAACTATCAAACCGAGAAAATGATCACCAATGCTGAAGACGTTGTCGGGAAATACGCCACCTATCCGCTTGAGCAAGGGCTACCCATTACGACGGATATGATCTCAGACCGGCCCGGCATCAACCAGCTCGGCTCTGAAGCTGCCCGCGTTATCAATCCTGGCCTGGTGGCAATCACACTTCCGTTAAATCTGCAAAGCGGCGTGGCTTACGCGCTGCGTGACGGGGACCGGATCAACGTTATTGCCACGACCATGTTTGTGGATGTCGATTCCAATTTCCAATCCATCCTGCCGAATAACTTTGGCCAGGTGGTGGCGGCTGGGTTGCAGCCCGATGCCTCCACGTTGGTGACACTTGGGATGAATAACGGCGCTGGAGAACGGTCGGTTGGCCGCGCTGAGCTGGACCCGGTTTTGAACCAGGCTGTGTACTTCATCCCTGCCGAATCGCAGCGCCCACGCCTGGTTTCGCAGATGATTTTGCAAGATGTACAGGTTCTCCACGTTGGGAAATTTTCTCTGGCAAGCACTGTCGACACGGCAGCGGTGGCAACGCCGGTTGACCAAACGCCCATTCCGGCAACCGTGGTTCCCACTGAAAAGCCCGAAGTGATCACCGTCATTGTCTCTCCGCAGGATGCTGTGGCATTGACTTATCTGCTCTATGGCGGTGCAAAATTCACCTTCACCCTGCGCGCGCCCGATGACAGCACCCGCATTGAAACGGAAGCAGCCACGCTCCAATATATTTTAAGCCAGTATGCGATCCCGGTTCCGGCGAAACTCCCATACTCGTTCCAACCGCGCATTGATAATTTACAGGATCTCTCCTCCGTCGGAGCGGGCACCCCAACTCCGATCCCATAAGACCCAGCGCATCGTAGAAAGAATTATTGGAGACCTAGTTGCATGGCGGAAAAAACTCGAGTCCTGGTTGTCGACGATATCGCCGAAACACGCGAGAATGTTCGCAAATTGCTGCAGTTCGAATCTGACATCGAAGTGGTCGGCACCGCGCGCTCTGGCAAGGAAGCAATCCAATTAGCTGATGAATTAAAGCCGGATGTGGTTTTGATGGACATCAACATGCCGGATATGGATGGGATTACCGCCACTGGAACGATCCGTCAGCGCAATCCCATTGCCCAGATTATTATGCTTTCTGTACAGGGCGACCCCAATTACATGCGGCGCGCCATGTTGGCTGGCGCACGGGATTTTCTCACCAAGCCACCCATGGCCGACGAATTGATTTCGGCTGTTCGGCGGGCGGGCGAAATGGCGCATGTTGAACGCGCCAAAACCGCCCAGGTAGCTGCCTCGGTTGCGGCAGCTACTGCCCAGCCAGCCATGGGCGCCGGCTTTGTCAATGGCCGGGTAATCATGGTTTACAGCCCCAAGGGCGGGACGGGGGTGACAACCCTGGCTGTCAATCTGGCGATTACACTCCATAACGAAGAGACTCGAACCGTTCTCGTTGACGGCAATCTCCAATTTGGAGATGTGGCCATTTTCCTCAATGAGCAGGGAAAAAATACCATCCTGGATTTGGCCCCGCGCGCCGATGAACTGGACGCCGATGTCGTAGATGGTGTTCTGCTCAAACATCCCAGCTCGGGGATCAGGGTTTTGGCTGCGCCTTCCAAGCCTGAACACGCCGATCATGTCTCCAGCGATCAGTTTGGTAAATTATTGGATTATTTGCGCAAAGTATATGCGTATGTGATTGTAGACACCTCGCATGCCTTGAATGAAATCACGTTGACTGCATTGGATGCGAGCGACATCCTCGTACTGGTTGGGACACAGGATATCCCGGCCATCAAGAATATCCGATTATTTCTGGATTTGTTGAATACGATTGGCGTGCAACGTGACCGTCTGTGTTTGGTGATGAATAAATACGATAAGCGGATTTCAATCACCCCGGAGAAAATAGGCGAAAACTTGAAACAGCCGGTGGCGGGAGTAATTCCCCTCGAAGAGGCAGTGGTGATCCCCTCAGTCAACCGGGGCATTCCGTTCATGGTTGACAATAAGACCAAAACTGTTGCGCGCGCTGTCTTTGCGCTGGCTGAATCGATCCGTGCGCAACTCTCTAGAACAGGTGAATAGCTTTATGGTTATGCAGGAGGTAAGCGATGTCTTTACTCAAGCGCATTGAACAAGGTCAGGGTCGTAGCAACGACCCGGGCCAGCCTCAACCGCAGCGGCCGGCCCAGATTCCTGCCCAACCTTCCGGCAATGGCGAGCAGGGCGGCGGTCTATCTGCCTTACAGGCCCGCCGCGTGAGCGCTCCTACGACCGCTCCCCAGGCGGGAACTTATTTTGATTTGAAAACCCGCGTTCAAAACAAACTTCTGACTGAACTCGACCCTTCGATGGATATTTCCAAGACGGAAGATGTTCGCCGGACAATCATGGAGTTGTTTGAACAGATTTTGAGTGAAGAAAACATTGTTTTATCCCGGCCCGAACGCCAACGCCTGTTTGAACAAATCACCGCTGAAATCCTGGGTTTTGGCCCCCTACAACCTTTACTCGACGACGAATCGATCACTGAAATCATGGTCAACGGCCCGAAGAATATCTACGTTGAACGCAAGGGCAAAATCGTACGCGTGCCGGTGACTTTTGAAGGCAATGACCATGTCATGAGAGTCATTGACCGGATTGTGGCACCGCTTGGCCGGCGTATCGACGAGTCCAGCCCGTACGTGGATGCCCGCTTGCCGGATGGATCACGTGTAAACGCTGTCATCCCACCGATTTCTCTCGTTGGCCCGACGCTGACTATTCGTAAGTTTGCCAAGACGCCTATCACCATCGACCAGATGGTTGGCTACGGCTCGATCACCCCTGAAGCCGTGGAATTCCTGAAAGCATGCGTCATAGCCCGGTTGAATATCGTGATTTCGGGCGGCACAGGCTCGGGGAAAACGACCCTGCTGAACGTTCTCTCCGGGTTTATTCCGGCCGATGAACGCATTTTGACCATTGAAAACGCTGCGGAATTACAACTGCGACAGGAACATGTGGTCACCCTCGAATCACGGCCTGCCAACATTGAAGGCCGGGGCGAAATCACGATCCGCCAGTTGGTGGTGAACGCCCTGCGTATGCGTCCCGACCGGATTGTGGTTGGAGAAATTCGCGATGAAGCGGCGCTGGACATGCTGCAGGCGATGAACACTGGCCACGATGGCTCGATGACCACCGCGCACTCGAACAGCCCGCGGGATACACTGGCTCGTCTCGAAACGATGACCTTGATGGCCGGGATGGATTTACCGGTTCGGGCGATCCGAGAGCAAATTACCGCCGCTGTGGACATTGTGTGTCACCAGGAACGTTTGCGGGATGGCACCCGCAAAGTTGTCGCCATTACTGAAGTAAGCGGTATGGAAGGGGATGTGATCACCACCACCGATATCTTTGTTTTTGAGCAGACAGGCATCGAAAACGGCAAAATCGTTGGACGATTGCGCCCGACCGGGCTGCGCCCCAAATTTATGGATAAAATCGAAGCCGCTGGTATCCATCTCCCCCCAACCATCTTCGGGGTGGGGAGTGGTCGCCGCTATTAGGCGCTGGCTTCATCTGGCAAGGAGTCTATGTCATCACTCGCTATCTTGTTAATCGGCATCATTATCATTCTCATCCTGATCGCGGTTGGGGTCTACATTTCATCCAATAGCGAACGAAATCTGGTCGAAGACCGTCTCGGCCGGTATCTGGAGGCTGAGAAGAAGGCCGACAAAGATAAGGGCGAGTCATCTGCTGCCCTGACAGACTGGGTTAACAAACGGGTTGAAAAATCCTCGCTGGGTGATCGCATTACGAACAATCTAAGCCGGGCCGATTTGAAGTTTAAGGCTGGCGAGTTTATCTTCTTCATCATCATTTTGGCGACTGTGTTGGGGGGCATGGCATTTCTCTTTGGCGGAACCTCCCTGCCGGCCAAGTTCCTTTCTCTTTTTCTGGGAGTTTCAGCCGGGGTGGCGGGACCGATCATCTACTTGCGCTCCCAGCAGGGTAAACGTCTCCGAAAATTTAGCGAGCAGCTACCAGATATGCTGAATCTGATGGTGAATGGTCTGCGTGCCGGTTATTCGACTATGCAGGCCATGGAAGCGGTCAGCAAAGAACTCCCGGCGCCGATCTGTGATGAATTCCGGCGTGTTGTGCAGGAAATGCAGTTGGGTTTGCCCATGGATAAATCGCTGGATAACCTGATCCGGCGCATTCCCAGCGAAGATCTGGATTTCGTAGTAACGGCCATCAACGTTCAGCGCGAAGTCGGCGGCCCGCTGGCAGAAATCCTGGATACGATTGCTTTTACCATTCGGGAACGCATCCGTATCAAGGGCGAAATCCGCGTAATGACTTCGCAGGTGGTCATGTCCGGGCGCATTCTTTCCGCGGTTCCGTTCGTCGTCTTTGTGCTGTTGTGGTTCATTAACCAGGAATACATGAGCGAATTCTTTAACAACATCGTCTGCGGCGGGACGGCCCTGGTCGTTGGGATGATTATGATTGCCGTGGGGTATTTCGTGATGATGAAAATCGCGGATATCGAGGTGTAAAAATGGATTGGTCGCTGATTGTCATTTTAGTGGTGGTTGGAATTGTGCTCCTGGCGGGAGCGTTGATTTATGTCGGACAGCGCATGCCTCAACCGGATGATGATCCGCTGAATCAGCGTCTGGCGGATTTTTCGCAGCGCGGCGAGACCGTTTCGCTCGAAGAAATCGAAATGTCTCAGCCTTTTGTGGAGCGGGTCATTTATCCACTTATGCGGCAGTTTGGTGAAATGGCGGCAAAAAATACGCCGCAGAATGCGCTGCAGGATACCACGCGCAAACTGGAGCTGGCCGGGAAAGCCGGTTTTATTGATGCCCCGATGTTTTTGGCTTCGCGGTTTGTCGGCGGAGGGGTGTTTGCCGTCCTGGTATTTTCGGTAGCGAAATTTTCGATCTTTGCCCAAACTTTTTCGCGTTCTTTCCTTTACGGCATTATTGCCGCTGCGCTGGGTTTTTTCCTACCGCAGATCTGGCTGAGCGAACAGATCAAGAAGCGCCAGTTGGAAATCCGTAAGGCGATGCCGGATGCGCTTGACCTGCTGACTATTTGTGTGGAAGCAGGCCTGGGGTTTGATGCCGCCATGTCAAATGTGGCTGAAAAATGGGATAACGAACTCTCGATGGCTTTCGGGCGCGCCATTCGCGAAATCCAACTTGGAAAGGTGCGTCGCGAAGCTCTGAAAACCATGGCAGATCGGATCGACCTGGCTGAAATGACCAGTTTTGTAGCGGCCATTATCCAAAGCGAACAGCTCGGCGTGAGTATGGCCAAGGTGCTACGGATTCAGGCCGAGCAGATGCGCATGCGCCGTCGTCAATATGCCGAGGAATTGGCGCATCAGGCTCCTGTCAAAATGCTGATTCCGATGATTGTCTTCATTTTTCCGTCCATTTTCATTGTACTGATGACCCCTGCCGTTTTGCGGATCATGGCATCCAATGTCTTTGGTGGCAAATAAACTTGACCATTAAACCAGGCCTGTCTTACTACGTCTCCCATTTGCTATGGAGCGGGCTGGATGTATTGTTCCCGCCCCACTGTGGAGGTTGCGGCAAGCTGGGGGAACGCTGGTGCACAACCTGCCGCCAATCTTTAACGCCGCTGGCAGAACCGATTTGCGAAAGCTGTGGTGAGCCGCAACCTAAGCCAGGAATCTGCAAGCAATGTACCGAATCACGACCTGCGTATTATGCCCTCAGGTCGTGTGCTGTTTTCATGGAACCCCTGCGTCCGGCATTGCATCGGCTTAAATATCGCAGCGATATCGCCCTCGGCGAGGCGCTGGCCTGGAGTTTGGCTGGCTTTTTGGATGGGTTGGGATGGCAGGCAGAGTTGGTGATCCCAATCCCTCTCAGCCGCCAACGTCTTCAGGAAAGGGGCTATAATCAAGTTGGGCTGATTGCCAAACCGCTGGCACAGATGATGCGTTGGCAGTATTCAGAAGAAGCTTTGAAGCGTGCGCGGCATACCCGATCGCAGGTGGGCCTGACTGCCGCACAGCGCCGCACAAACACCCTGGGAGCATTCCAGGCGCAGGCACCCAGAGTGCAAGGAAAAACAATTTTATTGATCGATGATGTCGCCACGACCGGCGCCACCCTGAGCGCCGCTTCCGCCTCGCTGGTATCAGCAGGCGCCCGGCGCGTTTACGCGCTGACCATGGCCAAAGCCCTGCCAAAATATGGGTTCGACCGCGTGGAGCAACCATCTTTTCACCCGCCGCGTTGACGGGCAACAATTTCTTTACTCACCCTTTTTAAGGAGGCACTATGGCGCACAATCTAGAGATATCAGGACGTGAGTTGGAAGTGACCGATCGCATCAGCGAGTACGTCACCAAGAAGGTGGCAAAACTAGACCGCTACCTGAATACCATTGATGAAATATTCGTTGACCTGGCCCATGATAAGGCGGCCCGCAGCGCAATCGACCGTTATGTGGCCCAATTGACCGTGCGCGGCAAAGGCTTCATCCTGCGCTCGGAGGAACGCGCTGATGACATTCGCACGGCCCTGGATGCTGCCCTGGAGAAACTAACCCGCCAGGTGGCGCGCTACAAGGGCAAACACCAGCGCGGGCGTGGAGATGGAAAACCCACCGCGGCAATTTCTCCAGAAACCGAACCCCTGCCAGAGCTGGAAGCTGAAGAACCCGCCACCATTATCCGCCGCAAAAAATTTGATCTGATCCCAATGGCCGAAGAAGAAGCCATCGAACAAATGAAACTGCTTGGCCACGACAACTTCTTTATCTTCTTCAATGCCAAAGCCAGCATGATTAACGTCCTTTACCGCCGCCGTGATGGCACCTATGGTTTGATCGAGCCGCATATCCGGTAAACGCACACTTCTCCAGAATTGAGTACAATAGACTGGCCTCGTGAAGAGGCCAGTCTGTTTTTGGAGAACCTTATGGAAAACCTTGACTTCGATGATGCCATTCTTGAACCTGGCTGGCAGGACAAGATAGATTATGGCAATCTCGAAACAGCCGTAGCGCAGATCCTAAAATCCATTGGCGAAGACCCCGCCCGCGAAGGCCTGCAAAAAACCCCGGCCCGCGTCAGCCGTATGTATGCCGAACTGCTCGCGGGATACCGTGTCGATCCTGAAGCCCTGGTAAACGGCGCCATCTTTAACGTCAAATATGATGAAATGGTGATCGTACGTGACATTGAATTTTACAGCCTGTGTGAACACCACATGCTGCCCTTCATTGGCCGCGCCCATGTCGCCTATATTCCCGATGGAAAAATCCTGGGCCTCTCAAAAATCCCCCGCATTGTAGATATGTTCGCCCGCCGCCTGCAGATTCAGGAACGCATGACCCGCCAGATTGCCGATAGCCTGCGCGACTTGCTTGCTCCACAAGGAGTCGCGGTCGTGGTCGAGGCCATGCACCTGTGCTCGATGATGCGTGGCGTCAAAAAGCATGATGCGCGCATGACCACCTCGGCCATGCATGGCGCCTTCCGCGCCAACCTCGCCACTCGCGAAGAATTCCTTCAAAATATCGCTCGCGGCACCTCCGAACTGCGCATTTAAAAAAAAGGCCAGCATGCAGATTAAGACGGCGATCCATCTCCGGTTCGCCGCCTTTCAATTTCCACGCCTACTGCCGCCGTCCACGGAATCGCCTGGGTTTTTTCCACCCTGACACAGACCTTCTGCACTCCGCGGGTTACCAGGCATAACCGTGCCAGATCCTCCGCCAGGGCTTCCACCGTCATTCGATGGGAAGTTTCTGTATGCGCCCGGAGTTTTATGGCCACCTGCTCATAATCCACGCAATCTGCAATCGCATCTGTTTGTGCGGCCTTGCGAATATCTGTCAGCAGGGTCACATTGATGATCATTTCTTGCGGCGTGACACGCTCGTGTTCATAAATGCCGATGATGGCAGTCACCCGCAAATCCTTGATGATGATTTTGTCCATTTAGTTTCCTTTCAACCGGGCCTCTGGGGGCCTGGCACTTGATTCCAGTTTATGCAACAGCACCAGCGCTGCTGCCAAAGCCAGCCAGGCCAGCACTTGCGCAGAGCGGATCCCGCCGGGGAGCAGGGTGCTATCGCCGCGAAAGGCTTCCAGAAAGAGGCGCAGGCCGGCCGTCAGCGCCACGAAAATGGCAAACAGAGATCCCGCCGCTGCATCCGCCTGTTGAGAGCGCCGGCCAAGGCTCAACAGGATCAGGGTTGCGGCGGCCAGTTCGTAAAATTGGGATGGGTGCCGGCGCGCGCCCCATAGCTCAATCGACCAGGGCAGGCTGGTGACCGCTCCATATGCCTGCCCGGAGGCGATGTGAGCCAGCGCCAGCCCCAGCATTCCCATTGCAAGGAGTGGGGTCAGGGCATCCAGTGTTGCCCACCCGGGGAGATGGTTCCGTTTTCCGTACCACAGGCTGGCAGCCAGCCCTGCCGCGACTCCGCTGATGGGGTCGAGCAGGGCCGGGTTCAGCGAGAAGAGGCTGAGCGGGGAGGCCCAAAAGGCCTGGGGCGCTTGCAGCAAGCTTCCGAGCCGGGCACCAACCAATCCAACGGTCAGCGCGCTGAAGACCAGGTTGTACAGGCTCTCGACCGGAAAATGCCGTTTAATGGCAAATTTCTCGGCCAGTGAAAGCCCCATCCATATCCCCAGGAGAATCAGCAATCCGGGCAGTTGCAGCGCCAGGGGGCCAAGTTGCAGAACGGGCAGCATCAGCGCACCTCCTTTAGCAGGTTCTCGACCCGGCTGCGCAGCAACGCTTCAGACATTGGCCCGCCGATCACCACCTCGCGGATCATTCCGTCTGGGCCGATGAAAAAAGTTGTTGGCAGCGATTGCACCCGGTAGAGTCGCGTGACTTCACCCTGGGTGTCGAGCGGTACCGGAAAGGTCAGCTGGTTGGCCTCCATAAATGTTTGTGCAGCGGAGCGCGTGTCCTGAATGGTCGAATTCACTGCCAGCACGACCAACCCCTGGTCTTTGTAGGCCTGGTAGGTGCGTTCGAGGGCTGGCATTTCGGCTTTGCAGGGCGGGCACCAGCTGGCCCACAGGTTGAGCAGGATGACCTTTCCGCGCAGCTCGGAGAGTCTGACGGGTTGGTTATCCAGCGTGGTCAGTGAAAAATCGGGGGCGAGGAAGCCGGTTTGCGGGGCGGAAATTTCTTGGGTGGTGGAGGCTGATGAGGGGATGGCGGATGCTCCGATCCAGAGTAATCCGGCCAGAAGGATCATTCCGTAGAAAACAAACTTCTTTTCCGGTTGCATAAATTTCATTTTGCCTCTATAGTTAATGCATGGCGACTGGGTCGCCGTATGAAGTCAAATTTTACTTGATTCGATGCGCAGCCATGTCATTTGATGCAGACCTTTTTGTTGGAATTGATCCATGCGGAGCACGCAAGCCGTTCACCTATGCCGCGCTGGATAAAAATGGCCGCCTGGTAATGCTTGGGGCGGGAGAGGTGGAGGATGTGCTGGCATATGCTGGCAGTCAGCGTGCGCTGTTGGCGGCGGTCAATTCCCCGGTCCGGCCCAATATGGGACTGGTCAGCGGCCGGGTGGATGCCGGGCAACTGCCGGCACTGCGTGAACTGGCCCGTAATCTGAACATGCGCCGGGTGGAGTTTGAGTTGCATGAGCGCGGAATCAATGTCGCGCATACCCCGGCGCGGCGTGAACTGTGTGCCACCTGGGCTCAACTCGGCTTTGAGCTGTACCGGCGGCTGGAGAGGCTCGGGTTTCGTCCGCGTCTGAACGAGCCGCTGGAGTTGAGTTGGATTGAAACTCAGCCGCATGCGATCTATTGTGCGCTGCTCGGGCAGCTGCCGCTGGCGCGCTCCACGCTGGAAGGGCGGTTGCAACGTCAGCTGGCGCTTTATGAAACCGGCCTGGGCATTCGTGACCCGATGAATTTTTTTGAGGAATTGACCCGCCACAAGCTGTTGAAGGGAAATCTGCCGCTGGAAGAACTCTACACCCCTGAGCAGTTGGATGCGCTGGCAGCTGCCTGCACCGCCTGGATATTTTCCCGGCATCCAGAGCGTAGCTGTCGGCTGGGTGATCCTGCAGAAGGCCAGATCCTGCTCCCCGTGGCTGGTCTGAAGGAAAAGTATACGCCGGGCGGTGGCTGATGAAAACTGGCGGGCCTCGCAAGGCCCGCCAGTTTTTTCGAAAGGGAGGTGATTATCTGGTGATAGTACGAATCCAAAGTACCAGGAAAAACAGGAAGGAAAATCCGCCCAGGATGGCGATGATGGTGGCTGTCTGGGCATCCCGGATGTGGAGAAAGGCTGCCATGCCCAGCAGCACCCAGGTCAGCGGGTGCAGGTGATGCAGGCCCATGTTCAGCCACATACTACGATTTTCGCGCGCTTTCGGCTTTGGCCACACATACACAAACACTGCCGCCAGGATGAAACAGGCAAAACCGATCAGGGGCATCGGAATTCCAAAAAGATTATCCATTAAAGAGTCTCCTTATTTTATTAAAGTCCTTTTATAAGCGGATGACGTATCCGCAGTATTCGCATTTCAAGCTGTCGGTGCCGCGCAGCACCACCTGGGTGATGTTCGCGCCGCAGGATGGGCACTGGCTGGGGGCCGATTTGACCTTTTCCACCTCGGCCTGGTCTATGGCGATGGCGCGGCTCTTGTCAAACTCCTTGCTTTTGGCGCGGTTGAGCAGCTGCACCCATTCGTTCCCCTCCTGCCAGATGTGCAGGTGGATGGTTTCCAGCGGGGCGCCTTCGCCGAAGCGCAGGTCAAGATGATCTTCGTTTTTTAACAGGCCCTGTTTGGAGGCTTTGCTCTCCTCAATCAGCGCCACTGGAGCTTCCCATTTAAGGGCCTGCACCTTTTCTTTGGCTGTGGTAATGAACAGGATCTTCTTGGTAGCGATTTCTTCTTTTTGCTCGAAGATCAGGCGCTGGTCGGTCAGGTAAAGTACGCCTTCAGGATCATCCTTGTTCTCTTTCACATCCGGGCACCAGACAGCCTTGACGGCCATGATCCCGCTTTCAGTGGGGAGCAGGGTAAATTTGGCTTCTGCCAGCTGCGAATACAGCCATTCGAGTTGATCGACATGGCTGTCCAGGCTGCCCACCTGGCTACGGAATGCGTCATACATGCCAACGATCTGCCGCTCGGCCGCTTTGACCTTGTCTTCCATGGTTTCCATGCCGGCTTCCAGGCTGGCCAGGAGTGGGCGCGCAGCCGCCACGTTCGTCTTCACCGTGGCCAACTGACTCATCTGCATTTCGAGCGGCCGCATGGCATTTTGCAGTAGGGCGGCCTGCTGATTGGCTGCCGCAGTCACTGAAGGCTGGAGCTTTGCCCATTGGTCGGCAAAATCCGTGGCGCGCGGTTCCAGATCTTTTTCAAAGGCATAACCACGTTCCCGCAGGCTTTGAATCCGCCCGGGCAGGCCTCTGGCGAGCGTATCAAAATCTTCCAGGGCGTCACGCACGCTGTTCAGCCGGGCGTTGTCTTGCAACCAGCCAAGCCTGGTTTTCAGGGAAAAAATGTCACTTTCGATTTTTTCAGCGGGGGAAGGCGTTGTCATGCAGGCTCCTTTTATATTCTGGTGAACGTATGTAAAAGTATATCCCAAAAACTCGCGTGGTAAAATAGCCAACGTGTTTTCTCAATCAATAAATTTGTAAGAGGTTCCCATGAGTTCCGCATTACAACAGCGTGCCATTACCACCATCCGATTCCTCGCCGCGGATGCCGTCCAACAGGCGAATTCCGGGCATCCCGGGTTACCGATGGGGGCCGCGGCGCTCGCTTATACCCTATGGACCCGTCACCTGAAGCACAGCCCGCACAATCCAGCCTGGCCAAACCGTGACCGGTTTATTCTCTCCGGCGGCCACGGGTCGGCATTGCTCTATGCCTTGCTGTATCTGACAGGGTACAACCTGCCGCTCGAAGAATTGAAAAGATTTCGCCAATGGGGCAGTCTTACCCCCGGCCACCCGGAATTTGGGCTGACCCCAGGCGTGGAAACTACCACCGGCCCGCTTGGCGCTGGTTTTTCCAACGGAGTCGGGATGGCCATTGCTGAAGCGCATCTGGCCGCCGAAATTAACACCCCGGAACATCTGCTGATTGACCATTTCATCTATGCCATCGTCACAGACGGCGATTTGATGGAAGGCGTGGCCTCGGAAGCCGCCTCTTTGGCCGGGCACCTGCGCCTTGGAAAGTTGATTTACCTCTACGACGACAACCACATCTCGATTGACGGCTCCACCGACCTGGCTTTTACCGAAGACCGCCTGGCGCGCTTTTCTGCATACGGTTGGCACACCCAGTCGGTGGAGGATGGTAACGACGTGGACGCCATTGACGCCGCCATTTGGGCCGCTAGGGCTGATCCGCGCCCTTCGTTGATTGCGGTGCGTACTACCATCGGGTTTGGCGCGCCCAACCGCCAGGGGACTTCCAAGGCACATGGTGAACCACTCGGCGAGGAGGAACTGTCTCTGGCCAAACAAAACCTCAACTGGCCGCTCGAACCGCGCTTTATCATTCCACCCGATGCCCTGGCCTATTTCAGAGAGGCAATCAACCGCGGTGATGAATATGAAATTGACTGGAACTGCAACTTCAGCCTGTACCGCCAGGCCTATCCCGACCGGGCGCAGGAGTTTGAGCGCCGCCTGGCCGGAGAACTGCCCCCCGGCTGGGATGCTGATCTGCCGGTTTTTCCCGCCGACACAAAAGGCCTGGCGACACGCGCAGCCTCCGGCAAGGCGCTCAACTTCTTTGCCGCACGTCTCCCCGAACTGCTTGGGGGCTCGGCTGACCTGGCGCCCTCCAACAATACCAAACTCGAAGGCCAGGCCGCTTTCCAGGCGGATTCTCCGGCTGGGCGGAATTTCCACTTTGGTGTACGTGAACACGGCATGGGCGGCGCCATCAATGGAATGGCCTATCATGGCGGGCTGCGCCCGTTTGGCGCCACCTTCCTCGTCTTTGCCGATTATCTGCGCCCGGCCATCCGGCTGGCTGCCATTTCGCACCTGCCCTCCATTTGGGTCTTTACCCACGATTCGATCGGCGTTGGCGAAGATGGACCAACCCATCAGCCGGTGGAACAGGTTGTTTCTTTGCGCGCAATTCCCAACCTGGTGACCCTGCGCCCGGCGGATGCGAATGAGACGGTCCACGCCTGGCGTTTAGCCCTGGCCCGCACCCACGCCCCGACCGCCTTGATCCTGACCCGACAAAATTTGCCCACCCTGGACCGTTCCATCTACTCCGACGCGGCGCTGGTGGAAAAAGGCGCTTACGTCCTGGCTGACCTGGGCGATGGGCAGCCGGAACTGATCTTGATGGCTTCCGGCTCGGAAGTGAGCCTGATCGTCGCTGCCGGGGTGCGTCTGGCGGCGGAGGGTGTCAATGTACGGCTGGTTTCTGTTCCCAGCTGGGAATTGTTCCGGGCCCAGGAGGCGGGCTACCGCGAGTCGGTTTTCCCGGCACATGTGACGGCGCGGGTGGCTGTCGAGGCGGGTCTTGGCCTGGGCTGGGAGCGTTTTGTCGGCACGGCTGGCGCAATTATCAGTATGGAGCATTATGGCGCTTCAGCCCCGGCGGCGCGTTTATTCCAGGAATTTGGCTTCACTGTCGAAAATGTGATTGCAACCGCCCAGAGGGTGCTGCACCCATGAAAATCGCCGTCGCCTGTGACCACGCCGGTTTTCCGTTGAAAGCCACCATCCTCGAAGTCGTCCGTGCCGCCGGGTTTGAACCGCTTGACCTGGGCACTGACAGCTCGGCCGCGGTGGATTATCCCGATCAGGCTGAAAAGCTGGGGCGCGCTGTGCTTCAGGGCCAGGCCTGGCGCGGGATTTTGCTGTGCGGCTCGGGTGTTGGGGCCTGCATTGCGGCCAATAAGCTCAAGGGCATTTATGCCGGAGTCTGCCATGATACCTATTCGGCGCATCAGGCTGTCGAGCATGATGATATGAATGTCTTGTGCCTGGGCGCGCGCATCATCGGCCCCGAACCGGCGCGCGAGATTGTGCTGGCTTTTTTGGGCGCGCGCTTTTTGGGCGATGACCCGGGCCAGGAACGCCACCAGCGCCGTGTTGGCAAAGTGCGCCAGTTGGAACGCGCAGGCTAACCTGCGCTTGCCAGCCCCAGGTTTATCATTTCTTTTTCAGGAAAATAACATGAGCAACCCAATTGCGGAATTGACAGCCCTTGGGCAGTCGATCTGGTATGACAACATTCAGCGCCGCCTGCTCGAAAATGGCGACCTGGCGGCAATGATTGAGCGCGGCGAGATTCGCGGCGTGACCTCCAATCCGTCCATTTTTCACAACGCCATCGCCAAATCGAGCGATTACGATGCCGCCCTGGCGCCACTGGCGCGGGCCGGACTGACCAGCGAGCAGATTTTTTGGCAGCTGGCCGGCGCAGACATCTCTGCCGCCTGTGATCTGTTTCTGCCGCTTTATCGCGCCAGCGAAGGCACGGATGGCTACGTCAGCCTCGAAGTCAGCCCAACCCTGGCAAACGATACCGCCGGAACCGTGGCACAGGCCCAGGAATTGTGGGCGCAGCTGGCGCGGCCCAACCTGATGATCAAAATCCCCGCCACGCTGGCGGGTATTCCGGCCATCCGGCAGGTTATCGCCGCGGGCATCAACGTCAATGTCACGTTGATCTTTTCGCTGGAGCGTTATCGCGCCGTCATGGAAGCCTACCTGTCTGGCCTGGAAGACCGCCTGCTGGCCGGCGGCGATATCGAAAACATCCATTCGGTGGCCTCCTTTTTCGTCTCGCGCGTCGACAGCAAGATCGACCCGCAGCTGCCAGCCCACTCGCCCCTGGCAGGAAAATCCGCCATCGCCAACGCCCGGCTGGCCTACGACGAATTCCGCCAGGTCTTTGGCGGATCCCGCTTCGGAAAATTGCAGCTGGCGAAAGCCAACCTGCAGCGCCCGCTGTGGGCCTCCACCAGCACCAAGAACCCGGCCTACCCCGACACGATTTACATCGACAACCTGATCGGCGCGGCCACCGTCAACACCGTCCCGCCTGCCACGCTGGAAGCCTTCAAAGATCACGGTCAGGCCGCCGAAACCCTGCTTTCTGGCCTGGAATCGGCCCGGCAGCAGGTCGCCGCGCTCGAGCAGGCTGGTATCTCCATGGCGGAAGTCACCCGGCAGCTTGAACAGGAAGGCGTCAAGGCGTTTGTGGAGGCCTTCACTGCGCTGCTCGAAAGCCTGGAAGCCAGGCGCCAGGGCCTGGCCTGACCCACCCCAACTGAAATCTGAAGTAACAACCCTTTGCAGTAAACCAAAAGGAGTAGGCGATGAAAAACAATCTTTTCGTACGGAAATCATTGGCCATGGGGGTGCATCTCTTTACTGCCACTGGCGCGATATGGGGCTTGCTGGCGTTGATTGCCGTCTTTCATCACGAATGGCGTCAAGCCATCCTGTGGATGATCCTGGCCATGCTGGTTGACGGGTTTGACGGTATGCTGGCGCGTTGGGCCAAAGTGAAAACCTACGCCGCCCATATTGACGGCGAATTGCTCGATAACATTCTCGATTACCTGAATTACGTTGTCGTCCCGGCCCTGTTCCTGCTCGAAGCAGATTTCCTGCCGGCGGGCTGGCGCTGGATCGGCGCCTTCGCCATTCTGCTGACCTCGGCGTACCAGTTCACCCAGGTGGACGCCAAAACGGATGAAAGCAACGATTACTTCTTCAAGGGCTTCCCTTCCTATTGGAACGTGATGGTGCTTTATATGCTCGTCATGCAGCTCAACCCCTGGCTGAATCTGGCCTTTCTGTTGACTTTCAATCTGCTTGTCTTCATACCGATCAAGTGGATTTACCCCACCCGAACTCCACACTTGCGACGTCTGACCCTGATATTTTCCTACATTTATGGGTTTGTCGGCATTTGGGGCGTGCTCCAGTACCCGAACGTGCCCTCCTGGGTGGTCTGGTCTTCCTTCCTATACGTTGGCTATTATGCCATCCTGAGCCTGTGGCCGCGCAAGCCGGCTGAAATGGTGGCAGGCTGAACGGGTGGTCATGTTTATTGAACCGGTCACAGCCGTCACGCCCGAACTGGAGGAGGCCTTCTCGCGACTGATTCCGCAGCTGACGCGGGCCAGTATCCCCAGCGCGGAAGACCTTCAGCGCCTGATCGATTCTCCCAGCCGGCTGATCATTGCCCGCCACCCCGACGCAGCCGGGGGCATTGTAGGTGCCGCCTGCCTGGGCGTTTTTCGCACCCCAAGCGGAGTTCATGCCCACCTGGAAGATATCATCGTGGACGAGGCGTTTCGCGGCCAGGGGCTGGGCGAGGCGCTGGTGGGGGCGCTGCTGACACTGGCGCGCGAATTGGGTCTGCCGGGTGTTTCGCTGACCTGTAATCCGCGCCGGGTTGCGGCGAATGCCCTGTATCGCAAGCTGGGCTTCCAGGAGTGGCAGACCAATGTCTATTGGTTTGATCTGGGCCCGGGCGGCGGGTGAGTGCTGGAGTGAAGTTAACAATCAAAAACCGGAGGCTGTGGCAGCTTCCGGTTTTTTGTATCGGGAGTGGCAAATGCCCGGGCGGGGGTCATCCTACAAAACGCAGATATTTTTCCGTTGCGTTTTCCAGGTCAGCATATTCGCCGCGCAGGTCTTCCGGCAGCAGCTTTGACAGTTGGTACATCATCTCGTCGGCCATCTGCTGGCGGATTTCGCGGGTGATTTTTTCGCCGCGGGCATCCAGGCAGAAGGGCCGCCCGACATTGAGTTGGACGTGGGTGCGTTTTAGCTTTTTAATGTTGGAGCCGAAATCCTGGCAGCCGGTCTGGCCGATGGGCACCAGGGCTGCGCCGCTTTTTAAGGCCAGCAACGCCATGCCGCCGTGGGCGCGTAGCAGGGCGCCGCTTTTGCTGCGCGTGCCTTCGGGCGACATACCGAGGAAGTATCCTTTGTCGAGCATTTCCAGGCAGCGCCGCATGGCTTCCATATCGGCTTCGCCCCGGTGGATCGGGATGATTTCCCACAGGTTGAAGACCCAGCCCAAAAACCAGTTGTCCCAGGTTTCGATTTTTGCCAACCCGGTGGCTTTGCGCGGCATCATTTGGGTGAAGACCAGCGGCGCTTCGAGCGTGCCGGTGTGGTTGACGTAGGTGATGAGCGGCCCGATTTGCGGCAGCGCGCTCCAGTTTTGTTTTTCGATTCGGCACAGGATTTCCAGACCGAGTTTGCAGCCGTAGGTGACGATCCAGCGGGTGAGATTCATGGTGGCTGGAGGCTGTTTCACTGGCTGATAATCTCGATGGCTTCTGGAAGCAGTTCCACGTTCAGCTCCGAACCCTGGACGCATAACATTTCCCCGTCGGCGTGTGCGGGCAGGGAGCCTTTTAGCGCGGTGATGGTCACCCGTTTGGCCTTCAACATTTTGATTTCGGGTTGGCTGGCTTGCGTGCCTTTCAGGAAATAGGGAATCAACTGGAAGAGGCGCATCCGGCTGGCTTCGCTGGCGATGCACAGGTTGAACCAGCCATCATCCATCACGCCCTCTGGCGCCATGATGAAGCCGCCGCCCATTCGGCGGCCGTTCATGATCGAAGTCATTAGGGCAGGCTGCTCAAACGTCTGGTCATCCAGCGTCAGGCGCACAAACGGCGAGGTGAAATAGAGCGAAATCGTCTTGACGACGCCGATCAGATAAGGAACCAGTCCGACCGCCCAGCGCACCTTGACCGCCTCGAAGCCGACCATGGCGTCAAAACCGATCCCGATCCCGTTGCCGAAATAGCGCTCGGTCAGATTCTCGCCCTCGCGCACCGTCACGCGTCCAATATCAATGCGGCGGCGCTTGTTCTCGTTCAGCACTTTGAGAGACTCTTCCAGCGTGCCGGGGATATTGGCCCCTGCTGCGAAGTCATTTCCCGTGCCGAGCGTCAACACACCCAACGCGGTGCTGGTGTAGCCCTGTTGGCGCGCGCGCATCAGCCCGTTCAACGTCTCGTTGAACGTGCCATCGCCGCTGGCGGTCACAACAACGTTGTAGCCATCCACGGCGGCCTTCTGAGCCAGGTCGGCAGCCTGCCAGGGCCGTTCGGTGCGCGCCAGGGTGAAATCCATGTTACAGGCGTGCAACCATTTTTCGATGATGGGAATGGACTTCTCCCCCGTTCCGCGTCCTGAAAGCGGGTTAACAATGACAAAATAGCGCATATGGTCTCCTCCGGTGCGGCAAAGTGTAACACAAAAACAGCCCCATCCCGCAGCATGCCCGCGCCTCGCATTAACTGAAAAGGTTGCCTCGGAACTTCTCCGCCATCCCCCGGCAGGCGATTGGACTCTGAAACTCGTCAAACGAAAACCCTTCTCCCGCGGGGAGAAGGGCAGGGTGGAGGCAAAAAGCGCCGGCCTGAGCCGTTATCTTTCATCTTCTTTCAACGGATAATGTGGAATGCGATGATAACTCTGCGTACCGGTATTCAGCGTACGGTTCAGTGCGTCAGCGATCTCATCCATCGTGTACGTGTTTTCATGCTCCAAAATCTGCTTCATCAACCGCAGATGTTCTTCCAGCTCCTTCATCCGCGCCTGAAAATGAGCCAGCGTCTCCCCGTTGATCTTCACCTGGAGCGTCTCTTTGGCTTCGTGAGCCTTGTCCACGGCCTGCATGGCATTCTGAATGCGTTCGACCATCAAATCCCAGTCCGTCATCTCGACCTCCCGGAAGTGAGAACGCGCTTCCACACTCACAATAGCACGCTAACAGCGGTTTTTCAAGGCCTTTGCATAATCGTCAGGGGTATCCAGGTCTTTCAACACACTCTCATCACAATCCACATACATGATCTCGGCGGGCCGGGCCTGTAAAAAATCTCGGGCAGTATGGGCCGCGCCCAGCTCTATCCACAACTCGCGCGCCACCAGCCAGGGATGACCGCGCCGGAACTGAAAACTTGGCAGGATTAAGCGCGCCCGCGAGGTTTCCCACGCTGAAACAACTCTCCGCGCCGAATCCAGACTCAGCTGGGGCTGATCTCCCAGGCCAATCAGCGCCGCCTCGCTCTGCGAGCTGAGTGCCGCCAGCCCGGTTTTCAGGCTGCTGATCATTTCTCCTGCTTCGAACTGCGCATTAAAAACCGCCCGCACCGGAAAATCCCCCGCCAACCGGGCCACTTCGGCTTCCACAGCCCTCCGCGCGCCCCCGCTGACCACCACCAGCTCGGTTGCTCCGGCCTGCGCAAGGATCGTCACCACCTGTCCCAGCACACTCGTCGCGCCCCAGGGCAGCAGCATTTTAGGTTGTCCCATGCGCCGCGAAAGCCCCGCCGCCAGGATGACCGCTGCCAGGCTCATGGTTCCACGCCCCAGGCCAACAATTTGCGGTAATCAGATTCATTATCCACATCGAATAACAGGCTTTCATCATGCCAGGGCAAATACTCCAGCGGATGATTGCGCATCACCGCCCGCCCGCCCACATCGCCGCTCAAGCCCTGCAATTCCGAAAAAACCTCCCGGTCGAATAACACCGGGTTGCCACGCCGGTCGGCTACCAGCGGCAGCACCACCGGGAACAAGCCCTGCGCATGGCGGCTGACCAGAGCTTCCAGCACATGCACCGTCACCTGCGGCTGATCCACCAGCAGGAAAATTGCCCCGCCCACAGCGGGAACATCCGCACTCGTGAGCGTAGTCAGCCCCGCTCGCACCGAAGAACTCTGGCCTTCTGCCCAGTCGGCATTGCGCGCTAGCAGCACGGGCAGATCGCGCACGGCCGCTTCGACCGCTTCTGCCTGTGCTCCGGTCACCACCACCACCGGTGAAAGGCCCGCCGCCAGGGCGGTTTTGGCCACCCTCCGCACGAAGGGCTCGCCACGATAGTCCAGCAGCTGCTTTGGTTGCCCGTAACGGGATGAACTTCCAGCGGCCAGGACGATGCCCGCAATCCTCTCGTGCGCCGCATGAATTTCATCGTGCGCCAGGCTGGAGATTACCACCGCGGAGAAACAGGATAACAATTTTTCAGCCAGGCGGCTGGCGCGAGCTTGCAGCTCGGGAGTATCGGCCTGGTTGAGCAGGGCGATACGGCGCGCCTGGGCCGGGATATTTTTCAGCCCACCCTGTGGGTGAGTCAGAACCCGCGCCAGGGCGTCTGCGCTGACGGCTTCTCCCAGGGGCAGGCCGCTCAGTGCGCTGAATATTTCTGGCCGGTGGATGAATTGCTCCTCCAGTGGACGATCTAGCCCGCGCATTCCGGCTGTGACGATGACTGTATCGGCGAAAGACGGGATGGCTGGTTCGTGTTTTGCCGGAGCTTTGAGCGGTTTTTGGCGCGAGCCATCCGCTTCGATCAGCAGCGGCAGGTGGTGTTCGGCGGCAAACTGATGAAGGGTGTGCAGTTGCGCTTCCGTCAGCGCCGTGACGCGGGCAATGTCCTCGCGCAGAGGGCCGGTGAGTAGAGTCACACCGTTTTGCCGGGCGGAATCAAGATCGGGTAGAGGGGTATCCGGCATCCAGAGCAGGTGGCGGTCTGCCAGCGTTACCTGGCGCGCTGCCAGATGCGTGGAAGTGGTCACCAGTGCGGGGGCGAGTTCCCGGGCGGCCATGAAAACTGCCGCCGTTTTGCCGCCCCCGCCTGTAAAAGCAGTTACCCCGGAAGGAACCAGGCGTAGCGCTTGCGAAATGTTCATCTGGCTGGCTCGGCCTGATGCGCGGCGGTTTGCTGGGTCAGGAGGGCTTCCAACACGCCGCCGCCGATGGCCAGGGCTTTGTCAGAGGCCAGGAAGCAGTATTCGCGCTGGTTGCGCTCGTCAATATCGCCTATTTTTAGTCCTGCCGTAACCTGGATGCCAGGCCGGATCAACCCACGCAGCACACCGGGGAAGGGGGCTGGGATGTCATGCAGGCTGCCATCGGGTTCACTGATGGCGGCAACCAGTTGGCCAGCCGTGATGTGATCGCCAATATTCGCGTAACCGATTAGCGTGCCCCTGGATGGGGCGCGCAGTACGCGGCGCGAATCTCCATCGGGTTGGCCGGTGTCCTGGCTGGCGGTGCCGTTCCAGTAGACGCGTCCGAGGGTGTGTCCGCGCTGGGTTTCAACGAAGGCATGGCAGTTGTGGCCGGCGCTGAAGCCGGGGCCAAGGCCGATGGTGAAGGGGCAGGCGGGGGGGAGGTTGGGGGCGGGGGTTTTGATCAGGCGGGCGTCAATGATGGCGGCAGGCTGCCAGCCGAAGGTGGTGAATTGTTCCAGGCTGGGGTCGATCAGGACGGCGATTTCGCGCTGGGCCAGCAGGGTTTCGATCTGCGCGCGGTTGGTTGTGAGGCGCGCGCGGATGTTTTCCACGGTCCATTCGTTCTCGTATACGGCTTCGCAGAAGGCGACTGCCCGGCGGACTGCCAGCGGTTGGGGGAGTTCGGTGATGAGGATGGGGTAGCCGGCGTGATGGAGGCGGAGGGCGATGCCGGAGGCCAGGTCGCCGCCGCCGCGCAGAAGGATGAGATTGTTCATGTCTCGATTAAACCACAGTTTGTTTTTGGTTGGTTGTTTTGGGTTTATCCGGTGTTTTTGAGGCCGGCGGCGATGCCGTTGATGGTCATAACGATGCCTTCGCGCAGGGCTTCGGCGGCGGGGCTGTTGGGGTCTGGCAGGGCGCGCAGGCGGCGCAGCATTTCGACCTGGATGAAGTTGAGTGGGTCGATGTAGGGGTTGCGCAGGCGGACGGCGTTCTGGGTGTAGGGTTCGGCTTCAAGCAGGTCGCGGTGGCCGCTGATGGTGAGGATGTGTTGACGGGTCTGGTCGTATTCGAGGCGGATGGTGGCAAACAGTTGGGCCGAGAGGGTCTGGTTGGGGAGCAGGTCGGCATAGAGGGCGGCGATGTCCATATCGGCTTTGAGCAGGGAGATTTCGCTGTTGTTGAGCAGGGTTTGGAAGAAGGGCCAGCCGGTGTACATTTCGCGCAGCAGGCCGGTATCGGGGATGGAGGCCAGGCCGCTGCCGAGGCCGTACCAGCCGGGCAGATTAAAGCGGCTTTGCATCCAGGAAAAGACCCAGGGAATGGCGCGAATTTTGCTGACTTCGGCGGTGCTGGCGCGGGAGGCGGGGCGCGAGCCGATTTGGAGGCGTTTGATTTCGTCGATGGGTGTGGCGGCCTGCCAGAAATCGAGGAAGCCGGGGGTTTCGTAGACGAGTTCGCGGTAGGTGTGGTGCGCGGAGGCGGCCATGCGGTTCAGGGCGGTGCGCCATTCGGTGGGGATGGGGGCGCTGTTTTGTGGGGCGGAGGCCAGCAGGACGGCGTTGGCGATTTGTTCGAGGTGGCGGTGGGCCAGGGTGGGGTTGGCGTAGCGCGAGGCGATGACTTCGCCTTGCTCTGTGACGCGGAATCGGCCGTGGATGCTTCCGGCAGGTTGGGCGCGGATGGCGCGGTTGGCGGGGCCGCCGCCGCGGGCGACGGTTCCGCCGCGTCCGTGGAAGATGGTCAGCTTTAGTTGGTGGCGCTGGGCGGTCTGGGTGATGGCTTCCTGGCCCTGATACAGGCTCCAGTTGGCCATCAGGTAGCCGCCATCTTTGTTACTGTCGGAGTAGCCGATCATGATCATTTGTTCGGCGCGGCAGGTGAGCAGGTGTTGGCGGTAGACCGGGTTGGTGAACAGGGTTTCGAGGGTTTGGGCGGCGTCATGCAGGTCGTCTACGGATTCAAATAGCGGGCAGATGTGCAGGCTGTCTGAGTTGCCGGTCCAGCGGGCGAGCAGGAGGACGGTGAGAACGTCGGCGGCGGAGTGGGTCATGGAGATGATGACGGGGCCGAGTAGTTCGGGGCCGTAGACGGCGCGGACGTGGTGGATGAGTTGGAATACGGCCCAGGTTTCGGATGTTTCTGTGGTGACGCCAGGGCGGGTGGCCAGCTCGGGTAATGGCGAGGTGAGCAGGCGCGTGAGCAGGTCGAGGCGTTCGGGGGCGGGGAGAGTTTCAAAGTGGGGGGCCAGGCCGAGGGCGCGCAGGATTTCTCCAAGGGCGGCGTTCAGACGCCCTGAATCTTCACGGATATCGAGGCGGGCGGCGTGCAAGCCGAAGATTTCGATCTGGTGGCGCAGGATTTGCAGCCGGTCTTGGGCGATGCGCGGCGGGATGGCGCCGGCGATGATCTGGAGCGGCTGTTTGAGGTGATCGAGAGTGATGCGCGCCGGGCGTGGGTGTTGGCGCAGCAGGTTGGATTTCATGTCTTCAGTGGAGGCTTCAGCCAGTTCGGTGGCGAGCAGAGACATGACCAGCCGGTAGGGTTCGGCGGCGTAGCGTTCTTCGATGTAGGCGACATGTTCGGGGAGCGGCCGGCGGCTTTCAATCCATTCTTTCAGCAAGTCGGGGGTGGGCAGACGACTGGAGCTGAGGCTGAGGCTGCGTCCAACTTCCTGGATGGCGCGCCGGTGGGTTTCGATGGCCAGGCCGCGATGCAGACGCAGGGTTTCGGCGGTGACTTCGCGCGTGACGTTGGGATTGCCGTCGCGGTCGCCACCCATCCACGAGCCGAGGCTGAACCAGGGGCGGTTTATGTTGAGGCCGGGGTAGTGCTGTGCCAGGGCGTGGTCGAGGTCGGTGTAGAGTTTGGGGATGGCGTTCCAAAAGACGGTTTCGACGAAGTACAGGCCGGTGCGAACCTCGTCGGTGACGGCCAGTTTTGCGGTGCGCGCCCGGTCGGTCAGCCAGAGGGCGCTGATTTCGGCGCGCAGCGAGGCGGTCAGTTCGGCCTGTTCGCGGGGCAGGCTGTTTTCTTGGGAGAGTTGGGAAAGCAGGGTGGAAATGCTTTGGATGCGGGTCAGGACCGTGCGGCGGCGGGCTTCGGTGGGGTGGGCGGTCAGCACCAGTTCGATGGACAGGTTTTCCAGCAGATTGGACATCTGTTCGGGTGTGACGCCGCGTGTTTTGAGCGTGGCAATGGCTTCTGCAATCGAGTCTTGGACCGGGGCTGGGTCCAGCTCGGCTTCCTGCTGGCGCAGAATGTCCATGCGTTGATTTTCTTCCGCCAGGTTGACCAGGTCGAAGTAGGTGGCGAAGGCGGCGGCGATGCCCCGGGCCTGGTCGGCGTCGAACGCGGCGATGGCTTTTCTCAGACGGGCTTCTGCCCCGCTTTCGCCTGCTCGCCGGGCTTTGGCCTCGGCGCGAATTTTCTCCTCGATTTCGAAGAGTGCCGGGGATTCTAGTTCTGAGATCGTCTCGCCCAGCAGGTCGCCGAGCAGATGGATGGTTTCGGAAATGTCCATGGGTTCACCGTGATTGGGTCCCGCAACAGTCAACCGCGAGGGTGAGATGGGGCTGGTTTGGTTTTGTGCACACGCAACAAGGTGATCTTGGTGGGGTGGTTGTAGGGGGTTGGGTCAACTGGCGGGGTGCGGAGGCAGGTGGCAGGGTAGCCGGTGATGTCCTCCGGGACCGGGATCAGACTTTCTATGGACAGGTAGCCGCTGCCGCATAGTGACTCAAACATCCCCAGCAGGTCGCGCCCGCGGACGAACAGGGCATTGTTGATGACAACCAGCCAGCCGCCATTGCTGACCAGCGGGCGGACTTTGTTGATCAGCCGCTCGCTCTCGCCTTCCAGGTCTACTTTGCCTTTGCCGGTTACCGAAAAAAAAGGCGGGTCGAGGAAGACGCAGTCGAAGGTCTGGCCTTCGCGCTTCAGACGGCTGATTGCCGGAAAAAAGTCTTCGGCCAGGAAATCGCGTTTGTCGATCGGGAAGCCGTTCAGGGTGTAGGAGGATTTCGCCAGGTTGAGAAATTCCCGGTTCCGATCGACGTGCAGCACCCGGGCCGCGCCGGCCCCTCGCGCGGCGATGCCCAGGCTGCCAGTGTAGGCAAACGTATTCAGGACGGTTTTCCCGGCGAGAGCATTTAGCGCCCACCCGCGCAGGGTGCGCGTATCGAGGTACAGGCTGGCATCCTGATTCATCGTCAGATCAACACTGTAGCGCAGACCGTGCTCCACAATTCGCGTATCGGCCTGCGTGCCGTACACCAGCCCGCCGCGTTTTTCTGCCGGGCTGCCGTGGCGCGTCTTGACGATGGCCGACGTCACCCAGGGCAGCTCCTGGCGCAGGGTTTCCAGCGCCGTGCGGACGGCGCCCACGCCGGCCAGGGGCGCCTCGGCGTAGTTGTAAATCAGCGCGGTGGTGGCGTAAACATCCACCACCAGGTCTGGTTCGCCTTCGTAAAAGCCGTTGAACAGCCGGCAGGCGGATTGGTGCCGCGCATCCAGGCAGGCGGCGCGTGCGGCGAAGGCATGCTGGAGCAGGGGTTTCAGGTTCATTGGAAGTGTTAACCATCTTGGGGCCAAAACGATGCGCACGCCGCCCATTTCGGAAAAGAAGCGCCTCTTCAGGCGGCGGAGTGGCTCGGTTTCAGCTTGTTGAAGAGCGTGGCATTGTCTGGTTCGGTCAGCGTGGAGCCATCCAGGAACACGATGGTGGGCACACTGCGGCTTCCGCGGTTGATCTTCCGGACAAATTGCTCGGCCTGTGAGTCGGCATCGATGTCAATATCGAGATATTGAACGCCCAATTCGGCAAAGACGCTCCGGGCGCGGCGGCAGTCACCGCACCAGCTGGTGCCGTAGAGCACGATCTGGCCGGGTTGAAGGGTATAAAGATCAGTCGTCATTCTGGCATTCCTTGGGGTGATGGAGTGAGAAATTCGGCGGGCAGGGGCGGCCAGTCGGCAAGTTGTTCGGCTTGCTCGGCCCAGTTTTCCTTGCCGCTCCAAGAATCGATTTGTAGGGCATAAACGCTCGTGCGGGCCAGTTCCTGGTCGCTGATGGGACGAAATTCCTGTCCAGGCCTCAGGCGTGGAAAATACTTCTTCAACAGTCCATACAGCGCGGCGCGGCACTCTTCCGCATCGGTCAGCACCTCCACACGCCCATAGACCATTACCGAACGGTACTGCGTGCTGAATTCCAGCGCGGTATTGGCCGGCAGGAAGCGGCCATATTCGCTGGCTTCCAGGCAGACGCGTGGGTTGTGGGCCAGGTTGTCGCGCAGGCGTCCGCTGCGGTTGGAGTGAAAAATGAGGCGGTGCCGGGCTTCATCAAACCAAAAATTGGTTGGCGTGATGAATGGCTGCTCTTCCCGGCTGTGGGCCAGATGCCCGATCTCGGCGCGCTGTAAAAAAGCGCGGATCCAGGCTTCGGGGCGGGTGAATTCTGGGAGACGCTGGTGCTGCTCTGGGCTGCTGTGTGTGTAATCTCTGGTCATGGTTCCTCGCTGGGAAGTTATTCTCTGGGCTGGCTGCGCCTAGCGGGGCCGCAAATTTTTCCAGGCCGATTCTGCGTCCGGGATCTCCATCGCTGCTCGGCGCAGCATTTCAAAACTGTGCTCGATGAGCAAGTCCAACTGCTCATCTGCAAGCTCCTGCCCGGCCTCCTCGGCCTCGATGGATTTGATCAGCGCACGGCGCATACCGCTGGCGCGCCGCGCCCAGATAGAATCGACCGAGAGCCGTTCCATGCGCGCCGCCAGCAGGCGGATCAGGTTCATGCGGGCGTTGGAAGACATGGGTTTCACTGACAGGTGGCGGTCACTGCGCTGCTGCGGGCCTGCTGCCCAAGCGCATTGTAGACTTCGATCACGTAGCTGAGCGACTGCCCCGCGCTGACGAAAGCCACCTCGGAAAAGGTGGTGGTATCGGGCCCGAGGGTGGCCACCTGCCCCTCGTTGCGGTAGATGTTGTAGCCGCTTTCGTTCCGGTTTGTATCGGTCCAGGCCAGGCTGATGGTCACATCGCTGCCGCCAGGGGCGAAGGCGCAGGTGTAGCTCCAGTCCTTCCAGGCCGGGGCTTTGAGCGGTTCGGGAGTGGGGGTTGGCGGGGCGGTCATTGTTGGCAGCAGGTGCAGACTGCCGCTGGCTTCTGTATAATCGCCGGCCACCCAGCAGGCGCCCTCGCCGTTGGGGTTTTGGATGATCCAGTAATTGCCTTGTTCGGCCTTGCCGAGGATGGGCGCTTTTTGGCCGCTGCGTACCACCGTGCGGATTTCGTAGCCGGTGCCGGGGCCAAGGCGGCAGTTGGTATCGCCGGTGAAGCGCGCCAGCGGGGGTTCAAAGGTGGGGGTCAATGTGGGGGTGGTTGTTCCGGTTGGGGTGCGGGTGGTGGTGAGGGCCGGGGTTGGGCTGGCGGCTGAAGGCGGCGTACCCAGGGCGGACAGGGTTTGAGCGGCGATGGTGCCCACCAGCGCGGGATCAGGCGTCGGCGGCGCGATGGGCAGGTTGCAGGCTGCCAGGAGAAGAATCAGCAGTGCGGATGTGGTCAACAGGGCAAGCGGGCGCATGTTCATCCGCTGATCTTGGGGTGCAGGCGTCCGCCGAGGCGCATCAGGCTGATCTGGCCGTTGGCGTCGCGCAGAAATTCGCAGCGTGCGCCCAGGCGCGGCTCATCCAGCCCGATGACGCGGTCGGTGTCGTAGAAGGCGAAGCGCACATCGGGTTCGGGCGGGTTGGGAGGGCTATCGGGGGTGGGAAATCCGCCGCGCGGGATGTCTTTGCAGCGCAGGATGCCGTTTTCGGCACTCAGCTCAAAGCTGGAGAGTGGCAGGTCGTAACGGCCGGTGTATTCGGTCAGTTCTTCCTCCGTTTTCTGAACCGTTGTTGGGCTGGGCAGGGCGGCTCCAAAGTAGATTTCCAGCACCCACTGGAGAAGTTTGTCGGTCAGGATGCCGCCTTCGTCGCTGTTGGTCAGCAGGGCCACGACAAAATTCTTTTGCGGGATGAAGTGGAGCGCCGCCTGTTGGCCATTCGTCGCGCCGCCGTGCCCGTAGATTTGCAGGTCTTCGGCCTGGCCTGGGGCGGTGTGGCGGATGAACCAGGTCAGGCCCATCTGGCCGCGCCCGCCGGCATCGACCTGTGGGACGCGCATGGCGGCCAGGGTTTCGGCTTGCATCAGCGCCTGTCCGGCTGCGGTGGTGCCGTTGCCCATGTGGAAGTGGGCATAGCGCAGCAGGTCGCGCACGCTGGTGATGATCCCGCCCACGCAGTTCCCAGCCCGGCCAATGGCCCACGGACGCGCCACCTGCACCTTTTTGCCGACCTTCTTGTGTCCGCTGACAAAGCGGTGGGTGATCATGATGTCGTTGGGGAAGAAGAAGGTCATCTCCAGGCCGAGCGGTTCGAGCAGCAGTTCGCGCGCGGCGCGTTCATAGGGCAGGCCGGTGACGATTTCAATAATCCGCCCGGCCAGGTTGAAGCCGGTGTTGTTGTAGGACCAGGCCTGCCCGAGCGGGGTGATTTGCGGCAGTTTACGAATTCGTTTGACCATTTTTTGCAGGGCGTCGTCGCCATCGCCAAAGGTTTCGAAGTAGTCGCCGATCCAGCCGCCGGTGTGGGTGAGCAGGTGGCGGGTGGTGAGATGTTTTTCCACCTCGTGATCAGACATTTTGAATTTGGGCAGAATCTTGCGGATGGGGGTATCCAACTCCAGCCGACCCTGTTCTACCAGGCGCATCAGCAGGGTGCCGGTGAAGGTCTTGGTGATGGAACCGGCCTGAAACAGCGTTTCGGGGGTGACGGGGAGCGGATGTTCCAGGCTGGTTTTGCCAAACCCGGCGCTGAACTCCTGCCCATTCAGCGCCAGGCCGAGGGCGGCGCCGGGAATTTTCAGGCGTTTCATTTCTGCGCGGATTCTTTCGCAGAGCAGTTGAAATTGCTGGTCGGGGAGCATTTCGAGCGGGAGCATGGGCCATCCTTTCGGGTTGGAACTTTCGTTGCCGAGTATTGTACACCTTTCGGCCAGGGGATTAAATGGGTTTTGTGTTAAGAAAAAAGCGGAAGGCTGGCCACGGCCCTTCCGCTTTATTGTTCTCTGCAACCGGTCTTATTCTTTCATCTTGACGTAGAATAGCGTGGAGCCGTCAATTTCCTGCGTTTTCATTTCGAAGTATTCCTTCAGGCTGATCACCAGCCGCGATAGCTGCCGCTGGCCATAGGTGCGCGGATCGAAGCCCGGATCCAGCTGATAGAGGGCGTTGCCCATGTGATCCAGCCGCGCCCAGCCATCTTCCTGTACGGCAATATCAAATGCTTTTTCGAGCATCGGCATTGGATCGGGTTCTTCCTTCTCGGTCTTTTTCTTTTCCGTTGGCTTGCGGATGCGTTCTTTGGCTTTTTTCGTTTCGCTGACCAGGTTCTCGGTATAGACAAACACATCGCAGGCGTTCACGAAGGGCTTTGGGGTTTTCTTTTCGCCGATGCCCATCACAAAAACACCCGATTCTCGGATGCGGGTTGCCAGGCGAGTGTAATCACTGTCGCTGGAAACCAGGCACAGGCCTTCGACAACCCCGCTGTGCAGGATGTCCATCGCATCGATGATCATGGCGCTGTCGGTGGCATTTTTACCGATGGTGTAGCGGAACTGCTGGATGGGCTGAATGGCATGGAAGTTGAGCACATCCTTCCAGGAATTCATGTTGGGGGTGGTCCAGTCCCCGTAAATGCGCCGCACGGTGACAATGCCGTATTTCCCGGCTTCTACTAACATCTGCGGCAACAGGCTCGATTGGGCATTATCGCCGTCAATCAGGATGGCAATTTTATGGCGTGCTAAGGAGGTAATTTGTTCTTCAGGCATATATTAATTATACATGACTCTGTCAAAAAAACCTGGTTACCCGCCAATCCCTTCTCCCTCCACCTCCTCACAACCGTGCCGCAGGCCACTTAACCGGGTTTTTCTCAGCTCGCGGGCTTTACAAAACCTTTAAGATTGCTTTATCCCCCATATATTTTCCCCCGGCCGCTTCTGCTAAAATAGGGACATGGCTAAAATCCTGATCATTGATGACGAACCCTCGATTGTCAACCTCGTTTCTGCCTACCTTAAACCGGAAGGCTACGAGGTGTATACCGCCACCGATGGCCCGGCCGGGCTGAAGGCGGCCAAAACCTATAAACCCGATCTGCTCGTGCTGGATATCATGTTGCCCGGCATGGATGGGCTGGAATTGCTATCGCGCCTGCGCCGCGAATCGGAGGTGTACGTCATCTTGTTGACAGCGCGCACCGAGGAAACCGACAAAATCGTCGGCCTCTCGGTGGGAGCCGATGACTACGTTACCAAGCCGTTCAGCCCGCGTGAGCTGGTGGCACGCATCAAGGCAGCGCTGCGCCGTCTGAATGCGGGATCCAGCCCGGGCGGAGCGGAAATTCTGTCGTTTAAGCGGGTTCGCCTCGATGCCGGCGCGCGCATGGTGACGGTGGATGATCATCCAATTGACCTCACTGCCATTGAATTTGATCTGCTTAAGGCTTTGGCCGAAAACCGCGGGCGTGTGCTGACGCGCGAACAGCTGCTCGACAAGGTTTGGGGCGGTACCTATTTTGGCGAAATGCGCGTTGTGGATGTGCATCTGGGCCATGTCCGCCAGAAATTGGGTCATGAATCCCTGATTACCACCGTGCGCGGCGTTGGTTATCGTTTCGAGGATGAGCCGCTGTGAAATCGATCCGGGTCAAGCTGTTACTTTCCTACCTGGTTGTGCTGGTTGTCGGTGTGCTGGTGATGGTGGCGGCGGTGCAATTTGCGGCTCCCACGGCCTATACCCGTTATATGATGAGCGAGGACGGTATGGGGATGGGCATGTCCGGGCACGGGCCGGGCCTCGGTCTGTCGAATTTTCGCGCCGGAATGTTCCTGGCCTTGGGCTACGCCATTCTGGCTGCGTTTCTGGCCGCTATTGCCGTGAGCCTGTTTTTCAGCCGTCGCATCGTTGCCCCGCTGCAAGAAATGACCAACGCCTCACAACGCATCGCCGAAGGCCGCTATGACGAGCGCGTCGCCATCAGCGGCCAGGATGAGCTAGCCAGCCTGGGAGAAAGCTTCAACCAGATGGCTGAAAAACTCGAAACCACTGAAAGCATGCGGCGGCGCTTGCTGGGTGATGTCAGCCACGAACTGCGTACCCCGCTGACCGCCATCAAGGGCTACATGGAAGCCCTGATGGATGGTGTTCTGCCCGCCAGCCCCGAAACCTTTGACCAGGTTCGCCGCGAAGCCGACCGCCTGAGCCGCCTGGTGGATGATTTGCAGGAACTCAGCCGGGTGGAGGCTGGAGCTTTTCCGCTGGATCTTCACCCCGTGAGCCTGTCCATGCTGGTGCAGACCACCGCCAAACGGCTTTCACCGGCCTACGAGAGCAAGAATGTCCACCTTACCCTGAACCTGCCGGCAGATCTGCCGCAGGTCCTGGCGGATGAAGACCGGCTGATCCAGGTCCTGACCAACCTGCTCGGTAACGCGCTGATGTACACCCCCTCGTCTGGGGAAGTGACCGTGCTGGCTGAACGCGCCGGCAATGTGGTGCAGGTTCTCGTCCGCGATACTGGCCTCGGCATCCCGGCTGAGAATCTTCCCCATATTTTTGATCGCTTCTACCGCGTGGACAAATCCCGTTCGCGGCAGGCGGGAGGCGGTTCCGGTATCGGCCTGACGATTGCCCGGGCGCTTGTCGAAGCCCACGGCGGGAAGCTGAGCGCTGACTCAGGTGGCAGTGGTTTGGGTAGCACGTTTACGTTCACGGTGAAAATCGCCTGAAGCGGGCCACCTTACAATCAGCTTAAAACCCTCCCCAAAGACTTGTAATCCATCCCGGTCTGTGTGAGAATGAAATTGCACACGAGAAGAGGCAAAACCAGAGTAATCTGGCGACGCAAAGTCATAGGGTCAGACGAGAGTACGATTTCGCTGACAGCCTGACTGCCGAAAAAAGCAAAACCGGGGAAACCCGGCGGCACAAAGCCAGAGGGTCTAAAGTCCGACTGTGACCAGGATCGCCCGGCTGCCGAAAAGCAAACCCGGTGAAAACCGGCGACGCAAAGCTATGGGTCTAAAATCAGTGAACCTTTAACTAGAACCTGATCAGATTGCCAGGCTGCCGAACGTGCAAAGTATCCCTGCCGATGGACCGTTATCGCCCAGTCCATCGGCAGGTCTTTTATTTCCCGCGGCGGTTGGTAGAAAAAAACGTGGGCTGGCCTGTTTTGAGCAGGGCAGCCCACATTTGTGGTTAACTGGTCAGCGCTAGGGTTAGATCCGGCCCAGGCCGCGTAAAATCCTTTCGGGGGTGAGCGGAAATTCATCAAACCAGACGCCGGTGGCGTCGTAAAGAGCGGCGGTGATGGCCGGAGCGAGCGGCAGGTAGGGAAGTTCGCCTACGCCTTTTGCGCCCCATGGCCCGATTTCGACCGGCACTTCGACGAAGACTGATTCAACCTGCTCGGGGATGTCGCGCACGGTGGGGATGAGATAAGTGCTGAACTGGTCTGTCAGCACGCGTCCGCCACGGGTGATGAAGTTTTCCTGGATGACATAGCCCTGCGCCTGGACGATTCCGCCTTCGATTTGGCCTTCAAGCAGATTGGGGTTGATGGCTTTGCCAACATCGTCGGCAGAGACGACTCGCAGCAGCCGCAGCTGGCCGGTTTCGACATCTACTTCCACTTCCACTGCCTGGGCCACATAGGTGTACAGGAAGTTGGGCATCGAATAGCCGGTTTCCTTATCCATGGGCGTGGTGGGCGGGGCGTAGTAGACGTATTCTGCCACGGCTGGGCGTTCTTCGCTGTTCCATTTTTCCAGCGCCTGCTCGGCCGCGCCTTTCACGGCGTTGCCCGACATGAAAGTCAGACGCGAAGCCGAAGCCGACCCGGCGTTGCCCATGTTGAGCGTATCCATCCCGATCACATGAACTTTATCAAGCGTGACGCCGGTAACTTCGGCGGCCATTTGCGCCAGGATGGTGTGATTGCCTTGCCCTACTTCGGCCGAGGCGCACCACAGCGTGACGGTGTCAATCTTGACCGACCCGTGGATTTCCACACGCGCCCAGCAGTTTTCTTTGTAACCAAAGCTGAAGCCGACGTTTTTGAACCCGGCGGCAAAGCCGCGACCGCGCCGCACGGCGCCCTGCCGTTGGCTGCCGATGTAATGCTCCCAGCCGAATTTTTCCAGGGCCGCCGCGGTCACTTCCAGCACCGTCGGTTTGTTGGGCGGTGGCGTACCAACTGCCAGGGTGTCGGTCTCCTTCAAGGCGTTGATGCGCCGAAACTCGATCGGGTCCATGCCCAGTTTTTCCGCCAGCTTGTTCATCTGACCCTCGACCATGAAGGCCGCCTGTGGCGCGCCAAAGCCACGGAAGGCTGCGCCGGGCACCTGGTTGGTGTACACCCCGATCACATCCGCCTTATTGCTCGGAATGAAATACGGCCCGCTCTGAGTAATGGTGGAGTTGCCCAGCACCTTGTTGGTCGTGTACATATACGCGCCGCCATCGGCGATGAAGGTGTTCTCGGCAGCCACCAGTTTCCCGTCGCGAGTAGCTGCCCACTTGGCGCGGATCACCATCGGGTGACGCTTCCCGTGCCCGATCAGCGATTCCTGCCGGGTCCAGATAATTTTCACCGGCCGGTTCAACTTCCAGGCTGCCAGCGCCAGCACAATCTGCACCGACATATCTTCGCGCCCGCCAAAGGCCCCGCCAATGGCCGGGTATTGGACGCGCACCTGCTCGACGGGCAGCCCCAGCGAGTGCGCGATTTGCTTCTGGTCAACATGCGTCCACTGCCCGGCCGCCTTGACCGTCAACAGACCATTTTCATCTATGTAAGCCAGACCCGCCTCCGGCTGAAGGTAGGCATGTTCCTGCGCCGGGACGCGGTACTCGCTCTCGACGATGACATCGGCCTGCGCGAAGCCTTTTTCTACATCGCCTTTGCGGATCCGGTCGAAGACGCAGATATTGCTCTGACTGATTTCCGGGTGGAGCGGATACGCCCCCGGCTGCATCGCCGCCTCGGCATCCGTCAACACTGGCAGATCTTCATACTCCACCTCGATCAGCTTGCGGGCCTGGGCGGCAATTTCTTCGCTTTCGGCCACAATCAAGGCCACCTGGTCGCCCACAAAACGTACGATGGCTGGGTCGACCATACGTCGTTCGCCCTGCATGCCTGGTTGAACCGGCCCGCACAGCACTGGCTGGTCGTTAATTTGTAGACCATATTCATTCACCGGCACATCGCGGGCGGTAAATACCGCCACCACACCGGTCACCTGCTCGGCCCGCGAAGTATCCAGTTTTAAAATGCGGGCATGGGGGCGCCCGGCGAACAATATCTTCATGTGAAGCATGCCCGGCATTACCAGGTCACCCGAATATTCGGTTTCCCCGGTAACCTTGCCGATGGCATCAATTCTTACAGCAGGTTGTCCTACTATGGTTGTCATGGTAAATCCTTTGCGTTAGCAGGTTTTGGAAAGCAGGTTTCGCAGCCTGGTGAAGCTTCTGGCTCTCAGCCGTTTTAGCGCGTGTAACGCTTGCCCTTATTCTTGGCAGCCGGGGCATCCAGAGGCGTGTAGCGCGGCGGGCCTATCAGCCGGTAAATCAGTGCGTAAAGCAGAGACATGATGCTCGAAAACACCACCAGGAGCACAAAGAAAAACAACAGTAAAACCGGCAGATCATAAATTCCCGAAATCCAGTGCGCCAGGGATGAAATCACCGGCAGCGCGTAGAAAATCTCTGGTAATTGCAGAGTTGGGCTCAATTCGCGCATGAAAGCCCAGCCCTGGCGCCGGCCCAGGTCGCGCGTCACCTGGGCGCCCGCCCAGGAGATGATCGGTACAATCAGCATCATCAAAAAACCGATGCCGCGCCAGACCGGGTGGATTTTGTATGGCCGCGTAAACTCTTTTTCATGAACTTGAAAATACGATTTACTGGTAGGCATACAACTCCTCGTTTAGAGCTTGCTGGCATCCTCGATGGCCTGGATGATCTTGTAATAGCCTGTACAGCGGCACAGGTTGCCGGTGATGGCCTGCTCAATTTCATTCCGGGTAGGCTGGGGGCGCTCCTTCAGCAGCTTGGCCGCGGACATGATAAAGCCTGGCGAACAATAACCACATTGCACCGCGCCATCTTGCACAAACGCCTGCTGCACCGGGTGAAGCTGTTCGCCCTGTGCCAGCCCCTCCACCGTCACAATTTCCGCGCCATCCGCGCGGGGCGCAGGCACCAGGCAGGCCATCACTGCTGTGCCATCCAGGAATATCGTGCAGGCTCCACACTCGCCTTCTGCGCACCCTTCCTTGGTGCCAATCAGCCCGGCTTCCTCGCGCAGCAGGCGCAGCAGGGTTTTCTCAAATCCTGAAGTGAATGTAAACTCCTGGCCGTTGATTTTTGTTTTGATGGAGGCGCCGTGAGTATATGCGCCGCCCGAAAAGCGCACTCCACCCGCAGCGTGGTCACTGCCCATCAGCGTGACGGGCTCCGCCGGCATTCCAGCCTGCTCCTGACCATCGCGTAGGGCACACAGCCCGCGCCGGGTAAACACCCGCACCATCTCCCGGCGGTAATCGGCCGAGCCGCGAATGTCATCGATCGGCTTTGCCGCCTGCTGCGCCAGTTCGGCGGCCTGGTCAATCACCTCGTCCGAGAGCTGTTTCCCGGCGAGAAAAGCCTCCGCTTCTGGGGCATGGATGATCGTTGGGGCCACCGCGCCGAGCGTGATGGCGGCTTGTTTAATGGTGGCTGCTTCGAGCGTGAGCACGATCGCCAGGTTGACGACCGAAATGGCCTGGGCACGGCGCAAGGCCACTTTGACGAACGTCCCTTTTTGCGTCGCATCCAGCCCGTGAAAGGCAATTTCAACCAGCATTTCATCGGGCTGCAGGACGTTTTTGCGCACGCCGGTGTAAAACTCGGCCAGCCGCACTTTGCGTTCGCCGCGCACCGATTTGAGCACCACCCAGGCGTCGAGCGCCATCAGCGGCGTGATGGTATCGTTGGCCGGCGAGGCGGTGATCAGGTTGCCGGCTACCGTGCCGCGGTTACGGATCTGCGGCGCACCGACTTCCCAGGCGGCGCGCGCCAATGGGTAAGCTTTCTCGCGGATCAGTTTGCTGGAGGCGCAGGCGTTGTGTGTGACGAGCGCGCCGAGGTGAATGATGCCATCTTCGTCGAGCGTGATCTGGTCGAGGCCGGGGATGCGGGTGATATCGATGACGGTTTCGATTCCGGTCCGGGCGCCGCGCTCCAATTCAAGGATCAGGTCGGTGCCTCCGGCTACGAGGCGTGCCTGGGAGCGTTTTTCGGCCAGGATCTGGGTAACTTGGTCAACGCTGGTGGCGTTGATGTATTGATTCCACATTGAGGGGTCTCCTGTGTAGATTTTTGTCGTGAGTGATAAGTTGATTTAGAACTTTCACTTGTTAATTAAAGCACAGAATCAGGTTGTCATACAACTAAATATCCTGGCAAAATAAAAACCCTAAAGGCTGGGAACCTTTAGGGTTGGGGGTTTCCGGTCAGGTTATTTGACCCCGACGATGACTTCATAACGCCGGTCAAAGGTGGTGACGGCCTGGCGTGTGAGACTGTTCAGGTTGCGAATGGCTGCCGGGAGGCCGTCACTATTTCCCAGCGATTGTTCGATGGTGTCGATGGCGTTGCTGATTTGCTGAGCCAGGTCGAAGAAGGCGTTGTCAAAGGCGTACAGTTGGGCCAGTTCGCCTTCATTGATCTTGACGGCATCAAACAGGCCGGAATATCCGTAGGTGGCGTTGCGGATTTTGTCGGCGAAGGTGCGCATCAACACGGCGGATTTTTCCATGTCATCCATGAATTCGAGGCCGCCCTGGCTGATGAGCTCGGTTTGCAGGGCGGAGAGGCGTTTGACGAGTTCATCGAAACGGCGGGCGACGGTGTCGCGCAACAGTTTGTCGGCGGCGCGGCGATTCTGTCGTTCAATGTATCCGCTAAAGCCGGGAATGTATGACGCCAGTTTTTTCAATGGGTCCTGGTCGTCGGTTACTTGGCCAAAAAAATCGCTCATGGTTCCTCCTGAAATGGGTGGCTGGCAGGATTTTGTTCATTATAGCCTGAGTTTATAGGTATAATCAAGCTGCATATATCATCATTTACGCAACGTGGATTTTAAAGTTGCATTTCTTTCCGCAAATATTGCGGGTCGATTCTTGAAGAGAGGAAACTATGATCGTTACCACCAAAAAGCTTTTTGAAGCCGCTTATGGCAAGTATGCCGTTGGCGCGTACAACATTAATAACCTCGAGCAAACCATGGGGTTGTTCCGCGGGAATGTTGAGAGCCAGGCGCCGTTTATCATCCAGATCAGCAAGGGCGCGCGCTCTTACACCCACAAGAAGATGCTGGAAGGTCTGATTCGCGCTGCAGATGAGGTTTTCCCTGAGGCAATTTTTGCCGTCCATCTTGATCACGGCGACGAGGAAACCTGCTATGACTGCATCAGCAGCGGGTTCTATTCCTCGGTGATGATCGATGCCAGCCACGAAGAATTTGAGAAAAATGTGGAAATTACGCGGCGCGTTGTCGAAGCGGCGCATGCCCGGGGCCTGGTCGTTGAAGCAGAGTTGGGTCAGCTGGGCGGCGTCGAGGAACACGTCAAGGTGGATGAAGCCAATGCCAAGTTGACCGATCCTGCACAGGCCAAGACATTTGTTGAACTGACCGGGGTCGATTCACTGGCCTGCGCGATTGGCACCAGCCACGGGGCTTTCAAATTCAGCGGCTCACAAGGCCTGCATTTTGAGGTTCTGGAAGAGATCCAGAAGCGTTTGCCGAATTTCCCGCTCGTGATGCACGGATCCAGTTCGGTGCCGCAGGAAGAAGTGGCGCGCATCAACGCCGCCGGTGGTGATCTGAAGGGCGCCAAGGGCGTGAACGAGGATGAGTTTGCGCGCGCCGCCACCCTGGGTGTGACCAAGGTCAACATTGATACCGATGGCCGCCTGGTTTGGACGCGCGTCCACCGTGAATTCTTCCGGGACAAGCCTTCCGAATTTGACCTGCGCCCGATTGGCAAGGTCTTTATGGCCGAATATGCCAAGTTCATCGCGCATAAGAACCAGAAACTTGGCTCTGCCGGGCATATTCCTGAACTGCGCGCCCTGGTGGGCAAGTAAACCCATTGAGAGATCACATTTCGTCCAGCAGGCTGCCTGCTGGACGAAATGTCTTAAAGCCCATGCCCGCCGCTGAACAGAATTTCAATCCATCTCGCTACCAGGTCATTCCTCGCGTGCTGATTTTTGTCACCCGCGGAACAGAGATTCTGCTTCTTAAACTGCTGCCACGCCAGGGCCGGGTGACGCGCTGGACGGGATGCTACAATGGACTGGGCGGGCATATCGAGCGGGGTGAAGATGCCTTGAGCGCCGCCCGCCGCGAACTGCTGGAAGAAGCCGGGGTGCAGGCTGATCTACGTCTGTGCGGCAACCTGATCGTCGAGACCGGTGAAAACATCGGGATCGAACTGCATATTTTCAGCGGGGAATATCTCGCTGGTGAATTGTGCGCCACCGAGGAAGGTCTCCCAGCCTGGATTCCGCTCACCGAGTTGGACCGGTTTCCACTGGTGGAGGATGCTCCCCTGCTGATCGACCGAATCCGCGCCCGCCAGCCCGACACTCCGCCCTTCTGCGGGCGTTCCTTTCTAGACGAACAGGGCCGGATGAGGCTGGTCTTTGCCTGAAGCGCGTTTCAGGCGCACCGTTTTGCAACCGTTCCTGATGGCTCAATTCGGATTTTCCCCATATAATCTACCCATGACTTCTCTTAAACTTACCCATGTTGATGAAACCGGCCGCGCGCATATGGTGGATGTCGGCCCCAAGGCGGATACAGAACGAGTTGCTATTGCCCGCGGTGAGATCGTGATGAGGCCCGAAACCCTGGCTCTGATCAGTGCCGGGCAGATCAAAAAAGGGGACGTGTTGACGGTTGCCCAGGTAGCCGGTATCCTGGCGGCCAAAAAAACCTCGGACTTGATCCCGCTCTGTCACCCGATTGCGCTTACCAAGGTTGACGTCGACTTGCAACTCGACGACGCTTTGCCAGGCGTGCAGATTACCGCCACCGCCCGGACGGTTGGGAAAACCGGAGTGGAAATGGAAGCGCTGACCGCCGTTTCCGTTGCCGCGCTGACGATTTACGACATGGCCAAGGCCGCAGAAAAAACCATGAAGATCCAGAACATCCGTCTCGTCGAAAAGCATGGCGGCAAAAGTGGTGATATTTATAATGCCTGAGTCTCCGGCGCCGCGCCGGAACCCGGCAGACAGGAAACCCTGATGAACAAAGTCAAAGTTTTGTTTTTTGCCACGCTGCGCGATAAGGCCGGCCTCCGCGCCGTGGAATTGGAACTGCCGCCCGGTATGACGATTGAACAACTGAAAACCATGCTGGTTGAAAAATTCCCCAACCTGAACGGACTGATGGATCACTGCCTGGCCTCCATCAACCACGAATATCACTTCGACGAAAGCGAAATCCCCGCTGATGCTGAAATCGCCTTCTTCCCGCCCGTTTCCGGCGGCTGAGAAGAGATCCCCATGACCGAATATCCCGAAATATTCTCCATTACCGAAGATGAAATCGACCTGAACACTCTGGTCGACTTTATCACCCTGCCCTCCACCGGCGCAGCCGCCATTTTCACCGGCATGGTGCGCGGCAGCACCACCCGGCATGAACCTGAAAGCGGCTCAGGCCGCACGCGCCACGAAACCGCTTACCTGGAGTATGAAGCCTATACCCCGATGGCCGAAGCCAAAATGAAACAGGTCGCCGCCGAAATTCGCGCCCGCTGGCCAGTCGTGCAGGGCATTGCCATTGTCCAGCGCATAGGCCGGCTATATCCGCGCACGCCCACCGTGCTGATCGCCTGCACTGCCGCCCATCGCGATACAGGCGTCTTCGACGCCGCCCGCTATGGCATCGACCGGTTGAAGGAAATCGTCCCGGTCTGGAAGAAGGAAGTCGGCCCGCAGGGCGAAGTGTGGGTCGAAGGCGATTATCTGCCCAGACCGGGTGAGTAACCCGGATTCTGGCGCCAACCTGAAAAAGCGAGAAAACATGACCATGACCTGCACCAACTGCGGACGCCCCTATCCTGGCGAAGGGGCGCCTTACAAATGCCCCAGGTGCGGCGGTTTATTTGACACTGGCGACTGGAACTTTGATCCCGCGCAGGTGGATGCTTCCCAGCCGGGAATCTGGCGCTACCGCCATACCTTTACCGGCCTCCCCGCCGACTTTCCCGCTGTTTCGCTAGGAGAAGGCTCCACCGCCCTGGTGTGGGCCGAGGCCCTGGGGCGGCAGGTGGCTTTCAAGTGCGAGATGTTCAACCCGAGCGGATCCTTCAAAGACCGCGGAACCACCGTTATCGCCACCTTTCTCCAATCCCGGGGTGTGACCTGCGCAGTGGAAGATTCTTCCGGCAATGCCGGCGCCTCCTTTGCCGCTTATGCCGCCCGCGCTGGAATCAAGGCCGGGATTTACGTTCCGGCCGCGGCCAGCGGCCCCAAACGCGCGCAAATCGAATTTTATGGTGCGGAGATTCGGCCGATTGCCGGCTCTCGTGCGGAAGTCACCCTGGCCCTGGAACGTGACCTGGCTGCCTCGTCAGATGCCTATGCCAGCCACGCCTATCTGCCGGTCAATTTGCCTGGTTACGCTACCGCCGCCTACGAAATCTTTGAACAGCTTGGCACCGCACCTGGCGCGGTTGTGCTGCCCGCCGGCCAGGGCGGGCTGCTGCTGGGGCTGTATCGAGGATTCGGCGCGCTGCAACGCGCCGGGTTGATCAAAACCCTGCCGCGGGTGGTCGGAGTTCAGGCGCGTGCCTGTTCACCGCTCTGGGTGCTGTCGACGGCGGGCATGTCGGCATATGGCTTTATCACCGAGGGGCCGACCCTGGCGGAAGGGGTGCGCGTCAAAAACCCGCTGCGGGCGGGGGCGATGCTCAAAATGGTTGCAGCCGGACACGGGGAGTTTGTTCCCGTGGACGAGGTGGATATCATGCGCGGACGTGACGAACTTGCAAAACGGGGGTTATATGTAGAGCCGACCTCCGCATTGGTCTGGTCTGCCCTGGAACAAAGGCTGGCTTTTTTGCCTGATCCAGTGGTGGCGGTGCTGACGGGGTCAGGCTACAAATATTCCCAATAATCAGGGGTCTGGTTGGATGCAGGTTCACGGCCCCACAACATGGAGGTAGTATGGAAAAAGTTGTCATCACCGGGATGGGAACTGTTAATTCCATCGGTTTGAACGTGGCAGAGACGTGGCAGAACGTCGTTAATGGGGTATCGGGCGTTGGCCCGATTACGCTTTTTGATACGAATAGCGGCCCGTCCGAGTGGAATGTGCGGATTGCCTGTGAAGTGAAGAATTTTGACCCGGCCCAGTTCATGGATGCCAAGGAAGCCCGCCGGCGCGATCGTTTTGAGCAGTTTGGTGTGGCGGCAGCGAAAGAGGCGCTGGCGCAATCGGGGTTGCTGGTGAACCAGGCCAATGATGGGCGCATTGGAGTGGTGATTTCATCGGCGATTGGGGGGATGAAATCTATCCAGGAAGCGATTTTTACGCTGAAGGAGGATGGTCCGCGCAAGATCAGCCCGTTTTTAATCCCGATGTTGATGCCCAACGGCGTCTCGGGGATTGTGGCGATTGAGCACGGCATCAAGGGGCCTTGTTTTTCAGTCGCTTCGGCCTGCGCTTCGGGCGCGGATGGGATTGGCATGGCTTGGATGATGCTCCGTTCAGGGATGATTGATGTGGCTTTGGCGGGTGCTGCGGAAGCAACAGTTTGTGCCGTGGGTGTCGGGTCTTTTGACCGGATTGGGGCGATGAGCCGCCGCAACTCGGATTATTCGATGACGCCTGCGCCGTTTGATAAGAATCGCGATGGGTTGGTGATGGGGGAGGGGGCCGGGGTGTTGGTGCTGGAAACGGAGCGTCACGCCCGGGCGCGCGGTGCACCTATCCTGGCTGAGTTGGCCGGGTACGGTTCAACTGCGGATGCTTATCACGTTACTGCGCCAGATGAGAGCGGGGCGGGCGGCTCGGCTGCCATTCGCGCGGCGCTGGCTGCGGCCCAGGCCAACCCGGATGAAATTGGATATATCAGCGCGCATGGCACGGCCACGCCGCTTAATGATGCGGCTGAGACGAAAGCGGTGAAGAATGCCCTGGGCCAGCAAGCATATTCTATTCCGATCTCTTCAACCAAATCGATGACCGGGCACATGATGGGCGCGACTGGCGCGCTGGAGGCCATTTTCTGCGTGCAGGCCGTGCGCGAAGGGCTTTTGCCTCCCACAATTCATTATCAGACGCCCGACCCGGATTGTGACCTGGACTATATCCCCAATGTGGCCCGTGAGAAGAAAATCAACCTGGCATTGTCCAATGCATTTGGGTTTGGCGGGCACAATGCGGTTTTGGCGGTGCGCAGGTATTCCTGAGCCTGTTCAATGTAGAAAATGTGTGCAACATTGCCTTCACGCCAGTTGGATTCGTGATATAATCCGCACTCGCGTGTATTTCGACTGCTGTGAAGCAGTATTCATCCAATTTGGCAAGGAAATTAAGAAATGACTGACCAGATCATCCAATCCGTTGAGGCTCCTGTTAACCCCAACATTCCCCCTCTGACCGCCGGCGATGTTGTTTCTGTGCATGTTCGCATCAAGGAAGGCGAGCGCGAACGTATTCAGGAGTTTAAAGGCACCATCATCCGCCTGCGCAAGGGCGGTCAGGATGCCAATTTTACCGTCCGCCGTATTGCCACCAATGGCATTGGTGTGGAACGCACCTTCCTGCTGCGCTCTCCGCGTGTGGATAAGGTCGTGGTGGAACGTCACTCGCAGGTACGCCGCGCGCAGTTGTACTTCATGCGTGGGCTGACCGGCAAAAAGACTCGTCTCAAACAGAAATTCAACTGAGTTGCGTCCCTGCCCAGGGATGATTCCTGATTGAATAAAAACGCGTAAGCGGGTTTAATTAAAAAAACTGGCGGATATTATCCACCAGTTTTTTTGTGCTTTTGATCTGGCCCCTTTTGGGGAGTTTGTTGCTTACTGGAAGGGGCTGGGCGGGATATCGATGGCGGGGATGGCCGGGATGGTGAAGTAGGTCGCGAGCGCGATGACCAGCGTCAGGATTGCCATCAGGGCAAATACCGGGCGCAGGTTGCTGTCTTCGCCCAGCAGGGAGGCCCAGGCGGCGAAGGCCAGACCCAGGGCGGCGAATAAAACAACCAGCTGCAGTTGGTCGCCTTTTTCGTCGTAGGCGGTGGCGAGCTCGAAGGATTTTTCCGACCGGTCAAAAAGCTGATTTGCGTCTGCAAAAATGCTGGTTTCGTATTGATCCCAGGCGGCTTCATCCATGTTTTCGCTGGTGGCCAGGGTGGCCAGGTCATCACTCATCATTTCGAGATAGTATTGGGCGTTGTCTGGGTTGGCGTCCAGGTTGGTGTACCAGTTGTCGTAGTAAGTGAAATCCTGGCTCAGGTTTTGGTTGGCTTCGAGATAGGCGGTGTTGCCATCGTTCAGGGCTTGCATGCCCTGAATTTCATATTTGTTCTGGTCTGAATCGGCCATGGAGCCCTGGTAGCTGCCCATGGCGGTTCCGACGCTCAAGACCGCAATCAGGGTTCCGAGGATGATCTCGGAGCCCAGGAAGCGCAGTTTTGAGATAAGAGTATTCATGTTGATATTCTCCTTTTGCCGGTGGTGAGGTTTGTGAATGACTGCCGGGATGAGCTAATTAGATAATTATTATAATCTAAATCCAAATCCAAATGGATTGCCTAATCAGTTTCTCGGTGGGATTATTTGAGCGCGGGCTCGATGGCTGAAAACCAGATCTGGGTGATTTGGTCGTACCCGGTTGGGTTGGGGTGGTTGCCATCGCTGTAAAGGCTGACAGGGTCGGTGAAAATGGTTGTGTGGTAGAAGTCGACCGGGGTTGCGCCGTATTTGAGGGCAACATGTTGCAGAATCTCGTTGTAGGCGCTGACATGGGCTGACATGTGTGCCAGGTCATCGGCGTTGGTGGCGGTGAAGGCTGGTTCGGCCGGGTTGGGAGGATTGGCGACCACCGGGCGCTTGGACTGGTCATCGAGCAGGGCGAGATATACCATGGCCCCGGCGTTGGTCAGTTCGCGCAGAATGGTGTCGAGATTGGCTTCGTACCTGGCAAGATCCTGCTGTTCAGCCTCCTCAGTGATGGGGTCAGGGCCGTATTCGTACAGGTACCAGAGGTCGTTGGAGCCAATCCAAACCAGGGCGAGTTGGGGTTTTGCTTCGAGGGCAGGGCGGAGTTCGGATGGTTCGCCGTTGACGCCCGTAATAACATCGCCCGAAGTCCAGCCGGAATGGCCGAGGTTGATGACCTGGCTGCCGGGGCGCCGGGTCTCGATCAGCTGCAGTAGGCGCGGGGGGTAGCCGCCCTGGCCGGTTTCGTCGCCATCGCCGGCGGTCAGGCTGTCGCCGAGGGTGACAATGGTCAAGGCGCCGGCCGGGAGTGGATTGGCTGGGGCTGAGTCCAGCGCCGGGAGGGTGGAGTTTGCTTCGGGCGGGGCGATCGGGCTGGTTTCGGTCTGCTGTGTGGGATTTTTGGTTGGCGCCTCGAGCGGTGCAGGGGAGTCGGTGTGGGAAACGGTTGGGGCGCAGGCAGTGAGCAGGGTCAGGATCAGGCTCAGGTTGGCAAGGGTGGCTGGTTTTGTCCCGCGCATCGTACTCCTTGTGAACACATTGCGTCGCACCAGGCTGTTGAAAACAGCCTGGTGCGACGTGTAAGTGGTGGGGTTTATTCTTCGAGTGTGCTCAGGTCGCCTTCGGGCAGGCCCTGGGCGCGGGCTTTGAGCACGCGGCGCATGATTTTGCCAGAGCGGGTCTTGGGCAGCTTGTCAATGAAACGCACTTCCTCGGGCCGGGCAATCGGGCCGAGATGTTTGGAAACGTGCTGGCGCAGTTCTTCGGCCAGGTCTTCGGTGGCGGCGAAGCCGGGTTTTACCTGCACAAAGCAGAAGATGGCTTGACCCTTGACTTCATGCGGCAGGCCGATGGCGGCGGATTCGGCCACGGCACTGTGTGTGATCAGCGCCGATTCGATTTCGGCGGTGCCCAGGCGGTGCCCGGAGACTTTGATGACGTCATCCACGCGTCCGATGATCCAGTAGTAGCCATCCTTGTCTCGCCGGGCGCTGTCGCCGGTCATGTATTTGCCGGGATACTTGCTCCAGTAGCCGTTGACGTAGCGGTCGGGGTCCTTGTAGATGGTGCGCAGCATGGAGGGCCACGGGCGGGTCAGGACGAGGTAGCCTTCGGCGCCGTCTTCGACGGGCTGGCCTTCTTCGTTGACGATTTCAGCGACCTGCCCGAAGAAGGGCCGGGTGCCGGAACCCGGCTTGAGCGGGACGACCGGGGTGGGGGTGATCATGAAGGCGCCGGTTTCAGTCTGCCACCAGGTATCCATGATCGGGCATTTTTCCTTGCCGATGACCCGGTGGAACCACTTCCAGGCTTCGGGGTTGATCGGCTCGCCGACGGTGCCGAGCAGGCGTAGCGAGGAGAGGTCGTGTTTGTTGGGCCAGGCTTCGCCGAAGCGCATCAGCCCGCGGATGGCGGTGGGGGCGGTGTAGAAGATGGTGATGCCGAAGCGTTCGATCAGCTGCCACCAGCGGTTGGGGTAGGGGAAGGATGGGCCGCCTTCGAACATGAAGACCGTGGCGCCGTTAATCAGCGGGCCGTAGACTAGATAACTGTGGCCGGTGATCCAGCCGGGGTCGGCGGTGCACCAGAAGCGGTCTTCGTCGTTGATATCAAACACATATTTCAGGGTCGAGTAGGTGCCGACCATGTAGCCGCCATGTGTGTGCAGGATGGCCTTGGGTTTTCCGGTGGAGCCGCTGGTGTAAAGGATGAAGAGCGGGTCTTCAGCGTCCATCACTTCGGTGGCGCATTTGCCATTGGCAATTGGCAGGGCGCACATATCATGGTACCAGTGGTCGCGCATGGCTTCCATGGGCACCTCGTGACCGGTGCGTTTGACGACGATCACATTCTCGACGGTGGGGCAGTGTTTGAGCGACTCGTCGACAATTCGTTTTAATTCGACCAGTTTCCCGTTTTGGAAGGAGCCATCGCAGGTGATGACCAGCTTCGACTCTGAATCTGAGATGCGGCCCTGGAGCGCGTCCACGCTGAAGCCGCCGAATACGACCGAGTGAATGGCCCCGATTTTGGCGCAGGCCAGCATGGCGAAGACGATTTCTGGCACGCGCCCCATGTAAATGGTAACCCGGTCGCCTTTGCCCACGCCCATGGCTTTGATGATATTGGCCATGCGGCTGACTTCGCGATTGAGGGCATAGTAAGAATAGGTCCGTTCGCTCTTGCCGTCCTCCGCCTCCCAGATGAGGGCCAGCTTGTTCTTGCGGAAGGTCAATAGGTGACGATCCACGGCGTTGTAGGCGATGTTGACTTTTGCGCCGACGAACCACTTATAGAACGGTTTTTGCGAATCATCCAACACCTGGTCCCACTTTTTAAACCAGGCCAGTTCCTCGGCTTCTTTGGCCCAGAACCCGGTCAGATCATTTTTTGCGAATTCGGAAGTTTTATCCCAGTCTTTCAGGATGGCCTGGGCCACCACCTCCTTGGATGGATAGTAAACTTCGCCTTCCATTTCTGATTTTGGGGCTGACATGTGTATGCACTCCTCCGGTGAAAGAATATGTAATACTATACAGCGAAATGTGGGATGATACAAGAATTTTAATTCATAAATTGGCGGGGCAGGTGTTTAATTGTCACAGACAAAGCAGACGCCGACCAGGCCGGTGCCGGAATGTACGGACAGGCCGGGCGTGATTTCAGTCAGGATGGTTTCCCCGGGGGCGGGCAGGCGCGCGGCCAGCAGGCTGCCAAATTGACGCGCGGTTTCTTCGGCGTTGACATGCAGGAGGGCCAGCTGGCGGATGGATTGCCCGGCTGCCGCTTCGGCGGCAAGTTCGATCACCCGGTTCCAGGCTTTTTGCTGGGTGCGGGAGCGTTCGAGCAGATCGAGCTTGCCGGCACGGATGGTCAAAATTGGGCGGACATCCAGCATGGAAGCCAACCCGGCGGTGATCTGTCCTACGCGCCCGCTCATCGCCAGGTACTTGAGTGTGGATAGCGCGGCGAACAAGTGGGTGCGCGCTTCTACTTCTCTGGCCTGGGCGAGAGCTTGCTCTCGGCTGAGGCCTTGCGCCAGCGCCCGGGCGGCGGCCAGCACCTGGAAGCCCTCCCCGATGGCCAGGCTGTGGGTATCAATGACCTGGATATCCCGGTTGGGGAACATTTCTGCCGCGGTGCGTGCCGAGGCGCATGTGGCGCTGATTTCGCCGCTGACGGTGAAGCAAAGGATATCGCTGTAGCCGGCGGTAAAGGCGTGTTGAAAGGCCTGCTGGAATTGCCCGGGCGCGGGCGCGGAGGTGGTGGGCAGTTTACCATCCCGGTCGATGCGCGCGAAGGTTGCGGCGTTGTCAATATCTTCAACGGCGCGCAGACTCTGGGTGCCGAACTGGATCATGATCGGAACCTGGATGATGGAATATTGATTTGCCAGGGCCGCGGGCAGGCAGGCGTTGGTGTCGGTGATCAGCGCAGTGGGGGACATGGGGCGCTCCGGGTGGGTGTTTTTAGAATATAACCCCCAACCCGGCGGCCTGTTTCGTGGGTCATGCAGCTATTTTTTGCCCTGTTTGACGGCTTTTTCCAGGGTGGCAACCAGGAGGATGAATTCTTCCGGGTTGGCAGGCTGGAAGGTTTCTGCCAGGGTTTCCTGTGTTTCCGGCGAAAGCATCTGGTCGGCGAGCGGGAAGATGATCGTGCGCGCGCGTTCCAGGTGCTGGCGCAGCAGGGATGTGTAGCTGCTTGCATCCCAGACGATTTCGTTGCGGCTTTCCTTATTTCCGGTCTGCCAGCTTTGCGCGGCGGCCATGATTTCTGTGCTGATTTCGCGCAGCTGGTTGATTTCACTGAACATATGGGTGAGGGGCCCGCTCTCGGGAGAAAGCCCGCCTTCCAGCAGGGCCTGGAGCAGAAGGGTTTCCTGCCGGAAATAATTCTGTTCGATGCAGGCCTGGATGAAGGTGCAGGCGTAAATGAAGAATTCAGGTTCGATCGGCAGGTTACGGGTCAGGTTGATCGATCCCTGGTGGAAGGCGGTCAGGAATTGGTCGACCAAGAGTTGTTCGGTGCGCAGATGGGTGGTGGCTTTCATGATATTCCTCTCCTGAAAAAGCGCTCTCTACACTGTACCATGAATCGGTTTTTCAATTCAATTGCCCGGAGCAGGTTCATTTCCTGGCCCGTTGTTCCTAATTGGTCGAGAGGGTGCTGCCGGTCAGGTCGGTGATGCTCTGGTTGATGTTCAGGAACATGCCCTGCAGGACGAAAAAGGCTTCAACGATCAGCGGGTCAAATTGACGGCCGCTGTCGTTGACAATCATGTGGACAGCTTTTTCATGAGTAAAGGCCTGTTTGTAAACGCGTTCACTGACCAGGGCATCATACACATCGGCCAGCGCCATCAGGCGGCCTGAGATGGGAATGGCTTCTCCGGTCAGCCCGAGCGGGTAGCCGCTGCCATCCCAGTGTTCGTGGTGCGAGTAGGCGATTTCCTTGGCCAGGCGCAGGAAACTGCTTTTGGTTGAGCCCAGCGCTTGCTCAGCGCGTGTCAGGGCGTGCAGGCCGTAGGTGGCATGTTGTTTGATTATTTCGTATTCGCTCACGGTCAGCCGCGCTGGTTTGAGCAGGATATTATCTGGAATGGCGATTTTACCGATGTCGTGCAGCGGCGCGGATTTGTACAGCAGTTCGACCGTATCCGGGTTGAGATAATCGGAAAAGTGCGGGTGCGTGGACAGGGTATGCGCCAGCAGGCGCACGTAGTTCTGGGTGCGCATGATGTGGGCGCCGGTTTCCTGGTTGCGGAACTCAGCCAGAGTGGCGAAGCCAATGATGGTGGCTTCCTGGGTGTTGGCCAGTTCCTCGGTGCGTTCGCGCACTTTTTCTTCCAGGGCCCGGTTTTGATCGTAAAGCATCAGGTGGGTTTTGACCCGCGCGCGCACCACCGCGCCGTTGACCGGTTTGGTGATGTAATCAACTGCGCCTACCTCGAAGCCTTTGCTCTCGTCCACTGCTTCGTTCAGGGCTGTGACAAAGATGATCGGGATCTGGCGGGTGAGGTTGCTGCTTTTCAGCCGCTGGCAGACTTCGTAGCCGTTCATTTCGGGCATCATCACGTCCAGCAAAATCAGGTCAGGCCGAGATTGGGCGGTGAGTTCGAGCGCTTGCGCTCCGCTGGTGGCGGCTTTGACCTGGTAATGCGGGTGGAGGATGGCGTTCAATAGATAAATATTCTCAGGCGCATCGTCTACGACCAGGATGGTTGGTTTTTCAAGATTAGGGGGCACGGCAGTCCTTCCGGTGGATCAATTTCAGGGCAGGAGATCCCATTTTTGGGCCAGGGCATGCAATCGTTCGCGGGCGGTGGCAAAGTCAAAGCGTTGGATGGAGCTTTCCAATACGAGAAAATCTGCACGCAGGAGCTCGTGATGGATAGTGGGGGTGATTTCGCTGATCAAACTGGCTGCTTCGGCGTCATTTTCAGCCAGCAGGAGCGCCAACCGGGTCAGCTTTGGTTTCAGCGCGGCGGATTCCTGGCTGGCGGCCCCGGCTGGTTCACCCGCTGAAGCCTGGCTGGCCGATAGCAGGGTGTTGATGGATGCCAGCAGAGTGGCGAGGGCAGAGCTGACCGGTTCCAGGCTGGTTTTTAGCAGCGCCGGGTCGCTGTCTGGGCCGCAGGCGGTTTCAAAGGTTCGGGCGGCTGCGCTTAAGTCGTTGGCGCTCAGGTTGCCGGCCACGCCTTTAAGAATGTGCACCAGGCGGCGGGCTTCCGCCAGATCAGATTGGGCGAGCGCGGTGAGGATTTGTTGGTCGATCCTGGCGTAATGGGATGCAAACATCCCCAGCAGGCGCAGGTATTCCTTGCGGTTGCCGCCCAGGCGTTCAATGCCCTGGCTGAGATTCAGGCCGGGGAGGTTTTCCGGCGGCTGGCTGGGTTCTTCTTGCGCAATGACCGGCCAGGGGAGGCGGGGTTTGATCCAGGTCAGCAGGGTTTCGGTGAGTTTGGTAAGGTCGATCGGTTTGGTGATGTAATCGTTCAGCCCGGCTTCCATGGCTTTTTCGCGGTCGCCGATTAGGGCGTAGGCGGTGATGGCGATGATTGGCAGTTTTTCGAAGGTGAAGCGTGGATCCTTGCGGATTTCGGCTGTGGCCTGGTAGCCGTCCATGCCGGGCATCTGGATGTCCATCAGGACCGCGTCGAAGGGAGTGCTGAGAACTTTTTCTATGGCTTCCTCGCCGCTGCTGGCAACCGATACGCGCAGGCCCATTTTCTCCAACATTTCCATGGCCACAATCTGGTTGATTTCATTGTCCTCGGTCAGCAGAACGCGTGCCTCGCGCAGTTCCTCCATTGAGCGGCCTGTCGGGGGTTTGAGCGTGCTGGGGTGGAGCGCCAGTTTGCTGCGGCCAAAGAGCTGCATCAGGGCGTCGAACAGCTGTGAGCGCGTGATGGGTTTGATCAGATAGCCATCCACCGTGGTTTGCGCGGTTCCCTGTTGCATTTCGATGGCGTTGGCCATCAGGATGACGGGCGTGCCGGGCGTATCTTTGATGCGGCGCAGCATTTCGGCGCAGTCAATTTCTCCCGGCAGGTTTTGGCTGACCAGGACGAGGTCGAAGGGTTGGTTGTGGGCAGCCTGTGCCAGGCTGGCCAGCGTGGCTTCGGTGGTGGAGACTATTATGAATCGGCAGTGGTACGAGGTCAACAGGCTGGCCAGGAATTCGGAGTTGGCCTGCACGTCATCGGCGATCAACACCTTCAGCCCGTTCAATTCGTCTGCGGAGGGCTTCGCCGCGCGCATTTTTCCGCGCTGAAGTTTGAATCTCAACGTAAAGGCGAACCGGCTGCCCATTGTGTGCTGGCTTTCGACGGTGATCTGGCCGCCCATGATGTTGACCAGGCGCTGGCTGATGGCCAGTCCGAGGCCGGTGCCGCCATATTTTCGGCTGGTGGAGGTGTCGGCCTGGGAAAAAGGCTGAAAGAGTTGCGCCACCTGATCGCTGGTCATACCGATGCCGGTGTCGCGCACCGAGAATTCCAGCTCTGCCTGGCGCGTGGTTTTTTTGATCAGCCGGATTTTCAACTCCACTTCACCGCTGCGCGTAAATTTGATGGCGTTGCCGACCAGGTTGTTGAGCACCTGTCCGAGCCGCAGCGGGTCGCCTAACAACAGGCGAGGTACATCGGGCGCGGTGGTGAACAGCAATTCCAGGCCTTTTTCCTGGGCTTTGTAGGCACTCAAGCTGGAAAGGTTGCGCATTACGGTATCCAGGCTGAATTCCACTTCTTCAAAGTCGAGTTTGCCAGCTTCGATTTTTGAAAAGTCCAGGATGTCATTCAGGGTGCTGAGCAGGGCTTCGCCAGAAGTCTGGATGCGGCTGAGATAGTTTTGTTGCGCCTCGCTCAGGTTGGTTTGCAGGGCCAGGTGTGCCATGCCGAGCATGCCGTTCAGCGGGGTGCGAATTTCGTGGCTCATGTTGGCCAGGAAGGCGCTTTTGGCGTTGTTGGCAGATTCGGCATGTTCTTTGGCAATGATCAGCTCGGCGGTGCGCTCTTTGACCAGTTCTTCCAGATGGTCGCGGTGTTCCAGCAGTTCGGTTTCAATCTTCTTGCGTTCAGCCAGTTCAGTTTGGACGGCTTCGTACAGGCGGGCGTTTTCAAGGGTCACGGCCACCTGGTCGGCCAGGGTTTCCAGCATGGTGATTTCATCGTCGCTGAAGGCCTGCGGGAACGGACTTTGCACATCCAGGATGCCCAATAATTGCGTGCCGACCTGGAGCGGCAGGCAAAGTTCAGATTCGGTTTGGAGCAGTTTGGGAAAGAAATTTCTATAATGCGGACTGGCATGCACATCGTTGGCGAGTACTTTTTTCCCCAACACCCCGGCCCAGCCGACCAATCCCTGGCCGCGCTTGATGACCTGCTGCGCCGGGAACATGTTGGCGAATTGTCCGGCCAGCGCTTTCTGCACCAGTTCGGTCTTTTTGTGCTTGAAGATAAAGATCGACACATGATAATAGCCATAGGCTTCATGCACCAGGTGCACTGCCCGGTCGAGAATGCTTTGCTGGTCGAGTACGCCGGTGATTTTTTTGCCAAAATCATTGATCAGAGCCAGCTGTGCCGCCCGAATCTTCAGTTTTTCTTCGGCCTGTTTGCGTTCGGTGATGTCATAAAAGACCTCGATAATGGTTGGCTTTTCCTTGTAGATGATGCCGGTATGGCTGATCTCGAAGGTACGACCGCCCAGTACGCCGGGACTTTCCAGAACCCGGGTTTCGCCGATCTGCAGGGTGGTATGGATCGGGCAGCCGGCGCATTGCAACTGGTCATCTTTATAGACCTGCCAGCACTTTTTGCCGACCATGTCCTGCCCGACCGCTTTTTGCAGAGGCGTGTTCATGAACAGGATCTCGCCGCTCTGGTCTACAATTTCCACGCCGAGAGGAATGGTTTGCATCAGCAGAGTGCTGAAGGTGTTGGCGGTTTTCAGGGCTTCTTCGGCCAGCTTGATCTCGGTCACATTTTCGTGTTCCACCACCACGCGGATGGGGGCCAGGCCGTTGAAGCGGGTGACTTTGCCAATGAACCAGCGTTTTTCGAGCGGGGAATGGCAGGGATATTCCAGCGAGAAGGAACTCGTCTCGCCCTGGATGACAGCCCGGATGCCGGCGGCGAAGGCCCGGCCCTGCTCGGCACCCTCGCCGCTGGCTTGATCGCAGACCTGCAGGTAATTTGTGCCCAGGCCCAGGATGTTGGGATCTCCGCCATTGGCCTGGGCGAAATTGTGCCAGGCCTGGTTGACGGCCAGGATGCGGCCCTGGTCATCGAGAATGGCAACATGGGCGGAGAGCGCATCCACCGTGGAGTGCGCAAACTGCTCGGCGGAGATCAGCGCCTGTTCTGCCTGTTTTCGCGCGCTGATGTCGCGAACAATCGTCCACATGTAGGCGGGCTGCTGATCCTTGTCGCGGATCAGGGCAGTTTGCAGTTCGACTGGGAAGGTGGTGCCGTCTTTGCGGCGGTACTCTTTTTCGTAAATATCTGAGTGACCGTGCTTGAGAATCTGGTCGAAGATGACATCCTGCTCGAAGATTCGCCATGTCTCGCGGGTGACATCGTCAAAGCTCAGGCAGGCCATTTCGGCTTCCGAGTAACCCAGCATTTTCTTGAAAATACTATTCCATTCCAGGAATTTCCCGTCCATGCTGATCCTGATAAAGCCATCGATCATGCTTTCGTGCAGCAGGCGGTATTTTTCTTCCGATTCGCGCAAGGCCGACTCGATTTGCTTGCGTTCGAGCGCATAGCGGATGGAGCGTAACAGCAGTTGGCCGTTGATTTGACCTTTGACGAGGTAATCCTGGGCTCCGGCGCGCACCAGGTGATCGGCCAGAGTGTCATCATCCTGTCCGGTCAGGATGATCAGCGGTAGATTGGGTGCCAGCAATTGGAACTTCTCGAAGGTTTCCAGCCCGCTGCTGTCGGGCAGGCTGAGATCGAGCAGCACAGCCTGGTAAGGGTGGGCGGCCAACCTGGCCAGACCTGTGGCAAGGCTTTCGGCCCGCACCAGTTCGATCGTCGCGCTGGCATTGCGCAGGGCTTCCTGCACCAGGCGCGCGTCGCCGGGGTTATCCTCGACCAGCAGAACTTTGATTGGGTTATTTTTTGCCATTTCGGACTCCGGGGCGGGCCGTTAGTGGGTTTCTTCGGGCAGCTGGACAATTTCCAGCCAAAAATTTTCAATCGAACGAACGACCGCGACAAATTGCTGGATGCTGACGGGTTTTATGACGTAAGCATTGGCATATTCGCTGTAGCTGTCGAGAATATCCTTCTCAGACTGGGAGGAGGTCAGGATGACAACCGGAATTGACCGCAGGATGGGGTCGGTTTTGATCTCGCGCAGCACTTCCAGCCCGTTCAGGCGCGGCAAATTCAGATCCAGCAAGATCAATTCCGGCCTGTTTGTCTGGCCGTTTTTTCCCTTCTGGCGCAGGATTTTCAGGGCTTGTTCGCCATCGTGAGCCACTCTCATCGTGTTGTTAATTTTGGCATCCTTCAACACCTCGATGGTGAGGCGCACATCGCCAGGGTTGTCTTCCACCAAAAGAATGTTGACAGTTTTTGATTTGGAGTTGGTCATGAGTTGACTCTCTGTTTGGGGATGGAAAAATAGAAAGTGGCCCCCTTATTGCGCTGGGATGTGGCCCAGATGCGCCCGCCGTGCCGCTCCACAATCTTCTTGCAGATCGCCAGCCCCAGGCCGGTGCCCTGGAAATTGGCACGTTCGTTCAGGCGCTGGAAGAGCATAAAAATCCGTTCGAGATATTTCTCGTCAAATCCGATGCCGTTGTCGCGCACCGAGAAAACCCATTCGGTGGAGAGGTCTTCCAGTGCGATGTGGATGCGCGGGGCTTTTTTCTCTCGAAATTTAAGTGCATTGCTGAGCAGGTTTTGGAACACCTCCCCCAGTTGCACTTCATCGGCCAGCACCACCGGGAGGGGGGTGTGCGTTATCCTGGCGTGGGTCTCTTGGATGGATGGCTCCAGGGTGTGCAGCACCTGGGCCAGCACCTCTTCGCAGGAGACCTGGCTGAAGGGTTGCCCGCGTGTGCTGACGCGCGAGAATTGCAGCAGGTCGTTGATCAGGGCGCGCATGCGTTCCGCGCCATCCACGGCGAAATCAATGAATTCGTCGGCGTCCTGGTCGAGACGGCCTTTGTAGCGCTCCTTGATCAGCTGCATAAAGCTTGAAACCATGCGCAAGGGTTCCTGCAGGTCGTGCGAGGCCACGTAGGCAAATTGTTCCAGGTCGGTATTGGAGCGCTCCAGGTCTCGTTTGATGTGTATCTGTTCGGTGATATTGCGCCCGTAAATGTTCAGGTAGCCGCGGTTCAACACCGGGACCAGGACCAGGTCAAATATCTGGTCGCCGCATTCCAGTTCCAGTTCGATGGGTTGACCGGTGGCGAAGGCGGTTTGCAGGTGGGCGTGCCAATCGGCGGGGAGGCTTCCGCCGGCCTGGGAATTCCAGGTGGCCAGGATTGGCTGGCTGGCGTGGTTGGCGTAGACGATGTTTCCGGTGGGGTCGATGCGCATGACCGGGTTGGTGTTCTCTGAAGGGAAGTTCGCCAGCAGGCGGATTTCTTCTTCCTGCTTTTTGCGCTCTGTGATGTCTTGGGCGATGCCAGTGAGATATAGAGGGTTGCCCTGCTCATCCAGGATGGCTTCGCCGGACAAGGCCCAAATGTAACGGATGGAATGATCGGGCAGGTAGATACGGTATTCGACCGGCTTTTTCTCGGCAAAGGTGCCGGCGTTGCTGGGCAGCACCAGGTGCAGGTCATCCGGGTGGATGACTTTTTGGATCGCACCGCCCAGGCGGCCGGTGTACGAGCTGCGGTCAATGCCGAAGATGGTGAACATTTCATCGGACCAGGTAACTTCGCCGGTTTTAATACCCCACTTCCAGCTTCCCAGACGGGCCACGCTCTGGGCTTTTTTTAGTTCCATTTCGGAGAGCCGCAGATGTTCTTCGCTCTCGCGCAGTGCATTTTCCACCTGCCGGTGCTTTCGGATTTCTTCTTCCAGCGATTGGGTGCGGGCGGCCACCTGCCTGCGCAGGTAGAATGTCCAGACCATGGGCAGGGTGAAGATCAACACAAGCAGAACGATGCCGAGGCTCAGCCCCACGTATTCCCAGGTCGTTTCAGGTAAAAATATCTGCGGCTTCGGGGCAGGCCCTGCGATACAGCTGCTGGTGAACAACAGACCTGTCAGCGCCAGGCCTGGCAGGCCCTGGCGAGGGTTTGGAGGGAGGTTCATCACTCAATTTTCCTTGCCCGGATGGGCCGGCGGTCGTTAAAAACCGGTCAACCAGGCGATAGGGCGCGCAGTACTTCTATAATTTGCTCAAATTCACTGGTCTTGTCGAAAAAATAATCTGCCCCGGCTTCCAGGCATTTTTTGCGCACCTGCGGGTAAGGGAAAGCCGTCAGGATGATCAGGGTGGGGGGCTGGCGCAAGGCTTTGATCGAGGTCAGCAGGTCGAAGCCGCCCGGCATGTGAATGTCGAGGATGGCCGCATCCGGCTGGAATTCCTGGATGGAGAGGATATCGGCCTGCGGGGCTTCGGCGCGGATTTCCAGCCCGCCAAAATCCAGGCTGGCAACTAATTCGGACAACCGATCGCGTATTTTCAGCGAGTCGTCTGCGATGTAGATTTTGAGCATGCTCTGCTTCCTGCCTTTATCCAGCGGGCGAACGGCACAGGCCAGGGACTTTAATTCCCTTTATATGCACAAACCACAGTTTGTGGTATCGCGCTGGCCACAGTATTGTGTAGTGGATTAACGACAGGGTAAAAGGCAGCCGCCTGCCAGGCGCGGTCCGCGCCTGGCAGGCGGCAAAAACGGGGAATTCAGGAATCAGTCGGGATTAAAAAGCGGCGGCTCGGCGGTGAGATTGTTCTGGATGGCAAACCGGATGATGTCTGCCGTATTGTGCAGGCCCAGCTTGCTCAGGATGCGGGCGCGGTAGGTGCTGATCGAACTGGCGCTCAGCGCCAACTCTTCGGCGATTTCGGCGATGCCTTTGCCTTCGGCCAGCAGCTTCATGACCTCCTGCTCGCGTTCTGAAAGCGCCGCGGCCCCCGATTCTGCGGCCAGCCCGGAGAATTCATTCGCCAGTTGTTCGGCCAGCGCCAGGTTGACATATTTTCCGCCGTTGGCGACGCGGTGGATGGCCGCCAGCAGCTCCTCGGGCAGGCTGTCCTTGGTCAGGTAACCATCGGCGCCCAGTTTTAGCGCTCGCAGTGCAAATTGTTTTTCTGGGAACATGCTCAATACCAGGACGTGTGGACGGCGCGCCAGACCGCGCAATTGCTCCAGCACTTCCAGCCCGCTGCCCTCCGGCATGGCAATATCCAGCAGCAGAACATCATAAGCATGCTGTTGCAGTTCCTTCAGCGCCTGGCGCCCCGAACCGGCTTCAGCCACCTGCCCGATTTCGCGGTCTTCGGCCAGGATCTGGATTACGCCGCGGCGGACAACCGCGTGATCGTCCGCGACAAGAATGTTAATGGTCATGGCGTACCTTCCGCTGGCTGGCTGCTGCGCGGCATCTGGATGCGCACGGTCGTGCCGTTTTTCGGCTGGCCGATTATTTCAAAGCTGCCGCCGGAAGTCTGGATGCGTTCACGGATGCCGATCAGCCCGAGTGATTTCGGATCGAGAATCTGGCTTTCGAGGATGCCTTTGCCGTTATCCTGAATTACCAGGCTGATCTGGCTGGGCCCGACATGTAGCCCGACCTGGATCTCGCTGGCTTCGGCATGCCGCGCCACGTTAGTCAGCGCCTCCTGAAAGGCGCGGAACAATACCGTCAGCTGGTCGCGTCCCAGCCCGCTGATTTCCTCCGGCAGGTCGAGGCTGCACTTCAGGCCGGTGCGGGCCTGGAATTCGTCGGCCTGCCATTCGATCGCGGCCACCAGGCCCAGGTTGTCCAGCACGCCCGGGCGCAGTTCGGTGGCCACACGGCGCACGGTTTGAATGGTGCCATCCACCAGCGCAGACATGCCGCGCACTTTTTGGGTCAATTCTGCCTGTCGCGGGCCGAGTCGTTTTTCCATCCAGGCCAGGTCCATCTTCAGCGCGGTCAGCGCCTGTCCAAATTCATCGTGGATTTCGCGCGCGATTTGGGTGCGTTCTTCCTCACGCGCGCTTTGCAGGTACTGGCTGAGCGCGTGCAACCGTTCGCGAGATTGTTCCAGTTCCCGCTCGGCGTGCTTGCGTTCGCTGATATCGTGCATGATGCCAAAACTGAAGAGCAGTTTGCCGTCAGCGTCCAGTATCGTGTCGGCGCGCTCCCAAAGGGGGAAGCGGCGCCCGTGAACATCGAAGACATCCAGTTCGCCTTCCCAGCCGATGCCATGCGCCAGCGCGGGGGCCACGGTGTTCTCAAGGATTTCGAGCGATTCGGGCGGATAGTAATCGCGGTAATTCATCCGCTGGGCTTCTGCCAGGGTGCGTCCGAAGAGCCTTTCGTGCGCAGGGTTGATGTAGATGAATTTTCCGTCCGGGTCAGTGATGGCGATGGCCTCCTGCGAGGCTTCGATCACCGTTTTGAACAGGCTCAGGGCGCTCTCGGTGCGCTTGCGGGCGGTGATGTCGCGCTCAAAAACGGTCACACCAATGACCTGTTTTTGCTCGTCCCGGATTGGGTGGAAACGGTATTCGCTCAGGTGCAACTCGGTTTCATAGCGGTGGGGAAGCTCCGCGCTGAAGGTTTCTCCGCCCAGGGCGCGGTCATAGTATCCGCGCCATTCGTCCAGTATCGCGCGGGGGAAGGTTTCGTTCAAGACACTCTCGCCAAAATGGATGGGTTGGCCCATCGCCGATTGCACTTTTTGCAGGTAGAACGAGTTGGCCACGATCAGCCGGTATTGGCGGTCAATGGCCCAAATGCGGGCGTCGGCGTTCTCAATCAGCGCTGCCAGGTTGGCCTGGCTGTTTTTCAGGGCGGCTTCGTCATGTTTGTGCGTGGAGATATCCACATACGTGGCGCGCGTGCCGGTCAATCTGCCGAACACATCCATTTCTGGGCGCGACCAGACCAGACTGGGAATGATGGTACCGTCACGGGCCAGTAATTCGCGTTCTTCCTCGGGCAGTTCCCTGGCCAGGGCGCGTTGGTACCCGCCGTTTTCCAGCAGCAAGCGGCGCGAGGCGGGGGTGTAGAAATTCGCCAGTGGCTTGCCCACTACTTCGGCGCGGGTGTAGCCAAGCGTCTTCAGGAATTGATGATTGCAGTCTGCGATGGAGGGGATGCCATTCTCGTGGGTGGTGATGACGTACATCACCGGTGCTTCTTCATACAGGTCGCGGAAGTATTGCCCGGATTGCTTGATCTCGGTATCAGCGTGCCGCCGGGCCGTGATATCGCGGATTGACCAGCGGTAACCCTGCAGTGCCCCCTCCCTGTCCGTAAATCGCACCACATTGACCCAAACCGGGAAGGAAAGCCCGGCGCGCGGCTGCAGGTAGATTTCGAAACTTTTCCGCCCGGTACTGGCCTTGATGTAGTGCATTTCTGTTTCAAAGAGCAGGCGGTCTTCGCGCGCCACGTAGGTCAACAGCGGTTTGCCGGTTAAAAATCTCTGTTCAACCTTCAACAGTTCCGCGGCAGACTGGTTGGCTTCCTGGATTATGCCTAACTTATTCGTTACCAGGTAGCCATCTGGCGCGAATTCAAACAGGTTGCGGTAGCGCTCGCGTTCAGTCTCCAGGACGGTGCGTATCGACAGCATTTCCTCATTCTGGCGGCTCAGCTCTTCCTGGGCAACGTTGATCTCTTCCAGCGATTGAAGCAGAATTTCCTCCGCTTCGGGCTGAATTTTCTGCTTTTCTTTCAGCGCTTCGACCTGACGGCGCAGTCCTTTGACCTGTTCCAGCAGGAGCCGGAATTGATGGTCAGTCTGAATCTCTGCCGGTGTCATTTTCTTGGGTACCTGGGTATGTTGTCTTGTCCATGATGTTTTCAGAAGTCAATCCTGGCGGAATCTTGTGAGGGTGGGTTGGGCTAATGCGATGTCTCCTCGATCAAAAGCACCACACCCTGGCGTTCTTTGCCGCTTTCTGTTAAAGGCGTGCAGGTGAGCAGGCACTGGATGGGCTGCCCGCGGCGGTTGGTGGCGGCCATGGGCAGCTTCAGATGTTCGGTTTTGCCATTCATTACATCCAGCAACGGCCCGGCCAGTTTTTCAACCGGCAGGCCAATATCCAGGCTGAGCAGGGAGGTGTTCTTGACTTCATCTTCGCGCAGTCCCCATAAATCTTCTGAGCGTTTGTTCCAGATGCGGATGCTGAAGTCTTTATCCACCGCCACCACGCCCACCTGTATGCTGACCAGGATGGATTGCAGGAACAGGTTGGTGGTCAGGTAAGATTCTGTGCGCTGCTGCAGTTCGTCGTTCAGGGTCTGTAATTCGGAATTGGTGGACTGCAATTCTTCATTCATCGTTTCCATTTCTTCGTTGGTAGATTGCAGCTCTTCGTTGGTGGTTTCCAACTCTTCCACGGTGGATTGCAGTTCTTCGTTAGTGGTTTGCAGCTCTTCGTTGGTACTTTGCAGTTCTTCGTAGGCGGTTTCCAGTTCCTGCCGGGTGTTGTTCAAATCTGTGCGCAATTTTTGGAAGCGGCTGATATCCGCAAAGGTGATGCTGGCGCCGAGTAGTTCGCCTTTGCTGCCCAGCAGGGGGCTGACCAGCAAATCGAGATACTGGATGCCGCCGCCGGGTTGGACGCGTTCGACGTTGGGCAGGGAGATGGGCCTTCGTTCACTGTTGGCCTGGTCAATCAGCGATCGCAGTTCGGCCGGGCGATAGGAAAGTTCCATGTCTTGCAGCGGCCGGCCGACATCCCTGGGCTTCAGGCTAAAAAGGGAGCGGGCGCGCTCGTTGGCTTGCACCATGTGCCCATCGTTGCTCACGAGAATCTGTGCCAGCGGCAGCGTATCGAAGGCCAGTTCCTGCAAGGCTGGCATAAGACCCTGGCTTTCTTGCGATTCGCCCTGGAGCTGGTCGGAGACCGCCGGCGGCTGGCCGCGGGTGCGAATGTTGGATACTTTTGAAAAGATGCGGTGTTTCAGGTCCAGGGGCATAAACAGGCGGGTATTGCTGAACAGCATTTCAGCCTTGCCAAGAAACAGAAAGCCGCCATCACGCAAGGCAAAGTGGAAGCGGTCCAGGATGTTCGCTTGCGCCTCAATATTCAAATACATCAGTGTGTTGCGGCAGACGAGCAGGTTCAGGCGTGAAATGGGCGCATCCTGTAGTAGATCGTGCCGCCCGAAGATGATCGAACGTCGCAATTCGGGATGAAAAACGTAGCGCTGGCCGGCCTTCTCAAAATATTTATTGGATAGATCAGCCGGCATGGCTTTTAGAATGTCTGCGATGGGGTACGAACCCTGGCGGGCCTGGTTGAGGGCTTCCTCGTCAGCATCGGTGGCGTAGATTTTGACCCGCTTGCGAAAAGCCTCCACTCCCATTGCTTCTGCCATCATGATGGCCAGCGTGTAGGCTTCTTCGCCCGAGGAACAACCCGCGCTCCAGATGCGGATCGGCTCGTTTTCGGGCTTATTCTGAATCAGGCGGGGGAGAATGGCCTCGCCGAGGAATTTCCAGGCGGTGTCATCACGAAAGAATGAGGTGACATTGATTAAAATGGTATTGAACTTTACTTTCCGCTAACAGAAGATAGACCAATCCGGCAAAAGATGTTACGGACGGGATTGAAACCTTACAAAACGAACCAGTTTTTGCGCCATGCAGCTTAAGTTGGTGCAGTTTGAGCCGTTTTCTGGTTACGGGCCAGGTTTCCTTTGGGCAAATGACCCGTTACTGACTTCTTTTCTCGAAGTCGCCCTGAAATCTGGTCATCTTTCGGAAATGATTTACCTGCCAGTTGCCGACGAAGCCGACCAGGAGTTCTTTTGGGCTCGCGGTCCCAAAAACCTGTTGGCAAAGCTGGGAATGTTGCCGCAACAAAGCTCAATACTGAGCCCACCAGAAGCGCTAATTCAGGTAATCGCTGAACGCTTTCTGAGTTGTGAACGAATTGCCGATGTGCTCCTACCATTTGCTTGGCGCTCAACGGTATCTGTTCTACCGGCCAACGATCTTTGTAAATGGCGCGTACACTCTCTGGCTTGAGAGTAACCGAAGTGGCCAATAGCCAGGGCTGATCAAAATCTGGATCATAGATGGCATACACATCAAAAGTTTTGTTGTCAGCGCCGGGCACAATTTTATTCAAAATCAGCTTGCGCCAAACTTCAGCACGGATCTCGCGTCCATCCTCGAGAAAAGTATATGTTTCATCCGCAGTTGTAGACTTGATTGTCTTGCCCTTATGTTTGCGAGACAAAGGGCGTATCGATAAACCATAGGTTGGCTTGCGCCCTAAAATATGCGCAAGTAGATAATTTCGTCGTGCAGTAAAGTTAGTTGCCAGGCGAAGAACGTATCGATCAATGCCAGCTGCTTGTAGATCGCTGATGTGCATTCCAGCGTCAATCACCGCAATTTCATCAACCTTGAGATCCTTTTTCATTTTTTTGAGCATCTCTTTCCATAAGCGTTTCTCGCTATGGTCTTTTGGATGTACTCGTTCGAAAGCACGAGGCAGGGCCAGCCGTTGTCCGTTGATTTCGCCGACATCGCCTGTAATTCCAAAAATGACTGCCGGTAACGCGCGTCCTGCTCCAGGATGATAATGTTTGCCGGGACAACGCTTCAGCGCAGGTCGCCAAAAAGCTGTGACGTCAATTGTCACAGGTAGATAACCTTCGTAACGACGTTCCTTCCAGCCAGATTGCGACTTAACATGCTCACGCCACAGAATTAAGATTGCAGGCATCTGCCACATCCCTTTCCGAAAAGCTACCCAGGCTCTGCGCATGGCTGCGTCACTCAAGCCGATTGATTTCAGCGCAGGGAAGATTGCACCTCGACTGGGTAAGAGCGCGCCACTCGCCATCATCCATAGGAAATGTAAAAGTGCAAGATTGGTGCCAACTGGAAGATCTTGAATCAAAATGGATAAGATGCTTATGGTATGATTCGTCATGGTAATGGGTTCCTGTGAAATCAGTTTTGTCCAAAAACAAGATTATCACGTTTGGAACCCTTTACCTTCTTTTTTATCCGAACGATTTAGCGGAAACTAAAG
>CAIQVH010000033.1 GCA_903875215.1 uncultured Anaerolineae bacterium
CGTGGAAATGGTGATGCCTGGTGACAACGTGAACCTGACGGTGGAGTTGATCGTGCCGGTGGCGTTGGAGCAGGGCTCAAAGTTCGCCATTCGTGAAGGTGGCCTGACCGTGGGCGCCGGTGTTATCACCAAGATCATTCAATAGGTGACTTCATGACCAAACAAAAAATCCGTATCCGTCTTAAGGCTTACGATCATCGTGTTCTTGACCAGTCAGCCAAGCGTATTGTTGAAACTGCTGAGCGGTCAGGTGCCCGAGTTGTGGGTCCTGTACCCTTGCCAAGCAAGAAAGAACGGTTTACAATACGTCGCTCGACTTTCATCGACAAAGACTCGCATGAGCACTTTGAAATTCGCACCCATAATCGTTTGATCGATGTCCTTGATCCTGATTCAAAGACGATTGACATGCTGATGCGATTGAACCTGCCTGCAGGCGTTGATATCGAGATCAAAATCTAAGTTTAGTTCGTTAAAAGGTCTAACTGGCCTGACGGGCAAGCGATGTCAGGCCAGTTAGATTGAATACGGCAGGGTAAGAGTCGTACTGTGCGTGGGCTTTAAAATAGAAAAGCCGCGGCAGTGGGGCTGACTGCTTTGACGGGAGATGATGCAGCCAAAGCCCTGGCTGACAGTCTCAAGAAAACTTTTTGTAAAGGAGAAAACCGAGGATGTTGAAAGGGCTGATTGGAAAGAAGATCGGCATGACCCAGATCTTCGATGAACGTGGCGTGGCTTATCCCGTCACCTTGATCGAGGCTGGGCCTTGTTATGTTACCCAGATCCGACGTCCGGAGATCGAAGGCTATTCCGCAGTGCAATTGGGCTTTGGCGAGACGCAACCCAAGCGTCTTACGGGTGGTGAATTGGGCCATCTGAAAGGTGCCAACCTGCCCCCTCTGCATGTGTTGCGAGAATTCCGCACCAAGACTCCGGGCGTTGCTGTTGGTGACGTGGTAAAAGCGGACGTGTTTGCCCTGGGTGAACGCGTGGACGTGATTGGCACCAGTAAAGGCAAGGGTTTTGCCGGGGGTGTGAAGCGCTACCACTTCAGCGGTGGTCCCAAAACGCATGGTCAGTCTGACCGTCATCGTGCGCCGGGCTCGAATGGCTCTGGCACCACGCCAGGCCGGGTTTACAAAGGCTCACGCCGCCCCGGGCACCTGGGTAGCGATCGCGTCACAGTGCAGAGCCTGAAGGTTGTCCTGGTCGATGTGGAACGCAACCTGATAGGCGTTCATGGCGCCGTTCCGGGTCCCAAAGGCGGCCTGGTGGTCATCAACGAGGCGCGCAAGCAGTAATGCGCGATAAATGGAGTAAGACGCTATGAAAGTCGACGTTTATAACATGGAAGGTCAGAAGGTTCAGCAGGTGGAATTGCCTGCGGCGATCTTCGAAGCCCCAATCAATGTGGATTTGATGCATCAGGCTTACATCCGTCAAATGGCGAATGCTCGTCTGGGAACGCATGATACCAAGGTCCGTGGTGAGGTTGCCGGCGGCGGGAAGAAGCCCTGGAAGCAAAAAGGCACCGGTCGCGCCCGCCAAGGTGGCAGCCGGGCGGCTCAGTGGGTGGGCGGTGGTCGAATTTTCACTCCGCACCCCCGCAAATACACTCAGCGCATGCCGCTGAAGATGCGCCGCGCCGCTTTACGCTCGGCTCTTTCGGCTAAGGCTGCTGATGATGGGATTGTCGTGGTTGACAACCTGTCGATCGCCGAGCCGAAAACACGCTTGATGGCACAGGCGCTCAAGCGCCTGGTTGGCGAGTCTACTGCGTTGGTGGTTATTCCTGAAAAATCGGCTTCTTACGATGTGGTTGCCCGTTCAACCAGTAACATCGCGGATGCCAAGGTCTTGCTGGCAGGGTATTTGAACATACGCGATCTCCTCACTTTTGAGAAGGTTGTGTTACCCCTGCAGGTGTTGGACGTTCTGAATGCTACTCTGGCATAGGAGGCGATCATGACGACGCTTTATGAAGTTCTTCGCCGTCCGCTGATCACCGAGAAATCGAACTATCAGTCGAGCAAACTGAACCAGTATGCGTTTGAAGTTGCCCCCGAGGCGACGCGCACAATGGTGAAGGATGCGATCGAGACGTTGTTCGATGTAAAAGTGGAAAGCGTCAATATTATCAACACGGCAGCCAAGCGCGGCCGGCGGGCACGCAGCCGCCGCTTGATGGTACGCCGCGCCGGGTATAAAAAGGCGATCATCACGTTGCAGGCTGGCCAAACTCTCCAGATTTTTGAGGGGGTGCAATAATGGCTGTCAAGAAGTATAAACCGGTCACTCCTGGTCAGCGCGGCATGACGGGTTACACGTTTGAAGAAATTACCAAAACAGAACCCGAACGCTCGTTGATCGTTTCCATCACCAAGAAGGGCGGCCGAAATGCCTATGGGCGCGTAACAGTGCGCCATCAAGGCGGCGGCAGCAAGCGCTATGTTCGCCTGGTGGATTTCAAGCGGGACAAACGTGAAATTCCTGCCAAAGTTGCGGCGATTGAGTATGATCCGAACCGCACGGCCCGCCTGGCCCTGTTGAATTATGCCGATGGTGAGAAGCGTTACATCCTCGCCCCCCTGGGTTTGAAAGTTGGGGATACGGTGATTTCCAGCCCAACGGCAGAAATCCGTCCGGGCAATTGTCTGCCCATTTCCAACATCCCGGTTGGGACCATGGTCCACAACATTGAGATCAAGGAAGGCAAGGGCGGCCAACTGGTTCGTTCAGCGGGCGGGGCAGCACAACTCCTTGCCAAGGAAGGCGATTTTGCGCAAGTCCGCATGCCCTCCGGCGAAGTGCGCCTGATTCGTCAGAAGTGCTATGCCACGGTTGGCCAGGTTGGCAACTTGGATCACAGCAATATCAAGCTGGGCAAAGCCGGCCGCAATCGCCATCTGGGCGTTCGCCCGACAGTCCGAGGTTCTGCGATGACCCCCCGCGACCATCCGCATGGTGGTGGTGAAGGCCGCCAGCCGATCGGCAAGCCCGGTCCGCGCACCCCATGGGGCAAGCCGACGCTGGGTTACAAGACCCGTAAGAATAAGCAGACGGACAAGTATATTGTCCGCCGTCGCAGCAAGACCAGCCGCTAAGGCGTGACAGGTAAACGAGGTACGAGACTATGTCTAGATCTCTGAAGAAGGGGCCGTTCATTGCCCCCAAACTTTTGACAAAAATTGAAGCGATGAACCAGCGCGGTGAAAAGAAAGTATTACGCACCTGGAGCCGCGCAAGTGTCATCTTCCCCCAGATGGTGGGGCATACCATTGCCGTGCATGATGGCCGCCGCCACGTGCCGATTTATATCACCGAGAACATGGTCGGGCACCGCCTGGGCGAATTTGCCCCGACGCGCACCTTCCGCGGCCATCTTTCGGAAAAGGCGACGAAAGGGAAGTAAGCCATGGCAGATATTCGCGCTCATTTGCGCTTCCTATCGATTTCCGCCCAGAAGACGCGCCTGATTGTGGACTTGGTGCGTGGCAAGAGCGCCAACGAGGCGCTGGATATGCTCCGCTTTGTGCCCAATGGCGCTGCGCAGCCTGTGTTGAAACTGCTCAAGTCGGCGGTGGCAAATGCAGAAGAAAATTTTGGCATCAGCCGGGATGATCTGTATGTGGCTACGATATTCGCTGACGAAGCTCCCACCCGCAAGTGGCGCCGGTTTGGTGCGCGCGGCCGTTTCAAGCCGGTCCTGCGCCGTTCATCGCACGTCACTGTGATTTTGCGGGAACGCGAAGCCTAGGAGTAAGGAGAAAATATGGGTCGTAAAGTTCATCCAATTGGTTTCCGTCTGGCTGTGAGCCGTGGTTGGCAAGGCCGCTGGTTCGCCGAAGGCAAGCAGTATCGCGATCAGCTTCAGCAGGATTTTGCCATTCGCGAACTGGTGCTGGAAATCTCACCCAAGGCCGGGGTTTCGCGTGTCGAAGTCGAACGCTATCCGAACAAGGTGAAAGTCACTGTTTATACTGCCAAACCGGGCATCCTGATTGGGCGCAAGGGTGATGGCGCTAACAAGGTCCGCAAGGGTTTGCAGGATCTGGTTGGGAAAAAGGTGGATCTAGATATCAAGGAACTCTCCGCGCCAGACACCGAAGCCTTCCTGATTGCCCGTAATATTGCTGATCAGCTGGAGCGTCGTATTGCCTACCGCCGCGCAATGAAGAAAGCCATGCAGTCGGCGATGCGCCAGGGTGCCCAAGGCATCAAGATTGAAGTCGCCGGACGGCTGGCGGGGGCTGAAATGGCCCGCACGGTCTGGCTGCGCGATGGCCGTGTGCCCCTGCAAACGTTGCGCGCGGATATTGATTTCTCCCGCGCTGAAGCTCTGACCACTTATGGCCGCATTGGGATTAAGGTGTGGGTTTATAAGGGTGAGATGAAGCAGGATGTGGAAGAGAAAATTGAATCCACTGAAGGCGTGTACGTCAGCGAGTAATCGCCCAAGCCTGTGAAAAGAGGTTGTTGCTATGTTAATGCCGAAACGTGTTAAGTGGCGCAAGCAAATGCGCGGCCGCATGAAGGGCAAAGCCCTGCGCGGCGCTGAAGTAAGTTTTGGTGAATGGGGCCTGCAGGCCCTAGAGCCAGGCTGGGTGACTGCTCGCCAGATTGAAGCGGCGCGGCGCGCGATTGTGCGCGAAATGAAGCGGCGTGGTAAAGTCTGGATTCGCATTTTCCCTGCCAAGCCGTATACCCAGCGGGCGGCAGAAACCCGCATGGGCAAGGGCAAAGGTAACGTGGAATACTATGTTGCTGTAGTCAAGCCCGGCCGCATGATGATCGAAGTGGGCGGTATGTCGCCGGAAGAAGCCTTGAAGGCGCTGAAAATGGCCCAGTACAAATTCTCGATCCGAACCAAGATTGTCATCCGCCATGGGGCGGGAGCAGGAGAGTAAGGAATGAAGGCGAAAGAAATCCGAGCCCTTGCTGCCGATGAGATCAAGGCCAAGATTGCTGATACGCGCGAAGAATTGATGAAGTTGCGCTTCCAGCAGGTCACCGGCCAGTTGACTGATACCAGTCGTCTGCGCACGCTTCGGCGTGAGATTGCCCGGATGGAGACCATCCTGGCCGATGCGCAGAAGGCGACTAAATAGGAAGGTGCAGCATGAATACTCGTCGTCGCATGACTGGTGTCGTCACCAGCAATAAAATGCAAAAGACCGTGGTGGTTGAGATCTCCCGCAGCTATCGCCACCCGATCTACAAGAAAGTAGTTCACCGCTCAAAGCGCGTGAAGGCTCATGATGAACTGGGTTGTCAGATTGGCGATGAAGTTCAGATTGTCGAGAGCCGGCCGTTGTCTGCGGAGAAGCGCTGGGTGGTGGAAATCATCGTCAAGCGTGAAACGAAAACTGCCGATGCCGGCGTGGAGGTATAGTCATGATCCAGCAGGAGACTCGTCTCAAAGTTGCTGATAACTCCGGCGCTCGTGAGCTGTTGGTCATCCATGTGATGGGTGGCTCGACTCGCAGGTACGGCGGGATTGGTGATATTGTGGTGGCCACAGTCAAATCTGCGGCACCGCAGGGTGCAGTCAAGAAAAGTGAAATCGTCAAGGCGGTCATCGTGCGCACAGCCAAGGAATGGCGCCGCGAGGATGGTTCTTACATTCGCTTTGATGACAACGCCGCCGTTATTCTCGATACAGACGGCCAGAATCCGAAGGGCAGCCGTATCTTCGGCCCAGTGGCGCGCGAACTGCGCGAAAAGGGTTTCATGAAGATCGTTTCGCTGGCTCCGGAAGTTCTCTAGGCCAGTGTGGAGTGAAGCCATGAATGTAAAAATCCGCAAGGGTGATACGGTTGAAATTATCAGCGGGAGCCTTGAAGAAAAAGGCAAACGCGGCGAGGTGATCCGGGTTGATCCGCAGGAGCGCCGCGTCGTGGTGCAAGGCATCAATATCCGCACCAAGCATCAGAAGCAGACCCAGACCCGCCAGGGACGCAACTTGAACCCGGGGCGCATCAAATTTGAGGGGCCGATTGACATCTCGAATGTGATGCTGGTTTGTCCGAAGTGCAGTACGCCTTCCCGCGTGGGTGTTTCACGCGATGAGAGTGGAACGCATCGTGTTTGCAAGCACTGCCAGGCTTTGATTGACTAAAGGCATTGCCTGGACAGGAGAGCAAAAGAATATGAATAGAATGCAAGAACGTTATACTCAAGAGGTTGTCCCGGCCCTGCAGAACGCCTTCAATTACCGGAACGTTATGGAAGTTCCGCGGATTCAGAAGGTGGTGGTCAATATTGGTCTGGGCGAAGCCATGGGAAATCCCAAGGCGTTGGAAGCCGCGGTGACTGACCTGACGACTGTGACTGGCCAGAAGCCGATTTTGACCAAGTCGCGCAAAAGCATTGCAAATTTCAAGCTGCGCGAAGGGGTCATCATTGGGGCCAAAGTCACGCTGCGCGGAGATCGCATGTGGGCATTCCTTGATCGCCTGATCAATGTGGCGTTGCCCCGCGTGCGCGACTTCCGGGGTGTCTCACCGGATGCTTTTGACGGTCGTGGTAACTATACTCTGGGCCTGCGTGATCAGTTGATCTTCCCGGAAATTGAATACGATAAGATCGACAAGCTGCGCGGCATGGAGATCACAATTGTGACGACTGCCAAGAACGATGAGCATTCACGAGCGATGCTCCGGTTCTTTGGGATGCCTTTCAGGAAGGAAGCATAAGTTATGGCGAAGAAATGCATGACCTATCGTGAAATGCGCCGGAAATACCCGACTCGCGTGCGCAACCGCTGCAATCGCTGCGGCCGCCCGCGCGGATACATTCGTCGCTTTGGACTATGCCGGATTTGCTTCCGTGAGTTGGCCCTGGAAGGCAAGATTCCCGGTGTCGTAAAGTCGTCCTGGTGAGCCGGGTGGAGGTGCTTAAATGAGCGTTACAGATCCGATTGCTGATATGCTGACCCGCATCCGGAATTCCGTGATGACCGGACAGCCCATGGTGGCGATGCCGCATTCGAAAGTGAAGGCGGAAATTGCCAAGATCATGAAAGAAGAAGGTTACCTCGAAGGTTTTGAGGTTGCCGACGGTGAAATTCCGGGACAGAAGGTTCTACGCATCAAGATCAAGTATATCGGCGAGCGCCGCGAGCGCAAGTCGGTCTTGTCTGGTCTGGTGCGTGTCAGCCGCCCGGGGCGCCGTGTTTATACCAAAAAACAGGATATCCCGTGGGTGCTTTCGGGGATGGGTGTTGCCATTCTCTCGACCCCTAAAGGGATTATGACAGGTCAGCGTGCGCGCCAGTTGGGCGTGGGCGGTGAAATCCTGTGTAAAGTCTGGTAAGGAGGATTGCCGTGTCTCGTATTGGACGTTTGCCCATTACAATTCCCGCCAGCGTCAAGGTGGATTTGAGCGGCAGTTCGGTGGTCGTCAAAGGCCCGAAAGGCGAAATGCAGCGGACTTTTTCCCCGCTGATTGATATCGCCATGGAAAATGGCTTGATTACCATCACCCGCCGCTCCGACAATCCTGCCGAACGCGCTTTGCATGGGACAACTCGTGCTGTATTGAATAACATGGTCCGGGGCGTCAGCGCAGGTTTTACGCGCATCCTGGAATGGGATGGGGTTGGTTACCGCGCAGAAATGAGCGGCCCCACTCTGATGCTCTATATGGGCTATTCTCACCCGGTTAAATTTGAACCTCCGCAGGGTATTTCCTTTGAAGTGGACCTAAAGGCCCGCCAGATCAAAGTTAATGGCTATGACAAGGAAGTGGTTGGTCAAACTGCGGCTGAGATTCGCGAAATCCGCCCGGTGGAACCCTACCTGGGTAAGGGCTTGCATTATCAGGGCGAGAAAATCCGCCGTAAAGCCGGCAAGTCTGGGAAAGGGAAGAAATAACCTATGGCTAAGAATACTCGTTCTGCCGCTCGTGAGAAGCGTCATCTGCGGGTTCGCAAGAAAGTTTTTGGAACCCCCGAATGCCCTCGCTTATGCGTCTTCCGCAGCGTTAGCGAAATTTATGCTCAGGTGATTGATGATGTTGAAGGGACGACCCTTGTCTCAGCTTCCAGCATCGACAAGGAACTGCGTGCCAAGTTGGAGAGCCTGAAAAAATCAGAGCAGGCCACCCTGGTTGGTAAAACAATCGCTGAGCGCGCCAAAGTCAAAGGGATTGATGCGGTCGTTTTCGATCGCGGCGGCTTCCGTTATATGGGCCGGATCAAAGCCTTGGCAGATGGTGCGCGCGAAGGCGGGCTGAAATTCTAAGGCTCAATGGAGAACGCTATGTCGGAATATGAAAATAAGGAAATGGATTCACAGGAACAACTCGACGAGCGCGTCATTGAGATCGCCCGCGTCGCGAAGGTTGTAAAAGGTGGCCGCCGCTTCCAGTTCCGAGTCACTGTCGTGATTGGGGATGGGCATGGAAAGGTTGGAATGGGCGTCGGCAAGGCGAATGCTGTGCCGGATGCCATGCGAAAGGCTACGGAACATGCTCGCAAAGATCTGCGCCATGTGTTCACCATGGGCACCACCATTCCGCATGAAGTGATCGGGCGGGTGGCCGGCGCAAAGATTTTACTCAAACCGGCTTCCCCCGGGACGGGTGTTATCGCGGCCGGCGGCGTGCGCGCCGTGCTTGAAGCCGCGGGCGTGCGTGATATCCTGACCAAATCGCTCGGTTCTGCCAATGTACTTAATGTGGTCATGGCCACATTCCAGGCGCTCGATTCGCTCAAATCGCCTGCCCAGGAAGCAGCCCGGCGCGGGAAACCCGTCGAAGAGCTGTTGCCTTTCTGGGAACGGAGGAAGCATGCCTAAGAAAACTGAAAAAAAGACCTTGCGCGTTACGCTGGTCAAGAGCCCGATCGGGTTTCCTGAACCGCAGAAGCGCACCGTCAAAGCATTGGGTTTGCATCACATGAACCAAACCATTGAGCATGACGATACTCCCGCCTTGCGGGGGATGCTCAAAACCGTTATTCATCTCCTTCAGATTGAAGAGTAGGAGCAACAATGAAACTCCACGATCTGATTCCTAATCCGGGCTCCAAAAAAGAGCACAAGCGCGTCGGGCGTGGTATCTCGGCCGGGCAGGGTAAAACCGCCGGTCGCGGTACCAAAGGTGCGGGTTCTCGTTCTGGTGAAGAAGGTCACCTGTATCACCAGGGCGGTAACTTGCCGTTTTTCCGCCGTCTGCCTTTCATGCGCGGTGAAGGTTTCACTCCGCCTTTCCAGGTGGAATATAACGAAGTCAATCTCGACCAGCTGGCGGCTTTCAAGGCTGGCGCAGAAGTAACCCCCGAGGCGCTGGCGGGCGTCAGCCTGTTGCGTGATTCCCGCAACCCGGTTGTCCTCCTCGGCCGGGGTGAGATTAATGTCGCTCTGAAAGTGCGCGTCCATCGGGTTTCGGCCGGCGCCAAGAGCAAGATCGAAGCCGCTGGCGGCTCCGTTGAGTTGATCGAAGGCTAATTCTCCTTCAGGAGTCCTGACCTATGAAAAACACCTGGTCGGCCTGGCGTTACCTGTGGAAATCGGATGACATCCGCCGCATGTTGGTGATGACCATCCTGCTGCTGGTTCTTTATCGCCTGGCGGCGAACGTTCCGGTGCCCGGAATTAACGTTTCCGCGCTCGAAGCCTTGCGCGCACAGCTGAACACACAGGGCGGGAATTTCTTCAATTTCCTGGACCTGCTTTCTGGCGGCACTGTCTCCCGTTTCTCACTGCTTTCGATGGGCGTGTACCCTTACATTACCGCCCAAATTATCATCCAGTTGCTGATCCCCATTATTCCATCGCTTCAAAAGCGTATGGAAGAGAACCCGACCGAAGGCCGCAAATGGATGGAAAAGTGGACCTACTACCTGACCGTTCCCATGGCGGCACTTTCGGCGATTGGCCAGATCAATATTTTCAATTCGCTTTCCAGCACCCCCATCCTTGATTTTGGTTTCACGGGTGCCAAAATGTTGCCATCCTTCACCGCCTTGTTGGCTATGATTGCTGGCACGATGTTCGCCATCTGGCTCGGCGAATTAATCTCCGAGTATGGGATTCGTGGACAGGGTCTGTCCCTGATCATTTTTGCCGGTATCGTCGCCAAGATGCCCAGCAACCTGGCCCGAATTTTGAGCGATGAAACCTACCGCATTCCCATGTTGGTGCTGATGATTGTGGTCATTATCGCGACTATCTTCGCCATTGTGTACGTGCAACAAGGGCGGCGCAATGTCCCGGTTATGTACCCTGGGCGGCGCGTTGGTAACCGTATGTCAATGCCGGTCAAGGCCTCTCTGCCGTTGATGGTTAACATGGCAGGCATGATCCCGCTCATCTTCGCCAGTGCCATTCTACAATTCCCGGCCATCCTGGCCAGTTACTTTGCCACCGACCCGACGGCCTCCTACTACAGCTTCGCCAAGGGCGTCCAGTCTACTTTCGGAGGCAACTCGCCCACCTACTGGATCATGTACTTCTTCATGGTGGTGATTTTTACCTTCTTCTATACGGATGTGCTTTTCACCCAGCAGAACTACGGTGAAAATCTAAAGCGGGTCGGCGCCCAAATTCCCGGCGTCAATCGCGGAGGGCCCACTCAAAAATACCTGACCAAGGTCCAAAGGCGCATCACCCTGCCAGGAGCATTATTCCTCGGTCTCGTCGCCATCCTGCCCTTCCTGCTGAGCCTGATTCTGCAACTCTTCAACATCGGCTCGGCGACGACCAATGCTGGCCTGTTCCTGGTATCCTCTTCTGGTTTGCTCATCGTGGTAGGGGTTGTGCGAGACACTTTCTCCACCATCGATGCCGAATTGAAATTGCACGGTTATCAAGATTCAATCCTGGTGCGTTAACGCGATCAACGAAATCCAGAAAGGCCGTCCCCATGCCCACTTACATTGTGTTGCTGGGCCCCCCCGGGGCAGGAAAGGGTACGCAGGCGAAAGTGCTCGCCGAAAAATTTGACTTGCCGCATGTTTCATCTGGTGATATTTTTCGCGAGAACATGAAGAATGATACAGAATTGGGTAAGCAGGCACAAGCCTACATCAGCAAAGGCGAGCTTGTCCCGGATGACGTGACCATCGAGATGATCCGTGAAAGGTTCTCGCGTTCCGATTGCAAAAATGGTGCGATTTTGGATGGTTTTCCGCGCACCCCGGTCCAAGCTGATGCGCTTGAACAAATGCTACGTGGATTTGGCGGGCGCGTCAATCTGGTACCATATATCACCGCCCCGGTTCAAGTTCTGATCGAACGTCTGGCTGGCCGCTGGACTTGCCGTGCGAATGGACACATCTTCCACGAACAATTCAACCCGCCGGAAAAGAACGGGATTTGTGATTTGGATCAATCGGAGTTGTACCAACGTGATGATGACAAGGCAGAGACCGTGCTTCATCGCATCGAGGTTTATCAGGCTCAAACAGCGCCCCTGATCAGTTATTACAAAGATCGCGGAGTTCTTGCTGAGATCAATGGTTTCGCCCCGATCGAAGAAGTATCAGCCGACCTGATGTTCGCGTTGAAATATTAGCAATTTGGATTAGTGTATTATTATGGACTGGGCTCGTCAGATTAATTTAAAAACCCCGGCAGAAATTGCCATCATGCGCGAAGCCGGGCACATAAATGCTACTGTCCTGACAACCGTCCGTAATTTGTTACAGCCAGGTGTTTCCACCGCCGACCTCGACGCGGCTGCCGAGGAAGTGCTCCGGAAATACGGCGCTGTTTCGCCGTTCAAAGGATATGGGTACCCGCCCTTTCCGAATTCAATCACGGTCAGTATCAACGAAGAATTGGTGCATGGTATTCCTAGCGCCAGCCGGAAGTTAAAAGAAGGCGATATCGTATCGGTGGACTGTGGAACTTTTTTTGAAGGCTTTGTAGCCGATTCGGCGTTTTCAGCCGGGGTGGGGAGCATCTCTCCCAAGGCTCAAAAACTTCTCGAAGTGACCGAACAGGCCCTGGCGGTGGGCGTCGCGCAAATGCGGGCCAACAACCGGACCGGCGATATCTCTGCGGCGATACAGCAATATGTTGAAAGCCATGGATTTCACGTTGTGCGCGAGTATACCGGCCATGGCGTTGGGCGTCAGATGCACGAAGGTCCGCAAGTTCCGAATTATGGAAAAGCGGGCACGGGTGTGCTTCTTCGCCCGGGAATGGTGATCGCGCTTGAACCAATGGTACAGCTCGGGACGCACAAAACCAAAGTATTGAGAGACAAGTGGACCGTGGTATCTGCAGATGGATCACTGACAGCGCACTTTGAACATAGTGTCGCTGTAACCGAAGGAGATCCCCTCCTCCTGACTGTCCTGTGACCTGAAACCAGTACCAATTTCTGGACGGAACCTGACGAAACGAGTATAATCACAACTTCGGCTGCATGGAAACACGAGTTTCCATGAAGGAGAAAGGCACTTATGAAAGTATCACCATCCATTCGTAAGCGCTGCGCAAAGTGCAAGGTTGTCAAGCGCGGTGGCAGGTTGTTCGTGATCTGCGAAAATCCCAAGCACAAGCAGCGACAAGGGTAAAGAAAATGGCACGTATCGAAGGCATTGACCTCCCCCGCAATAAACGTGTAGAGATTGGTTTGGCATATCTCTACGGTATTGGCCTGACTCGCTCACGTCAGATTCTGGCAGACACCAAAATTAATCCCGACATTCGCATCAAAGATCTGTCGGAAAATGAAGTTTCTGCGCTGCGTGAATATATTTCCAAGCACTTTACGGTTGAGGGTGACCTGCGCCGTGAAGAACAGTTAAACATCAAGCGCCTGATTGAAATTGGGTGCTATCGTGGCATGCGTCATCGCCGTAATCTGCCAGTTCATGGGCAGCGCACGCGCACCAATTCCCGTACCCGCAAGGGTCCGAAGAAGACGGTTGCCGGGCGTGGGCGTCGTCGTGGTGCTAAGAAGTAATCCTGGAGGAAGCAAAGAATTATGGCACAAAGTGTACGCCAGGCGCGCCGTTCAACCGGCGCAAAGAAAGCAAAACGTTCGTTGTCTTCGGGGCAGGTGCATGTTTTTGCCTCGTTCAACAACACGATTGTCACCGTGACTGATGCTACGGGCAACACCGTTGCCTGGGGCAGTGCCGGGTCGGCAGGCTTCAAAGGCTCCCGCAAGAGCACACCGTTTGCTGCACGCCTCGCCGCTGAACAGGCGATTAAGGCTGCACAGCAGATGGGTTTGCAGGAAGCGGATTTGATTGTGAAGGGCCCTGGCCCTGGCCGCGAATCTGCGATCCGTGCTGTCCAATCTATGGGCATTAAAGTCCGTTCGATTTCGGATAAAACCCCGGTGCCGCACAACGGCTGCCGCCCGCCGAAGAAGCGTCGTGTGTAGTTTTTTGGAGAGGTAGCAGAAATGGCGAAATATCTTGGACCGGTTTGTAAATTATGCCGGCGTGAAGGTGAAAAACTTTTCTTGAAGGGTGAACGCTGCTTCACCGCGAAGTGCGCGTTTGAGCAGCGCAGTTTCCCCCCTGGTCAGCATGGAAAATCCAGCGGCCGTTCGAAGAGCGCAACCGGGCGTGAATCTGATTTTGCGCGCCAGTTACGTGCCAAGCAGAAGGCGCGACGTGTTTATGGCATGATGGAACGCCAGTTTAGGCGTTACTTTGAAACTGCTTTGAAGCGCCATGGTTTGACGGGTTTGAACATGCTCCAAATTCTCGAATCCCGTTTGGACAATGTCATTTTTCGTCTTGGGTTTGCCTCCAGCCGCGCTCAGGCGCGTTTGCTGGTTACACATGGGCACTTTACCGTCAACAACCGCCGCACCGACGTTCCCTCTATGCTGTTGGAGAATGGCGATGTGATTCAGGTCCGTGATGGGTCTCGGGACGCAACTTATTTCAAGGAATTGAAAGACGTTGCCGAAAAACGAACTTTCCCGGCCTGGCTTAACCGCGATTTGAAAAGTTTGACCGGTACTGTTCAGCGCTTGCCAGAACGAGCCGAAATCGATGGTAATTTGAACGAACAGCTCATCGTCGAATTCTATTCGCGATAATTAGTCTCGGCAGTCCTTTGAAGAAACGCCCATTGGGTAGTTTTCCGCCTGTGTATAAACAAGGGAGAGGTGAACTGTGACCGGCTTATCGAATATGGTCATGCCGAAGATCGAGCGCGAGGCCGAGGCTCGAAATTACGGAAAGTTTATTGTCAGCCCGCTCGAACGTGGCTATGGTGTTACTGTGGGCAACGCCCTGCGGCGTGTTTTGCTCTCTTCCCTCGAAGGAGTTGCAGTAACTTCGGTGCGTGTTTCGGACGTGCTGCATGAATTCAGCGACATTCCTGGCGTCCGTGAGGATGTAATTCAGGTGATGTTGCAGATCAAGCAATTGCGCTTGAAATTGATTGGTGTAGATTCCACCCGCATGCACCTCGAAGTGCGCGGTGAAGGCGTTGTCACCGCGGCTGACATCATCGCTCCGTCTGAGGTGGAGGTGATTAACCCTGACCTTTACCTCTTTACGGTCGACAGCCCGGGAACTCGCCTGGATCTGGAATTCACTGTCGAGCGTGGCCGCGGGTATTCACCTGCCAACGATCGCTCTGGACACTTGCCGATTGGCGAGCTGCCTGTGGATGCCATCTTCAGCCCGGTCAAGCGAGTCAATTGGGAAGTCAGTAATGCCCGTGTTGGTCAAAGCACCAACTACGACAAATTGACCCTGGAAATCTGGTCGGATGGTACTGTGTCTCCTGAAAAGGCTTTGAGCACGGCGGCCAAGACAATGATTGAGCATCTGCGTTATATTGCTGGCGTAAGCGAGGAAACCCTTTCCATTACGATGGAAAAAGAAGTGTCCGGGTCGCGCTTGAGCAGCGAAGTGGCGGAAACGCCCGTGGAAGCGCTTGATTTGTCGGTGCGTGTGTTCAATTCTCTCAAGCGGACCGGAATCACCACTGTCGGTGATGTTCTCGATTTGCTAGAGAAGGGCGACCAGGCTGTGATGTCCATTCGCAATTTCGGCGAAAAAAGTCTCGACGAGTTGCGCCAGAAGATGGTCGAAAAAGGCTTCATTAAAGATCAACCGAGTAATGCGGAGTAATGCAAAATGCGACATCAGGTAGCAGGTTATAAACTTGGGCGCTCCAAGGGCGCACGAATCGCCCTGAGGCGTAACCTTATCAAACAATTGTTTACGCACGAACGCATCACCACAACGCGCGCCAAGGCAGAAGCGGTGCGCGGTGAAGCGGAACGGATTATCACGATTGCCCGCCATTCGGCCCAGGCTGAAGAAGCGAACAAGGTGCATGCGCGCCGCCTCGTGGCTTCCAAGCTGGGCGGTGGAAACGAAGTCGTCAAAAAGTTATTTGATGACATCGCACCGCGCTTTGCAAGCCGCAACGGCGGATACACCCGCATGCTCAAGCTCGGCATGCGCCAAGGCGATGCTGCGGAAATGGTGATGCTCGAGCTCGTCGAAGAGTAGTTTGAGCACGGGCGGCGGCCTGGCTGCTGCCCCTGTCTCTATCAATGGCACGTTACCAGATCATTCTCGCCTATGACGGCACCGGCCTGGCCGGAAGTCAGCGGCAGGCGCAGGCCCGGACGGCGCAAAGCGTTCTTGAAGCGGCGTTGACCCGGCTGGGCTGGCAGGAACGTTCGATTTTGTTGGCAGGGCGCACGGATACCGGTGTGCATGCCACAGGTCAGGTGGCGGCTTTTAATCTTGAGTGGAAGCACTCGGATGAAGAGCTGGTTCAGGCCTTGAACAGTTTTCTGCCGCCCGATGTGGCGGTGCGGCATGCGAATATCGTCTGCGAGGGTTTTCATCCGCGTTTTGACGCCATTGCCCGCCGCTATCGTTACCGTCTGTTCTGTCAGAAAGTGCGCGATCCGCTTCGTGAGCGGTTTGCCTGGCGGGTTTGGCCGCCCGTGGAGGACAATGTCCTCCAGACGGTTGCCAGTTTTTTGATCGGGAAGCACGATTTCGCCGCTTTCGGTACCCCGCCCCGGCCCGGAAGTAGCAGCGTACGAACCGTGATGAAAGCAGAATGGCAGCAACAGGGCGATGAGTGGCTGTTCGAAGTCCAGGCTGATGCGTTTTTGTATCGGATGGTGCGGAGAATGGTTTTCATCCAGGTGGCGGCCGGGCAGGGAAAAGTTTCGGCGGAGGTTGTGGCCGATTTGGTGGCAGGCAGGCAGCGGGTAGCTTCCGCCGGGCTTGCTCCAGCTCATGGTCTGACGCTCGTCGAGGTAACGTATCCCGAATGATGCTGGTTTGATTTTGATCCTATGTCTGTAAGTGGAGAGACAACCGTGTACAAATCGTACTATCCAAAAGCCAAGGAAATCCAGAACGATTGGGTGGTGGTGGATGCCGCCGGCCAGAATCTGGGTCGTTTGACGGCCAAGCTTGCTGCGTTGTTGCTGGGCAAGCATAAGCCGACCTTCACTCCCGGTGTTCCGATGGGTGATTTCGTGGTGGTGATCAATGCGGCGCATATCACCGTTACGGGCCCGAAGGAAACCGAGAAGATGTATCACAAGCATTCCGGATATCCCGGTGGGCTGAAATCTGTCTCCCTGCGCGATCAGTTGAAGAATCATCCTGATCGTGTCATCCGCGATGCGGTTTGGGGGATGTTACCGAAGAACAAGTTCAGCCGCCAGATCATCAAGCGTTTGAAAGTTTATGGCGAGGCAGAGCATCCGCATGCTGCCCAGGTTGAGAAATAAGGAGTAAGGGAATCATGGCGCAGTATTTTGAAGGCATTGGACGCCGCAAGGAAAGCACCGCCCGTGTGCGTGTTTCAGTTGGTTCGGGCAAGTTTACCGTGAACGATAAGGAAGCAGCGGCTTTCTTTACGCGTGCCGGTGATATGCATTCGATTCTCTCTCCGCTGGCTGCGATTGGTCATGAGAGCCAGGCTTACGATATCACTGTGATGGTTAATGGTGGTGGCGTGACCGGGCAGACTTCGGCGGTGACGCTCGGGCTGGCTCGCGCGCTGGTGAAGATGAATCTCGAGTGGAATTCTGCCATGCGCAAGGCTGGTTTGCTGACCCGCGATGCCCGCATCAAGGAAAGCAAGAAGCCGGGCCTCAAGCGGGCGCGCAAGGCTCCGACATACACCAAGCGTTAATTTATTCCGCGGCGTGGCCGTGGTTTGCTGGCGTAATGCGTAATTCGTAAGGGCTGCCTTTACGTTTTACGCTTTACGTTTTTAAGCGGTTCTGTGTTTGAATTTGCGGAGGTGCGGATGAATGGAATGGATTTTTCCCGGCTGGATGGGCTGCTGGCAGGGTTGAATCTTGGCCCGTTGGAACAGGTCACGCTGGTGATGGGGAAGCGGCTTTCGGGCGGGCATGTGCCGCCGTTTCCGGTGGATGTGCCGGCGCTGGTGCTGGATGTGACGGAGGTGAAATCTGCCCGGGAGGCGCTGTTGACCCAGTATCCGGCCGGGCACCCGATTCGGGTAACGGGTTCAGATGGCGAGTGGGGCGATCTTTTGCTGGGGGAGTGGGAGCAGGCCGGGAGTGTGTATCTGCCGGCGTTGGCGATCGGCGCTTCGTTTGAGTCCTTCCATGAGATTATTGCCCATTTGCGCGCGCCGGATGGCTGCCCCTGGGATCGGCAACAGACTCATCTGACGTTGCGGAAGCATTTGTTGGAGGAGACTTACGAGACCCTGGCGGCGATGGATGCCGGCGAGGCGGAGAAGATGTCGGAGGAGTTTGGGGATTTGTTGCTGCAAATTGTTTTGAATGGGCAGGTTGCGGTTGAGGCCGGTGAATTTACGCTGGCGCAGGTGGTGAAGGGTATTTATGACAAAATCATCCGCCGTCACCCGCATGTGTTTGGCGAGGCGCAGGTGGATGGGGTGGGGCAGGTGCTTTCGAATTGGGAGAGTATTAAGAAGGATGAGCGCCGGAAAAAAGGCGATGGGGAAAAGAGCCTGTTGGACGGGCTGCCCGCGGCTTTACCTGCGTTGAGCCAGGCCCAGGAGTATCAGGATCGCGCCGCCCGGGTGGGTTTTGATTGGCCGGCAGTGGATGGGGTGTTGGAGAAGGTGCGCGAGGAGATTGAAGAGGTGCGCCTGGCTGGCAATGTGGAGGAACTGGCTGATGAACTGGGAGATTTGTTTTTTGCGCTGGTAAACCTGGCGCGCTGGAAGAATGTGGATGCGGAAGCGGCGCTGCGCGCGGCCAGCCAGAAGTTCAGACGGCGGTTTGAGTATATTGAGCAGCGGGCGCAGGCGCTGGGCAAGCCGATCAGGTCGATGAATTTGCAGGAGTTGGATGATCTGTGGAATGAGGCCAAGCAGCAGGGTTGACCTGTTTTTGTGCAGAATGGAACAAAATTGACTTTGCCATTCGGCTGTTGTAGACTTGTACCATGAATATTGATTTGGAACTCTATCGTCGCGAAGTGCGAATTTCATCCGATCCGCTGGTGCGGCTTTCGGCGATTGATATTTCTCCGGACCTGCCGCGCCGCACGCTGGTTTTTCTGCATGGGTTTGGCGGCCAGGCCGTGCAGTGGCGGTATCAGCTGCAGAAATTTTCACGGGAGAATCGTGTCATCGCGCTGGATTTACGCGGTCATGGGCGTTCAGACCGGCCCAACAGCGCCTGTGACCTGGCTGAGATTGAATCAGATTTGCTGGCGGCGCTGAAAGAATTGCAGGTGGAGATGCCCGTGACGCTGGTGGGTCATTCGTACGGGGGCGCACTGGCGACAGTTTTTGCAATCCATCATCCAGATAAATTGGAACGTTTGATCCTGGTGGCTACGGCTGGAGAGTTCCGGCTGAATCCGCTTTACCGGCTGGTGCTGCATTTGCCTGCCCCAGTGCTGGGCATGCTCACGCCGTTGACCCGGCGCTGGCTTTCGGCCTCGCCGCGAGTTTTGCGCGCCTGGTATCACAACAACCTGTCGCAGTATTCGGGTTGGGAGCTGTATCCGCAACTGACAGTGCCCACGCTGGTCATCCGCGGCCATCGCGATTTTGTTTTTGATGCCCCGCTATTCGAGCGCGTGGCGCAATCCATCCCTGGCGCTGATGAAGTGGATATTGGCGCCTCCGGTCACCTGGTGATGCTGGAGCGGCGCGAAGCGGTCAACCGCGCGATGGAGCGCGCCCTGGATGGCGAAGTTCAAAAAAGCTGGCGTGACCAGACCTTTGCGCGTCCCGGCTCCAGCCGCGATGCCCTGCGACGCGCGCGTCCCTGGCTGGCGCATTACGAAAACGGCGTGCCGTACACCATCGGTCTGCCGCAGACCTCGCTGCTGCAACTTTTCCGTTCCTCGGTGCGACGCTTCCCCAACCAGACGGCGCTCTTGTTTGAGGGCGCGCGCCTTTCGTACCGGCGGCTGAATCGAGAAGTGAACCGTTTTGCCAATGCGCTGCTTTCGCTGGGTCTGACCCCGGGCGCGCGCGTGGTGCTGTTGCTCCCCACGCTGCCGCAGATGGTGATCGGGTATTGGGGTACGCTCAAAGCGGGCGGGGTGGCGGTTTTCGTGCCTCCCACCAATCAGCCTGAGGATATTGTCCGCCAGGTACGGGATGCAGAGCCGGCGGTGTTGGTCACATTGACGCGCTGGGCCGGCCTGGCCGGGCAGATCAAAGCCGAGGTCAATATTCCGCACCTGATCCTGACCTCTGGAGCGGATGCCCTGCCGTTTTTCAAAGCCTGGATCGCGCGCCTGCGCAGTCGCGAGTCGACCCCGCCGGGGGCGCTGCGCTGGCAGCACTGGCTGGGCGGGCAAAGCGCTCTTTCGCCAGGCATAGAGATTTCCCCGGCAGACCTGGCCGTGATCGAATATACCGGCGGCACCACCGCCGAAGCCAAGGGAGTGATGCTTTCGCACCGCAACCTGGTGGCCAATACCCTGCAAACCCGCCAGTGGATGCCGGAAGTGCTCGAAGGCCGCGAGCGATTCTTGTGTGTGCTGCCTTTTTCGCACTCGTACGGGCTGACCGCCAGCCTGAACGTGCCCCTCACCGTTGGCGCGACCCTGATCTTGATGCCGACTTTCAACACTGCCGAAGTGCTCCAGACCATCAAACGTCACCGGCCGACGATTTTTCCAGGTGTCCCAAGCATGTACGTGGCCATCAACAATTTCCGCGGGGTGAGAAATTACCGCCTGTCGTCGATCAAAGCCTGTATCAGCGGCTCGGCGCCACTACCGGTGGAGGTGCAGGAAGCCTTCGAGAAACTCACCAAGGGACGCCTGGTGGAAGGCTATGGACTGACCGAGGCTGGCCCGGTCACGCACGCCAACCCACTTACGGGGATGAGAAAAGTCGGCAGCATCGGCATCCCGCTGCCATCCACCGAAGCGCGTATCGTCGATTTAAAAACCGGTCGCCGCGAAATGGAGCCCGGTCAGATCGGCGAAATGGCGGTTCGCGGCCCGCAGGTGATGTTGGGCTACTGGCGCAACCCCGAAGCCACGCACAGTGTGCTGACCGCTGATGGCTGGCTGTTAACCGGCGACGTGGCGATGATGGATGCCGATGGCTATTTCCGCATCATTGCCCGCAAAGCTGACATGTGGTACCCTGAAAAGCCCGGCAGCCCGGCCTTCCCGCGCGATGTGGAGGAAGTCCTGTACGAAATTCCCCAGGTCAAGGAGGCCATTGTAGTGGCCATTGCGGGCCAGCCGATTGCCTTCGTGATCGGTACCCGCGAGCGGCCCTCCTCCGACTCGATCCTGGCTTATTGCAAACGCCGTCTGCCGCCCGGTCTTGTTCCGCGCCTGATCATATTTCTGGATGAATTCCCGCGCACATTTATTGGCAAAGTTCTGCGGCGTGAGCTGGCTCGAAAATATGAACAATCCATATCCGCTTGAAAAAAACGTCAACTTTGTTGCCCAGGGCCAGGGCGCGCCGGTGATCCTGATTCATGGGCTGGCCGCATCGCTCTTAGATTGGACGGAACTACTCCCCGCGCTCCAATCCGCCGGATATTGTGGCTATGCCCTCGACCTGCTCGGTCACGGCGAAAGCTACAAACCGGCTGAACTCTCCGATTACCAGATGGACATCGTATTTGAACATTTCTCCGCCTGGCTGGAGATGCTTGCGCGCCCCGAGCCCCTGATTTTGGTTGGGCATTCTCTGGGCGCTGCCCTGGCGCTGGAATACGCCCTGCGGCGCCCGGAGCGGGTGCGGGCGCTGGTATTGGGCAACCCTTTTTACAGCCTGGAACAGCTCCCGCCGCTGTTGCGCTACAGCAATCGAAGCCCGCTAATCAGCGCTCGCATGGTCGATCGCACCCCGCAATGGGTTTTCAGGCTCGTCATTGACCTGACCAGCCTTTCGATCCGCAATGGCTACCAGCTCCCTGAAAAAGTGCGCGGCCAAACCGCGCTGGATTACAAACGCGCCCACCCTGGCATTTTCAACCTGCTGGCCAGTATGCGCGACCTGACCTCAGACCTGGCCCGCCTCCAGGTTCCCTGCCTGGTCATTGCCGGCAGCCATGACCAGACTCTCGCGCCAGCCTCTTTCACCCGGCTGGCCAGAATCCTGCCCGATGCGCGCCTGGTTGCGCTCCCGGCCGGGCATGTTCCACACCAATCACACCCTCAAGAATTCAATCGCCAGGTGCTCGAATTTCTCAAAACGCTCCAACCATAAAAAGGGCTGTCCCAACCGGACAGCCCTTTTTGATTCCCGACAAAATTTACGCCATATTTAGTTGTGCTTCACCTCCCCTTTACAGACACAAAAAACGCCCTCAGGTATCATGATGCCGAGGAACAAAATCACCAATGAGCATATCCGTTGCCCAGGCGCAGCTCTTTTTCCTGGCGTTCACCCGCATCATGGCCATCATTATCCACATCCCGGTTTTTGGCGGACAGAACATCCCCACCCAGGTGCGGGTGGGTTTGGGTCTGTTGCTCGCCGTGGTGCTGTTCCCCTGGCAGGCGCCACTCCCGCCCGAGGCCGAAGGCCTGGGATTGATCGCCTACAGCCTGGCAATCGGCAAGGAAATACTGATCGGTACACTGGTCGGCTTCGCAGCGGACCTGACTTTTGGCCTGATTCAGATCGCCGGGTCTGCACTGGGCATGGGCAGCGGGTTTGAATCCAGCCGGATCTTCAACCCGGCACTCGGAGAAGCCAGTTCTGCTTTCGACCAGATCTTTGTGATGACAGCGACCATGCTCTTCCTGGTGATCAATGGCCACCATGCGACGTTGATTGCCCTGCAAAAAACCTTCGAAATCCTCCCGCTCAACAGCGCGTTACCGTTTAATGGGTTGGAAACGGTCGTCCGCACCACCAGCAACCTGGTCGCGACTGGCATCCACCTGGCCCTGCCCGTCATGGCGACCCTCTTCATGACCGATCTGGCTCTCGGGCTGCTGGCGCGGGTGGCGCCGCAGGTGCAGGTCTATTTTTTGGGTCTGCCTGTCAAAGTAGCCGTGGCCTTGCTAGCGCTCGGCCTGACTTTCATGGTCGTCTCGCCATCTCTGACCGGGCTTTACAAAGCCTTGCCTGAAAACATGCTCCTCTTTCTGGAGAAATAAAGCCGCATGGCCGATAAAAGTGAAGCCCCAACCAGTCATCGTCTGCAGGAAGCCCGCGAACAGGGCCAGGTGGTTCGCAGCCAGGAATTGATCACCGCCGCAGTGCTGGTGATGAGCGCTTTCCTGTTGCGCGGGCCGGGCGGAAGCCTGGCGCAGGCCTTCAAGCAAATGCTGACGAACAGCCTGGTGGAATTGCCTCGCACCGAACTTTCAATCGAATGGCTGCGAAATACCGCTTTCAAATTTGGAGCCCAGATCCTGCCCTCTTTTGGCCTGATCCTGGTCGGGTTGCTGCTGACAGGCGTGGTGCTGACTCTCGGACAGACTCAATTCCTATGGGCCGGTAAAAAGATCGGCTTCGATTTCAAGCGCGTCAACCCGCTCGAGGGATTCAAACGACTTTTCTCAACCCACGGATTGATCGAATTGCTGCGCTCACTGCTCAAGCTTGGCTGGGTGTCGTGGGTGGCGTACAGTTTTGTGCGCGCGAACTTTACCGCACTCCTCGAGTTGACCCAGACGGACCTGGTCACCGCGGTTGGCCGGTTTGTCGAGTTGTGCATCTCCTTGACATTGCGGGTTGGCAGCATGTACCTGGTGCTCGCTGTGGCTGATTATGCCTACCAACGCTGGGACCTTTACAAAAACCTGCGCATGAGCAAGGAAGAAATCAAGGAAGAAAACAAACGCTCCGAAGGTGACCCGATGTTGAAAAGCCGCGTCCGCAGCATGCAGCGCCAGATGGCGCGCGGGCGGATGATGTCGAATGTCCCCAAGGCCACCGTCGTTATCACCAATCCGACCCACCTGGCCGTGGCAATTGAATACCAGGAAGGCATGCCGGCGCCCCGCTTGTTGGCCAAAGGTCCTTACCGTGTGGCGCAACGAATTGTCAAGATAGCCAGAGAAAATCAAATCCCCGTGATCCAGAATATCCCGCTGGCGCGCGCCATCTATAAGAACATTGAAATTGGCCAGGAAATCTCCCCTGACTTGTACCTGGCGATGGCTGAAGTGCTGGCCTATGTGTACAAACTGCGCGGAAAAGTCCCGGCTGGCTCGGGAGGCTCCGCCGCTCCCCTAAAACTGGCAGGAAATAACCAATGACGACTTCCACCCTTGCAACCCCGCCCAAAAATCCAATCATGACTGCGCTGCAGAACCTGCTGCGCTCGAATGATATTGTCATGGCGTTCAGCCTGGTCATCCTGGTGGGCATGCTGCTGCTGCCGCTGCCCGCCTTTGTGATTGATCTGGCGGTGGCCTTGAGTATCGCCGCATCGATTGGCATTGTCCTGCTGACGATGTTCATCCACCAGCCGATGGAATTTTCCGTTTTCCCGACCGTGCTGCTGCTGGTGACGCTCTTTCGGTTGGGAATCAACGTCTCGGTCAGCCGCCTGATCCTGCTCAGCGGCGAAGCCGGGCAGATCATCGCCACCTTCGGCAACCTGATCGTAGGCGGGAATTATGTCGTCGGCGTGGTCATCTTCCTGATCCTGATGATTATCCAGTTTGTCGTCATCAACAGCGGCGCTGGGCGTGTGGCCGAAGTGGCCGCCCGGTTTACCCTGGATGCGATGCCCGGAAAACAGCTCGCCATTGACGCCGATTTGAACGCCGGCCTGATCGACGAAACTCAGGCTCGTCAGCGCCGCAAGGCCATCGAAACGGAAGCAGATTTCTACGGCGCGATGGATGGCGCGAGCAAATTCGTCAAAGGTGATGCCATTGCCGCCATCATTATCATGCTCGTCAATATCGTGGGCGGGTTTGTCATTGGCGTGCTGCAGCGCGGCATGGATTTGGCCACTGCCCTGCAAACCTACGTCCTGCTAACCATCGGCGCGGGCCTGGCGATCCAGGTGCCCTCGCTGCTTGTCTCCGCCGCGGCCGGCCTGATCGTTACCCGCTCCACCTCCGAGACTTCGCTGGGCACCGAAGTTTCAAGCCAGATTTCCAATTTCAATGTTCTGGCGGTTGGCGCAGTCATCATTGGCCTGATGACACTCGTGCCCGGACTGCCGCCTCTACCCTTTTTACTGGTCAGCGCCGGGTTAGGCGTGGCGGCTTTCTTCGTTAACCAGGCCCAGTCGACGGCCATTGTGCTGGCTGAAGAAGCCAGCCTGCCGGCGCTGCCTTCCGAGCCGGAAACGCCCGAACAAATGTTGGAAATGGTGGTGGTTGACCCGATTGAATTGGAAATTGGCTACAGCCTGATCGCGATCATCGACGAAGACCGGCAGGATAACCTGCTGCGGCGCATCACCAGCATTCGCCGCCAGTTGATGAGTGAAATGGGCCTGATTCTGCCTGTCGTGCGCATCCGTGACAATCTGCGCCTGCCGCCGCAGTCCTACCGAATCAAAATCCGTGGCCAGGAAGTGGCTGCCGGCGATATTTTACTCGACCGTCTGCTGGCAATTCCCGGCTCGGACAGTGAAGAAACCCTGCAAGGTATCGAAACCACCGAACCCGCCTTTGGCCTGCCCGCACTGTGGATCAGCGAACTGGATCAGAACCAGGCTGAAATGAAGGGCTACACGGTCGTCACCCCGCTTTCCGTGCTGTGCACCCACCTGACGGAAGTGGTGCGCGCCAACGCCGCCGAACTGCTCAGCCGCCAGCTGGTGCAGGAAATGCTCAACCAACTGCGCCAGAAATCACCGGCTTCGGTCGAAGGCGTGGTGCCCGAAATGCTCAACCTGGGCGAGGTGCAGGGCGTCTTGCGCAACCTGCTGCGCGAGCGTATTCCCATTCGCGACCTGAGCGGCATCCTCGAAGTGCTGGCCAACAATGCCATTATGACACGCGACCCGCACATCCTGGCGGAAGCCGTTCGCCAGAGCATGGCCAACACCATTTCCAGCCAGTATAAAGATGAAACCAGCACACTGCATGTCTTTACCCTGGCCCCGCAGCTCGAATCAACCCTGCGTTCCTCGCTCGTCTCGGCGGATGGCAGCCCTGGTTTTCAAATCGATGCCGGGCTGGCCCAGCGCGTACTGGTCAAAACCGGCGAACAAATGGAAGTCCTTGCCCAGCAGGGCCATTTCCCGGTTCTCATTTGTCCGCGCGAACTGCGCCTGGCCTTCCGCCGCCTGGTGGAACAATCCCTGCCCAACCTGATCGTCATGGCCTTTTCCGAAGTCGGGCCTGGCACCAAGGTCAAAGCGCACGGCATGGTTAAACTGGAGTAGAAAATCGCATGGATACAAAAACCTTTAAAGCCGATACGATGATTGAAACCCTGCAGCTGGTTCAGCAGGAACTGGGCGCCAACGCCATCGTGGTCTCGATGCGCGAAATTCCGCTTGGGCCGGCCTGGAACCCATGGAAGAAGGCGGGTGTTGAAGTGGTGGCCAGCGCTGCCGAACAACCTTCCCCTACGCCCAAAGCATCAGCGGCTTTGCGCCCGGCGGCCAACCCGGCTGGTGTTGAATTTGTGGAAGAAAAACCGGAGATTGAATGGGCCATCCAGCCCGAAAACGCCTCCGGCCAGCTGCCGCCACCCCTCAAGCTGAAACTAGCTCACGTCACCGAAACCGGGAACCCACCTCCGGCCGCCTCACCGGCACCCAAACCGGCGGCAAAAGCCTCGGCGGCGGAGGCCGAGAAGTACACACCACCGGCGCTGAAAAAAATCCAGCAACAATTGCTCCAGCAAGGCACAGACTCCGCCCTGGTCGCGGGGCTGGTTGAAATTGCCCTCGAAACCCTCAGTCCCACCACCCTGGCCGATCTGGAAGCCAGCAAAAAGTCGCTCATTGAACTGATGGGCGCCGGTTTGCGCGTTCAAAAAGGCGCGGGTACTTTCCTGGCCCATAACATCCTCTGCCTGGTGGGTGCCAGTGGAAGCGGAAAAACCAGCGCGACGGCCAAACTGGCCCTGTATTTTAGCCAGAACTTGCGAAAATCGGTCACCTGGGTCTGCGCCGACACTGTGCGGATTGGCGCCATTGCCGAAGCGCGCGCCTATACCGACGCGCTCGGGTTGACGTTGAAGCTGGTTTACACCCCGCAGGATCTGCGCGAACTGCTGCGCGAGGCACCCGAATCGGAATTATTCCTGGTCGATACGCCTGGCTATAACCCGTACAGCGAAAGCCAGTTGGTTGAACTGGGTGAAATGTTGGCCGAAATGCCGCGGCGCTGCACTTACCTGGTGGCCCCGGCCACCACCCGCGAGCCCGACCTGGAACAACTTTCGGCCGCGCTGGGTGTGTTCAACCTGGATGGGCTGGTACTCACCAAACTGGATGAGACGCTCAGCTTTGGTACCATCTACAACTTCGCGCGCAAAAATCAGCTGCCCTTGAGCTTTTTCACCACCGGAAAAGAAACCGGCCGCAACCTGGAAGTGGCCAACCCGGCCCGCCTGGCGTCAGCCTTGTTTGGCGCTGCCTGGATTAAATGATTGAAGGAAATGCACTGATGGCCGAGAACCTGCAACCCACCTCAGAGCCAAATGCTTCGTTTGGAGTCGAATCAGCCGCCGCGCCTGGGGCTGGAACCCTGGGCAGGAAAAAAGAACCTAAGAGTGTTCCGCTTCCGCTCCTCGTGGAATTTGGCTTCACCGCCTCGATCATTTTCCTGCTCTTGCTCGACCTGCTGGTGGTCATCATTCTACTGCTTTCGGGCGCCAGCCTGGTCGACCTGGTCATTCGAACCAGTGTCACCACGCTGGTGATGGGCAGTCTGCTGATGCTTCTTTCCTGGCAATTGGCCACCGGGGTTCTGCACGCCAGCCAGACCAAACCGGCAGAGCCACAGCCGGCAGAATCCGGTGAATCCTCCCCGGCGATCGAGGCGCTCTAAACCATGGTCATGCAAATGGAATCTGCCGGCATGCTGGAAGAATTCGTCACGTCACGCGCGCCGGAACTGCGTGAAAAGCTGGTCTTGCAGTCGGTGCCGCTGGTGCATTACCTGCTGGCGCGAATGGGACTGAACCAGGAACTGGGCAGCGACTACGAAGACCTGGCGCACCAGGGCCTGATTGGCCTGATCGAAGCGGTGGATCACTTTGACCCGCGCATGGGAGCCCGCTTCAGCACCTATGCCAGCCTGCGCATCCGCGGCAAAATTCTCGATTACCTGCGCACCTCCGACTGGATGCCGCGCGCGGCACGCAAACGGGCGCGTCTGATTCAGAAAACCATCAATACCCTGTGGTCTGAGAACCTGCGCGAGCCGACCGATGACGAAATCGCAGTCCGCCTGGGCCTCCACGTCGATGAAATTCAAAAGGGGTTGGCAGATGCCAACCGGGTGCTGGTTTCGCTCGATGCGCTGATGGAAACAGATGCAGGCCCTGAAGGTTCCCTGCACGAAAACCTGCGCGACGAAAAACAAGCCAACCCGGCAGATGTGGCCGAAGCTGGCAGCCTGATCGAACAAATGGGCAGCGCCCTGCTTAACCTGTCGGAGCGCGAACGGCTGATCCTGTCCCTGTACTACACCGACGAATTGACCTTCCGGGAGATCGGCAAAGTGCTCGAAATCACAGAATCGCGAGTCTGCCAGTTGCATGCGCGCGCGATCCTTTCTTTGAAAGCGATGATGAACCATGACTAACATTCCCAGGGTTTCCCTCGAAGATTCGCTCTACGTCCTGCAGCTGGCGCGCGAAACCGCCCTGGCGCAAAATCGTCAGGCGCAAGCCCAGCGCATGCAGCCGGTCGTGGATGAAATGCGCACACTGGTCACCAGCACCGCTCCGTCCACTTCCACTCCACCCTCCACCGGCATGATGGGGCAGGCGGATTTCAAAACCCTGCTGAACGTTTCCCAGGCCCGTCTGAATCAGCCTACCACCGCCGATTCGACCACCGCCACCCTCGAGCGTAACCGCCTGATCGGAGCCATGGCCGAAGCCCAGATGTCGGAGTTGGAAATTGCCCGCCAGTTCAGCATGACGCGTGAAGAAGTGCAGCTGGTTTTGAACGTTCAACAGAAAAACAAAAGCTTCGCTGGAGAGAAAATTCGATGATCAAGGGACTTTATTCAGCCGTATCCGCCATGGTGATGAATTCTTCGCGCCAGCAGGTTCTCAGCCATGATATTGCCAACCTGGAAACGCCCGGTTTCAAGCAAATCCTGTCCTCGGCGCAGGCCTTCATGCAACAGCAGGCTGTTTACTCGCCGGAAAAAAACGCCAGCAACTCGATTGAATATCTCGGCTTGCTCGGCCTCGGCACGCAAACCGGCGCGGAATATATTGACTTTGCGCAGGGCGCGCTTCAGAACACCGGCAACCCGCTGGATCTGGCCTTACAAGGCAACGGATTTTTCACCGTCAAAACTCCCGATGGCAATCGCTACACGCGCGACGGGCGTTTCCTGCGCGATGCCCAGAACAACCTGGTCAATGTGGACGGTTTCCAGGTGCTCAATGCAACCGGCCAGCCGATTCAGTTGCCCGCCGGGGAAGTCTCCGTCGCGGCGGATGGCACGCTCAGCGTCAACGGTACCGCAGCCGGTCAGCTGGGAATCAGTGTGTTTTCAAACCCGGAAACGGAACTCAAACATACGGGTGGGAATCTTTTCAGCGGCCCGGCCGCCTCCACTGGCACAGAGAAACCAAGCGTTGCCAAGGGGTATCTCGAAGCCTCCAACGCCAATCCCTCGCTGCTGATGACGCAGTTGGTGGAAGTAGCCCGCTCGTACGAAGCCGCCCAGAAGATGGTACAAAACCAAGATGAATTGCTGGGCAAGACCATCGCCTCGCTCGGCCGTATTGGCTAGAAAAGGATATTTTCCATGTCTTCTTCCCTTTTTCACACCCTCAACATTTCCCGCCAGGATATCCTCAGCCGTTTAACCGACCTGGATGTGACCAGCAACAACCTGGCCAATCTTAACACCGCCGGGTTCAAGGCCAGCCGCTCCAATTTTCAGGAGATGCTCAACCAGCAAATCAATGCTGGTACGCAGTTGAGCAGCACCCAGATGCTAGATACCCAGGGTACCCTGCGCGATTCGACCAACCCGTTTGACTGGGCCATCCAGGGCGAGGGCTTTTTCAGCGTGACCCTGCCCGATGGCACCAAAGGGTATACCCGCGACGGCCAGTTCAGCCTGGATGCAGATCGCAAACTGGTCACCGCCAGCGGGTATCCTCTGGTCTGGACGGGAACAATCCCCGAGGGGGCTACCAATCTCAGCATCAGCGCCGAGGGGATCGTCACCGGCCAGGATGCGCAGGGCGCCAGCCTCAATATTGGCACAGTTCAACTGGCGCGCTTTGCCAATCCCAGCGGCCTGACCAGCCGCGGTGACAACGTCTGGCTGGCTTCGGAGGCTTCCGGCCCGGTTCAGACCGGCGCTCCCGGCTCCGCCAACTTTGGTACTGTCAGCCCTTACCGGGTGGAACAATCCAGCATCGAGCTGACCCAGGAAATGACCCATCTACTCACCCTGCAGCGCTCCTTCAGCATGTCCATGCGCGCCTTCCAGCAGACCGATACCATGATTTCCCAGGCAATCAATCTGCGCAAGGCATAATGTTTTTACAATTTCGGCCGATAATGAAAGTGTGAAAACATTTACCCGGCAGGAGGATTTGACTTATGAAGATTGAAAATAGTGGCATCCAGGCACTCAACACCCGCCCGGCTGAGACCCCTACCCGCATCGCCAAAAAAGAGGCCCGCAAGGACGTAAACGCGCTGCAGACCGGCCAGGATAAAGCCGAAATGTCTGAAAACGCGCGTCTGCTGGCCAGGGCTCGCACCGAGCTTGGCAATGTGGAAGAAACCAGCCCCGAAAGGCTGGAATCACTCCGTCAGGAAATCCAAAGCGGAGAATATACGGTGCAAGTCAACGAGCTCGCCAGAAAACTGGTGGCGAAGTTCTATCAAAAATGAGCTAAACCGCGAGGACTGCCGCAATGGGTAAAGAAAATTTCACAACCAATCGCCTGGCTTTGGAAGAAATCCTGGTCCGCCAGTTTCGCGTCTTGCAAGAGATGATCGAGCTGACCAAAAAAGAACGCGCCTCCTTGTTGAATGATCCCAATCAGGTGCTGACCGTTGTCGAAGACAAGGAAGCTCTGCTCGACCACCTTGGTGTGCTCGAAGACAAATGCCGCAAAATCGTCCAAGACCTCTCGCTGGCGGTGGAACTGCGCTCCGAAGACACTTCCATCCAATCGCTGTTGCCTTTCTTCCAGCCGGATGAAGCCTACCGCATCAAGAACTTATCCGAAGGAATCTCCAGCCTGGCCAGCCAGGCTCGCGAATTGACCCGCGCCAACCAGGCGCTGGCCCTGTCCAAACTCGATTGGCTCAAGGCCACCCAGGCTTTTCTGATCAGTATCTTCCAGCCGGAAGCCGGCTACCGCTCGCCGAAAGGCGGCTCTGCCAGCCAGGAACCCGCCGGGCTGGGAGTTGAGATCCGCGTCTAAGGACCCCGCTTATGCCCACGCTTTCTTCCGGAATCTCCGTCGCCCTGCAGGCCGTCCTGACCCATTCACAGGTGTTGGAGATTACCGAACATAACATCGCCAATGCCAGCACGCCCGGCTATCGCCGTCAGTCGGCCTTGCTGACCGCTGCGACTCCCTCCTCCATTACCGGATCCGATCATGGCCTGGGCGCGGGACAGCGGGGTGGGGGTGTGGCCATTGAACGCATTCAACGCTTTAATCTGGAATTTTTTGACGGCCGGTACCGCGCCGTTTCCGCCGAAACCAGCAACTGGGGAACGCAGAAGGAAATTCTCACCCAGCTGGAACCGATGCTGGCTGAAACGACCGAAGACGGCCTGCTCCCCAAGCTGGATCAATTCTGGGCTGGCTGGCAGGCCCTCGCCACTGATCCGACCAACACCGCCCTGCGCACCATGCTGCTCGACGACGCCACCTCCCTGACGAATGCTTTTAATCGCCGCTCAAGCCAGATTACCCAGCTGCGCGCCGACCAGAACCTGGTGGTGGGCAGCCAGGTGGACGAAATCAACGCCCTTGCCACCCAGGTGGCCCAATTCAATGGCGAAATTTCCCGCGTTCTCTCGGTTGGCGAACAGCCCAACGACCTGATGGACAAACGCGACCTGGCCCTGGATCGTCTGGCTGAATTGACCGGTGCCGTTTCCTTTCCGCAGAAAAACGGTGAAGTGATGGTCTCGGTCGGTGGACATGTTTTGGTTGTCGGTCACGATGCGCTCAAATTGCATACCCAGGCCAACACCACCGATACAAGCATCCTGGACGTGTACTGGGAAGACAACCAGAAACTCATTCCGCCCAGTGGAGAACTGAAGGGCACGCTCGAAGTCCGCGACCAGGTGCTCGCCAACCAGCTGAGTGGATTGAACACCCTGGCGCTCGGGCTGAAAACACAGGTCAACGATATCCACAAAACCGGCTTCGGCCTGAATAACGCCACCCAGATCGATTTTTTCACCGGCACCGGCGCCGGTGACCTGACGGTCAACCCTCTGCTCGATGCTGCCAGCATTGCTACCTCCGGAAGTCTCAGCCAACCCGGCAATAATACAATCGCGCTGCAGCTGGCCGGGCTGAAGACGGTCAAAGGCATGAAAACCGGCACGGCCACGATGAACGAGTATTACAACGCCCAGATTACCGAACTGGGCTTCCTCACCAAACGGGCCTCCGATAATTCCTACCAGAACGGCCTGGTAGCCACAGCCCTCGGCGACCAGCGTGAATCGGTGGCCGGGGTATCCCTGGACGAAGAAGCCGCCAACATGGCTCGCGCCCAAAAAGCCTACCAGGCCGCGGCCCGTGTCCTGACCGCCTACGATGAAATGCTCAATGTCATCATCAACAACATGGGCCTGGTTGGACGATAACGAGAATAAGGAGCTGGCATGCGCATCACAAACCGGATGATGGTGGATAACGCCATCCAGAATATGGGTGACAACCTGGAAAGAATGAGCAAATTGCAGGCGAAACTCTCCACCCAGAAGCAATTCCAGAACGCCTCCGACGACCCTGCCCGGGCTTCCGCCAGTCTGAGTCTGCGCTCCAACCTTCGCACGCTGGAAGCCTACGCCGACACCGCCGCGAACACCGAAAACTGGATGACCGCCACTGACAACGCCCTCGACCGCATGGAAGGAATTGCCACCCGTGCTTCGAACCTGATTCTGCGCGGCTTGAACGACTCGCTCTCGGCCAGTGAACGCGCCAACTCGCTCGGCACCGAAATGCAAACCCTGTTGAATGAAGCCGTGGAAGTGGGCAACACCTCAGTCAACAACCAGTTCATTTTCTCCGGATATCAGGTCAGTCAAAAAGCCTTCAGCCTGGCTGACGCCGCCGCTCAACTCCCCGATTACCAGGGGACTCTCTTTACTCCGCAGGTAGTCAGTTACAACGGCGATACCGGCAGCATGCAGCGCAGCCTGGGCCCCGATCAATCCGTCACCGTCAATGTGCGCGGTGATCAGGCCATTCTCGGCTTTCTGCAAAACCTGGTGCTGGCCGCCAATGCTCTGCGCCAGAACAATATCCGCAACAGCAACGACCCGCAAAATGACCCGCTGACTTTGCAGACGGCTTTGAGTGGGTTACAATCATCGCTCAGCACGATGAACGAATATCGCACATCCAACGGTGCGCGGTTGCGTCAAGTCGAGTCGGCGTCAACTTTTCTGGAAACGGTTCAGATCGAAACGAAAAGCTTGCTCTCTCAAAAAGAAGATACCAACCTGGCGGAAGGAATTTCCCTGTTGACCAATCAACAGACCACCTATCAGGCGGTTTTGGAAGTCAGCCAGCGGGCAATCTCCACCCTCAGCCTTTTCGATTACCTGAGATGATTCACCAGCCCCAGCCAACACGCCCTCAGACGCCGGTGTTCCTACTGAAAACCCAGGTTTGTGGAGTGTGTCCTCATGTTAATCCTAACCCGCAAGGCAGACGAAAGCATCACAATCGGTGACTCAATTGTCATCACCGTCCTGGCCATCGAAGGTGAACGGGTCAAACTTGGCATCAGCGCCCCGCGCGAGATGCTCATCCTGCGCCAGGAAGTCTTTACCGCCGTTCAGGAGCAGGTGAAAATTCAAGAATTGCTGGCCGATAAAACTGAGATGGAAGCTTTTGAACAACTGCGACAGCTACTGGCCTCCGAAACTGAAAAGGATACCGAAGAACCGAAGGCAGACGCCTCCTGAGCTTGTCCCGCCCATCCCGCAGCGTTTCGGTGCTTCTTTCGCCTAGAAAGAAGCACTTTCATTTTCCAAACCTGCCCACCGCGCAGGCCAGAATTAAATAAGAATTTACCTGATTTTTGGCATCTCTTTACGGATGATTTACATAGAAAAGAGTGCCACTATGCTATCTTTTAGCTGCGCAACAAAAGCAGATTCGGGCAATGCCCATGCCAAATGGATACTCTATGAATATGGTTTTTGACATCAGCGAAGACGAATTGCCGATTTTTCTGGCTGAAGTGGATGAACATCTCCAGGTATTGGATGATGTCTTGATTCGCCTGGAAACGGAACATGGCGAACCCGAACTGGTTCAAACCGTCTTTCGTTCGGCGCACACCATCAAAGGCATGACCGGTATGATCGGCCATCTGCGTATGACGGACCTGACACATGCCCTCGAAAGCGTGCTGGATGGCGTGCGTAAAAACAGTATTCAGATTTCGACAGAACTGATTAACGTTTGCCTGGCCACAGTGGATGCTTTGCGCGAACTGCGCGAGGAGGTTGTCACTGCCCAGCCGAGCGTGATTGAAACCACCGATCTGATCCTGGCTCTTAAAAACTTGTTCGCTGAAACCCCGGAATCTGGAAAAACCGCTGCAAAGAACGAAACTCCGCCGACCACGCAACCATCTCCTGCTGCGCTGGCCGGTGCCCGGGGCATTCGGGTGCAGGCTAAAATCGATACCCACAGTATGGCTTCTGCAGCGCGAGCCTTCCAGTTGCTGATGGTGCTTCAGGAAGCTGGCGATATTCGGGAAATGCAACCCACCCAGGAGCAAATTGAATTGGCCAGTTCGGTGGGAGATTTTTCTGCCGTAGTGGAGAGTGCCTGGTCGCTGGAGCAGTTGGGGGCTGCGCTGGCAAAGATCTCGGGTGTGGATGAAATCTTAATCGATGGGCAACTCCTGACCAATACGGGATCCAATTCCAGCCGGGAGGAATCAGCCCCGGTTTCGCCTGAACCTGCCGAGAATCTTTCCGCCGTTGCGGGGCCGAATCCGACCGAATATGGACGCCGTGTCACGGATGTGGGTGGCCGACGGGGGGGGGAAGCGTATGGCGGGCGTAGTTCTGACCTGACCGTGCGCACGAATGTCGAGCGGCTCGACAGCCTGATGAACCTGGTTGGAGAGTTGATTACCGACCGCAATCACTTGCATCAAATCCGTAGCCGACTGGCCATGGAAAGTGGCCTGAACGGAAATTTTGAGCAATTCTCCGAGACGGTCACCCACTTGGGACGCATTACCGACCAGCTGCAGGAGGAGGTCATGCGGATCCGCATGCTGCCGATCGGGAATATTCTTAACAAATTCCCGCGCATGGTGCGCGATATGTCACAAAAAGTCGGCAAGGTGATCGACGTGGTCATTCATGGGGAAGATGTGGAGATGGATCGCTCGATGATTGAAGAAATCAATGATCCGCTGATCCATTTGATTCGCAATTCGGTTGACCATGGCATCGAAACCCCGCAGGTGCGCCTGGCGGCTGGCAAGCCAGAGCGTGGCACGATCACGCTGACGGCGCGCCACGAGCAGGGACGCATCATTATTACTGTCGAAGATGATGGCGGCGGGATTGATGGCGAAAAACTGCGCCAGAGCGCTGTGCAAAAGGGCCTGATCACGGCCGAGGAAGCCGCCAGCCTGACGGATGAGCAATCCATTGATCTGATGTTCCTGGCCGGGCTTTCGACTGCCAAAAAGGTGACGGATATTTCTGGCCGCGGTGTGGGTCTGGATATTGTCAGTACCAATATCCAGCGCGTCAATGGTTCGATCCAGGTCGAGACTCGGCTGGGGCAGGGTACCCGCTTTCAGATCATGTTGCCGCTTACCCTGGCAATTGTCCCCTCCTTGCTGGTGCGTGTGCAAGAATCCACTTTTGCGATCCCTCTGGTGATGATTTCGGAAACTTTACGGCTTGAACCGGCCGGGATCAAGCAAGTCTCCGGCAACCCGGTGACTGTGTTGCGGGGTAGTGTGCTTTCGCTGATCAGCCTGGCCGATATTTTCCGGTTTTCCAAAGCGGACGAGTTCAAAAAGCATCTATTCGCGGTGGTCGTTCATTCTGGCAAACAACGCATCGGCCTGATCGTAGATGCCCTGCTGGGCGAAGAGGAAGTGGTCGTGAAGCCGTTGGGCGCATTCATTGGAGATATTCCCGGGGTTTCCAGCGCGGCGATTCTGGGGAATGGCCAGGTGGCGTTAATCGTGGATATTTTTGGCCTGTTCAAGCTGGCCGGGATCTGAGAAAGGTTCTGATTATGGGAGAGCGAGTTCAACCCGAACGGGATAGGATGGAAGTCTTAAAAGCCATTGCCCAGGAAGGCATTCAGAATGCGGCTAAAGGGTTTTCCAGTATGGTGGGCCGCACGATTGCGGTCAGCGACCCGGTTGCGCACCTGGTGCCTTTGTTGAGCATTCCAAAATATGTCAGCGGGCCTGAGGATGATACGGTGGGCATCTATCTGCGATTTGACGGCGACCTGCTCGGGCAGATCATCATGATTGTTCCTTTGCAGAATGCCCTCGAATTGGTGGATCTGATGATGGATGTTCCTGCTGGAACGACGCAGGTTTTGGGTTCTTTGGAAAAATCTGCCTTGGGAGAATTGGGAAATATGTGTGGTTCTTTCTTCTTGAACGCCATGGCGAAGATTGTGAAAGCCAGTTTTCGTCCCAGCCCACCGGCCATCATGGTGGATATGGTCGGGGCGATTCTGGATATTGTGGTGGCCACCAGCCTGGATGCCGGGGAAGATGTTTTGTTGATGAAAGCCAAATTTGCCGATGGGCCTCGTTCGGTGGAAGCCGATTTTTGGGTGATTCCCGATATCCACGCATTGCAGGCTTTAATGCAGAAGAGTTCAGAATCATGAAAGAGCCAACGAGTGTAGGTCTGGGTGAGTACGCCATCAGCCGCAACCCGGAGGATGTACTGGTGGCTTATGGGCTGGGTTCCTGCCTGGGGGTTTCCATGATCGACCCGGTGAACAGGATTGCAGGGTTGCTGCACGCGGTCCTGCCTGAACCATCCAACGGAACCACCCGGTTGGATGCCAACCCGTACAAATACGTGGACAGCGGTATTGAAGCTTTGCTGGCTGGCTTGATTCAGGAAGGCGCCAAACCGGGCCGCATCGTCGTCCGCATGGCAGGCGGCGCAAACATGCTGCTGGCAGCGGATATGACCAGATCATTCGATATTGGCACCCGAAATATCGTCACTGCCCGGGCCACTCTGCAGCGACTGAGATTGTCTCTCTCCGCCGAGGCGGTGGGCGGGCACACCGGGCGAACCGTGCGTGTTTATGTCGCAGAGAACCGGGTGACCGTCAAAGTCATCGGTGACAAAGAACAAGCACTCTAGAGTCATCCGATAGGAGAATCAAAATGGCAAAAGTATTGATTGTAGATGATGCAGAATTCCTGCGAGTACGACTGACCAAGATGCTGAGCACCGATGGGTACGAAGTCTTCCAGGCGGATAACGGTCTGAAGGCGGTCTCCACTTATAAAGAAATTCGGCCGGATGTGGTCTTGATGGATGTGACCATGCCTGAAATGGATGGTCTGACGGCGTTGAAAGAGATTGTCGATTTTGATCCGCGCGCGCGTGTGGTCATGCTGACGGCGCTTGGGCAGGAATCGGTTGTGCTCGAAGCTGTCAAATCTGGGGCGCGCGATTTTGTGGTCAAGCCCTTCGAACACGAGCGCGTCATGAAGGCGATCACCAAGCTGCTGGCCTGACCGGAATGGAAGCATGACCAACTTAGCGCAAACTCCCGCTGTTCAGAAATCACCCAACCCAGTGCGGGTACTGGTCGTGGACGATTCCGCATTTATGCGGTTTGCCATTTCCCAGCAGCTCAATGAAGATCCGGAGATTCAGGTCATTGGCACAGCCAGTGATGGCCGCGAAGCCCTGCGCTTGATCCCCCAGTTGCAACCGGAAGTGATCACTCTGGATGTGGAAATGCCCCGCCTTGATGGGTTATCCACCCTGCGTGAGATCATGCATGATTTCCCGCGCCCGGTCATCATGTTCAGCAGCCTGACCAAGGAAGGTGCGGCTGAAACCATCCAGGCGCTGATGCTCGGCGCGATTGATTTCATCGCCAAACCTGCCAACCGCCTTGATATTCGTGGCGCCATGAGCGAGATGGCCACCAAGATCAAAGTCGCGGCCAAGGCGCGGGTCAAGCCCTTCCCGGCCCGCCAGCGCGCGGCGGAAGTACGTCCGCCGGTAAGTATGCCTGAAAAACCGGTGCGCCCCTTCGACAAAACCAACCCGGTCATCCTGATTGGGTGTTCCACGGGCGGGCCGGGTGCGCTGAATGAGATTGTGCCGGCTTTGCCGGCCAGCCTGTCTTCTCCGGTGATGATTGTGCAGCATATGCCCGCCGGATTCACCCGCTCGCTGGCAGAACGTCTCAATACCATCTCTGTTCTCAAAGTCAAAGAAGCCGAACCTGGCGATCCGCTCCTGGTGGGGCAGGTTTTGCTGGCCCCTGGCGGATTTCACATGGTGCTCGATGAACAGGAACAGGTGGCGCTCAATCAGAAACCCGCCGTGCATGGTGTGCGGCCTGCCGTGGATGTGACCCTCACCTCCCTGGTTCAGCGCTATAACCGGAATGTTATCGCAGTGATCCTGACGGGTATGGGCAGCGATGGAACGCACGGCGCCTCGCTGCTGCACAGCCTGGGCGGGCATGTCATCGCCGAACATGAGAGCACCTGCATCGTCTGGGGCATGCCCCGCAGCGTACAGGAAGCCGGAGCCGCCAGCGAGATCCTGCCGCGTCACAAAATCGCTCGCGCCATTGAACGCGCCATCCGGGATTCGCAGCACAACTGAACCACAGCGAGAAGGAAAATGCATGGACACTGAACAATACACCCAGGTGAGGAATTCCATCAAGCGTAAACTGCAGATTGATCTCTCCAATTACAAGGATGAGCAGATGAAGCGCCGCCTCGACTCATGGCTGGCCCGTACCCACCTCGACTCTTGGAGTGACTACTTCAGCTTGCTCTCCGGCGATGAAAACGAGCTGGCGAAATTCCGCGACTACCTGACCATCAATGTCACCGAATTTTTTCGCGACCCCAACCGCTGGGACACTTTGCGCCAAGAAATCCTGCCTTACCTGATCAAAAATGCCGCGGAAAACCGCCAGGTGGGTGGGCTCAAGCTGTGGAGCGCCGGCTGCTCGATCGGCTCCGAACCGTACACCATCGCCATGTTAATGGCGGAGGCAGCCCCGGGAACGCGCTATTCCTTGCTGGCCACCGACCTGGATCGCGGTGCGCTGCAAAAGGCCAAAGCGCGCGGCCCTTACAGCCAGGATGACATCCGCAACATCAGCCCGGCTCAGCGCCGGGCATACCTGACCACAACTGCGCCTCACTTTGTGCAGGAAGCGCTGCAAAAAAATATCCGCTTCCAGGAACAGGATTTGTTCGCAGACCGTTTTGAGAGCGGCTTTGATTTGATCGTCTGTCGAAACGTCGTTATCTACTTTACCGCCGAAGCCAAGGACCAGCTGTATACCAAGTTCCAGGCAGCTTTGCGTCCTGGCGGAGTCTTGTTTTTGGGCGGCACCGAGATTATCTCCGGGCCTTCCAAATACGGTCTCCAAACCTTCGGAATTTCCTTCTACAAAAAAATTTGACAGGCGAATGATGAAAATATCTGTCGATCAGCTCATCCAGGAAGCCAGCAAGCTGCCCCCCATCCCCAAGGCCGCTCAAAAAGCGCTGGCACTCATCCGCAGCCCGAAGGCGAATGCTGCCGACCTGGCCGGAGTGCTGGCGACAGACCAGGTGCTCTCGGCGCAGGTGCTGCGCTGGGCCAATTCAGCCTATTATGGCATGGAAAACCGGATCGTAACCGTGCAGCAGGCTATCGTCGTCCTGGGCATGAACACCATCCATGAATTAATTATGACTTATTCCGTATCCGAACAGCTCAACCGGGCTGCACCTGGCTACGAACTGCAACGGGGCGAACTCTGGCACCATGCCCTCGGAACCGCCATTGGCGCGAAACTGATCTCAAAGCAACTGCGTCTGAAGTTCGATGAAGAAGCCTATTTTGCCGGGCTGTTATGTGATATTGGCAAGCTGGTCTTTGAAAAACTACTGCGTGATGCCGACCTGCATCAGACCGAATGGGATCAACACTCCTTCCTCGAAATGGAACGCGGCATCTTTGGCCTGGATCATGCCATGTTGGGCGCAGAAATGGCCCGCCGCTGGCAGCTTCCAGAAAACCTGGTGGAGACCATCGCCCATCATCATGACCCGCACAATGCTGGCAGCCACCAACTGTTAGCCTCCACCATTCACGTCGCTGACGTATCCATGATGATCCTTGGCATCGGCATCGGGGTCGACGGATTGCGCTATCCGCTCGAACAAAAAGCCATGCAACGCCTGGGACTGAATGGCGACGACCTGATCCGCCTGGTCGAACAAATCACCACCCAACTGGATCAGGCCAAGGAATTGATCAAACTTAACTAATGGATTGGCAAGGTGAAAGACCTTTTTTTTTTCGGAGGTAGAAACACATGAACGCGAATTTATTAAATCCATTCATCCAGGCCGCGGTCGATGTTCTGAAAGCGGAAGTCGGCACCGAAATCACGCGCGGCAACCTGGCGCTGCAAAAATCAGCCCTGACATCCGATGATATTACGGTGCTGATCAACCTGATCGGCGACGTGTATGGCGTCGTCATGTACGGAATGCAAATATCCACCGGGTTGGGGATGGTCTCAAAAATCATGGGGCAGGAATTCACCCAGTTAGATTCACTCGCCCAGAGCGGCGTGGCCGAATTGGGTAACGTCATCAGCGGCCAGGCCACCGTACGCTTCTCCGCTGCCGGCTACCAATCCAACATCTCCACCCCCATGGTGCTGACCGGCAACGGCGTTGAAATCGCCACGCTGGATTTCATCCGCATCGTGGTGCCGCTGGAGACGCAATACGGAATCTTAACCGTGCACCTGGCCCTGAAAGAAAAAACCCCGGGAGCTTCACCGGATCTCGAAGAATTCATCTCGCTGATTAATGTGCCCGAAGTTCCGCGCCAGGCCTGAGCTGGTGCGTGTCAATTGGAGAAACCATGAATGTCAAATTTCTAAACCCCTTTGTCAGCGCAGCCCACGAAATTCTGAGTCTTGAAATGCATGAAACAGTAGAACGCGGCGACCTGCGCCTGGAAAATGGCGCGTACGTCACCGAGGATGTCACGGTGATTATCTCGCTGATTGGCGCTGTGGATGGCACCGTATTATTCGCTATGTCCAAGGAAGCCGCCACCCAGCTCGCCTCCGTGTTGATGGGCGAACAGATCGACTCCTTCAACAAACTTGCCCAAAGCGGCATCGCCGAACTGGGCAATGTCATCACCGGGCGCGCCAGCATGAAACTGGCCGAGGCCGGTTACGAAGCCAACATTTCCACGCCTTCCATCATCATTGGCCGGGGCGCGACCATCTCCACGCTGGAATATCCACGCCTGATCGTCCCACTGAAAACCTCCATCGGTTCGATGATCATTCACCTGGCCCTGCGCGAAGGCACCCAGCTCAATTTGAAAACGCCCCAACTGGCCATTCCCAAAGCCTTTGATATTCCCAATCCCTGAACTTGCTCTCAGGCAAGCTAAAGTTCCCAATTGAAAACGGTACCTCCCGCAGCGTTGGGGAGGTACCGTTTTCAATTGGTGGATCTGATCTCAGGGCACAATCCCGGCGCACGCCACCCCGCTTTTGGGTGCCACGGCGCTTTCTTCCTTCCAGGCCTGCCCATCCAGGGTGATACGGCAGGTGATTTTTCCCGTCTGGGTAGGGTTGGAAGCTGTCAGATAGATTTCTGTTCCAGTCGACAGCTGCACCGTCTTCGACCAGGGCACCGTTATAGTGGCCGGTTTACTGATCAACACCTGGCCAGCCTGCAGGGTGATGACAGCAAATCCACCCGAGGCTTCTACTTCAAATCGAACCTGGTGGCTGTTCGTCACCGGGTTGAGACGGGTCAGGATCATGATGATAATCAGCGCTGTGGCGCATAAGCCCAGCACGACTGCCAGCTGCAGGATGATTTTACGACCGGGTGAAAGGCTTGAGAACATGGTTTCCTCCTGTTCTAAGATGATTATAGCCCCAAGCTTTCAAAAAAGTCGGGTAATTAACCCAGAATTTACGTCATTTTAGTCGTTTAGGCCTCAAGGAACCCGCTGCCCGGACGATGATATATGCGTAAGAAAAAAAACAGCTTCAAAAAACTCAACCTGTGGAGGTGCGCGAATATCCCGAAAGATTAATCTGAAACACCCTCATCCCGAGTTTGCAAGACCGTGACCCCGTCACACGCAAGTCATCAGTTTTTCAATCAAAATGGGGAAGGATCCCCTAACACTCAATTCAAACATGGAGGTTTGAAATGTCTAACGTAGATATCACCCGCATTGCGTCGAACATCGGCGCCCTGAATTCCCTGAATGCTCTTCAGAGCATCAACAACAAGCTTGCCATTCACCAGACTCGTCTCTCGACGGGCAAGCGCATCAACAGCGCCGCTGATGACCCCGCCGGCCTGACCATTGCCACCAAAATGCTGGCCCGCTCGGAAGGTCTGAAAGTTACGCTCGACAACATCAGTGATGCCAAGAACATGCTCTCCGTCGCCGAAGGCGGCATGAGCAAGGTGACCGACATCATCATCCAGATGCGCAATAAGGCTGAACAGGCTGCCTCGGATACGCTCGGTTCATCGGAACGCGCCACCATCCAGACCCAGCTCTCGTCGTATGCCCAGCAGATCCAGGACATCATCGACCAGACCAAGTGGAATGGCGTCAAACTTCTCGATAACACCACCGGCAACAAGGTTTTCCAGACCGGTGTGGACGAAGGCGAATCCACCACCTGGACTCTGCCCAACCAACTCGACCCGGCCGGGCTGAGCCTGTCCACCGAAGTGGCCGCCTCGCAGGTCACCACCACCTCGTCTGGCACAGATTTTGTCGACCAGGGCACCAATGAACAGATCGTCAAGAGCGGCACACTCGGCAGCATGTCCGAACTGTCCACCGGCGACTACTCTTTCAATGTGCTTGACAACGCGGCTTCATCCACGCTCGGCAAGACCAATCTGAATTCTAGCAGCACCCTGATTACCGGCGTGAATGACCTGAGCGCTGTGGATGTCAGCGTGGGCGGTGCGGAACTCACCTCCGGCCAGTACACGATCAAGATTACGGCCAATGATACGACCAACGACGAGGTCAGCTACACCATCACCAATCTGACCGACTCCAGTTGGGGCACCAACGGCTCGATGTCCGTTTCTGCCGCTGATATCACTTCGGGCGATCTGGTGGATGGCTCGGGCAAGAAAATTGGCGTCAATCTGGGCCTGGTTGCCACCGGTGATACCGACGGTCTGGTTGTTGGACAGTCGATGAGCTTCGAGTATATTGCCGCCGGCAAAGCCAAGATCGAATTGAACGATGCGACTGACCAGGCGCTGCAAATTTCTCAGAACAGCACCGGCACCCTTTCCGGCACGTATGCCTATGCCACCGCGAACGGCACGACCGCTTACAACTCCGGGCGCGGCGCCACGATCAAGCTGGCTGCGATCGCCACTCTGACAAGCGGCCAGGGTGTTGCAGGCTTCACCTACGAGCAGGCCAATCTCTACTCGGTCAACATCTCCACCGCTGCGAAGGCCGGTCAGTACATGACCACCGCCAACTATGCTCTGGACAAAGTCAACAGCGCCATGTCCGATCTCGGCTCGCTGATGGCCCGCCTGACCTTCAAGGAAGAATCGGTCACGACTGCCCAGGTGAACGTTGAAGCCGCTTACAGCCGCATCATGAACGCCAACATGGCTGAAGAGCAGATGAATGCTTCGAAGTATGCCATCCTGCAACAGACGGGTGTGGCGATGCTGGCCCAGGCCAACCAGGCTCCTCAGAACCTGCTCAGCCTGTTCCGCTAAGATTTATCGGTACTTTGCAACAGAGTAGGAACGTTTTTGGGGGAGGCGCTCCAGCGCCTCCCCCACTGAACTTCATCTGGTCCGGGTTAATCCAGGCCAGGAAGGAAGAAGGTAAACCATGGCCAGCACAATTTCGTCCATAGACTCTTCTCTGAAGAACCTGGCGCCTGCCTACCAGACCACCATCAAGCAAATCATCGAAGCTGAAAGTACTTCTCTGAATAAGGTCCAGGCGCAAAAAGATCAGCTTGAGGTTCGCCGAAGTGTTTATTCTGACGTCAAATCGAACTTCAGTGCGCTGCAAAGCGCCGTGCAGGCTTTAATCAGCAGCCAGGCTGCTTATAGTCTCAGCCTGGTTTCAAAAGCCAGCGTGGTTCCTTCCACCGCCGGTACCACTGTTTTGACGGCCACCAACACCGATACCGCCCACATAGCGGATTATGATATTACCGTCTCCCAGCTGGCCAAGGCGAATATTCGCGCAACTGCGGCAGTTACCAGCCCGGAAGAAGCCCTGAACAAAAGCGGAACCTTCTGGCTGGGCGGCACAGGCACCGCCGCTTTGCAGACCGAAACCGCCTCCGGTGTGTATTCCACGTTCGTAGGCAGCACATCAGTCACCGCGGCCTATACCAGCACGGTGGCCAGCGGCCAGCGTGAACTGGGCGCCGGCAATTACAGCCTGCAGGTGCGAGATTCGGGCGGGGTGCGTCAATTTCGTCTGGTTAACGCCGATGGCGAAGCGGTTTCCATTCGCAACATTGACGGCACCTCCACCTACACTTCTGCCTGGCAGAAGATGAAGGACACCACCTATGATACCGGGCGCGGCCAGATCCTGGCTTTGAACACCCTCGGCAGCCTGGATGCCACGACCTTCCACTACACTGCCAAAGGCACCTCGATCACGATCAGCGCCACTCAAAGCCAGCAGTCGATTGCGGCAGCCATCAATGCGGCCATCCAGCCGGAGGGCCGCGACTTCAAGGCCTCGATCGTTTCCAACCAGCTGGTGCTGACCGGCGTTCACACCGGCGAAAACCACGCGATCATCTTTTCAGATGAAGCCAGCCTGGGGTTTAACACCACGCTCCAGACCGCCCAGAATGCCAAATTCGTCGTCAATGGGATGGATGTAGCCCGCTCACGCAACACCGACCTGACAGATATTGTCGACGGCGCCACCCTGGCCCTGGCAGCAGATGCCGAAGGAAAAACCGCCCGCCTGAGCATTTCTGTCAACTCGGATAAAGCGGTGGGGCTGATGAATACAATGGTGACCAAGTTCAATGCCGCGCTGACCCATTTGAAGGAAAAACTGGCTTCCACGTCGAAAACGGTAGGCGACAAAACCACCTACTCCCGTGGTCCGCTCACGGGCGACACGGTTTTCAGCGGATTACGAACTGATATTCTCTACAACATGAGCCGCAGTTACAGCAACAGCGGAAGCTATAGCCGCTTGGAAGAAATCGGCCTGAGCTTTGACAAGGATCTCAAGCTGACTTTTGACAGCACCAAATTTAATGATGCCATCAAGAACCATGCCAGCGATCTGACCGCGTTGCTCGATGCAGGCATGGGAAACCTGAACACTGTCCTGGCGCGCTACACGGGTACCAGCGGCATCCTCACCAACTCACTCACCTCGATCGACTCGCAAAGCAAATCCTTCGACCAGCGCATTGCCAAATACAATGCCTCACTCGAGTTTCGCAAGACCACGCTCTACAATCGTTATATGGAATATCAGAGCCAGCTGGCTGACCTGGGCCGCACCGCCCAGATGTTCGGAATCAACCTCACCGGCGGGAACATCAATACTTCTGGCTGAGCTTGAGATCTGACTCTAATATTCCCGAGGGGAGCCCGGTTTGGGCAAGAGGCCTGAACCGCTCCTGAAAAAAATCCGCAAAACCTGCATGGATGCAGGGAAGGCAAGGTGTGAAAATGAGCGAAAACGCAATTACCTCAATCAGCAATTCCTGGCAACCGGAAGCAAGCCCCCCGGCTTTGCCACCGGCAAAAACCGACTATCCGCCCACCCCGCGATTGGGCGCCCCGGTTCAGACCGACAGCGCCCTCCCGGCCGATTCTGCGGCTTCAAAGCCAGGCGCCCCGGCAGAACCCAAGCCTGCCTCCGAGGAAAAGCCAGTGTTGCCGGTCAACAATAACTCCAACCTGACTCTGCGCTTCCTGGTGGACGAAAAGACCAATGACCTGACCGTATTTGTTGTCGACCGCAACTCCAAGCGAGTGCTGCGTTCCATTCCGGCAGCAGAATTAAGCAAATTAAACTCTGGCGACTTATTGAAACTCACAGCCTGAAAATTTACGACGAATTAACGGCGTGGTGTTCAAGTTCAGGCCAAATCTGCCGAAACTGAATGCATAGACAATCAGCAAGCCATTTTTTGAGGAGTTGAAATCATGTACCAAGCGGCCTACCACAAACAATATCAGCAACAGGATGTCATGAGTGCCAGTCCACTGCGCCTGGTGATCATGACCTATGACCTGGCCATCCGCGCCTGCGAACAACAGGATTTTGCCAAGGCGGTCAAAACCATCAGCGCTCTGCGGGATACGCTCGACCTGAACTACCCGGAAGTTTCCACAGGCCTGTTCCGTCTTTACCAGTGGTGCCTGGACTGCATCCGCAAAGGCGATTACGCCACGGCCAGCTCCACGTTAGGCGAATTGCGCGGCGCCTGGGTGGCGACCGAACAGACCATTACCGCCCGGCAGGTTTCCATGACCAAACCACCTGCCTACGCCACCTCCTTCGGCAATATCCTGACATAACCTGCCCATCTGGGTTGATCAAAACAAAGGCAACGTCCTTCCCCCAGGAAGGACGTTGCCTTTTTAAATTCACACGAATTTTATTTTAACTTCACACCCCTTTTACTGTGCCTTTTTCCTTGATTTGATACCATCAGACCAACAAGGAGCATTTTATGAGTTTTTTGGAATCCCTCCGAATTGGTTCATCCGGTCTGACAGCGCAGCGTTTGCGCCTGGATTTAATCTCGAACAACATCGCCAATGCTCAGACCACGCGCACCGCCAAAGGCGGGCCTTACCAGCGCCAGGATGTAGTCTTCATGCCCGAGGGGCAAAATGCCTCCGTTCCGCAAGCTGTGGCCGCTCGGCGAGGCGGATTGACCAACCTGCAAGGCGGGGTGCAGGTGGCGGAAATCATTACCGATGACAGCACCGGCCCGCGTGTTTATGATCCCACTCACCCGGATGCAGACGCCAATGGATATGTCAACTATCCCAATGTCGACATCGTGGTAGAGATGACCAACATGCTTTCGGCCACCCGCTCCTATGAAGCCAATCTGGCTGCGGTGGAAGCCGTGAAGCGTATGGCGCTCAAAGCGCTGGAAATCGGCAGGTAGGCATGGCAATTACTCCCGTCACATCCAGTCCCATCCGGGGCCTCCAGGAAGTTGCGACCCCCCAAAAGCCATCGGCCAGTGGGAGTGCCCGGCAGGTTACCCAGAACTTTGGAGAGATGCTTTCTTCTTTGAATCAATCGCAGGCCAATTCTGATGCGCTGGTTGAGAAACTGTCGCGCGGTGAAAATGTCGATCTTCATACCGTCATGATTGGCATGGAAGAAAACAATGTCAAATTCAATGTCGCGCTGGGTATTCGGGACCGACTGGTGGAAGCCTACCGCGAAGTCATGAGAATGCAAGTTTAATCAATCTTTTAGGATTTGAGCATGTTCGCCTCTTTGCAGCAGCAATTTCTATCATTCTGGAAAAAACAAAACCTCGGTAAGCAAATCACCATCGTCGCGCTGACACTGGCGGCGCTGATCCTGGTTCCTGTACTGATTGGCTGGGCCAACACCCCCAGTTATGTGGTGGCCTATACCGGGCTGAGCGAAGCAGACGCTGCGCAAATTGTCCAAAAACTGGATGAAAACACCATCCCGTATCAGCTTAAAAATAGCGGCACCATCCTGGTGCCCAGTGAGCAGGTCTATTCTGCGCGGTTGTTGATGGCGCGTGAAGGCCTGCCACAATCAAGCACCGTCGGGTACGAGTTGTTCAGCGGTACTTCAACCCTGGGAATGACCGAATTTTCTCAAAAAGTCAATTATCAGCGTGCCGTGGAAGGTGAGTTGCAGCGCACGATTGGCAGCCTGGAGGCTGTCCAGGCGGTGCGTGTGCACCTTGTCACCCCTGAGAAGACGCTGTTGGCTTCCGAGCAGGCTCCCAGCACGGCCTCCGTCACGCTTCAGGTGCGCCCCGGTTTCAAGTTGGATGCGGCGCAGGTCAAATCGATTACCCACCTGGTTGCCAGCAGTGTGGAAGGGCTGAAACCTGAAAATGTTGTGGTGGTGGATAGCGAAGGCACTCTCCTGGCCGATGGCACTGGTCAGCAGCAGGACAATGGCTTGGGCCAGAAGGATGCCCAACGCAGCGCCGAGCAGGCTTACGCGGCGGAGGTTCAGCAGCGGGTACAAACAATGCTGGATAAAATCCTCGGCCCGAATCGTGCCATTGTGCAGGCTTCCGTGGAAATGGATTGGACGCAGCGCGAAATCACCTCCAGCACCTTCAGCCCGACCGAAGTGGCTGTGCGCAGTTCTCAGATCATCACCGAAAGTTCCACCAGTGGCAGCACCACCGGTGGAGTACCGGGTGCGGCCTCCAATCTGCCGACCCCGGTGGCCACGACGACCGGCTCCAGCCCGAGTGCCTATCAGCGTAGTGAGCAAACATTGAATTATGAAGTCAGCCAGGTGCAGTCTCATGAAGTGGTTGCCCCGGGCCAGGTCACGCGCCTGTCGGTTTCGGTCATGGTTGATGGAATTACCGACCCTGCCCAGTTGGAGATCATCAAGGAAGGGGTCAGAGTGGCGGCGGGTGTGGATAGCACGCGCGGCGACCAGATTGTGGTCGAATCGCTGGCTTTTGATAAATCTGCGCAGGAAGCGCTTGTGGCCGACCTGGCTGCCCAACAGCAACAGGAACTGTATCTTCAAATAGGGATGGCGGTCGGCGCCGGGTTGATTGTTCTGGCGATTCTGTTCTTTGTGCTGCGCCTGATGAATAACCTGCGGAATGCTTCAAAGGAAGCCTGGAAGCCTGTTTTGCGCCCGGTGGGCGAACTGGCTGGCCTGCCCGAGTCTTTTGCTTCGGGCCAGTTGTCGGGCGGCGCAGTGCCGGCGGCGTTGGCGGCTCTTTCAAGCAATCCACAGGTGGCAAGCCCGAAGCCGGTGAGTGAAGATGTCATCGTGCAATTGGCCTCCCGCAGCCAGACGGCGACTGCTGCCGAAGATGAACAACGGGCCCGCGTCATTTCGCGTTTGACTGAAGAAAATCCTGCCACGGTGGCTGAGATCATTCAAATCTGGCTGAATGAGGGCAAAAAGTCATGAGTACCGGGATCGAAAAGGCTTCTGCGCTGTTGCTTGGCCTGGGCGTTGATCTATCCTCGCGGGTCTTGCAATATCTGACCGAAGGCGAGATTGAGCAGGTCTTGCTGGTGCTGGGCAAGGGCGGCACCATCCAGCCGGAAGTGCGCCACGAAGCGCTGGAAGAGGCCTGCAACCTGAGCATGTCTGACACCAGCGAATTGCGCGGTGGAATTGAATACAGCCGCCAACTGCTGGCGCGTGCGGTTGGACCTCGGCGTGGTACTGAAATCTTGGAACGCATCTCGGTTCATCAGCAGCTCTCCTCTTTTGAGATGTTGAAAAATGCCAACGCCATTGAAGTGGCGGCGCTGCTGCAGGAAGAAATGCCCCAGACCATTGCCCTGGTGCTTTCGTACCTGGAGGCCAAGGTGGCTGCGGATATTTTGACAAGTATGTCCAAGGAGAATCAGATCGAAGTGACGCTGCGCCTGGCAGCCATGGATCGCGTTTCGCCGCAGGTGGTTCAGCAGGTGGAAAAGAGCCTGAAGAACAAACTCTCGAGCGTGATCAATGAAGCCGATTTTCGCGCCACAGGCGGCGTGACCTTCCTGGTGAAAATGCTTAACCAGGTTGATCGCGGCGCACAAAAATCTATTTTTGATGCGTTGGAAACGACAAATGCCAAGCTGGTTGAAGAGATCCGTGCGAATATGTTCACCTTCGACGATTTGACCAAGCTTGATGACCGGACCATGCAGCGCGTCTTGCGCGATGTCAACAAGAATGACCTGGCGCTGGCTTTGAAAGGTGCCCCTGATCGCCTGCGCGATAAGGTTTTTGCCAATCTGTCTGAGCGGGCGCGCGATAACCTGAAAGAGGAAATTGAAATCCTCGGGCCGCAGTTGGCCAAGAATGTGTATACCGCCCAGCGCAAGATTGTGGATATTTGCCGTTCTCTCGAAGAATCGGGTGAAATCGTGATCGCAGGCGGCGGCGGAGATGAATATGAAGTCATCCTCTAGGATCTATACTGGTGATGCGCAGAAGGCGCTTGAAACCTGGGCGCCATTGGAATTTGGAGCTGATCCGGTTCCACCCGCGCCGGGAGCCCAGGCGGCACAGATTCGCGCCATTTTTCAGGGTGCAGAGGCGGCTGGGGAAAGAAAAGCTGGCCCGCACTCGGCGCTGCGTCCAAAAGCCAGCCTGTCTGATCTGACAACCTGGCAGCCCGGCGAGATTAGCACGCAATCTGCGCCTGTCCGCCCGGTGGAATGGATTTTTTTGGATGGCTCGGAGGTATCTGTCGGTGTCAGGGAGCAGAATCCTGTTGGAGACACGCGAAGCACGGTCCGGCAGGAGCAATCCAGCCGGGAGAAGGAAGCTCACCAGATCCTGGTGGTGGCGCGCCAGCAGGCGGATGAAATTATCCTGGCTGCCCAGGCTGAGGCAGATCAGGCGCTGATGCAGGTTCAGGATGAAATTGATGCACAAAAGCAGGAAGGCTACCGCCAGGGTTGGCGCGAGGCGACCAGCGAGATTGAAGAGACGATGAAGGCCACCCGGCTGATGGTGGATGAAGTCCGCGCCTGGCAAGCGGCGCTCATGGCGCAGGGCGAGCCGATCCTGATTGAGATGTTAAAGGAAATTTCGCAGAAATTGTTTGGCGATGGAGCCGAGCTGGATACGCATGCGCTCCAATATAACCTGAACCGCATTATGGAAAATGCGCAGGGTCTTGGAGATTTGAACATTTTTCTCAACCCCCGCGATGCCAAGTTGTTGGATCATTCCTGGAGTGAGTATCAAATGTTGATCACGGGTAATCGCGTCAAGATCATCCCTTCGGGCAAGATTACGCGCGGCGGCTGTTACATCACCGGAGATAAGGGCACCGTGGATGGGCGCGTGGAAACCCAGCTGGCGGCTGTTTTGCGAACTTTTGACGAACCCGGCGAGGCGGCAGAATAGCTCATGGAAACCAGGCTTCCAGATCTTTCCCGGTTTCGCAGTAATCTGACCCAGCTGAATCCGTTGGCCATTTCTGGCCGGGTGGTGCAGGTGGTTGGCCTGACCGTGGAGACGATGGGTCTCAATTGTCAGATTGGTGAAATCTGCGAGATTCAGACCAATAACCGGAATGCCCTGATGGCCGAGGTGATCGGGTTTCGCAACAATCATTCGCTGCTGATGCCGCTTGGGACGATGGAAGGCGTGCAACCAGATAGCACGGTGCGCTCGGTCTCGCGGGCTTTTAAGGCTCCGGTGGGCGCTTCGCTGGTGGGGCGGGTGTTGAATGGCCTGGGCGAACCGATTGACGGCAAAGGTCCGCTTGAGAATGTTGAATGGGTATCCACCAATCAGACGCCGCCGCATCCTTTACAGCGTTCTGCCATTGATGAACCGCTCATCACCGGCGTCCGCGTGCTGGATGGCATGCTGACCTGCGGCAAGGGCCAACGCATGGGAATTTTCGCCGGCAGCGGTGTGGGCAAAAGCACCTTGCTTGGCTCGATCGCGCGCAATTCGCAAAGCGATATTTCGGTCATTGCCCTGATCGGTGAGCGCGGTCGCGAAGTGCGCGAATTCTTGGAACGCGACCTTGGCCCTGAGGGTCTGGCTCGTTCGGTGATTGTCGTGTCGACCTCCGATCAGCCAGCCCTGGTGCGATTGAAGGCCGCCCTGGTGGCCATGACCATCGCCGAGCATTTTCGTGATACCGGTCTGGATGTGATGTTCATGATGGATTCGGTCACCCGTTATGCCATGGCCCAGCGAGAAATTGGCTTATCGATCGGTGAGCCGCCGGCCAGCAAAGGGTACACCCCGTCCGTGTTTGCCATTCTGCCTCGTCTGCTGGAACGCGCCGGGCGTGGTGAGCGCGGCTCAATCACCGGCTTTTTTACAGTGTTGGTGGAAGGGGATGACTTCAACGAACCGATCTGCGACGCGGTGCGTGGGATTCTCGACGGGCATGTCATCCTCAGCCGGGCGCTGGCGGCGCGGAATCATTATCCGGCCATTGACGTTCTGAACAGCGTCAGCCGCGTCATGCCCGCCATCACCACCCGTGACCACCTGCAGCTGGCCTCGTTTGCCCGGAAAAACCTGGCCGTATTTGAAAAAGTTCGCGACCTGGTCAACATTGGCGCCTACGTCAAGGGCTCCGATCCCGAAGTGGACGTGGCTTTGCAGGTGATGCCGATGATCACCAGTTTTCTTCAACAGGATCGCTCGGATGTGACTGCGTTTGAAAGCACGCTGCAATACCTGTCCGAGATTGTCAACCAATCTGCCTCCGTCAATTAACCCGTCCCAAGGACTCGTCATGGCACCCAAATTCTCTCTCCAAAGTGTGCTGGATCTTCGCCACGAAAAAGTAGAACTGCTCGAAATTGAGCTGGGCAAACTCCTTGTCGCCCAGCAGGAAATCCAGGCACAGCTTGAGGCGCTGCAGGTTCAGCAGGCTGGCCTGTTTGAAGAACTGAACACTGCCCAATCGGGTGAAATTGACCTGTTCAAGATGAAATCTCTTCGGCTGGAGATTTTACAGGTTGGCAGGCAAGTTGAAAGCGTGAGTCTCGACCTGGCGCGAAAAACCCGCGAGATCGAAGCCCGCCGTGCCCGGCTGATTGAGGCCCGGCAATCCGAAGAAACGCTCGAAATATTGAAGCGCAACCGCCATGAAGTTTACATGGAGGAATTACAGCGCAGTGAAGCCCGGGCGCAGGACGATATTTATATCGCGCAGGCTTATCGCAACAGCTCTCAGGGAGAATAAACCGCATGGACAATTCTATTTTTACCGGTCAGGTTCAATCCATTATGCAGCGGCTGATGTTTGCCCTGTTGGAGAAAATGCTCAGCCGCCTCGAAACGACCGGCCAGACCCCGGCAGCGGGCGCCAGCTCCCAGGCTGTTTCCACCAGCTCGACAAGTCAGCCGGTGAATGGAGATTTCTCCAGCCTGATCAACCAGGCCGCGCAAAAGTATGGCGTCAACCCTGGGCTGGTGCAGGCGGTCATCAAGGCCGAATCTAACTTCCGGCCGGATGCCGTTTCATCGGCTGGTGCGCTTGGCCTGATGCAGCTCATGCCTGGTACCGCCACCGGCCTGGGCGTGACCAATCCGCTTGACCCGGCGCAAAACATCGACGGCGGGACGCGTTTCCTCAGCCAGCTGCTCAATCATTACAACGGCAATGTCCGCCTGGCTGTCGCGGCATATAATGCCGGCCCCGGTGCCGTCGACCGCTATAACGGCATTCCGCCCTATCAGGAAACCCAGACCTACGTCAACCGTGTGCTGGGCTACTACAATTCGACCAGCGAATGGCAGGGATAAACCCATGAGCGATTCATTATTTACGGATACGGCCATGCGCACCGCCAGCCTGGCTCTCGACGGGCTGAGCCTGCGCCAGCAGGCCATCAGCCGCAACCTGGCGAATATTGACACTCCCGGCTACCAGGCCCAGACGGTTAACTTTGAGCAGACCCTCAAACGCATGGTGGCTGGCAGCAACGAGCTTGGGCTGAAAACCACCAACATCTCGCACCAGACGACTGCCGCGCAGGAGGCTCGCTTTTCGGTCTCGACGCGCCCGGGCGGCACCTTCCGCGCCGACCAGAACAACGTCGACGTGGATGTCGAAATGACAGATATGTCCGAAGCCGGGGTGGCGTACCAGGCCATCAGCCAGGCCATCTCCAAAAAACTCTTGCTACTGAAAACATTGGCGAAATGACTATGGTTACTCCACTCCAACTGGTTCCTAAAAATATTGTCTCAGAGGACATCCTGGCCAAATCTTCAGCCCGGGATCTTGAATCGCTACCTTCCCTTTCCTTTGGGGAGATCCTGAAACTTAAAGAACAGGAATTGCAGAAAGAGCAGGAAGTCAGCGCCGCTTCTGTGGCGGCTGCCCTGGCTGTTTTGCAGACTGCTGCCAGCCTGACCCGGCTGCCGGTGGCCGTTACAGAAGCAACTCCTGCGGTTCAGAATAGCGGGCTCCCGGCTGCCTCCACGCTGACAGCGCCAACAACCACTCAGCCGACTACGCCACAGGCCGGCCTGATTTTCAATGCTTCTGAGACGGTCTCCCACCTTTCCGCGCCTGTCCTGACTGCTATTCCCACCGAGACCCAGGCTTCTCCGCTGCCGGTTGATCCGGCTCTCCAGGCGGAGTTGGAACCCGCTGCACAGCCTGCCAAGCCCGGCCAGGTGCCGGCCCTGCCCATTCCGCCCGCGGATCCTGCCCTGACGGGAATTGCGCGTCCAAAACCGCGTGAGCCCCGTCCCGCCGTGGCGGCCACCCAGCCGGTTGCCACTGCCGCCCAGACGGCCCAGCCGGCCGGTGTTATGCCTGTGGCCGGGCGCGAGCCTCGTCCCGCCGTGGCCGCCCAGCCGGTTGCCACTGCCGCGCAGACGGCCGGCGTTATGCCTGCCGCCGGGCGCGAGCCTCGTCCCGCCGTGGCCGCCCAGCCGGTTGCCACTGCCGCGCAGACGGCGCAGCCGGCCGGCGTTATGCCTGCCGCCGGGGGTCGCGAGCCTCGTCCCGCCGTGGCGGCTGCCCAGCCGGTTGCCAGCGCTGCGCAGCCGGCCCAGCCGGCCGCCCGGCCAGTTGATTCGACAGTTTCGATTGCCTCGTCTGCTGCGGTCTCCTTGCCATCTCAAACCAAGCCGGAAGTGGTACCAGCCGGGCCAATTGCATCTCCAGAATCTGTCCCCAGCCCGGTGAGTGAACAACCGCCTGCCAGGACGTTCCAGGCGGTTGGTGGAATGGAACCCGAACAGATGACCGCCCCGCAGAACTCTTCCGCGTCCGGCGCTGCCCGGTCCGAGCTGCCCCTGTCTCGTGGCGGGCCGGCTGTGACAGCCCGGTTCGATCCGCCTGTCGGAAGTGCTTCAGCGCCTCGCCCGGCTGAACCGGCCGCATTGAGCGGGTCCGCGTTCTCCATTCCGGCAGAAATTGCCCAGGGCGCGGCGAAAGTCGAGATCCCTGCCTCGGAGGAGGCCGAAACGGGGGTGCGAGCCCAAACGCCGTTGACGCCCATCGCGGAACCGCCCGGCCGCTCGGCTTTTCCACCGGAGCCTGATCTGGCGCCGGAACCGGTCAGGGCTGAAGCTCCACTCAAGCAGGCTCCCGCTGCCGTTCAGGGCCAGACTGGCGCGCAGATTCCCTCCCGCCCGGCTGGAGAGTTGCCTCGCGTGCTGAATCAGGCCGCGGAGGCCGAAGAACAACCCACAGCCCGGCCTGATCAGGGCATGGCCCCGGATCCGGACGCCGGGCAAGTGGTCGCTGCCAGCCGGGAGAAGCGTGCCGGGTCGCCGGTGAAAGCCCCGGTCATGCCAGCCGGGCAAACCAGTGAAAGCGTGAATCCCCGCAAGGTGGATGCGGTGGCCAGCCCGGTAGCGGCGACATCCCCGACTCCGCCGGCTGCGGTCGCCCAGCCTGAAGCGCTGACTTCGGCTCCTGTTGACCGGCCGTCTGAAAAACAGCCGGAGCCGGGGAGGACGCTTGAAGTCCAGCCGGCACCGGCCAGCCCGGTGACTGATGCCTCGAAGCTTCAGGCGGCTGGTAAAGCGCCGGGCGTGCCATTGAACGCCCAGTCGGCGGATGTAGTTCGCCAGATCATGCAGCAGTTGCATGGCCGCTTGCAGAGCGGGAGCAACTCCATGCGTCTGCAGTTGAATCCGAAGGAGCTGGGCGAAATATCCGTTGAGATGGTCAGCAGTGCGCAGGGCGTCAGTGTGACGTTCTTTGCCGAACAACCGGGCACCGGGCGCATGCTTGAGAGTCAGATGCAACAGTTGCGCCAGTCGCTGACCGATTCGGGTGTCCAGTTGACCAATCTCAATCTCAGTCAGCAGCGTCATTCCGGGCAGGAAGGAGGTTTTTCCAATCGCGATCCGCAATTATTCCAGGCTCCCCAACGCGAAGCAACTCCGGCTGATCCAAAGCTGGAGGCCCGCCCGCGGCCGGCGCCGTCTGGCGCGCGCAGCGATGGGATTGATTACCTGATCTAACCCATTTATTTTTGTAAAAAGGAGAAAACCATGCAAGTAAACAGTGTTTCTGGGGCCACATCGTTGGCCACCAGCCTGGCCGCCAAAACGGTCAGCCCGACTGCCAGCAATACGCTGGATGAAAGCCAGTTCATGCAGATTTTGATGGCGCAATTGACCCACCAGGATCCGCTTGAGCCGATGAATAATGCCGAGATGATGAGCCAGTTTTCTCAGCTCAATTCGCTCCAGGAGCTGCGCAGTATTCATAGCAGCATGGAACAGCTTTCAGCTTCGAACACGGTCACTTATCTGGCCAGCCTGATCGGGAAGACGGTCAAGGTTAACCGCCCGGATGGGAAAGTGGTGGAAGGTGTCGTGGAAGGGGTGCTCACGCAGAAGGATAGTCCGCAATTGCAAATTGGGACAGAGACTGTGCCAATGAGCGACGTTATCGAAATCCGGGGAGCGTCAGCATGACTGATTTGATCCAGGTTCAGCCTGGCCGCATCACTGGAGCAGGGCAGGGGCTTGCCCGCACGGCTGGCAATTCCCGGCCGGTGCAGGGTCCCGATTTCAGTGAAGTCCTTGAGAATGTTCAAGGCGTCCGATTTTCCAGCCATGCGCAGAAGCGCCTGCTGAGCCGCGAAATCGACCTGAATGATGAAAACGTCAACCGGCTTTCTGATGCGATTGACAAGGCCGAAAAGCGCGGCGGGAAATCCTCGCTCGTCGTTGTTGACGATCTGGCTTTTATCGTCAATGTTCCCAAACGCACGGTCGTCACTGCCCTCAACGCTTCGCAGCGCGGGGAAGGTGTCTTCACCCAGATTGACAGCGTCGTCTTTGCCGATCCGGCAACCACTCGTTTGCAGCCCTCGATCGATATCAAAGGCTGAATCGTTTTCACCCAATCAACAGGCTGGCCCTCTTGGAGGAAGCCTGAAAACCAACCTTTAGGAGAAAAATCATGATTCGCTCGATGTTCACCGCTATTAGCTCGCTTAACCTGCACCAGAAATACCTGGACGTTGTATCCAATAACCTTGCCAATGCCAACACCACGGGGTACAAATCCAGCCGCGTGCTCTTCCAGGATCAATTTGCCCAGATGATGACCCCTGGCTCGGCGCCTTCCACGGCTCAGGGCGGCACCAACCCCACCCAGATTGGTCTCGGCGTCAGCATGGGGTACATTACCCCCAATTTCACCCAGGGTACGCTGCAAAGCACTGGCCGCAATATGGATCTGGGTGTGCAGGGAGACGGCTTCTTCATCTACGGCAAGGAGGCCAATCGCCGCTATTCACGCGAAGGCTCAATGAGCCTGGATGCAGAAGGTTTCATGGTCAACGCCGCCACAGGCGCGCGCGCCCAGGGCTGGCTGGTCGGCGCTTCCGGCATTGATTCCAACCTGCCGGTGGATGACATCCAGATTGCCACGGATAATACCCTGGCCAAAGCCACCGAAAATGTCCTGCTGGGCGGCAACCTGAGCGCCCTGACCGCCACGGATGGCACCGGCACCGCCACCATCTCGATGGGCGTCTATGACTCGCTCGGCACGCTGCAAAAGGGCGCCTTGCGCTTTACCCGCACCGCCGCCGACCCTCTCGTTTGGGACTGGCAGATCATCGATCCCGTCACCGGAAACAACGGCACCGGTGCCGGCACGATCACCTTCAACACTGACGGCCAGACTGACTCGACCACGGTCGGCACCCCGGTTCAGATCCCAGGCTCCTCTGGCTCTGCCAATGGCAGCCAGATTGCCCTGACGATCGACTTTTCCAAGCTGACCATGCTCTCCTCCGCCAACAGCGCCTCCGTCACCAGCCAGGACGGCCTGACAGCCGGGACCGTGTCGGATGTTTACATCAGCCCCACCGATGGCGCCATTTCCCTGGTTTACTCGAATGGTCTCGTAGAACAGGTCGGACAGCTGGCCCTGGCGCGCTTCACCAACCCCTCCGGCCTGCTGCGCAGTGAAAAGACCAGTTTCATGGCCGGCCTGAACTCCGGTGAACCGGAAATTGGCACTGCCAACAGCGGTGGCCGCGGATCGATCGCCTCTGGCTATCTCGAAGCCTCTAACGTGGATATGGCCCAGGAATTCACCAACATGATCCTGGCCCAGCGCGGCTTCCAGGCTTCCACCCGCGTCATCACCACCTCCGACGAAATCTTGCAGGAACTCGTCAACCTCAAGCGCTAAACCGCCCCCAGAAACAGCAACCGGCGCCCATTCATCGGCGCCGGTTGTTTTTTTTTTATCAAGACTGCCAGGGTGGCAGCTACCCCGCAACCTTCCCCGTCACCCGGTATACATACGCCAGCACCTCAGCCACAACCTGGTACAACTCCTCCGGGATTTCCTCCCCGATGTCCAGGCTTGCCAATGCCGCCGTCAGGGCCGCATCTTCCACGATCGCAATCTGATGTTTGCGCGCTTCCGCCAGGATCTGCTCCGCCACCTTTCTCTGGCCGCTGGCTACAACGCGCGGTGCGCCGCCGCTCTCGGGGTCATAACGCAGGGCGGTGGCGCGCACGGGCGCGGTCGGTTTCTCTGTCTGGCGCGCAACCTTGAAACGCCGGTAAGCCATCTTACACCTCGATATCCACAGCCTTAAGCGGCTTATCCGTGTTCCGGATGATTAACAGCTCCTCAAAGGGGGCCGGTACTCCCACTTCCACCTGCGCCTCCTGCAGAGCAAACCCAAGCCTTTGCAGCCCCGCCTCGAGCGAACCCAGCTCCACGCGAGCCTGTTCGCACCAGGCGGTTCCCGGCGCCACCAACCGCGCGCGAATCTCCCGGCCGGCCAGCGCCAGATCCACCTCCACCGTTTCTCCGGACCCAAGCTCCACTTGCAACTGCAATCGCGTAATTGCCGCATCTTTTTTGACCGGATCCGGGCCAGATTCCCGGCCAATGCGCAGCCGCGCTGCCCACGGCAATTTCTGCGCCGCGGCAGCAGCTGGCTGGAGCAGTAAACCGATTTCAGACCATTCTCCCCGCCCAGGTTCCCTCGCATTCAACAACTGGTGATGACGCTCATCACCCAGGAATTCATCCACCACCCCGGCCAATTCCCGCTCCCCGGCCTGTTCCAATGCCTGACGCAGCCGGAGCAGGCCCACCAGCCCGGTTTCGGGCAATTCCTGCCCGGGCTGTTGCGCCTGCTCGAGCAGCAGATTCTCCAATGAGCGCCCCATGCGCCGGACGGTTTCGCGCAGCTGCTCCGCCAGCTGGGAAGATCCCTGTTCACCATTCAGCACCATCGCCCGCAGCCAGCCGAGATTGTCCTGCAACAGCCTGGCCAGCTCCGGTGAAAATTCCTGCCCGGATGCCGTGCCCAGCGCCGCGATCAGGCGCGCCAGCCCTGCACCGGCCGGGGAGGCCGGACGGGCCGCCAGTGCCAGGCTCTGACGGGTCAGCGGCAGGCCGGCTGCCTTCAGCGCAGCCGCCAGATCGGCCTGCTCCGCCCCCCAAGGGGTCAAACCGGCCAGCGCGTCCTGCATTTCATCCAGCAGGCCTGGCGTGACGGGCAGATGCTGTTTGAGCACCGAGCGCGCCATCATCAAGTTGTTGATGGTCACAGGCAAATGTTGTTGCTCCAGCAGGCGCACAGCCAGTTCCGGTCCATTCAAATTTGGGGTGGGCGCCTTCGCCGGGGTGGGGGTCTCATGGTTGACGAATTTCAATGTAATTTCCTGGTCGGTCAGCCGTGTAACGATAAATTGGGCCGTCCGGCGCGCGAGCAGGGCAGCGGCCTGGTCGGGCGATGCCAGCTGCGCCACCACAGGGTACCCTTCAATCGTTAAAATGGCCGTATTGCCGCTGACGCTCAGGATTTGTGCCGAGACGCGTTGAAAAGCATGCAGCCCCAGCTCCTGTGCGGCAGGAGTCTGGGGCGCGTGAAGCGGTGATACCGAAAGCGGCCCGGGAAAAGTCATGGCACAATCTATCTCTTCAAGCTGTACAACTCCTCGGATAAAGTACGCAGGTCTTGAATGATCTCAGCCTGACGCTTGGCAATATATTGGGCAACGATACTGCGCGAAAGATCCTTAAAATAAAGTTTCACGCCCAGCCGAAAGCGGCGCAGCTGCAACTCGGGTCGCACCGAAACCACCACACCCTGAGCCTTGATCGAAATCCGGTCATCTTCGCTCCCTAACAGGTTGGTGCGTAAAAACGAGCGCGAATCCCGTCCCTCGATCAGTGGCTTGGAAGAAATTTTCTTGAGTTTTTGGGCCGTTGTATCACGAAACGAGATGGTCATGCTCAATTCGCTGCCGTTTTGCAGCACGCGGGACGGAAAGAGCTGGCTCTCGCAATAGATGCTCGCGCCGCCGGTGGAAATATCTGCCAGGGGCACGGGAATTTCGAAGGAAGCCTCCTTAAACTGGATGGTCGCTTCCAGTGAATCGTCGGCTTCGACCCGCACCTGCCCCCTTTTTCCGATACTATTATTGGCCGTCGAAAAATTGGACAGCAGGGCGGTTTCCTTGGCCAGGTTCAAACTCAGCACCTGCGAACGTACAACGACCGGCAGGCCTTCAGCCTGTAGGAAGGTTTCGCGCTGGTGATACAGGCAGGCAATATGATAGCGATTACTGCGTACCTGGATCTCCGTTGCGCCAATGCCGTTGATACTGCCTTCATAAGACATTGGCAGGCCTTTGTAAATATTCATCAACGTAATCCCAGATTGATTCCGGGCTAACTGCCCGAGCATGTGGACAAGCTCTGCATTGGGGATCAAGGGATTTCTCCGAATCGACCGGTGGAATTACGCGGCGGTGCCCAGGGTGGCGGATGTGGGGTTGATCGGCACGTGATTCTTGCGGATTTCGTAGTGCAGGTGCGGGCCGGTGGAATTGCCGGTATTGCCCGAAAGACCGATCACATTCCCGGCGCTGACCGTTTCTCCAATCGAAACCGGGATGCTGGACAGGTGGGCATAATAAGTGCGATAGTCACCATTTTCAACGATCACCAGGTTCCCGTAGCCCTGGTTGTTCCAGCCGGCGTACACCACTTGACCATCCATGGTGCTTTTAACTGGTGTCCCAACCGGGATGCCGAAGTCGAGGCCGTTGTGGCCGGGGTGGAACTCCTGGGTGAGCGTGCCACCTACCGGCCGGCCGGAAGGCTCGGGCCTGGCCAGTTGACCGGCGGTCTGGCTGGTTGAATCCGGCGTGGTTTGGCTCAGTTCTTGCTCCATCAACTTTTCAAGCAGAATGAGCATCAGCGGGGCCATCATATCGCTCATCCCCAGGCCGGTGGATTGGTTGGCCGTGGAGCTGCTTGCGCTGTTGGTGGCCATCATCACTGAGAAAATGTCCTTGAACGAGGCCAGCAAGTCGCCGCTTGAAGAGGCCGCGGCGACAGGGTTGGCCACCGTCCCGGCCAGGCGGGTGGTGGGGAGGGTAGGGCTGGTTGAATTAATCATCTTGTGCCCATTCTAGCCTTGGAGGGCGGGGATGTCAGTAAATGGGACATAAAAATCTCATGAGTTGCGGCTAAATTGTTTATCTCTTCTTTACGCAATATTCAGAAGGGCTTTATAGATGAAAAATCCATTTTCCACTATACTAAAAATACGAGGCAAACTAATCATTTCCTGGCAGCCGGCCTCGCCGGGTTATTCTTTTTTCCGCAGGTGAAAGTGATGCAAACCGAGTTAAAAGTCAGGCAAATTTTGGGTCGAACCTACCTGAATGAAAACCGCCTTGAGGAGGCGCTGGATGTTTTTACCCGAATCCTGGCGGATTATCCGGAGGATCTCGAGACGCTGCTCATCCTTGGGAATTTTTATCTGGCCAGCGGAGATGGGAAAACCGCCCAGGCGCTTTACATGCGCGCCCGGCAGCTGAATCCTGCAAACAAGACCATCGAACGCCAGCTGGCACTGGCGGAGGAGATGGGAGACAGCGGTCTCCCCGAGACGTCTCCCACCGATCTGCCGGCGGTGGCGCGCCTGCTCCAGCGCCTGACTGGCCAGAACAAAAGCGTCAGCGAGACAGACATTTTACGCGCGGCTACGCTCCTCGACAGAATTATCAACAGCGAAAACCCGGCCGCCCTGGTGTCGGAACATCTGGACGAGATTGACGAACTTCTGCCGGCGTTGATTGAATTAAATATCCGCCAGGCTTATGCTGATGGCCGCCACGACCTGGTGGAGGTATTGCGTGTCCTGCAGCTGAATATTGATTACCAACTCGATGCCCGAAGTGAAAACGTGGCTGGCAGCGATGTGCCTGCCGTGTATGAAGGCCGGATCTGTCTGCTCCTGCCAGACCTTGAGAATAAATCGGCGCGCATGACCACGCTGAAAACCGCGCTGGAGGCGCTAGGCTGCCAGGTGACCGAGCGGAGTGAGTACCTTCCGGCCCGGGATCAGAAACCGGATGTGGTCATTACCAGCAATCCGCATATTAACCCGGCGCTCTGCGAAAGCCTGGAAGCGCTTGCGGCGGCGCAGATCCCGATCCTGCTCGACCTGGATACGGATTTTGAGAAGCAGCCGATTTCGCATCACGCCTACCTGACGCAGGGGCTGGGTACTCAGCTGCGCAGCAATGCCTACACTACCGCCCTGGCCCTGGCTGACCTGGTGACAGTTCCCTCTGAAACGCTGGCTGTTGGGTTGGGTGATGTTACCCGGCGCATCTGCCTGCTTCCGGATGGCTGGGCGAGCCAAAACAAACTCTGGGAGAAACCTGCTCCTTCGCGCAGTACACTCAATATTGGCTGGGTGGGCACGAACGGCGAATTGGAAGACCTGGTCATTGTGAGGCGCTACATCCTGCGCATTCTGCGCGAATTCCCACACACACGGATCGTGGTGTTGGGCAACCCGCAAGCCTATCGTTTGTTTGAGAGCTTGCCGGAAAACCGGCGGTTGTATCTGCCGGTCGTCGCGCACGAAGAATTTCCCTACCTGCTCAGCCAGCTCGATATTCTGCTGGTGCCTTTGCGCAACCTGCCCTACAACCTGTCGCTGCCCGATACGGCGCTGGTGGAAGCGGGCGCACGGGGCATTCCCTGGCTGGCATCTCCAACCCCCGCTTTCCGCCGCTGGAAGGCCGGAGGGATTTTATGTGAAAGTCCCGATGACTGGCATCTTAACCTGCGTCACCTGGTGATGGATGATGACCTGCGCCAGACCCTGGGAACAGCAGGCAAAAACGCCGCCCGCGCGCGCGAGATGAGCCAGCTCGGCCCGCTGTGGCTGGAGCGAATCCGCCAGGTCAGCGCGGAAAAGTCAGCCTTACGTCGCAGCCCGGAAAACCAACCGGCCATATCCACAGAACTCGGAGTCTCGCGTTGATTGTCACTTACATTCACTCCACCTGCGCCGAAGATCAGATTCGGGTCCAGCTAAGGTGCCGAAATTTCGCTGATGCGATCAATCGCACCCGCGTACACAGCGCCCATCTGCTGGAACTTGATGCCTTCATCCGCAATACGCCCGAAGCCGAGCAGCTCTGCTCCGCCTCCGATTTGCTTGTGATTCACCGCTATGTATTTGGGCCGGTGTTGCCCGTCATCCAATACTGGAAGGCGCGCGATAAAAAAGTCATCGTTGATTTTGACCAGGCGCTCAATCATTTGACGCCTGACCTGCCTGGGTACACCTTTTGGATGGAGGGGAACCCCCAGGTTGGGTTTGCTGCCTATCGCAACCATTCCAATGAGCTGCCGTTGGAACAATTCAAATGGGGGCTCGGCATGCTGGATGCTGCCACGGTCTCCTCCTCGCGGCTGGCGGATGATTGGTCCAGGCTGACGACGATTTACGAGATCCCCGAATATCTCAATACTTACCAGTACCCGGCCTCGGAGCATGGCCGGGGCACCGAAATCTGGGTCGGGCTGGGCAACACCTCGCCTTTTTCAACCCTGGAACAGAGCGGATTGCTCGCCGCCATGCAGCAGGTCTGTCAGAAGCGCCCGCAAGTCCGGCTGATCTGGAGCGATGCGTACAACGATTTGCCCCGCCAACTGGATTTACCCGCCGAGCAGGTCCAGGCCTATGCGCGTCATTCTTTCGAAGATTGGGTCAATGCCCTGCTGAAGCTCGATCTGGGGGTTTTTCCCATGGCTGGGAACTATGATCTGCGCTTGAGTTCCATCCATCTACTGGAATTCATGCTCTCCAAAATCCCCTGGGTGGCCAGCGGTTACCCGGGGTTTCGGGAATATTCCAAATACGGGGTCTGGGTCAAGAATTCTGCCGAGGCCTGGGAAAATGCCCTTCTACACATGGTCGATCACCTGGGGGCTTATCGAAAAAAAGCTTCGGGTGAAGCGTTTTTGTTTGCGCTTGGCCAGGATATTAGTGTCAATGTCGATAAAGTGCTCAGGGTGTATACTTCGATCCTCACTCAAGCGCAAAGATAAGGTGCCCGGATGAAAGATTCAAAATCCAAGATGAATGCGGAAGGGTGGGAAGTCAACCCGCCGCCGCCGAATAAAATCAAGCTCCCTGCCATGGTGGAAATCCCGGCCGGGGAATTCTTAATGGGTACCAGCAGCGACAATATTAAACAGTTGCAGCTCAAAGAATCAGATTGGGCCTACGATTGGAGCGATAACGATTTGTTTGCCGCCGAACAGCCCCAACATGTGGTGCGCCTGCCCGCGTTTGAAATTGGTCAATTTCCGGTGACAAACCTGGAGTACCACACCTTCATCTGGGATTCCGGGCACAGGATTCCGCGCAGTTGGACCGGTTTTACCTTTCCGGAAGATGCCGAAGCGCATCCGGTGGCCGGTGTTTCCAAATTGGATGCTGAAGCGTACATTGCCTGGCTCAACCAGAAAACCGGCGAAAATTTCAGGCTTCCGACGGAAGCTGAGTGGGAGCTTGCGGCCCGCGGCACGGATGGACGTATCTATCCGTGGGGCAATACCTTTGATCCGTGGCGGTGTAATACCGCCGAAAGCATCAAAAAGGGGACCACCCTGGTCGGGACTTATTCGCCGGGGGGTGACAGCATTTATGGTGTGGCGGATATGGTTGGCAATGTCTGGGAGTGGACGCAGTCGTTGTTTCTGCCGTATCCTTATCGGCCCAATGCGAACCGGGAAGAAGTCAAACCGAATGGGCGTTATGTGGTGCGTGGAGGCGCGTGGTATTACACCCGCAAGTTGGCACGCTGTTCTGTGCGCGAAGGGGCGTTGCCCGGCCATGTCTCTCCGTCCCTCGGATTCCGGCTGGCTCGCTCTTTCAGCTGAAGTAAGGGATAAGGGTTAGTAGCCGCTGCGTTCCAGGTCGGGCAGGATGATGATGAATTTTGTCCCTGCGCCGGGTTTGGTTTCAAAGTGGATGGTTCCGCGGTGTTCCTTGATGACCTGGTGGCTGACGTATAAGCCCAGCCCGGTGCCTTTTCCGGCTTCCTTGGTGGTAAAAAACGGCTCAAAAATGCGGTTTTGATTTTCGGGGGTGATGCCTTTTCCGTTATCGGTCACCATGATGCGAAATTCCTGTTTTTCATAGCGGGTGGAAATGTGAATCGTTCCGTTGGATGTTTCGACGGCGCCCATTGCGTTGATGATCAGGTTCAGCCAGACGCCTTTGAGCTGGTTGATGTTGGCGTAAATATGGGGGATGCGTTCATCCAGGTCGAGATGAATGGCGATGGAGCGGTTCTTAATTTCAAACTGCACCATCGTGAGCGCGTCCAGGATCGATTGGTTCAGCGAGGCTTCTTCAAATTCTTCATGACGCTGGCGGCGCGCGCTTTCCAGCAGGTTGCCGACGATTTTGGCGGCCCGCACGCCGGCGGTTTCTATCAGCTGAAGCGATTCGCGCGTGTCTTCATCTGCCCCGGCATGGTCGCGGAGCAGCAGTTGGGCGTTGGCGATGATCGCTGCCAGGGGGTTGTTGATTTCATGGGCTACGGTGGCGGCCAGCTGCCCGATTGAGGCCAGCTTTTCGGATTGAATCAGGTTGGCTTCCAGAATCCATTTTTCGGTGATGTCTTCGTCGAAGACGATCACGCGGTTGATCTGGTTGGGATCTTCGCGGATTGGGATGGTGGTGATTTCCCAGTGTACGAAGGTTTCATTGGGACCCCACTCACGCAGGTTGCGGACGGCTGGAATGCCGTTAAAGGCCTCGGAAATGCGGCACAATGCGCAGGGGGAGCTGTTGCCAAATAGCTTTTCGTAGCATTTTCCGCCGACCAACTCATTGGGGGCGCGGGAGATGCGCTCACTGCGGCGGCTGTTGATGGCCATGATGGTGTAGGAGCGGTCAACGATGTAAACGCAGGTGGGGATGTTGTCAAAAAATGTGCGCAGGGTGTTGCGCGAGTTTAGAATTTCCCACTGGCTGGCTTCCAGGTTGGCGTTGCTGATCATCAGCTGCCGGTTGCGTTCCACTGAAAAGATGGCGTTGGCCAGCCCGGCGCTCATCAGCTGCAAGAAGCGGGCGTGTTTTTCATCCTGCCAATTTAACAACGGGTTGATAAAGGCGATGGCGCCCAGGGTCGAGCCCGCCACCCGCAATGGCGCCAACAGCAGGGTTTGAATCTCGGGGAGCTGCGGGCTATAAAGGATCGGATCTGGCCCGAAAGCCTGCCGTTGACTGGCATCGATCAGGGTCAGGCTCTCTGGAAGTGCGCTGCACAGGCTGCTGCTTTTGATCTGGAAACTTTCCTCGCTTTGCCAGCCATCTTCAGGCCCGAGGATTTTTTTGTTGCCCTGGGCGGGGTTTTCCTGGTCAAACAAAACGAAAATGGCTGTCCGGGCCTGGAGGTAAGTGCTCAGGTTGCGGACGGCCTGCAGTTGGAGGGTTTGTTGATCGCTGTTTTGGTTTTGGGCGCTGATCAGGGTTTCCAAAAAGGTCAGCTCAAGGGTTTCCGGTAGACTTTCGGACATGGTTCCACTCCGCGGTAGGATGCAATCAAAACAGTAAAAGGTTTCTCACGGTCAATGCAATTCTCAGTGATACAGTAAGTTTTGGAATTCTGCTGAGTGATCCACTGAATTGATGAAAGTGGTGCAACTTGAAACAGGGAAGCCTCCCACGCCACGGCGACTGGGAGGCTTCTCTGCAGTTAACAGACTATTCGTCCATCTGGATGGAGTACCCGTAGCCCTGGATGGTCTTGATGAATTTGGGGTTCTTGGGGTCTTCTTCGATGCTTTCGCGCAGATTTTTAATGTGCACCCGCACCAGGTCGGCGCTGCCGGTTTCGCCGGGATAATCCCAGACTTCCTCGAGCAGGAGCGATGGGGAGAAAATTTTATTCGGGTGGGTCATTAAATGATAGAGGAGCGCATATTGGACGGGGGTGACGCGGAATTTTCCCTTGCTCGGACTGGTAAAGATATAGGTGCGGGTGTTTAAGGAATAGTCTCCCAGCCGGATGACGTGCTCTTCTTCCGGCAGCGAAGGGGCGGGTTTTTTCCCCGGGCTGGCGGCAGGCGCGGATGGGGTGGGGGTTTTGGTGCGTCGCAGGATGGCCTTGATGCGCAGCAGCAGTTCATCCAGGTTGAAAGGTTTACCGAGATAGTCATCGGCGCCCATGCTCAGTCCGACGATGGCATCTTCTGCCTTGACTTTGGCCGTCAGGAATAAGACCGGCACATCCTTGAGCTGCACGTCTTCCCGCATTTCCTTGCAGACGGTGTAGCCGTCCATGCCGGGCATGATCACATCCAGGATGACCAGGTCTGGTACTTTGCGGCGGGCGGCTTTTAGCCCGGCCACGCCAGAATTGGTGACCTGGACGCGGTAATCCTTACCGCGCAGGCAGCGTTCGATGGTTTTGGCAACGATTTCGTCATCTTCAATTATTAATATATTGGGCGTGCTCTCCATGGCGTTCTCCACGCTTAAATTTCTGCCCGAGTATACCCTGTTTTCTGCCTGGATTTCGTAAGTATTTCGTAACATGCCGGCCGGGGGCTCCCCCAGTTGTTCCATGCAAAAGCGGCCAATATTTCTTTTTTGCAAAAAAAAATGATAAAAATGCTTTTAATGCAAAATTCCGCGCGTATTTTGTTCTTTATAGGGTAATTTAAGCGATTGCAATTCTTCTACAATTTTCCTGCAATCCTCCTGCAATACTTAATCTCAAATTAACTGCCATAATAGGCGCATAAAGACGACGTAAAAAATAGCTAAAAAGCGCATAAAACGTCCGATAAAGGCAAACCCGGCGAAAGCCGGCGACGCAAAGTCATGGATCTACCGTCATGCGAATGACCAGGATCGCCAGGCTGCCGAAGAATTTGACACTTTCCTTTTGTGTTGAAGAGGCCTGGCTTAACAAAGCCAGGCCTTTTTGTTCACCCTTTCCAGCGCGGAACCGGCAGAAGACCGGTGACGCAAAACCTTCAGGAGGTTTCCTATGTTTTCCCGCTTCAATAAAGGTTTGTTCATTGCGATGGTCGTGATTGCGCTCTCCGCGATTGTCTACGCCTTTGCAGCCTCGGGCACCTTCACGCCAACCGCCACCATGGCGAGCCAGGGCTCTCTGGCTGTTACCGGTTATAACGTGACGGACATTGCTTATACGTCCGATGGTCTGCTCATGACGCAGATCGCCCTCACCATTACCACGACAACGGGTCAGGTTGCCCCAGGTTTTGCCGATATCAGCACCACGGTCGCCGGTAATTTTGCTAACTGGAGCTGCACTGTTTCCGGCACGTCTCCTGCCTACACGGCTACCTGCACCCCCGCAGCGAACACGAACGTCTCGGATGTGGCGGTTGTGAACGCTGTCATTCACGAATAATCAACGCCTGTAGTCTCAACTCCTGCCTGGTCAGGTCAGATTTTCCTGGCCTGACCAGGTTTCCATGTAGTTGGTAGTACAATTCAGTCATCATCTTCTGTCCTTTGGTGTCTCTCACCCGCCTCTATGAAAATCTTCCGCAATCTTTTTGAGACGATCTTCAACATCCTGCTTCTGGGACTGCTGGTCTATGTCTGGATCATGTATGCTCCCCAACAGGCTGGCGGCCCGGCGGCTTACATCCTGGTGCAGGGGAAAAGCATGCAGCCCACCATGTTTGCGGGTGATCTGGCGATCATGCGCAAGGCGACTTCCTATCAAGTGGGCGATATTGTGACTTATAAGGAAACCTACGATTCAAATAGCCGCAATATTATCCACCGCATCATCGGCGTTGACCAGGGGCGCTACATCTTGCAAGGGGATAACAATCCCAACCCAGACACCTACATGCCCACCCAGGATGAAATCCTGGGAAAGCTGATTCTGCACATTCCATTCAATGTGGGGAAAATATTCTCTGTGTTCCCAAGGACAGGGGTGATTTCAGCCGGATTGCTTGGCGGTGCGTTCATGGTATTTATGATGCTGCAGCCATCCAATAAGGGACAGCGCGAGGATGAGTTTGTTCGCAGGCTGGATAATTTAGATCCCCTGGAGAATGCCGAGGATGACTTGCCCGATGCACCTGCGGGGGTCCGGGTATCCGAGCCGCGCAGCAGCGCATCATTTGCCAGCCGGAGTCAGGCGCCCAGGCCCGAACCTGGCAGCAGCGCATCTTTTTCGAGCCGGGTTCAGGCGCCCAGGTCAGATTCTCGCAGCAGTGCATCTTTTTCCAGCCGGGGTCAGGCACCCAGGCCGGATCCGCGCAGTAGTGCATCTTTTTCGAGCCGGGTCCAGGCGCCCAGGTCAGAGCTGCGCAGCAGTGCATCTTTTTCCAGCCGGGGTCAGGCTCCCAGGACAGAGCCGGGCACGCGCCTGCCCTTTGGGTTGCAGCCTCCTTCTTCCGGCAATTACTCGCAGGAGATCCGACCCTTGTCCAGGCCGGAGTCTCAGGGAGATGGCACCGAGGGATTGCAGACCTCGCTTTACCTGCTGGGTTTTCTTGCGCTGATTTTCCTGTTGATTTGTGTTTATAGCTTCACCAAGCCGGTTGTGCAAACCGCCGCGAAAATTGAATACCAGCAATCGGGGGTTTTCTTTTATTCTGCGGCTGGAAAACCCGGCATCTACGATACCGATCAGGTGCGCTCCGGCGAGCCGATCTTCCCAAAACTGACCTGCCAGATGAACATTGGGTTTGTCTATACCGTCACTGGCTCCGACATTCAGAATGTCAACGGCGTACACCTCTTGACCGCGCAGATCAGTGATGAGACCAGCGGCTGGCAGCGCAGCATTCCCCTGATTTCGGATACGGCCTTTTCCGGGTCTTCTTATACGACCACCGCTGCCCTGGATTTATGCCAGATCGAGGCGCTGGTGGCCGCGGTGGAAGCTGAAACCAACTTCAAACCCTCCACCTACACCATGAAGCTGCTTCCGCACGTGGCCGTCACCGGCCAGGCGGGCGGACAGGTTTTCAGCGACGCCTTTGAACCTCACCTGACGTTCAAGTTTGATGCAGTTCACTTTTATCTGGTCAATGAGAAGCAAAACGAACCCGGCGCTGATCCATTGCTGAGCGTAAAGAAGAGCAACCTGGTCAACCCGATTCAACAGGCCAATGTCGTTTCCATCTTCGGGTTTGATTTCGGGATTACCGACCTGCGCACCATCGGGGTGGTTGGCATGGGCCTGACCCTGCTGGGCTTCGCCGCGCTGGGCTGGTTTATCTACCAAACCGCCAACCGCAGCCAGCAAGCGCTGATCATGATCAAGTACGGCGCGCGCATGATGAACGTCCAGGATCGCGGTTTTGAGAATCTCGGTCAGGTGGTGGATGTGACCAGTATCGACGACCTGGCGCGCCTGGCGGAATTCCAAAACACGGTAATTTTACACATCGCCCGCGAAAATGCCCATCATTATCTGGTTCAAACCAGCCGGGCGACCTATCGCTATGTGCTTAGCGAAGTCCGGACCGCGTCTCTCAAGGCTGCCAGGGCACAAGCTGCGCCGGGAGATCTGGAATGAAACCCTTAAGAATTTATCGCTTTGTATTGTTGGGCTTTTTCCTGCTCATTGTAGTCAGTCTGGGCAGCGCTTATGCGTCCAGCCTGACGTTTGATGTTACAACGACATCGATATCTCAGAATTCTTTCGTACCGAGCGCCAATGAAAAAAAACCATCAATTTGTGCCATGTACATCACCAGCATCATAAACGGATCTGGCACTATCAATGGCGATGCCGCCAGCAACTTGATTTATGGCGGGGCAGGGAATGACACCATCTATGGCGGCGATGGCAATGACTGTATCTACGGTTTGGGCGGGGATGACACTATTGATGGTGGCGACGGGACCAATGACATTTGCATCGGCGGCGGTGGCACCAATACATTCATCAATTGCGAATCCACGCCTTGAGTTTTTCGGCCTTCCCTTGAATAATCCAACGCCCCGCAGCTTGTGGGGCGCTGTTGTTTTTTCGGGCAATTTCCAGTCGGATTCTCGTCTACAATAAAGCCACCTCACCTTACCAGGAGTTTGAGCATGTCCTCCCCTTTTGATCTGCTATTTCAGCCCGTTCGAATTGGCCCGGTTACTGCGCCCAATCGTTTTTACCAGGTGCCCCACTGTAATGGCTTCGGTTATCGTATGCCGCGCGGACTGGCTGCCATGCGCGGTATCAAGGCTGAAGGCGGCTGGGGCGTGGTCTGCACCGAAGAAGTGGAAATCCACCACACCAGCGATCTTTCTCCATATTTTGAAGGCCGCCTGTGGAACGATGATGATCTGCCGGCCCTGGAGCTGATGGCCGAGGCGGTCCACGCTCATGGCGCGCTGGCTGGCATTGAGCTGGCTTACAACGGCAGTAACGCGCCCAACCTGACCTCGCGCGCCCCGGCTCTGGCGCCGCGCTCGATGGGCGCCACCGGCGGCTCTGGCTGGGAACCCGTCCAGACGCGCCGGATGGATAAGGAAGACCTGCGCAATGTACGCAAATGGCACCGCGCTGCCGCGTTACGCGCCAAACAAGCCGGATTTGACATCGTTTATTGCTACGCCGCGCATGGCATGACCCTGCCCATCCAGTTCATCATCAAGCGTTACAACGACCGCACCGACGAATATGGCGGCTCGCTCGAAAACCGCGTGCGCCTGCTGCGCGAAATGATCGAAGATACCCGCGAAGCCGTCGGCGACCGCTGCGCTGTGGCGGTACGCTTTGCCGTGGATGAGCTGCTCGGCGCGGATGGGATCACCCACCAGGGCGAAGGCCACGACGTCATCGCCATGCTGGCCGAACTCCCCGACCTGTGGGATGTCAACATCAGCGGCTGGAGCAACGACTCAGCCCCCTCGCGCTTTGTCAAATCTGGCTCCCAGGAAAAATACATCGCCTTCGTAAAACAGCTCACCACCAAACCAGTTGTCGGCGTTGGGCGCTACACCTCGCCCGAAGCCATGCTCTCTGCCGTCCAGCGCGGCATTTTGGACCTGGTTGGCGCCGCCCGCCCTTCCATCGCCGACCCCTTCCTGCCCACCAAGATCCGCGAAAACCGTTTTGAAGATATCCGCGAGTGCATCGGCTGCAACATCTGCGTCACCGGTGATACCCGTTACGTTCCCATCCGCTGTACCCAAAATCCCACCATGGGCGAGGAATGGCGGCGCGGCTGGCACCCCGAAGTCATCCAGCCCAAAAAAGCTGAAAAAGAGCTGCTCGTCATCGGCGCAGGCCCGGCCGGGCTGGAAGCTGCGCGTGCCCTGGGTCAGCGCGGTTACAATGTCAGCCTGCTGGAGGCGCGCCGCGAGCCCGGCGGGCGCGTCAGCCACGAATCCAGCCTGCCTGGTTTGGTCGAGTGGCGGCGCGTGATCGATTGGCGACTGACCCAGCTGGCAAAACTGCCCAATGTCAGGCTCTTTCCCTCCAGCCCGATGACTGCCGAAGATATCCTGGAAAGCGGCATTCCCAATGTCCTGATCGCCACTGGCGCCACCTACCGCCGCGATGGCATTGGCCGCACCCTCTGGCAGCCCATCCCCGGCGCGCAACTGCCCCACGTTTGCACCCCCGACGATATTTTCGCGGGCCGTCTCCCCTCCGGCAGCGTGGTCATTTACGACGACGACCACTACGTCCTGGGCGGCCTGCTGGCCGAACTGTGCGCCCAGGCCGGCTGCCAGGTCACGCTCGTCACCCCTGCGCCGCTCATATCCTATTGGACTCAATTTACGCTGGAACAGGAACGCATCGAAAAACGCCTGCGCAGCCTCGGGGTGACTCTGCTCCCCAAACACAGCCTCACCCGCCTCACCCCGCAGCTTGCCACCGTACAAAACAACCTGACCCTGGCTGAAGCCGACCTGCCTGCCAGCAACGTGCTGCTCGTCACCGACCGCGTGTCCAACGACAGCCTTTTCCACGAACTGCAGCCGGCCCTGGCCGCCGGAAAACTGGATTCACTGCGCCTGGTGGGGGATGCCGAAGCCCCCGGCCTGATTGCCCAGGCCATCTTCTCCGGCCACCTTGCCGCCCGCGAGTTTGGCGAAGCCCGCCTCGAAGGCACTCCCTTTCGGGTCGAGCGCGTCACGCTCTGAATCGCCCGGATGATTTTGCACTATAATCAATGGGTATGACCAACACTCCACTTCGCAACCGTCTCCTGTTTGGTTTTTACGTCACCCTGACCCTGTTCGTCGGCCTGGCGGCGCTGATCTGGCCGGGATTTCGGACCCTGGCTTATGCCCCCGTGCGCGACCTGTTCTTCCCGAACGTTTTTTTACCCACCCGCGCCAGCACGCCGGTGACGCTTTCCGTGGCCGCGCCGCCTGCGCTCGAAGCCTGGGTCAAGGCCGGGGCGGCTGAATTCACCCGCCAGAATCCGTTTGTGCAGGTGGAAGTGACCCAGCTGCGCGGGCTGGACGCCAATCGCCGCCTGAACACGCTCTCGGGCCAGGCGGATGTCTGGATCGCGGAAGTTGATTTCGCCCGCGTGGCGGCTGGCGCGATTCCCTACCAGGCGCAGGGCGCGCCCCTCGCCCAGGATGTCTTCTTATGGGTGGCGGTCAAATCCCGTTCCGAGCTGGCCGGCAACCTGGGTTGGCAGACGGTAGCCCGCGCCGCGCAGAGCAATCCGCAGTTCCGGGTTGCCATGCCGCCCGCCAACAGCCTGGAGGGTCTGGCCGCCTGCTGGCTGGCCGCCGCCGATTATCACCAGAGCCCTGCCCCCAGCGCCGCGCAGGTTGCCGACCCGGCTTTCAAACAGTGGCTGGCGGCGCTGCTGCTGGCAGCCCCCGACCGCAGCCGTTCTCCCCGCGACCAGCTGTCCACCCGCCCGCCACAGGCAGACGCCGGGTTGATTTTGAGCAGCGATTGGAACCAGCTTTCGCCGGAGGCGTTTAACTCACAGCCGCCCGCCCTGAATGTGGTGTTTAATTATCCCTACTATATTCGCAACAACTGGCCCAATTTGCAGCCGGATGAAATCACCGCCCACCAGCAGGCTGCGGCCAGTTTTCAGGCTTATCTGCTCGGGGCAGAGTCGCAGGCCCGCCTGGCAGACTACGGCCTCCAGCGCGCCAGCGCGCCAATGCAAAACCAATTGCCCGCGCTGGAAGACGCGATGATCCGCGCCCTGCAAGTTTGCTGGCAGTAAAGGAGCTCCTCATGAAGCGCTTTTCCCTTTCTCTTTTGACCCTGATCCTGGCGATTGTCAGTTGCAGCAACCCGATTGCGCTGCCGGGCCAATCCAAGCCGGCCAATGCCATCGAAATCAACATCATCTATGCCCCGGAAAGCGAGCCGTACCTGAAAGAAGCCATCGATGCCTTTAACACCAGCTACGCCAGGGGCATCAACCCGCTCACCGCTCAGCCGCTTGCCAAAGACGAAAAACCCATCTGGGTGACCGGAAAATCCGGCTCCTCGGGCACCGTCTCGCAGGGGATCATCAACGCCATCATCGCCCCCAACAACGCCAATGTAGAACAACCGACCCTGTTCTCGCCATCCGTCAGCCATTGGTTGGCGCTGATCAATTTCCAGACCGGTCAGCAGGTTTTTGACCTGGCCGACAGCCCCTCGACGGCCCTCGCGCCGGTGGTCATGGCCATCTGGGAGAGCCGTCTGCAGGCCATCGAAGCCAAAAATGGTGGAAATCCAGTCGGCTGGGAAGAACTGCTCGGGGTGATGAACTCACCCAACGGCTGGGCCGATTATGGCATCCCCGGCGACCGCACCACCGTCTACTATGGTCACACCGACCCCTACATCAGCTCCACGGCCCTCTCCACACTCATCTCCGAATTCTATGCCAGCGCGCGCTACAACGCCGGTATGACCGACCTGCGCAAACTCGAAATGGACGATGTGCGCAACCAGGCTGTTCAACAGGGCGTCCGCGAAATCGAAACCCTCGTCAAGCACTACTCCTCGCGCACCACCGAATTCAAGGAATACATTGCCCAGGGTCCAGGCTATCTCGACTTCGTGGCCCTCGAAGAAAACGACCTGATTTACATCAACCAGGGCAAAACCCAATACAAACCACCCGAAAAACTGGTTGCGCTCTACCCCAAGGAAGGCACCTTCTGGCACGAACATCCCTTCGGCATCCCCAATGCCAGCTGGGTCAGTGCCGAACAGCGCGCCGCCGCCAAGGTCTTCACCGAATATGTGCGTAGTGAAACCATCCAGCTCAAAGTGCTGGAAAATGGCTTCCGCCCCGTCAACCCCAACGTTGCCATCGGATACCCGATCACCCCCGAGCTGGGCGTCGACCCGAATCAGCCCACCAACATCCTGACCGTTCCCGATCCAGACGTGATCGCTGCCGTGCAGACCAGCTGGCAATACGTCAAAAAACAGGGCGACATCCAACTCGTCATCGACACCTCCGGCTCGATGGATGGCGAAAAAATCGCCCAGGTGCGCGAAGCCGCCAGCCGGTTTATGGATAAAATGCCCAAGCAAAACCGGGTCGGCCTGACCATCTTCAGCGATGTGCCCCAGGAACTGGTTCCGCTTGGGCTGGTGGAAAAAGTGGATGGGCAGATTCGCGGCAACATCAGCGCCCTGCAAGCCGATGGCTCCACAGCCCTCTACGATACCATCATCAGCACCCTGGATCAGCTCCAGGCCGCCGACCCGCCCGAAGGCGAAGACCGCATCCGCGCCATCGTCCTGCTCAGCGACGGGCAGGATACCAACAGCACCGCCACCCTGAATGATGTCCTGGCCCGCATCAGCGCCGCCCGCACCGGCCGCAACCCCATCCTGATCATCCCCGTCGCCTATGGCGCCGACGCCGACATCGCCGCCCTGAACAGCATTGCTCAGGCCTCCGCCACCAAGGTACAATCCGGCGATCCGAACGACATTCAAAAACTGCTCGAAATCATCAGCAGCTACTTCTAACACCATGCGATCGCCTCTCATCACTGCGCTGCTCAACCCACTCAACCTGGCCATGCTGGCCGGCTCGGCCCTGGCCGGCGCCTTCGCTGCCTGGTGGCTCTTGCCACTTGGGCTGGCCCTCTGGGCCATCATGGTCGCCAACATCGCCACCGACAAAGCCATTCGCATCAACTACAACATGGAAGCGCGCCTGGGCACGCTCTCCGGCCGCTTCCAGGAACCCTACGCCAAAGCCGTCAAAGCCCAAATGCGGATTTTCAACGCCCTGCTCAGTGCCAGCGGAGGGAACAAACGCGCCCTCGAACCGGTCCAGAACGAGGTCGAAACCCTGGTCACCAAAATTTATACCGTTTGCCAGCAGATGACCGCACCTGAGAATTTCCTGGCCGTTTCCCGCGCCAAAAACGCCGACCTGGAAGGGGAGCGCGCCTTGCTGGTGCTCTCCATTGACAAGAGCATGGCCCCCGAAATCTTGCGGGAAAAGCAAGAAGCGATCAAGTCGCTGGATGCCCGCATTCAAAAAACCAGGGCCATCTCCGCCGCCCTCGACCATCTCGACGCCCAGCTCGACAGCACTATCGCCGTTCTCGAAGCCCTGCTGCCCGACATCCTACGTCTGCAAGTACTGGGCGCTGCCCAAACCCGCCAGGAAGTCCCCGCCATCCTGCAAAAACTCCGCCTCGAAACCGAGCAACTATCAGCCGCCGCCCAGGAAATCGCGCGGCTGGCGTAATAAACAGACCTCCGGGTACAGAAGAACCTGGAGGTCTGTTTATTAATCAGCGGCTGCGCAGATTTCCTTTGGTCTTCTTCACAACCCATTCAAATAAAAGATATATGAGCCACGCTCACCAGCATATACCAAAACGAAGAGAACCTGACTCAACACGACTGTGAATCAATCACAAACACCTTCTTTCGTCTACCCTCTTTCTGATAAAATCCTCCCATCCCACTCCGGAGTTTTCCCATGCTCACTCAATCCTTCCTCGCAGACGAATTTCGCGCCCTTGGAATGACCGCCGGCGATACCCTCTTTGTCCATTCAGCCTATTCCAGCCTCGGGCGCGCGCCTGGCGGCGTGGAGGGCGGCCCGCAGACCGTCATCAATGCCATTCTTGATGTGATTGGCCCGGCTGGCACGCTCATCATGCCGACCTTCAATTACGACTTCCTGCGCGGCGTTCCCTGGGACATGCGCACCACGCCTTCGCAAATGGGCGTCCTGACCGAACTCGTCCGCACCGATCCACGCGCCAGGCGCATGTTCCACCCCATCTACTCCATGGCCGCCATCGGGCCGCATGCCGAGGAACTGGCCGCGCACAGCACCACCGACTGCTTCGGCGAGAGCACCATCTTCTCCAAATTCCGCGAATGGGACGCCAAAATCCTGATCCTCGGCCTGGCCTACAGCAAATCCATCACCTTCCTGCACCACTGCGAACAAATGGCCGGCGTCGATTATCGCTTCTTGAAAGAATTCAAAGGCACCGCCATCGACTTGCAGGGCAAGCCGCACGACGTGGCCTACACCATGTTCGTCCGCGACGTGGAACGCGGCGTGGTGCTCGACTTTGAACCCATCGGCGCGCTGCTCGACAGCCAGGTGGTTAACCAGCGCACCATCGGGTTGGGCCCATGCCGCCTGATGAAGTGCCGCGACGTGTTCCGGGTGACGGTGCAGGCTCTCCAGGAGAATCCTGGCCCTGGCCTGACCTATATCCTCGAAACGCCGGATCGCGCCAAAGACTGGATCCCGCCGATGAAACCGATCTCGTCTTTGAAGGATGTCCTGGCGCAGATCATCCCGCTGCACCGCACGCTCGCTTCCGACGGGATGGATACCGCCCTGGACATTATCGGATCCTACCTCCCGGAATCTGCCGCCTACAAAATCGAAACGTACACCCCGCTGACGCCGGTCTGGACCTGGTACGTGCCGGAGCGCTACGAGGTGCATGAAGCTTACCTCGCTACCGAAGACGGCCAGCGCGTGGTTGATTTCAAAGACAATCCCCTGCACCTGGTCTCCTACTCGCTGCCGATGGATACGCTCATGCCCTGGAGCGAGTTGGAGCCGCACCTGTATTTCAACGAAAAACGCCCGCACGCCATTCCGTGGAAGTTCAAATACTATGACCGCTCGTGGGGCTTCTGCCTGAGCAAAAATCAGTTCGATACCCTGCCACGCGATAAAAACTACCGGGTCGTGATCCGCTCCGAGTTTTTAACCGACCCGGCCCAGGGTGGCTTTAAAGTCGCCGAGGCGGTGATTCACCCTCGGGGTGGAAAATCTGCCGCGGCGGGTGAGATGTTCATCATGGCGCACGTCTGCCACCCCAACCAGGCCAACGATGACGCCGCGGGCGTGGTGACCGCCATCGAGGTGGCGCGGCGGCTGGCAGCCAACCCGCTGCCCCCCGGCTCGATGAGCGTGCGGTTCTGGTTTGGCGCAGAGACGATTGGCACGATCGCCTACCTGGCGCATCACGAGGATTTGATTCCTGGTTTCAAGGGCGGCATTTTCATCGAAATGACTGGCAACGACAACACACTGGCGCTCCAACATACCCGCCAGCACAATTCCGCGCTGGACAAAGTCGGGCAATATGTGCTCAAGAAACGGGGCAAGGAATTCAGGGAGGGGACCTTTGCGGATGTGATCGCCAACGATGAGCGCGTGTTAAACGGGCCGGGCCTCAATGTGCCGTGTCTTTCCGTCACCCGCTACCCTTACCCCGAATATCACACCACTGACGACAATCTCGACATCATGCACGAAGATAAATTGCAGGAAGCGGCGGACGTGATCGAGGAAATCATCCGCGTCTATGCCACCGATTACCTGCCCAGGCGCAAGTTCCGCGGCCCGGTCTTTCTTTCGGGGCATGGCCTTTTCGTCGACTGGCAGGTGAATTGGAAGCTGAATCGCGCCATCGAAAAGATGATGATGCGCTTCGAGGGCAAGCAGTCGGTTTTTGAGATTGCCGATGAACTTGACCTGGATTACTGGGAAACGCGCGAATACATTGAGAAATTCCGCGTACGCGGCCTGGTGGAAGCCCTGCCTCTGCCGGAAGTGGCTGAAAAGAGTTAACCCAGCCTCTGTGAATATTTCGCGTTGTTCACATCCGAGGTTATACGGAAAGTGAAACTTCACGCTATAATGCCTGCATCTGAAAACAGGAGCCCCCATGTCCAATGTTCATGAATCGCAACACCCCCTGGTCAAGCATAAACTCAGCCGCCTGCGGGATATCAAAACCGATCCGAAGAAATTTCGCGAACTGGTGCAGGAAATCGCCGCGTTGATGGTCTACGAAGCCACCACAGACCTGGCCGTTATTCCGCGCGAAGTTCAAACTCCGTTGGCAACCATCACCGCATATGAATTACAAGAAAAAATCGGCCTGGTGCCGATTCTGCGCGCCGGGTTGGGCATGGTCGAAGGCATTTGGGAGCTGATGCCGCAGGCAGAAGTCTGGCACATAGGCCTGTATCGTGATGAACAAACCCTTCGCCCGGTGGAATATTACAACAAGCTGCCCACCGAACCCACCGTATCCGTCTGCCTGATTCTCGACCCGATGCTGGCCACCGGCGGTTCGGCGACTGCCACCGTGGAAGTGCTCAAGCGCTGGGGCGTGAAGAAAATCAAATTCGTCGGGCTGATCGGCGCACCCGAAGGGATTGCGCGCATGCAAACGGAACATCCCGATGTGCCGATTTATCTTGCCTCCATCGATGACCACCTGAATGAGAAAGGCTACATCGTTCCCGGGTTGGGCGATGCCGGTGACCGCCAGTTTGGCACTGGCTGAGTAGAGATTCACGATTTTAAACAAAAAACCTGGCGCCAGCTGGCGCCAGGTTTTTTGTTTAGTGGGCGAGCCCGGCCACTTCCTCGCTCGCGATTGGGAGCCAGAATTCCACCGTGGTTCCAAAACCCAGTTCGCTTTTCAATTCGATCTGCCCCCCGAAATTCCCAATCATCGATTTGATGATGAACAACCCGATCCCGCTGCCAGGGATTTCTTTTTCGATGGCGTTTCTGCCACGGAAAAAACGCGTGTACAGGTGCGGCAAATCTTCTGCCGGGATCCCGATGCCGTGATCCCGTACCCTGAAATAGCCTCTCTTCGCCTGCTGGAAATAGCTGATTTCGACCTGCCCTTCGCCTGGTGTGAACTTGACAGCGTTATTCAGCAGGTTGGTAAAAATCTGCTCCAGCGAGCTGGATTCTCCCAATACGAGGAATTTTTCGGGTGAATCTTTCAATAAGAGCTGGATTTGTTTTTGCGCAGCCTGTGGCGCAATGGTCTGAATGGATTTTTGCAGACATTCCAGCGGATCCACCGGCTGCTGTTTGACAACCCACTGGTTGCTTTCCAACCGCCCGACGGTTAACAGATCTTCAATCAATACCCGCTCGCGATCAAGCTCCTCTTTCAAAATATTCCAGTACTCCTGGTATTCCTCTGGCGTGCATTCTTCTTCCAACAGCCTCACCATCAGCAGGATCGTGGTTAGCGGTGTACGAAGGTCATGCGTGGCGCGATGAATAAAGTCGGATTTCATCTGTTCCAGGCGGGCGCGCTCACTGACATTTCGCACAATTGCGATTACTTCATTCTTCCCGCTGGCAACATAGCGCGCCTCGAAGTGTTCGGTCTGGTTGCGCAGGTTATAGTGATAATCCATGGTTTGCATTTGCCCAATGCTGATTGCATCTTGAATCTTTTTCAGCGCAATCCGGGCCAGATCTGTGCCTAAAATTAAAGCCAGCTTTGTACCTTTAATCTGTTCGGGCGGAATGATCAGGCTGGAAAAATCAGAGACAATCGCATCGAGAATGATCCCATCCTTGGTGATGCGGAACATATTATCTGGAATGGCGCGCAGAATAGCGGCATTGCGTTCTTCACTGCGGCCCAAAGCGTTTTCGACCCGCTTGCGTTCCAGCAAGTTCCCCAGGCTGTTGCCAAACTGCTGGAGCAGGGCGATGCTGTCCTGTTCCCAGCTCTTTTCCTCCCTGACCGAATCAAACCCGGCAAAGCCCAACAGCTGGTTGTTGACAAACAAAGGCACCACCGCCACCGAAAGGATTGATTGGCTTTTCAGAATTTCCTTTTCCTCGCTGGCTTCGAGGGGCAGTTCGTCGATCTGCGTCACCACGATAGGCTCATTCGATTCCAGTTTCAACATCCACCATGGGAACAGGCTGGTTGGCAATCCTTGCAAAGCGTCCATTTGCGGCTCAATGCCCTGGCGGCACCATTCGTGCGAATTGCTCATGGTATCCGTCGAGCGGTCGACTACAAAAACATAACTGCGATCGATATTTTCAAAATTGCCAATGTCCTGTAACGCAGCCGTGATCTCCTTATCAATTTCGCCGGTATTCAGGTTGATGAAGCGGGTGGAAATCTTCGTCAACAAGTTTTCAAAATCAAGCCGGATTCTGAGCTTTTCTTCCATCATATGCCGCTCAGTGATATCCAGATGGGTACCGGTCATGCGAATCGGCTCGCCGCTGGTGTTTCTCTCTGTCACCCGGCCACGGTCCAGCACCCAGACCCAGTGCCCGCTTTTGTGGCGGATGCGCAGCTCGCATTCATAAATGGGCCGCTTCCCATCGAAATGTTCTTGCAGGATGTGATCCGAGCGGGTCAGATCGTCGGGATGGCACAACCGCGTCCAGGTGTCGATATTGACCGGCGCCAGTTCCTCCAGGGTGTAGCCCGCAATCTCAGCCCAGCGCTCGTTAAAAATGGTTTCCCCGGTCTCCACCATCCAGTCCCACATACCGACGCCCGATCCTTCAATGGCAAGCGTCAGCTGTTCTTTTGACCTTCTCAGTGAGTCATCGGCCGCTTTACGTTCACTGATGTCCCGGCTGATTCCGATCCAGACCGATTGGCCGCGAATTTTCCCTGCGTTCACCTTGGTTTCCACCATGATGCGCTGGCCGCTCTTCGAAATCAATTCCAGGGGGCAGGTATCCAGGTTCCCTGCCAACATTTCCTGCAAAATTACAGTGGCTTGCGGGTGATGTTCAAGCGGATGCAGTTTGAGAACTGGTTGCCCGAGCAGTTCAGCCTCGGAATATTCCAACCGGCTGACGACCTGCTGATTGACCTTGATGATATTCCCATTCTGATCAAAAGCCACGAGAAAATCATTGATGGTGTTAAACAGGATTTCCAGTTCTTCCTGGCTTTCTGCCAGTTGTTTTTCTGCCATCAGGCGCATCAGGGTGATGCCCATTTGCATGGCAATCGCTTCAGCGGCGGTCTGCCCGCCTGGGGTAATGATGTCCAGCTCATGAGAGGCCAGGTTAAAACAACCAATCACTTTGTCCTGATAAGTGATTGGAAGCAGTGTGAATCCTTTCAGTCCTTCACTTTCAAAGAGGTTGTTCTTTTTGACTGGAAGGAACTTGAAATTGCTGTGGATGATCTTGCCCTGCATGACCAGGTTCCAGCGGTCGGAATCGGCCTGGTAAATGCTGGCCGCCTGGGTGAAGGCTTCGGAAAGCCCCTGGGAGTGCACCAGATTCAGGTCTGAGCTATGCGGGTCGATCAGGTAAACGCCGCCGCAGTCCATCCCGGCTTCGAGCAGGATTTGCTCAAGGCAGATGACCAAAGCCTCGTGCAGAGAGACGGTTCCGGCCAGTTTTTGGGCCAGGTCGCGCTGGGTGATCAGCAGCTGCTTGTTCTGTTTGCTTTCACTGACATCGCGGCCCACCGTCTGGATTTCGATCATGCTGCCGGTTTTGTCCTGGATGATGGCAATTTCCCATGCAAACCAGCGCCAGCCGTGTACGGTCATGGCGCGTTGTTCGAGCATGATGCGGTGTGGCGGCTCGTAAAGCCTGCTGATGGCATCATTCGTGGAGGGTAAATCTTCCGGGTGGATGGTTGGGGTGAAGGTGTTGCCCAGCAGTTCCAATTCGGTTTTGCCAAAGGTTTCGCAGTAGGCCTGGTTGACAAAGGTGAACTGGTTTTGCATGTTCACGCGAATGATCAGGTTGGATTGTGATTCCACCAGCCCGCGGTAGCGGTTTTCGCTTTTCAAAAGGGAATCTTGAGCGGTTTTTCGATCGGAAATATCGCGCAGGATGACCAGGTAGATCAGCTTTTCTTCGACAAACGTTTTATTGATGGAGGCTTCTGCCGGAAAGGATGTGCCGTTTTTGCGGCGGCCGCGTACCTCCTTGGTTTCGTAGAGCGTCTGGCCTGAGTCGTTCTGCAATTTTTTAACATCTTCAACATGCTGTGACTGGAGCTCGTGTGATTCGAGCGGCAGCAGGTCACGTAGTGGCAGGTTGAGGGCTTCTTCGGGGGTATATTGAAAAATCAGCCGGGCGCCGTGGTTGTAAAACAGGATACGCTGGCGCTGGTCAAAGGCGATGACTGCATCGGGTATTGAATCGATCAGGCTGGACAGGATCGATACGTTAAAATCCATGTTGGTTGGTCTCTTTCCCGTTGGGGCTAGTCTCGGGGCCAATCCACCGCCGCAGGTGGATAGATTAATTGCACTTTGCAACCGATTTCCGAATCGAGAATTTTTACACTACCCCGGCAGGCTTCGACGATGGCGCGGACAATGGTCAGGCCAACTCCCAGGCCGTTGTAGGGCCGGTCATCTCCCTGGTAGATCTGGAAGTATCGTTCAAAGACTTTTTCGCGCAGTTCCGGGGCGATGAAGGAACCTTCGTTTTCGATGGTTAAAACACAGCCGCCGATGCCATTTTTGCCCAGGTGAATGGTGATTCGGGCGCCTTCGGGGCTGAATTTGAAGGCGTTGTCGACCAGGTGCGCTACGGCATGCGAGAATTCCAGGTCGGGGGCGTGGAGGATGGTGCCATCTTCAATGGTGATTTGGACATCCAGGTTTTTCTGTGTGTAGCGCGCGAGGACTTCCTGGATTGGGCTTTTGAAGTGGAAATCGAGGTTGATGGGCCGCCGCATGGTATTGATTTTGGCCAGATCGAGGTCGTTTAATAAGATCAGGTCGTTGACCAGCATGGACAGCTTTTGGGCACTGTTCACGCTGGTTTCAAGGTACCAATCCAGGTCGTCGGTGCGGCCTTTGAATTTTTCGCGGATGGCCAGATCGAGATTGGCGAGGATGATGGTCAGCGGCGTGCGGAATTCGTGACCGAGGTTGGATGAGATGTTGCGGCGGACTTTTTCGAGATTGGATTCCTGGGTTTTGAGGCCATCCTGGCGGCCAATTTCGTTGCGCCGGAAGATGGCTTCGACGCGGGCGATCAATTCATCGGTGTTGAAAGGTTTGGTGACGTAGTCATCGGCACCTTGCTTCAGCCCGGCGATCTTGTCGGCTTCGAGGGTTCGGGCGGTGAGAAATATAAAGGGAATTTGGGCGGTCAGCATGTCGTTGGCCAGGATTTTCTTGAGCTGAAACCCGTTCGGCGCGGGCATCATCACATCGCAGATGATGATGTCGGGGATGTGTTCGCGTGCCAGGCGGACGCCTTCGTTCCCGTCGTGGGCGGAGATGACCTCGTAGCCTTCGCGGGTCATGACTGCTTTGAGCCCCAATAATAATTTGGTCTCATCGTCAATCAAGAGCATTTTCTTTTTGCTACCAGCGGACGTGGTGGATTTCATCTCAGATACTCCTTGTGTGGCTCGTTCCAGGGACGTCCTTTGGTTGCAATTCCAAGAAGGTGTCCATCCTGGGGGAGAATGCAACAGCCTTTTTCCTGGGGCTGTCATCCGTCTGGGCGGGTGACGTGTGAAGGCGGAAGGCAGTTCTCATCCTGGGCGAAAGGTGCTTTTTTTCCTTATCACTATCCCATATTATATCCTTCTTGGTGGAGACTGAAATTGGCAAGGTCAGTTTAATCGCTTTTTAATATGAAATTTGTAAGGTGTTACTGTTGGATGGGAGCAGGTTGGTCGAAAGAATTTCTCAGGCGGTTGACCAGCAGGTCGGGGTCGAAGGGTTTGACCAGGAATCCGCTGGCGCCCAGTTTTGCGGCTTTTTGGATGATCTCCGGGTAGCCCATGGCCGAGAGGAAGAAGATTTTGGTGCGTTGTCGCAGGATGTCCGAGTTGAGCTGGTCAATCAGGTCCAGGCCGTTATGGCCGGGCAGGTAGGTGTCGATCAGGAGTGCGTCGGGCAGGTGGTCGATGAGTTGTTGGCGCAGGTTGCGAGGGTCCTGGCAGATGATGGGGGTAATCTGGTGCCGAGTGAGTGTGGTCTGGATCAGGGCGCGTTGCAGGGGGTTGGGTTCGAGTACCAGGACGGAGGGGGATTCGCGTTTCATAGTAGCTCCAGATTAGTGAACAAGATTGGGGAGGCTGTTGAACAAGTTATAAGTGAAGGACAGGGATTGCTGCAGCATCCAGGAACCGAGCAACACCAGTACCAGGACGATTCCGATCAGTTTGGGGATGAAGGTCAGCGTGGTTTCGTTGATCTGGGTGGCGGCCTGCACCAGGCTGACGAGGCTGCCAACGATCAGGCTGACGAGCAGGATCGGTCCGGAAAGGGTCAGGGCCAGCATGATGGCGCTTTGTCCGAGGGTAAGAACGTAGGTTTCGGTCATTTTTCCTCGCTAACCGCCGGTGAAGCTGAGTACCAGGCTGTGGACGATCAGGTACCAGCCATCCACCATGACGAACAGCAGAAGTTTGAAAGGCAGGGAAACAAGCGACGGGGGCAGCATCATCATGCCCATTGAAAGCAGGATGCTTGAGACGACCAGGTCGATTACCAGGAAGGGAATGTAGATGACGAAGCCCATGGTAAAAGCGGTCCGCAGTTCGCTGATGACGAAGGCAGGAAATAAAGATAAGGTGGGGATGTCATCGAGCGTTTTAGGAGGCGCTTCGTGGCCTAGTTCCAGGAAGAGCTGGATGTCTTTTTCCCGGGTCTGCTGGAACATGAATTCGCGGATCGGTTTGAGGGCTTGGGTGATGGCGGTGTCCTGGTCGATTTGTTCGTTCAGGTAGGGTTGGATGGCATTGGCGTCGATTTGTTTGTAGATGGGCGCCATGATGAAGAAGGTCAGCAGCAGGGAGAGGCCGATCAGCACCTGGTTGGGCGGAATGGAGGGGGTGCCAATGGCGCTGCGCAGCATGGAGAGTACGATTACGATGCGGGTAAAGGAGGTCGCCAGGATGAGGATGGTTGGGGCGAGAGAGAGAACCGTCATCAGCACCAGCAGCTGTACACCGGAGGTGACCTGTTTGGGCTGAGGCGACTGCCCGTCGACCGACAGGGAGACGCCGGGGATGTTCGCGCCGGCGCAGCCGCTCATCAACAGGCTGGCCAGGAGTAGGAATACTACCAGCGCGAGGAATTTGGCGGATTTTGAGCTCTTTGAAGTGGCCAGGGCGGTGCCAGGCCGGGGGAGTATATTTTCATTCATGAGTCACCTGGTCTTGCTGCTGTTCTGGCACGGTGAGCGGCTGGGTGCTGAATGACCGGATCAGGGTGGAGAAATCCAGGCCGGGCTGGGTTTCGGAGGCGAGCGGTTCAAAGTTGCCTTCCACGGGTGCGAGCAGGGCGATGCTCTGATCGGTAGCGCCAATCAGCAGGCGCTGGTCACCGATTGCGACCAGGTGCAGGGCCTGGCGGGGTGAAAGACGCACGGTTTCGAGCAGGTGCAGCTGCCGGGTGGTTTTTCCAGGGCTGCCGGGTTGCATCCAGCGGCGCAGGAGCGCGGCGCTGGCGACAATCAACAACAGGACGCCGATCAATTTGATGATTACGCCGGCGAAATAGAGTCCGGGTGAGGCGAGCGGGTCGCTGGCCGGAGCGTTGCTGCCCCCCGTCAGACCGACCAGTGCGGCGGTGGCGAGCAGGCTGAAACCCAGCAGGGCGGCCACCAATTTTTGCCGGGGGCTGCTGGTTTCGAACCATTTCTTTAACCAGTCGGTGAGAGGGGTCATCAGGCTGCCGCTTTTTCAGTCTTGGATGAGACCATTTCGGTGATGCGTACGCCGAATTTGTCGTCCACGACGACCACTTCTCCGCGGGCGACCATGCAGTCGTTGACGTAGACATCCACCGGATCCCCGGCGAGACGGTCCAGTTCGACGACGGAGCCATGCTGTAATTCCAAGACCTGGGCCAGCATCATGCGCGTGCGGCCCAGTTCCACTGCCACACGCAGCGAAACGTCCATCAGGAGATCGATGTTGGAGTTGTTTGCGAGCCGGTTTTTTGCAGGAGCAGCCTCCGTCATTTTTCCGGCGGGCATTTCCTGGCTGAGGGTTTCGAGAGTGTCCATGGGGTTTCTTCCTTCAAAAGTGATTTACAGCGATTCGTGGTGATTTTCGCGATAGACGCCGGTGATCTGGATGCCCAGGCGTTTGCGCGCCCTGCCAATGCGGGCGTAGAATTGTTTCTTGTTGGCGACCTGGACGACGATCGGGCTGTCGATGTTTTTATCCAGCTCGATGACATCGCCAACCTGGAGATTCATCAGGTCTTTCAGGGTGATATCGGCATGACCCAGGATGACCTTGATCGGAATGACAGCTTTCATCATGGTTTGGATGGCGACCTGGCGCGCAACCGGGTCCTGCTGTTGTTCTTTGCGGCCGGCAATCCAGATGTGCGGGTTGAGGACACTGGTGATCGGTTTGAGCGTGTTGAAGGGGATGAAGATGCTCATCGTACCGGCCACGCCCTGGATGTTGATCTCCAGCGTCAGGAGCAGGACGCGCTCGTTGCCCATCATCATCTGCACCCAGTGCTGGTTGATGGTGCTGTCTTCGAGCGAGGGTTCGAGTGAGACGACTTTGCTCCAGGCGACTTTCATATCGCCCAGCATGTGTTCCACCAGCCCGCGCAGCAGCGATTGATCGATTTCTGTCAGTGCGCGTTCGGTGAAGCGGCCTTCTATTTTGCCGCCCAGACGCTGTTCCAGGATCAGGTAGCTGACGTTGGAACTCATGGTCAGCACCATGTGGCCGGGCAGGGGGGCGAGCGAGATCAGGTGGAAGAGGGTATTTTGTGGGAAGTCCTTGATGAAATCGGAAAACCGGCCTTGTTCCATGTGTACCAGGCGCGGACGGACGTTGGTGCGCAGAAAAGTCGGCAGGGAGGTGGTCAGGCGTTCGCTCAGGTCTTCGTGGACCAGTTCGACGGCGCGCATTTGTTCTTTCGAAAACCGGGCTGGCGACCAGAAATTGTAGGTCTGGACGGTTTTATTACCGTCGCTGTCGGTTTTGCTGCGCTCGCCTGGCTGGCCCATCATATCGGCCAGGTTGACACGCTCGCCGCCATTTTTTTGATCCATTTCTATGGCGCCCGAGAGCAGGGCATCGATTTCGGACTGGGCTAACATAGGTTACTGCACCACGAATTCGGTAAAGTAGATGGAGATGATGTGAAGATCGGTCAGTTTTTTGGTAAGGATGTCCATGATTTCCGCGCGAAGTTTTTCTTTGCCTTCGGCAGTGTACAAATCCTCGTAGGTCTTGGTGGAAAGCAGCGTGATGACGGTGTCATCCATGATTGGCAGGCGTGAGGTGAGCTTGTCTTTGAATGTGGTCAGGTAGGCGGTTTTTTCTTCTTCCGGCAGGGTCATATATTCGGGGTTGTCGGGCGCAAATTCGACCACAATGGTCAGGCGGATGTATTTCCGTCCGCCCGGATCCACCAGGTTGATGATTTTGGTGGACATATCGATCATGATGCCTTCGCCGGGGAGATATTGATGCGGTTCCGGCGTGGGAGTGGGGGTGACGACTACGATGGCTCCGATGGCAGTGGTCGGTGTGCCGCTGGTAGTGTCATAGACCAGACGAAAAGGCTTGGGCAGGTCATCTGGAGCAAAGATGACATAAGCAGTCAGGAGTGAAATGATGGCGGTCAGTATCAGGATGATCTGGGTGATGACATTCAGGATTTTCAGGATCTTGTTAAGCATAGGACTCCGCATCGAAGGGCAGATTTGTCAATTTTGCGAGGAATGGCCCGGTTGAGTGCTAGGGCACCAGCGCGGGAGCATTCAGGTTGATGATGTTGTGATCCACCTCGTAGATGATGATGATTTCCACGCGGGCATTCAGGTTTCTGTGTTCCTCGCTGTCGTTCGGGAAGACTGGCGCATATTCGCCCTGCCCAGAAATGATAAATCGTTCGGGGGCGATGCCGGCGCTCATCAGGTACCTCGCCACGGACGTGGCGCGGGCCAGCGATAGATCCCAGTTGGTTGGGTATCTGGGGTTGGTGGAGGGCGAGTTGTTGGTGTGACCGACCAGCCGGATTTTATTGTCGATCGGGCGCAGCATGGCGGCGATCGTATCCAGGACGGGTAAGGCTTCGGAGGGAAGATCCGCCTGGCCTTCTGCGAAAATCAACTTTTCGCTGAGAGAAATCAGCACGCCTTCGATGTTAGTCTGCACACTGACCTGGTTGCCCAGCTTTTGTGTGGAGAGCATGTTGGTCAACTGTCCAGCCACCTCTTCGGATTGGGTCGGCCCTTCGGGAATGCCGGGGATGACGATCGGTTTTGATGTGCCGTCTGCCGATTTCCCGCCGGCCTGGTTGATCTGACTGTCGACGATTTGCGAGGCTCCGCCCAGAGTGAAGGCGGCGCGCATGCTGTCGGCCAGGCGCTTATATTTTTCAACGCTGACCTGGCCCATGGAGTATAAAATGACGAACAGCACCATCAAAAGGGTGATAAAGTCGGCGTAACTGACGAGCCAGCGCTCGTCGTGGCCTTCCTGGTGTTCTTCAGCTTTGTGCGCCATGCTCAGGCCCGCGCTTTCTCAGCCGCTCTTACGGGTTTCTCGGCGCCCTTACCCTTGGCCGGTTCGCCTTCCAGTTGAATTTCTGACGGCGGCAGGAAGGCGCTCAACTTTTCGCGCACGATGCGCGGATTTTCACCGGCCTGGATGGCCAGAATCCCTTCCAACTGCATGTAACGGTTGCGGGCTTCTTCTTCGCTTTTGGCTTTGAGCTTTCCGGCGATCGGCAGGTATATCAGGTTGGCGCTCAACAGCCCCCACAGAGTGGCTAAAAATGCCGAAGCGATGGCTTCGCCCAGCGCGCTCGGATTGTCCAGCTGTTTCAAAACGTTGATCAGCCCCATAACCGTGCCGATGATGCCAAATGTGGGCGCGAAACCGCCCGCCGAGGTAAAGAAGCCGATGCCGTGCTTGTGGCGGGAACGCATTTGTTCGATATTGGTTTCCATGATCGCCGCCACCTGCTCCGAGTCGACCCCATCCACCACCATCATGATTCCTTTTTGCAGGAACTTGTCGCTGATTTTCCGGCTTTCTTCTTCGAGCGCCAGCAGCCCTTCGCGGCGGGCCTTGTCGGCCAGCTTGGTGAGCAATTCAATCGTCGCTTTTGCGTCGAATTCTTTCGTCGTGAATGCCTGCAGGATATATTTCGGTAATTGCAGCGCAATTTTGAAGGGCACGGTCACAATCGTCGCGCCCAGTGAGCCGCCAAAAATTAACAGAATCGCCGCCGGAGCTGCGAACAGTTCCGCCGGTGAGCCGCCATCCAGGATCATGACGACGACGACGGTGGTAAGAGCCATGATCAAGCCTGCGATTGATGCAATATCCATACATTACTCCTGCGATTGGTTCCGTTTTTACGCCAGACCCCGGGTCTTAGTGCCCCGTTCCTTGCATTCCAAAAGGAGACAGGGTTTTCCGCCGGTACTCGATGAAGCGCTCGGCAATGCTTTCGGGAGAATCTTTGACGATCAGCTTTTTATTCCCCTGCAGGGTGATGACCGTATCGGGGGTTGCTTCAACCGTTTGGATCAACTCGGGGTTGAGATAAATCTGGGTTCCATTGGTGCGGGTGATGACAATCACGGTCAATTCCTTCTGGCTTAAATAGGCGAACTTCCGACTTCTGCGGGTTGCGCTGATGACACAACTTTAGCATGGCGGGATTTTTTTTCCTGTAAATTGACCGTGAAAGGGAGATAAAGATTGGCTAAAAACTTCAAGCGCTGATCTGCGCTGCCGGGTGGATCTCAGGGGGCTTGCCCCTCCTGAGTCGAAATAGCCACGCGAAACCCAAAGTTCGCGAAGCGGAAATCGGCAAAATGCCGGTGCCGGAAGGAGCAGTGGGCTGAACTGCGGTCGAAATAATAGGAACCACCGCGCAAAACGCGCATCTCAGCATCCGGCGGCCCGTCTCCATCAAATTGGCTGCGCGTCCACTCGCGCACATTCCCGAGCATATCCAGCAAGCCAAACGGGCTGGCGCCGCCCGGAAAAAGCCCCACCGGGGTCGTTTCGCCCAACCCAAGCTCGCTGGTGTTTGCATACAGGCCTGCGCGCGTCCCCCAGGGGTACGGGCGTTGATCCTGGTCGCCGCGTGCAGCTTTTTCCCATTCCGCCTCACTGGGCAGGCACACATTTTTCCCGCACTTCTGTCCCAGCCAGGCGCAGTATGCCTGCGCCTCGTGCCAACTGACGTTGACCACAGGATGAGCATCCAGCCCGGGCGCGAAGCGGCCCTCGCGCCACTCCTCGGGCGGCGCAGCGCCGCTGTCGCTGAGATACAGCGCATACTGGGCGTTCGTCACCGGTGTACGGGCTAACTGGAATTCCGGCAGAAAAACGCTCCGCGCCTCAGCCCCGGCGCCCATCCAGAACTTGCCCTGCGGGATGGTCACCCACTCTGGCTCTCCATACGGCCCCTGCCAGAAAGCGGACTGCCCGGCGGCCCCCAGACGCGCCAGCGCTTTCAACACTGCCGCTTTCTGGCGCAAGGCCGGGCCCAACGATCGCGCCAGCGGCGCGCGCGCCTGTTTCTTTAATTCCCGGATGACTGTCTTGATCAGATCCCGCTGGCCCAGGGCCGGGTCCGCTTCGAGCAGGCAGTTTGCCGCGAATAGTGCAAACTGACCTGACCTGCCGCCGCTTTCCGTTTTGGCGGCCAGCAGCCCCCGAATCAGGGCCTCCACTTCCAGCGGATTCCTTTCCCCGAGAATTGCCGCAACCCAGACAATGCTCGTGTGCCACCACGGGTCGGTCAACCGCTCCAGCGCCAGAGCCGGCCCATTGGCCTGGCGGGCCAGCGCGCGCGCCGCCAGGTATTCCTGGAAGATGAAATGGGTGAACGCCAATTTCCCGGGCTGGGTCTGGCGAAGAATGTCACCCAGAGGATTGAGCTGCTCGGGGAATTTTTCCGGTACTCTGCCAGCCGGGGTGAACCATTCCGCGGGCAGGATGTCGCGCAGGTCAGCCAGCGTCAGCTCGAGTTGACGCTGGGAGTGCATCCAAAAGGCGATCTCCTCCAGGGCGCGGAGCGCCTTCTCGTCTGCGGCCAGTAACTGCAAGGCATCATCCAGCAGGGCGGGGCGGCTTTGCGGGGTGCTTGTGCGGTTTGAATGCACCCGCAGGGCCAGGCTGAGCAGGAAGGGGTTGCCGGCCAGCGCCTGCCGGCTGGGATTATTTTTCAAAGTAGTGAGAAAGGCTTCAGCGATGGTGTTATCCCCGGGCTGATCGGTTTGAGCCTGGCGCAGCCATGCCCGTGCAAAGGCGCGGGATTGCGCAGGCAGCAGGTCGCTCAATTGTACCCAGCCGAATTGGGGTCCGAGCCCGGCCGGGTCAAATTCTGCCAGCGGGCGGGTGGTGACGACACACCGGCAGGTTGGATGGATTTGGATAAATTCGGCGATTTGGCGCGCCAGCCGCTCTCGCAGCTCCGGGTTGGGCACTTCGTTCAACCCATCCAGCAGGAGCAGCAGCGACCCGTCTTCCAGCGCGGTTTCAACGGTCAGCGCCGGAACGGGCGCCGCGGTTAGCCAGGCCGGCAGCCGGGCAGTTGAATTTTTGGCGTGGGCGGGGTTTGCCGTTTCCATGTGGCGGCCCGCCTCGTGCAGGGATAGGATGACCGGCAGCAGGCGCGGTCCGGGGCTGTTGGGGTTGATCAGCGCGCGGGCGTGGGTCTTTGCCAGGTGCGCCAGCAGGCTGGATTTGCCGCTGCCTGGTGCGCCGAGTACTACCAGTTGTGGGTAACGCCGCAGTGCGCTGGCAAGAGTCAGTGGCGCAGCGCCGCCGTAGAATCCATCATCGCGGGTCGGGGCAATCCGGCCAATACGCCGGTCTAGCATGGTGAGGGGGAAGTGGAAAGTCTCCGGCGCGGCCAGCAGGTCGAGGTAGGTCTGCAAGTTGACGGGAATGACAGACGCCTCCGGCGCGCGGGGCGGCTCGAGAGGCGTGGAGGCGAAGGTATCCTGCAGCAGAGCAAAAGTTTGCCTGATTTTTTGGACGATTTTTTGGGGCGGGACGTTTTCAGGCATTTATTTTGACGGGAAAAGGCAATTCAAGATCCTGACCGTGGCAACATTATTCGAAAATTCCTTGCTGTCGGCGTGTAACCGCGATGAAGTTGCTGATGACATCCTGGGATTGGAGTTGGTTGCTGGCTGCAACAAAATAGCCGGGAGCCCAGAAATCGTTCGAAATATTTTGCTGTTTGAAGCGCGGGAACTCTTCAAAGATCCTGCGGGAGGTGTGCTGGCGGCTCAGGCGCATAAATTGGGCCGGATTGGCGGTCGGCGGCACGGTCATCAGCCACTGCATATATCCGGGCCGCACGATAATGCCATCCAGCCGCCAGCCATACGAAAGGCAGATATTTCGCATCCACTCGGGTAAATAATCGCAGATGTCTCCGGTCAGGTGATGATTGATGAAACGGGGAATCAGGATGCAGCAATAGGCCAGGTCGATCGGGAATGTGGCAGCCGCGCTGGAAATCTCCGGGATGGCGGGAACTCTTTCGTCCTGGCTGGTTTCCAGCGGAGTTGGGTAGGGCTGCGTGGTGAAAACCCGGGGTTGCGCCGGTTGGAGTTCATCCTGTATTTTTTCTGTTTTCAAAGAGAATGATTCGAACGGGTTCACGAATACCTCGATAAGGCGGTGCATCGGGTAAATTGACTTCTTTGGCTGGATGTTTCAGTCACCCAGCTGCACTGCTCGACATGATAGCATGTTTTTTTGGGGTTGGAGCGTAAAAGAATAAAATTCACGCAATATTAATGTATTCTTCGCCCGTTCTTTATCCTGGTTTAGCGGGCTTTCTACTACACTGATTTCGTGGTCGACCGTCTGGATCCAATGATTCGCTCCAGGTGGAATCTCAGCCTTGAATTGCGGGCGCAGGCCCAATATCTGGAACTGCTCAATGGAAGCGACTGGTTTTCTAGCCCCTGTCAGAAGCACGCAACGCAAAATCTGACCAGGACGCGGTCCTCGTGATTTGATTCATGGAATATTAATGCGGTTTTTCCCTGACTTTTACGAGGGCGATCCAGCCCAGTCCCTATAATAGTTTCAGCGCATACATAAATTCAGCAAGAAGGAGAATTGTAAGCATGGACGCTCTAAATAATATCAAAACCAGTGTCAAATTAATTGGAAGTTTCCTGATCATTGCCATTCTGGCCGGGATCGTTGGAGTATTTGGCATCATTGATCTACGCAAGATCGATGATGCTGATACGCGCCTGTATCAGAACTATACGGTGCCGATCGGCCAGCTGGCGGAACTGGCTGTTGCTTTTCAACGCACACGTGTGAACCTGCGTGACTTGATCCTTGCTTCTGCACCCGATGAGCATGTGAAGTATGCCGGTACCATCACTGAACTCGATCAGGAGATAAGCCGGGTTTCATCCGAATACGAACAATTGATCTTGTCTGATGAGATGAGAGCCACCTTTGGTGAGTTCACAGATGATTATCAGACGTTTGTTGGGTATCGGGATCAGATTGTTGTTTTGGCGCAAGCTAACAAGGATGATGAGGCATTGAAGTTGCTGCGCGGCGATGCCTATCTAAGCGCCAAGGCGGCTGAAGCGGATATTGACAAAATGGTGTCTATGAAGGTGGCGGATGCTCAGACCACCTCGGATAATAATACTGTGACTGCCGACCAGGCGGTCAACACCATGCTGATCATTGTCATCGGCAGCGTGTTATTGGCGATTGGGCTGGGGATTGTGATTTCCCGCAGTATCGCGGTTCCGCTGGGGCTGGTGACGCAGATGTCGCGCGCGCTGGCCGTGGGTGACCTGGTGCGCGATGTGAGCGAGAAGGAAAAGGATCGCGTGCGCTTGCGCAAGGATGAGATCGGCGAAATTGGCAAGTCGTTTGACGACCTTATCAATTATATGCAGGGTATGGGTGTGGCGGCAGCGGCCATCGCGAATCGCGACCTGACGGTGTCGGTTACGCCCAATTCTGAAAAAGATGAGCTCGGAAATGCGTTTGCCACGATGGTTTCCAGGCTGCGTGAGGTGATCAGCCAGGTGGCTGAGAGCGCCAGCGCGGTATCGGCTGCGGCGGCTCAGTTGTCAACGGCTGCGGAACAATCGGGCGAGGCAACGGGTCAGATTGCGACGACGATCCAGCAGGTGGCGCTTGGGACTGCGCAGCAGACTGAAGGCGTGACCAAGACCTCGGGTTCGGTGGAACAGATGAGCCGGGCGATCGAGGGGGTGGCAAAGGGCGCGCAGGAGCAGGCGAAGGCCATCAGCAAGGCATCGCAGGTGACTTCGCGGATCAGCGCGTCGATTGACCAGGTGGCGAATAATGCCCAGGCCGTGACGCGCGATTCGGCGGAAGCGGCGCGCCATTCGCGCGATGGTGCGAAGACGGTCAAGGAGACGATCAGCGGTATGGAAACCATCCGCAGCAAGGTCGGTTTCTCGGCGGCGAAGGTGGAGGAAATGGGTGCACGCTCGGGCGAGATTGGCGCGATCGTGGAGACGATTGAGGATATCGCTTCCCAGACGAATCTGCTGGCGCTGAATGCCGCCATTGAGGCGGCGCGGGCCGGTGAGCAGGGCAAGGGTTTTGCGGTGGTTGCGGATGAAGTACGCAAGCTGGCGGAGCGCTCGAGCCTGGCGACGAAAGAGATTGCGGCACTGATCAAGGGTATCCAGAAGACGGTCAGCGAGGCGGTCAGCGCGATGAAGGAATCGGCCGGTGAGGTTGAGGCAGGTGTGGAGCGCGCGAATTCGGCAGGTGACGTGTTGGAGAGTATTCTGACGGCGGCCGAGTCGGTTTATAAGCAGGCTGAGGAAGCTGGCGTAACAGCGTCGAAGGTGAGCTCGGCGGCGGCGGAGTTGGTTGAGGCGGTGGATGCGGTTTCGGCGGTGATCGAAGAGAATACCGCGGCAACCGAGCAAATGGCGGCGAACTCCAGTGAGCTGACGCAGGCGATTGAGAATATTGCCAGCGTGAGCGAGGAAAACAGCGCTGCAGTGGAGGAAGTGTCCGCTTCGACCGAGGAAGTTTCGGCGCAGGTGGAGGAAGTCTCGGCTTCAGCTTCCGCGCTGATGGAGATGGCGGAAAATCTGCAGCATGCGGTGGCACAGTTCAAGTTGAGCCTGGATGCCGGGTCGCCGGCTGTCAAGTCTGCGCTGCCCGCCAGTGTCCGGAAGTAAGGTCCCTTTTAGGGGTATATCCCTGAAAGATTGGAGAGTAAAAAACGATGGAACAACAACTGGTGGTTTTTGAACTGGCAAATGAGTATTATGGCATCAATATTGCCATGGTGGAAAGCATCATCAAGATGCAGGCAATTACGCAGCTGCCCCAGGCGCCTTATTATGTGAAGGGGGTTACGAATTTGCGCGGCAGTGTATTGCCGGTGATAGATTTGCGCCTGCGGTTTGGCCTGGAGGTGCAGGAAAACACCAAGCAGACGCGCGTGATCATTGTGACGATGGGCAGTCTGAAAGTGGGCGTGGTGGTGGATGGCGTTTCGGAGGTGCTGCGGGTTTCGGATGAGACCATCGAGCCTCTGCCGCCGATGGTCAGCTCGGTCAATTCTGCTTTCTTAAAAGGAATTGCCCGCATGCAGGACCGGTTGATCATTTTGTTGGAGTTGGGCAAGGTTTTGGACACGGAAGAACAACAAGCGCTGGCAGTCATGCCTGCGCGGGCGGCCTGAGCACCCTCTGGCTGACAGCAAAAACGCACCCACCCGGGTGCGTTTTTGTTTCAGCCAGGCCAGGCGGTTGGTTGGAATCTGGCGCATGGAGCGCCTTGCAAAAATGACATGATTCTGTGCCGGGACGGGGCAAACAGGGTGCATACTTCCAGTTTTGCAAGGCAGGAGTGAGTCGTATGCATTGGTGATATTATCCGCCTCGTAAAGAACTGAAAAGGCAAAATCGGTGAAAGCCGGTGACGCAAAGCCAAGGGTCTAAGACCAATATCAGGTTATGATTGCCAGGCCGCCATTGTTGAGACAGCAAATTTGCTTGTCTTACAGGCCTAGCGGGTTCGCCAGGTCTGTTGTGTTTGAGAATAGGATTTACAGGAGGTCGTTATGAAAGCACAAAAGTTAGTTACTCTTTTCCGCATTTCGCTTGCAGCACTGATCGTGATGGTGCTTTTGGGCGCAGCCGGGAGTGTTCCGGCGGTTTCTGCTGCCCAACAGTCTTATATCGTTCAGGCGACGAGCACGGATCTGGCCGCCCAGCTGGTTGAAAAGCATGGCGGCATGGTGACTTCGCGGCTGGAGATTATTCGCGCTGTGGGAGCCACGCTGACTGGTGCCGGAGTTTCCCAGCTGAAGCTGGAAAAAGGCATTGTGGCGGTGACGCTGAACAGCGCCGTCAACACCAGCGACAGCTCCAAACCAGGTGATAAAGAAAAAGAAAAAGAGAAGAATAAGGGCGTGCCCTCTGCCGATTTCCCCAATGTGGTTGGCGCGGATGTAGTCTGGCAGGGTGGTGTGACCGGCGCCGGTGTGACTGTGGCGGTGATCGATACCGGTCTGGGTGGCGATTTGGCTGCTCTGACGAAAGGTATTGATAACAAAGCCGGGCGCATTGTGGCCTGGAAGGACTTCGTCAATAGCAAGAACAAGAAACCGGTCGATCCCAATGGTCATGGTTCGCATGTGGCCGGCATTATCGCCAACAGCCAGAAAGGCGCAGATGGCGAATGGAATGGCGTCGCTCCGGGCGTCAATCTGATCGGTGTGCGTGTTCTGGATGAACAAGGCTATGGCACTTACGAGAAGGTTATTTCCGGTTTGCAGTGGGTGCTGGAAAACAAGGATCGCTATAACATCCGCGTGGTGAACCTTTCGCTGGTGGCCCCGGCCCAGTCTGCTTACTGGGCGGATCCGCTCGACCAGGCCGTGACGGCTGTGTGGGCCAGCGGCATGACGGTGGTCGTTGCGGCGGGTAACAGCGGCCCGGACCCCATGAGCATTACCGTACCCGGCAACAACCCCTACGTGATCACGGTGGGAGCTTATACTGATAACTATACTCCCAACGATTGGAATGATGATTACCTGGCCCCGTTCTCCTCGGCCGGCCCGACGCTGGATGGCTTTGTCAAGCCTGATCTGGTTGCCCCAGGCGCGCACATGGTCTCGGTACTGCCGGATGATTCTGTGCTGGCAAAACAGTACCCGGCCAATCGCTTGAGCGAAAAATACTTCACTCTGGCAGGCACTTCGCAGGCTACTGGGGTTGTCTCGGGCATTGCGGCGCTGGTGATTGCCAACAACCCCGCGCTGACCCCTGACGAAGTCAAGATGCGCCTGACCGGCACGGCTTTGCCTTGGGTGGATGCGACCTCGACCGACGCGCTGTACAGCATGTGGCAGCAGGGCGCTGGAATTGCCAATGCTCCTGACGCGGTCTCGGCCTCGGTGGAGGGCGTTGCCAATGCCGATATGGATATTCAGGCTGACCTGGCTGGTGTGACCCATTATGAAGGTCATTCGTATTATGACGAAGCCAGCGGGAATTTCCGTCTCTTTGATCCTTATGCCGAGTGGGCGGGTGGTTACGGAAATTGGGACGGTACTTATGCATCTTACACCGGTGCTCACAGTACCTGGACTGATGGCTTTGGTGCCTGGTCTGGTGCCCGTGGTGCCTGGTCTGGTGCTCGTGGTGCCTGGTCTGGTGCTCGTGGTGCCTGGTCTGGTGCTCGTGGTGCCTGGTCTGGTGCCCGTGGCGCCTGGTCTGGCGGTTACAGCGCTTGGGCTGGCGCCCGCGGCGCCTGGTCTGGTGCCCGTGGTGCCTGGTCTGGTGCCATTACGGATCCCGCTTTCTTAGATAAATACGCTGCCGGGGAAGGCCCAGACGCTGCTGTTTCCAAGGCGATGATTTCTTTCTTCTTGCAGGATCATTAAAATAATCGCAGGATGCAGGATTATGAAACCCCCACGCTTCACAAAGCGTGGGGGTTTTTTGTGTTGTTTGAATGTTGCTTAGATCTGGTTACTCGTAGGCCAGACCATGTTTCAAGTTTTCCAGCTTTTTTAGGTCAAGACGTGCCCCGAGTTGTTCAAAGGTATTTTTAGCTTGGCCCAGATAGGATTTGGCTAGCATGCGATTGCCCTGGCGCATTGCCAATTGTGCTCGGCTCACCATTAGTCGTCCACGCTCCAATTGGTTTCCAACGGCTTCGAAGATGGTTTCAGCCTGCCCGTAAAAATTATTAGCGAGCGGAAAGTCATCGGCTGCAAGGGCAATATCCCCCAAAAGCCGCAGAGCATTGCCTTTGACTTCGGTTTCGTCCTCATCCAGCAATGCCAGTGCCTGCTGTCCATAAGTTTTAGCCTCTGTTAAAGCATTAAGTCCGAGCGAAATAACGCCCATATTGACGTAAACATCTGCCAGGTTGGTTTTTTCTCCCAAATTCTTGAACAATGCTTCACTTCGCAGGTCATACTCCAAGGCGTTTGCCCATTCTCCGGTAGCGCTGAATAATGCGCTCAGGTGGTGATTGGTTAACGCGATATAGAAGCTGTGTCCTATTTGTTCTGCGCGATTCAAGGCTCCTTCAAGATAATTACGCGCTTCTTCCAAATAACCTCGGTCGATCTGTAACAACCCGAGGTTAATATTTAATTCAATCATCCCTTCTACATCACCCAATCTGGTCTGCAATTCTGCGCTGAGTTTGAAGTTATCAAGAGCTTTGTCCCATGATCCCTGTTTAACACCCAAAAGCCCCAAGTTATTGTAAGACCGAGCAACTCCAAGGATATCGCCGATTTCTTCGCGAATGGCGATGCTTTGGGCAACAAATTCGCTGGCTTCTTTGAGCCGATCTTTTTGATAATATATTCCCCCGAGGCGATTATAAATTGATGAAATGATATCGAATCTAGAGGCTTCTTCGGCCAGTTGTCGTGCATCTAATAAATACTTCGCGGCTTCGTCCAGACTCCCGCGCCGAGAATAAATCCAGCCGGTATCGCTCAAAATCAGTGAGAGTTCAGCGGGCGAGTTCAGCCCGGCCTCCTGCAGCAGCTTATGGGCGATGCCCAGGCAGACCAGGGCCTGGTCGTAGTCACCCTGGGCTTCGTGGGTCATGCCGATTTTTCGCTGCAGGCTGCAGGCGGTTTCGGGGCTGGATTTTTCATCCAGGCCCAGGACCTGGATGGCGTGCTCGTAGGCTGTCCGCGCGGTGGGATAGTCACCGGCCAGGGCCAGGGCATCGCCCAGCCCGGTATGAACCAGCAGCGCCTGCTGTGGAGTATGGTCTGTCTCGGGGAAGAGCGAGAGCGCGTCTTCAAAGTATTTTTGGGCCTGGGCTGTGTTGTAATTGCGCGCTGATTTTTGGCCGGCCAAAATGAGATAATGCAGGGCGCGATCGCCGTGGTCGCTCCAGAAATAATGCCGGGCCAGCACGTCAATCTGATCTTCCAGGTGGTCGGAGTAGAGGGTTTCGATGGTTTCGGCCACCTGCCCGTGCAGGCGTTTGCGTTCACTTTTCAGGAGCGTGCTGTAGATGGTATCGGCCACCAGGACGTGTTTGAACAGGTAGTCGCCGCCGGGGGAGGTATCGGCCAGGATGAACTCGCGTTCCAGGAGAACCTGCATGCCGGTGTTGACTTCGTCGCTGGTCAGGGAGGGGAGGCAGTGGAGGATCAGGGAGCGGGAAAATTCTCGCCCAATGACGCTGGCGACTTTCAGGATGTGGCGTTGAATCAGTTCAAGGTGATCGAAGCGGGTCAGGATCAGGCCTTGCAGGGTGTCGGGCACGCCCAACTGGTTCAGATCGACTTTTTCGATCAGTTGCCAGTAGCCTTCGGCGCGTTGTAGCAGGTTGCGATCCATCAACATGCGCAGGATTTCTTCGAGATAGAGCGGGATGCCGGCCGCGCGTTGGACGATCTGGTTGCGCAGCGTTTCGGACATATTTTGGATGGCGAGCAGCTGCGAGAAGAGCTGGTCGCTTTGGTCGGGAGAGAGGTTTTTGAGCGGAAGGTCAGTGAAGCGCACGCGCAGCAGGTCGCCGGCGCGTTTGGTGATCTCGGCCAGTTTGTCTTCGTCGAAGGTGCGCGAGACAGCGACGATGACGATTGGGTTTTTGAGCAGGCTGTCGAGCAGAAAGTCGAGCAGTTCTAGCGAACCGGCGTCAGCCCAGTGTAAATCTTCCAGGATCAGCACCACTGGCCGGGTTTGAACATCTGCCAGGATCAGGTCGCGGACGGCGAGGAATATTTGCTGGCGGAGTTGGTCGGCGGCCAGGTAGTCGATCCGTTTGGCGCTATCGGGGTTTGAGAGTGGCAGGGAGAGCATGTGTTCCAGGTAGGGTAACACATCATCGACGCGGTCGGGGAGGGCCTGGGTGACCCGTTTGCGCAAGCGGGCCTGGCATTCGGCTTGAGTGGTTTCGGAATCTACGTCGATGGAACGCAGCAGGACGTCCTGGAAAATCCAGTAGGTTACGCCTTTGCGGTAGATCAGGCTGTAGCCTTCGCCGATTTGGACCGGTAGTTCGAACAGGAAGGCTTTGAATTCTGAGATCAGGCGGCTTTTGCCGATGCCCGCCTCGCCGCTGACGGCGACAAAGCGCCCAAGTTTTTCGCGGTTCATGCCGTTGATGGTCTGGCGCAGGCGCTCGAGCTCGCCATCGCGCCCGATCATGGGGGCGTAAAGGCCTTCGATGCCGCGCATCGAGCCGGGTTTGGATTTGGTGCCGCTGACGAGGTAGGTGGTGACGGGTTGGCTGACGCCTTTCAGCTGCAGGGGGGCCTGGGTTTCGAAATTGAAGAGGGAGCGGACCTGTCGATAGACAACGTCGCTGACAAGGATCATGCCGGCAGTGGCGGCAGTCTCGATGCGGCTGGCCAGGTTGACGACATCGCCGATGGCGGTGTAATTCATTAACCGGTTGGAGCCCACTCCGCCGACGATGACACTGCCTGAGTGCAGGCCGATGTGGGCCTGCAGGTCCACGCCCAGGTAATCTTTTAATTCATTATTCAGGGTTTCAAGCTCTGCTTGCATGTCCAACGCGGCGCGAATGGCCAGTTCCGCGTTGTTTTCGTGGGCAATGGGGGCACCAAAGAGTGCCATCAATCCATCGCCGGTGAACTTATCCACCATGCCGTCATATTTGTACACACTATTGGCGAAGGTCTTGGTGCAGCGTTGCACCAATTCATACAGTTTTTCGCTGTCGTTGATTTGTTCTGAGAGGTGGGTATAGCCGGAGAGGTCGACGAACAGCACAGTCACCTGGCGGCGTTGGCCGGCGGCTTCAAGCCCGGCTTGTTGGAAGCGGTTGAGTAAATCTTCCCCAACAAGTTCGCCCAGTTTGACGGCCGTGCGTTCTGTCGTCGGCATGACGGCTGGCAGCATGCCAGTCATCAGCAGGCGCTGGCCGCAGTTGCCGCAAAAGCGCATGTTGGATGGATTATCAAAACCACAATTTCTACATTGCACAGCCATGCTCAGGGTAGGCCTTTATCTACAAACAAAAAATGGTGGAGAAGAAGTCATCAAGCGCGCCTGTGAGTTCCTGGCAGTCCAACGGCTGGCGTTGGTGCCTGACAATATTATACCTATTCCTGGAAGAGTTTCGCGTGAGAACAACATAAAAAATCGGTTTGCTGAGCTGCTGGAGTGTTGGCGGGTTGACCAGAACTGCTGAAAGGGCAGGGTCCGATGCATTTTGTGAATATTCTGCGAGGCGGTCTGAAAGGTCTTGACACCAATCTTGAAATTTGTTACTATTTCATTAAGATATCAGACATCTGATGTCTGATGAAATTTCTCCAGGATGAAACCTCTGATGGAAAGACAAGAAACAATGAGCTTGCCAAGTCAAACATCGTTAAGAAGACCGGCGCTGAACGAAGTCGTTCAAGATTATATCAAACAGTATATTCTCGAAAACCGGCTGAGCGCCGGTGACCCGCTGCCTCCCGAAACGCATCTGGTGGGGCAATTGGGTGTTGGACGCAGTTCCATCCGGGAGGCGATCAAAGCCCTGCAATCACTCGGGATTGTGGAAGTTCGTCATGGGGATGGCTTATATGTGCGTGAATACAACTTCGACCCAATCCTCGAAACCATCGGCTTTGCGATGCAATTCAATGCCCAAACCCTCTCAGAGCTGGCGCAAGTGCGGTTCTACCTGGAGGGTGCAATCATCGAGGATGTCGTCAAAAAAATCTCGGCGGATGATCTGAATCGGCTGGAAAAACTCATGGAGGTGTGGCAGCAAAGAGTTCAACAAACCAAACCAGTTTCTGATCTTGATGAAGAATTCCATCGCACCCTGTATAACGCTGTCGAAAACCAGACCCTGATCAAGTTGCTTGAAGTGTTCTGGATCGCCTTTGAAAACCTCGATGACCAACTGGTCGATGACCAGCAACCGGCTGAGGTTGAGTTTGAAAGACACATGGCCATCCTCGAAGCCGTCAAGCTGCGTGATTCACGTCTTACGCATTTGCGCCTGATGCAGCACTTTGCGCATTTGCAACTCCGCATTTCCCAGGGTCTTAAAAAGACCGAAACCTCCAGGTGAGATGGAAAAAGGGATTCAGCCAGCCTTGAACCCCGGCCAAATCCCTTACCAAGCAAAGTACCCGCATAGGGTACTTTAATCTTTGGCTGTTCGCTTATACCATGAAAGGGAGAAAAAATGAAACGCCTGATTTACTCGCTCGTTTTGCTGACCACGCTCCTCGCGTTGATGGGTTGCGCTCCCCAGGCAGCCCCTGCCACTGAAGAACCCGCGGCTCCGGCGACTGCCGTCCCTGAACCTGCCACTGCTGCGCCAGAACCAACCGCTGTCCCGCCGCAGCCGATCACCATCACCTACTGGGCTTTTGGGAGTGAAGGCGCTGCCATGAGTGGTGGCGTCCTTTGGGCAGATTGGTATGCCAAGATCTTCAAGGAATACGAAGCCTCGCATCCCGGAGTCACAATTGACTTCGCTCTCAAGGGCTACGATGCCAGTGGCAGCACCCTGGTGGTGGATACTGCCGTCGCCGCCGGTACGCCTCCCGATGTCTACTTTGACACCAAGTTTCGCGTCAAGAAGTACAAGGACGCCAAGCTGCTCGACGACCTGTACCCGGCTCTGACCGCTGAAGATGTTGCCGCTTATGACCCGGCCGTTTTTGCCGGTTCCCAAAATGGCGACGCGCTGTGGAGCATCCCGGCCGATGGCGGCTACTGGAATATGATCGTCAACAAGACCCTGTTCGAAAAAGCTGGCAAAGCCGATTTGCTGCCCCAGGGCCCCGATTATGCCTGGACCACGGAACAATTCATCGAAGCCTGCAAAGCCATCAACGACCCGGCCAATAACATCTACTGCACCGCTTTCTTCGCCGGCAGCACCTCGATGGATTCAGCCACCAATGAATGGCTCGCTGCCTTCCCCGATTGCAAATTCTTCGATGCCGATGCCAAGCAATATACCGTCAACAGTGCCGCTTGCGTTGAAGCCTTCACCTTCCTGCACTCCATCTACGAGCAGAAACTGATGGTTCCTGGCGCCGCCGGCCTGATCGACGACACCACCGATCCGTACTGGCTGCAACAGCAGGTGGCCATGCTCGTGCAGGGCAACTGGTACGACAGCATCACCAAGAAGGGCATCGCCGACGGCTCCGTCCAGAAGTTTGATTACATCTTCGTCCAGGTTCCGAA
>CAIQVH010000034.1 GCA_903875215.1 uncultured Anaerolineae bacterium
CATGACGCGCACCCCGGATGTGCATTTCGCCGCCGAAGCCCGCCACAACGGCACCAAGCTGGTGGTTTTTGCCCCCGATTACAGCATGGTCGCCAAATACGCCGATTGGTGGGTGCCGATCAACGCCGGGCAGGATGGCGCGTTTTGGATGGCGGTCAACCATGTCATTCTGAACGAATTCCACTACCAAAACCCCACCCCCTACTTTATGGATTACATGCGCCGCTACACCGACGCATCCTTCCTGATTACGCTCGACGAAGTGGACGGCAAATACGTGCCGGGACGCATGTTGCGCGCCAGCCAGGTGGCCCGCACCCAGGATGTCGAACATGGCGACTGGAAATTCCTGGTCTGGGATGAACTCAGCAACGCGCCGCGAATGCCACAGGGTAGTTTGGGCTTCCGCTGGCAAAAGCAAAAGGGGCAGTGGAATCTTGAACCCAAAGACGGGCTGGATGGCAGTCAAATCCAGGCCCAACTGACCTTCCTCGATTCTGCCGATGGGCAGTTGACCGTCTCTCTGGCCGATTTCTCCGCCGGGAAAGCCCTGGAACGCGCCGTGCCGGTTCGTTACATCGAAACCGTCAACGGCAAAGTGGCCGTCGCCACCGTCTACGACCTGCAAATGGCCCAATATGGCGTTGGGCGCGGGCTGGAAGGCGATTACCCCGCCGACTACGACAACCCCGACCTGCCCTACACCCCCGCCTGGCAGGAGCGCTACACCGGCATTGACCGCAAATCGGTCATCCAGTTTGCCCGTGAGTGGGCTGTTACCGCCGCCAAAACCGAAGGCAAATGCACCATCATCATCGGCGCGGGCGTCAACCACTGGTATCACAACAACCTGATTTACCGGGCCTGCATTGGCGCGCTGCTGCTGACCGGTTGCGTGGGCCGCAACGGCGGCGGGTTGAACCACTACGTCGGTCAGGAAAAGCTGGCTCCCCAGGCATCCTGGGCGCCGATTGCCTTTGCCACCGACTGGCTCAAACCCCCGCGCCAGATGAACACCCCCTCCTTCCATTACGTCAACACCGACCAGTGGCGCTATGAACGCACTTACACGGAGCAACAGCCGGTCGCCCGCCCCGACCAGGAAATGACCCAGGAACACACGATTGACTCGCAAATCAAGGCTGTGCGCATGGGCTGGCTGCCTTCGTACCCGCAATTTGACCGCAGTTCGCTCGAAATCGTCAAGCAGGCCGAAAAAGCCGGAGCCAAGACCGACGCAGAAATCAAGCAGTGGATAGTCAATCATCTCAAGAGTGGCGAACTTAAGTTCGCGGTACAAGACCCAGACGCGCCGGAAAACTGGCCGCGCCTGTGGTTCATCTGGCGCGGCAGCGCGCTGAATGCCAGCGCCAAGGGTCAGGAATATTTTTTCAAGCATTATCTCGGCACGCACCACCAAATCATCGCCGAAGAGGCCGACAAAAGCAACTTCAAAGAAGTCAATTGGCGAGAACAAGCCCCCGAAGGCAAGCTCGACCTGGTGGTGAACATCAACTTCCGCATGGATACCACCGCGCTGTATTCAGACATCGTCCTGCCAACCGCCAGTTGGTACGAAAAAGACGACCTGAACACCACCGACATGCACTCCTTCATCCACCCGCTGGCCGCCGCCGTGCCGCCCTCTTGGGAATCGAAAAGCGACTGGGATATTTTCAAAATCCTGTCGGAGATGGTCGGTAACCTGGCAAAAGTCCACCTGCCCGAACCGGTGCGCGACCTGGTAGCCATGCCGCTCCAACACGATACCCCCGCCGAAATGGCCCAGGCCAACATCCGCGATTGGGCGCGCGGCGAGTGCGAACCCATCCCTGGCGTGACCATGCCCAATTTTGTGGTGGTCGAACGCGATTATGCCAACATGGGCAAGCGCTTCATCTCGTTGGGGCCGGAAGTGCGCAAAGCCGGTCTATCGGTGCATGGCATTCACTGGAAAGTGGATGACCTGTACCAGGAATTGCTCAACAGCCGCCCGACGGTTACGTGGAACGGGGAGCGCTACCCGTCGCTGGATTTGGCCCGCGAGGCGGCCAACATCATCCTGTACCTGGCCCCCGAAACCAACGGCGAAGTGGCCTTCCGCGCTTTCCAGGCCGAAGAAGAACGCATGGGCCTGAAGCTGACCGACCTGGCCGAAGCCACCCGCGCCTCGCGCGTCACCTTCAACGACCTGACCCAACAGCCGCGCCGCCTGCTCAACAGCCCCATCTGGACGGGCATCATCAGCGATGGACGCCCCTACTCCGCCTACACCCTGAACGTGGAGCGGCTCGTCCCCTGGCGCACGCTGACCGGACGCCAGCACTTTTATCTTGACCACGAAGGCTACCTGGCGCACGGCGAGAATCTCGCCACCTACAAGCCGCGTCCGCACCCGCTGGCCTTTGGCGACCTGGACAAAAGCACCAGCGAAGGCAAAACCCTGCGCCTGAACTACCTGACCCCGCACGCCAAGTGGCACATCCATTCCAACTATTTTGACAACGACCGCATGTTGACCCTTTCGCGCGGCATTGAGCCGCTCTGGATCAGCGAAGAAGACGCAAAAAGAATTGGCATTGTGGATAACGACTGGGTGGAAGCCTACAACGACCACGGCGTCGTCGTCACCCGCGCCATCGTCAGCGCGCGCATCCCGAATGGGTTGTGCATCGTCTATCATGCCCCGGAGCGCACCATCAATGTGCCAAAATCGCCCATGCGCGGCAACAAACGCGCGGGCGGGCACAACAGCCCCACGCGCATCCACCTCAAGCCATCCCTGATGGTCGGCGGCTACGGTCAGTTCACCTACGGCTTCAACTACTGGGGGCCGACCGGCGTCAACCGCGATACATTCATCCTCGTCCGCAAACTGCCTGGCGAGCCGAAGTTCTAAAACCTTTCACCACGAAGGGGCACACGCGTGCATGCACACGGTGCAGGCAAAGTTTCACGAAGGAAACCCTTAAAATCCTTCCTTTGTGTTCCGTCGTGACCTTCGTGGTGAAAAAAGGAATTTAACTATGAAAATCCGTTCGCAAATTTCAATGGTATTCCATCTCGACAAGTGCATCGGCTGCCATACGTGCAGCGTAGCCTGCAAAAACATCTGGACGGACCGCCAGGGCGCGGAATATATGTGGTGGAACAATGTCGAGACCAAGCCGGGCGTCGGCTTCCCGACCCAATGGGAAGACCAGGAAAAATACAAAGGCGGCTGGGAACGCAAGGATGGCAGAATCGAACTGAAACTGCAAAACCGCGCCCAAACCTTTGGCAACCTGTTCTCCAACCCGGCCCTGCCCACGATGGATGATTACTACGAGCCGTGGACATACAACTACGGCGACCTGTTCAACTCCCCGCTCGGCGACGATCAGCCAGTGGCCCGCCCCATCTCGCGGGTGGACGGCCAGCCGATTGACATCCAATCCGGCCCCAACTGGGATGACGACCTGGGTGGCTCGAACATCTACGCCAAAAACGACCCCATGCTCGACAACCTGAGCGATGACGAAAAGCGGCGGCTGTTTGCGGTGGAGCAGATTTTCTACTTCTACATGCCGCGCATCTGCAATCACTGTCTCAACGCTGGTTGCGTGGCGGCCTGCCCCTCCGGCGCCATCTACAAACGCGCCGAGGATGGCATCGTGCTGATTAATCAGGACAAATGCCGCGGCTGGCGCATGTGCGTCTCTTCCTGTCCCTACAAAAAGACCTTCTACAACTGGTCAACCGGCAAATCCGAAAAATGTATCCTGTGCTATCCGCGCCTGGAGACCGGACAGGCCCCGGCCTGCTTCCACTCCTGCGTGGGGCGCATCCGCTACTTGGGGGCGCTGCTCTACGACGCCGACAAAATCGAAGCCGCCGTCAACGTGCCGGACGAAGAACTGGTTGACCGCCAACTCGAAATCATCCTCGACCCGTACGACCCGGAAGTGGTCGCCGCCGCCAAACGCGATGGCATCCCCGATGGCGTCATCACCTCCGCCCAGCAATCGCCAGTTTATCGCTACGTCAAAGAATGGCGGCTGGCCCTGCCCCTGCACCCCGAATACCGCACCCTGCCGATGTTGTTCTACGTCCCCCCGCTTTCGCCGGTCATCTCGTACTCACAGGAAAATGGCGCGCAGTTGGTCGAAAGTGAGCTATTCAACACCCTCGAAAAATCGCGCGTGCCGGTACGCTATATGTCGCGCATGTTGGCGGCAGGCAACGACGCGCTGGTGGAAAAAGCCTACAAAAAGATGATTGCTGTGCGCCTGTACAAACGCGCCCAAACCGTGGGTGATGTTTCGGAAGCCGAAGCCCAGGCCGCGCTTGCCAAAGCCGAAATGAGCGCCGAAGAAGCCGAAGCCATCTACCACCTGACTTCACTGGCCTCCTACCAGGAGCGCTTCGCCATCCCGCCCACCCCGCGCGAGGGCGACATTGAAGAAACCCACGACCCCCAACAGCGCAAAGCCGAAACCGGCTTTGGTCAACGCCAGGGGCCCCAGCGAGGTTTATAGCCATGACCACCACCCTGACCGATTCCCTCTATCTCACTTTCGCCGACCTGCTGGATTACCCCACTCCCCAAGTTCACCAGCAAGCCAAAGCCTGCCTGGCTGAACTGCAACCCAACCCCGAAGCTGCCCAGGCTTTGGAAACCTTCCAGCACGGCATCGCCAATCTTTCATTCGAGCGCCTGCAAGAGCTTTACACCGTCACCTTCGACATGCAGCCGCTGTGCTACCCCTACATCGGCTATCACCTGTTTGGTGAGAGCTACAAGCGCGGCGCGTTTATGGCGCAGTTGAACGAAACCTATCACGCCCACGACTTTTGCCCCCAACAGGAATTACCCGATTACTTGCCTGTTGCCCTGCGTTATTTGGGCCTGGAACCTGCCCGGCGCGAGGATGATTTCGGCAGCACACTAATTGCCGAGGGCCTGCTCCCGGCCCTGGCGAAAATGCGCCAGGTTTTCAACCAGCAAACCGAAAACCCGTATGCCAATTTGTTGACCGCACTCGAACTCGTTTTAACGCCTGAAAAGGAGTTAACCCATGCTTGACATCTTGCTCTTTATTGTCTTGCCCTACGTCGCGATTGCCATCGGAGTAGGTGGAACCATCTACCGCTACGTCACCAACCAGTTTTCGTTCTCCAGTCTGTCCTCGCAATTCCTGGAAAGCGACCTGCAATTCTGGAGTTCGACGCTCTGGCACTACGGAATCATCCCCACCCTGCTGATTCACCTGGCTGGATTCACCGTTCCCAAAGTGATGGCCGCTTTCCACAGCACGCCTGAGACCCTCTACATAGCCGAACTGGCCGGGAAAGTCCTGGGTATCATGGCCCTGGTCGGCGTCGGCCTCATGCTCTATCGGCGGCTTTCGCAATCCAAAATCCGCGCTGTCACCACC
>CAIQVH010000035.1 GCA_903875215.1 uncultured Anaerolineae bacterium
ATCTCCAAAGTAGGAATGAACCCGTATTCCTCTCTTGACGGCGCGGGCAGTTGGAGTATACTTCGGCACTGAATTATTCGATATGTTACGATCTTTTTACTGAGGATGGTTGGTCCAATGAATCAGGAAGAAATCGCGCTGCGCCTGGGGCACATTCACCGCGAGGTGAAAAATATCTTTCAAATCGAAAACATCAGCGGCGTGCAGGTGTTTTCCACCATGGCGCGCATCCTGCAGCTTTCGGAAATGCTCGACGGCCAGGCCAGCGATGACCAGGGAATCGAAATATCCATGCCGCGCTGGCGGGTGCTGCTGCATCTCTTCATGGCCGAGCGCACCGGGCAAGGCTGCGGGCTGACCCCCACCGAACTCAGCCAGTTCCAGCAGGTGAGCAAGAATACGATCAGTTCGCTGCTGCGCGGCCTCGAAGAACAGGGCATGATCACGCGCGAGACCGACCCAAAAGATTTGCGCCTGTTCCACATCCAACTCACCGACGCGGGCCGGCAGGTGGTCATGAACAGCGCGCCGCGCCGGATTGAAGGCCTGAACCGGCTGCTGTCCGATTTACCCGCGGAAGACTGCCGCCAATTGTTGGCCCTGCTGACCCGCCTGCACGTCTCGATGGAAAGCAAAAACTGCCAGCCGCACCCGGCTGCAAACGTGTAACTTGCGTTGGTGAATATCTCTTGATAGGAGTACGTTGAATGGCAAGATTGTTAAGATTTCTCAAACCTTATTGGTGGATGATCGTTTTGGCGATCGCCCTGTTGTTCCTGCAGGCCAACTGCGACCTGGCCCTGCCGGATTACATGTCTCGGATCGTCAACGTCGGCATCCAGCAAAACGGCGTCGCCAGCCCGATCCCGCAGGCAATCCGCCAGAGCGAGATGAACCGGGTCAAGCTGTTCATGACCGAGGCCGACGCCGCGCGCATGCTGGCGAGCTACAGTCTGGTCCAGCAAGGCGCGGCCGATTACGACAAATACGTCAAAGATTACCCCGGCCTGGCCAAGGAACCGGTATACATTCTCAACACCCTGAGCACCGACGAAGAGACCTGGAAAGCGACGAGCCGGTCACGATCTCTGGCACAAGCAACAACTCGGCGCTGTGCTTCTCGTGGAGCGGTTTGAAGTTCTGGGCGCAGCTGCTCGACTTCAACTTCCCGGACTGGCAGGCCATCATCCCCGGCTCGTTCAAGCACGAGCTGTACCTGCCCGCCAGGCAGACGGTGGAAGCCATCCAGCGCGCGGAAGTGTTCGCGCGGAATGGATCACACACGGTCAGCTTCCTGCCTGCCGAAAACGGGATGCTGGTTTCGGGCAAATCGGACGAAACCGGCAGGAGCGAAACCGCCATCGAGGTGGCGATGCCCTTCCGGGTCAGCTTCAACGCCATTTTCGCCCGCCAGGGGATGGAAGCCATTGGCGCGGACTCGATCCACCTGCGGCTCTCGGCCCCCAACGCCCCGGCCCTGTTTACAAACGGTTCAGACCGGTTCCAATACCTGCTGATGCCGATGGTGACGCCGGAAGACCAGGCGGCTGCGGCGA
>CAIQVH010000036.1 GCA_903875215.1 uncultured Anaerolineae bacterium
AAGAAAAAGGCCAAGGCATGGTTGAGTACGCTCTGATCCTCGTCCTGGTCGCAGTTGTCGTGATCGCCGCCCTCACCATCATGGGCCCGCTGGTTCGCAACGTCTTCAGCACCATCAACGCCAGCCTGTAATCCGCACCATCTATCCACTTTTTTTTTGCAAGATATCTCTTCTTTTTCATCTACCGAAAGGATAAACCACTATGATGTTCTCACTCAAAGAAAAAGGCCAAGGCATGGTCGAGTACGCTCTGATCCTCGTCCTGGTCGCAGTTGTCGTGATCGCCGCCCTCACCATCATGGGCCCGCTGGTTCGCAACGTCTTCAGCACCATCAACGCCAGCCTGTAATCTGACAAGCTCAACAGCAAAGGGGCGGCCCGCCAAGGCCGCCCCTTTCTATTTTTCACGCGGGCGCCCGGCAGGAGCCCAATGTGTTTATACAGCCACATTCCAATGGGCGTATTTTGGCAGCCTCCCGTGCACGGCGTCGCTGAACAGGGAGCGCAGTTGGGCTGTGATTGGACCCATTTTCCCATCCCCAACCGGGCGGTGATCGACCCTGGTCACCACCGTCACCTGGGCAGCGGTGCCGGTCAGGAACATTTCGTCGCAGATCATGGCCTCCGTGCGGTCAATGGAACGCTCCATCACCTTCAGCCCCAGCTCATTCTGCGCCAGCTCGATGACCGAGCGACGGGTGATGCCCTCCAAAATATTATCCCAGACCGGCGGTGTAATCAGTACCCCGTCACGCACCATGAAGACATTCATCGCCGTGCCCTCGGAAATGTGCCCGTTCTGATCGAGCACCAGCGCTTCATCAAACCCGGCGCGGATGGCGTCGGTCTTGATTAGAGCCGAGTTGGCGTAGGCGCCGCTGATTTTTCCCCGCGCCGGGATAATGTTATCGTCGATGCGGCGCCAGGAGGAAATGGTGACATGCGCGCCATCCTCGTTTTTTCCGTAAGCGCCAAACGCCACCGCAAAGATCGAAACTTCATCACGCAAATCGTGCAGGCGCACCCCAATGCCAGCATCCGCCTTGTAACACAACGGGCGGACGTAAACATCCTGCTCCCAGCCATCCGCCCTGAGCAGGTCAATGGTGATCTGCTTCAGGCTTTCGGGTGTGTGGGGCAGTTCCATCGCCAGGATTTTGGATGAATTCAGAAAACGGCGATAATGCTCCAGCGGGCGGAAGATAAAAAGCTTCTTCTGGTCCGCGTTCCAATAGGCGCGTAATCCGCCAAAAGCGGCAGTGCCATAATTTAATCCGTGGGTGGCGATGCTGATTTTGGCCTCACCAAACGGGACGATTTTCCCCTCAAAAAAAGCGTGTTGTTCCATAGCGTTCCTCCGCAAATCTGGTCTTTCCTCGGGGTGGATTATAACCGAGAGCCTGCGCTGCGTCATAACCATCTGCGGACTTGACAAACGCGCAAATTTGCGTAGAATTAATTCTATACATATGAAATTAATTCTACAAAACCTGATCCCCGAGGATCATTTCCTGTTTTTGAAAAAGGAGCCTGAATGACCGACAACCCGGAACTTGTGGCCGTTTTTAAAGCCTTGGCTGACCCGATTCGCTTGAAGATCGTCGGGCTGTTGGCCCGGCAACCTTACAGTGTTGAGCAGCTGGCTGCCCTGGTTGAACGCAAGCCCTCGACGATTTCGCACCACCTGGCAAAACTGAACGAAGTGGGCCTGGTGAGCGCCCGCGCTGAGAGTTATTACAACATTTACCAGCTCGAACCAGCCGCGCTGGAGGAGACCACCCGTAGAATTTTCTCCAAAGAACAAATGTCTGCCGCCACAGCGGAGGTTGACCTGGATGCCTACGACCGTAAAGTGGTCAACGATTTCAGCCTGCCGGATGGCCGCCTGAAAACCATTCCGGCTCAGCGTAAAAAACTGCTGGCGGTCCTGCGGCACCTGGTTCAGGCCTTCGAGCCGGATGTGCGCTACAGCGAGAAACAGGTCAACGACATCCTGGCGCGCTATCATGCCGATACCGCCTCCCTGCGCCGGGAACTGGTCGGCAGTCAGCTGATGCAGCGCGAGGGCGGCGGGGGCGACTACTGGCGCATTAAATAGCGCAGGGGCGGACATCTTGTCCTCCCCTGTAATTTATTTTTGCCTGGGATGAATAGAGAATGTTTCGTTGGCCGCAAACAGCCTGCCGAGCGGCTCGGCTTCCAGCGCCATGATGCGGCTGTTGGAAAAAAAGTCGAAGTTGAAATCGGTGGCATCGCCAGCTTTTTTGCCGGGAACCGGCATCAGCCGGGCGGTGAGCGGTTTGTGCAGCCGCAAGGCCTGGGCGGCAAGATCCAGCAACAGCGCGCTGACCTGTTCGACGGTCACATCACCGGGCAGGGGAACAGTATCCAGCCCGGTGCCGCAGACTGCCGCGTACATCAGCAGGTCTTTGACGGTCAGCGTCTTTTCTGCGGCGCGCCGGGCCAGGAGGGCATCTTCGAGCACGGGCAGCATCAAGCCGCAGAAGCCGGCGCGGGGAAAATCGGCCCGGTCGAGCGCATCGGCCAGGATGGCGGCCGCCGCCAGCGAACCTGGCAGACCAATCCTGGGCACGCCCATCCTTTCAAAAGCCGCGCCAAGCGAATGGGTTTCGTTGGGAAAGGGCGCCAGTGAAAAATCAATCCCGCCGAAGCGCACACTGAATTGAAACTTGAGCGGCTCAGCCGCATAGGCCATCTTGCGGCCATGGTTTTCCAATTCGGTGATGAGCAGTTTGCGGCCTTCTTCGATGGTTTTGGCATTGGCAAAGGCCTCCACAGCCAGATCAGCCGATTCAATGGCCAGGGCAAAGGTGGGCTGTTCCGAATCGTGGTAGGCGGCCGGGAAGAACGGGCCGCCAGGCGGCACGTTGGCCAGGGCGGTAAAGCGCAAGTTGGAAAAACCATCTGGGGAAAGGGTGGCGTTGCGGATGATGACCTCGGCGCACGAGCGCACCGCGGGCAAATACAAGCCGTGCTCTGCGTTGGCCATTACCCCCGAGAAGAAGACATTTTTGGAGGCGCTAATGGCGTCGGGGATCATCTCGTAGCTTTCGGGCACTTCCGGCAGGGCCGGGCCAAGGGCGGCATAATCTATGCCATTGGCGGCGATGGCAGCGCTCAGACGCTGCGCAAAACGCGGTGTCAGCCCAATCGAATCAGCACCCAGCAGGCGGGTAAAAGGCACGCTGGCGATGCGCGTGGTTTGCACGGTATAACCAGCGGCTTCAAATGCCTTTCTGGCGGTTGAAAGGAAAATACCCGCAGTCTGGATACGCTCTTCCTTGAGCGGCCAACCTACATTCATAAAATAGGTGATCGAACGGATTTTCATACGGCCTCATTTCTCTGCCTGACAACCTCGAACATCAGTACCGCGCCGGCAACGCCTGCATTTAACGACTCTATTTTACCCGGCATTGGAATATTCACAAAAACATTCGCTAGCGCGCGGGCGGGCTGGCTGGCTCCAGCCGCCTCGCCGCCAACGATCAACGCCGTCCTGGATTTGAAATCTGCGCCCCAACAGGAGACGGCTCCCTGCGCCTCGGCCAGGAAAACGGTGCAGCCTGTGGTCTGGGCTCGGATGGTTTCCCAGCTGGCGCCGGCCACCGCTAAACGGAAATGCGCCCCCATTCCGGCGCGCACCACCTTGGGGGCAAATGGATCGGTCGTCTCGGGCGGAATCAGCACCGCCTGCACACCGGCAGCGGCGGCTGTGCGCAGCAGCGTCCCCAGGTTCCCGGGGTCGCGGATTTGATCGGGGATGAGGACAAAATCGAGTGCGGGGGGCAGGGGCAGGTCACGCAGCTTCAGCACCGCAATCAGACCCTGGCTGGCTTCCGTTTCGGAGGCTGTTTTCAGCAGCTCGGGCGCCACCGGCTCGACTTCCACGCCTGCCGCCTGCAGTTGTTCAACCAGCGCCTGGCCACGCGCGCCCAGCTCCGGGCTGAAGAGCACAAATTCGAACGGCCAACCCGCCGCGTGAGCCTCCTCCACCAGGCGCACCCCCTCGGCCAGGAATGCCCCTGCCGAGCGGCGCTCGCGCGGCCGCCCCGCCAGGGCGCGGATCAGCTTGAGACGGGCATTTTGCGTGGAGGTGATCATGCCGGGCACGCTTTCAAAAAAGCCTGCACGGTCGGCTCGTCGAACAGAGTCAGGCGCACCAGCTTCAGGCTGGAGCTGGGCTGACGGGTGAAATAGGCTTGCAGTGCGGCAACCATCACTCCGGCGGCTAATTCCGCCGGGAAGCCGAAGATGCCGGTCGAAATGGCCGGAAAGGCGATGGAGACCAGCCGCAATTCATCGGCGCAGGCCAGCGCGGCCTGTACAGCACTGGCCAATTTTCGTTCTTCGTCACCTGAACCCCACACCGGCCCGACAACGTGGATGACATAACGGCAGGCCAGCGCGCCGGCGCTGGTGTAAGCAGCCTGATCATGCCTCAGCGGGCCATGTTGGCGCACCCAATCCCGGCTCTCACGTTGAATTTGCTCGCCGCCGCGCCGGCAGATCGCCCAGGCCACCCCGCCGCCATGCTGGAGCAGAGCATTTGCGGCGTTGACAATCGCCTCGAGCGGCTCGAGAGTCAGATCGCCCCGGGTAATTTCCAGGGCGCGGTCGCCGGGCAAAGGCCTGGTGCGCAGCAGGGTATTCATGTCTTCTATTTTACTTCCCCTTGTGTAGAAATCCGGCCCAACAGTCTTCAAGTTTGTAATAATCCGATAAAAGGGGTGGAATTAACGTATAATCGCGACTCATTATTTGACTGGTAACTTTTCTCAGCGTGTTCGAGGTGCAAAGATGGCCAAACATTCCACGCCCAATACCCAATTTCGCAAAAGTTTCAAAACTGCGCCAGCCCGCGAAGCCCTTTTACAGGCGCTGGTTAACCAGTCTGCCGATGTGCTGGCGCTGGTGGACGGGCAGAGCAAGATCCTTTATGTCAACCCGGCCGTGACAAACGTCCTGGGCTACCAGCCTGCCGAACTGATCGGCTCCAGCTACCTGGAAAATGTCCACCCGGCCGACCTGCCGGCCTTTGCCGGAGAAGCGCAGGCGGAATTGGAAATGCGCGTCCGCCATGCTGATGGCAGCTGGCGCTGGATGATGGGCACTGCCAGTATAGTCAACGCCGGCGCTGAGACGTTGATCGTGATCGCGCTGCAGGATATCACGCAGCGCAAACAGACCCAGGCCGCCCTGCAGGAAACCGCAGACCTGTACAGCACGTTGATCCGGACTTCGCCGGACGCGATTATCGTCTCGAACCCGCGTGGACAGATCACCTACATTTCCCCGCGCGCAATGAGCCTGTTCGGCTACGAAGAAGCCAGAGAAATCCTCGGACAGGAAATGCTGGCCTGGATTGATGCGGCCGATCGCGACCGGGCCTTTGCCAACCTGCAAAAGCTGGCCAACGATAACCTGCTTTCCGGAAACACGTATGCCTTCATTCGCAAAGATGAAACGCGCTTCATCGGCGAGGTGGTTTCGGCCATGCTGCACAATGAAGCCGGGCAGGTGACCGGAATCATGGCAGTGGTGCGCGACGTCACCGCGCGCAAACAGGCTGAAGATGCTCTGAATATCAGCCTGGCCAAATACAAAACCCTGTTTGAATTGATGCCAGTGGGCATTACCGTCTCGGATGTAGCCGGGAACATCCTGGAAAGCAACGCCGAGGCGGAGCGCATCCTGGGACTGGCCCGCGAAGAACAGGCCCAGCGCCAGATCGACGGCGAAGAGTGGAAGATCATCCGGCCGGACGGGCAGTTGATGCAGCCCGACGAATTTGCCAGTGTGCGCGCCCTGAAGGAAAACCGGCTGGTGCCCAACGTCGAAATGGGCCTGCTGAAAGGCAGCGGACAGGTGACCTGGATCAATGTCACCGCCGCGCCTGTGCCGCTGAAAGAGCACGGCGTGGTGATCGTCTACAACGACATCACCTCCCGCCGGCAGATGGAAGAAGCCCTGCAAAAACGCGTGGACGAACTGGCCGCGCTGCAAGCCACCGCGCTCGAGCTGACCACCCAACTGGATTTAATGCCGCTGCTCGACAGCATCGTCGAGCGCGCCAAGAGCCTGCTGAATGCGCCCAACGGTTTTATCTATCTCTACCACCCGCCCAGCGCTTCGCTCGAACTGGCCGTCGACCGTGGATTCGTCTCGGAAATCGGCAAACATGTCCTAATCGGGGAAGGCCTGGCCGGGCGGGTGGCGCAATCGCGCCAGCCGCTGATCGTGGACGATTACCGCACCTGGAGCGGCCGGTCGCAGATCTACGAGGCCAGCCCCGTGGCGGCCGTGGTGGAAGTGCCGATGATCTTTGGCGGGGAATTAATCGGGGTGCTGGGCGCCAACGAAGCCACGCCTTCCACGCGCACCTTCACCGAGGCCGATGCGCGCACGCTGACCATCTTCGCCGGACAGGCAGCCAGCGCCGTGCATAACACACGTCTCTTCCAGGGCTTGCAGGATGAACTGAACGAACGTAAAAAGGTGGAGACAGCCCTGCGCGCCAGCGAGGAACGCTTCCGCGGTGTTTACGAAAACGCCACAGTGGGCATGTACCGCACCACCCCGGCCGGGAAAGTCCTGCACAGCAACCCCACCCTGCTGCGCATGCTGGGCTACGATTCCGAGGCGGAACTGGCCGAACGCGACCTGGCCGCCACAGGCTATGGACAGATCAGCGAACGCGAACGCTTCCGAAGCCAGATAGAAAGCTCCGGCGAGGTGCGCGGCTTCGAATCCACCTGGACGCGCAAAGACGGCTCGGTCATGTTTGTGCGTGAAAGCGCGCGCACCTTCCACGATGCCAGCGGGCAGGTCAGCTACTACGAAGGCACCGTCGAAGATATCAGCGCCCATAAAAAAGCGGAAAAGGTGCAGGCGGCGCTCTACCGGATCTCCGAAGCCGCCCAGACCGCCCCCAGCCTCGAGCAGCTTTTCCCGCTCATGCATGCCGTCATCCGCGAGCTGATGCCCGCCGATAACTTTTACATCGCCCTGCTGAATAATTCCGGCGACCGGATCGAATTTCCCTACTTCGTTGACCAGTTTGACAACCTGCCTTCCTTCAAAGAGATGGGCAAAGGAATGACGGAATATGTGCTGCGCACCGGCAAACCCCTGCTGGCGCTGCCTTCCACCTACAAAGAGCTGGAAAAAGCCGGCCAGGTGAATCCCGCCGGCACCCCGGCCGTTGACTGGCTGGGCGTGCCGCTCAAAACCCCGCGCGACGAAACCATCGGCATGATGGCCGTGCAAACCTACAGCCAGAAGGCCCGGCTCAGCGAAACCGACAAGGAATTGCTCGTCTTCGTCTCCACCCAGGTGGCCATGGCCATTGAACGCAAGCGCGCCGAGGAAGCCCTGAAAACCGCCAACGAGAACCTGGCCGCCACCCTGAATGCCCTGCCCGACCTGTTGTTTGAACTGGATTCCGAAGGACGCTTCTACAGCTTCCGCGCCCCCCACCCCGAGAAACTCTACGCCCCGCCCGAAACCTTCCTGGGAAAAACCATCCACGAGATCATGCCTCCCGAGTCGGCCCAGATTATTCAGCAGGCCATCGCCGAAGCCTGCCAGACCGGGGTACACCACGGCTCAATCTACCCGCTGGAGATGCCCTCCGGGTCATCCTGGTATGAGATTTCGATGGCCGCCAAGGGCGCGCTCGGCGCGCCAGACCTGCGCGTAATTGCCCTGGCGCGCGACATCACCGAGCGCCGGCAAGCCGAGGAACAGGTTCGCAGACTGAACGAAGAACTGGAACAGCGCGTGCATGAGCGCACCGCCCAACTACAGGCGGCCGTCAAGGAACTGGAAGCCTTCAGCTATTCCATCTCGCATGACCTGCGCGCCCCGCTGCGCGTCATCAACGGCTACTCACTCATCATCGAGGAGGAATATGCCACCCTGCTGCCCGCAGATGGGTTGCGCCTGTTCGGCTCCATCCGCGCCAGCGTCCAAAAAATGAACCTGCTGATCGACGACCTGCTCAAATTCTCACGGCTCAGCCGCCAGCCGCTGCGCAGGCTGCGGGTGGAAATGAGCGCCCTCGTACAGCAAGCCCTCACCACCCTGCAACAGGAACAGACCGGCCGGCAAATCGACCTGCAGATCGGCACCCTGCCAGCCTGCCAGGGCGATGCCGGGCTGCTGCAGCAGGTCTGGGTCAACCTGCTTTCCAACGCCTTCAAGTTCACGCGCCAGCGCGCCAGCGCGGAAATTGAAATCGGCAGCCTGCGCAACGAAAACGGCCAGACAGTCTACTTCGTGCGCGACAACGGCGCCGGCTTCGACATGAAATATGCCGATAAATTGTTCGGCGTCTTCCAACGCCTGCACAGCGCCAAGCAGTTCGACGGCACCGGCGTGGGCCTGGCGCTCGTCCAGCGCATCATCAAAGGCCACGGCGGGAACATCTGGGCCGAATCCCGGCCGGATGCCGGGGCGACCTTCTTCTTCACCCTGAGCTGACAAAGGAAACACCGCATGAACCCCGCCACCGACGAAATCCGCAGCCTGCTGCAACACTTTCAAGACGGCTACACCCGCCGCGACATAAACACCCTGGACGCCTTCATGGAATTATTCAGCCCCGAGGCCGAAATCATCGGCACCAACGGCATCCGGCCCAACTCGGACGAATGGTACACCAGCCGCGCCGCCGCCCGCGAACTGGTGCAGGGCGATTGGGAAACCTGGGGCGACCTGCGCCTCGAACTGCAGAGCGCCTCCATCCACGCCCACGGCGCCACCGGCTGGATTGCCGCCGCGGCCACCGTCACCCAGACCATCGGGGAAGAGAACTACGCCGCCTATCTCAACTTCGCCAAAAACTTCATCGAAACTTCGCCGCTGCCCGCCGACCAAAAACTGCACTTCCTGCTGCGCGGCGGCACCAACACCCTCTACGAACTGCGCCGCGGAGAAAAATTCATCTGGCCGCTGCGCTTCACCGCCGTCGTCGAGCACGCGCCCACCGGCTGGAAATTCGCGCAAATCCACTTCTCCTTCCCCACCATTTACTTCCCCGATGTACGCATCCTGGAATGAGACAGAAGACCGGGAATCTCCCCGCGTAAAGCCGCCGGGAAAGATGATAAAATCCCCAACCATCAGAAACGCCTGAAAAAAGAGAAGCACCCGATGAAGAAAAAACCGCCCGCGCCAACCCAATCTCCCCATCCCCAGCCGCCCAATGAAGCCCAGCGGCTGGAGAGTTTGCGCCGCGCCTGCATTCTCGATACCCAGCCCGAGCCCATCTTCGACGACCTGACCCGCCTGGCCGCGCAAATCTGCGAAACCCCGATCGCCGCGATTTCACTCATTGATGACAAACGGCAATGGCTCCTGACCCGCGTCGGCCTGGATGTCCGTGAATTGCCTCGTGAAGACTCCTTCTGTTCCCATGCCATCCTCCAGCCAGATCAACTCATGGAGGTAAACGATGCCAGCGCGGATGTGCGCTTCACCGCCAGCCCGCTGGTCAGCGGCCCGGCGCAGATCCGCTTTTATGCCAGCGCTCCGCTGCTGACCGCCAGCGGCCTGGCGCTCGGCACGCTGTGCGTGATGGACACCCGCCCGCGCGAATTGACCGGACTGCAGCGCGCCACCCTGCAAACCCTGGCGCGCAACCTGATGAACAGCCTGGAAATCCGCCAGACCAACCAGGAAAACCTGGCCCGCCAGGCCGTATTATCAAAAGTGTTACACTCGCTGCCCGGCCTTGTCGACCAGGATGAGATCCTGCAAACCGTCCTGCAGGCCCTGCTGGCCCTGGGACGCTGGCAGGATATCGGCCTCTCGATCCTGGTCAACCCGGAGCAGCAATTCTGGCAGACTCGCGCCGAAACCTTCATGGCCCCGGGCGAGGTGGGCCTTCTGCGCCCCATCCACTCCGGCATCATCGGGCGCGCCTACCGCACCGGGCAGACCCAGCTCGTGCCGGATGTGCGCCTCGACCCGGATTTTTTTGAAGGCCAGCGGGAGAACCCCACCGGCAGCGAACTGGTCGTGCCGATCCATGTCAACGGAGTAATGAGCGGCGCGCTCAACCTGGAAAGCCCGCACCCGGCCGCTTTCAATAGCGCCGATGTCACCTTTGCCCAGTCCATCTGCGAAGCGATCGGCAGCGCGCTGCACGGCGCCCAACAATTCACCGAACTGCGCTCCCGCGAAGCCCAATTTTCCACCATTTTTAACATGGCCCCCATCGGCATCGGCATCGTCTCGCCCCAGGGAAAATGGTTGAAAGTCAACCAGGCCATGTGCAATCTGCTCGGGTATAGCGAGCAGGACTTCCAGGCGCTGGAGTCTAATGCAAAAATCACCCATCCCGACGATCAGAACCTGGACATGCCCCACATTGACCTTCTGATCGCCGGCAAAATTCCAAGCTACCAGCTTCAAAAACGGTACATCGCTAAAGACGGCCGGGTGATCTGGGGGTTGCGCGATGTGACGCTGATCCGCGACCAGGCCGGCGAGGTGCAATATTTCATCACGCAAGTGCAGGATATTACTGGCCGCATACAGCATGAGCAGGCGCTGATCGAAAGCGAAACCCGCTACCGGCAGGCCATCCGCGCCGCGCAGGCCATCCCTTACAGCATGAATTATGCCGAAGGCCGGTACTCCTTCATCGACGAAGGCATCCAGCAATTAACCGGCTACACCAGCGCAGAATTCACCCCAACCCTCATGAATAGTTTGATCGTCGAAACAAAAATGCAGGCTGGCTATGCAGATCTGGATATCAGCCAGGCCATGGAAAAAGCTCGCGCTGGAGGGAAAGGGCAGCCCTGGGTCTGCGACGCACTGCTGCGCACCCGCAACGGCGAACTGCGCTGGTTTATTGACAGCTCCGTCCAGGTGCTCGACGCCAACGGCATACCGACCGGATCCATCGGCATCCTGCAAGACATCACCGACCGCAAACGCATCGAACTGGAATTGCAGGAATCCCGCGACCAGCTGGAAGAGCGTGTACGCGTGCGCACCGCCGAAGTGCAGGATCTGTATGACAACGCCCCCTGCGGATACCTCTCCACCGACCAGCACGGACGCATCACCAACATCAACAACACCCTCCTGAACTGGCTGGGCAGCACCCGCGAGGAACTGCTCGGGAACCTGTACATCAACCTGTTGGCGCGTGAAGAAGCCGAAGCCATGCTCCTACCCGCGATCCAGAAGATCATCCGTGAGACCGACACTGTTCCCAGCATCGAATCGACCCTGCTGCGAAAAGACGGCTCGCGCCTGCCCATCCTCGCCAATATCAACATGATCCGCACCGAGGCTGGCAAATACAGCGGCGCCCGCGTCACAATCTTCGACAACACCGAGCGCCAACAGGCCGCCGAAGCCCTGCGCCAGCGCGAGGCCCAGTACCACTACCTGTTTGAGAACAACCCGCTCCCCATGTTCGCCTATGACCTGGAATCCCTGCAAATCCTGGAAGTCAACGCGGTCATGCAGGCCAATTACGGTTACACCCGCGCAGAATTCCTGGCACTGACACTGCCAGACCTGCACCCCTCCGAAGAATGGGAAACCCTGCAAGCCTTGCTGCGTGAAGACCGGCCAACCCTGCAGCATTCCGGTGAATGGCGGCACCAGCGCAAAGATGGCCGCCTGATCGACGTGGAAATCACCTCGCACACTCTCACGCTGGGACTTCGCCCCGCCGCCCTGGTAGCCGCGCAAGACATCACCACGCGCAAACAGGCCGAAGCCGGGCGCCTCGCCGCCCAGCGCGAACTGCAAAACTTCCTCGATAACGCGCGCGACATGATCCAGAGCCTGGACGCCGAAGGCAATTACCTGTACGTCAACAAAGCCTGGTGCGAAACCCTCGGCTACAGCCTCGAAGAAGCCCGCGAAATGACCTTTACCCAGGTGGTGGACCCGGTTTACCAGGATCACTGCCAGGCCGTGATGCGCGCCCTGGTAACCACCCAGCAGCCCCAGCAAATTGAAACCATCTTTCGCACCCGGCAGGGCCAGCTGGTCATCGTGGAAGGCAGCCTGGGCAGCCACATCAGCCAGGAAGGCCAGTTCATCACCAACTCCATCTTCCGCAATATCACCGCGCGCAAACAAGCCGAAGAAATCCTGCGCGACAGTGAAGCCCAGAATCGCCTGCTGTTTGAAGAATCACCCGACACCATCGCCCTGTTCGACCAGCGCGGCAAAATCATACGCATCAACCGCGCCAGCGAAGAGCTGACCGGCCTGCCACGCGCCGAACTGCTCAGCCACAGATTGGACGAACTTAAACTGGTCACTCCCCAGGTTGTCCGTGAGATGAACACCGCCTTCCTGCAGGCCCAAACATCTCCCACAAACTACGCCGCGCTGGAATTTTGCATCCACCGGCCCGACGGCAACCAGCGCGAGGTGGAAAGCCGCATCTACGCGCTGAAACTGGGCGGCAAAAACCTCGCGCTGGTCACCTCCCGTGATATCACTGCGCGCAAACAGGCCGAGGAAATTTCACGTGAAAGCGAACTGCAGAATCGCCTGCTCTTTGAAGAATCTCCTGTCCCGATCGCGCTCTACGACACCCAAAACCGCCTGGTCCGCGCCAACCACGCCTTTTCAGAGCTGACCCAATACCCGCTCGAAGCCCTGCTCGGACGCCACTCAACGGATATAGGGCTGATCAGCCCCGAAACCGAAGCCCGCCTGAGCAGTGTCGTCCACGAGAAGATAAGACAAAATACAGCAACCCAACCATCGGGGCTGTTAATCCCCGTCCAATATCCATTGATTCGCGCCGACGGCGAGATCCGCGAGGTGGAAAGCCGCACATTCCTGACCCAGATCGGCGGGCAGAGATACGGCCTGGTCACCACCTACGACATCACCCTGCAAAAGAAAAGCTCCGAAGCCTTGCAGCTGGCCAATGCTGAAATGGAACGCGCCATCCGCCTGAAGGATGATTTCCTGGCCACGATGAGCCACGAACTGCGCACCCCGCTGAACGGCATCCTCGGCCTGGCCGAAATACTGATCGACGGGCACCGCGGCCCGCTGAACGATTACCAGCTCAAATACGTAAACAGCATCTTCAGCAGCGGACGTCACCTGCTCAGCCTGATCAACGACGTGCTCGACCTTTCCAAGCTGGAAGCGGGCAAATTCGAAATCCACCCCGAAATGGTGCTGGTCAACGAAATCTGCCAGGCCAGCCTGATGTTCGTCAAAGAACAGGCCGTCAAAAAAGACCTGCAAATCAACCTGGAGATGGATCCACGCGCGCCCACCCTGCAGGCCGATATGCGCCGCCTCAAGCAGGTGTTGGTCAACCTGCTCGGCAACGCCGTCAAATTCACCCCCGCCGGCGGAAAAGTGACCCTGATCGTGCGCGCCCGTCCCGAACAGGAAATGCTCGACTTCCAGGTGATTGACACCGGCATCGGCATCACGCCCGCAGACCAGAAACGCCTGTTCGCGCCCTTCGTGCAAATTGACAGCAGCCTTTCGCGCCAGTATGAAGGCACCGGCCTGGGGCTGGCGCTCGTCAAGCGCATGGTCGATTTACACCGCGGAACGGTTTCCGTCACCAGCGCCCCCGGCCAGGGCAGCTGCTTCACCGTCAGCCTGCCATGGCATCCCGCAAACGCCCCGGCCCACCCAGAAACGCCCCGTCCCGAAGCGCCCTTCGTATCCCCCACCCTCCCACAGGGCACCCTGCTGCTGGTCGAAGACAACGAAGTCAATATCCTGACCATCGTCGAATATTTCGAACGCCTGAAATACACCGTCATCGTCGCCCACAACGGGATGGAAGCGCTCGAAAAAGCCCGGGAGCGCATCCCCACCGTCATCCTGATGGACATCCAATTGCCGGATATGAATGGTCTGGAAGCCATCCGCCATCTGCGCGCCGACTCGCGCTTCGCCTCCACGCCGATCATAGCCCTGACCGCCATGGCGATGAGCGGCGACCGCGAACGCGCCCTGGCCGCCGGCGCCAACGACTACGTCAGCAAACCCGCCAGCCTGAAGGAACTCTCCCAAAAAATCATTGAACTGCTGCGGCAGGTCTGAGCCGCACCCAACCCACTGACCCCTCCCAGAGTTGAACCCCGATTGCCGCGGGTTCAACTCTTTTTACCGCCGGCAGGCAGGGTTTCTAACCTCCCTCCAACCTGCCTATGCTATAATTTCCCGAGCGAAAGGCAAACTATGCTCTCAAACTTCATCAAACTAATCGGCGGCAACCCGCACCAACGCGAAGTGGAAAAATTCGCCGCCCTGGCGCGGCAGATCAACCAGCTTGAACCCGCCTACGAAACCCTCAGCGACGAAGCCCTGCGCGCCAAAACCGGCGAATTCCGCGCCCAGCTGGCCGCCGAACTGGACGGGCTGGAACCCGGCCCGCAACGACTCGAAACCGAACAGGCCGTGCTGGCCGAAATCCTGCCCGCCGCCTTTGCCGCCGTGCGCGAAGCCTCCAAGCGCACGCTCGGCCTGCGCCATTACGACGTGCAAATGATCGGCGGCGCAGCCCTGCACCACGGCAACATCGCCGAAATGCGCACCGGCGAAGGCAAAACCCTGGTCGCAACCCTGCCGCTCTACCTGAACGCCCTCACCGGGCGCGGCGCGCACCTGATCACCGTCAACGACTACCTGGCCCGCCGCGACGCGCGCTGGATGGGCACCATCTACCACGCCCTGGGCCTGTCCGTCGGCGTGCTGCAAATGGCCGCCAGCACCGAAAACGGCAAAAAAGCCTTCCTGTACGAACCCGAAAAAGAATCCCCGCGCGAAGACCAGCACCAGCTGCGCCTGGTCGACCGCCGCCTGGCCTACGAAGCCGATATCACCTACGGCACCAACGCCGAATTCGGCTTCGACTACCTGCGCGACAACATGGTCTACAACCTGGCCGAAAAAGTCCAGCGTGGGCACTACTTCGCCATCGTGGACGAAGTGGACAACGTCCTGATTGACGAAGCGCGCACCCCGCTGATCATCTCCGGCCCGGCCTCCGGCGAGCTGGATACCTACGTCCAGATGGCCCAGGTCGTCAAACTGCTCATCCCCGACGACTACGAACTGAACGAAAAAGACCGCTCCATCTCGCTGACCGAAATCGGCACCGCCCACGTCGAACAAATCCTCGGCCAGCCCCTGCGCGACCCCGAACGCCCCGAAGACGTCACCCCCGAACAGGCCCGCCTGCTCGGCTTCCTCGAACAGGCCCTGCGCGCCCAATATCTCTTCCACCGCAACAAAGATTACCTCGTCCAGGGCGGCAAAGTCGTCATCGTGGATGAATTCACCGGCCGCCTGATGCCCGGCCGGCGCTGGAGCGACGGCCTGCACCAGGCAGTCGAAGCCAAGGAAGGCGTCAAGGTCGAACCCGAAAACGTCACCTACGCCACCATCACCCTGCAAAACTACTTCCGCATGTACCAAAAACTGGCCGGCATGACCGGCACAGCCCTGACCGAATCGGAAGAATTCCACAAAATCTACAATCTCGAAGTCCTGCCCATCCCCACCAACCTGGAATACAACGCCAGCCTGGCCGGAAAAGAGTCCCCGCTGGTCGAAATCAAAAGCAAGGACGAAAACAACTACGACATCGCCTACTTCGCGCGGCGCGCCGACCCACAAAAAACCCCCGCCTACTGGCGGCGCTCCGACTACCCCGACGTAATCTACCGCACCGTCGAAGCCAAACTGCGCGCCATCGTCGCCGAAATCATCCGCGACCATATCCTGGGCCGCCCGATCCTGGTCGGCACCACCTCAGTCGAACTCTCCGAGCGCCTCTCGGGCCGCCTGCGCGCCGAACCGGTGCGCCGCCTGCTGCAGATCAAACTGCTGCGCCAGGTCTGGTTTGAACAAAACAAACGCGAAGAAGACGGCCGCCTGGCCGCCGAACTGGAACCCCTGTACAAACCGCTCGACCAGCTGGAACCAACCTTCCTGCGCCAGTTCGCCAAACCGCTCAACCTTCCAATCAACCCCGAAGACCCCGAAAACCTCGCCCGCCTGCTCGACATCCTGCGCCTGGAAGCCAGCTACAGCGAACGCCTGAAAACCGTCATCCAGGGCGGCGTGCCGCATGAAGTGCTCAACGCCCGCAAACACACCGAAGAAAGCCAGATCATCGCCAGCGCGGGCGCCTTTGGCGCCGTCACCATCGCCACCAACATGGCCGGACGCGGCGTCGACATCAAACTCGGCGGCGACCTGGCCGAAGAAATCACCGCCGTCATCAGCCGCGTCCTGCGCCGGGCCGGCTACGACCCGTACAACATGCGCCTCGAAGAACAGCGCCAGGCCATTCTCAAACTCGACCCGGCCGACTACGGCATCTACGAAACCGAAATCAAATTCTTCCTGCAATACTTTGAAGACATGGAACAGGTGCGCCGCCTGGGCGGCCTGCACGTCATCGGCTCGGAACGCCACGAAGCCCGCCGCATCGACAACCAGCTGCGCGGCCGCGCCGCCCGCCAGGGCGACCCCGGCTCCTCGCGCTTCTACCTCTCCCTGCAAGACGACCTGATGCGCCTGTTCGGCGGCGAACAGGTCGAAAACATCATGACCCGCTTCCGGCTCGACGACGACTTCCCGCTCGAAAACCGCATGGTCACCGGCCTGATCGAATCCTCCCAACACCGCGTCGAAGGCGCCAACTTTGACGTGCGCAAACACCTGCTCGAATACGATGACGTGCTCAACAAACAGCGCAGCATCATCTACTCCCAGCGCGACCGCGTCATGACCAAGGACGACCTGTCCGAAGACATCGCCGCCCTGCTCAAAGACGAAATCAGCACCCGCATCCCGCCCGCCCTGGCCGACGCCGAAGGCCCCTGGAAACTGCTCGCCTGGCTCGACCAGATCCAGCCCGCCTTTGCCCACGGCGACAACCACGTCTTCCCCTCCTTCACCCTGCGCCTGCTGCTCGACGAAATCGACGAAAGCGACCCGCGCGCCGACATCCTGACCCTGACCGAACGCGCCATCCTGTCCGAAGAAGAACACACCCGCAAAGCCCTCCAGACCATGGTGCAGCGCACTTCCGAAAGCCTGGATGCCCAGCTCGAAGAACGCTTCGAAGCCCTCGAAGCCGTGCTCGAAGGCCTGCGCGAAAACGAAGCCCCCCCGCGCCCCGTCGAAGCGCTCGAAGAACTCAAAAACGTCCTGCATTACGACCCGCGCCTGAACGGCGAGCAGCTCAAACAACTGGTCAACAATCCCACCGCGCTGGCCGAACCCCTCAAAGAACAACTCGACCTGACCCTGACCGCCGCCGCCCTCTCGCGCCTGCTCGCCAGCCTGGAATACCGCCTCGGCGAAGCGCTCGGCCAGAAAAGCGACGAACTCGCCCGCCTCGACTGGGACACCGCCGCCACCCGCATCCTGGACGCCGCCGAGAAAACCCTCGCAAAACGTCGCGAAAGACTGACCGGCGCCGAAGGCCAGATCGCCAGAGAACTGGAAACCCTGCTCGAACGTTTTCCCGCCCGAGATGAAACCAACGTCATCCGCCTGCTCAACAGCCTGGCGCGCGCCCGCCGCATGGGCATCAATCTCAAAACCCGCAAAGTCGAAGCCATTGAATACCAGCGCATCAACTACTTCCACGCCGCCGCCCAACTGCTCGCCGAACGCGACGCCGCCAACCTCGACCTGGACGTGCTCGAACACCTCCAGTCCGCCGCCGCCACCCTGGCCACCGGCTGGGGGCAGGCCGAATATGCCCGCCTCTCCCAAAACGCCACCCGCATAAGCGACTTCGGCCCCGCCGCCACCACGCTGGAGCTGGCTCCCGAAGCCCCAGCCTCCCTGCCTGAACCCCAGCGCGCCGCCCTCACCGCCGAACTGGGCCGCCGCCGCATGACCGAAATCCACCGCAACGCCCTGCTCGGCGTCATCACCGAACTATGGGTCGATTACCTGACCCGGGTCGAATCCCTGCGCATCTCCATCGGCTTGGAAGCCTACGGCCAGCGCGACCCGCTGGTGCAATACAAGAGCAAAGCTTCGCAAATGTTCCAGGAGCTGCTGCTGGAAATCCGCTCCGGCGTGATTGACCGGGTCTTCCGCTACCTGCCGCGCCCGGTGACACAAACCGAAGCCCCCCCCGAAAGCGCCCCCGAGCCCGCCGCCCCCGCCGAATCCGAGGCGCAGGCCCGCGCCGGGCGCAAACGCCACAAAAGACACTGATTCTTCTACCGCCCGCGCCATGTCGAATTTCTTTGCCCCGGCTTCAGACGAATACCGCCAACTGCCCAAAGTGGAACTGCACCGCCACCTGGAAGGTTCTCTGCGCCTGGCCACCATGCTCGATGTAGCCCGCAAACACGGCCTGACCATGCCCGCCAATGTGGTCCGTCTTTCGCGGCTGGTGCAGGTGCAGGATGAAGACAGCTTCACCTTTAATAATTTCCTCTCCAAATTCAACACCCTGCGCATGTTCTACCGCTCCCCCGAGGTCATTCACCGCATCACCCAGGAAGCGGTGGAAGATGCCGCCCGCGACAATATCCGCTACCTGGAATTGCGCTTCACACCGGTCGCGCTCAGCCGCGCCGGGCATTTCCCTTTCGAAGACGTCACCGACTGGGTCTGTGAATCCGCCAAACACGCCGCCCAAAAATTCGGAATCATGGTGCGCCTGATCGTCTCGGTCAACCGCCATGAGCCGATCGAACTGGCCGAACAGGTCGCCTGGCTGGCCGCCTCCCGCCTGGAGAGGGGCATCGTCGGCCTCGACCTGGCCGGAAACGAAGCCGATTATCCGGCCCGGCCATTCCTACCGCTCTTCAACGAAGCGCGCCAATCAGGCCTGGCCATCACCCTGCATGCCGGAGAATGGGGCGGCCCGGAAAACATCCGCGAGGCAATTGAGTCTTTTTCCGCCGACCGGATTGGGCACGGCGTCCATGTCCTGGATGATCCCTTCACCACGGCGCTGGCGCACGAGCACCACACGCCCTTTGAAGTCTGCCTGACGAGCAACTACCAGACCGGCGCAGTCAACACGCTGACCAGTCACCCCGCGCCGAAGATGATCGCCGCCGGGTTGAACGTCACCCTCAACACCGACGACCCGTCGATTTCACAGATCACGCTCACCAACGAGTACCGCGTGGCGGTGGAAGAGTTGAAAATTCCGCGCGAAGTACTCAAAGAGCGGGTGCTGGCCGCCGCCCAGGCCGCCTTCCTGCCGGAGGGCGAAAAGAAAAAGTTGGTGGATGCGCTCAAAAAAGAGCTGAGCAAGTAGGCTTTTTGCTCGAAAACGTGGTCGTTGCCGTTGTAATCAATCCTCCAGGCCTTTGCAAATTGGGCAGCCAGACGAATTGAAATGCGGTAAAATACGTCGTATTAAATAAAGGGTCTGTTGGACAGACGAAGGACAGCAAAGGCGCACCTTTGGGTTCTTTGTGACAAGGAAGTGCTATTTAATTCTTCCACTCCGTCACAAAGCACCAAGGGTGTTTTGTTGTAGGAATGGTTTCGCAATGCTAGATTTTTGACCAAACGCCAAAGAGGAGTTCACATGCAAGATTTCTTTAATTCCCGTGACAAGCTCAAAGTCGGTGACAAAGAGTATGTCTATTATCGTCTCGACGCGCTGGAGAAGGCCGGGCTGGTGAAACTGGCCAAGCTGCCGTTCTCCGTGCGCGTGGTGCTCGAAGCGGCGCTGCGCCAGTGCAACGACAACGAAATCACGCAGGAAGATGTCAAAAACATCGCTGCGTGGAGCCCCCTCCCGGCCCCCCCCACTTTCTCCGAAAGCGGGGGGGGAGCAGGGGGGGGCCGCCCCGGCATTCCCTTCCTGCCGGCCCGCGTGGTGATGCAGGATTTCACCGGCGTCCCCGCCGTGGTCGACCTGGCCGCGATGCGTGCCGCCGTGGCCCGGCTGGGCGGCGACCCGAAGCAGATCAACCCGCTCGTGCCGGTTGACCTGGTCATCGACCACTCGGTGCAGGTCGATTTCTTTGCCAGCGCCGACGCCCTGACCCGCAACACCGAAATGGAATTCCTGCGCAACAAGGAGCGCTACGAATTCCTGAAGTGGGGCCAGCAGGCCTTCAAAAACTTCCGCGTCGTCCCGCCGATGACCGGCATCATTCACCAGGTTAATCTGGAATATCTCTCGGAATGTGTCTTTACCAAGACCGAGAACGGCGAAACCGTCGCCTTCCCCGATACACTCGTCGGTACCGACTCGCACACCACCATGATCAACGGTTTGGGCGTCGTCGGCTGGGGCGTGGGCGGCATCGAAGCCGAAGCCGTGATGCTCGGCCAGCCGATGGATATGCTCCTGCCGGATGTGATCGGCTTCAAACTGGTCGGTAAACTCAACGACGGCGTGACCGCCACCGATCTGGTGCTGACCGTCACGCAGATGCTGCGCAAAAAGGGCGTGGTCGATAAATTTGTGGAATTCTATGGCCCCGGCCTGGGCAGCATGTCGCTGACCGACCGCGCCACCATCGCCAACATGGCCCCCGAATACGGCGCGACAATGGGCTTTTTCCCGGTCGATGCCGAGACGCTGCGTTACATGAAACTGACCGGTCGTTCGCAGGAAGTGATCGACCGGACCGAAGCTTACTGCCGCGCCCAAGGGCTGTTCCGTGATGAATCTACACCGGAGCCTGAGTTTACAGATACGCTTGAACTTGATCTCGGTTCCGTAGTTCCGTCTTTAGCCGGGCCGAAACGCCCCCAAGACCGGGTAGCTCTTGCAGATATGAAATCCACCTTCCAGAAGGCGCTGACCGCCCCGGTAAAGGAACGCGGCTACGAGTTGAGTGGCGAAGCCCTCCAGCGTGAAGCCACCTACGGAACCGACACCAAAATGAAGCACGGGGCGGTCGTCATCGCGGCGATCACATCTTGCACCAACACCAGCAACCCGTCGGTTTTGATCGGCGCGGGATTGGTCGCCAAAAAGGCGCTCGAAAAAGGTTTGCAGGTTAAGCCTTACGTCAAGACCAGCCTGGCTCCCGGTTCGCGCGTTGTGACCGAATATCTCAACTCCGCCGGGCTGACCGAACCGCTGGCCAAACTGGGCTTTAACGTGACCGGCTACGGCTGCACCACCTGTATCGGGAACAGCGGCCCGCTGCCGGGTGAGGTGGCGAAGGCTGTCACCGGCAGCGATCTCGTCGCGGCGGCGGTCATCTCCGGCAACCGCAACTTCGAAGGGCGCGTCCATCCGCTGGTGAAGGCCAATTTCCTGGCTTCGCCGCCGCTGGTGGTGGCGTATGCGCTGGCCGGGACGGTCGACATCGACCTGAACAACGAGCCGCTCGGCCAAGGCGCGGACGGCCCGGTCTACCTGCGCGACATTTGGCCGACCAGCGCGGAAATTGCCGAAGCGGTGGCCGCGCATGTGCGCGTGGAAATGTTCAACGACAAATATTCCAGCGTCTTTGAAGGCACCGATGCCTGGAAAGAGATCAAAATCTCGGGCGGCGACCTGTACAACTGGGATGAGACCTCGACCTACATCCACCACCCGCCTTATTTCCAGCAGTTGACGCTGGATGTTGGCACCGTTTCCGACATCCGCGGCGCGCGCGTGCTCGGCCTGTTCGGCGACTCGATCACCACCGACCACATCTCCCCGGCGGGCAACATCGCCGCGGATTCCCCGGCGGGCAAGTTCCTGCAAGAGCATGACGTGGCCCCGGCCTACTTCAACTCGTACGGCGCGCGGCGCGGCAACGACCTGGTGATGGCGCGCGGCACGTTTGCCAACATCCGCCTGAAGAACAATCTCGTCGCGCCGAAGGAAGGCAACTGGACCAAATGCTTCCTGAATGGCGAAACCATGCCGATTTTCGATGCGGCCATGAAGTACAAGGACGCGGGTATCCCGACCGTCATCCTGGCGGGCAAGGAATACGGCACCGGCTCCAGCCGCGACTGGGCCGCCAAAGGCCCGATGCTGCAAGGCGTGCGGGCGGTGATCGCCGAGTCGTTCGAGCGCATCCACCGCTCCAACCTGGTGGGGATGGGCGTGCTGCCCCTGCGCTTTATGGACGGCCAGAACCCCGAATCGCTCGGCCTGGACGGCTCCGAAACCTTCGACATCGCCGGTTTGAGCGATGAGATGGCCCCGCAGAGCGTGGTGGCGGTCAAAGCTACCAAGGCCAATGGTTCCGTGGTCGAGTTCCAGGCGAAGGCGCTGCTGAACACCTCCGTGGAAGTGAATTACTACCGCAACGGCGGGATTTTGCACACGGTGTTGCGGAATCTGGTGAAGTAACCCCCCTCCGGCGCTAACCCCCTTCGGGGGCAAGTGGCCACCTTCGCCAAGAACATGCGAAGCGCGTCCCCCAATGCGACTGAATTTCGTCGCATTGGGGGGAGGACGGGTGGGGGCAGAAAAAAACGAGACCGGCTCAGCACCGGTCTCGTTTTTTTTACTTCTCCGTCCCTGTCACCACGATGCCCTGCATAAAATAACGCTGGGAAATGAACAAAAGCAGCACCGGGATAGCCAGAATCACCATGCTGCTGGCTTCGATGATGTTCTGGATGGGAACGCGCGACTCGTATACCTGCACACCAATCGAGATGGGCATCAGCGCCGGGTTGGCTGAACTCAGGTAGAGCGAGGCGGTTCGGGTTTCATTCCACATGTAGAAAAAGTGCAGCACCGAAACCGTGATCACCACCGGCCAGGACTGCGGCAAAATCACATAAAACAGACGCTGCAAAGGGCCGGCGCCATCCAGCATGGCGGCTTCTTCCAGGTCAATCGGGATGCTGCGGAAGTTCTGGCGCAGCAGGAAAATGTACATGGCGCTGCCGAAAAACCAGGGCAGCAAAATCGGATAAATCGTCCCGCGCCAGTGCAGCAGGTTGACATAGACAAAATAAGTCGGGATGGTGGTAACTTTATCGGGGATCAGGATGGTGGCAATCAGGATGTAGAAAATCAGGTCGCCGCCGGGCAGTTTAAAGCGGGCAAAGCCATAGGCGGTCACAATCGACGAGGCCAGCACACCGATTTCAGCCAGGAAAAGGATCAGCAGGCTGTTTCGCAGCATATCGGCCAGCGGCAGGTTCTTTGCCATGACGGTGAAGTTGTCCCAACTGATGTGGAATTCGTACAGGCCCTGGAGCGAACGCCAGCCGCCCACCCAGCGGATCGGAGCGGCCCCGGGGTTCTGGGGATCGATAAACAGGCTGGATTTTGCCCCGGGCTGGAACAACGCCATTGGGCGGATTCCGCTCCCGGTCGGGACGTTGTAGAGGGGGTAATCCTTGCCCTGGTAATTGAACGTCAACTGCCGGGCCGGGTACAGCGGGGAGCGGGGATCCATCAACTGCTCGGTGGACATCATCGCAGTGAACACCATCGAGATAATCGGGAGCAGGTACAGGGCCAGGATGATCCACACCAGCAGGTTGAACGGCAGGATTTTCTGCCATTTTTTGAGATTCAGCCGGTTCATGCGCGTTTCTCCGGGTCGGGATAGTAAACCCAGTATTTCGAGGTGATAAATAGCGTGATCACAATCGCCATGGTGAAGATGAGGAAAATCCAGGCCAGGCTGGTGGCTGCGCCCAATTTGAAGACGCGGAACAGGTAAAAATAGATATAACTGTCATACGAAGACAGGTTGCTGTCGAAGTTGTAGCCGCGATCCATCATCACCGCGCCTCCAAAAACGGCGGTCAGGTTCAGGATCAGGGTGAAAAAGATGGCAGGCGTGATCAGCGGCAGGGTGATGGAGAAAAAACGCCGGAAGCGGCCCGCCCCATCCACCTGGGCGGCCTCGTAAAGTTCCGGGGCGATGCCCTGCATGGAGCCCATCAGAATCAACATGCCGGGGCCAATCGTCCAGAGCGAAGTCAGGATAAAGAGCGAATTTCCCGCGCCCCGCCCGGAAAGATGGTTCAGGCCCGCCAACCCAAGCGGATTGAGGAAAAGCCGGTTGAGCCACCCGCTGGCAGGGTTAAAAAAGCCCTGCCACATGAAAATAAACGCCGCGCTGGGGATGACGCTGGGCAGGAAGAACAGGGTGCGCATGGTGTTTTTCGCCAGCAATCGCCTGTTGCTCAACAGGGCGGCAATGCAGACCGAGGAAACCAGTTGCACCGGGATGATCGCCAGCGCCAGCATGATGGTGCGGTTGAGGACGGTGTACATATCCGGGTCATGCAGAAACTGGATGTAGTATTGCAGGCCAACAAACTCGGTCTTTTGGGGTTCGAGCAGGTAAAAATTGGTTAGCGAAAGCGCCAGCGATGCCAGGATGGGGAAAAATTTGAGCAGGAAAAATCCGGCCAGCCAGGGCGAAATGAGCAGCAGCCCCCAGTGTCGCCATTCGCCGAAATACTGGCGCGCGTTTTTCTTCGATTTTTGCATATCTGCCTCAGTGTTGAACAGGGATGATGCCTGGGATTATACTCCTGCGGTTGCGGGGCAACGAAAAGCATCCCCCTGCCCGGCTACGCCAAAGAACAAAGGCCCGATGCTGCAAGGCGTGCGGGCGGTGATCGCCGAGTCGTTCGAGCGCATCCACCGCTCCAACCTGGTGGGCATGGGCGTGCTGCCCCTGCGCTTTATGGACGGCCAGAACCCCGAATCGCTCGGCCTGGACGGCTCCGAAACCTTCGACATCGCAGGTTTGAGCGATGACATGGCTCCGCAGAGCGTGGTGGCGGTCAAGGCGACCAAGGCTGACCCTTCGACAGGCTCAGGGCAGATGGCAAAAGTGGTCGAGTTCCAGGCGAAGGCGCTGCTGAATACGTCTGTGGAAGTGAATTACTATCGCAACGGCGGGATTTTGCATACGGTGTTGCGGAATCTGGTGAAGTAGCCCGCCCCCTCCGGCGCTAACCCCCTTCGGGGGCAAGCGGCCACCTTCGCCAAGAACATGCGAAGCGCGTCCCCCAATGCGACTGAATTTCGTCGCATTGGGGGGAGGACGGGTGGGGGCAGAAAAAAACGAGACCGGTGATGAGCCGGCCTCGTCTGCTATTTGGAAGGTCTTTCAGGCTTCATTTTGCCGCGATATACGGCATGGAGGCGCGCGCGGGGAACTCCAGCGGCAGCACATCCACCAGCTCGTAGTCGCGGGAGCCAAGGCCGAGTTTTTCGCCAAACTCGGTGACTTTATAGGGGTCCTTCAGCGGCCCGTGCAGCCACTGGAAGGGGTGTCCCTCGCGGGTGTGGACTTCCATCGTTGTGGGGATATTGTCCTCGAGCAGGCGGGTTTTGGCGATGACGTCCAGCGTGGCTTTATCCAGCGCGACGATGTCATCCGAGCCGAAAACGCCCGCATCCGGCAAAATCGGCATAGATGTGAAGCCGAAGCAGTCACAAACCGGGGTCATATGCGTAGCCAGGTTGAGATGCACCACTTTCTCGGGCGCAAACGTTGAAAGGACAATATCCACCGCAACCGCGCAGGCTTCCTGGAAGGTCTGGAAGTTGACCGCCTGGATTTTTAAGCTGCCTTCCGGTGCGACTTTGAGACAGCGCCCGCACTGGTTGCATTCTTCGAAGTGCATGTGCAGGCTCTCCGGGTTATCCTTATCCACGACAACACCATTATGGGGACAGGCGGCCACAATCTGCGGCAGGATGCTTTTATCGGGGCAATTTTCGGGGAACCAGTACTGGTCATAGTGCATGGCGTCATGCATCGCACCGCGCGAATTGCCAGCCAGGCAACCGAGCGCCAGGTTTTTGAAGGCCGCGCCAAATCCGCAGCTGGGGTGACCCTTGACGTGGGCAAAATTGACCATGAAACTGGAATCCTGAATCAGCCCGGAGATTTTCCACTTCTGGATGCTTTTGTAGGGCCGCTCGTGTTCATAGAAATACTTCTCATCCGGCCCGGCGGCGGGGTAGATTGGGCAGCCGATCACTTCCGAAGCGTAGCCGCGCTTTTCGGCGCCTTCGGTATCCCAATTCACATCCACCACAAAGGGCTTTCCACCGCCCTCCTTGATAGCCTGAACGACACGCCGCACAAAAACCGGATGGATGGTGGAGTAGACCATATTATTGCCGGTGTGCATTTTGATGACGACGGTTTCCTTGTTAACACGGTCGCGCAGGTGCAGCTGGTCAAGGATCAAATCGAGCTTGGCGGGCAGGGTTTCTTTGGCTTCAAGACGGGCCTGGCGCGCCGTACCAAAATAGACTTTGGAAGACATGGCATGATTTCCTTTCTGCGAGCAGATTGGGTAGAGTCTATCACGAATGGGGGCCAAAATTAAACACCTCGGGTTTGTTCAGCAAAAACAAAGCAGGAACCATCTCTCCAGCGTGTCGGGCACCCCAAAAAGACAATCTCTGAGTAAAATAAACTCCATGTCTACGCCTGTTGCCTCCGACCGTATCGCTGAGCTGGATGGAATTCGCGGCCTTGCCATATTGATGGTGCTTTCTTTACATATCTGCAAGCGGGCCGAATATTTCACCGACAATGAGCTTTTCCTGCGTCTTTCGAGCCTGACACGCCTAGGCTGGGCGGGTGTGGATATCTTCTTTGTGCTTTCCGGCTTCCTGATCACCGGCATCCTGCTGCGGACACTGCACCGCCCCAATTACTTCAAAAATTTTTATGCGCGCCGCATTCTGCGGATTTTTCCGCTATACTACCTGCTGGTTGGCGGCTTGCTGATATTTTTACCCGTGCTGGATCCCAAATCTGGGCCGGATGCTCCCCAAACCTGGCCGTATTTCCTGCTCTACCAGCAAAACTGGCTCAGCGTCTTCGATAAAATCCCCTCCACATTCTTGATTCCAACCTGGTCGTTGGCCATCGAAGAACAGTTTTACCTGCTCTGGCCAGCAGTCGTCTTTTTTCTAAAACGGCGCGCACTGGCCATCACCAGCGCCGGGATTGTGATTTTTTCGCTCCTGTTTCGCATCGTACTGATCCAGTTTCGCACTCCACTCCTGGGCATTATTTCGCTGCCAAATTTATTCTATTACGGGTCAGTGACCCGGTTTGAAGGCCTGGCGCTGGGCGCTCTGCTGGCCATAGCATTTGAAAGCTCCGACGATTGGAAAAAACGCCTGGCACCCTGGGCCTGGCCGGTGTTACTGATCAGTTTCGGACTGTTCCTGGCCAGCGCGCAGGCCGGAATGTCCACTCCCGTCTCAACCAACTTCCCATTAAGCATATTCGGGTACACCCTGCTGGCCTTGATTGCGGGCGCCCTGATCGTCCTGGTCGCCACAGGCCCGGCAGAATCCTGGCCGCGACGCATATTCCGCCACCCCATCCTGGCCTTTTTCGGCAACTACAGCTACGCCATGTACCTGATCCATATGCCGCTGGTTTCCATTCTGCTGGAGATGATGTGGCGTACCGGCCGCCGGAATTTGCTCATGGCGCTGGCTTTTCTGGCGCTTTCCTTCACCGGCACAGTTCTGCTCTCTGTGCTTTCATGGCACTTGTTTGAAAAACACCTGCTGAAACTTAAACACTACTTTGAATAACCATCACCCCAAGGACACCATGTCATTCGCCGCTTTTCTCCAACAATACCCCACCTACACCACCACCCAAAAATTGGATACGCTGCGCGCCAGCGACTACAGCCGCCTCGACGCCACCGGCCAGATTTACCTCGATTACACCGGCGGCGGTCTGTACGCCGATTCGCAGGTGCGCCGCCACCAGGAAATCCTGCTCAAAGGCGTGTTCGGCAACCCGCATTCCTCCAACCCCACTTCGATGGCCGCCACCCGGCTGGTCGAAGGCGCGCGCGAACACGTCCTGCGCTTCTTCAACGCCGACCCGGCTGAATACGAGGTCATCTTTACCCCCAATGCCAGTGGCGCGCTCAAAATCGTCGGCGAAGCCTACCCATTTGCCCCCGGCGGCCACTACCTGCTGACCTTTGACAATCACAATTCCGTCAACGGCATTCGCGAATTTGCCCACGCGCGCGGAGCCGCAGTAACCTACGTACCGCTGGCCCTGCCCGACCTGCGCATCATCGAAACCCAGCTGGACGGATTCCTCGACCGCGCCCGACCCGGCCACAACAACCTGTTCGCCTACCCGGCCCAATCCAACTTCTCTTCCGTCAAGCACCCGCTGGAATGGATCGCAAAAGCGCAGCAACAGGGCTGGGATGTGCTGCTCGACGCTGCCGCCTTTGCCCCGACCAATCAGCTGGATCTCACCCGCTACAAACCAGACTTTGTCCCGCTCTCGTTTTACAAGATTTTCGGCTACCCAACCGGGCTGGGAGCGCTGCTCGCCAAACGCACGGCACTCCACAAACTACACAAGCCCTGGTTTGCGGGCGGCACCATCACTGTCGCCTCGGTGCAGGGCGATAAATATTACCTGGCCGAAGGGCACGCCGCCTTTGAAGATGGCACTGTGGATTATCTCAACATCCCGGCGGTGGAGATCGGGCTGCAACACATGGAATCGATCGGTATGGAAATCATCAGCGAGCGGGTGCGCTGCCTGACCGGCTGGCTGATTGAACACTTAACGGAGCTCACTCACAGCACGGGGGTAAAACTCGTCCGCTTGTATGGCCCCGCGTCAACGGAAGCACGCGGCGGCGCGGTCACTGCCAACTTTTTCGATAAAAACGGCCGCCCGATCGATCATCGCTCGATCGAAGAACAGGCCAACAAGGTCAACATTTCCCTGCGCACGGGCTGTTTCTGCAACCCCGGCGCCGGCGAGGTCGCCCTGGGCATCTCGCGCGTCGAACTGGATGTTTGTTTCAACGGCCCCGGCCACGAGGAACGCCTGACGATTGACGATTTCCGCCTGTGCATCGATGGCAAATCGAGCGGCGCGGTACGCATTTCGGTCGGCATGGTCAGCAATTTCCAGGATATTGAAACCTTCCTGAACTTTTGCCGGGGCCTGCTGCAATAATGGACGGCACGCGGCGCGCCAACATCCAGCCCGGCCAGACGGTGCTGATCGTGCAAAAACAGGATCAGCTGACCGGAAAATTAACGCAGGGCATGGTGCGCGAGATTTTGACGCGCTCGGCCACGCATCCGCACGGCATCAAAGTCCGGCTAACCAACGGCCTGGTGGGGCGGGTAAAAACCGTGGTCGCGCAGGAAGACCATGCATAGACAATTTTCATCTGCCAGGCCCCGCCTTTTTACGGTTTCCATCGCCGCCAGCCTGCTGCTGGTGCTGGTTTGTTACGCCTGGTTTATCAGCTATGGCCGCTGGACGAACTGGCCTACCCGGACAACCTATTACGACCAACTTGCAACGGCTTTTCAACACCACCACCTGGCGCTTGAACTCCAACCCGATCCCCTTTTGCTGGCGCTGACCAACCCATACAACCCGGCCAAACGCGGCGACAGCAAATATCTGCTGGATGTTTCGCTGTATGCCGGCAAATATTACCTCTACTTTGGGCCGGTGCCAGCGCTGATGCTGATTCCACTGAAAATGGCGGGCGCCGGGGTACTGGGAGACGAACTGCTCGTCTTTGCCATGACCGTGGGAGTATTCCTCGCCCAATCGGCGCTGATCGTCAGCCTGTGGAAGCACTTTTTCAGGGCTGTACCCGCCTGGCTGGTGCCGCTCTGCCTGTTGTGCGCCGGGCTAGTCTCTCCCTGGGCCTGGATGCTGACCGGTGCGCGGGTCTATGAAGCCGCCGGGGCCGGGGCGCAGTTTTTCTTCCTGCTGGGCTTGTGGATGATTCTCACCGCGCTGGTCACCTCACCTCGCAGCCTGGGGTGGTTTGCCGGAGCCGGGCTGGCCTGGGCGCTGGCGCTGGGTTCCCGGCTGACACAAATCTTCCCGGTGGCTTCATTTTGCCTGCTGATTGCAATTTTCTTTTTGATGGAGTATCGACGCACCCGCGAATTCGCCTCCTGTGCGCTGCCCGTCATCTCGCTGGCGCTCCCGCTCATGCTGGGAGTCGGTTTGCTGGGCTGGTATAACCAGGCGCGCTTTGGCTCGCCCTTTGAAACCGGCTTTTCATACCAGTTAACGCTCGGGTATATGCAAAAACACCTGCACGAGCTGTTCTCGCCCGTGTATATTCTGCCCAACCTCTACGATTACCTGCTGGCCACCCCCGGACGACAGCCCGGCTTTCCCTTTCTACGCATACTCCAGGGAAGCGGCCTGACCCTGTTCCCGTTTTTAAGACTGCCGGAAATCTACAATACCGGTTCCCTGCTGGGGCTGCTCTGCTCCACCCCCTTTATCCTGTTCGCAGGACTGCCGGTCGCGGCGTTGGGATTCAAGAAAACAGCCCCACAAACGGAGGCTGCTAGAGAACTGAACTGGTTTACAGTCGGCTTGCTGGCAGCCAGCCTGGCCGGGCTGGCCTCCCTGGTTGCGTTCTTCTTTTCGGCGATGCGGTACACTGCGGATATCCTCCCGCCGTTAATGCTGCTCGCCATCCTGGGATTCTGGCAGGGAGAGCGCTTGCTGGCTCCCCAGCCCGGATTTCGACGCCTGTACCTGGCCGCCGGCATCGGGCTGATGCTGTTCTCGATCACGGTCAGCACACTGGCCGTTTTCTCCATCCGCACCGAAGATTTTCAGGCGCTCAACCCCACGCTGTGGGCTCAGCTGACGCAGATCTTCCCCTGGTAAGTCAACTCATCGTCTGACGGCCGGAGAGAGCGCGCAGCAGCGTGTTCTGATCGGCATATTCCAGATCACCGCCGACAGGCAGGCCGCGCGCGAGACGGGTGACCTGCACCGGGTAAGCGGCCAGTTGCTGACGGAGGTACAACGCAGTCGCATCCCCTTCCATGCTGGGGTTGGTCGCCAGGATAATTTCCCTGGCCTGGCCCTGCGCCACCCGCGCCAACAACGGGCGGATTTTCAAATCGTCCGGCCCAATCCCCTCAATCGGCGAGAGCACCCCGTGCAGGACGTGGTATTTGCCCTGGTAAGCCCCCACCCGCTCCAAAGCCAGCACATCCAGCGGCTCTTCCACGACGCAGATCAGGGCCTCGTCGCGGGCGCGGCTCTCGCAAATCTCGCAACGGTCGCGCCCATTCAGCATGATATTAAAACAATCGGGGCAAAGGGCCGTATTCTGCTTGAGCGCACTCAACGCCTCGGCCAGCTGACGTGAAACGTCCTCGGGCGCCCGCAACAGAAAAAAAGCCAGCCGCGAAGCCGATTTTGGCCCAATGCCGGGCAGCCGCTCGAAGGCGGTGATCAGATTCTGGAGGGGTTCGGGGAGAAGCATAGGTTTTTGGAGTTGGGGCGCGCTGCCAGCCCTAGAACGGCAGCCCGCCGGCCAACGGCCCCATCATCTTTTCTTGCAATTCGCGCGATTTATCGAGCGCCAGGTTGACGGCTGTCAGCAACATATCCTGCAACATCTCGGCGTCAGTTTCCTTCAAAAAATCGGGGTCAATTTCAACGCCGGTACATTTCTGATCACCCGTCATGGTGACCTTGATTGCTCCGCCACCCGCAGTAGCGCTAACCGTTTCTTGGGCGAGTTTTTCCTGCGCCTCAGCCATCTGGCGCTGAAGCTTTTGCAGCTGCGCCATCATCGGGTTGCCGCCCATCGCCGGGCCGCGATTAAATCCTTTTGCCATAAATCTGCTCCTCAATAACCTGGGGAATGTATTGGAAAAATCGATTTTACCTGCTGTTTACTGCGTATCCACAATCTCGCCGCCGTTTTGCAGAGCGGTGGCGACCATGCCGTCGGGTTTGACGTGCGCGGGCAGGGTATTTTTCCCGCCCATGTCAAACCCTTGCACCGGGATGGAAACTCCCAGCAGTTCTTTCATGGCTTTTTCAACTGGCTGGGTAATTTCTGGGCGATTAAATTTTTCGGGAAGAAGATTACCTACAAAACCAACCTGCAAAACGCCGTTTTGGATTTCGAGCGGCTTCCCGGAATTCACCAACCCGCTGGCCGCAGACTTGGGATCCTGTTGTTTGACCAGATTGGAAATCTGTTTCCAGACCCTGGTGATGTTCTCGAGGGAAATACCCGGCTCTTCCGGTGCGGATTCGGCTGCTTTGGCGGGACTCTGGCGGGTGACAGGTTGAGTCGGCGCGGGTCGGGGTACCGGTCTGGGCGCTGATCCGGTTTCGATGGGCAGTTGCGGCTGTTCGATCAGTTCGGCAACAGCCAGTTCAAGCCCCAGCGAAGGCGCCCAGCCGCCGCGCGCATCGATGGCGGCAGCGTTGAAGGCGCGCATCATGCGCACCAGCTCATGGGTTGGCAGGACCTGGGCATGCGCCACGATCTGCGTGCGTACATCCGGGGTGGCTTCCAGCTGGTCGCCATTGCCCAGTTGGACAAGCAGCACCTGGCGCAGATATTCGATGACCTGGCGGGCCAGGGTACGCACATCGGCGCCGGCATCCAGCGCCTGGTGGATTTCGTTCATGGCCGAGGCGGGCTGACGGGCGGCAATCGCTTCGATCAGGTTGATGACCGCCTGGCTGGTGGTGGTGCCGAGCACGCTCTGAGCGGTTGCCAGCGTGACCTGGCCGCCGGTGGAGGCCAGCTGGTCGAGCAAGGAAATGGCGTCGCGCATGCCGCCGGAGGATTGGCGCGCAATCAGGCTCAGGGCTTCGGCATCGGCGAGAATGTTCTCGGTCTTGCAGATCTCCTCGAGCCGCCGGATGATCTCTCCGAGCGGAAAGCGCCGGAATTCGTGACGCTGGCAGCGCGAGAGTACAGTGGCCGGAATATTGTGGCTTTCGGTGGTAGCCAGGATGAAAATAGCGTGCGGCGGGGGTTCCTCCAGCGTCTTCAACAGGGCGTTGAAGGCCGGTTTGGAGAGCATATGGACTTCATCAACAATATAGACTTTATAGCGGCCCTGCGAGGGCGAGAAGTTGATCTTTTCGCGCAGTTCGCGCACGTCATCGACGCCATTGTTGGAGGCGGCGTCAATTTCAATCACGTCCATGAAGCGGCTTTCGTTGACGGCCACACAGTGGGCGCACTCATTGCACGGACGCCGGGATTTATCCTCGGCCAGGCAGTTGACGGCCTTGGCCAGCAGGCGCGCGGCGGTGGTCTTGCCGGTGCCGCGCGGGCCGCTGAACAGGTAGGCATGCGCCACGTGATCCCCGGCAACGGCATTTTTCAACGTCTGAATGACGTGTTCCTGCGAGACGACCTCATCCCAGGCGAGCGGGCGCCATTTGCGATACAGAGCTTGAGTCATATCCGGTTCCCGTTTTCCATCAGGTTCATCATAGGCCGAATCATAGCATGGTTTTTCAGGAATGGCGAAGTTTCGCACCCCAAATAAAAACTGCCGGAGCCAGGCTTCCGGCAGTGGCAAATGCGGCAGACTATTTCCGGCAGAGCAGCGCCACCCAGTCGTTGATCTGGCGCTGATCCACCAGGCGCAGGCCGCATTTTTGCGCGGCGGCTATCACATCGGCGGCCTGATGCTCCAAAATACCAGACAGGATGATCGCCCCGCCCGGCTCCACCAGTTCCGCCATACCGGCCTCGAACAGGCGAATCAACACCGGGGCCAGGATATTGGCCAGCACGAACGGCGCGGAAACGAGCGAGAAATTCCCGGCGCGGACTGATTCCACCGAACCAACGCCCAGCTCGAACGCCTCGCTGGTGATGCCGTTGTTTTCGGCATTTTCCCGGCTGTTGAGAATAGCGGCCTGGTCAATGTCCACGCCGAGGGCCAGTTTCGCGCCCAACTTCAGCGCCGCCACCGAAAGAATCCCCGAACCGCAGCCCACATCAATCACCGCGGCATTTTCCAGCGCCAGGCCTTCGAGCAGCTCCAGGCACAATTGGGTGGTCGGGTGAGTGCCGGTACCAAACGCCATTCCCGGATCAATCTTGATGACAATCCGCTCGGGGGCGGGCGATTGCATCCAAACGGGAACAATGATCAGGCGTGCCCCGATCGGAATCGGCTGGTAGCGAGTTTTCCAGGCTTCCATCCAGTTTTGGTCGGCGATGGCGGCAAAAGCCGGGGCCGGCAGGGGCTGGATCATGCCAAGGTAGAAGAGGGCTTCTTCCAACCGGCGGCGGGTTTCGTCGATGGCTTCATCCACCGGCAGGTAGGCGCGCACGGTGATATCGCCGGTGGGCGTGCCTTCATCCTCGTCGTTGAGAAAATCCACCGCCTGCTCGGTCATCACACCATTGGGGGCAAACCGCCCGAGCACATCCGCCACGGCCTCGGCCAATTCTCCATTTACAGTGAGCGATACTTCCAGCCAGTTTGTCATTTATCCGCCAAAGATTTCGTTTAATTTATCAAAAAAGCCCTTTTCCTGCGGTTTGGGCGTGGTGCCGAGCGTGAGAGCCAGCTTCTCAAACAGTTCGCGCTGTTCGGGGCTCAGCCTGGTGGGAATATCCACATTGACGATGATTTTCTGGTCGCCGCGCCCGGTCATGCGCAGACGCGGAACGCCGCGGGCGCGCAGGGTAAACACCCTGCCGGGCTGGGTGCCAGACGGAATGGTGAGCTTTTCCTTGCCGTCCACCGTCGGGACTTCGATCTCGGCGCCGAGGGTGGCCTGGGCGATGTTGATGTCGAGATCGAGCAAGACGTCCTCGCCTTTGCGTTTGAAATATTCGTGCGGCAGCACATCCACCACCAGGAACAGGTTGCCATTCGGGCCGCCGTTGGTGCCTGGCTGGCCCTCGCCGGGCAGGCGGATCTGCATGCCGTTATCCACCCCGGCCGGCACCGTGACTTTTTTGGTCACCTTTTTGCGCTCCAGCCCGCGCCCGGCACAGGTATGACACAACTTTTCGATCATCTGTCCGCGCCCCTGGCAGTTGGGACAAGGCACGGTTTCGACCATCTGGACGATGAAGGTTTGCCGCACCTGGCGCACTTCACCGCGCCCGCCACAGGTGCCGCAGGTGGAAATATTGCTGCCCGGCTCGGCACCCTTGCCCCGGCAGATGGAGCAGGTTTCATCGCGCTCGAAGGTGATTTCCTTTTCCACCCCAAAGACCGCTTCTTCAAACTTGAGCTGAATCGAGATCTGCAAATCACGCCCGCGCTTGGGCGTATTGCGGCGTGCGCTGCGGCCCGATCCAAACCCGAACAATTCTTCAAAGATATCTTCAAAATGGACACTGTAATCGGGCGAACCGCCCATATCGCCCAGCCCGGCGCGGCCAAAACGGTCATACCGGGCGCGCTTGTCGGCATCCGACAGCACGCCATAGGCTTCATTGATTTCCTTGAACTTTTCCTCGGCATCCGGTTCCTTGCTGACATCCGGGTGGTACTGGCGCGCCAGCTTGCGGAAGGCCGACTTGATTTCATCAGCCGAGGCGGTGCGGGGCACGCCCAGAATTTCATAATAATCGCGGTTGGTTGTCATAATTTCATCTTCGGATGCAAAAGAATGCCCGGCCCTGAACAGCCGGGAGAATTATTGCGCCACCTTGACGAGCGCAGGGCGTAAAACCCGCTCTCCGTGCATGTAGCCCTGCTGCAGCACGGCAATCACCAGTCCGGAAGCGTGCGTCTCACTCGGTTCCTGCATGATGGCCTCGTGCAGGTTGGGGTCAAAGGGTTTGCCCTCGGCTTCCATGCGCGTCACGCCTTCTTTATCAAGGATGGACTGGAATTTACGATAAACCAGTTCCACGCCATCGGCCCAGGGCGCGTTGGCCGGGCGATTGGCCAGGGCGCGCTCCAGGTCATCGAAGACGGGCAACAAGCGCTTGATGGTTTCGCCGGAAGTCCAGCGCCCAACCTGTTCCTTTTCCTGCTCCATGCGGCGGCGGTAATTGACAAAGTCGGCGCGTTCGCGCTGCAGAGCATCGAGATATTCCTGGGCCCTGGCCTGTGATTCGGCCAGCTGAGTTTTCAGGGCTTCCAGCTCTACCTCCTCAACCGGGGTCTGGTCTTCGGCATCGGAGCCTTGATTCTGTTTACGCTTGGTCATCCGTCTGTTCTCCTGCAAAAGTATCATTAACGAGGTCGCTCAACAGGCCGGCGACATAGCGCACGGCCGGAATGGTACGATTATAAGACATGCGCATCGGCCCGAGCACGCCCAGCGTGCCCGTCACAACGCCGGGAACCCCGTAGCGAGCCAGCACCATCGAACATTGGCGCAGTTCCTCCCAGGCGCCCTCGCCGCCGATGATCACCTGCACGCCGCCGATGCCGCTGTCCATCATCGTCCGCGAGAGCAGTTCCTGGATCTGGCTGCGCTCTTCCAGCAGGCGCAGCGCACGGCGCGCTTCTTCGGATGCGTTGAATTCCGGCTCGGCCAGCACATTGGTCAGGCCGTCGTAGTACAGCTCTCCTGAGACGAGGTCACCACTGCGGCGCATGTCACGCGTGACCAGCAGTGTGATATCCTGCTCGAGGGCATCCGCCCGCGCGGAAAGCGTGTTGATTTCATCTGCGGTGCGGCTCTGATAGGCCTGGTTGAGACGGTTCGCAGTGGCAGAGAGCCGTTCCTGGGTCACCGGTTCGGCCAGGGTTAGAATCTGCTGGTTGACTTCGCCGCCAGCCATGACCAGCACCATCAAAACCTGCCGCCCCTGCGTTGAGATTAATTCGACGTGCTTGAAGCGCGATTTTTCAGCATGCGGCGCGGTGACAAGCGAAACCGCCTGCGATTGCTGCGCCAGCACTGCCGCGGTCAGCGTCATCCACTGGTCTATTTCGGGGCGCGCCTGGTGAAACTGGTGACTGATGGTGTTCTGAACGTTTTCGGGCAGCTCCGGGTGGATCATGTGCCCGACAAAATAACGGTAGCCTTCTTCCGTCGGGACACGCCCGGCGGAGGTGTGCGGCTGCCGCAGGTGGCCGGTCTCTGTCAGCGCCAGCATTTCATTTCGAATGGTGGCCGAGCTCAGATCGAGATGGTAGCGTTCCACCAGGCGCTGCGAACCCACCGGCTGCGCGAACTCGATATAGTCGCGCACCACCAGCATCAGGATGGTTTTTTGTCTTTCGGTCAGATCAGCCATGCGTTTCATCATGAAAAAAATAGCACTCCGGGCGCATGAGTGCTAAACGACGAACTTAATCATAACATGCGGGCATAAGCGCGTCAATAAGAGGAGTATTAGAAGGAGCCCGGGATTATTACATTTCTCACTTGCCCCGCAGACTAATCAGGTCTACAATTAATAATATTTGTCTGACAAAGTTGAGCATCTTCAGATTCTGATTCCTCTTCACAGGAGTAAAAATGACCGATTTTCTTTTCCGCGGCAGCCTGGCCGACCTCGACCCCGAAGTCTACAAACTGACCCAGCTCGAAGCCGAGCGCCAGGCCCGCAAATTGATCCTGATCCCGTCCGAGAGCCAGGCGCCGCTCGCGGTGCGCGAAGCGATGGGCTCCGCCTTCCAGAACATTTACGCCGAAGGCTACCCGGAAGATTCCTGGCGCAAGATGGACGACGATGACCTGCTCAACTACGGCGAACGCCTGAACGAGTACCGCCGCTACGGCGATCCGCGCTACTACAAGGGCGTGGAATACGCCGACATCGTCGAGTCGCTGGCCATCAGCCGCGCGCGGCACGCTTTCGCTGCCAACGGCGTGAGGCCCGAGCAGATTTTCGTCAACGTGCAGGCGCTTTCGGGCGGCCCCGCCAACAATGCCGTTTACCAAGCGCTCGTTAACCTGGGCGATACCATCATGGGCATGAACCTGCTGCACGGCGGGCATCTCAGCCACGGTTCGTCCGTCAACCGCAGCGGCAAGTGGTTCAAGGCCGTGCATTATGCCGTTGACCCCGAAACCCAGAAAATCAACTATGACGCCGTCCGCGAGCTGGCGCTGGCGAACAAACCCAAACTGCTCATCGCCGGGGCGTCGTCCTACTCGTGGGTGCCCGACTGGAAAAGGTTCCGCGAAATTGCCGATGAAGTCGGCGCGTACTTCCTGGCCGACATCTCCCACCTGGGCGGTCTCGTCGCGGCGGGCGTCGTCCCGTCGCCCATCGGCTATGCCCATGTCGTCATGTCCACCACCCACAAGTCGCTCGATGGCCCGCGCGGGGCAGTCCTGCTAACCACCGACGCCGCCATCGCCAAGAAAATTGACCGGGCGGTGTTCCCCGGCGAGCAGGGCGGCCCGCACGTCCACATTTTTGCCGCGCTGGCGCTGACCTTCAAGCTGGCCCAGACCGAGCAATTCAAGAAACTCCAGGCTGAGACCATCAAAAACGCCATCGCCATGGCTGACCAGTTCGCCAAGCGCGGCCTGCGCATCCCCTTTGGCGGCACCGACACCCATCTCGTGAATGTCGATGTCACCAGCGTCCCCGGCCTGACCGGCGACATGGCAGCGCGTATTCTCGACATCGCCGGTATCGTCGTCAACCGCAACACCATCCCCGGTGACAAAGATTCGCGTGACCCGAGCGGCATCCGCCTGGGCACGCCCTGGATTACCCAGCGCGGTTTCGACGAAGCCCAAACCCGCGCCCTGGCCGACATCATCGCCGATTTGCTGCTCGGCTGCACCGCGCACAGCGTCGAGACCGTCCGCGAAGGCAAAAAGAAGCGCGCCAAAGTCGATTTCGCGCTACTTAATGATGCACGCTTAAAAGTCCGCAAGATGGCGGAAAGCGCAGGCGTGGACTTCGAATATTCGAAATCCGAATATCCGCATTTCTATTATGTGGATGATGTCTCCGCAACGGGCGTTTTCGCCCTTGAAGGGAGTCGCGTCCGCCAGTTTTTGGATTACACCGTCAGCGCGGACCTTTCCACCCTGAAGCCGGGTTCCGCTATGGAAACCACCATCGCCACTCCCAAGGGAACCGTCGCTGGCACTTTGACCTGTCTCGAAGGCGGCGCGTACCAGTTGGCCGTTCCCGCCGCGGATGCCGGTACCGTTGCGACGTGGCTGCGTGACCTTTCAGATGGCTACATCTCCACTCGGCTGGATGGCAAACCAGACGCGGACCCGATGCGGCTTCCGGGACCGGTGATTGTCGCGGATGCGACGTTATCCGGTTCTCCGGTTAACCGGTTAACCGGAAAACCGTATAACGGGAAACCCTGGTTTATCGGGATCACGGATACGGGTAGTCAAGCCCCGAAACCGGATTTCGCGTGGACAGAGTCCGAGGGAGCGCTGAAACGCACTCGCTTGTACGAATCCCACAAATCCCTGGGCGGACGATTGGTGCCGTTTGCGGGCTGGGAAATGCCAGTCCAATATACCGGCGTGAAGGAAGAGCACCTGGCAACGCGCCAAGCGGCTGGCCTGTTCGATGTTTCGCACATGGGCGTGTACGAAGTGCTCGGGCGCGATGCGGCGTCGTTCCTGGATACGGTCTGCGGCAACGACTGCGGCGGGCTGGGCGCGGGTGAGAGCCTGTATACGCACTTCCTGACCCCCGATGCCGATGTGATTGACGATACGCTGGTCTACCGGCGCGGCGCGGAGAAGTTCCTGGTGGTGGTGAACGCGTCGAACGATGACAAAGACCGCACCTGGCTCGAAAGCGTGCGCGACGGCGCCGTGAAAATTGACAATAACCGCCCCTGGGCGCGGACGTTTGGCTACGAAGCCGTCATCCGCAACCTGCGTGACCCCAAAGCGGGCGACGATATGCGCGTGGATATTGCCCTACAAGGCCCGAAGAGCCGCGATACGCTGCTGGCAATGGGCGTGGACGGGGCGACGAAGGCGCGCATCATGAAGTTGAAGCGCACCGAATTGTGCGACGCGGTAGTGGGCGGGTTTGACCTGATTGTCTCGCGCACCGGCTACACCGGCGAGAAGATGGCTTTTGAGCTGTTCGTGCATCCTGACCGCGCGGTGGATTTCTGGAACGCGGTGCTGAAGGCGGGCGAAGCGTTTGGTGTCAAGCCGATTGGCCTGGGCGCGCGCGACAGCCTGCGCACCGAAGCGGGGTTGCCGCTCTACGGTCACGAAATGGGTCTCGGCTCGGGCAAGTTCGGCGAGCGTGACCTGGGCGTGGCGGAAGGCGGGTTTGGCTCGTATGTCAAGCCGTACAAGCCGTATTTCATCGGGCGCGAAGCCTTTATGGCGCGCGAGAAGGCCCGCAAGGGCGTGGTCATCCGTTTCCGCTTCACCGAGCAGGGCATGCGCATGGCCCACAACGGCGATCCGGTGGTGGACAAGAAGGGCAAAGTCATCGGCTGGGTCTCGTCCTGCTCGCTGGACAGCGAAGGCTACCTGACCGGCCAGGCCTACGTCACGCTGGCCAACGCCGTCGAAGGCACGCCGATTTTCATCTACCAGGGCGCGCCGAAGGAGGCGGGCATGGCTCCCGCTGCGATGACGATGAAGGATAAGACGACGCTGCCGGGGGCGGCGGTGGTGGTGAGCAGGTTCCCGAAGTTGTAATTGGTAAGTAGTAAATGGTAATTGCAGGCGGCAGTCCGAGGAGGGCTGCCGCCTACTGAATGCTTAGCTTTGGAGGATGAGTATGACTATAGGGTTAGGAATAATAATTGGCCTTCTATTGATTGCCATAGGTGTCGCATGGGGAATTTCCATTTGGAAAAAGAGGCTTCAATTTCTTCAACTAAAGAAGTATTTTCGCGTTTTAGATATTGCTGAAAAGTTGAAAGTACGGACAAACGCAATTCTCGAAGAAAACGAGAATATTCTTGCCCCAATATTTCGTGACAGGCAATCTATGCGCGATATTAGCAAAAGCATGAATAATCTTTTTAATATTCAAAAAAGCCGAGCAGATTTTGGAGAATGGAAATCTTTTCTTGAAACCGTAATTGAATCAGAAAAATCATCTGAAATAAATGCATTTGCAAAAGATTTGATAGATTTAATTGCCAAACTGCAAAATGCTTTGTATTCGTATGAAGAATCGAGCATTGAACAGAGAAATAACCAGCAACACATGCAAGAAATTACCAAGAAATATTTGGTGAATAAAATTTTTACACAAGAGCAGGAAAATCAATTCAAAAAATATGGATTGGAAGAATTAAGAGCAATTGTTACCGATTATTTGAATTACCTTCGGAGCTTAACAGAAAAAACAGGTGAAATAGTAGGGCGAATAAAAGGCATGTCTTTTGGATACTCATCGAATGATGAATATAAACCTACCACAAACAAATCAGATGAAACCAAAAATGTTATATTGCAAATAGTGACCGCCTTAATTAGCTTGTTTGGTACAGTAGTAACTGCTTATTTTGGTTTGCAAGGCATTAAGATGCAAATAGAACTACCACTTAATGCTACTAAAACAGCCGAGGCACAACTTACCAAGTCATTTATTCCCACTGCAACACCAACTTCAGTTATTAATCCAATTCTTGCTACGAATACCCCATTTCTAAAGGCAACACTCTCTCCTTCCCCGTCTCCAACTGTTGTGACAATTACGCCAATTCCAGAGATAATTTTCCAGGATGATTTTTTAAACAATAAAAACAATTGGTTGACAAGTAATGATTCGTTCGTAACAATAAAAATCTTAAAAGGGCAATATTTACATTCTATAAATTGCCCGATATCATATCAAGCCTATTACTGTGGCTCTTATATTTATATCCCTGTTGACCCACAAGAAAATTTTACTTTAAGTTTCGATTATTTTCTTGAAGACAAAGACAGCGATACAGATGTTATGGTCAGTGTGCAATTCCGAAGGTCTGATAAACAATTCTACTCAGCATTTTTCTCTATGAATGGTAATTACCAGTTGAAAATTACACAAAATTCAACAACTGACACTTTATTTGAAGGTAATAATCCTATTATTCATCCGGGAATCGGTGAAATAAACAGATTTGGCATTTCGGCAGATAGCTACAAATTGACATTATTTGCCAACGGAGAAAAACTCGGTGAAATTGATGATGGCAATATTGCAGTACCTGGGCAAATGTATTTTGCGATTTTTGTTTCTAAGGGTGGCAAAGCAAGCATAGCGATTGACAATTTGATAATTGCGAAAGCACCTTGACATTAGCAATTGCATCTTTGGGATAGGCATTTCTCCGTGTCGTGTGGGAGTAGGTAATGTCAATTTATCGGGCGATATTCACGGGTTGGTGCGCCTGCGCTGGGAAAATTTGCCGTTTCGTGGGGTTTGTTGTCCCTGCGAACCCGCCTGAAGGCGGCTGGTTTGCGCGGCGGCGCTGTCACGGTTTGGGCATGTCCGCGTGAGGGTAATGTCAATTTTGGGCGATATTCACGAGTTGGTGCGCCTGCGCTGGGAAATTTTGCCGTTTGATGGGGTTTGTCGTCCCTGCGAACCTGCCTGAAGGCAGCTGGTTTGCGCGGCGGGGGCTGTCCCGGTTTGGGCGTGTCCGCGTGGGGGGTGGGGAAATGTCGATTTATCGGGCAATATTCACGGGTTGGCGTGCCTGCGCTGGGAAATTTTGCCGTTTCATGGGGATTGTTGTCCCTGCGGCGCCGCCCCGGACGTAAACGTCGGGGCTATCCATGCGAACCCGCCTGAAGGCGGCTGGTTGGCGCGGCGGGGGCTGTCCCGTTTTTGGGCGTGTCCGCATGGGGGTGGTGTAATGTCAATTTATCGGGTGATATTCACGGGTTGGTGTGCCTGCGCTGGGAAATTTTGTCCGTTTCATGGGGTTTGTTGTCCCTGCTGCGACGCCCCGGATATGAATATCGGGGCTATCCATACGAACCCGCCTGAAGGCGGCTGGTTTGTGCGGCGGCGCTGTCCAGTTTTGGGCGTGTCCGCGTGTGGGGGGGATGGGGTCGGGTGATAAGCGTAAGGGCGAACCGGTGGTCCGCCCTTACGCTTGCAATTTCGATGAAAACCAGTTCGTGGAATGCGATGATGGCGCAAATCAAATCCAACGTGATAAAACGCCTATGGAACCGGGCAGTCTGCGGACTTACAGTGAAGTCAATCTAACCAGCCAGAAAAACCTGTTCAAGAAAACCCCTAACCGGAGCCGCCTCCCTGGTTTCCGCCAGTATCCGGCGGCGCATCGGGCGGCGGCACATCGGGCGGCGGCACATCGGGCGGCGGCACATCGGGCGGCGGCACATCGGGCGGCGGCACTGCAGTCGGCGGCACATCAGTCGGCGGCACATCAGTCGGCGGCACTGCAGTCGGCGGCACTGCAGTCGGCGGCACATCAGTCGGCGGCACTGCAGTCGGCGGCACTGCAGTCGGCGGCACTGCAGTCGGCAATGCGGTCGGCATGGGCGTAGATGTTCTGTTGGATTCCCCAGGCTGTAAGGGCCGCTCGGTGGTAGCCACCGGGCTCACCTTCGAAAAATCAAGCGTGGGCGGAATGGCTGTCGGGGGAACTTCAACCGTCGGAAACGGCGTGGCCGTAGGCTGGCGTGTCGCGGTCGGTTCATCCAGCGGAGCGGCAGTCGGGGTCGGCGCAGCCGGAAATTCTCCAAACTCATCCCAATAAGCCGCATCGACCGACGCAAATACGCCACCCGCATCCACCTGCGAATGTTCACCGGCCACCAGCTGCAGGCGCTGCTGCCCCAACTGCAACGCACAATGCCCTTCCAGGCAGTCCACGTCCAGGCGCTGATACCCGGCATCGTATCGCACGCCCATGATCGTCCCCTCCACCACCGCCCGTCCGCTGGTGGTTTCAACGATCAGCTGCATCCGTTTGTCGGCATTGGCAGAGCCGCTCACCACTACTTTCCCATACAACAGGCGCAGGATCATCTCCGGCTGGTTATTCTCCAAATTAGCCGATTGATACAGCTCGACCTGGGTAGGCGCCTGCGCAGACCCGGCCATTTGCACATCGTAATAACCGGGCAAGCCCAAAATTACCAATCCCTGTCGGGATGTGATCAGGGAACCCTGCCCGAACAGCACCACATCACCCTGATTCCGCATCTCTCCCTTGGATTGCCCCGGCATCTGGTAATACACCTGGCCCAGTTTAATCACAGCCTCCCCCGGGACAACCGCCTTTTCAAAATACCCTCCCCCTAAAAGAAAAGCCAGTACACCTATCAGGATCACCGCCATAGCGGCGCCCGCAATGGAGAATATGCGAATCATCTTTTTTCTTTGGATGGCTTTTTCAGAATGTTCCTGGATTTGTTGAACAGTGGACTCAAGCAAATATTGGATCGTGACCGCGGAAACATTATCATCCGGGCGGCGTCCTTCCGCCGTGCTGACCATTTTAATAGCCGCACGGTCGGGCAAATATTCACTCTGAACGGCATCCGAAATTTCAACCGGCGTGGTATAAGGCACCCCCTCCGGGCTGTCCTTAATCAATCCATCTGAACAAAGCACAATCGAATCACCAGGCTTCAGGGGCAGACCCTGTATCCCCATTTTATATGCCTTCTCCAAATCATCTGGTTCATCCTCGCGCTTTTTAAGGTAGAACCCCACGTCAACGTTCACCTTGGCCTTCTTGCCAATATAATTCACCACATGATTCGCTTCCTGGCTGTACTTATCCCCTCCATAAATGTTGAAATAGCTATGATCGCGAGTTAGTTGCAAGACCCGCCCAGACTTGCCTTGCGCAGTAGGCTGCACCCAATAGGCCCGGCTGTCGCCCACGTTGCCTACGTAACACCGGTCTTTATAAATCACCGCCATGACCAGCGTTGTCAGGCCATCCCCTTCATTCTTTTCGTTATCCATCAACACAGCAGAATTGGCAGCTTCAATCGACTCGGCAATCAAAGCCGGGATATCCTCGCCATAACTGGCTGCAAGCCGCTGAACGGCCACATCAATCGCCAGTTGGGCGCCCCGAGCGCCAGCATCTGCACTGCCCACCCCATCTGCCACAATCCCAACCACCAGTGGATTTCCGGCCCTGCGCTGAACTTCACCCACAAAAACGCGGTCCTCCCATTTTCGCCGTGGATCTCCAACGGCACTTTTACTCCCAACCACGAACTTGTTTTGGATCGCTGAAAATTCAGGCATATGATTTTCTCCTTATTGGATGGGGATCCTGGGCGCAAGAAAATTTCCTTCGAGTGCCTTGATGATTAAATCCACGGTGGGGCGTTTATCCATTTCCCGGTTGAGCATCCCGCTGATAAATTCCTGCAATAGCTGATAGTCACCCCCATCAGGCAAGACGGGCTTTAACCTTTCCCGAATAATGGTGGTGCGAACTTGTTCCCGGTTGCCACTGATAGGGAATCTGCCAGTCAAAATCTCATAAAAAATCAACCCCAGGCTCCATACATCCCATTGCATGAAATCGCAAGTAACCTTTACCCCTTCTGATTTAGCAATCCCCTCTGGAGGCGAATAATCAATTGTAAGGGATTTCTCGATGACATCAAAGGTTTCCTGGCCGTTTTTTGAAGCAAGCGCAAAATCAATCAGAACTGGTTTCGGTAAATGATTGGGCGAGATTGGGTCCCGGAAAACAACATTATCGGGCTTTAAGTCACGATGACCATATCCCTTGGAATGGATAAAAGAAACAGCAACCAGGATCTGATAAAACAATTCCAATTTCCACTCCAATGGATAGGATTGGATGGTCCGCAACTGATCACTGAGAGATTTGCCGCTGAGATATTCCATAACCATGAAGTAGGGCGAACTGGGTAAATCAACCGTCCGGACATGGTAGCGGGGTTTACTGCCAGGCACGGGGGAAGGAAAGACCCTGACGATGCCAGGATGTCTCCAACCATCCCCTTGCAACAGTTGCGCTTCCCTCTCCAACAACAAATCTTCATGCGCTTTTGAATTCTCATCGGTCAGGGAAATCTTAAGCGCTACTTTAAGTTTTTCATCTTTATCCAGGTGAGCCAAAAAAACCTTGGCTGTGCCGCCATGATCAGAAAGCGGCTTTTCGATAATATAACGATTGATATGAGTTCCCGATTTGATATTCATCCTTCTCCAATCAACTACCGCCATTCATTAAAAACGGAATCGTCATTGTCAGAACTTCGGGGGGTTGCCTGAGGAGTTTTATGATTCCCAGGCCCATAAAATCCCTGCGTTTGATCTGCGTCATCCCCTTTGTAAACATCTGTTTTACGCGGGTCATCCGCCGAAGCCACAGGCTCGACGGCTGTTTTGCGTACTTCGGATGCCTCAGTCGAAAATTCGAACACCACTGGCTGCTGGGTGAAATAACCCAGGCGGACTTTTTGACCACTGTTTATCCGTACAGGCTCATTAAAGGGAATGGGTTGATCATCCAGAAAAGTCTCACTACCGCTTTGAGATAGGGCAACAATGCGCCAGTAGCCACTCAATTTCTCCAATCGAGCATGCAGGCCGCTGATGGATGTGTTCACATCCGGACCATAAAAAGTCATGTCAGCCAGTTGCGGATTTCGACCCAACTTGATACTCTCTGTATAAATCTTCAATTCCTGACCTATAATCGTGGGAGGACCATCCAACACCTTGAGTGATGCCAATGGTTTTCCTTTTTTCCCGCCACCGACGAGAGTCTTTCGAATTTCGCCACCTATTTTCGCCAGGGCCGCCCCACCTTGCTTGGCCAGGACTCCGATTTTGCGCCACATGATGATAACGAGGATGATCAGTACGATGACGACAGATCCCAACACCAGCACTTCAGTGCGCTCGTACCATTTCGGAGGCTGGATAGGTTCATCATTATTAATAATCGTTACAGAAAGCGGTGCAGAATAAGCATCATTGCCAAACTCATCCACTAGTTTTATCTTCAATGAAAGATAATGCTCCCCAGGGACATTGATGGCAGCAAAATTCCAGGTTACTTGATATGCATTATCTCCAACAGAATCCAGCGGGACATCAATCTGAGTCTCTTGACCATTTTCATTCCAGACTAAAGCAGCGCCTTTAATCTCTCGTGGATACGAATCGCCCCAGTTCACACGAAAAGTATAGGTCGAGCTATCCTGGTCGTAAAGGATATTCCCATCCTGGGTTTGAGCAGTAGCCGCACGATTGATGACCGGTTCACCTTCCAGCAATACCGTGGGAGGCAGAATATCCACAGTATAGGAAGCCTGCCCCTTGATCGGGATGTTTGCAGTTTGATAAATTGCCGAAATCGAATGAGAACCAGCCTCGCCTGAATTGGTTCGATATTTGGCAGAATAGACTTGTTTGTAGACTTTAAAACTATCCAACAATTCCGGCTTTACATCGTCTTCTACAGATTTAATTTGCCAATAAACCCCACCCGTTTTTTGAGCTAGTGATTCGTAAATATCCCGGGATTGATACTTGCCTGCCAAATGTAACACCATCGTCTTGGCCAGGCTGGTCTTTATACGATTGGCAAAAGAATCGACACCTCCCATGAGCAAAGCATCATCACCCATCAACATGATGATCACCCGGGTCTTTTGACAAATATCCGGGTTGGTTTCAATCTGGCTCAATACTGTATCCAAACTTGCATTCACAGATCTGTAAGTCAAATCGCCATATAAAGGGTAACCACTGGCGGCTTCAGAGAAAGTATTCCCACTCCTTCCTCCTGGATAGTATAAATAAGCTCCATTTTCTTGATCGGTGTACACCTTAATTGTATCGGTTGCCTCATTGACATAACCTGAATTGGCAAAAGTCTGCAAAATACTCCTGACATAATCCTGGGGAGTACGGTTGCCAACATCAACAATAACATAGTAATCAATGCCAACCTCACCACCATCCTGGATACTGCCTTCCAATGGCACCGAGGTTTGCCCATTTTCAGAAATGCGCAAGTCGGTTTCTGCGGGCCGAATCGGGAGGTAATTCTGATCCAATAATCTGAAGTTCAAAGACACATAAGGGAAACTTGCCGCATTGGGTGCCGACGTAACACATAACACTGGCCCTTGCGCTGATTGCAAAGCCTGGCCAGATAGGCGCTGAGCGTACCCGACGCCAGGCACCGCAAAAAGAACAACAAGCAAAATCACAGCCTGGATGAAATTTGAGCGAAGTTTCATTTGATTCTGCTCTCCTTGAATTTGGATCAGGTTTTAATATCTTGAAATACGTAAAGTCATATACAACAAGGACTGCTCAGGAACACCGCCAAAACCCAAACGATATTCATCGAGAATCTCGTAATTCACTCCGGCCTGTAATTTTTGTTTGTTATTTAAAAATACCAGAGAGTTTGCCTTCTCATCTACTTTTACATACCACCGACCATTCTCTTCCAAGAGCCAGGCCTGTTTACGGGAGATCCTGGTTGCATATTCTCCCAAAAAGGGAGTCAAATCGATGTCGGGGTTAATCTGATTCTCGCGATCCGGGCGTCCGATCAGCAACCGGCGTTTATCAAACACCTCGATTTTCTGTTTATGAATCCAAATCTCTAAATGAACCTGGCCCCTTCCAGTTCTAACAAAGAAAACATGAGACCCTGGGTAAATCAAATCCCCCAAAGCGGTATTTCCATTGACATTATCTACCTGGGCCACCCCGGTCAAAGTACTATCAACTGCTAACGGAGTAGCGACGTAAATCTGGAAGTCCTTGGGATCATATTCAGGGTGTTCTTTATTCAATATTCTTAATACCTCACTAAACACCCCAAGAGCCGGTGCTGCTGGTTCAGCGCTGAACCCTTCAGATTTATCCACAACCATCTGAGCCCGAAATGACACCAAAGCCTGATCTACCGGCAGTGGATTATTGTCCTCCCTTGACGGCAATGGCATTGTTCGAATATCTTGTGATGCTGGCAACATCTTGTTTCCCATGGTCAAGCCTCGACAAATACAATCACCCAGCCTTAAATTGACTTTTCGATCAACTCTGAAAATGCGTTTCCGGGGATACCATCATGCAATCCCCTATTGGTACTATTATATACAAAAGCCTGATCTTTACACCCGCCGAAAATCCTTACAAAAATGCAAACTTAGTCACAGCACGTTTTTTATTCCAGCAAGCTCTTGTGCTCCCTAAATCGATGTCACCCGCTTTACAAAAATATGCCTTTCAACTCATCCTGGTGAAATTCCCGCAAGATAAATTCTCCCGGCCTGCCTGGTGCATAGCGCCCGGCCCAGATGGAATTTCCTTTCACTGCCAGTACAAACCTGGTTGAGCGTTGATCATCATTCACCACTGCCCATTCACCCGCCCACTCCAGGCTGGACGCCCACTGTAAAAATTCCGGGGAAGCCATTTTTTGCGCCAGATCAGGACTCTTCCAATTTGCCCGAATGATCGTCAGCGGTTGTGGAACATCCCACACAACAAGCTCTCCGCTGCCCGATGAAAACGGCAGCCTGATCGCCAGCCTCCACTCCATCAATGCGGATGCCACATCCTGGCAGGCAACCACCCTCTTTTCATCCATACTGGGCAAAACCAGAAGCGCAGCGCCATTTTGCATAAACAGGGGAATTTGCATGGGCCTGGTAACACCAGGACGGTATTGTTCAAAAACCCAGTAATGGCGCGCCTCGGCCATCCACTGCAAGGCCAGCGCAGCAAAGGGATCCACCTGCCAACCACCTTTTTCTGCAGGCTGAATCAAGCCTCTTTGCCGTAAAGACCTGCGACCATCATCTTCAGTAAAACTCCCCGGCAGCATAAAAGGCAGTCGCGCCATGCCAAAAGCGCCTGCCAGCCAACCCAATTCAGCAAAAGAAAGTTCAAGAGAATACGTTGTCTCCATCGGTTTTTTCCTCACGGGCGAACTACTTGGGCCCAATGATCTCCATTGCTCCACATGCGGTCAAATTGGTCAGCTGGAATTTCCATTTCCTTTCCACTCCATGGATCGTTAATAAGTACATTTGACTCGGATACCCCTTTTACCAAAACAGAGTGATTGTAGGCATTTCCCTCCGACATGGCACGTTCTGGAAAACTGGTCAAACTAACCCTGACGTTGACCACCAGTGGACCGGATTTCAGTTCATCCTTCAATCCGGTCATGTCCGATTGGAAATTCCTGGTTTCCTTGTATCCCAGCTCGGCTAAATCGTCATTCAGTCTATCCAGACCCACGCCAGAGCCCGGAGTACCGTCCCCGCTATCCAGCATTTTGATTAAATCACCAGGCTCTACGGCTTTATTGTCAGAATTCTGGTTATGATAATATTTAGTCAGCATGCTGAGAGATGTGGGCAGGCAGGCGGCACTTCCATAAGCAGTCCCCTGAGATTGGGGGGCAATCTCATAGAACGTATCATACCCGTCCCGAGCAGGCGCCTGGGGTACCACTGGGGCAGGCGCTTGTGGCTGGGCTGAGGGGCTGGCCGGGCTGTCATGGATCAGCTTGCCCAATGGGGTTTCCCCGGAAGGCTCAGAAGAAGGCGCGGCCGGCGGTGCATTGCCAGGCACAGGCGATACGACCACGGGCTGCGGGGCTGGCGCAGGATCCGCGAAAAATCTCCTGCCGATTTCCTGCAGCCAGGCGGGCAAGCCAAGAATGGGGCCAATAAAAAAAATAGCCGGAACGGGAATTAATTGATACCAATACATTCCCGTCGTTTCGTCGAAGTTAGGAGAACCACCGAGATAAAGCTGCAAGCCTCCCCCACTAAACGGGGAACCCGCTCCACCCAACGTGGCTGCACTCTGCTCCCATTCAGCGACTTCATTCTCCGCCCGCCCGGCCAGCACTTCCCCAGCCTGGATCTGGGCCTCCAACTGCCGCAGGATGCCTTCCACTTCCATCACGAACTCATCCCGGCTGGGGCCAATCCAATCCACGGATTGGGCGGAGCCATTTAGCGCCTGAGCCTGGCTGCGCATACTCTCAGCAGCCTGCTTGATCTGGGCCGCCATTGCGCGGACGGCGTCGGTTTCCATATGGTAGGTAGTCATAAGATTACAGTCCTAACAACTCACGCTTATCTCAAGTTTGGCTGGTCCGATTTCACAAATACTCGCTCCATTCCCAGAATCCGCACTCAATAATCGTAAATATTTGAAATTAATGCCTCTCCGGGTAAAAAAACAGGCGTTTTTGGATGACTTTCTTCCAATTAACGTGAATTCTGAAGTCAGATTGGGTCACAGCTTGGAAAAATTCTCAGAAAATTGAAGGGCGCATCATCTGTGAGGCTGATACTAGTGTTAAAGTGAATGAAAATCCAAAAATTCTTATGCAGGGTCGCAAAAAGTGGGGCAATAACCTGGAATCGATTAATTTATTTCCGAATTGCGAGTTAATCCGGTCAAGTGTTTAAATTATTTTTCCGAGCATGTAATTGCTCGAGCAGGCCCAATTGAGCATTATATTCTTTAAATAATTTACTTAAGTCATCGATTCCATTTCTCAAGGTAAAAATTGTGTCCCCAGTTGGGAGCAAACCAATCGTAGAAAGATTTACTGTGTACTTAAATATCTTAAACCACATTTCTAGTCGATCTCGACCAGCCAAATCTCCTCCTATATCTCTAATTTTTTGTTTTATTTCTTCAAGTTTTTGTTCTTCAGCTGCTATCACTCTTATTAATTCTTCTTCGGTTAGCTGATCTATTTCTTTTTGTTCATTAGGCATGGTTACTGATATTCCTAGAACATCACCAGGTTGAACATCCGGATTTCCAACACCACTAGCACTTCCGCTTAACTGTTGAGCTGTTTCTTCCCACTCCGCCACTTCATTCTCCACCCTACCAGCCAAGACAACCCCAGCTTCGACCCGGCCATCTATCTGGCGAACAATTTCAGCAACTTCAGCAACAAACTCATCGCGGCTCGGTCCCATCCAGTCTACAGATTGGGCTGAGCCATTCAAAGCCTGCATCTGTGACCGCATACTTTCAGCACCCTGCTTGATCTGGGCCGCCATTGCGCGGACGGCGTCGGTTTCCATGTGAAGAGTGGTCATCTTTAACGCTCCTGATTATCGTTTTTCAGTCAAACTCAAAAGACTGCAGCATAGCCGTCAAGATGATATCAAAATCATCCGCATCACCAGTCCTTGTGCGAGTGGTAGTGATGGACACAAGCATTTGCCCTGCAATAAAAATTACCTGCCGTTGCACAATATGGGCTGAATGCTGCTGGTTATACCAGCTATATAGATGCTGATGACCGATCAAATCACCCTTCGGATACTCGCCCTGCTCCAGAATTACAAATTCCGGGTATTCTTTTTTTTGTGTTTCAAGCGTGGTTGCAACTATCGATTCAAGGGTAGCGCTGGGGTCAAGTGGGCGCAGCGTAATCATCAAATTGGCACGGGCGCCATTTTGAGTTGGCGCAACAAACATCGCCTGGACCTGTGGATTGGATGTGATAAACCAATCTGAAGGAACTTTCATGTGAAAACCAGGTCCCTTAAAATACATTTCAGTCATAAGAGCCTCCAAAGGTTAGATTGTTAAACTATCCACATCAAAACAACCAATCAACAGCATCCGTGCCTAGTTCAGTAATTGTCTTAGCAGCCTTGTTCACATCCAAATCAACCGAAATACCACCTTCAACACCCAGGCCTAAGGTAGCACCTAATTCAAATTCCGCCCGCGCATGACCTTCCGAAAAACCGATATCACCTTTGGCTGTAGCGCCCAAACCATAACTTACCCCACCGGTAGCCTTGGCTTTGACTGCTCCCACTTCGGCGGTTGCCGTTCCTTCTGCCTTTGCTCCAACAAATTCATCGAATTGAGCTTTTGCACCGACTTCGCCTTTTTTGGGATCCCAGACTGCGTTCCCCTGCAGGTTATATTCAGCCCCGGCAAAGGCTACCGCTGCAATTCCCACGCCAGCAACACTGGCGTCATAGGTGCCCTTTGCAGCATAAAACCCTTTGCTCCATTCACCCGATGCCTGCAAAGCACCCTCTTTATATACCAGGCTGCCCTTAACAGACTCTTCAACAGAACCCAAACTTCCGCCAAAATTCCCGAGGCTCGTGGCTCTGTGTCCATCCCACACTGCAGTGTTTCTACTTCTGCCATATTCCCATAATATGGCAGAACCTTTAACATATTCTTTCTTAAATGGGTCTTTTTCAATAAATTGTTTGGCCTCGTCAAAAGTTAAGTCACCCTTCAGATAACCAGAGTAACTTCTGCTTTCTCGGCCCAATAATAAGCTATATTCAGTGTCGGCAGGTCCATCCTTTAGCGGCCCCCACCCTCCATCACCGCCCCCCCCATTTCGTCCACCAGCACCACCTCCACCGCCACCATTTAAAAAACTGGATAGGTTCGACACCATGCCTGCTTGTCCATTACTCCCGCCAGCAAGACTCTGGGACCTTTGTTCCCATTCAGAGACCTCGTTCTCAACACGCTGTGCCAATACTATCCCTGCTTCGGCCTGTCCATCAATTTGACGAATCAACCCCTCAACTTCTGAGACAAATTCTTCCCGGCTGGGTCCCATCCAATCAACAGACTGGACGGAACCATTCAGCACCTGAAGCTGGTTTTGTATCATGTCAACAGCCTGTTTAAGCTGGCCGGCCACGGCACGAACAGAATCAGTTTCCATGTGGAGAATGGTCATATCCATTTACCCGTCGTACACAAAAGTTTAGATTTTACGAAAGTTTCGAGAATATAAAGAATCAACCGACTGCCATTGCTCAATTTCGGCTTGAACCCGTATGGCGAGCGTTTCACCATCATCAGCCAGCCGAGTCAGGGCGATAGCCAGCTGTTCTACTTCAAATTGAAAACTATCCCGCGAAGGCCCATACCATTCCATGGAACGGGCTGAAAAAACCAACCATTGGGCTTGCTGTCGCAGTCTTTCACTTTCTGCCCGAATCTGGAAAGCACAATTGAGAACCGCCTCTGTTTCCATGCGCAGAAGAAAAGACACAGGTTATACTCCTCAGGCAAAAGCAATCACCCACTGATGCAACTGCAAGCTATGAATTCTTTCAGGAAAGCCACAGGGTTGATCCGCCTTACACGATCAGCCCTGTGGCCGTTAGAGTTGTGAACTAGGACAGTTTGGCAGCAGTTTGCTCAAATTCAGCAATTTCAGCACTCAGGCGCTGCTGCAATGTGGCAAGTTGCTCCATCATTTGCTTCATCGCCGCCGCCCACTCCTGGTAGGCGGACTGGAACTCATTCGCAGATGGCGCAATCCATGCGCTGCCTACTGTGCTGTTGACCACATTTCCCAGGCTGTTCACCTGCTCTTCCAGGTTACCCTTGGTGTTGGTCATTGTGGTTGCCGTGTTGCGGCATGAATCAACTTCCATGTGAATTGTTGCCATTTTATACCTCCATGCTTGAACAAAAGATGGGAGCAACCGCCCCCTTGACGATAACAATATTGTATAGTAAGTTGCGGCCCAGCAAACAAACTTACATATTTGTAAGGAGTAAAAAACCAGACTCATCATTTAGCCCTGCTCTCTTAAGCTCTGGACCCATTCATCTGTGGCAGGGTAGCCATAATGACAGGTTGCCAACTTCAACGGGATGTACTTTCCTCGAAAAATTGAAAATGCCATCCCTTTGGGCAAGCCCTTCAGGTTCTCACCTTGCATGAACTGAAAATTAAAATTGCTGGCTTCCCCATTAGATCCATCACCCAACCAGATTCCTCGCTGAAAACCTCGCAGAGTCTCCCCAACAGGATTCATGGTCATACCACCGCCAAATTCCGTTGGAATTCCGGTGGCGATCATATGAAAGCGAGCATTCTTGACACGCAATAGCGAAAGCAAAAAGTCCCGGTTTTTTTCTGCCAGAGATCCCGGGCCGCTGGAAATCCCTTTTTGATAGGCGCCAATCCCATCTATGGCAAAAACTACGGTGGGTTGGGTAGAATGCTCCAACACAACCGGTTTGGGGCCAGATAAGTCCAGGTTGAGGAAATCTTGTACTTGGGCTTTGAGATCGATGGTCTTGAAATCCGCAACGTCGGTAATGCACCCTAGGCAATGGGGCAGGCTCTTTAAAGCTTCGAAGTTTCCCCATCCAAGATCCACCAGATAAAAACGGAAAGCATCCGGGGAATAACATTCGGCCAAACCCAACATCCAGGTTTGCAGCAGGCTGGTTTTTCCAGATTGAGGCAACCCCGAAATCCAAAAATGCGGTCCGGAGGATAAAGTAATATTAAAAGCGGGGAGATCCGGCTTTGAAAGATCGAGGCCGATCGGCAATGAGAGTTCAGTGGGGGTAAGGGTTTTTTGCCTACCGGGCTTTAAAAAATCACTCAGCCCGAGAATTTCCGGCAAAATGGGAACCAGGCGGGGTTTATCTCCTTGCCAGGCCCGACCCATTTCTTCAGCCAGGTTCTTGATTTCTATCGGACTGGATGCGGGTAAGGCGGCCTGGAATTCTTTGACAGGCTGGCCCTTAAATAGACCTCGTCCGGGTGAATCTTTAGGCGGATACATGCCCCCCGTACGGCCAACAATAGAAATATAATCCGCAGTGTCATTAAGTTCTGTACTGGCGACATCTTTAATGTTTCCGAGTAGTTTGGATGGGAATGATTTCACCTGATCCGTACTGACTATCAGATGTATTCCAAGGTTGCCACCCTGGCTGGCAATCCGCATAATATTGTCAATTTCAGTTGTGTAGGTCTGAAGCTTGAAGGATTCGGCAAAGTGGGAGTAACCATCCAGGATAACAATTATCTCTGGCTCGGGGCTATCAGGATGATTGGCGCGATAGGCAATCATGTTTTGGTCTTGCTCAACCAACTTCTTGCGGCGCTCAATTTCTTCATTCAGCAAAGAGAAGAAACGCCTCAACCGCTCGTTCTCCCCGTTTGTAATGACCGCTCCAACATGCGGCATATGTTCGAATATGCTAAACGTTCGCCCGGCATAATCAAGCAGGTAAATATGAACTTGTTCTGGCGTGTGATCGCGGCATAAACTTGTAACCAGGGTTTGCAAAGCTGTGGTCTTGCCACTTCCCGGAGAACCAAACAAGGCAAAATGACCATTATTCTCGAGGTCAATTGGCATCAGTTCCTGACATTGTAAATCCGGATTGTCAAGAATTCCCAATATTGGCCGGGCATGAACAGAGGGGGACTTCCAACTTGAACCATTCCAGGCAGTATCTGGCAAAATTTGTTGTAATGTTCTATCAGCCTGTTCAGAAAGCGCCGGGGGCCAAATCCCGTCGAGTCGTTTGATCCCATTTTTCTGGCAAACGTCTAGAATCAGGGATGCCAATTCTTGAAGCTGTGTCTTGCCAGTCCCGGCGCTGGTGTTTTTGGGAGGCCATATAGATTCCCGCATTCCATCCGCTTTGATGCGGGAAATTCGGGGTTGTTGGCTAAAAGTATCTTCTGGCGTATAAGGAGCATCGCCCCAGGCAGCCTGAAAAAGCTCGAAAACTTCATTCATCCCGACTTGGAAATATGCGCGACCTTTTTGAGTTATTTCAGCAGCCTCAGGACGCTTGAGCATTTCACGGCTATCCTCAAGGCTGGCCACCTTCAAGCAAAGATGAAAGTGCGAGTTAGCCCAAATTTCATCACTCACCACGCCAGCCGGTTTTTGAGTAGCGAGAATCAGGTGAATTCCCAAACTTCTCCCCACTCGCGAAATACTCACCAGTTCTCGAATAAAATCCGGCTGTTCCTTTTTCAGTTCTGCAAATTCATCGCAGACAATGACGAGATGTGGCATGGGTATGGGAGCATCTGGATCCTGGGCCCGAACCATACGTTGATAGTCATAAATATTGCCGATACCGGCTTGATTAAATTGTTTTTGGCGTTTTTTAATTTCGCCTCTTAATATTTTAATCGCTCGATCCGTTCCAGAGCCATCCAGGTTGGTCAAGGTCCCAATCATATGAGGAAGCTCTTTCAAATCTCGGATTAAGTCGCCTCCCTTAAAATCAATGCCAATGAATCCAAGCTCATGAGGGTGATAGTGCAGAGCCGCCAAAGCCAGATAGGTGCTTAATAATGCCGTCTTTCCAGACCCTGTGGTGCCTGCGACCAAGCCGTGAGGCCCATGTGCTTTCTCGTGCAAATCAAGCACCAATCGCTTCCCCCCCCCACCTGTACCAACCGGCACAGCAAGGGTATCAAAAGGCTTGCTTTGCTTCCAGATTTCAAGGACATTAATCTCGCTGAGCTCATTTGCCCCAATTAATTCCAATAAGGTAACTGTTCCCGGAAGGTTGGCAGCGCCGCCGCCAGCTTCTGCAAGGCGTATCGGGGCCAAGGATTGCGCAAAATCCCAAGCCTCACCAAGGCCGATCGTGTCAGGCGAAAAATTAAGTTTCACAGGAGCTGTGCCAAGAAATTTTAGCACAGCTGGTGTTGAATGCAAATCAACAATTGCTCTACAAGCTTTCGGCACCCGGGAAATTTGCCCCGCCAGAAAGAGTGGAAAAGCGCCCAGGCTGGGGCCGTTCTTCAAAATCAGATCAAGAACTGGCGCAAATTTTATGGCTTCAGTGCCTCGCCATATATTGATATCTGCAAAAATGATGATAAAAACCGGGCTGGGTAAAGCATCAGTTTCCGCCTTAGACAGCTGTTGATTGGCGCGCTGTTTCAGTATATTCTCAATATGCCCCATCACATTGGCTTGTGAGGCTTTGCTATTGGCGAAAAAACGAATCTCCCGGCCGTCACTCCAATTATGGGGTAACCAACGCACCCAATCCCACTCCTGGGCTTCTTTTGAAGAGGACAAGATAACGATTTTTACTTCACTTGGAGCATGATGGGTGGCCAAATGAACAATGGAAGCGCGAACAGCCTTTACAAGATTGACACTTTTTCCCACCCATCCAGCTGCTCCGACCCGGATCATTGGCAATACGACCGCAATATCATCAACCATCTCAAAGCGAGGCGCCAAATCGCGAGCCTTCTCCTCCAAAGGATCAGGGGTGACTTGAAATTGAGAAAGCTCTGGCACCTTTACATGGAATGTTGAGTGAGTTTGCCCATTTCCCATGCAAATATCCAAAAAATCAGGATCACCATTTTCGCGGTCCCATAATTTCGTCGGAATACAATCTCTAGCAATTTGGGCGCATTTGGACAAAACAGGATGGGCAGCCCTGCTGGCTTCTCGCTGTGCCTGCGCCAGCTCCAATAATTCGGCGGTTTTCTTTTCAAGATATATTTCGTACGTTGATTGCCTTAATTCAACCTGTTGTTTGTATTTCTTATTATCAAGGTAATATTTCGTAATGCCCCCAATAAATGAAATCAACGCCATGGGAAGGGACATAAGAGCAAAAATTGGAATCCCTGTACTGGTAGAACTGGCAGTGGCACTGGCGCTATAAATGGCAAAAACCACCATTAACATCATCCCAACGACCGGTAATAGTGTCGATAGCAGCGATAAACCTGATGGGGTGGGAGGCGCAGGTGGCATCATAAGATTGACTTCATCCTCCGGATACGGTACATACTCACGCGGAGCGCGTGGAAATTCAGGAGGATAGTGCGAAGAAGCATCTGTCTCCAGGGCAGTCTGTCCGCTGGAAAAATTGAGGGGGCGTACCCCGGTAATGATGAGTGGACGAGTCATAGGAACCCTCCCAGGGATTGGTTTATTCATCCTGCATAAATGAAGTCGATTTTTGGCCCGAATTTGACACGGGTGGCAAACGTATCACCATTGTTGGCTCAGATCTTTCCTCGTCTGTATCGGAAACGCTTTTTTGTTTATCCCAGGATAAATTTTCCCCACCGTATGCATGATCCTGAGAAGATGAAACCCGAATAATTCGGTAACCGAAAGCCGTTTTTTGAGGAACTTTTAACTTTGGGGGACGATTAGACATGATCAACAAGAGTTGTGAGCCATCCCAGGCATTTACTTCGGCCAATGTCTGGCTACTATCTAAAATCTTCCCATTAATTTGGATGTCATAAACACCATCCCACCCAAATGCGGCCGCAATTGCGTCTGCCAGATCATCTGCCGGCACATCTGGCATCACCTCAATGTCCTGAACACTTTCGCGAGGACGCCCTACCATGATGATTACAGGATCCATTGCCTTCTCCTCTCAGCCTTATGCTATTCGCTTGCCAGTAGACGAATATAGTCAATTTCAAATGTTGATGGTTTTTCTGCAGGATCAAGACGAATCTGCGTTATCGTACCTGCCCAACCTTTTACTGCAGACATATTCAAAACATATGTATGGAATGAGTCATCTCCAATAATTGAAAAATGCAAGGATTTATTTTCAGAATATGTACTTTCTGACGAAGTGATAAAAAAGAGTTGCGCATTATTTCCAGATGCAACCTTGAGACGAATTTTAATAATCGGATACTTCTTGGCATCTAATATAAACTTGGGGGATCCCAGGTAGGGATCAATGCCCGTTGATTTCGCCTGAAGCATGCCTTGGTTGATTTGGATATTGGCAATCTGACTCCAAGGTTCCCAACCTTCAGCGCCCCCAGCAGTTTCAAATTCCCAAGCCAATCCATCTGCATCCCGGGCACAACGAAAACCAACCGAGTTTTTAGCACTGGTCGCAAATTCTGCTCCCCGTAACGTAGAACCAATATGGATGGCAACACTATTCCAGGATCCACCGCGCACAACGTGATAGGTACCCGATTTTGGTCCCATGGGATCATTTTGGGGAGAAATATGGTAATAGTTTGCATCATAGAAATCATCTACCCATTCCCACACGTTCCCGGCCAGGTCGTACACCCCAAAAGGACTTTGCCCCAGATCATAGGTCCCCACCTCAGTGGTGTCGCCAAGCTGGCCAGCATAGTTCGCGAATTTTAAATCCGCATTTCTCCCCCATGGATAGACAATTCCACTTGCGGGACTGCTGGAAGGCCCTCGCGCCGCATATTCCCACTCTGCCTCAGTAGGCAATCGGGCATCGCTCCAGGCACAAAAAGCATCGGCATCAACCCAGCTGACATTTATCACCGGGTAATTATCATACAGCGAGTTCCCATAATAACTCAACCGTGTAGCAGAATCGAGCCTCGTTGGCAGGCGGCAGCCACCTGCCGTCTGACAGGCCATATAAGCCGCATTAGTCACTTCGTACTTGTCAATATAAAAAGACAACAATACCACTTTATGCACAGGTTTTTCATCACTGGATCCATCGGAGTTACCCATCCAGAAACCACCGCCCAAAATCCTAACCATTTCATCTTCCAGTTTTGATTTCGCGAGAGGATTTTCCGAATTTTGGGTTGGTGTAGATCCGGGCATCCCTGTGGCCATTGCCACTGACTCAGGGAGGTTATTCGAGTGCGCACAACGAAACCCAACCATACCACTCGCAGTAGATTCAATCATTCCAATTCGATTTGCAGACCGCACATCATTGGCCGGGTCATTCCAAGAACCACCCCGCACCACCCGCCCCAATCCAGTTTGAGTTTCTAATGGATTGGTCACGGGAGAGTCTTCATACAACGTATATGCATCATCCACCCACTCGGCAATATTGCCAGTCATGTCATACACCCCAAATGAAGATTTCCCCTTTTCATAAGATCCAACGGCCAGCGTATCTCCCTTATCATTCTGATAATTGGCATTACCAGAATCGATGGTATTACCCCATGAAAACCTTCGTCCATCTACTCCACGGGAGGCATATTCCCACTCCGCTTCAGTGGATAGCCGGGCGCCACGCCATTCACAATACGCGCGTGCCATTTGCCAATTAACATAGATCACAGGAAAATTGGTATAGATTGGGTCATCATAATAACTGTCTCGCGTGCGAGAATAGCTTTGCACAGGTGGCTGACAGGTTCCACTCGCGACACACAGTTTGTATTGAGCATTGGTGACTTCAAATTTATCCAAATAAAAGGATGAAAGCGTCACTTCATGAACCGGTTGCTCGTTTGAGTCTCCGATCAGGCTGCCCATTTTGAACGTACCGCCCGGAATTAATATCATGCCTGCGGTTGGATCTGGTGTCGCAGAAGGAGTGGAAATAGGAGTCGGCGTCGAGACATTGGTTGGCAAAGTTACTGTAACCGATAATTGTTGGGAAAGCCGGGTTGAGATGGGATTCAGAACCTGCGATAGGCTGGGAAAATTCCCATTTCTACCGAAGCCACCAATTAAAACACCAATTAAAAAGAAAAACCCCGCCAGGAGAAGACCAATTTTCCCATTCTTCTGACGGATGAGCTCTATCCAATATGTTTTCCATCTTCTTCCTCCAGCATGTTGCGTAGCATTTGTAGCTGATGTTTCTTGTGGAATATTCTCAGTACAGGCAGCGCTAAACGCCAACATTCCAGGGAATCTGTTCTTAGGATCATCGGCCAGGGCACGCAGCAATATCTCGGTTAATTTGGGAGGAATACCTTCCAACATAGGTGCCGCATCGAGCGTTCCCAGCCATGCTTCTCCTGTCAAAGACTTGACCATCAAATATGCCAAATCATATTGGTCCGTCTTTTGTGTTGCTGACTTCCCTGCCAGGATTTCTGGAGCCGCAGGCTTCATAGCATTACTATAATTCTGCAAATCCTCATAGTGACAGACTTCGGTTACCCCAAAATCAGTAAGAACGAACTCCCCTGTATCCGACAAAATGATTTTATCAGGCAGGATATATCGATGCAGAATGCCTCTCTCATGGGCATAATCCAGTGCATGGGAAATATCGTGCACCATCTGAATAGCATCCCGCAAAGGCAGATACCCTCTTTTTTGTAAATAATTGTCCACGGTCTTGCCCGGGACGTACCGCATTGAAAGATACGAGATTCCGTCTTCCTGACCATATTCCAATAGCTGGGCAATATTCGGGTGCTGTAATTGAGCCGCAAGACGCGCCCGCCGGATGGCACGCTCAAAGGTTGCGGAATCATTGAGTGATTCAGATTTAATACGCCGGAGAAGAACATCGCGATTCAAAAGGGTATCACGAGCATGGTACACTTCAGAAGCATGATCGGTGCTCACAAGCTCGAGCAAGGTATATTTCGCCAACGAAGGTTTTTGCTCGGGCTCGGGAGCCGCACTTCCCGTAGCATGGAAAGGGGATTCAGCCTTTTTTTCTTCAGGTTGCCGTTTCTTATCCAATATCAGCAGCCCACCGCCCACAGCAACCATGATCCCAGCCCCTGCCAAGAATGGGATCATGACAGAGTAGAAGAGACTCTCCCAAATCCCTCTGATGAGTTGGGCAAGCACGCCAGAGGATAAGGAAGGGAGGATCTCTTGTAACAATAAATTGATGGGATAAGTAATACCCGTTATCCAAAGGCCAGCCCCCAATAATAAACCCAGACCACCGCTCAGCAACAATGCCTTACTCAGCCGACGCAACGTGCTCGCACCAGGCACTCCGGGGAGAAATATAACCAAAGATAAAAAGAACAACGGAATAGTGGGGCTGAATTTCACCACCCAACGCAAACGAGCCAGTAACTGAAGCTGTCCGGCGACCTGCGCCGCGGAACCTTCACTGGACATGATATCAATTTCGTCGGGGAATGCTGCCAGCCACCGAGCCATTTCAGATTGCAATAAAGTATGTAGTTTATTTGAGACAGTTTGGGTCGGACGACAAGCAAAGGCTGTGGCTGAATCGGAGATCCAGCCCTGATGGATGGTAGTCGCAATAGCTTGCAATTGAGCAGAATGGCATGCAGGTTTCGCCTGGATAATTTGCTCCAAGACCGGCAAACCATTGATTGCGATGATTTTCTTAAGTTGTTTGGATGAAAATTTTGTCTGAGAACCATCCACTAATACCTGGGCTGAATCGATCCACTCTTCCAGCATGATTTGTGTGTCTAAGGGGGGCAATAAGACGGAAAAAGCCTGCTTTTTTTGTTCGGCAGATAAACCTTGGACGATATCCGCTAAAACTTGTCCATCGGCTGGCCTTCCCGGTATGGAAAGGCCAGCTTGTTCTGCCAGGATGGCCGGCAACATTTCGTAAAAATGATTGTTGATGAGCATGTTCTTGATAGTCTGCGCCGAGAAAACCTGTTGTTCTATCAGAACCAGGAACAGGGCCAGGACAGTTGTCAACACAAAGCCAGCCATAAAAAGGGCTGGAAAAACTTTTTTCGTCATCATGTGTTTTTTTACCTGCTTCCTGGTAGAAAACTCTGCAGACCAAATTTCGCAAGCGAATTCATTTTGCACACTTACGTTTCTCAAATGGAATAACGCAAGCCACCCGTATGTCTACCCAACCATCCACCATTGGGGTCTACCAGATCTGGCCTCGCAGCTGGAACCGGGCTTTGTTATCCAGGATTCTGCTGACCGATCGGCGCCGAGTTTTTCAGAAATAAATCCCCCGGCAAGGCGGATTGCCATTCACCGGGAATGATGGACTGGAAAATAATGTTCTCAATTGGGATACACTAAAATTCAGGGGTAAATCTGCACAGCAACATACCAATAAAATTCCCGCGCTGTGGGCAGAATGTGGGGGCAAATCTGCCAGAGTTGGTTAGAAATATTATAGGCAATAATGCGTTTGCAAGCAACCCTTTTTGAAATCAAATTCAAGGTCATCTTAAAATCATCAAACAAGAAAAGGCATGTCGGCGCGTGTGGGGGGGGACACGGTGCGCCCGGCCATGTCCGGTTTCAACGGGATGAATTCAACTCAAAGGAAAGCCAACAAAGCTATAATCAACTGCACGCCATGGTGGCTGGCGTGCCTAACCGGCGTTGGCTGATCTGCAGGCCGCGGGCCTCTTCCACCAAAAACGGACGCGACTCCCAACCATCAAGGAGATGAATATGAACCAAAGCGACATCCAGAAAGCGATCGAAACCGGAAAAACCGTGCTTGGCATTGAGTTGGGCTCAACGCGCATCAAGGCCGTGCTGATCGGCGTGGATCATACCCCCATCGCATCGGGCAGCCATGAGTGGGAAAATCGCTACGAACAGGGCGTTTGGACGTATAGCCTGGAATCTGCCTGGGCGGGTTTGCAGGATTGCTACCGCAGCCTGGCCGCGGATGTGCAGGCCAGATACCACCTGCCGCTCCAAAAAGTCGGCGCGCTGGGCTTCAGCGGGATGATGCACGGCTATCTGGTTTTTGATCAGGCTGGAACCCTGCTCGCACCCTTCCGCACCTGGCGCAATACCATCACCGCGCAGGCCGCCGAAAAACTGACGGATTTGTTCCAGTTCAACATTCCCCAGCGCTGGAGCATTGCCCACCTTTATCAATCCATCCTGGATCAGGAATCTCATATCGGGCAGGTTGCCCACCTGACGACGCTGGCCGGCTACATCCACTGGCAGTTGACCGGGCAAAAGGTAATGGGCGTGGGCGAAGCCTCGGGCATGTTCCCCATCGACAGCCATACCAACGACTTTGACGCCCGCCGGCTGGCACAGTTCAACGAGCTGCTCAACGCGCAGAAGATCCCCTGGAAATTGCAGGATATCCTGCCCAGGGTACTCGTCGCAGGCGATTCAGCCGGGACTCTCACCGCAGACGGCGCAAAACTGCTCGACCCGACGGGAAATCTCCAGGCGGGAATTCCGCTCTGCCCCCCGGAAGGCGATGCCGGGACGGGAATGGTGGCCACCAACAGCGTGGCGGTGCGCACCGGCAACGTATCCGCCGGGACATCCGTTTTCGCCATGATCGTGCTCGAAAAAGCCCTCTCGAAGCTCTATCCCGAAATCGATATGGTGACGACACCCACCGGAAAACCGGTGGCGATGGTGCACAGCAACAACTGCACCTCCGACCTGAATGATTGGATTGGCCTGTTTGAAGAATTTACGCAAGTCCTGGGGGTCGAAGTAAGCCAGGCGCGCCTGTTTGAAATGCTTTACCAGCAGGCGCTGAAAGGCGATGACGATGCCGGCGGATTGCTGGCTTATAACTATGTTTCGGGCGAACATATCACCCACATGGAGCAGGGCCGGCCGCTTTTTGTCCGCACCCCCGAAAGCCGTTTCACGCTGCCAAATTTCATGCGTGTGAACCTGTTTGCCTCGCTGGGTGCGTTGAAAATCGGCATGGATATCCTGTTTGAGCAGGAAAACGTCCGGCTCGACCAGCTGCTGGGTCACGGCGGATTCTTCAAGACGAAGGAGGTGGGCCAGAAGATGATGGCAGCGGCGATGAATGTCCCGGTTTCGGTGATGTCTACGGCTGGCGAGGGCGGCGCGTGGGGTATGGCCTTGCTGGCGGCTTACCTGCTTGCCGGGGCGGATGGCGAACCCCTGGAAGCCTATTTGGCGAACAATGTCTTTGCCGCCGAAAAAGGCTCGACCCTGGCGCCAGATCCAAAGGATGTGGCTGGTTTTAGGGTTTTTATGGAACGTTACCAGCGCGGACTGGGCATCGAAAAGGCGGCGCTGGCAGGGTTGAAGTAGCAGGAAGGTGGCGCCGCGCCAGCAGGTTGTCTCCCCACTTTTTGCGATTTTACGAAAGGAAAAACGAAAAACATGGAATACACTCGCCTGGGTTCAACCGGTCTAAAAGTCTCGCGCATCTGCCTCGGCTGCATGGGTTTTGGGAATGCTGAGCGTTGGATTCACAAATGGGTGCTTGATGAGAGCAACAGCCGCCCGGTTATCAGGCAGGCCCTGGAGCTGGGCATCAATTTTTTTGATACCGCCAATGTCTATTCCATTGGAGCGAGCGAGGAAATCCTCGGACGCGCGTTGAAGGATTTTGCCCGGCGGGAGGAGGTCATCATCGCCACCAAGGTACGCGGCAAAATGTCTGAAGGGCCGAATGGCGAAGGGTTATCGCGCAAGGCAATCCTGGGTGAAATTGACAACAGCCTGAAGCGGCTGGGAACGGATTACGTGGACCTGTACCAGATCCATCGTTGGGATTATGAAACCCCCATCGAGGAGACTCTGGAAGCGTTGAACGATGTGGTGCGGGCGGGCAAGGCGCGGTATATTGGCGCCTCTGCCATGTGGGCGTGGCAGTTTCAGCAGGCGTTGTACGTGGCGGAGAAGCACGGTTGGACGCGCTTTGTCTCAATGCAGAATCACCTGAACCTGATCTATCGCGAAGAAGAACGCGAGATGCTGCCGCTCTGCCGAGCCGAAAAAATTGGATCCATCCCATACAGCCCGCTGGCGGCGGGCAGGCTGAGCCGCGATTGGGATTCGGAAAAGACTATGCGGTCTGAAACCGATCAAATCGCCAAAAGCAAATATGATTCAACTTCCGCAACCGACCGCCAGGTGGTGGAACGGGTTGCGGAAATTGCGGGGAAATATGAGGTGACGCGTACGCAGATCGCGCTGGCCTGGTTGTTGCAGAAAGAGCCGGTGACGGCACCCATCATCGGGGCGACGAAGATTTCGCACCTGGAAGAAGCTGTCGGTGCTCTGTCTGTCAGGCTCACCCCGGAAGATGTAACTTACCTGGAAGAGCCTTACGTTCCACACCGCATCATTGGCCACCAGTAACGCAGAGAAATCCTGCGCGGAGATGGAAAAGCTGCGGTCTGCTCAGCCAGCCTGCCGATTCGCCAGCTCGAGGATGGCCTTCACGTCTCTGACCTGGTGATCTGAGATGCCGAGCGCCTGCAGCTCGACCGGGTTTCCGGCTACGATTTGTTGTCCCAGCCCGGAATGGCGCCACATTTTCAGATCTTCTTCCAGCGGTGAGCCGATGCGGTCTTCGCGCACGATCCGGCCATCGGTCATCACCAAAATGCGTTGGGTTTGCCGGGCCACGCCAGGATCATGGGTGACAATGATAAAAGTGACGCCCTGCGACTGGTTCAATTGTTTGAGCAGGCTCATCAATTCCTGGCCGGCGCCGGTATCCAGGCTGCCGGTGGGCTCATCTGCCAGCACCAGCGGAGGCTGATTGGCCAGCGCGCGCGCCACGGCCACCCGCTGGCGCTGGCCGCCAGAAAGCTGCCCGGGCAAGTGATTCTGACGGTCAGCAAGTCCGACCAGCGCCAGCAGTTCTTCGGCGCGTCTGCGGCGGGCGCGGGCTTCGAGAAAACCGGTCATCGGAATCTCGATGTTTTCGCGGGCCGTCAGCGTGGGCAGCAGGTTGTGAAGTTGGAACATGAACCCGACTGTTTTGGCCCGGAAGCGGTCGACATCACGCAGGGTGGCCAGATTTTGTCCATTGACCAGGACCGTGCCGCTGGTGGCGACATCCAGGGTGCCCAGGATGTTCAGCAGGGTGCTTTTTCCACTGCCGCTGGGGCCCATCACGGCCAGGAATTCTCCGGCATCAACCGAGAGGGTGACGCCATCCAGGGCGTGAATCTCCTCGGCGTCACCGTAGATGCGGGTCAGGTCGTGGGTTTCGATCATTCGGTCTGGGCTCATTCGCTGACCTCGATGTCTATAAAAGCGGTCATCCCCCAGCGCAGGCCGGCTGGAAGGGTGTCGAGCGTGACGATGGTGGTGTAGTTCACGCCCGAGCTTGCCGAAGATTTTTCTGCCACCGACAGGATGGTGCCCCGCAGCACGACGTCTGGCAAGGCGTCGAAGGTGACGATGGCCGTATCGGGTGGGTGGATGCGGGCGGCATCAATTTCACTCAGGTCGGTGGTTTCCACTCGCAGGTGATCCAGATCGCCCAGTTGCAGAAGGGGCAGGCCCGGCGTGACCCATTCACCAAGGCGCACATCCAGGTTGCAGATGGCGCCGTCAAACGGGGCGCGCAGTTCCAGGTTGGCGGCGGCTTCCGCGGCGGCCAGCACTTGCGCTTTTGCCAGAGTCAGGCGGGCTTCAGCCTGGGCCAGCAGTTCTGTGTCCGGGCCGGCCTGGTGCCGTTCAAAATCTGTCTGGGCGCGGAGAAGCTCGGCCTGGGCGACCGCCAGCGCGGCGCGATCCCTGGCGGCGTCAATTTCATCCGGTTTGGCCAGGTACCAGTTCAGGAGGGCGATGCGGTTTTGCAGATAGGTGCGGGCTTTGATCAGGTTAAGTTCCATCTGCGCTTTGAGGGCATCCCCTTCCGGGCGTTTTTGGACCAGCTTGAAGGCATCTTCGGCTCTGGAAACCTGTTTTCGCGCCAGGTCAATCTCATCCTGGGTCTGTTTGAGCAGATCATCGGAAGCGCGGGGATAATCCAGGCGCGTGACGTCTTCCTGGGCGTCTTCCAGCGCCTGGCGGGCCTCTGCCAGCGCCTGCTGCGTGCGGGCCTGTTCTGCGGCAGCGTTTTCCTTCAAGGTATCGAGCGCCTGCCGGGCGTTGATCAGCTCGTACTGCGCCGCACTCAGGATGGCCTGCGCGGCGGCCTGGCCGTTCAACTGCAAGAGCAAATCCCCGGCTGAGACACGCTGCCCCTCGGTCACGAGGATTCTGGCGACCACGCCCGGGCTGCGTGCGCTCAGGGTGGCCCACTGCTCCGGCACGACCACGCCAGTTGTGCTGATGACTGCGGAATAGTCCTGCAGCCCGGTCTGCGGGATGGGGATGGGGGTTTCTCGGGCAGTACCACACCCGGCAAAAAGCAGAGAAACGAGGAGCAGGATAAGCATTCGGGTACGTTTCATGATACCAACCTCCAGAATTCAACCTGCCAAGCCAGTGTTATTCATAGCGCAGAGCTTCCACTGGCTGGAGACGCGTGGCGCGATAGGCCGGGTAGAGGCCGCCCAGCGCGCCCAGCAAAATGGACAATAAAAATGCCCGGGCAAAGATCTCCCAGCTCCAAACCGGGTCCACCCAACTTCCAAGAGCGGCGCTCAATTTCATTAACTTAATCAACCCAAAGGAGATGGCCACCCCAACCATGCCGCCGAGCAATCCCAGCAGCATGGCCTCGCGCAGGATCATGGTCATCACTGCCCCGCGCCGCCAGCCAAGCGCCCGCAGCACACCGATTTCGCGGGTGCGCTCAAAAACGGACATCAGCATGGTATTGAGCACACTCAACCCGCCTGCGATGATCGCGATCAGCGAAATGCCGTTCAGCATGGCGTTGGAACTCTGGATGTCGGGCATTTCCTGGGCAAATTCAGCGCTCAAGGCGGCATATGCCCCCGGATATTTGGTGTTGATTTGTTTTACGATTTCGGGTGCCTGCGGGGCATTCTTGAGTTTGACCGCAATCATGCTGACCTGGCGCGGCCGGCCGACGAAGTTTTGGGCGTCGCGCAGGGTGACCACGCCCCCGGTCTGTTCCCAGCCGATATTGGTTTCGTAAATGCCCACCACGCGGAAGCGCATTCCGCTAATCTCGAACATGTCACCCGGACCTTTTTTGAGCGTATCAGCCATCAGCCGGCCAAGCAGAATCTGACGGTTGCCGGTCAGCTTCTGACCCTCGACAATATGAAAGCGCTGAATGACCGGATCGTTGGGAGAATAACCTTGCAGCAGGAACATCACGCCCGAATCGGGCAGGATCAGACCGGTGAAGACCATGCCAGCCGCACTTTGCACTGCAGGCATGGCGGCAATGGCATCGACAATGCGCTCGTCAATGGCGCTCAGAGTGGTGTCGGCGATATCCGCCTGGCGGATCATGATCTCGGCCTTTGTGCTGCCAGCCATGTCGGTAAAGGAAGCCACAAAACCCTGAACCACTCCTTCCAACGCCAGGATGGCACCCACCGTCAGCCCGATTGCGCCGAGGGTGAGCAGGCTGCGGGTGGAACGCTGCCATAGACTCTGGATGGCCATTCCACCGCAGGGTAAACGGCGCGCACGCGGGCTGCCGCCTTCGTAACGCAAGGCTTCCACCGGCCGGAACAGGGAAGCCCGCCAGGCGGGGTATATTCCGCCCGCCAGGCCGAGCGTGAGTACCACGCCGATGGCCTGGGCCACCAGCCCCCGGGAGAGGCTTCCGGTCTGGGTTCCCATCAGCACGGTGATTTTTGAAAGTCCATTGAGCAGCAGCCAGCCTTGAAGAATCCCCAGCAATCCCCCCGCCAGGCAGACCATGATCGACTCGCCTAAAATCATCCCCAGCACCTGCTGGCGCTTCCAGCCCAGTGCCCGCAGGACGCCGATTTCGCGGGTGCGTTCCAGGATGGCCATTAATTGGGCGTTCAGCATTCCCACACCACCGATGACAATGGCCAGCCCGCCGATGACCCATACAAACCCTCGCAGGATGACCTGCATGGACTGCTGGTTGGCAAATTCGGAGGTGCCGCTGAGCAGTAAGTGCGGCCACTTGCGGGCAACGCGCTCTTCGACGCGGGCGCGCAGGCCGGGGTCGGCTAGGCGGATGTAGAACAGGCTGACCTGGCTGCTTTTTCCCAGCAAAATCTGCGCGTCTTCGAGGCGCAGCAGCGCGCCGCTGTCTTCAAAAACGTCGCCGGTCTCGTAAATGCCGACGATGCGGTAGGTACTGCTGGTAATGCGGAAGGTATCACCGACGCCTTTATTCAGCACTTCTGCAGCGGCAGAACCGAGCAGGATAGGCTTTCCACGCAAATCGCGCGGCAGGCGCTCGAACAGGTCATATCCCTGGCTGGCGGTGAAACGCTCGAACAGGTCATATCCCTGGCTGGCGGTGAAACGCTCGAGCATGAAACTGCCGGCCGGATAGCCAAAAACGAAGAATAATGGCTCGCTCTCGGTCTGCACCAACCCCTGGAGCATGCCGGTCACGGCTTCCACTTCTGGCATGGCGGCCAGTTCCGCGCCGACGCTTTCTTTGACGGCGCTGTAGCTGATGTCCATGGTGTCGGGTTGGCTGAGAACGAGGTCGGCCTTGCTGCCTTGCATCATTGCGCCATAGCCTGCCTGGAATCCGTCGGCCAGCGCGCCGAGAGCAATGATGACGGTGACCCCCACGCCGATGCCCAAAATGGTTAACGAAGTGCGAATTTTTCGACGCAGGAGGTTCCTGAAAATGATGTACATTTCCGCTGCTCCTGGTGATGGGTTGCGCGCGCCGCGTCACGTCGCGCCACCTATAAATTCATTCTATGCCATTCAAAGAATTTGTCAAATGCCTGCCAGTTCCCCCGGTTTAGGATATTTTTCCAGGCGATTTCAGAAATGGTGTCTGGAACCATGCCAGGCGATGGTCAAGGGGCCGGGGTGGAGGTCTGCTTCCAGATGGTCACCCGGTTTCTTCCGGCCTGCTTGGAGAGGTACAGGGCTTTATCGGCCTTGATGATGACCTGTTCGGGATCCAGGGCATGGTCTGGGTAGGCGGCAATGCCAAAGGATAGGGTGCCGCTGAAGGTTTGCCCAGCCTCGGTCAGGCTGATTTCTGCGCATTTTTGTCGGATTTCTTCTGAGCGCTGGGCGGCCTGATCCATTGTCGCCCCGTAGATGAGCAGCAAAAATTCTTCGCCACCATACCGGCAGACGATATCCGAGCCGCGTGAGTTTTGAACCAGCAGGTTGGCAATTTCCACCAGGTATTTGTCACCGACCTGATGCCCGAAGCGGTCGTTGATCTGTTTGAAGTTATCAATATCGGCAATGATGATGCTCAAGGGTTGATGTTGGCGCTCGGCCTGCACAATCAGGTGTTTGAGTGACTCGGCCAGGAAGCGGCGGTTGTACAGACCGGTCATCGGATCACGCAGTGATTGTTCGCGCAGTTCGGCCTGCAGATGTTCGATTTCCTGCAGGCTGATGCGCAGCTCATCGTTAGTAGTACGCAGCGCCACCTCGGCCAGCTTGCGTTCGGTGATATCTTCCTTGACGGCCAGGTAATGGGTGGTAACCCCGTTTTCATCTTTGATTGCCGAAATGGTGGCCGATTCGAAATACAGGGAACCATCTTTTCTGCGGTTGACAAATTCTCCGCGCCATTCCTGCCCGGCGGCGAGTGTTTCCCACAATTGGCGGTACGTTTCCGGCGGGGTTTGGCTGGATTTCAGCACGCGCGGGTTCATTCCCAGGACTTCTGCCTCCGAATAGCCGGTGACCTGGCTGAAGCGCGGGTTGACATATTGAATCCGGCCCTCCAGGTCGGTGATGACGATCGAGGCCGGGCTTTGCTCAACCGTGCGCGTCAGGGCGCGCAATTCCTGCTCGGCGCGTTTACGCTCGGTAATTTCCTGGTCGGCCCGTATCAGCGAGCGGTGCATGACCTGGTAACTGTAATAACTCAAGCTGCCGGTAATGATAAACAGGCAGGTGTAAACCACCCATTGGAACATTGTCACGCTGTAATTGGGTGTGGGCAGCAGCCCGGCATTTTCTGCCAGGATCAGGCTCATCACAGCCAGAGAACTGGCAAAACACGAAAGCAGGATACCCCGCCAGCCAAAAAGGGAGCCCGACAGAATGATGACAAAAAGGTAGGTGGCGGTCGCAGCGGTGCGGATTGTACCCTGGTTGATGTTGTTGGCCAGCACCCAGAGAAACACCAGGATGATGGCGCTGCTGCCAACGATGGTGATATTGGCGCGCCCGAGCAGGATTCGCAACCCGAGGAACAGCAAAAAAGCGATCCCATGAATAAGAAGGGTGCTGACTGACGCCTGGCCTGTATACAAATGGATGCCAATGATCAAGGCAAGGTAACCTAAACCGCTCCACAAGGTATAGTTGAGAATGCTGCGCAGATGATTTTTTTCTTCTGCGCCGCTGTATAGTTCAGAAAGCTGCCTGGGCTGGGGAATCTTCATATGTTGATCGGGTTTTTCGGCGCTGGATCTCATCGCTTGAGCTGACGTTCCAGTTCTGCGCGCAAGACCTGCGGATTGGCCTTGCCGCCCGCCTTGCGCATCACCTGGCCAAACAGCCAATTCTCCACGCTCAGCTTGCCAGCGTGGAAATTCTCCACTTCCGGCCCGTTCTCGGCCAGCGTCTCAGCCACCAACCGGGCAATCAAGCCTGCGTCGGAAACCTGCCGCAGCCCACGGGCTAAGACAATCTCCGCGGCGGGTTGGCCGCTGGCGAACATCTCCGCCAGCACCGTTTTGGCCGTCGTCTGGTTGATCGTGCCATCAGCCACCAGCCCGAGCAAAGCCGCCAGATCCTCCGGACGAATCTTCAGGGAGTCGAAACCCATACCCGCTGCATGCATCAGCGCCGGGAGTTCTCCCGTCACCCAGGCATACACCGTGCGAATCCCGCTGGCGCCGGCTCGCAAAACCGCCTCAAAATACTCACCCGGAGCTTTTTCTGCAACCAACCCCCAGGCCTCCGCCGCGCTCAACCCGTAGCTTTCTTTATAGCGTTGCTGGCGCGCCCAGGGCAATTCCGGCAGCGCATCGCGCACCGCCTCCATCCAGGCCTTGCTCACCACCAGCGGCGGCAGATCCGGCTCGGGAAAATAGCGATAGTCGTGGGCGTCTTCCTTGCTGCGCTGACTATAGGTCATCTGGCGGGCATCATCCCAGCCGACGGTCTCCTGTGCCACGCGCCCGCCTTCATCTAATATGGCCGATTGACGCTGGATTTCGTAGGCCACGCCGCGTTCCAGCGCGCGAAAGCTGTTCAGATTTTTGATCTCAACCTTGGTGCCCAGTTCACTCGAACCAGCCGGGCGAACGGAAATATTCGGCTCGATGCGCATCACACCCTTCTCCAGGTCGCCGCTGTTCACGCCCAGCGCGCGCACCAGTGCCCGCAGCAGCTCAGCGTACAGACGCACCTCCTCAGCCGAGTGAAAATCCGGCTCGGTGACGATTTCCAGCAGCGGCACGCCCGCCCGGTTCAAATCCACCAGGCTGTACGAGCCTGGGTCGGCGGCCCCCGGTTCTGGCGTCACATGCGTCAGCTTGCCTGTATCCTCCTCCAGGTGCACGCGGCGAATTCGAATCAGCCGTTCTCCCTGCAAAGTTGACAGACGGATGCGCCCCCGCTCTGCCAGCGGCTGCTCATACTGCGAAATCTGGTAACCCTTGGGGATATCGGGATAGAAATAATTCTTGCGCGCAAACACGCTGAAGGGGTTGAGCGTACATTCCAACGCCAGCGCCACGCGCAGGCCAAACTCCACGGCCTGCTGGTTGAGCACCGGAAGCGTGCCGGGATGTCCAGCGCACACCGGGCAGACGGCCGTGTTCGGTGGCGCCGAAACGGAATCCACTACCGGGCAGGCGCAAAACATCTTGGCTTGCGTTTGCATTTCGATGTGAACTTCCAGGCCGATAACAGGTTCGTAGATCATCCCAAAAATCCTGGCGGGCACGCGCCTGCCTTGTTAGATGAATTCAGGTGTGCGTTTCTCGAGGAAGGCCGCCACGCCCTCCTTATGCTCGGGCCGTTTTCCGGCCACTTCCTGGATGTGACTTTCGTAATCGAGAATCTCCTCCAGATTGGGCAGAACCGCCCGGTTGAACAGGCGTTTCGTCAGCCCAAAAGCGCCCACCGGCCCGGCGGCCAGCTGCGCGGCCATGCGATGAGTTGCGGGCATCAGCTGCTCGAACGGCACGACCCGGTTGACCAGCCCCCACTCGAGCGCTTTGTCTGCGCCGATCGCCTGGTTGCTGAAAGCGAACTCGCTGGCCCGCCCCAACCCGATCAAGGCCGGGAGCAGCAGCGAAACCCCCGAATCGGGCGCAAGCCCAATGCCGCAGAACCCAACCACGAAGCGGGCAGTTTCTGCGGCGATGCGCAGGTCGCAGGCCAGGGCAATCCCCAGCGAGGCCCCGGCGCAGGGTCCGTTGATGCCGGCGATGACCGGCTTTTCAATCTGGCGAATCTGCCGGATGAGCGGGTTGTAGGTCTCCAGCAGGTGCTGGCGGAAGGAGAGCGTCTCGGCGCCAGCCCGGATTTCTTCGATATCCTGACCAGCACCAAATACGGCTCCTGCGCCGGTCAGCACGATGACGCGCGCGCGGGTTTCGCGCGCCGCCTGTTTGAAGGCCTCCTGCAACTCGCCAATCAATGCCAGGTTGAAGGCATTGGCCCGCGGACGATCAATCGTCAGGGTCAGAATTTGATCTTGGAGGGTGCTGTTCAGACAGGTCATGGGAACCTCGTTGATAAAAAATGCGTAATTCGTTCCCAGGGGATGACTACGAATTACGCATTTAGGCAGACGCGTCCTGATTTATTCCAACAGGTCGAGATCGTCATCCGCCGAGTCGTCGTCGGAAGTGTCGATCTCCAGTTCCATATCGTCGCGCTCAACATGCAGCCAGAGCAAAAGCACCTGACCTTCGTCGGTGTTGACCATGCGGGCAGCCAGGATCGGGGCGCTGGCTTCCAGGCCAACTTCGTCACGATAATGTAGGTTAATGGGTTCGTTTTTTCGCCAGCGGCGGTAACAGCGTTCGACCAGTGCCGGGCCGTTGAAGGTGCGCAGGCGCGTCAGGGCCGTGATGGAAAATTGGCGGGTTTCATTCAAACCCAAAGCCCAGCCATCCTGGACGGGTTCAAAAATAGGGGTAGGACCTTCGATTATTGTGATACGGTCATCCATAGTTATTTCCTATTAAGTGTAGACATGATACCATAAAGTGCCGGTGGCTGAATAAGACAGAAATTGGCCATTCCGGCCGTCTGGGCATGCCGCCGTGGCCGGGGAGGCCTGTCAGGCGGCTGGGCCGGCCCGGGCGGGAGAAAATATGACAAAGATAGTGATAAATGTCATCGCGATTACTTATTAAAGTTTCTTTGTGAAATTTCACACTTCCATTATGATATGTTATACTTGCTCGTCTTTAACCCCCAAATTTCTACGAACGGAGCTGTTCCTATGCTGCTCGAATATGCTGCCATCGCCGCGATGATCGTTGTGACCACCATCATAGCCGTCATCGCGATTACATTAGGGGTGTTGTTTGGCCCCAACCGCCCCTCCAGCAAGAAAAACATGCCGTATGAATCGGGCATGAATCCAATCGGGCCTGGCACACGGCGCATCCCGGTACGTTTTTACCTGATCGCCGTGTTGTTCATTTTGTTTGACATTGAAGTGGTCTTTTTTATTCCCTGGGCATTGATCTTTCAGGATTTTGTGAAAGCCGGCCAGGGAATATTTGTGTTGTTTGAAATGTTTGTTTTCATCGCCATCTTACTGGTGGGCTACATCTATGCCTGGAAGAAAGGAGCACTCGAATGGGAGTAGAACAGAAACTTGCCGATATGGGCGTGGTCACAGCGCGCCTGGAAGACGTGGTTAATTGGGGCCGCACGAACGCCATGTGGCCAATGCTATTCGGTCTGGCCTGTTGCGCGATCGAGATGATGGCTTCGCAGGCGGCGCATTATGATATGAGCCGCTTTGGGATGGAGCTGATGCGCCCCAGCCCGCGTCAGTCGGACTTGATGATCGTGGCCGGGCGCGTGACGCGCAAAATGGCCCCGGTGCTGCGCCGCCTGTACGAGCAAATGCCCGAACCGAAATGGGTGATCGCCATGGGCGATTGCGCTTCGTGCGGCGGGGTTTTCAACAATTATGCCGTGGTGCAGGGCGTCGATGAAATCGTCCCAGTGGATGTCTATGTGGCAGGCTGCCCGCCGCGCCCCGAAGCCCTGATCCACGGTATCATGACCCTGCATGACCGCGTCCGCAAAGAAAAATTCAAGGACTGGGCCTAGCCATGAGCGAGAAACTTAACCAGATCACCCAAGAACTGTGCGCCGATTTCAACGGCCGGCTGGTTGAATTCGCCGGCGAGCCCAGCGTGATTTTGCCTGCCGACCAACTGCAGGCTGCCGCCCGGCACATTCAGGCTGACCTCGGCTTTGAACTACTATCCTGCATGACCGCAGTGGATTACTGGCCGGAGGAAAACCCGCGCTTCCATGTCATCTATCGCTTCACATCGATCAGCAACCACCTGACCCTGAATATGCGCGTACCGGTACCCGGACTTTCACCCTCCATCCCAACAGTGGAAACGGTCTATCACAGCGCCAACTGGCACGAACGCGAGATCTTTGACATGTTCGGCATCCGCTTTGAAGGTCATTCGGATCTGCGCCGCCTGCTGATGCCCGCCGACTGGGAAGGTCACCCACTGCGCAAAGATTACCCGCTCGGCTACGAAGAGCCGCAGTACAGCTTCAACTTTGACGAAATTGCAGTGCGCAAGCCGGCCCCCAAGGAGTAGCGCGTATGACGGATATTAAAGAAGTCACCTACGACGAAATTCGTCACCTGGTTTCAGACCGCGCCATGAAGGGCGAGACGATGCTCCTCAACATGGGGCCACAGCACCCTTCCACGCACGGCGTTCTACGCCTGCTGCTTGAGTTGGATGGCGAACTGGTGCTCAACTGCATTCCCGATGTCGGCTTTTTGCACACCGGCGTTGAGAAAAACATGGAAGCCAAGACCTACCAGAAGGCCGAAGTGATGACCGACCGCATGGATTATATGAACACGGTTGGCAATAACTTTACCTACTGCCTGGCAGTGGAAAAGCTGGTCGGATTAGATGTGCCTGACCGCGCCCAGGTGTTGCGCGTCATCCTAGCCGAACTGACCCGCATCCAGTCGCACCTGGTCTGGCTGGGCACCTCCGCGCTGGATGTGGCCGCCATGTCGGTCTTCCTGTACGCCTTCCGCGAACGCGAAGCAACCTTGAACATCCTGGAACTGGTCTCTGGGCAGCGCATGATGACCACCTACATTCGCCCCGGCGGCGTCTGGCGCGATGTGCCCCCCGAATTTGAACCAGCCCTGCGCGATTTTCTCAACGTCATGCCCAAGCGCATTGACGAATACGAAGCCCTGCTGACCAAGAATCCGCTCTTTCTCGACCGCACGCTGGGAATTGGCACCATTTCCGGGCAAGATGCCATCAACTGGGGCGCGACCGGTGCCTCCCTGCGCGGCTCGGGCATCAACTACGATGTGCGCAAATTCGCGCCCTATTCCGGCTACGAACAATACGATTTCGAAGTCCCGCTGCGCACCGAAGGCGATGTCTACGCCCGCTACCTGGTCCGCATCGAGGAAATGCGCCAGTCGCTGCGCATCATCCACCAGGCGCTGGAAAAACTTCCCGCCGGCCCGGTGCGCTCAAACAATTACAAATTCGTCCCCCCGCCGCGCTCCGAAATCGGCACCAGCATGGAAGCCCTGATCCATCACTTCAAACTATGGACCGAAGGCTTCAACGCGCCGAAAGGCTCCGTCTACGTGGCGACCGAATCTCCGCGCGGAGAGCTGGGTTGTTACCTGGAAGGTGACGGCGGTCCAAAACCGTACCGCGTCCACTTCCGCACCCCCTCGTTTGATAACCTGCAAGTCCTGCCAGTAATGGGCACAGGCCATCTCGTGGCCGACCTGGTCGCCATTATCGGCTCGGTGGATATTGTGTTGGGAGATGTTGACCGATGAGCCTCGCCGAAAAATACCCCGAAGAAGTCCAGGCGATTTTCGCCAAATACCCTATCAAGCGCTCGGCCGTCATGCCGCTGCTTTACCTGGCCCAGCGCGAAGAAACTTATATCACCAAAGAATCGATGCAAGACATCGCCCATCTGCTCGATCTGACCGTCACCGAAGTCGCCTCCATCGTCGGTTTTTACTCACTCTACCACGATGAAAAAGCCGGCAAATACCGCATGCAGGTCTGCACCGATCTGCCCTGCGCCCTGCGCGGCGCCGATGCGTTCCTCAACAACCTGTGTGGCAACCTGGGCGTCAAGGTTGGCGAGACCACGCCCGATGGCCTGGTGACCGTCGAAGCGGTAATGTGTCTGGCGGCTTGCGATAAAGCCCCGATGTTCCAGCTCCAGCACGGCGATGAAGTGCATTATCACGAAAACATGACCGTCGACCGGACGTTGGAACTCATCGAAGCGCTGAAAAAAGCCGATGTGGAGGTGAAATAATGACCCATCTCCTGTTTCGTCACCGCGACATTCCCGAAATAAACAAGCTGCAGGTCTACCAAAAAAATGGCGGCTTTGCCAACTTCAAAAAAGCCGTCACCAGCCTGCAACCCAAGCAGATTGTCGATGAAGTCAAGGCTTCCGGCCTGCGCGGGCGCGGCGGTGCAGGCTTCCCGACTGGCGTCAAGTGGTCCTTCCTACCCGATACCATCTGGCCGCACTACGTCGTCTGCAACGCCGACGAATCCGAACCCGGCACCTTCAAAGACCGCGAGATCATGGAAAGCAACCCCTTCCAGTTCCTTGAGGGCGTGGCGATTGCCTGCTACGCCGTCGGCGCAAACGAAGGCTACGTGTACCTGCGCGGCGAATTTTTTGAAGTGGCAAAATTCCTCGACCAATGCATTGCCGAGATGGAAAAAGCCGGCTACCTGGGCGATCGGCTCTTCGGCACCGAATATTCCCTGCGCCTGAAGACACATCTCGGCGCGGGCGCCTATATCTGCGGCGAGGAAACTGCCCTGCTCGAATCGATCGAAGGCAAACGCGGACAACCGCGCCTGCGCCCGCCCTTCCCGGCCGTGGTCGGCCTGTATGGCAAGCCGACCGTCATCAACAACGTGGAAACGCTGACCAACCTGCCATATATCATCGAACACGGCGCGGCAGGCTACCGGCAGTTCGGCACCGAAAAAAGCCCCGGCGTGAAGATTTTCTCGCTTTCCGGGAACGTCAACAAGCCAGGCAACTACGAACTGCCGCTCGGCGCCACCTTCCGCGAATTGATTTTTGGCCTGGGTGGCGGCCTGCCCGAGGGGCGCAAACTCCGCGCCATCATGCCGGCTGGCGCCTCCTCGTCGATCATCCGCGTCGATAACGCCAGCTTCGAAAGGGTGATGGATACGCCGATGGACTATGAAAACGTCCAAAACGTCGGATCCCTGCTCGGTTCGGCTTCCGTCATCGTCATCGACGACAGCCACCCCATGGACTGGGTCATCAACAAAACCATCCACTTCTTCAAGCATGAATCGTGCGGCAAATGCACTCCCTGTCGCGATGGCAATTACTGGATGCAGCACCTGACCGAACGCATTCACGAAGGTCACGCCACCGAAAAAGATGTCGTCCTGCTCAAAAGCGTGGCCGGACAGATGCTTGGCAAATGCCTGTGCGCCCTCGGCGATTTTTCCACCATGGCGGTCACAACGGCCATTGAACGCTTCCCCGAAGATTTTGAGAAAAAGGTGAAAGCGTAAGAGCGATATTCGATCCCCGGGATTAGATATTCGGTATTCGGAGCCTGCTCTTCCAGCGCCAAATATCGAATTCCGAAATATCGAATCTCGCTTACGGAGCATTTATGGCAAAACTCATCAACCTGAAAATCAATGGAACGCCCGTCACGGTTCCCGAAGGCACACTGGTGGCCGATGCTGCCAAAAAAGCCGGCATAGACATCCCCGTCTTCTGCTACCACCCCAAAATGGAGCCGGTCGGGATGTGCCGCCAGTGTCTGGTCGAAATCGGCCGCCCGATGATCGACCGCGCCACCGGCCAACCCATCCTCGACGACAGCGGCCAGCCCAAACTACAATTCATGCCCAAGCTCGAAACCGCCTGCACCAACCCGGTTTCCGAAGGCATGGTCGTGCTGACCAGCACCGAAAAAGCCACCACCGGGCAAAAAGAGATCATCGAACTGCTGCTCACCTCGCACCCGCTCGACTGCCCGATCTGCGACAAAGGCGGCGAATGCCCGCTCCAAAACCTGGCGATGACCTACGGCGCCGACCAGAGTCGCTTCACCTTTGAAGAAAAACATCACGCCGAAAAGCATGTCGCACTCGGCGACTTGATCTTCCTCGACCGCGAACGCTGCATCCAGTGCGCGCGCTGCATCCGCTTCCAGGACAGTATCGCCGGAGAACCTGTGCTGGCTTTCTACCAGCGCGGACGCAACACCGATATCGTCACCTGCTCCGACCCCGGCTTCGACTCAGTCTTCTCGGGCAACACCACCGATATCTGCCCCGTAGGCGCGCTGACGACCGCCGATTTCCGCTTTGGGGCGCGCCCCTGGGAACTCAAACAGGCCGCCTCGGTCTGCGCACAGTGCCCGGTCGGCTGCAACGTGACATTCAACGTACGCCGCGAAGCCAAAAGCGGCGGCGGATACGCCATCAAACGCGTCATGCCGCGCCAAAACGAACAGGTCAACGAAATCTGGATGTGCGACAAAGGCCGTTTTGCAGGATACCCCTACACTGAATCTACCTCACGCCTGACGCTGGCCCCCGCCGAACTCGACTCAGCCCTCAGCCGCGCCGCCGCTAAACTGGCAGAAGCCAAATCTGACGCGGTCATCCTGGCTGGCGGGCGCCTGGCCAACGAAGATTTATACAATCTCAAACAACTGGCCGCCGCTCTCGGAGCGCCAGCCTACCTCTACACCCAAATGGGCGGCGGGGAAACTACCACCGCCTACGGCCTGACCGCGGGCTCAAACCTGGGCGACCTGGGCAAAGGCGATACCGTTATCGTGGCCGCTTCTGACCTTTATAACGAAGCTCCCATCTGGCACCTGCGCCTGAAAGCAGCCGCCCAACGCGGCGCGACGCTGATCGTCGCCAATGCCCGCGCCACAAAGCTGGACGAATTTTCCAGCTTTGTCGTGCGCTATGCGTACGGCGATGAAACCGAGACCGTCAAAGGTCTTTTGGGCAAAGAAAAAGTCGGCGAGGCGATCAAGAACGCCAACCATCTGGTCATTTTCTACGGTGCAGATGGGCTGGGCCTGGGCGGCACTTCTGCCCTGGCCGCCGCCTGCGCTGAACTGCTCAACGGGAAAACCGGTCAACCGAATAACGGATTAATCGGGGTTTGGAGCACACCCAACCAGCAAGGCGCCCTTGAGCTCGGTTTCCGCCCGGCTGCCGATTTGGCTTCCAAACTAAAAGGCAAGACCGTTTACATCCTCGCCGCCGACCCGGCGGGCGATGATCCCCGGCTGGCCGAAGCCTTGAAAACGGCCAAAACCGTCATCGCGCAAGATATCCTGGCGACGGAGACGACCCGGCTGGCCGAAATTGTGCTCCCGGCGGCGGCTTATACCGAACGCGAAGGCACTTACACTTCTGCCGAGCGGCGCGTCCAGCGCTTTTACCCGGCTGTCCCGGTCAAACCCGGCACCCGGGTCGATTTTGCCCTGGTGGCGGAAATTGCCAAAAAGTGCGGGGTCGAGCTCGAAGGGCGTTCTGCGCTGTTGGTGATGAACAAACTGGCGGCAGGTGAATCGGCTTTCAGCGGCCTGAATTATGCCAGCCTGGCAGAAGCTGTCGAGCAGTGGCCGATCATCGGACGCGGCGATCTATATTATGGCGGGACAAGCTATGAGAATAAGCTTGGGCTTGGCGTCATCCTGGCCCAGGGAGCCCAGCCGTTCAACGTGGAACGTTCAACGATGAAGGCAATCCGGCCGCAAGAAAACGAGTTGCTGGCTGTGCCGGTCACCAAACTTTATGATCTTGGCACGACGCTGGCCCCGGCCAGTCGGCTGGCTGCGCAGGTGGAGCGTTTTGCGGGAGTGGTACTGAACCCGGTCACAGCGGCGAAGCTGGGCTTGGAAAACGGTGGCAAGGCAACGGTGAGCGTGAACAACGTGGAAGTGGCCACCCAAATCCTCCTGGACGAATCCGTCTCGACGGGTGTGGTGCTTATTCCGCGTAGTTTCGCAATCCCCCTCTCCGAGCCGGCCGCGGTGAAAATTTCGGTCGCCGAGAAGGCTTAAGGAGGCAAGCGCATGGATTGGTTTATGGTTTTGGAATGGCTGATTAAGTCTTTCGTGCTGGTGATGGTGCTTTTGACCGGGTTTGCCTATCTGACCTGGTTTGAGCGCCGTGTCCTGGCATTTATGCAGGTGCGCATTGGCCCGAACCGCGCCGGCTGGCAGGGTTTGCTCCAGCCGATTGCGGATGCGGTCAAACTGATTTTCAAAGAAGAACTGGTGCCAAACCAGGTGGAAAAACTGCTCTTTGTGTTGGCGCCGATTGTGACGGTGGTTCCGGCGGTGGTGATTGCCGCGGTGCTGCCGTGGGGGCCGACGATCCCCTTCCCAATTTTTGGGCGCACGATTACGCTCTATATCGCGGATATCAATATCGGTGTGCTTTACATCACGGCGATTGCCTCGATCGCGGTTTACGGCATTGTGCTGGCGGGCTGGGCGTCGAATAACAAGTATGCCATGCTGGGCGGAATGCGCTCTTCGGCGCAGATGGTTTCGTATGAGCTGGCGCTGGGCCTGTCGTTTGTGACGGCGACGCTGCTGGCTGGTTCGATGCAGGCCACGCACATTGTCGATGCGCAGAAGGGCGTCTGGTTTGCGCTGGTGCAACCGGTGATGGCCATTATTTTCCTGGTGGCCACGCTGGCAGAAGTCAACCGCGCGCCGTTTGACATGCCCGAAGCCGAGCAGGAACTGACCGCCGGCTACCACACCGAATATTCCGGGATGAAGTTCGCGCTCTTTTTCATGGCCGAATACATCAAGATGATCGCCATCTCGGCAATTGCAGTGACGCTGTTTTTCGGCGGCTACCGCGAATTCTGGTTCCTGCAGACTACCTGGTTCAGCGTTGACCAAAACTGGTGGCTGGGCCCGATCTACATGTTTCTGAAAATCGTCGTGCTGTTGTTCTTCATGGTCTGGATTCGCGCCACCCTGCCGCGCATTCGCTATGACCGCTTGATGGCTTTCGGCTGGAAGGTGATGTTGCCTCTCGCGCTGGTGGAGATCATGGTGACCGCCACGGTCCTGGCCTTTGGCCTGCCCTGGTACGTCAACACATTCGCCTCGCTGGTGCCGTTTGCAGTGGCAGTGATGATCGTTGATCGTTCCCTGACAACCAAAAAGCAAAGGAGAGTTTCCAATGCTTAAAGATTCCATGCTGGTGCAGTTGGGTAAAGGGATGTTTACCACGCTGCGGGCCCTGTTCTTTGAGAAAAAAGTCACCATTCAATATCCCGAGCAAACCCGCCCGGTGGCGCGGCGCTATCGCGGACGGCATGTGCTCAATCGCTACGAAAACGGCCTGGAAAAGTGCATTGGCTGTTCGTTGTGCGCGGCAGCCTGCCCGGCCGATGCGATTTTCGTCGAATCAGCTGAAAACACCGACGAGCGGCGCTTCTCTCCCGGAGAGCGCTATGCCAGCACCTACGAAATCAACATGCTGCGCTGCATCTATTGTGGCTTCTGCGAAGACGCCTGCCCGACCGAAGCCATCACTCTCGGGGAAATCTACGAACTTTCGTTTACCGACCGTCGCGAAGCCATTTTCACCAAAGAGCGGCTGCTCTTGCCCGTCCCAACGGGTGGAGAGCCCACTCCGCAAGTGACTGAACCGGGAAAATTCACCCGTTCTGTGCCCGCGATGCAAAATCCGCAAGATTGAAAGGTGCGCGATGTCTGGAGAAATCTTCCTGTTCCTAACCCTGGCCCTGATCGCCGTCTTGACCGCGCTTGGAATGCTGTTCAGCAAGAACACCGTCTATGCCGCCCTCAACCTGGTGATCAACTTCATCACCGTGGCCATTTTCTACCTGCTGCTGGATGCGCCCTTTATCTCGCTGGCGCAGGTGACCGTTTACGCCGGCGCAATCATGGTGCTGTTCCTGTTCGTGATCATGCTGCTCGGTATTCAGCAGATTTCCGCTGAATTAAACTGGCGCAGCCTGATTCTTCCGGGCGTGCTGGCGGCCATTTTACTGGTCGAAGGTCTCTACCTTATGCTGGCGCGCACGGGCGCCGGGCTTGCTTTCAGCGTGACCACTACTGCGGCGCTGGCCAATCCGTCCGAGATGTCGAAACAACTCTTCAGCGATTACCTGCTTCCGTTCGAAGCGACCTCCATTCTGCTGCTGGTGGCAATGGTGGGCGCAATCGTCCTGACTAAAAAAGAGAAGGGAGGGGATGCGTAAATGGTATCTGTAAATTATTATCTCGCGCTGTCCGCCATCCTGTTTACCATCGGCGCGCTGGGTGTGCTCATCCGCCGTAACGCGCTGGTAATTTTCATGTCGGTGGAGCTGATGCTCAATGCCGCCAACCTGGTCTTTGTCGCCTTTGCGCGGGAATATGGGGTCTTCTCCGGCCAGATTTTCGTCTTCTTCGTCATGACCGTCGCCGCCGCAGAAGTGGCCGTCGGCCTGGCGCTGATCGTCACCATCTTCCGCTCGAAGCAGAGCATCGATGTGGACGAAATGAACAGCCTGAAGGGATAAAACATAATGGAAACGACTTCCGGCTTGTTCTTTTTCCTGGCTCCCTGGATCGTCTTTGCCCCGCTGGTTGGGTTGCTGATCAACCTGGCAATCGGCCAGCGGCTGGGCGAAAAAGGTATCGGTGCGGTGGCGGCCTCGGCCTCGGGATTCGCCTTCGTGACCGCGCTGCTCCAGCTCTATTCGCTCTCGGTGCATCCCGAAGGAGCGCTCGTCAAAGTCGCCGAATGGATCCATATCGGCAACCTGGCCCTCGATTGGACGTTCCGCGTCGATACGCTTTCCGTGACGATGATGCTGGTCGTCTCGGGCGTCGGCACACTGATCCACATCTACGCCATTGGGTACATGCACGAAGACGTGCGCTTCAAGCATGATGTGCCCCGCTACCGGCGCTTCTTCGTCTTCCTGAACCTGTTCATCGCCGCGATGATGATCCTGATCAGCGGCGACAGCTATATGATGCTCTTCGTCGGCTGGGAAGGCGTGGGGCTGTGCTCCTTCCTGCTGATTGGCTTCTGGTACGACATGGACACGCTCGGGCGGCCATCCTGGGCCAACTCGAACGCCGCCAAAAAGGCCTTCATCACCAACCGCGTCGGCGATTTTGGCTTCCTGATCGCCGGGTTCCTGATGTTCTGGTACATGGGCAGTTTTCAATTTGACGCGGTGTTTGCCGCAGCGCCAGAAGTTGCCCACGCCGAGCCCTGGGTCATCACCGCCATTACGATTTTCATGCTGGTGGGTGTGGCCGGGAAATCCGCGCAGATTCCGCTCTACATCTGGCTACCCGACGCGATGGCCGGCCCGACGCCCGTTTCCGCGCTGATCCATGCCGCGACAATGGTCACCGCCGGCGTGTACCTGGTCACGCGCTCCTGGCCGATCTACGGGCTGACGCATGATGGCCAGTACATCGTCTCCACCATCGGCGCGGTCACAGCGCTCTTCGCCGCGACGATTGCCGTAGGCCAATATGACATCAAAAAGGTGCTGGCCTATTCCACCATCAGCCAGCTCGGATTCATGGTGGCGGCGGTCGGGATGGGCGCCTTCGTCGCAGGCATGTTCCACCTCATTACGCATGCCTTCTTCAAGGCGCTGCTGTTCCTTTCTGCCGGTTCCGTCATCCTCGGCATGGAACGCGGACATCATCACCTGCCGCACGGCGATCATCACGAAGTCTTTGATCCCGGCGACATGCGCAACATGGGCGGGATGCGCAAGACCATGCCGGTCACCTTCTGGGTTTATATGATCGGCACGCTGGCCCTGGCCGGGATTTTCCCCTTTGCCGGGTTCTGGTCGAAAGATGAAATCCTGCTCGACGCTGCCAAGGTTTTCCCGCACGTTTACATCATGCTGGCGATTGCAGCCTTTTTCACCGCCTTTTACATGGGCCGCCAGATCTGGATGGTCTTCTTTGGCGAAGCGCGCCACGCCGCCGCTGAACACGCCGAAGAAAGCCCGCAGGTGATGACCATCCCGCTGATGGTGCTGGCTGCGCTCTCCATCCTGGGCGGTGCACTCAACCTGCCGGGCGTCCACACGCTGACTCACTGGCTCGAACACTCCGTCCACCTGGCCGAACACGAAGGCGAAGTGGCGGCCTGGCTCCAGGTTTCCTGGGGCGGGTTAAATCCCATCGTAGCGCTCATCTCCACCGTCGCCGCGCTGCTCGCCATCTACCTCTCCTGGCTGCTCTACGGGCGCAACCCGCTCAAAGCCGGTCAGCCTGACCCGTTGAAGAAGCCCCTCGGCCCGATCTTTACCGGCATGGAGAATAAATGGTTTATTGACGAAGCCTACTGGTTCGTTTTTGTTGACCGATACGTGGATCTGGCTAACTTCCTGGCCCAAAAAGTGGACTGGGACTTCTGGCATGAGTGGTTCCACAACTCGGTGATTGCGCGGGGCTTTGTGGGCCTGACACGCTTCCTGGCCGACCCGGTTGACCTGGGCGTGGTCGATCGCGTCTCCTACTGGCTCAGTGACCTGGTCAAGGCTTCGTCCGAGTCTCTGCGTAAACTACAAAATGGCTTTGTCCGCTCCTACGCGCTATCTGTGCTGCTGGGCGTCGTGGCGATTTTAGGATATTTGTTGTTCAAATAGAGTCAAATGTCGAAGGTCGATATCAGACCTTCGACTGAGACCTTCGACTTTTGACCTTCGATTGAGGTAGAAACATGGACTTTCTTCTACAACCCCTTTCTCTTGTGACGTTTTTCCCGCTGGTCGGCGTACTGGTGTTGCTGTTCATCAACTCCGAAGCCAAGACCGCCATCCGCTGGACAGCTATCGGCACCGCGCTGATCACCTTTGCCATCTCGCTGTGGGCCTTCTTCTTCAGCGGGTTATACAATCCGGCCAGCGGCGACCTGCAACTGGTTGCCAAATACGACTGGATCATGGTCTCCGGCTGGAGCATCCGTTATTACCTTGCCGCAGACGGCCTGAGCGTCTTATTGATCCTGCTGACCACCTTCCTGACCCCCATTGCCCTGCTCTCCACCTGGGCAGCCGTGCAGGAACGCGTCAAGGACTTCATGATCTTCTTCCTGCTCCTGGAAGTAGGCATGTTGGGTGTCTTCGTTGCGCAGGATTTGTTCCTGTTCTACATCTTCTGGGAATTCACCCTCGTGCCAATGTACTTCCTGATTGGCATCTGGGGCGGCCCCAACCGGCTCTACGCGGCGGTCAAGTTCTTCCTCTACACCATGGCTGGCTCGATCCTGATGCTGCTGGCAATTCTATGGCTCGGCATCAACGTCGGCACCTTCTCGGTTCCTGATATGATCGGCAAAGTGCCCGCCGCAGCGCAGATGCTGCTCTTCATGGCCTTCACCGCCGCTTTCGCCATCAAGGTGCCGATGTGGCCGCTGCACTCCTGGCTGCCGGATGCGCACGTTGAAGCCCCGACGGCAGGTTCCGTTATCCTGGCCGGCGTACTGCTCAAGATGGGCACCTACGGCTTCCTGCGCTTCAACCTGCCGCTCTTCCCCGAAGCGGCGGTCAAAGCCGCACCGGTGATCGCTGTTCTAGCGGTGATCGGCATCCTGTACGGCGCCGCAGTTTCCTACTCGCAGAAAGATGTCAAAAAACTGGTGGCCTACTCCTCGGTCAGCCACCTTGGCTTCGTCATGCTGGGGATGTTCGCGCTCAACTCGCAGGGCATCGCCGGGGCGATCTTGCAGATGATCAATCACGGCCTCAGCACGGGCGCGCTGTTCTTGCTCGTCGGCATGATCTACGAACAGACCCACACCCGCGAGATCAAAGTTTACGGCGGCCTGTGGAAAATCACCCCGATTTTTGGCACGCTGATGCTGATCGTTGCGCTCTCCTCGATGGGCTTGCCCGGCCTGAACGGCTTCGTCGGCGAATTCACCATCCTGCTCGGTGCGTTTGGTTCAGCGGCCTACGGTTCCTACTGGTACGCCATCCTCTCCGCCATCGGCGTCATCCTGGCCGCCATCTACATCCTTTACATGTTCCAGAAAATGTTCCTGGGCCCGGCAGGCGAAATCACCCACCACCACGAATTGAAAGACCTCAACTGGCGCGAGATCATCACCCTGCTGCCCCTGCTGGTCTTCATCTTCTGGATTGGCATCTACCCGGCGCCATTCTTCAACCTGATCGCCCCGGCGATTGAAAAACTGCTCGTTCCCTTCCAGGCCATCTTGCTGGCGGCGCACTAATCTCCCTCACCCCGGCCCTCTCCCGCTCAGGGAGAGGGGGAAGCGTGAACTATGACCCAACTTGATTTTTCCACCATCCTCCCGGTCGCCGTTCTGACCGCCTGGGCCTGCGCTCTGCTCATCGTGGATTTGTTCATCCCACGTGATCGCAAGGGGTTGACCGCCCTGCTGGCCGCCTTTGGCCTGGCACTCACGCTCGGCATCAGCCTGACGCAGGTCGGCCGCGAGCTTTCCGGCTTCAACGGTATGGTCATGCTGGATGGATTCTCCAATTTCCTGTGCATGCTGTTCCTGGTGACCGGTTTGTTCGGCGTGGCAGTAGCCTACGGCTATAACCGCCGGATGCAGATCGAACGCGGCGAATATTATGTCATCATGCTCTTCAGCATCGTTGGCATGCTGCTCATGTCACAGGCCGCTGACCTGATCATCATCTTCCTGGCTCTGGAATTGCTCTCCATCCCGCTCTACGTGCTGGCGGCTTTTGCCTACCCCAAAGCCGAATCTCAGGAAGCCGGGATCAAATACTTCCTGCTGGGCGCTTTTTCGACCGGTTTCGTCGTCTACGGCATTGCCCTGATCTTTGGCGCCACCGGTACCACCTCGATTGCCAAAATCATTGCCGAGGATGTTCCGGCGGGCGCTGTCGATGCCAACCTGTTGGCGGCAGGCGCGGGCCTGGTCCTGGTCGGGCTGGGCTTCAAAGTGGCCCTGGTGCCCTTCCATATGTGGACGCCCGATGTATACCAGGGCGCCCCAACCTCGGTAACAGCCTTCATGGCCGCAGGCGCCAAAGCCGCCGGGTTCGCCGCCCTGCTGCGCATCTTTGGGCTGTCCGTCTCGCCGACGGCCTGGGCGCTGGCTCCGGTGCTGGCAGTTCTCGCGGCGCTGACGATGATTATCGGCAACCTGATCGCGGTCGCACAGACCGACATCAAACGCATGCTGGCCTACTCCAGCATCGCCCAGGCCGGTTACATCCTGATGGCCTTCGCCCCCCTCAACGACGAACGCCTGCGCGCCGTTTCAGTGGCAGCAGCGCTCTTCTACCTGGTCGCCTACACCATCACATCCTTCGGCGCCTGGGGCGTGGTCATGCTGCTCGAATCAGCCGAAAACAAGGGCCTCAACATTGCCGATTATGCCGGCCTGGGCCGGAAATACCCGCTGCTGGGCACCGCCATGACCATCTTCATGCTCTCGTTGACCGGTCTGCCGCCCACACTCGGTCTGGTGGGCAAGCTCTACCTGTTCCGCGCCACCGTGGAAGGCGGCCTGTACTGGCTGGCCATTGTCGGCGTGCTGACTTCGCTCATCTCCGCGTTTTACTACCTGCGCGTGGTGGTAAACATGTTCATGCGCGAAGGCGATCCGCAGATCCACCGAGAGTGGTGGCTGGAATTCACCATTGGCGCGACGGCAGTGATTACGGTCGTTGTCAGCCTGGTGCCCGCGCCATTGTTCAACTGGGCGCAGCAGGCGTTGATAAAACTGTTCTAAATGCAGACAAAAGACCGGGCGACTGGAAAATATCCCAGCCGCCCGGTCTTTATTTTCCCACCCTTATGCGGCGATGGTGTACGCCAGGTATACCCAGCCTCCACTGGAAATTTCTCCCCAGCCGCTCATTTCACGCACCACTTCGACGGTTTCCCCCCTCTTCAGGGTGCGCAGCGTGGCTGCGACATTTTCGGGGATCGACCGCACGGCCAGCGCAGCCACATTGACCCTGACCGGGCGGCTGAGTTTGTACCCAATCCCGGCAGTCGGGAGGATGGCCGAACATTCCGGGTTGGGGATGCGCGAGTCGGCAGCCACTTCTTTCCAGGCTTTCCAGAACAGGTCGAGCGGATAGGCGTGGGCGTTTCCGTCTACCGGGTTGGTGTAGAGCGGGTCGTGAAGATACACATGGCGGATGTCCATGCCGACGACAACAGCGAAATGCGGTCCTTCGAAATGCTTTTCCGTCAGCCCGGCTTCTTCGAAGACTTTATAACGCAGCAGGACGATGGCCGGTTTGCCCTGCGCCAGCGCCGCGAACAGGTCCTGGGTGCTCAGGCCGGCTTTGAAATCGGTCAGCAGGCCCAGGCTGCCCAGGGCGTTGCGCAGCTGGGTCACGCTCAGGTACGGGTCGGGGCCGGGGACGGCAAAGCGTGTGTAAAATTCATCAGGAGTCAGGGTGAAGCCATCCAGATAGGCGCGCAGCAGCATAATCGCCGCCGCGGCGCCGCAGTCATTGCGGTGCAGGTCTGCGCCGGTTCCCAGTTGAGAGACGTAGGGCACAGGGAGCAGGTTGACCGGCTTGAAAGCGGTTTGCCAGGCATATTCAGTGGTCAGGCCGCTTTCAAGGTCTTCCACCTGGTAGTGGGCCGGTTGGGGCCTTTCGGGCGCATCGACCGGCAGGCTGAGACCCGGCAGCCCGGCAACCCGGGCCGCCACCTGCATGCGGAACGCTTCCATCGGGAAAGCCGGGCCGGGATCCAATTTGCGCTTGGGGGCGATGTCAGCGTGGCCCAGAATTTCGCGAATGCCGTAGGCCTGCACCAGCGCCGCCACAACTTCAGCGGCGGTCTGCAATTGGATGGAGGTGTATTTGTGCCAGCCATACATCACATTCGGGGTTTGCTCATGTGCGGCAATCATCACTTCGTTGTCAGGGTAGGCTTTGCCAAAGCTGGAGACCCAGCGGTTGCCAGTCAGTTGCATCATTCCGGCGTTATCCAGCTCAATTCCAATGGCATAGCGATTCAGGCTCTGGTATCCTTTCCAATTGCTGAGGCCGGCATGCCAGGCAGCCGCGTTGAAAGGCACCAGCTGGGTGATTTCCCCGCTACGTCCAATGACCAGGTGCGCCGAGACCTTGCTGGCCGGATTCGCCAGCCAGTTAACGGCCACTTCCTGGCTGGGTCCGCAGGTATAGTGCAGGATGACAAACAAAGTTTCTTGCAGCGCCGGGTCAAAATTGGGCGATCTGACAAATTTGACTGGCGTGTTATTGACCATCAGCCGAAAATCATTGACCAGCATAGCATCCCTTTCTCCAGAAAACCACGCAGAATGGCGGCATCCACCTCCCCATTATGCCCGAATTTCCCTTCTTCTTCAACCAATCTCCCAAAAATGCGTGACAATCCACCCGGAATTTGCGATAATAAGTCTGGCTTTGATGCTCATCCTGACCTTGTTTGGAGATTTTGCGATGGCAGATACGCTTCCTACTTCCACCCCCCTGGTGTCGCCGCCAAATTCTGGCGGGGCAACCCGCATCCCGGTGCTGGAATATCACGATAGCGAATATAAAGGCGGGCCAGCTGTCCAGATGACCACGGCCTGGTTCCAGGATCAAATGAAATGGCTCAGTGATAACGGATTCAAAACTCTAAGCGGAGCTGAAATTCTGCAATTTGTGGAAGGAACTTCCCAGCCCGCACAAAAATCGGTCATCCTGCGCTTCGATTTGGGCAACCCCGTCTACCCCAATTTCCGCGACGTAATCCTTCCCACCCTGCAAAAATACGGCTTCACGGCCCATATTTTCCTCCTGACCAGCAACATAAAAGACACTTGTGTCAACAACTTCCCGTGCTGGGAGAAGTTACGCGAATGGGAACAGACCGGGCTGGTAGAATTTGGTTCGCACGGCGTCAATCATCCCGATTATGCCCGGGCCGATACCAACACACGCGTTTGGGATGCCCGCGAGAGCAAGCGCGTGATTGAAAGCAAACTCGGCCATCCCATCTCTTTCTTTTCCTTTCCCTACGATTCAGTCCCCAGCGCCGCGGATGCGCTCCTGAAAGCCTGCGGCTACCGGCTGGCTTTTGCCGGCTACACCCGCCTCGACCGCAGCGTGCAATACAAAGACCCCAAGCTCTACGCCCTGCCCTGCTACTACCCATACAGCAGTCCGGGCGCATATCCCCTCTTGACGACCACCACAACACGACAGACCTTTGAACAGTTGATGCTGGCCGCGGTTAAAAACCCCACGGAGAACGCTCCGCTGCCCGTGAGGCCGGTTCCTGCCCCCCAGCCCGATCCGACTCCAATCCTGCCGCCTGCCCCACCACCCGCCGCAACACCCCGCCTCTACCGGGTCAACCCGCTTGAGAGCGGCACAGCCGCCGAATACAGCCTCAACACTGCCTTCAAACCCCTGGTGCTGCTGCCCGTCCCCTACATCTCCCAACTGGGGGCAGGTGCAGATGCGCACCTTAACGACAGTGGAGCCGCCGCAGTGCTGATGCTGCTGCACGCCTACCTCAACCTGAACCTTCTCCCCGATGATTTTTACCCCACTTTCGGCATCTCCACCGATTCGCCCCTGAGCCTGCTCCAGCTAAAAACAGCCCTTACCAGCCGCGCCATTCCTGCCGACCTGCGCGAGAAGCTGACCCTTCAGGATCTCTTCGTCTTTTTGGCCGCCAGCAAGCCCGTCATTATCCCGCTAAATTACCAGGTACTCGCCCAGGCTGGTCTGACCGAACAATCTCCAACTGGGACGCAGTATTCGGTCGTGGTTGGGCTGGATGCCAGGAATATCTACCTGCACGACCCGCTCTATTCAAACCCGGTTGCCGGGCAGGCCCACCCTTACCCGCTCGATCTGTTCTGGCGGGCCTGGAAGGAGACCGCCACCGATTTGGGATCGCCCCTGCCTGAGCGCTCGGCCATCCTGCCCAGCCTCGGGCTCGGTTTTTCGCTGACGCGCCGGGTGCGGGTCAGCAATTCCACGCTCAATGTCCGTTCGGGGCCGGGGCTCAATTATCAGCCGTTGAAAATGCTCAAGGTCAATGAAATTGTCGAAGTGGATCGCGAGCTGAACGGCTGGGGTCAGGTGACCGGCGTCGGCTGGATTGCGCTGGCGTATACGGTGCCAGCTTGAAGCCAGGCATAACGCGAAAATACGGATAAATTCCGGCTAAAAAAATTGCCCTTCCTATTCCAGGCATGATATCATAGCGCCTGGAGGATAATATGGCTGATGTTCCTTATGTTTCTGAAGTTGATTTTCAGGCTGAGGTGATTGATTCGCCCCTGCCCGTTCTGGTTGATTTCACAGCAGTTTGGTGTGGGCCGTGCAAGATGATCGCGCCCATCGTTGAGCAGCTGCATAGCGAGTGGCAGGGCCGGGTCAAGGTGGTCAAATGCGATGCTGACCAGAATCCCAACATCCTGATGCAGTACGGCATTATGGGAATTCCCACCGTGATGCTCTTCAAGGCTGGCAAGGTGGCCGAGCGCGCCACGGGCTACCAGCCCAAAGACAAACTGGTGGCCCGCCTGACGCCACATCTTTAACCCGGGTAAAGAGAGACGCGCTGCTTTGCAGGCAGCGCGTCTCTCTTTTTAATGGGAAAACGGTGCTTCAGATGTGGGCTGGGCGGGCGAAGGCTTCCAGCTCGTGAAGTGACAGGGGCGCGGTCATATCCAGAGTCAGCGGGGTGACTGAGACGTGCCGCTTTTTGAGCAGGACGTACACGTCGCTGTTGGCTGGTTCGTGATCCCAATCCACTGCCATTTCGTAGCCGGGGATGCCCGGAACGTCCCAACTATCGCGGACGGGCGGGGTGGCGATGTAGTAGCGTTGTTTCGAGAGCCGCGTCCATTCCCAGGGGGTTGCCTGGCTGGCCCCGGCGGGGACATCCACCTTGAGCAGGTCGGTGCCGGCGGGCAGGCCATGTTGTAAAATCATCCCGGCGAAAAACTGGGCAAACCCGGCGGCGGCGCTGAAATCCACTTCCAGTGAGTAGGACAGGTGGTGCGCCTTGTCGGTCTCCAGCGAGACTGCCAGGGCCGGGATGCCCATTGCCGCGGCTTCCATGGCCGCCCCAACTGTGCCAGAGACGGTGATTCCATTGGCAACATTTTCGCCGTAATTGATACCTGATACGACCAGCGCGGGTCTTCCAGTCATGATTTCCAGTATCCCATGTTGGACTGCCTGGGCTGGCGTTCCGCCGACGGCATGCACCAGCCATTCCTGACCATTGACCTGCACCCAATCGCGCTGGATGGTGCCATCGGAGGTGGCAGGCATGCTGCGCCCGGTGCCGGAAGATTGTTCACGCGGCGCAGCCACCGTCACAAAACCAAGCTGGGAGAGTGCCGCAGCCACGGCCCATAAACCGGGTGAGCGGATGCCATCATCGTTGGTGAGCAGGATCTGGGGTTTAACCATGCGTTGATTATGCCATAGAAAAGATTATTAAAGAAAAAAGAGCGGGAAAATCCCACTCTTTCCTGGCGCCCTTGGCGCGACTCGAACACGCGACCTATTGCTCCGCAAGCAAGCGCTCTATCCACTGAGCTACAAGGGCATTAGCGAGACGGTATTTTACTCCACACACCGGGGAAGGTCAAGGTCTTAAGTGCCCGGGGATTGATCTTCGTCTGTCCGGGATGGAGTCCTGTCCCCCTGTGTTTCCCGGGCTCAGACCAGAAAAAGCAGAATGGTGATGACCAAGGCGGCCAGTGAAAAAGCAAGCACCAGTTTTCTAGGGCTTGAAACCACTGGTGTGGCGCGCTCACGTTTGAGCAGGCGGGAAATGGCAGCTTCTCTCATGAATTCTTCCCGGCGCAGTCGGGCCAGTTCGACTTCTAAAAATGGGTTCAGCATGGTGTACTCCTGATCAGGCGAAATATGTGATTGGGTTGGGGTTGAGCTTGGCCAGGGACGCATGGTTTTATCCATACGCCCTTGGAAGTTGCCAGTAAGTCACTCACAGGCGCTGTAATTTGCACGGAATTCGGTCGGTGATATTTATTTTCCAGGCGGGCCATATCGTAAGGATTTGGAAGCTGCCCCACCTTGATAGGTTCTGAATCTCATGGCATCGATGACGATGCTGTTGGCGTTCTGCCGGGTCTGGGCGAAGTAATACTGGGCCTGGGCCTCCCAGCGGCCAGAGAAGGCTTCTACAACGCCCTTGCGGTGCAGGCGCAGGCTTTCCAGGCGGTCAACCGAATTAACATCCGAGGCTGCCTGTGACATGCGAACCCGTTCAGACTGGGCCGCATAATACTGCGCCAGTGCTTCCCAGCGGCCGGCTTCGGCATTGACTGCCAGCGCAGTGGATTCTTTCTGAGCTGTGATCACAGCGCTCGAACTGTAGGCCATGACGGCCAGAGCCAGAGTAATAATCAATACTGCGGCAATGATATAACGGACGTTATTGCTAATATTTTTTGGGGACATCATCAATTTCTCCTTGAATGAAAAACTTTCCAGATAATCACGCTGATTGTGTTCAGCGCACAGATCATCTGTCAATGAAATGGTTTATGGGGCTGTACCAAATTTGGAGTTACATTGCTTTTTCCTCCGGTCTGAAGCCTGCCAGCACAGCGGGGCTGGCTTTGCGGGCAGGAGCTAATATCAGGAGGTGCGTCGAATCAAAAGCACATTCCTCGGGACCGGGGAAAACTAGGAAGGGAAGGGATGCTCAGCATTGGATCGGCGCATCATAAAAATGCCCTCTGACGCCGGTTTCGCTGTTGGCTCTCCAGGATCTCTGCACTTTGTTTGCGCAAGCGACCAATACAAGATTCCTGTGTCGTAGCCTATCAGATAAAATAATAATACAATGCTTATCCTAATTGTCAAGTATTAACTTTGACCGAGTTTTAGAGCAACTCGTGTTTTATCCAGAGTCAGATAAACCGCCCTTCCAAAAGGGCGGTATAATCGGCCTGTTATGGCTGAAAAACGCCCCGAAGATTTATCGGTTGAAGAACTTCGTCGCCTGTTGCTCGATAAGCGCCGAGTCACCCGGCATGACCGGTTGGAGCGTTTTCGCCGTACCGGGCGTGTGATTGACCTCGCGCCAGACCTGGAAGCCGACGCTGAAACTCTCGAGCCGGTCTACGAGACTCCGAGCGGGTACACCCCGCTCACGCCGCAGCGCCGCCGCTGGACAGATACTGTGCTGGTGTTTGTTGAAGTGCTGGCTGTGCTGGTGCTCTTTGGCGTGGTCATGGATGTTTTTTCGATCCTGCGCACGCTCAACCAGGAAGTAGCCGCCTCGCTGGAACAACCAACCGCCCTACCGACGGCGCTCATCACGGCGGTCGTCCTGCCTTCAGGTCACACGCCACCCAATGCCGAAGGTGGAGCGCGGCCCAACGAAGCAGAAATCCCCGAGCATTTGCAGCCCATCGCCCAGTCGATTGCCAACGTGCCGGTACCCACCGCCAGCCCGGTGCAAGCCATCCGCATCCAGATCCCCGCCATCAAGGTGGATGCGCCGGTCGTACAGGGAGATGCCTGGGAACAACTCAAAAAAGGGGTCGGTCAACATATCGGCACCCCCAATCCGGGCGAGAATGGCAATATCGTTCTTTCGGCGCACAATGACATTTTCGGAGAAATCTTCCGCGAGCTGGATAAGCTCCAACCGGGCGATGTCATCATCCTTTATGCCAGCCAGCGCCAGTATAATTACATCGTCACCGGCACGCAGATCGTCGAGCCGACGCGGGTAGATGTGATGGATCCCACCACCAACGCCACCGTCACGCTCATCTCGTGCTACCCTTACCTGATCGATAACCAGCGGATTGTCGTTTCCGCCGTGTTACAGAACCCCTAGGAGTTAGAAAATGGCAAAGAAAAGCAAGACCTCGTCCCTCAGCGCGGCCACCGAATTCAACCCCGATTACTCACAGGTCAAAACCGACCTGAAGCGCATCGGCATTCTGGGCGGCAGTTTCTTCGTAATCATCATCGCGCTGTCGTTCTTCCTGCGCTGAGCCGCCCGCGCACAGCTGAATGCGTAATCCATCCACGCGCTCTGCGGGACGGGTTACGCATTCTCATTTCAACCCATGACCCGATCCCTGATCGAACTGACCCTCACCACCCTGACCTACGGCGGCGCAGCCATGGGCCGCCTGGCCGACGGCCGCGCCTGCTTTGTGCCCTTTGCCCTGCCCGGCGAAACCATCCGCGCCCGGCTGGTGGAAGAGCGCAAAAACTTCGCCCGCGCCGAGCTGGTCGAAATCTTGCGTCCTGCCCCGGCGCGTATTGCGCCGCGCTGCGCCCACTTTGGCGTGTGCGGCGGCTGCCACTATCAAAACCTGGCCTACCCCGACCAGCTGACCGCCAAAACCGAAATCCTGCGCGACCAGCTCACCCGCATTGGCAAAATTCAAAACCCACCCGTGCACCCCATCGTCGCCTCCCCGGCAGAATGGAATTACCGCAACCACGTCCAATTTCACCTGGATGAAAACGCGCACCTGGGATTCATCACCGCTGGGACCGAATCCGCGCGAAATGACGCCCCCTTCAGCATACTCCCGATTACCGAATGTCACCTGCCAGAGGCCGCCCTGAACAACCTCTGGCCGGCACTCAATTTCGAAGCCGGAACCGCGCTCGAGCGCGTCTCGCTGCGCGCCGGGCAGGAGACCCTGCTCCTGCTCGAATCCGATTCCCCCGTCACACCCTCCGTCGAGATCGAAGCCGAAATCTCGGTAGTGCACCTGACCGGAGAAGAAGCCATTGTCATCGCCGGAGATGACCACCTTGTGCTGGAAGTGCTCGGGAGACCGTTCAAAGTCTCCGCCGGGTCGTTTTTCCAGGTCAACACCCCCATGGCCGCCCGAATGGTGGAATACGTTCTGGGACTGCTCCCAGCCCGTGTGGGCACCCTGCTGGATGTTTATTGCGGCGTTGGCCTGTTCTCGGCCTTCCTGGCCCCGCGCTGCGACCGCCTGATCGGCATCGAGATCTCGCCGGCGGCCTGCGCCGATTTTGCCGCCAACCTGGATGAATTTGAGCATGTCGAGCTGTACGAGGCCCCCGCCGAACATGTCTTGCCCGCCATTTCGGTTGCGGCACAGGTTGTACTGGTGGATCCGCCGCGCGCCGGTCTGGAGAAAAAAGCCCTCGATGCGCTGGTGGCCCTGGCCGCACCGGTTTTAATCTACGTTTCGTGTGATCCTTCCACCCTGGCGCGAGATTCCGCCCGGCTGCTGGCAGGCGGCTACACCCTTGAGCAAGTGACGCCCTTCGACCTTTTCCCACAGACCTATCATATCGAAAGTATCAGCCTGTTCACGCGATGACCACTTCGGCGCTGTATGATTCCTTGTTGCTGGCCTGTCGCCAGCCGGGCTGCCCGCTTTGCCGGGTAAGCCACGATGTTGAATATCGCTACCTCGACCAGTTTTTCTATTCCCAGGTCAACGACTATGATTCGCGGGTTCGTTTTCGCGCCAGCACCGGTTTTTGCCCGCCCCATGCCGATATAGCGCTGAACGAGTTGGCTGGAAAATCACTTGGAGTGGCGATCCTTTACGAAGATTTGCTGCGGATTGCCCAGGAAAGCCTTGAAAAGGGCCAAAACCTGGCCATGGCAAAGGGTAAATGCCCGGCCTGCCAGCTCCACGATGAGACGAATGGCTACCTGCTCACTGATCTGGAACGTTATATTTTGCAGCCCGATCTGCAAAGCGCCTTGCAAAGCTGCGCCGGGCTGTGTTTTCAGCATTATTCACTGGCGTATGACCGTCTGCGAGGGGATAAGCGCCGCCAACTGGTAGCCATTCAGCTGCAGGCTGTGCAATCTTTGCGCGCCGAACTGGCGGAATTCATCCGCAAGAATGATTATCGCTTTCAGGGTGAGGGGTTTGGGTCGGAGCGCGATGCCTGGCGCAGGGTAGTGGAATTGGTAACGGGCAAATAGCTACTTGTAAAATCCAAAACGGGGCAGGCCGGCGGCGCTGATACGCGCCATGCGCTCGCTCGCCGGGCTGATTAACCTGAAGCCGCCGTCACGGTGCAGTAACGGGATGCGCCGCCGGGTGCGGGCAAATTCAGCGCGCATTTTTTCAGAGTGGGCGGCATACGCTTCGAAGATATCCTGCTCCAGCGCGAAGAGCCGGTCATGGGTGGCAATGAATTCGTGGCGGTAGGCTTCAGTTACGGCTTCCAGGTGACTGATCACCCAGCAGACCGATTCAAATTCCCATTCGCAGGCCAGGCCTAAAAAACGATAATCCGTGCTGACATAAGGGAAAAATGGGAACTGCCGGCAGCTGAGGGCGCGGAAGGGACGCTGGCAGGCCTGCGGGCCGAGACAGGCCAGGTAGAGCATGTTTTCAGGTTGTTCCAGTTGAAGCTGCCGGGTTTCGTCGCTTTGCGAACATTCATCGCCGCGCCAGGGTTGCCATAGGTTGGTTGTTTTTTGCAAAAAGGTCCATTCCTGGGGGTAGGCGGCAGGGACGGCGTGACAGATGTCGCAGCAGAAGGGTTTTCCGGCCGGGTTGTGGCGGGCACATTGCTGGCCACAGTCCAACGCGGCCAGCGGCTCATCCAGCCTGGCGTAGAGTGTGCGGATGTCGGCCAGCGGCGAGGTAAGGTAGTCTTTCAGGGTGAGGGGCATGGGAGATGAGCAACCTGCCCACCGGGTGGGGCCGATGGGCAGGCTGGGTGGTTAGTTTTCGGCCAGGACGATGATCCGGTCGCCTTCTGTGAAGGTGATTTCGGTAGTTTTTTTGGGGTTGGTACGCACTCCGTAGGAGGCGGCTGCGCTGCGGGCTTCGGTGTTGATGCGGTAGCCAATGGCGGTTTCGCCACGGCGGCGGGCGGCCTCGAGGACGGTGTAGAAGTTGACAGCCTGGCCGAGTTCCACGTAATCGGCGGCTGGTTTGATGTAGATTTCGGAACCTTCGGGGTCAAACAGGTCTGTAAACAGGTCGTATAAATCTGCGTTTTCTGAGAGCTGCGACATCATCAGGCTGATGAGGTGGTCGCTGACGATGAAATCATCCACTTTGGCGACTTCGGCCAGCTCGCGGTTGCGCAGGTCGAGCATTTCACTGACGATGGAGAAGGGCGTCTGGTCTTTTTCGGCGATGTCGCGCAGGTGCAGGAGGGTGATGAGGGTGCGGGCATCGGCGTCTTGGATGTCGAGGCTGGTATCGGCCAGGACGATGACGTGGTCGTAATCGGCTATTTTTAGTTCGTCGAGCAGGACGCGGTCGGTGGTGTCGCCAGCCTGAAAATGCAGTTTCTGGTTGGACAGTGTTCCGCAGGCGTGGATTTCTTCTGCAAAATTTCCGCTGGCGACGATGGTGATACTGGAACCTTTGACAACGTAGTTGTCCAGTTCGCGCAGGATGATCGGGGCGGAGTCATTCCAGCCAAGCAGGAGGCCTTTTTCGGGCTGCAGGGAGGCGCGTTTGGCGCTGCTGCGCAGCATTTGGGGCTGGATTGGCGGGTTGCTCAGGCCCGTAAGTCGGATGGTGTCGTCATCGGCTGCGATGACAATCACTTTGTCGCCGGGGGCCAGGCGCAGATCCATGGCAGGGTTGAGCAGGATTTTGCCGCCGGATTGCTGGATGCCGATCAGGGCGGAATCTTCGTAGGCGCTGAGTGCATCTCCGTAGGTTTTCCCGGAAAGCGAGGGTTCGGCTTTGATGTAAATTTCATCGCCGCCGAAATTGAGCAGTTCAGTGTAGACAACCGACAGCCCGGATTGGCGCGAGGTTTGCGCGGTGACGCGGGCAATAATTTCGCCGGTCAGGACGGCGCTCAGGTGGTCTTTGGCGCCGATCATGTGGATGACTTGCAGGTTGCGTTCATCCTGAACCTGGGTGACGATCTGGTAGGGTTCGGGGTGGCGGTTGGGGTTGTTGGTAACGGCCAGCGTGGTCTTGATGACGTAGGAATCGGCGTCGCCTTCTTCGGGGGGCAGGATGATGATCGAGCGGGCGGTGTGTGGGTTGATGATCTCTAGATCGGTGGGGTCGTTGGGTGAGCCGGAGCGGCAGATGATACGTGTGGTTTTGGTATCGCTGAGGCGCGCGTTGAGTTCTTCTTCCATCTCCACTTTGTCTTTATCGGCCAGGATGACGATCACGCCGTCTTTCTGGTTTTCATTGGCGGTGATGACTTCCTGGAGGATGGTGAAAATCTGCGGCGACCAGCCAAGAATGACCGTGTGGTGATTTTCCAGGACGCGCGAGCGACCTTTGCGCAACTCCTCGAGTTTGCCTTCCACCCCGGCTGTCAGTACGCCGATCAGGGTGGAGATGATGAAAACGCCGCCGAGTGTGACCATGAACATGACCAGGCGGAATCCCCAGCCGGCGTCCCCACCCATGGTTCCGGCGTCGAGTGTGCGCATCAGGCTTTCCCAGGCTGCCTCGATGAAGCTCATGCTTTCGCTGCCTTCCGGGGCCACGATCCGGCCTCCGATGCTGATGACCGCGGCGGCCAGCAGGATGATGACCACAGAAAGAATCCCCAGCCCGGCAATGAGCGCCAGCGTGCCGCGGGACATGTAATTATCAAACCAGTAGCCAATTTTTTCTTTTAATGTGGGTTTTGGGGACATGGGTAGCTCCAAGAGGATGGGAGATGGATATAGAATAATTAAGACTATTATAGGGGTTTTTGGAAAATCGAGAAGGTTTTCGCAAAAGTTGCCTCTCCTGCTGCGGCTGCAGCTGCTTGACTGTTCAAGATGCTGACGTTGGCGTACAATTGCTGCCAGCGTGCCGCCAGGCACCATCAAGAAAGTGCGATGCCATGAAAAACCTGCTCAATCGACTCAAATCCGTCAGCCTGGCACAGTGGCTGGCGCTGGCACTGGTCATTTTGGGGTTGGGAGTGATGATCTACAAAGCCAGGGGCATGTTGGAATTCTACAAGGAAGTGCAATATGCCAGCCAGCATGATTTCGCCGCCGGGAATCTCTCCCCCGATTTGATTCGCCCGTGGATGAGTTTGCGCTATGTCGCCGCGGCGTTTGCTGTGCCGCAGCAGTACCTGTATCAGGCAGCCAATATCCAGCCCAAAAAAGAGACCAGCATGATCGCAATCAACCGTCTGAACAGCCAGATGGATCTTGGCAAAGTGGATGGCCAGCCGGCGCTGATGCAAACCCTGCGCGCGGCAATCCTTGCATACCGCGCCAACCCCGTCGCCACCGGGCTGCTTGAAAAACAGGTGGAGAATTGGATGACCATGCAGTATGTCGCCAACAGTTGCGCCATCAGCGTGGAGAGTCTCTTCGAGGGACTTAACCTGCCGGCGCAAGGGAATGCCTACAAGCCGCTCAACTTCCTGGCCACAGAAACTGACTACAGCGGCGGCCCCAAGGCCCTGCTGGCCAACATCCAGAAAATCGTTGACGAACGATGCGTCAAACCGGCGGTTCCATGAGCATAGATTTAACTTCTCTCGCGCTGGGCTGGATGGCCGCGTATGGCGCACCAATGGTGGCCGGTATCCTGTTTTTCGGCGGCCTGGGCGTCCCGGTGCCGGGCACGCTGGTTGTGATTGCATCCGGCGCTTTCATCCGCCAGAGCCTGCTGGATGCAGTTTCCACGCCACTGCTGGGTTACCTCGGCACCATCCTCGGCGACGGCCTGCTCTTCGCCATAGGATTTTTTGCCAGCCATTGGATCGAGCGCCGCTTTGGAGCAACCTCTGCCTGGAAAAGCGCCCAGGATTTGTTCGAGCGCCGCGGCGGGATCGCCATTTTTCTCACACGCTGGCTGCTGACGGCCGTAGCCCTGCCAGTGACACTCGTGGCGGGCAGCAGCGGCTACCGTTTCCGCAAATTCTTTCTCTACGACTTGCTCGGTGAACTGCTCTGGTTCGTCATCTACGGCGGGCTGGGCTATGCCTTCGGCAGTCAATGGGAATTAATCAGCGATTTTATCTCCAACTTCAGCGGCTTTCTGGTCGGCGCGCTGGCATTGGGGGTGGGCATTTACGCCCTGGTCAGGTTGGGCCGCAAACCCGTAAAAAACGCACCCGCTGACGGATCAGTTTAGGCTTTTTTAAAGGAGATTTTCCATGACCCATACCCTTACCTGGTTCGGACACGCCACTCTCGGGCTGGAAACGGGCGGCGCACACCTGCTGGTGGATCCCTTCTTCAGCGGCAACCCGGCCGCCCGTGTGCGCGCCGAGCAGGTTTCCCCCGAATTCATCCTCGTCACCCACGGGCACGGGGATCACGTTGGAGATACAGTGGCCATTGCCCGGCGCAGCGGCGCAATGGTCATCGCCAACTATGAAATCTGCAACTGGCTGGGCCGGCAGGGAGTGGAGACGACCCATCCCCAGCATCTGGGCGGCGGTCACCAATATCCGTTTGGTTATGTAAAAATGACCCAGGCCTTGCACGGTTCCTCCCTGCCAGATGGTTCCTACGGCGGCAACCCGGCTGGTTTTTTGCTGACCCTGCTGGACGGACGAAAAATTTACCTGGCGGGTGATACCGGCCTGTTTGGCGATATGCGTCTGATTGGCGAGGAAGGCATTGATTTGGCGGTTCTGCCGATTGGCGATAACTTCACCATGGGGCCGGAGGATGCCCTGCGCGCTGTCAGGCTGCTCGCGCCGAAACAGGTCATCCCGATCCACTACTCCACCTGGGATTTAATCCGTCAGGATGCCCAGGTCTGGGCTGAGCGGGTGCAGCAGGCCACAGGAGTCCAGGTTCATGTCCTGTCGCCGGGCGGAAGTTTGCAATTTTAAGCGAGGGAGAAGAAATACAGCCCGCCGGAATGATTCGGCGGGCTGTTTCTTTTGCGGTGCGGTGAGTTAATAGAGCGGGAAAAAGCGCAGCAGGGTTTCAAAAATCAGCGGCGAGGCCGGGTATCCGATCAGCGCCACTAAAATGCCCACCAGTGCTCCAGCCAGGATATCCGATAAATAATGGACGCCCATGGCCACCCGCGCCACGGCCACCAGCGGCGCCCAGATCCACAAGACCACGGCCAGCCAGTCCGGCCCTAAAAAGGTGGCGAGCACGGCAATCAGAAAAGCGCGCGCGGCATGACCGGATGGGAAGGAGTGCGGGTCGGTGTTGCGGTAGATAGCGCCCCATTCGCCCTCCGGGCGGCGGCGTTTGATGGTGAATTTGAGCGTCATCACCAGCGCGGCCAGGATTGAGATCCACCAGAATTCATAGACCGCCCAAAGTTTCCAAAAAGTTTGATTGGCGACCAGCCAGAGCAACAGCAAGGCGGCGCCCCAGAACCAGGAGTCGCCGGAATGCGCGAAGAACATGGCGAAACTGCGCAGAAGGCCGGGTTTTTCGGCCACGCGCCAGGCGTAGGAGACATCACGGTCAAGTTCGAGCAGGCGTTTGAGCAAGGTCATTCTCCAGCAGGGGTAGGAAAGACCTGGTCTGGTCGCCCCTGTGAGGTTTTAAGGAGCCGGTGGTTATGGCTTTGCCAAGTCGGCGCGCATGATTTCCAGCTGGTGGGGTTTATCCACGTCCATGCCGGCTTCGGCCCAGGGCCAGATGATGGCTTTGCCGCGAATGCCGATGCTGGCGCAGGCGCGGTGCACGGCTTCTTCGAGGGTCAGCTGGCGGGTGAGCAGCAGGAAGAGTGTGCCAAAACCGATGATGGAGGCCTGTTTGAGCGGGCTTTTGCGGTTGCCGATCAGGGCTTCCCAGGTTTCGAGGTGTTCGGTGGCCATGCTGACGTGTGCGGCGTTGATGTCGGCTCCACATACATCCATGTCTTTAAGATGCGTCCAGGTGCGTTTAGAGTTTGGATAGCGTTTGTCCATCACTTCGCGCGGGACGACGCCGTAGTGCAGATCGGCGAGATCGGCTTCGACCTGTGAGACCAGCCAATCGATCATTTCACCGGTCAGGGCAGGGATGTCGGAGGAGACAATCAGGACGTGCTGGCTCTCGGGGTTGAGTTCGAGTGATTTTTGGACCCCTGTGACGATGTTGGCGAGCATGCGTCCCTGGTTGGACAGGTAGTGGATAGGTTTGGTGCAGGTGACGCCGGCTTTTTCACTCATGCCGATCAGGATGACAGCCTCGACTTTTTGCGAGGCGGAAAGCGCATCCAGCACCCACTGGATCATCGGCTTGCCGGCGATATCGAGCATGGCTTTGGAGCGGCCTTCAGTGTAGGGGTAAAGCGGGTCTTCGGGGAGCGGGATTCCGCCCGCAGTGACAATCGCGTTCATGGGTGCTTCTCCGGTGGCGGTCAGTTCAGTTGCTGAAGCTGCGGTTCGAAGCCGAGCTGGTTGAGCATGTCGCTATATTCTTCCCGGGTCAGCGGGCGGCCTTTGCCTGAGAGGGCGACGAGGGCAGCTTCCATCATGTTGGTGCCAAAGGAGCGCCCGTCCAGCACGGGGGTGGTGGTCAGCAGGTACTTGATGCCGGCTTGTTTGAAAAAGGCTACATCTTCAGGGGTGGTGGTGTTGGTGACGATGATCTTGCCCGGGAGTTCATCGGGCATGTGGCGTTTGATGTAGTGACAGTCACCAGCGATGACGGTGGCCCAGTGGAACCATTTTTCGCCTTTGGGGGCGCGTTTTTCCTGTTTTTCTCCGGTCGGGTAAACCCATTCGAAGGGCAGGCGGCCCACCAGCGGCATCAGCAGCGCGGCAGCGGTTTCAATCTGCCGGGTGTTATGGAGCATGATCGGCACATCAATGCCAAAGAGCAGGTCGCCGTAGGTGCATTCGTAGCCGGCTTCGGGGAAGCAGGTGGACATGCCCCAGCGATCAATGCCGACCGGGATGAGGGCTTTGCGTCCTTTTTCTGTGATGTAGTCTTTAATTTTGGCATCCAAAAAAGCGGCGGATTTGTTTTCGAGTGTGTTCTTCAGCCCGACGCCATCCACAAGCGGCGTTTTTTTGACATAACGCACCATCGGCTGTACCGAGTGGAAGGGGTACCACTTCTCGCCGACCAGGGCGCCCAGATCGGCCCCGCCCACGCCGAAAGCGTCAACGCTGCCATCCAGTTCCTGGTATTTCAGGGCAGCGGCTTCCATGTCGCCATCCGTCCCGATCCGCTCGATGGAGATTTTCTCTCCCAGCAGGGTGATTTCAACTGCCTTGTTGCGCTTTGACGAACCAATGCTGATGCTGACGGCACGCTTCATAACGCCTCCACGAATTTAATTTTTGCCAGTATACACCCAATTATTAGGGCTGTCACAGAATACAACCGGTCAACCTCATAAAAGTTGCGCTCTGCCCTGCTTCAATAGGGCTGGGCCAGGAGTTCGTCCAGCACCTGTTTGGATTGCGCCTCGATGACACTGTGCTGGCTGTCACCGTGGCTGTCCATCGTCACCACCACCGGGAAATCCTGCACCTCGATCACCCACAGCGCCTCGGGGACGCCAAACTCCAGCTTGTAGACGCCCAGTACCTTTTTAACGCTCTGGGCGATATAGGATGCGGCTCCGCCGATGGCATGGAAATACACGCCGGGCGTTTCCTGGCAGCCTTTGAGCGTCTTCGCGCCCATGCCGCCTTTGCCGATAACGCCTTTGAGATTGAAATGCTTCATCACATCGGCCTGGTACGGCTCCTCGCGAATGGAGGTGGTCGGCCCGGCCGCAACAAAACGATACTCCTTGGTGTCCAGCCCGGCCACCACTGGCCCGCAGTGGTAGATGACGTTGCCTGGCAACAGCTTTCGCAGCTCTTCGTAGACTTGCAAGTCGTCGCCCTGCGGCGCGCGGGTCTTCTTAATAAATGTTTCCATCATCCATTTATGGGCCGCATCACGCCCAGTCACCATCACGCCGCTTAATAACACCGGCTCCCCCACGCGCAAGGCGCGGATCTCTTCATCGCTGGCGGGTAATTGAATTTTGCGCATCTTTTCCCTTCCAATCCGTCATTCGTAGCTGACCTGCTCGCCCAGCACCGTCATTTTGCGGCGGCGATAAGCCCAGCACATATACGAAACCGAGACAAAATAAGAGGCCGGCAGCCGGTGCATCCCCGTGATTTTCGTGTCGATCACAGTGGTTTGCCCGCCGAAACCCATCGGCCCGATTCCGAGCGTATTGGCCTCGCTGGTTAGACGCTCTTCGAGCGCGGCCAGCGCCGGGTCGGGGTTGCGTTCGCCAATTTTTCCGAATAAAACTTCTTTGGATTTGGCGTAGGAATTGCCTCGATCTCCGCCAATTGCCACGCCGAGAATACCCGGCGCACAGCCCTGACCCTGAGCCTTTTGTACCGCGTCGAGCACCACTTTCCGCACCCCGGCCAGATCCCGCCCGGCGCCAAGTGCGTTATTCGGCAGCGAATACTGGGCCCCAACATTCTCGCAGCCACCACCCTTGAGCATCAACTCGATGGTCAGCGCGGCCTCGGCGTCGACTTCTTCAAAATGGATGTAGGGGAAATCTTCGCCTCCCAGGTTATTGCCGCTGTTCTTATCGTAAACGGCATCCACTGCGTTGGGGCGCATGTACGACTTTTTCGTCGCGATCACCAGCGCGGCGCGGATCATCTCGCGCAGCCGGCGCGTGCTCCAGCCTTCCGGGTAGTGGACGTAAAAGATGGGTGTGCCGGTATCCTGGCAGATCGGTGTGGAGTTCTGGCGCGATATTTCCACGTTTTTGAGCACCGTTTCCAGCGCCCCGCGCGCCGCCGAGCCGGGAGCTTCTTTTTCCACCGCTGTTCTCAGGCGCGTTTCCACGTCTGCGGGCAGGTCGGTGGAGGTGCGGCGGATAAATTCGACAATTTCATTGGTCAAATCTCGCATAGGTTGTACCTCCATTGAGCGGTTCGATGATACACCGAAATCGGTTTTTTGCGCCGGGTAATGAAACTGGTTGGATGAATAAGCGGGGGTGATTTTCAGCGTTGCACCCGGACGCGCTGGACGTGCCGGTTTTCTGCGCCGAACTTGTATTTGTAATCTTCGTTGCCACGCATAAAGTCAAATTCGCTGCGCTGGTGGTCATTGGCCCATTGCAACAGGTGGCCGAGCAACACCCAGCCGGGAGAAAGATCCATAAAGCGCCGGTCGAGGCCGGAGTTGTAAACCCAAATTTTGTTGTTGTAGTCGAAGTTAAGATAACCGGCAGCTTTTTCACCGTCCACTTCCAAAAAGGCGAGTTGCAGCCAGCCGGCCTGGAAAGCGGCGTGCACGCTGGATTTCATTTGTGTGCGCATGACTTCGGTCAGAAAGGCGGCTTTGTCGGGATCCTGGGCCATCAAGTGCAGGAATCCGTCCATCTCCTGGTCGAGGTCGGCTTCGTTGTCGACGATGTACCAGCGGACTTGCCGGCCGCTTTCTTCGGCGCGGCGCATTTTGCGGCGGATTTCGTGGCGCTGTTTCTTGTCGATCCTGCTCAGGTAGAGTTCAAAATCGCCGGGGAGCGGGATGGCTGGCGAAGGCTGGTAGGTTTCTTCGGTGTAAGTCCAACCGCGGCGGGGAGATTCAGCTTGCAGGGCCGTGAGTGTGGGCGAGGTTTCGGGCAGGTTGTACCAGTCGAGCAGCGACCAAGGCTGCGGGGCGTTCGTATCCAGCCAGTCGAGCAGGCCGCTGATAAAGGCGGCATGCTGTATGGGGCCGACGATCATATCCTGGTAATCGGAGATTTCGATACTTCCCACGAGCATTAATGCAGGCAGACCGTCGCGGTTGGTGGTGAAGAAGAGCGGGGCCAGGCCGACCAGTTGTTCATTTTCGCGGGCGCTGACGAGACACAGGCGGGTTTCGGGCGGCCATTCGCCGCCGCCGCGCGTCTGCCACCAGGTGCTGAGATATTCGTGGCGCAGGAAGGGGGCGTTGAGAATGCCCGCGCCAAGGAGTTGATTCCACTCGTCGGCAGGCAGGTCGAATGATGAATGTTGTTTGAAGTCCATGATGGGAAATTCTACCAGCTTGGAGATTGTGGAGGGGTTGCTGTCTGACGAGTTTTACACAACTCAGATATTTACCTGGCCCGCAGCGCATACACGCCTGCACACGGCGAGACCTGGAGGCTGTCCACCGTTAACCGGCTTTGTCCATTGGGATCGTAGCCATCGAACGGGAAAATGCCGGGTTCGCGGTGCGATTGATCGTAAGTTTTTGCCCACGAGTCGAATTCGGAAGGGGAAAGGGGTCAAGCATCGGGATTTTCCAGCCTGGCAATCGAGGTATCCTGCGGCAGGCAGCGCACCTTGACTTTTTCGCCTTCTTTCAAGCGCAAGTAGGTTTCCTGGGAGATGGCCTGTTTGAAGCGGAAGTCAGCATCGATGGCGTAAACGACATAGCAAAAACGATTCCCCTTTTTGTCTTTTTCCAACCGCTTTTCGAATACAGTGCCATCGACAATCTCACCTGCCCTTTCGAGCAGGATTGCCAGCCGGAGTTGGGCCAGCGCCGGGATCAGGAACAGCACCCCGATAGACAGCACGAACAGCCCGGCCAGGAGCAGGCTGACACCGAGCAGGGTGCGGTCATGCCAGAGATTGGAAAGTCCGCTATCGGCCAGCAGCAGGGCCAGGAAGGCGCTGACGCCAAACACAGCGGTAATCAGCGCGGCGTAGAAGGCCTTGAGCGAGAGGAAGGTTGGTGACAGTTCGGGCGGGGAATTGGTTTCTTTGTTCATGCGCTTCAAAGTAAAAGGGCGGCAGGAATGCCGCCCTTGATGAAATCGTTAGGCCCAGCGCCAGGTGGCGCCGTTTTTGCTGTCTTCAACGGTGACGCCGAGGGCTTTAAGGCGGTCGCGGATCAGGTCGGACATGGCCCATTGTTTTTGCTGGCGCATTTCGGCGCGGACTTCGAGCAGCAGGTCGATGAATTTATCAGCGTCGCCGGTGGAGGTTTTTTCGGCCAGTCGCAGGCCGAAGACGCCGGTTAGCTCGCGGAGGGTGTCTTGGGCGGGTTGGAGCTGCGCGGCGGTGGCGCCGGCATCGCGGGCGGTGTTGATGGCGCGGACGAAGTCGAAGAGCTGGCCGAGCGCGCCAGCGGAGTTGAAGTCGTCGTCCATGGCGTCGGTGAAGGCCTTTTTGACGGTTTCTATCGCAGCCGGGAGAGCGGCGGCTGCCTCGGCGGCGGATTCCGCTCCTTGGGCGGTGGCCGGCCGCAGGGCCGATTTGAGGCGCTCGAGGCCTTTTTCGGCGGCATCCAGTGTTTCGTCGTTGAAGATGAGCGGGGCGCGGTAGCTTCCATTCAAAACCAGCATGCGCATTACATCGGCCTCGCGTTTGGATATGAATTCTTTGATGCTGATGATGTTGCCGAGGCTTTTGGACATTTTCTCGCCGCCGAGCTGCAGCATGCCGTTGTGCATCCAGTAGCGGGCGAATTCCTTGCCGGTGTAGCTTTCGGTCTGGGCGATTTCGTTTTCGTGGTGCGGGAAGATCAGGTCGTTGCCGCCGCCGTGAATGTCGATCTGTTCGCCGAGTTCGACAAGGTTCATGGCGGAGCATTCGATGTGCCAGCCAGGGCGGCCCTGGCCCCAGGGGCTGGCCCAGGAGATTTCGCCGGGTTTGGCGGCTTTCCACAGGGCGAAGTCCATCGGGTGTTCTTTTTGTTCTTCGATCTCGATGCGCGCCCCGGCCTGCATATCGTCGAGCTTGCGGGCGGAGAGGCGGCCGTAATCCTCGTCGTGGGTGACACGGAAGTAGACGTCGCCGTTGGGGGCCGGGTAGGCGTAGCCGCGCTCGATCAGGCCCTCGATGAATTTGATAATGTCGGGCATGGTCTTGCTGACCTGCGGGGTGGCGGTGGCGGGCAGGATGTTGAGGTCGAGCAGGTTCTGGCGGTAGTCGGCGATGTATTTGTTCGAGAGTTCGAGCGGCGGGATGCCCAATTGGTTGGCGCGGTTGATGATTTTGTCGTCGACATCGGTGAAGTTCATGACGTGTTTGACTTTGTAGCCGCGATATTCGAGGTAGCGGCGGACAATGTCAAAGACGAGCGCGGACATGGCGTGCCCGACGTGGGCGTCGTTGTAGACGGTGACGCCGCAGACGTACATTTTTACCAGGCCGGGTTCGAGGGTCTGGAAGTCTTCTTTTTTGCGGGTGAGGGTGTTGTAAAGGCGGATCATGGCTTTCTCCTGGTGGGCAGATTATATCGTAAGAACAGTTTTGGCGTTATTCCGGCTTGCCGGAGGGATGGCCTGCAGCAATTTATCGACAAGAAATCTGGGATTGCTGCTGGAGGAAGAATGCCAGCCACTCAACCGCCATCGCTGGTTGCTATTGCGGTGACCCTGGCTCTGCTGACTGCTGTCGGCCTGCTGGAATCCTTGCTGGTCACTATGCTGGGGATGTGGCCATCGGTGCGTAATTCCGTTACCTGAACCTGCCCGTTAAATCGAAAAGACGCGAAATGGGAGAATCGCGTCTTTTGATTTTTTTTTGGCCAGAGTGATGCTGAATTCCTGGGATCTAGAGCTAACTTGTGAGCAAACCCTTTTGGACAGGGAAAACAATGAACTCCAATCTCAAGTTAGTTATCGGGTTTGGCAAAGATCATGCGCCCGGCGGCGGTTTGCAAGACCTTGGTGACTGAGACGTTTTTGGTCTGGCCGATATAGCGGTTGCCGTTTTCGATGACGACCATGGTGCCATCATCCATATAGCCGACGCCCTGGCTCAATTCCTTGCCTTCCTGGATAATGGCAATGGCAAGCGCTTCACCGGGCAGGACGACCGATTTGACGGCATTCGCCAGCTCGTTGATGTTCAGGATGGTGACACCCTGCAATTCGGCGACGCGGTTCAGGTTGTAGTCATTGGTCAGAATGGGGCATTTCAGCTGGCGGGCCAGGATGATCAGTTTGTCATCCACTTCGCGGACGCCTTCCACGTCAATATCGCTAATGCGCACAGAGACGGCGGACACTTTTTGCAAATCGGCCAACACTTCCATACCTCGCCGGCCACGCTGGCGGCGCAGCGAATCAGCCGAGTCGGCGATGTATTGCAGTTCGTTAAGTACGAAGCGCGGAATCAGCAGGGTGCCGGGCAGGAAACCCGCCTTGGCGATATCGGCCACACGCCCGTCAATGATGACACTCGTATCAAGCAGGATGGTGCGCGAGCCCTGGCCCCAGTTAGCATGGCCGCCGGCTGTGGAAGAGGCACTCTCGCTGCCTCGATTGAAAATGGTTGAAATCACGGTCAGCATGTCGGCCTGGCGCATGACGAACAGGGCTACGCCGAAATAACCGAACAACACCACGGCAATAAAAGGCAAAATCCCGCCCACTGGTGCCGGCAGTTGCGAGAGCGGAAAGGTCAGCAGGGCGGCCACCAGCAACCCGGCCACCAGGCCCGAAATCCCAGCCAGCAGGTTTTCGGCAGAAACGCGCACAAGCATTTTACGTAGGGCGCGCATCGGTGTGATTGTAAAATACGGGGTGGCCACCAGGCCAAACAAGGCTCCGACCATGCCCATGCCAAGAGTGTAGGTGACAATCTGATCGAGCGCGTTGGCCTGTGCAAACCAAAACCCCCAGTAACTTCCCACTCCAGCGAATAACAGCATGCCCAGAATACGGATAATAAAACTAGAACTCATCGATAACTCCTTCGCAAAAAAGAAATAAAGGTAGAAAAAAGTGTATCCATCATAGCATGTCGTGTCAAAGGCGTCAATTACAGGCCCCTGTTTTCATTGATTATTCCTATGCCCCGACTTTGTCCCTGCCCTGAAAAAATAATCACAGGCTGTATAATGGGGACACTTAACGATACCCCACCTTGAGGTGAATATGGCTGTAGATCGCTTTGGACGCAACATTCATTATTTGCGCATTTCTCTGACTGACCACTGCAACCTGCGCTGTATTTATTGCATGCCCGAAGACCAGACCTTTCGTCCCAGCGCGGATCTGCTCCAGGACGACGAAATCCTGCGCCTGACACGCCTGTTCGCCTCGCTTGGCTTTGACAAAATCCGCCTGACCGGCGGCGAACCCACCGTGCGCGCCAATGTCGTCAAGATTGTGCGCGGAATTGCCTCGACGCCTGGCATCCGCTCGCTTTCGATGACCACCAATGGAATCCTACTCTCACAACTTGCCCAACCTTTGAAAGAGGCTGGCCTCCAGCGCGTCAATATCTCGATTGATACCCTCGACCCGGAGAAGTTCCGCCGCTTGACGCGTTGGGGCAAGCTCCAACAGGTTTGGGATGGTATCCTGGCGGCCGAGCGGGTCGGGCTGGCCCCGATAAAGTTGAACGCCGTCATCGTCAAAGGGTATAACGAAGACGATGTGATTGACCTGGCCGCCCTGACGATCGAACGTCCCTGGCAGATGCGCTACATCGAGATGATGCCTTTTGCCGGGGTGACGGATATTCAGACCAAGCAAGTTGTGACCGCTGCCGATATTCAAAAACGCATCGAATCAGAGTTCGGCCCGCTCGAAGTCAGCGGGAAATATGACGGGGAGGCGCGCATCTTCCGCATCCGCGGCGCCAAAGGCGAACTAGGGTTCATCTCCTCGGTTTCGGTGCCATTTTGTTCCGCCTGCACCCGCGCGCGTCTGACCGCCGATGGCGTGCTGCGCATGTGCCTGCTGCGCGAAAAGGAAATCGACCTGCTGACCCCAATGCGCGACGGCGCCAGCGACGAAGAGTTGCGCCGTCTTGTGCTCGATGGCGTTTGGAACAAACCCTGGGGACACGGCCTGGAGGAAGGCCTCATTCCACTCAACCGCGCGATGAACCAGATCGGGGGCTGAATATGGCGCCCATCCCCGCAATCAAGGCCATTTTCTATGACCTGGATGGTACTCTGCGCCTCAGCCAACCCTCGGGCCTGAGCGCCTTCGCTGCCCAAACCTCCAGCCTCGGACAGAAGATCAGCCCGGATGACCTATCGCGCGCTTCCCGCTGGGAACATTACTACTTTGCCGAATCGCCGGAGTTGATCAGCGACCGTGCCGAATACAGCGACGGCAGCCGCGACTTTTGGGCCCAATACAGCCTGCGCCAGCTACAGGTGCTGGGCGTTGCCCCGAAAGAGGCGCACGAATGGGCCCCAAAAATCAGCGCGTACATGGACAAGCATTATCAGCCCGAAGACATCATCCTGGATGAAGTCTACACCACCCTGCGTGAGTTGCGCACCCGAGGCTATGCCCTGGGTATCCTGTCAAACCGCTTCGAGCCCTATACAGACTATCTGGCAGAAAAGGGTCTGACCGCGAGTTTCGACCTGGTGGTGCACGCCGGCGAGGCCGGCATCCGCAAACCCAATCCGCAAGTTTTTGACTACCTGCTCGCCAGGGCTGGCTTTTCTGCCGCCGAATCACTCTATGTTGGCGACAATTACTACGCCGATGTGGTTGGCGCGCGTGCAGCCGGGCTGTATCCCGTGTTATATGACCGCGAACAGGCCTTTCCCAATCCCGATTGTTCGGTCATCAGCGCGCACCCCCAACTGCTGGACCTGCTCGAAGGGAGAAAATAAATGGCCTGGGAACGTAGAATCAGCCGCACGATCCGCGTCCGAAACGAGCAGACCGTTGGGCAGCTGGCCCGCCTGTTTACCGCCATTTCCGAAGCGGGCGGCGGCGTCGGAGATATTCACATGCTGACGGAAACTTCACGCCATGTCGTGCGCGATATCACCGTCTATGCCGACGACCTGATCCAGATGGAAGCCGTCCTCGAGGCGGTGCGCGCCATCCCCGGCAGCAAGGTGATCGACGTGCGCGATGAAGTGCTGGAACTACATCTGAAAGGCAAAATCGCCATCCGCTCGCGCTACCCGATCGATTCACTGGCCACCCTGCGGCGCGTCTACACCCCCGGCGTGGCCGAAGTCTGCCTGAAAATTGCCAAAGATCCGGCGCTGGCACGGCTGTATACCAGCACCAGTCACATGGTCGCCATCGTCACCGATGGCACCGCCGTACTTGGCCTGGGCGACATTGGCCCACTGGCGGGCATGCCCGTCATGGAAGGCAAGGCCATGCTGATGGAAACGCTGGTCGGTCTTTCGGGTGTGCCGATCTTGCTGGACACCCGCGACCCGGATGAAATCGTCGCCACCATAGCCGCCATCGCCCCGACCTTTGCCGCCATCCAGCTGGAAGATATCTCCGCGCCACGCTGCTTCGAGATCGAGGAAAAACTACAGCGCCGGCTCGACATCCCAGTCCTGCACGACGACCAGCACGGAACTGCCGTGGTCACCACCGCCGCGCTGCTGGTTGCCTCCCGCCAGACGGGCGTGTATCTCTCCTCGGCCAAAATCGGGCAGATTGGGCTGGGCGCAGCCGGGTTTGCCACAGCCCGCATGTTAATGCGGCTGACCGGCAACCCGGTCTGGGGCGCGGATTTGAACCCGGAAGCACTAAAACGGCTGACCAGGGCCGGGGGGCGGGCCTCCAGCCTGGGCGAGATCATGGCCAACTGCGATATTGTCATCTCGACCACCGGCGTCGCCGGGCTGATCAAAGCGGAGATGGTGCGCAAAGGCCAGATCATCCTGGCGCTCTCGAACCCGAATGCCGAAATCGACCCGGACGTGGCGCTGGCGCAGGGCGCGCTCTTCGCCGCGGACGGTAAATCGGTCAACAACGTCCTCGGTTTCCCCGGCATTTTCCGCGGCGCGGTGGATGCCAACGCGTCGCGCATTACGAATGAAATGCTCCTGGCGGCCTCGCAGACAATTGCCGACCTGACCCCGCCCGGCGAATTGGTCCCCAATCCGCTCGACAAGAAAGTCCATCACGCCGTGGCGCGTGCCGTCGCCCAAAAAGCCATTGAGCAGGGGATTGCCAGGGCGGAGTATGTTCCTTATGTGGAAGAATAACAGGTTGCGTCAGAGCACTGACTTAAAAAGCGGCGGCCACACTCCCTCGGGCATGTGGCCGCCGCTTTTTTGTTTATCGGTCGCCCTTACTCGTACAAATATTTCTGCCTGGCCCCCTTGGCCACTTCTTCACGCAACAGCAGGCCCAGACGGGTGATGCCTTCGCGGATGGCGTCGGGGCTGCAATAGGAGAAGTTCAGGCGCATGGTGTTTTTCCCGCCACCGTTGGGGTGGAAAGCCGCGCCGGGAACAAAGGCCACTTTTTTATCAATGGCGGTTTTAAACAATTCGGTGGCATCCATCCAATCGGGCAAAATGCCCCACAGGAACATACCGCCCTGCGGCCGGGTCCAGCGCACTTCGGAGGGAAAGATCTCATCCATGGTTTCGAGCATCGCGTCGCGGCGTTCTTTGTAAGTGGCACGGATGACCTTGACATGCTCATCCAAAAAGCCACCCTTGCCGACCTCGTACGCAACAATCTGGTTGAAAGTGGCGGTATGCAGATCGGCGGCCTGCTTGGTCATCACGATTTTGCGCGTCACCTGCTCGGGGGCGATCACCCAGGCCAGGCGCAGACCGGGCGAAAGCAGCTTGGAGAAGGTGCTCAGGTAGATCACGTTGCCGGTGTAGGTGCCGTTATCCTGGCGATACTGGCTGTCGAGCAGCGCTACTGAGGGCAGGTGCTCCCCCTCGAAGCGCAACTGACCATACGGGTCGTCTTCGATGATCGGTACTCCGTAACGGTCGGCCAGTTCCACCAGTTTGAGGCGCCGTTCCAGGGTCAGCGTGGAACCGCTTGGGTTCTGGAAATTGGGCAGGATGTAGATGAATTTGGGGCCGATGCGCAGCGCCTTTTCCAGCTCATCCACGATCATCCCATTTTCGTCGGAAGGCACGGAGATATACTGCGCTCCATAGGCGTTCCAGGCTTGCAGCGCGCCCAAGTAGGTCGGCGATTCGACCACGATGTAATCTCCGCGGTTCAAGAACAGGCGGCCCATAAAATCGAGTGCCTGCTGAGAGCCGGAAGTGATGCAGATATTCCCGGCCTCGACCTGGATGCCGTACCGCCGGGTGTGGCGGGCGATCATTTCTCGCAAAGGGGTGTAGCCTTCGGTGGTGCCGTATTGCAGTGCCTGCGCGCCCAGGGTGTCTAGGACGATGTTGCAGGCTTCTTTAAATTCTTTGACCGGAAAGACCTCGGGCGCGGGCAGGCCGCCGCCAAACGAGATGATGTCGGGCTGCTCGGTCAACTTCAGCAGCTCGCGGATCACCGAACTTCCCATCTTTTGCATGCGGTGGGCGTATCGGTATTCCCAGGGTGTTTGCATTCTTACTCCTTAAGTAGGGATTTGTAATTTCGACAATGGCAATGGTCAAAGATAAAAAAAGCCTGGCAGGTATGGTTGACCTGTCAGGCTGGCCTGATTTCTGGCATAAGGATGCCCAATAAAAGGGTTCTTACAGTAAACAGCAGCATCGCATTTTTATCTTAATCCCATTTGCAGATTTCCGCAACCGACAAAAAACCCACAAACCCATGACACTTGTCAGCTTTTTGACTGACCAGGGTCGAAATCATTTACCTCCGCTGATCGCTTTATGATTGGGTGCGCGTAAAACTATCGGAGATGGATCCAAAGATACCGAAAAGCAAGTTTTCGCCGGGCCGCATCACCATGCTCCTGGGAAAAGAGAACCTGGGGGTTTGCTCTCGCCGGGCGCCAGAAGAAACGCCGCCGTCCCGAGCTTCAGGGGCGGCGACGTTTCTTTTAAGGGTGGTCAGCTCAGGCCGGGAAGGAAACCTGCGGCAGGTGCTGCATGGCTTCCTGCACTGCGGCGGCAGGATATTCGTAATCTTCCAGTTCGCCCTGCAGGTATTTTTCGTAGGAGGTCATGTCGAAATGACCATGCCCGGAGAGGTTGAAGACGATCACACGCTTTTCGCCTTTGGCCTTGGCATCCAGCGCCTCGTCAATGGCGGCGCGGATGGCGTGCGAGCTTTCGGGGGCCGGGATGATGCCTTCGGCTTTGGTGAATTGCACGGCAGCTTCGAAGGTGGCGCGCTGTTTTACGGCAACGGCTTCGATCAATCCGGCATCATACAGCGAGGAGATCAGCGGTGACATGCCGTGATAGCGCAGCCCGCCAGCGTGGATGCCAGGCGGCATGAAGGTGTGGCCGAGCGTGTGCATCTTGACGACAGGCGCCATCTGGGCGGTGTCGCCGTAATCGAAGGTGTAGACGCCTTTGGTTAGCGAGGGCGTGGCGGTCGGTTCGACGGCCAGCAGGCGGGTGCGTTTGCCGTTTTTGAGATTTTCGCGCAGGAAGGGGAAGGCGATGCCTCCAAAGTTTGAGCCGCCGCCGACACACCCGATGACGACATCCGGGTATTCTCCAGCCATATCCATCTGTTTGAGGGCTTCTTCGCCAATGACGGTCTGGTGCAGCAGGACATGATTGAGGACCGAGCCAAGGCTGTATTTTTTCTGCCCGCCGGAGGTGGCGGCCACTTCGACGGCCTCGGAAATGGCGATGCCGAGTGAGCCGGTGTTGTTGGGGTCTTGGGCAAGCAACGAACGTCCGTAATGCGTGCGATCGGTGGGGCTGGCGAAAACCTGGGCGCCGTAGGTTTCCATGAAGATGCGGCGGTAGGGTTTCTGGTTGTATGAGACTTTGACCATGTACACTTCCAGGTCAATATCGAAGAAGTTGCAGGCCATGGCGAGCGAGGTGCCCCACTGGCCGGCGCCGGTTTCGGTCGTCAGGGCTTTGGTGCCGGCGGCTTTATTGTAGAAAGCCTGGGCGACGGCAGTGTTGGGTTTGTGGCTGCCGACAGGTGAGGCGCCTTCGTACTTGAAATAGATGTGCGCGGGGGTGCCGAGCGCTTTTTCGAGCCGTACGGCGCGAATCAGCGGGGTGGGCCGCCAAAGTTTGTAGATTTCGCGCACTTCTGCGGGGATAGGGATGAATCGTTCGGTGCTGATTTCTTGTAAGATCAGTTCCATGGGGAACAGAACCGAGAGGAAATCTGGGGTGACGGGTTCGAGGGTGCCGGGGTGCAGCACTGGCGAGGGGGCGACGGGGTTGTCGCCGTTTACGTTGTACCAGTATTTCGGGATGTCGTTTTCGGACAGGTTGAAGTGGGTTTGGTCAGACATGGTGATTTCTCCTTTGGTGTGGGGTTAGGGAACAAAGCTGGGGCCGGGGACTTGCCCGGGGAAAGGGGTGTCAGCGAGGCGTTGGGCGTAAACCTGTTCTGCGGTCAGCACGGAAATCGGCTGGCTGGCGGCTGCTTCGCGTTCTTGAGCGGGAAGTTCTTGAGTGCGTTCATCCTGTGCTGGCGATTGCATGTGTTTCTCCTGGTTGTGGTTTAAAAAAAAGCGCGTTCGTCCCAATGACGGGACGAACGCGAAGTCCGTGGTGCCACCCGAAGTAGACTGCCTGGAAATAAAAATCCCCGCGATGTTGCGGGGAAAGAAAGCCAGCCTCACTCGTTCCGGGTACGCTCTGGTGGAGAGTTATACCCTGGCCCTGTAACGGGGGCCTGCCGGCTCAGACTACTGGGTTGGGCGGGGGCTCAACCGTTTATCCTGCAACTCCGAGGTCCATTTTGCGCTGTCGTGCGGGCAGGACTCACACCAAAAATTGCCTGCTCTCTGAACCGCCGTGCGGCGCATACTCGTCCTCTTCGACGTTATTGTTTTATTGTGAGCGTGATTATAGCCGTGCCGGGGTTTCTGTCAAGGGATAAACCCGGTGTAATCCAAAAGTCCCTGCCGGGCGGTTTCCGGGTGTATCCTGTGTATAATTGAACCAGAATTTGCCTGAGTACCGTAGCAGATAGTGAGCTTGCGTTATGACCTTTCCTGAAGAAAAGCACCTTCCTGATGACGGCCAGCAGCCGTTGAAACAATCTGGCCGTCCGTTGCCGACGGATCAGACGATTCCACCTTTCCCTGTTCCAGATACGGATGTGGAGTTTGATTTTGAGCAAGGACAGGAAGACCTGGCCGCATTCCGCCACCGGTTGGAGGAGATTGATTTTCAACCGCAGCCTTTTTCCATGCCAGAAGTGCCTGCCCGACCTCGATCTGCACGCCGACAACGCGGCAACCGCCTGTTAAAGCGCCCGGATTCTAGCGAGCTGGGTGAACGGCTCGAGCTGATTGCGCGGCGCGCTTCTCCTACGATTGATTTTTTTATTTTTTCCTTTCTCTCAGGCTGCGTCCTGGCGGTCGGGTATCTGCTCAATGCCCCAGCTTTTTTGCTGCTTGGTATTGTGGCTGCCCCGCTGATGGCGCCCTGGATCGGCGTGATGATGGCGGCCGCCATCGGCGAAACGCGTTTTCTTGGTCAAACGTTGGGTGGTTTTTTCACCGTCATCCTGTTGATTTTTGGGCTGGGTGTATTGGGCGGTTTTGCCTCGCGCCTGTTCCAGCCGATGGATTCAACCCAGGCGCTGCTGCATGCCCGCCTGTGGTGGCCCGATTTGTTCCTGCTGCTGCTGGGGACGGCCGTCCTGGCAATCTCTTTCATCCAGGGTGAAGAAAAGCCTCTGCTGGCGAGCCTGATGGTGGCCTACGAATTCTTCCTGCCAGTCAGCGCCGCCGGGTTCGGCATGGGTTCGGGCGTGGCCGGGCTGTGGCCACAAGCCGGGCTGGTATTCTTCATCCACCTGGCCCTGGCGTTAATTACCGGTCTGCTGGTAATTTTCTACATGGGCTTTCGTCCGTTGGAATTGCAGGGATATGCGTATGCCGGCCTGTCTGTGATCGCCAGTGTGGCGCTGGTGGCTGGATTTCTACTACTCGGCAACCGCATCCAGCTTCCCAGCCTGCCGGCTGCCACAGAGATTCCCAGCCCCTACCCAACCGCGCTGCCGCTTGTGGTGCCATCAAAAACGGTGACCGCCACTCTGACACATCTCCCCACCCGCACCCCGGCCGTCAAACTGGCTACCGTCACGCCGACGCCTGTTCCCGCCAGCCTGACTCCCACGGTAATCCTGGCACTGGATGTCACCGCCTCGCCGGAAAGCCCTTTGCTCACCCCCCTGCCGACACCGGTTTACGGGCGCATCGAGTCAACCACCGGCGGCGTCACTATTCGTATCAAACCGGATGGTTATGGCATCACCACCATTCTGAACGGCTATCTGGCAGAATTCCTACCCGAGGCTCCCGTCACTTTCAATGGCGAAGTCTGGGTCAAGGTCCTGATCCGCACACCAGGCAAAGATATCGAAGGCTGGGTGCTGCGCGATTCAATCATCACCGCCACCCCCAGCGGCGCACCATAACACGACATTACCCCAATACGGAGAATTTTCATGCCCATACACTTTGGCACCGACGGCTGGCGGGCCGTCATATCAGATACGTTCACCTTTAGCAACCTGCGCATGGTTGCCCAGGCCATCGCAGATGCAGCCGCATCTGAACACTGGGATACTTCATCCACACCCAACGTGGACGCGAAAAAATTTGTCGTCGGGTTCGACACGCGCTTCCTCTCGGATCGTTACGCGGCGGAAGTGGCGCGTGTGCTGGCCGCCAACGGCTTCAGCGTACTGCTGGCCCAGGCCGATGCGCCCACCCCGGCCATTTCATACGCGGTTAAGCATCACAACGCCGCGGGCGGGGTGATGATCACTGCCTCGCACAATGCCCCACGTTATAACGGCGTCAAGCTCAAGGCGGCGTATGGCGGCTCGGCGCTGCCCGAAGAGTGTCGCAATGTGGAAGTTTACATCAACGACAACGAGGAACGCGCCCGCGGCCCCAACCTGATGGATTTTGACAAGGCGCGCAATCTGGGGCTGATTCAAAAATTCAATCCCCTGCCGGTTTACTTCGATCACCTGCGGACATTGATCAACGCCGATATTATCGCCGACAACCCGCAGCGTTTCGTTGTTGACTCGATGTACGGCTCGGGGCGGGGCACCATCCGGGCCTTTTTACAGGGCACCGGCTGCGAAATTACTGAAATCCGCGGCGAAATGAACCCCGGTTTTGGCGGAGTCCACCCGGAGCCGATTGGCAAATATCTCTCTCCGCTGGCGGGCGCGCTGGGAGCCGGGCTGGGCAGTTTTGGCCTGGCAACCGATGGCGATGCCGATCGCATTGGCGCGATGGATGAACGCGGCAATTTTGTTGACCCACATAAGATCATGTCGCTGGCGTTGAAATATCTCGTCGAGCAGCGCGGCTGGAGCGGGGCGGTGGTGCGTACCGTCTCAACGACGCGCATGATCGACCGGCTGGCGAAGTGTTACGGGTTGAAAGTCTACGAAACACCGGTGGGCTTTAATCACATTGCAGATTATATGATGGCCGAGGATGTGCTCATCGGCGGCGAAGAATCGGGCGGAATTTCGTTCAAGGGGCATATTCCCGAAGGCGATGGCCCGATCATGGGGCTGCTGCTGGTGGAGATTATTGCCCGGTCTGGCAAGACGCTGGGGCAGCTGGTGGATGAGCTGCTTACCGACGTGGGCCCGGCGCTGTATGAGCGGGCTGACCTGCGTCTTTCTCGCCCGGTGGCCAAGAAGGAGATGACTGATCTGCTCGTAAACCAGGCTCCGGCTGAAATTGGCGGCCAGAAAGTGGCCGAAATCAGCAGCCGGGATGGCGTCAAGTACATCATGGCCGATGATTCGTGGCTGCTGATTCGACCTTCGGGTACCGAGCCGGTGCTGCGGGTTTATGCCGAGGGGCGCAGTATGCAAATTGTGAAGGATCTGCTGGGGTACGGGCAAAAAGTTGCCGAGGGCGTGGTTTAATCCCGCTTACTGACAGCCCAATTCATTCAACAGCCCATCCCGGATGGGCTGTTTTTGTTGGACGCGACTCCACAGCGCGCAAAGCCCTTTGCGCTGCGTGGAGTCGCTGATCGTCTGGAGGGAAAGGCTTTCGGCCTTCTCGGGCTGACCGGTGATGGCGTAGGCTTCGATGAAGGGCAGCCATTCGGCGGGCACCCTGGCCCGGTAGCCGAGTTGTTCAGCTTCCTGTCCGAGACGGGCGACGGTGGCCCAATCGCCACGCTGGCGGAAGAATTCGGCGCGGGTGTAGTAGTAACACCAGCTGTGCGGAGGCTCCGGGCCGAAGATGGCCGCTGGCAGAGTGGGCACGGGGGCATCTGTCAGAATCAGATCCGGGTTGGAGAGTTGCACGATCTGCGGGTAGAACGGCGATTGACGGGCCAGGTTAGTGTGTTTGTCATACAACGGGTCGAGAATGTGCAGGCAGGCATTGGGCGCTGCGACAAAGCCCACCATCTGAGAAGTGTTGCCGTAGAAACGAATCGGGCGATAGGCGAACTGGAAATCCTGGCCGGGCTCGAGGCTGGGGAATTTCCCGGGACGTTCACCCACGCCGACCAGCAGGTAAGGCAGCCGGGTGGGTTGAAGTTGGGGGGCGTAAATCCAGTTTAGCGGCGCGGTCAGCGAGTAGTCGGTTTCGTAGTCCATTTCCACTTCGTCGGTCATCAGCACGCTGTTGGGCTGCAGGGCGGGGATGCGCCAGGCCAGCTGCCAGTACAGGTCGAGCTGGCGGGCCCAATCGCGGCGGAAGATGCTGGCAGTGTAAGCCTGCTGCCCGGCTCCCAGCGCAATCAACACGGCCGCGGCGCTGATCCAGTATTGCCGCTTCTGAAGGAGCAGGCTCAGCAGCCCGGCGGCGAGCAGGCTGGCTCCTGGCAGCATTGAAACGGTGAAACGGTCGAAGCTGGAGCCAAGCGTCAGGGGCAAGCCGGCGGCCCAGGATGGAATCCGCCCGAGCAGGATGCCGGCAATCCCGATCAGGATCGTATTCCAGGCCCAGGCTTGAATCCCGCTGCCGGGGGTGGAATTTGAAAATGGCGTGGTCTTTTTCAACCGGGTGAAGAACATCCACAGGATCCCAAGCGTGATCACGCTGACGCCCAGCGCCAGCCAGGTGGAAGGCGCGCCCGGCGCCTGTGCCGCCAGGATGGGCAGTTGGAACCAGGCCAGCAGGCCAGCCTTGAGCAGCGCCTCGCCCAACGTGCTGAGCAAATTCAGCAAAATGCCGCTGAGAGTGGGCGCAATTTGCCAGATGACGACATTGTAGTTGGCGTATATGCCAGAGTGGTAGTAGAAATCCAGCCAGGCAATATCGGCTGCCCAGATGACCAGGTAGGGCAGCCAGGCCCGGATGGCCTGCCAGAAGCGCACAAATGGACGGCCGGCGGGGGCTTCAAGGGTAACTAAGATGAACAGAAAGCGCAGCGGCTCAAGGCTGAGGAAATATTCGGTCGGGAAGACGCCCAGTGTCAACAGTAACAGAGCCAGGATCGTCCGACGGCGCGATCCGGTGACCGAACGGATTGCCAGCCCGGTCATGCCGAAGGAGAGTAGATAGAACAAAAAGGGGATTAATTCCTGGTTGATATGTGTCAGGGCCACCCAGTGTTGGCTGTAGCCAGGGTATACCAGGAAGGCGAGCGCCGCCAGCAGGGTTTGCCAGGGGCGCTGCGGCCAAAGGTTGTGGAAAGTCCACCAGGCGGCCAGGGTCAGGGCGAAGCGCATCAACAGGGCAAAGAACTGCCAGGCCAGCGGTGTGGTGGGCAGCAGGGTTGTAGTCAACCAAAAAATCGGCCCGAGGAAAGGACGCACCCGTAAAAATGAGCGCAAGAAACTGGCTGGCCCCATGAACTGCGCCGTCCAGGCAAAGGGCCAGTCATCCCAATAAAAACCGGTCTGGAACACTGCCAGGCCATAGGCCAGCATTGTCAACAGGGCAAATAGCCAGGGAATGGATTTCTCGGGGTTGCGGAAAAGTTTGAACGCATTCATAAGTGCAGGCTGCCCAGATTATAGAGCAAAATCGGTCGATGTGGTGGCAGTGGGTTGGATTGTGAGGTACACTAACGGGAAAATAACTTGCGAGGCTCGCAATGAACAAAAATGAACCCACGCCCTTGTTTGGCGGTATTGAAGGTGGCGGCACCAAGTTTGTGTGCGCAGTGAGCAGCGGGCCGGCAGATGTGCGCGCCGAAGCCCGTTTTCCAACTACCACGCCGCAGGAAACCTTGCAGCGCGTGATTAATTTTTTTCAGGAACAGGAAAGCAAATTTGGACGGCTGGATGCGCTCGGCCTGGCCTGTTTTGGCCCGCTCGATCCGCGCCTGGCTTCGCCAACATATGGCCGGATCATGCTGACACCCAAACCTGGCTGGTCAAACGCCGACCTGGTGGGCACACTGCGCACCGCTTTTGACCTGCCGATTGGCTTTGATACCGATGTCAACGGCGCCGCACTGGCCGAGGCGCGCTGGGGCGCTGCACAGGGTTGTGACCCGGTCATGTACATCACCATTGGAACCGGCATTGGCGGAGGCCTGCTCGTCAACGGGAATCTTGTCCACGGGCTGATCCACCCTGAAACCGGGCACCTGCTCCTGCCCCACGATTGGCAGCGTGACCCGTTCCCCGGCGCCTGCCCCTTCCACGGCGATTGCTTCGAGGGCCTGGCCGCCGGCCCGGCCATTGAAAAACGCTGGGGTCAGCGCGCCGAAACCCTGCCTCCCGATCATCCCGCCTGGGAATTGGAAGCCGAGTACATTGCCCTGGCGCTGGCCAATTACATTGTGACGCTTTCGCCGCAGCGCATTATCCTGGGTGGCGGGGTCAGCCAACAGCCGCAAGTCATGCAACTCGTACGCCGCAAGGTACAGGCCCGGCTGAACGGCTACGTCCAGTCACCGCAAATTCTCGAACAGATAGACCAATACATCGTCCACCCAGGTTTGGGCAATCAGGCGGGTGTACTCGGTGCCATTGCCCTGGCTGCCCAGGCCCTGCAGAATCAAAACTAACCCAACCGGATATGAGCCGTTATCACCCCGTCCTGATCAGTCTACACTGGCTTTCGGCCCTGCTTTTACTCCTCACATCTCTGATTGGGGTCTTCAGGTTGGTGCCCCTGCCGAATTCACCCGCCAAACTGATCCCGCTGACCCTACACATGGCCCTCGGCCTCAGCCTTCTGGCCCTGACCATCGTCCGCTTTTTTGTGCGGCGCGCCACGCTCAAGCCATTGCGCAAAGTTCGCAACCCGCTGGCCCCCAAAAAGCCATTCCTTGTGACCATGGCTGAACCGGTGCAGGCGCTGCTCTACCTGTTCACATTGCTCATGTCATTGACCGGCCTGGGACTGACCCTGCAGGCCGGCATGCTCACCCGCGCCGGAATCATCCTGCCTGACGATTTTTATGCCTTTCCGTTGCGCAGCGTGCACGGCGTGCTCTCCAGCATCCTGTTTGTGCTGGTCAGCCTGCATTTGCTGACCTGGGTGTACTACCAGTTTTTGCGCGGTGAAAATGCGCTGGCCTGGATCTGGTTCAAGACCCCCCGGCCGCCCCGCTAACCCTCGCCATGCAGCACAAACGACCGGCGATGAATGGCGGAAAAACCAAGTTCCCGGATTGCGGCGCGGTGCGCCGCCGTGCCATAGCCTTTATGACGCGCCAACCCGTAGCCGGGATTCTGTTCCTCCAACGCCACCAACGCCGCATCACGTGCCGTTTTTGCCAGCACAGAAGCCGCCGCAATACTCAGCGAGAGACTCTCGCCCCGCGGCATCATCCGGTGCGGAAATTCCAGCCCCGGCCAGGGGAGATAATCCAACAATAAAAACTCGGGGCGAAACGGGAGAGAATCGAGCGCGCGCCGGACAGCCAGCCGCGTGGCAGGCAGAATCCCAACTGAATCAATTTCGCCAGCACTGGCAGAACCGACCGCCCAAACCAGTGCCGCCTCTTGAATTTTGAGCGCCCATTTAGCGCGCTGCCGGGGAGTCATCTGCTTCGAGTCGCGGACCCCGCTCAGGGTAAGCGCAATGCCAGCCTCCTCCGGCAGGATGACCACGCCAGCCATAACGGGGCCAGCCAGGGCGCCGCGACCCGCTTCATCCACTCCCCCTATCAGTTTCAGCCCGGCAGCCCACAATTCCTGTTCCAGTTGCAGGCCGGGTGTTTCACGCATAAAATCCCAGCCGCTCGTTGCGGCGGATGGTGAGCAGATCGAGGAACATGCGCCACGAGTCGCGCCAGATGTTGACCTTGGATTCCGGGTTGTAGGTCCACGGGATGGGGATTTCCACGATCGGAAACCGCATGCGATTGGCGATGTAGAGCAGTTCCACGTCGAAGGACCAGCCCATCAGCGTTTGGCGGCGAAAGAGTGCATCGGCGGCATCGGCGCGGAACATTTTGAAGCCGCATTGCGTATCGCTCAACGTGGGGAGCACCAGGCTGCGGATCAGGCTATTAAAAACCCGCCCGGTGAAGTGACGGTAGGCTGGTTCCTGGTAACGAATGGCACCCGGGGCTTCGCGTGAGGCAATGGCAATGGGCACATCCAGCACAGGTGGGATGAAGCGCAGGATTTCGTCCACGGGCATTGAAAAATCGGCATCGGCAAAGAAGCGGTAGCTTCCTTGCGCGGCCAGCATTCCTTTTCTTACCGCGCGGCCTTTGCCGGGAAGTTCTTCGGAAATCACGCTCAGGTTGGGGTGCCGACGGGCGAATTCTGTGGCAATTCCCAGCGAGCGGTCGGTGCTGGCATTGATGACGATCAGGGTTTCCACGCTGAATGGCTGCCGTGCAACAAAATCCGCCACCTGTTCCAGGGTACGGGGCAGGCGGCGCGCTTCATTTCGTGCAGGAATGATCAGGCTCAGAAAAGGATCGGTCATGCAAATTGGATCCAACCAAGTTCATATAGGATGTATCCACCGAAGAGGACGATGCTGCACAGCCAGAACAGGAACATTGCGCCCAGGATCAGCCATTGCGTGGTGCTGATGCCGAGGAAGCGTTTGGGATGGGAGGCTTTTGAGGGTCTGCTCTCGCCTGGTTCGTCGGAGGCGGCTGGCTCATTGTTCCTGCCGGTCGCCGGGCTGTCGGGCTGGAATTCGGACGATTCTTCTGCATCGGTAAAAGAAAAATCCAGCTCGCCGTCAGACCCGGATTCATCTTGACTGGAGAAACCGATTTCTTCGTAAGCAGGTTCATCGGGGGGTGTGATCATGACGGACTGTTTGCTCACCCCGGTCAGGATGGCCTGCTCCAGATCGTTGATCATTTCCGAGTTAAAGATACTGCGCGCCTGGGCCATGGACATGGCAAACCGGGTGAGCGCATCACTCATTACCACGCGGACGGAGGGCCGCGTTGAGTCTATGTGCAGGGCCGGGTCGCCCGACATCATGATGGGTTCGACGAGAAAACCCCTGTGCCCCAACCTTTCGAGGTAGATTTGCAGAACCCGCGCCATGGTCTGAGTCCGTTTGACCTGGTTAATGCGTTCTGGGACAAAATGATCATCCATGATCGTGCCCCACTCGCTTTCGCGAGCCACATAAATGCCCTTTTCCGGCAGGGCATTGATCAGCATAATCCCGGGCGGGCCGATCAGAATCATGGGCAGGTCAATATCGGTTTCAGGCAGGGTCAGGTTTTGCATCAGTGTGAACTGGTTGCCCAATTGCTTGGCCAGTACCGCGGCCACCGTATCCTGTGCCAGGATACGGTCATACCAGGTCATGCCAAATTTAAGCATCCCCTGAATGCGATTGATGAGATTGATTTCACCTGATTCGGAACGAAAAGCGGTTTTGTCTATGAGTTTCATGGCTGGCCTCCGCCATGGCGCTTGAGAAAAATGGATTTTGAAAAACGACACAAGTTGGAACAATTGTACTGCGAAATTGCCCAAATTAAATTCGCCTTAAGTCCTAAAGCCTGGCAGGAAAAAAAACCAGCGGCCAAACAGGCCGCCGGTAGGGTTGTCGGGGTGGACGGATTCGAACCGACGGCCTCTTGCTCCCAAAGCAAGCGCGCTAGCCAGCTGCGCTACACCCCGTGGCGGACACAGGCATCCCGATAACAGAACGAGTATAATGCGAACCGGTCACAATCGTCAATGTTGAAAACGACAAAACCCCGCAACCACCCCAGCGCGCTCCTGGCCCAGGCTGGTTTTTTCCTGCCCGGGCTGTTGATGCTTAACCTGCTGCTGTCCTCCTGCCGGCCAGCCTCTGCGCCGCTGCCTGCAGTCTTCACGCCCACTGCGCCGGAGACAACCATGACCCCGACCCTGGCCGTGGAGCCTGCCCCCACCATTCATCTGCCTGAGCCCACTCCGAGCGAGGTGGTGTGTGCTGAGCACAGCGGCGCCATCAAAACCGGTGTGATCGAGACGCCCCTACTCCCCAAACCCATGCGATACAATCTCTATCTGCCCCCCTGTTATTCCAGCGAAACCGGCAGACGCTACCCGGTGCTGTACCTGCTGCATGGTCAGAATTTCGACGAGGGGCAGTGGATCCGCCTGGGAGCCACATCCAGCGCCGATCGGCTGATCGGCGCCGGAGAGATTCCGCCCCTGATCATCGTCATGCCTTACGATTACTCGTACAAACAACCCACCGAATACAATTTTGAGCAGGTTTTTCTTGAAATCCTGCTGCCGCAAATTGACCAGGCTTACCGCACCCGCGCCCAGGCCGAAGCGCGCGCCGTAGGCGGTCTTTCGCGGGGCGGCGCCTGGGCCATCCACTTCGGCATTCGCCACCCAGATTTGTTTGGCGCGCTGGGCGCACACTCCCCGGCTGTTTTTTACAGCGACATGGACACCATGCGCCTGCGCCTGCGCGACGTTGACTTGAATCATTTCCCGCGCATTTTTGTCGATGTGGGCATTGATGACACAGAATACGCCACCGCCCTGCCGTTTGTAAACCTGCTCGACGAAATGAACCTGCCCCACGAATGGCACGCTTACGTCGGCTTTCACGATGAGCAATACTGGTCGGCACATGTCGAAGAATACCTGCGCTGGTACGCCGCCGCATGGAAATAAAGCAAGTTACGATATAATCCGCTCATGCCACTCACTCCCCAGGAAGTTGAACATATCGCCAGATTGGCCCGTCTCGAATTGACCAGCGCGGAACAGACCCGCTACCGAGAACAGCTTTCGGCCATTCTCGATCACGTCGCGCAGCTACAAAAGCTGGATACATCCCGCATCCCGCCCACCGCCAGCGTTTTCAGCGGCGACAGTCACCTGCGCGCCGATCAACCCCGCCCCGGCCTGACGCCGGAAGCCCTGCTCAAGAACGCGCCGGAACAGGAAAAGGGGCAATTCAAGATTCCACCGGTGTTCGAATAACGTGCCAGGTATCAAGTGTCAGGTGTCAAGTTCGGCCTGAAACGTGATACCTGCCACCTGACACAACTTATGCCTTCTCTTACGTCACTCTCATTAACCGAATCCCAAACATTGCTCCAACGTGGAGAAATTTCCAGCCGCGAACTGGTGACTGCCTGCCTGGAGCATGTCTCCGCGCTGGATGGGCAACTGCATGCCTTTTTATATGTCGCGGCAGAACAAGCCCTGGCCCAGGCTGAAGCTGCGGATAAAAAATTATCTGAACTGCGGGGAACCGGTTTACCGATTTCCCAATCTACCATGCCCCTGCTGGGCATCCCAATGGCGATTAAAGATGTTCTCACCGTCGAGGGAATGCCGTGCACCTGCGGTTCAAAGATTTTGGAAGGCTACGTGCCGCCGTTTACGGCAACGGTGGTGCAGAAATTGCAGGCGGCAGGCGTGATTGTGATCGGCAAAACCAATACCGATGAGTTTGCGATGGGTTCGAGCACGGAAAATTCGGCATACGGCGTGACGCATAATCCGTGGGATGTGGCGCGGGTGCCGGGTGGTTCGTCGGGGGGCAGCGCGGCGGCAGTGGTAGCGGGGCTCGTCCCGGCGGCGCTGGGGACGGATACGGGCGGGTCGGTGCGGCAGCCGGCCTCGTTCTGCGGCGTGACGGGCATCAAGCCGACTTATGGGCGCTCGTCGCGCTACGGGTTGGTGGCCTATGGCTCGTCGCTGGATTGCGTCGGGGCGTTTGGGCACAGCGCGGCGGATGTGGCGGCGGTTTTCTCGGCCTATAACGGGCGCGACCCGCTGGATGCGACCACGCAGGATGTCCCGGCGGCGAACATTACTCTCGGTACAGAAGCAGTTTCCAGCTTGAAGGGAATCCGTATTGGGGTGCCGAAGGAGTATTTCATCGCGGGGATCCAGCCCGAGGTGGAGGGAAAAATCCGCGCGGCGATCCAAAAAATGGAAGAATTGGGCGCAGAAATCCGCCAGGTCAGCCTGCCACACACCGAGTATGCGCTACCGGTCTATTACCTGATCGCCCCTGCGGAGGCTTCGGCCAATCTGGCGCGCTTCGATGGGGTGCGCTACGGTCCGCGCGTCAGCGGCGATTCGATGTGGGATGTCTTTTATAAGACGCGCGGCGAGAAGTTCGGCGATGAGGTGACGCGGCGCATCATGCTCGGGACGTATGCGCTTTCAGCCGGGTATTATGACGCGTTTTACGGGCAGGCGCAGAAGGTGCGGACGCTGATCAAGCGCGATTTCGAGCAGGTTTTCCACGAAGTGGATGCGGTGGCCTGCCCGGTGGCGCCAACGACGGCTTTCAAAATCGGCGCGCACGGCGACGATCCACTGGCGATGTACCTGGAGGATGTTTTTACCCTGCCCGCCAACCTGGCCGGGGTGCCAGGACTGGCTTTCCCGGTCGGGTTTGATGCCGCCGGGCTGCCGGTGGGGATGCAATTGATGGGCAGACACTTTGATGAGGCAATGCTTTTCCGGGTGGCGCACGCGTATCAGCAGGCGACGGATTGGCACAAGCAAAAACCGACCTTGTGACAGGCTTTATAAATCGCCATTTTGGCGTTTTAGTAAGCTGTTGACTGGTTAAAAAATAGTTTGGCAGTTACCCAGATGTTCAATGAATGCCAAGTGAAAATCTACTTTAACTGCGCGAATGTGTATGACAATTAACCCTGCTGATCAAGTGAAAACACATTTTTGGTATATTGATCCCAAGGAGTATGCTCGCCACGAAAATCGCCGTGGGAAACGTCATGCTTACCAGACCATCAAGGCATCTTCTACAGCTCTCGTTGTAATCGACATGATTCCCTTCTTTGTGAATGAGAATCCATATTGTCGGGGTATCATCCCCAACATTGCCCGATTAACATCAACGTTGCGTGCGGCTGGAGGTGTTGTTGTATGGGTACTCCCTGCCGTTGAAACCAGAGTTTCAGATGTAAAGCGAGAGTTTTTCGGCGATAAAGTAGCAGATATGTACAATAAATCAGCAGGAAGTGGTTCTCTTAATGAGCGCATATGGCACGAGTTTGATGTGCTGCCTGATGATCTTATCGTTGAGAAATCTTCATCAAGCGCATTTTTCCCTGGGTACTCACCACTCCATTCAATGTTGCAGGAACACAACATTGATACTGTGCTAATCACAGGAACGGTGACGAATGTTTGTTGCGAGTCATCCGCGCGTGACGCCAAAGAGTTAGGATATCGCGTCATCATGGTGGCCGACGCAAATGCAGCCGTCTCTGACCAAAGCCATAATGCCACATTGCATACGATTTATCGTTCGTTTGGCGATGTGAGACCAACTCAAGAAGTGATAGAGCTAATCTCATCAGAAAGCTAGAGTCAGTTGCTTAACAAAAATTGCCCAATACCTCTTGCGCACGGATGCGGGGCGGGCTTCGCTTCGTCCCACAGGGATTTAGCCCCGAAATCGGGTTCTACGCTGTGGCTTATGTCTGCCACATCTGCCCTGCGTCGGTAAAGCCATTCGTTGGCGAAATATATTCTGCACTCATGCGGTCAGAGCACCGTTCGAGTCAAAAACAGGAGACTTTCATGAACATCTTTATCACAGGCGGTGCAGGCTATATCGGTTCGGCTACGGCGGAGGCGCTGCTCAAGGCCGGGCATGGTGTGACGATCTACGATTCGCTGGTCACCGGGCATCGCGAGGCGGTGCCGGAGGGCGCGAAGTTCATCCACGCCGAGCTGTCCGATTCGCTGGCGCTGGCGATTGCCTTGAAGGATGAGAAATACGACGCCGTGATGCATTTTGCGGCTTTCATCGAGGCGGGTGAGAGTATGAAGGCGCCGGCCAAGTTCTTTCGCAACAACCTGATCAACTCGCTGACGCTGATCGAGGCGGCGGTTAAGGCGGGTGTGCCGCGCTTCCTGCTCTCCTCGACGGCGGCAGTCTACCAGTCGAGCGAGGCGCCGCTGACTGAGGATTCCCCGCTCGGGCCAACGAATACCTACGGTTTCACCAAACTGGCGGTCGAACAATCGCTGGATTGGTTCCGGCAGGTACACGGGCTGCATTTTGCGGCGCTGCGCTACTTCAACGCCAGCGGCGCGCTGCCCGGGCGCGGCGAAGCCCACCAGCCAGAGAGTCATCTCATTCCGCGCGTGCTGGATGTGGCGCTGGGAAAAGCCGAATATGCCTACATCTACGGGACGGATTACCCGACGCCGGATGGGACCTGCATCCGCGATTACATCCACATTGCCGACCTGGTGTCGGCACACATCCTGACGGTGGAAGCCCTGGCCGAACAGGAAAAATTGATCTATAACGTCGGCTCGGGCAATGGCTTTTCGGTGCGCGAGGTGATTGACACCGCCAGCGCGGTGGTCGGCGAGAAAATCCCGGTGCGCGAGATGCCGCGCCGCCCCGGCGATTCGGCGCGGCTGGTGGCCTCCTCGCAGAAAATCCGCCATGAGCTGGGCTGGAAGCCGCAGCACGATAACATGCAAGACATCATCGGCAGCGCGTGGGAATGGCACAAGAGCCATCCGCGCGGGTATGCGGGCTGATTATGGAAAAATTCTTGACGTTTTTTGTCGTTTTGATTGGCTGGGTTTTTTCTCTGACCCTGCATGAGTTCATGCATGCCTTTGTGGCGTACCAGGGCGGCGACTGGACTGTGCGCGAAAAAGGCTACCTGACCTTCAACCCGTTAAAGTATACACACCCGCTTTATTCGATCGCCATTCCACTCCTGTTTCTTTTATTGGGCGGGATTGGTCTGCCTGGCGGAGCAGTTTACATCCAGACTCATTTGCTGCGCTCCGATCGCTGGCGCAGCGCCGTGGCACTGGCCGGGCCGCTCTCGAACCTGTTTCTGGCGATTGTGCTGGGTCTGCTCTTGAGATTTGCCCCGCTGACCGACAGCGGCCTATGGCCCGGGCTGGCCTTCCTGGCGCTGCTGCAGGTAACTGCGGCGCTGTTCAACCTGCTGCCAATTGCGCCGTTTGACGGCTACAACGCCATCCGCCCCTACCTGGGCTGGCAAGTGCGCGAGCGGATGGATCAATTTGGTCAGGTTTCGCTGATCGTGATCTTCCTGGCTTTTTCGTACCTGCCGCTGGTCAGCACGTTGTTCTGGGGTTTGGTGCGGCTGGTGGCAACGCTGACCGGGGTGCCGCTATTCCTGGCGGCGCTGGGCCAGTCGCAGTTCATGTTCTGGCGCTGAACGCTCAGCGGTTATCCCCCTCGCCGCGTATCTTGCCGCGCTCCAGACGCGAGAAGAGTTTTTCAAGGTTAGATTCGGCCACTTCTTGCAGGGAAAGATTCAGCTCGGTGGCGATCTGGGCCAGGTACCAGAGCACGTCGCCGAGTTCGTATTTCAGGGCTTCGCGGTCTTCAGCTGAAATCTGGCCGCCTTTGTCGCGGAAGATTTTTTTTACTTTGCCGGCGAGTTCACCCGCTTCGTTAACGAGGCCCAGCGTCGGGTAGACGATGGGGTGATCGGTGCGGATCAGGTTCCAGGTTTTGCGCGATTCGCGCTGGTAGTCGTTCAATTTTTCCAATTCCATACAGGCTCCTGAGTAATTTCATGAGAAAGCGGGCTGCTTTGGGGCAGCCCGCTCTTGTTGTGCTGGGGATTATTTGACGCCGGTATCAATATAGCCAGCCAACAGGTCGTTCAGCACGCGACGGGCATTTTCCTGTTTGCCGGGGCTGAACAGGTCGGGGTTGATATCGGTAAAAGAAAGTGGCGCCGGGAAGGTTTGCCCACCCTGACCGGCAGCCAGCGCGGGGAAGGCGGTTTTCAACGCTTCGGGATAATCTGGCTGAAGCGTGACCACCCAGCCGGAGGCGCGTTTCTTGGGGGATTGGGTCCCGATCATCAATGCGCCGGCGGAGGCGAGATAAGTCAGCATCTCGGGCGTATCCAGCCCGGCCTGGATAAAGAGCGCCCCGACCTTTTTTTGCAGGATGAGCACATCGGCGTAGGCGCTGTATTCGTTTTCCTTGGCATCTGCCGGGACTTCGACGAAAGCGGGATAAGTGAATGGGGTGTAGAAATCCATGGGCATGCAGTTGCCACAGAAATAGGTGCGGCCGGTATCCAACGCAGTCTGGATGGCGGCTGATTCGGGGGAGTCTTTTTTGAGTAGTGCGCCTACCTGGAAAAAATCCCCGGTGATTTGAGCACCGATGTAGCCGGCCATGAAGGCCACCTGGTCGGTGCGGGCGGCTTCATTGCCAAGCACGCTGATATTGCCGCCGGCCTGGATGCCAGGGATGTTGATGGCCAGGAATTGGGCCTGGGGCGCGGCAGCGGCCAACCCGGCCAGCCCGGGGTCGGGGGGCAGGGTGACGACCACTTTCAGGTTTGGCTCAAGCGCCAGGTCGGCGACGGTCAGCTGGTTGAGAACCTGAAAGCGCAGGCCGGCGGCTTGGGCCAGGTCATAGACGATTTTTTGGTAGACTTTCGAGTCGGTCTCGTTCAGATCGGCGGGGATGACGAGGATGGCCAGGGGTGCCGGCTGGGTGGGAGTGGGGCCGACGGTCGGCGGCGGGGTGGAGGTTGGCACGGGGCTGGAGGCCGCTTCCGGGGCAGAGGCACCGCCGGGCGGGGTGAATGTGCAGGATGTTAATAGAATCAGGATGAGCAGAAAAGCCAGTCTCGCACGCACGGTCAATCTCCAACAAAGCAGGATGAAGAGTATTTTACCTGATTAAGCGGCTTCGGCCAGCCGTTGAGGGCTGGCCGAAGTGGGAATCTGGTGCTGTGGGTTACTTGCTGGCAACTTTGATGAGTTTGGGCCGGGCCGATTCGGCTTTGGGCAGTCGCAGGGTCAGCACGCCGTTTTCGATGCGAGCTTCGGCATTTTCGGAATTCAGCGCGGCGGGCAGTCGCAGGGCGCGGCGGAAGGCGCCGGCGGGGAGTTCGCTCATCAGGGCTTCGCCTTCGTGCTGGCTGTAGGTGCCTTCGATGGCAATGGTATCATCCAACACCTGGATGTTCAGGTCTTCGGCTTTCAAGCCGGGGACATAGGCGGTCAGCAGGAAGCTTTCGCCTTCGTCGCGCACGTCGATGGGCAGGGGGGTTTCGGCGGGGAGGCTGGCCCAGCGGCGGGCGAAGTGACGGGTGGGGGTGGAAATGTAGAAGGTCATGGGTTTTTTCCTTTCGTTTTGTACCGTTCAGCGGTTTGATTGTCCTTATCTTATCGCCTGTTTGTTTGAGAAGGTTTAGAGCCGGGTTGATTTTTTGTAAGAGGCGTATATGGATTTTGTTAATTGGCGGGGCGTTTTTTTAGCGGCTGGGCTGGCGGGATTTGACGCGCGCTTTTTCCTGTGGTAATATGGCCGGACAATTCAACAGCCCCAATACGGCACTCTTATCCAGAGAGGCGGAGGGACCGGCCCTATGATGCCTCGACAACCGGTTAGGTTTCAGCGTTATGCTGGGCCCTAAAATCGGTGCCAATTCCGACAGAGAATATTCTGGGAGATGAGAGGGCAGCCGCGCGTCCCGCAAAATGCCCTTTCAGTTTGACCGGAAAGGGCATTTTCCATTCAAGGAGACAAAAATGAGCAACACTTTCATGAATTCCCCCAGGTTGCTGTTCACGTCTGAATCGGTGACTGAGGGTCATCCCGACAAGATTTGCGACCAGGTTTCAGATGCGGTGCTGGATGCCTGCCTGGCGCAGGATCCTTACTCGCGTGTGGCCTGCGAAACTGCCACAAAGACCGGCTTCATTGCAGTGTTGGGCGAGATCACCACCAATGCCTTTGTCAATTTTGATGAACTGGTACGCAACGTGGTGAAGGAAATCGGTTACGATAGCAGCGAGAAGGGCTTTGACGGCAATACTTGCGCCGTACTTTCGGCGATTGCCAGCCAGAGCGCGGATATTGCTCTGGGTGTGGATCACGCCATGGAAGACAAAAGTGGCGAGATGACCGATAAGGATATCGAGCATGTCGGAGCTGGCGACCAGGGAATGATGTTTGGTTTTGCCTGCAATGAAACCGATACGCTTATGCCAATGCCGATTTACCTGGCGCACAAACTTAGCCGGCGCTTGAGCGAGCTCCGCAAGGATGGCACCCTGCCCTGGCTGCGCCCTGATGGCAAGAGTCAGGTGACGGTGGAATATGCGTATGGCAAGCCGAAGCGCATCGACACCGTGCTGATTTCCACCCAGCATGCCCCCGAAATTTCTCACGCCGAGATTGTGGAACAGATCAGCGAACACATCATCTTCCCCACACTGCCCAGGGACATGGTGGATGACCGGTTGAATGTGTATGTCAACCCTACCGGCCGGTTCGTAATTGGCGGCCCAATGGGTGATGCCGGGGTGACCGGTCGCAAGATCATTGTTGATACCTACGGCGGGATGGGCCGCCATGGCGGTGGCGCATTCTCGGGCAAGGATCCGACCAAGGTGGATCGCTCTGCGGCCTATGCTGCGCGCTGGGTGGCCAAGAATGTCGTCGCGGCCGGGCTGGCCGAGCGCTGCGAGATCCAGGTGGCGTATGCGATTGGGGTGGCGCACCCACTCTCGATCAACGTCGAAACGTTTGGAACCGGCAAGATCAGCGATGACCGGATCAGCGAACTGATCAGCCAGCACTTTGACCTGCGTCCCGGCGCAATCATCCGCGATTTGAACCTGCGCCGCCCGATCTATCGTAAAACGGCGGCTTATGGTCACTTTGGCCGGGATGACATCCAGTTCCCCTGGGAGGAAACCGGCAAGGCGGCCGCCCTGCGGCAGGCTGCGGGTTTCTAAACCGCATCTGGCGTTAAACGAAAAAGGAGCCTCCGTTGCTGGAAGCTCCTTTTTGATTCTATCCGCCAGCGCTTTACTGTCCGGCGGCGGCCAGCGCCGCGTCGATTTCCTGCTGGAAGGTTGTAAAGGGCACTGCGCCGTTAATCAGTTTTCCGTTGATGATGAACGAAGGCGTGCCGTAGCCTTTGCCGTCATAGTTGGGCGCAGTGGTGATGGCCTGAACGCCATCCTGTGCATCCTGGGCAACCTGGCTGGCATACTTGCTACTGTCCATGCAGTCTTTGAAAGCGGCCATATCCAGCCCAAGTTTTTCGGCAAACGCATCCAGGCGGTTGCGGGCAAATGCACCTTCATTTTCGCCGTTCTGATTGGCAAACAGATAATCGTGATATTCCCAGAACTTTTCCTGATCTCCGGCGCAATAAGAGGCCATGGCAGCCTGTTCCGATTCGGTGTTGGTGGTTCCGGCCTGGCTGTTGATGTTATCGCTGACCCAGTTGCCAAATGAATGGTAAGTGAAATAGACTTTGCCGGTTTTGACGTAAGTCTCAACGATTTGGGCTTCGGTATCACGCCAGAAATTGGCGCAGAACGGGCATTGATAGTCAGAATATTCCACAATTTTAACGGGGGCATTCGGGTCGCCCATGCTGTGACCACTGGCCTGCGGACGGGTCACCGGGTCTGGCGAGGTGATTTCGCCGACCGGCTTCGGCAGGTTGGAGATGACCAGAAAGGCTGCGATGGCCGCCACGACCAGCACGCCTCCGATGATGACGAGAAGCCGTTGATTTTTTTGGGCGCGCTCGCGGCGGGCGCGCAGTTCCTGACGTTTGCTCATGTTTTCTTTCCTTTCTCTTGGGTGCAGAAATTTTCCCATGTTCGGGGGCTTTTGTCCAGTCACGGGGGATAAGAGTTCCATTAACTGTCGCTGCGTTGTAAGCCGGGAGTATGAGTGATTCACTCTTCGATCGGTGACATCCATCATGCCTGAGACGATCTGCTCTGTCGTACAATAAATTCATAAAGTCATATCGTACGCACTGACAATGCCTGTAAAATCAGCACAGTGCTGCTCTGAGCAAACTTCTCTGGAGGAACCATGACGCAAGAAACCAGCCTGACCAGGCAACTCTCTTTTCTCGACCGCTACCTGACCCTGTGGATCTTCGCAGCGATGGCTTTGGGGGTAGCAATTGGCTTCCTGTTCCCGCAAGGCGTGCAGGATTTCAATAACGCCGTTTCGGTTGGAACAACCAATATTCCGATTGCGATTGGCCTGATCCTGATGATGTATCCGCCCTTTACCAAGGTCAAGTATGAAGAATTGGGCGAAGTCTTCCGCAACAAGAAGGTGCTGACCCTCTCGCTCGTTCAAAACTGGCTGATTGGCCCGCTGCTGATGTTTTTCCTGGCGATTATTTTCCTGCGCGGCTTCCCAGAATACATGGCTGGCCTGATCATGATCGGCCTGGCGCGCTGCATCGCAATGGTGATTGTCTGGAACGAGTTGGCGCACGGTGATACCGAATATGCCGCCGGGCTGGTCGCCTTCAACAGCATCTTCCAAGTGTTGTTCTACAGCGTCTACGCCTGGGTATTTATCACGGTCCTGCCGCCATTGTTTGGGCTGACAGGCAAAGCGGTACAAATCACGATCGGTGAAATTGCCCGCAGTGTTTTCATTTACCTGGGCATTCCATTCCTAACTGGTTTCGTAACGCGCGCCATTCTGGTCAGGGCCAAGGGAAAAGAATGGTATTACAAGAATTTCGTACCGAAGGTCAGCCCACTGACCCTGATCGCGCTGCTGTTCACGATTGTGGTGATGTTCTCCCTCAAGGGCAACCTGATTGTGCAGTTGCCGCTCGATGTGGTGCGAATTGCCATCCCGCTCCTGATTTACTTTGTGCTCATGTTCCTGGTCTCGTTCTGGATGGGGCACGCCATCGGCGCGGATTATTCCAAAACCACCACGCTTTCTTTTACCGCGGCCAGTAACAACTTTGAACTGGCAATTGCGGTGGCAGTGGCGGTCTTTGGCATCCACAGCGGGGCGGCCTTTGCGGCGGTGATCGGGCCGCTGGTGGAAGTTCCGGTCATGATCGGGTTGGTGAACGTGGCTTTTTATTTTCGCAAGCGTATGTTTGGCGGATGAGACAGTCTCTCCAGCCGGGAATTTCCCCTCTTGACATTACGCCCGATTGGCATAGAATTGGGCGCAATGTCTACACAATGCCCTTGCTTTGATCCGCGCCCGCACCAATTCTCAAAACTGGGTGTTTCTATCATTCGGAACCATGAGAGTCGCTTTTAGCGGCTCTCTTTTTTTTGCCTTATCCAGGCCCCGACCCATATTCAGAAGGAGAGAGAAATGTCCAAGAAAACCGCTTCCCAAGCCCCTGCGCCACGCCACAGAAAAGTCTTCGGGTTTTTACCCGATGACACTCCGCCGGTTGGTGCCATGCTGAGCCTCGGCTTTCAGCAGTTCCTGACGATGTTCCCCGCCACCGTGCTGGTCGCCATTCTGACCAAATTCGATGTGGGTATCACCCTGCTGGCTTCCGGCCTTGGCACCATCGTGGCGCTGCTGGTTTCCAAACGCAAGATCCCGATGTATTATGGTTCGTCCTTCTCGTATATCGCGGTGATCATCACGGTCATGAGCAAGTTTGCCCCAGCCTGCTTCAAAGATCCGGCCCAGGTGTATTGCCCCGAGGGCGTGCAGATTGTCCAGGTCGGCATCATCCTGACGGCGGTATTTGAAATCCTGGTTGGTTTGCTCATCATGCGCATCGGCAAAGCGGCCCTGGATCGGATCCTGCCTCCCATCATCACCGGCTCGATGGCAATGGTGATCGGCGTGGCACTGGCTGGCGCGGCGCTGGGAAATGCTGGCAATTGGGCCAAGCCCGAAATTGCGACTGCCACCTGGTCTGTGGCCTTTATCACCCTGATTGTCACCATCCTGTTTTCAGTTTATCTGCAGGGCAAGGGACTGCTGGGCATGTTGCCGATCTTGCTGGGCGCGATTGTGGGCTATGGGGTTGCCATCCCATTTGGTCTGGTCAGTTTTGCCAATGTGACCAATGCCGCCTGGTTTGAACTTCCCAAGTTCACCATGCCGGCCTTTGGAAATCCCGAAGCGTGGGGCATGGCTCTCAGTGTTGCGCTGATTTTCATTGCCACCGTGCCCGAAAGCACGGCGCACCTTTACCAGATGAGCCTCTACATTGACGAGCTGGCTGCCGAGATGGGCCGCAAACCCTACAATATCAAGGAATTGATCGGCTTGAACCTGGTTGCCGATGGCGCAGATGACCTGGTGGTTGGTGTGTTGGGTGGTTGCGCAGGCACCAACTATGGCGAAAACAACTCGCTGATGGCCATCACGCGTAATTATTCGACGGCTGTGCTGATGACGGCGGGTGGCATGGCGATTGTCTTTGGCTTCTTTGGCAAGCTGGTGGCGCTGGTCAATACCATGCCTGCGGCAGTTGTCGGCGGGTTGAGCATTTACCTGTTCGGTGTGATCGGCATGCAGGGTGTGGCCCTGATTCAGTCGGAGAAAGTCAACCTGTTCGATCCAAAACAGCTGGCAATCGGCGCGATCATCCTGGTCTGCGGCATTGGCGGCAACCTGGCGCTCAAGGATGGTCTGTTCCCCTTCACGGTGCCCTATCTATTCCCGAGCGGCATCCCGGCGATTGTATTCGCGGCCATCCTGGGGATTTTGGTGAACACGATTTTCCTGATTTTCAAAGCCCCTGAAGTGCGCGGCGCGTAATTACCCTACGACGAAAGTTTTTTCAGGGATTGGGAACCTGCCCGGTTTCCAATCCCTTTTTTCATTCTCCGGGTAGAATACACAACATTAACACTTTCTAACAGGCTTTCCCGTATGAAAAACTTTTGGCCCACCTTTCGAGATTATGCCCTGATCGCCATTGGCACACTGATCCAGACCATCGCGCTGCGGATTTTCTTCGTCCCAGCGAACCTGGCCTCGGGCGGTGTGAGCGGCATCGCACAATTGATCAACCATTACACCGGCTGGCCGATCGGTCTGATGGTTTTACTTGGCAACCTGCCGCTCTTTCTGCTGGGCGGGCGTTTTTTGGGCGGGCCGGGTTTCATGATGCGCACGGCCTTTGCCATTGCTGTTTATTCCTTTTTTGCCGATGCACTGCTCTGGCTGCCATTTTTCCCGCGTGCCGGCATCACCGATGACATCGTGCTGAATTCTCTCTATGGCGCGGTGGTGGCCGGAGTGGGCTATGGCCTCGTCTACCGCGGACGCGGTACCAGCGGCGGCAGTGATATCCTGGCGCGAATCCTGAATCACTATCGCAGCATCTCCATGACTCAGAGCTACCTCACCACCGATGCGCTGGTTATTTTGGGCGCGGGCTTTGTCTTCGGCTGGAAGGAAGCCCTGTATGCCGTCATCACCCTGTATGTCAGCGGGCTGGTGGTGGATACCACCATGGAAGGCAGCAGCACCGTCCGCACTGCGCTGATCATCACCGCCCAGCCCGAAGAAGTGGCTGCCCGGATTTTGCAGGAAATGGAGCGTGGCGTGACGCGCATCAGCGCCACCGGCGCCTATACTGGCGAGGAGCGCGTGGTGCTCTATTGCGTTGTATCACGCTCGGAGTTGCAAATGCTCAAAGACATCATTCACGCCTGCGACCCCAAAGCCTTCATGGTCGTTGGCGTTGCGCACGAAGCGCTGGGGGAAGGGTTTCAGCCCTTCAAAAAACACGCCTCCGCCTAACCCTTGTCCTCATCCTCCACCAACAACATCACCTTAAAGGCCTCTGCAAACTCCAGGCCATGGTCTTTCCCTTCCTCGGCGGCCCACTCGGAAATCATTTTCTCTGGATCCCATTCGCCCAGCTGGCAGACATGTTTGCGCAGCGCCTCAACCTTACGCGCCAGGGTCGCGCTGATATCCACCCACGTATCCGATTTTTCTGACCCGTGGATATACAACCGCCTGACATTGTGCGGTTCATACCCCGCTTCCAGCAGGTCGGTGAAAATCAAGCGCGTCCCGGCTGACGGAAAAACCGCGTAAACCGCCGCCTGGGCCGCCGCGCGGTGATCGGGATGATTGATATACCCGTTCCCATAAAAAACTCCCTGTGGATCGCCCGTCACCACCACCTCGGGTTTGTAGATGCGGATCAGGCGCGTCAGCTCTTTACGCAGGGCCAGCGTGGGCTCCAACTCCCCATCCGGATGGCGCAAAAAGATGGTTTGCTGGATTCCCAGCACCGCATTTGCTCCCATCTGCTCTGCCTCGCGCAGGCGGGCCAGCGCAGGCTTATAGGTCGCATCGTGTTCCGGTGCATTCGACCCGGCATCTCCACTGGTGATGATAACCGAAACAATCTGGCAGCCAGCCTGTGCCCATTTTGCCAGGCTGCCCGCCACGGTAAATTCCTGGTCATCGGGATGGGCGTGGATACTCATTGCGCTTTTGGGAAGATATTCCGACATTTTTCTCCTTGATCAAGCCATGACAGCTTTTTCGAGCTTCAACAGCCATTCTTTGGTACTCAGGCCGTTACCGGCTCCGTACCCATGCAGTTTCCGGTCAGAGCCAACCACGCGATGACAGGGCAGTACGACCGGCATCGGGTTGGTCGCTTCAGCACGTCCAACCGCCCGTGCGGCGCGCGGCTTGCCCATCTGCATGGCAATTTCCTTGTAAGTGCGGGTTTCTCCGTAGGGAATTTCAAAGGTCAGTTGCAGGGCCAGGCGCTGAAACTCATTCAGCACCGACCAGTCAATTGGAAAAGTGAAAGTGTAGCGGGTCCCGGCGGCATATTCGCGCAGTTGATCCAGCGTTTGGTTGACCTTCTCCGGCGCGAAGTTTACCACCGCAGTCTGACGCTTCATCAGCGCGGCGGTAAACTGCTCCTGCGTCGAAGGGAAGCGCACGGCGACCAACCCTTGCTCAGACACCGCAACCCACAGATCGCCAAGCGGAGTTGCGCCGGTATTTCCGATCGAGATGCCTGCCATGAAGGAACCTCCTTTTTTACAATTCCAGTCCGAGCAGCGGAATTTCCATCTCTTGCGGGGTCAGGCCGCCGTGGTGGCCGTAGAATTTTTGTTCAAACCGGCCTTTTTCGTACCACCAGACAGATTCGTAGCGAAATGCCAGGATGACGAGATTGCCCACCCGGGCCCGGAAATTATCCGAGATTTCCGGGCCAAAATACCCGGCAGAGATCAGCTCTTCAGTTTTGACAACGTCAGCTTTACCGGCCAGGCCGCGCGCCAGCAACGCCTGGGCTTCTTCGAGCAGATCGTCTTTAATATAAAGAAACAGGTCGCGGCAGGAACCGCCCGGGACGAGCGGTGCGCCCCTGGCGTTGGTTTTGAGATATTTTTCGATGCCGGGGAAGGCCAGGTTCAGGTAAACGGTTGTGGCCGGGTCAATTTCAGCCTGGCCGTGGTCAGCGGTCAGCAGGAGCAGGGTGCGGCCTTTTTTTAGCGGGGACTGCATCAGGTTGCGTTCGATCGCATGCAGGAACATGTCAATTTCTGCTTCCACCTGGGGTGAGTTGGGGCCGTAATCGTGGCTGACGGAATCGATCCGGTCGTAGTAGAAGAATAAGTAATTCTTGCCGCGGGCTTCGTCGAGCGCGCGCGCCAGGTTGACGAGCGTTTCGGGCAGTGATTTGTAGCCGCGCGCCTGGGCGCCTTCGAAGACGATGTTTGAGTAGGTGGAGGGGGTATATTCGCGGTGCTGAAAGATGGTGGAGCGCACGCCGAATTTGTTTAGTTGCTGGTAGAGGGTCGTCTGCGGGTAGAGTTTTTTTGGGTCGATGCCGGTTGCTTTGAGCTGGTCGCGTTCCACCGTTCCAGAAAAGGAAAACAGCAGCGGAATCATCATCGCGTCAAGCTGGGGTTCGTAGTAATTCCACTCGAAGATGCCGCTCTGGCCGACATTCAGCCCGGTATGGATGCAGGTGACATGCCCGGAGGTGGTGGAGGGGAATTGGGATGTCCATTTGGCGGCCAGCCCGTGCCGGTTGAAACGCTCGAGGAATGGGTGCGCGCTGTATTTTTCAAAGTGCCGCCAGCCAAACCCGTCAATAAAGCCAAACAGGACGTTATCGTACTCGCCCTGGAAGGTCTCAAAGGGTTGGTGGCCGCTGAACAGCCCATGGATGGCGCCGGGCAGGCTGGCGAATCCGCCGCGGCCATAATTGGGTTTTACAAAACCGGGGTGCATGCTCCAATTATATGCAGATTTCCGCCCCGTGACGCGCCGGGTGTTTGCATTGCACTTCCGTAAGCGTGGAACAATCGTAGGGTAAACGTAGGTTAAGCGTCAAGTACATTTGTACAGCTCATGATAAATTTAGAGCGTAAGGTGATTTCTCTTCTCCTCCTTTCAACGAAGAGCCGGGGTCGGCGTCCCCGGCTCTTCCGATTCTGGCTGCGGGTGTACGATATAATCAATCATATGTCAGCAGAGTTGCAGCAGATGGCAACTTTGCATTATCTTTGGAAAACTTCAGGAGTCAGTATGGCAGTCCAGATGACCGTTATTGGCCTCGGGCAGATTGGCACTTCGATCGGCCTGGCGCTGGCAGGTCGCACCGATGTGATTTATCGCGTCGGGCATGACCACGACCGTCAGGTGATGAAGCAGGCCAGGGAGATGAATGCTTTCGACGCCACGCAATTCAATCTGCCCACCGCGGTGGAAAAGGCGGATGTGGTGGTCTTGTGCCTGCCCCTCGACCAGGTGGAGGAAACCCTAAAATACATTGCCGCCGATCTGCGCGAAGATGCGGTCGTGCTGGATTTTTCTCCGCTCAAAGAAGTGGCAGCGGGCTGGTTTGCCAGCCACGTTCCAGCCGGGCGCCATTATGTGGGGCTGATTCCTGCGATTAATCCGCAGCTGATGGAGGAAAAAAACCACGGCATCACCGCCGCCAGCGCCAATTTATTCCAGCATGCCACGATCGGCATCACCGCACCGCACCCGGCCCGCCCCGAAGCCTTGAAACTGGCCGAAGACGTGGTGCGCCTGCTCGGCAGCGAGCCGCTCTTCCTTGACCTGCTCGAAGCAGACGGGTTGATGATGACCGCGCATTTCCTGCCACAGGTGCTATCGGTTGCGCTGCTCCATGCCACCGTCGGTCTGCCAGGCTGGATGGAAGCCCGCCGTTTCGCCGGGCGGCCCTATGCCCGTGTCAGTTCGGCTCTGACCGCAGAAAACTCCACCGCCTTAGGGCTGGCGCTCCAGCAGAATCCCGCCCGCACTGCCAATGCGTTAAACCTGGTGATCGGCGCCCTGACCCACCTGCGCGATGCTGTCCTGGCTGCCGACGGGCCGGATTTGCAAAAACGTCTGCAGACAGCGGAGCAGGATCTGGCGGCCTGGGAAAAAGATCGGTTCGCCGCCAACTGGAATCAGGAGGGTGAGAAACCCGCCATAGACCCGGGTGAGTGGGTCAAACGGCTTTTTCTCGGCCAATCACTGGGCAAAAAGTAGCCCTTCTTTCCATGCCTTTTTTCTGCTACCTGCTCGAGTGCGCGGACGGAACTTTTTATACCGGTTGGACGACGGATCCGGCCCGGCGCGAAAAACAGCACAACGCCGGCACAGGCGCGCGTTACACCCGTCCCCGGCGGCCCGTGCGGATGGTATACATCGAGGAAGTGCCCGATAAAATCTCCGCACTCAAACGCGAACTGGCCATCAAGCGCATGCCGCGCGCACGCAAACAAAACCTGATCAACAGCCAGGACTGAAATAAAAAAAACGGGGACGGCGCACCGTCCCCGTTCTGATTCATCTGGCGGGATAAATTAGACCCATCCGCGCAGCTGCATGGCCTTCACCACGCGGTCAATGGCGACCATGTAGGCGGCATCGCGCATGTAGACCTTTTCTTTCAGGCTCATGTTGAGCACGGCATGGAAAGCGGATGTCATTTTCTGGTCAAGCTTCTGCAGGACTTCTTCCTTCGGCCAGTAGAAATTCATGTCGTTCTGGACCGATTCAAAGTAGGAAGTCGTCACGCCGCCGGCATTGCACAGGAAATCGGGAATGTTGAAGATGCCCTGCTGCTTGAAGAACTCGTCAGCCTCGGGCGTGCAGGGACCATTAGCGCCTTCCGCCACGATCTTGACATTCTTCGACATCTTCTTGACGGTATCGGCATTGACATGCCCTTCGATGGCGGCCGGAATGAGCACATTGCAATCCTTCTCAATCCAAGTTTCGCCATCTTCGACGACATAGCCGGCATCAGTGGCCTTTTTCTTGTCGATCGTGCCGTACTGGTCGGTGATGGTCAGCAGGAAGCGCGGATTGACACCGTCCTTGTGGCTGTACGTATAGGAAGTCCTGTCATTGCGATCCCAGCACGAGACGCAGGCAACCTTCCCGCCCAGCATTTCCACAAAACCGATCGCCGCATACTGGCTGACGTTGCCAAAGCCTTCGATGGCCGCCACGGACGTTTTCGGATCAATCCCGAGGTGTTTCATCGCTTCGCGCACGGTGTAGATGACGCCGTAACCGGTGGCTTCGGTGCGGCCTTCCGAGCCGCCGCCGCCCAGCGGTTTTCCGGTGAACACGCCGGGGGTGTACTCACCCACCAGCTTGGAATATTCATCCATCATCCAGCCCATCATCTGCGGGGTGGTACCAACATCCGGCGCCGGGACATCCTGGCGCGGGCCGATGTTCTTCCACATCACATCCACCCAGCCGCGGCACAGGCGTTCTTTTTCGGTGGTGGAAAGGGTCGAAGGATCGACAATGATTCCGCCTTTGCCACCGCCAAGCGGGATATCGGCCACGGCGCATTTCCAGGTCATCCAGGTGGCCAGGGCGCGCACGGTGTCGAAAGTCTCGGAGGGGTGGAAGCGGATGCCGCCCTTGTTGGGGCCGCGGGCATCGTTATGCTGCACGCGGAAGCCCTGGAAAACGCGCAGCGAGCCGTCGTCCATGCGCACCGGGATGCGGAAGCTGTATTCACGCGTCGGTGTGCGCAATACTTCAGCAATTTGGGGGTCCAGATTGAGCAGTTTTGCAACGCCGTCAAACTGTTTCTGGGCCATTTCAAACGCATTGATTTGTCCAGCCATTGGTTTCTCCTGTTCGGGGGTGACTGAGGTGTGGATAAAATATAAGCGAGCAACCGGATCGTTGCCCGCTTTTTTTACGCAAATATGTGCTGCATCCAGATCATAAGCTGTGTTTATGCCTTTTGCCGTCTCATTCAAGGTTACTTGAGATTAAGGCTCGAGTCAATATGCTACATGTCATGAATCCCGCCGCGCTTTGTCAGACAAGCTGTGCAGAGAGTCCTTTTAGCGTTGGCGCAGCTTGGGGTTGAGGATGCGGTCGAGTGACATGCCAAGCAGGGCAAACGACAGCCCGGTCAACAGCAGCAGGGCGATCGGCTCGATGACCCAGTATAAATTTTCGGCCAGACTCACGGCCTGGATGGCGTCGTAGAGCAGTTTGCCCCAGGTCGGCAGGAAAATGTCGCTGACGCCGAGGAAGGCCAGGGTGGCTTCCAGAAAGACAAAGCCGGGAATCAGGACGATGATCTGCGGGATCAGCACCGGCAGGATGCGCGGCAGCAGGTAATTCCAGATGATATGCCAGTCGCTGGCCCCGTAGGCGCGGGCCGCTTCGACATAGGGCGCATTCTTGGCTTGCAGGAAGGCGGCCCGGTAGTTTTTCAATGCGCCGCCAAAGATGCTCAGCAGGATGATCGTCCCCAGGATGGCCCACAGGGTTTTGGAGTACAGGTAATAAACCATCATGGCCAGCGGAATGGTGGGAAGCAGCATGCTGATTTCACTCAGACGCTGAATCAGGTCATCGAGCCAGCCCCCGAACCAGGCCGCCAGGCCAGCCAGGCCGAAGGTCAGCAGGCTGGTGAACAGTGCGCCCAGCACTCCAAAGCTCAGTGCGATGGGTGTGCCCCACAACAGAGCCAGGCCCAGGTCGCGGCGGCGGTTGTCGGTGCCGGCCCAACCGTGCGCCTGGCCGTACAGGATCAGCTCGGTGGCCACGTTGACGCCGGGCTCAAAGGTGTTGACCACCACGCGCAGTTCGTAACGTCCCGGCTGGATCTGTCCTTGCGGGTTGGAAAACAGGGCGCGCAGAATTTCGTCCGGGTTGCCGAAGCGCCGCTGCAACTTGGTGTCGCTGGTCAGGTTGTAGGCGTATTCGCGGATTATGGAAAAATTGGCCAGCGGCAGTTCGCGCCCGTCGGGGGTATGCCAGCTCAAGAGCAGATAGGGCTTCTTTTCCAGGTAACTGGATTTGAAATAGAGGCTGAGTTCCTGCGGGAGTTCCCGGTATGGGTAGTCGATGAAAAACGAGTAGGTGATTCGCTCACCCACACCGGGAATTGGTTCCGTTTGTGTGGGGATCAGCTCCTCCCGGGTATCCTGGCGGATATTTTCGGGCAGCCTGTCGCGCCGAAACAGGTTGTACCACAGCGGGCGCGCGTTGCGCGGATTCTGGTACCAGGACTGCTGGTCGGAACTCCAGCGGTGCACCGTCTGCGCGTAAGGCAGCGCGCGCACCGTGTATGCCGAAACAGCCATCAGCGCGAGAATCATTCCCAGCCCGACAATCACCGCGGGGGTGCGCCAAAGCTCTCTCAGCACCGGGCGCAGACTGTCCAGCTTATGCCGCCAGCGTATTGCCAGGGAGATGCGCTGGCGCGGCACAGGCAGTCTCTGCGGTGGGGCAGGCCGCCACCGTTTTTTGAAGAAGAACGCCAGCCTTTCGCGCCAGGTGACCGTTTGCAGGGTTTCGCCGCCGCCTAACTTGATGCGTGGGTCGAGCACCACATACAACAGATCCAGGCTGAAGACGGTGATAGCCAACAGGTAGGCGAAGGTGACGATGACAGCCAGCATGATGTTCCGGTCGAGGCTGCCTCCACCAAAAGACAGAAACAATAACTGCCCAATTCCCGGCCAGGCAAACCACAGTTCAAGTGCCATGCTATTTTGCCACGCTCCGAGCATCAGCATGGCAAAACTGGTGACGATGTAGGGCAGCGTTGGGCGCACCAGGTATCGCCGGTTAATGGCAGATTCTGGCAAGCCCTTGGCGCGCGCCAGCTCGATGTAATCTTCACTTTCCTGCAGCAGGAACAACGCACGCCAGGCCGCCACGCTCTGGAAGAACATCCCTAAAAAAATAGCACCACCCGGCAGGAGCATGTGCCGGGCCACCGTCAGCGCGAATTGCAGCCAGCCGCTGATCGGCTTCGAGTCTAGCATCCCGCCAAAGGGCAGGATGTTCAACCAGACGGCGAAAATGATGTATAACAGCGCCCCAAAAATCCAATTGGGGATGGAGGACAGCACCGCCAGGCTTGTCATCACCCGGTCAAGCAGGCTGCCATAACGGCGATACAACCCAAATGCCACCGCCAGGCTGACGATAAACAGCAGCAGGTTCGCACTGGTGAACAACAGCAGCGTGTTGGTAAACCGTTCTGCCACGATGTGCGCCACGTCATTGGAAAACTCATCCTGCGTCAGCAGGGTTTTGAAACGTCTCGTCGTGCCCCACTGCATGGTCGCTGCGTTCCAGGTCCAGCGTGCACAGCGCAGCAGGAAGGGCTGGTCCAGCCCATACGCGCTTTCCATTTTGGCGCGCAACTCATTGGTAAACTGCAGAGTCTGCTCAGGGCTCATCCCAGCCGGCGGAATGGTGAACTGGATGGCTTCGTCAATATTGGCGCGGTAAATCTGATCAATATAGCCGCCCATATTGGCCACGATCACCGCCAGGAAAAGCCCGGCAGCCAGCATGAGAACCAGTACCAGCAGGCGCGAGAGCATGTACTGCACCACCCGCCAGATATTTCTCCAGACGCTGGGTTTGATGACTTGAATGACATCCATCCCCCTATTATAGATGCTTCGACCCCAAGTGAGTATCACCCTCCCAGCCTGAATGCGCCTCCAGGCTGGAACAAAAAAACCGGCAATCCGTAGATCGCCGGTTTTTCCAAGCTTCAGAGCGTACTGCTTAGCTGGTTGCCTGGGCCACCACTGCTGCAAAAGCCTGCGGATCGCGGATCGCCAGATCCGAAAGCATCTTGCGGTTGAGCACAATGTTGGCTTTCTTCATGGCAGCGATCAGGCGGCTGTAGCTGATCCCGTTCAAGCGCGCAGCGGCGTTGATACGGGCAATCCACAGCTTGCGCAGGTCTCGCTTGCGGGTGCGGCGGTCGCGCGTGGCGTACCACAGACTCTTCAGCATCGCTTCGTTGGCGCGCTTGAAGAGAAAGTGCTTGGCACCGCGCTGGCCCTTGGTAATTTTCAAAACTTTCTTGTGGCGAAGATGTCCTTGCGGACCGCCTTTTACACGCATTTTCTAGTACCTCCTGCGAACCTCCGGGCGTCGGGGCGGGCGTTACGTCGAAATACCGCTCAGCCTTCCAGTTGGATACACCCGGTAGCCGCAAAATAAAAACGGATCGGAACGCCTACTTGAGATTCGGCACGAGACGGCGAATGCGCTTGATGATACCGCGCCCTTTGACGGGAATCATCTCAGACAACAACGCCTTGGTACGGTCAGAAGTGCGGCGGCGCAGATGGCTTTTGCCACCTTTCGTGCGCACCAGCGTATCAGACCCGGTCAGGCGAAAACGCTTCGACGTCGCCTTGTGGGTCTTCAGCTTAAACTTACCAACTCTTGGTTTGCGTGGCACAGGAATTACTCCTTTCAGAAAAATTAACCGCGGGAGAAAAAACGCCCGCGGGATTTCACATTCCGTCGAGACCAGTATTGCTATTCGGCGCTTTCTTCAGCTTTTTCCGGTTTCTTGGCCGGTTTGAGCTTGGCGGGCCCCAGTACCACCAGCATGGTGCGCCCTTCCATCATCGGAGCCTGCTCAATCACCGAGACATCTGCCAGCATCTGGGCAATCTCTTTGAGATCTTCCAGCGCCAGTTCGGGGTAATCCATTTCGCGACCGCGAAACTTGACCGTCACCCGCACTTTGTGGCCCTGCAGCAACCAGCGACGCGCATCCTCCACCTTGAAGCCGCGATGATGCTCATTCGTTTTCGGCCGCAGTCGGATTTCCTTGACTTCAATTTTGGTCTGCGCTTTTTTGGCCTCGCGCTCCTTTTTCTCGCGCTCATACAGGAACTTGCCAAAGTCCAGTACGCGACAGACAGGCGGCGCGGCATTCGGTGAGACTTCCACCAGGTCCTGTTCTGCATCACGCGCAATCTGCAGTGCCTGGCGAATGGAAACAACGCCCACGTTCTCACCATTGGGACCGATCAGGCGCACTTCCGGAACCCGGATGGCCTCATTGACTCGAAATTCTTGCTCGGCTATATGGAACTCCTTGATAAGAAAAAACAGGCAACCAGCCTGGTTGGCTGGCTTTTGAGCGGACTGATGATACCACGAAGAAGCACAATCCGTCAACTTAACTGCTTTGTGAAAATAATCGCAATCTCGTTCTGCGGTATAATTTGCCAGTTATAATTCAAATTTATTGAAGATGCAACAGAAAGGCCAATATGACACAGGTTCTCAAACCAATTAAACGCGTGGCGATCAGTACCGGCGGCGGCGATGCTCCCGGCCTCAACGCTGTCATTCGCGCGGCAGTTCTCTCCGGGTTGAAGCGTGGCTGGGAAATGTATGGCATCCGCGACGGTTTTCATGGCATGCTCAGCCCCGAGCAATATCCCGAAGGGGGCATTATCCGTCTGACCCGTGACCGGGTGCGCGGCATCACCCACCAGGGCGGCACCATTATCGGCACCAGCAATCGCAACAATCCGATGCGCTATCCAATCACCTTGCCGGATGGCCGCCAGGAAGAAGTTGACCGCACCGATGAAATCGTGCGCGCCTTTGCCCTGCATCAGCTCGATGCGCTCATCACCGTCGGCGGGGACGGGTCACTCGCCATTGGCAATGTACTTTCCCAAAAAGGGTTGCGCGTCATCGCGGTGCCCAAAACCATCGACAATGACCTGGATAAAACCGATGTCACCTTCGGTTTCGACTCGGCGGTTGCCTTTGCGGTGGATGGAATTGACCGCCTGCACTCCACTGCCGCCTCGCACGGGCGGGTGATGGTCGTTGAAGTCATGGGCCGCTACGCCGGGTGGATCGCCCTCGAAGCAGGCATTGCCGGCTCGGCAGATATCATCCTCATCCCCGAAATCCCCTACGATATCACCAAGGTGCTCGAAAAAGTCAAAGAACGCGAAGCAGCCGGGCGCTTTTTCACGATCGTGGTGGTGGCTGAAGGCGCCAAACCAGTCGGCGGAAATGTCTCGGTGGTGGAAAAAGAAGCCGGACGCGCCGAACGTCTCGGCGGCGTCGGTGAAAAAGTCTCCGCCGAGATTATGGAACTGACCGGCAAGGAAACCCGGCTGGTCGTGCTCGGCCACCTGCTGCGCGGCGGAACTCCAACCGCCTTCGACCGCCTGATCGCCCTGCGCTTCGGCGCCGCGGCCATCCGCGCCCTGGCCGAAGGACAATCGGGCGTGATGATCGCTCTCGACCCTCCGTACGTCAAATATGTGCCGATCTCCGAGGCGATTGGAAAAATGAAACAAGTTCCGCTCGATAGTGATATTCTTCAAACCGCCAAAGACATGGGCATCAGCTTTTGCGAACCTGATTAAAGACCCTGAAATAGCAACCGGCGGAGGAAGAACTTCCTCCGCCGGTTATTTTTTCCTGACGTTTACAACTCGCTGGCCCGCCGTGAGATGCGGTCCTGTACCCGCGCCATAAACTCAGCCTGTGGGATGTTGTTGACTTGCGATCCATCGCGCATTCGCAGGGAAACCACACCCGCTGCCGCCTCGTTCGCGCCGACGACCAGCATATAGGGCACCTTGAAGAGCTGCGCTGCGCGGATTTTGGCATTCATCCGCTCTGAGCCGAGATCGGCGCTGACGCGCACCCCGGCCTCTTTGAGTTGGGCCGCAATCTGAGCCGCGTACTCGTTCTGCGCATCTGTGATCGGGATGACGCGCACCTGTTCCGGCGCCATCCAGACCGGGAAGGCCCCGGCATAGTGCTCGATCAGGAAGCCGACCATGCGCTCGTGCGTGCTGAGCGGCGCGCGGTGGATGCACAGCGGAATTTCGTCGGCGCCGTCTTTGTTGACGAATTTCAGGTCAAAGCGTTCCGGCACGGCAAAATCCACCTGATTGGTTGCCAGCGTAAACTCGCGCCCGATCGCGCTCCAGATTTGGACGTCGATCTTGGGGCCGTAAAAAGCGGCTTCATTTTCCACTTCCACGAAGGGCACTCCGCCGTTTTGCATGGCGCGACGCACCATATCTTCGGTCTTCAGCCACAGGCGCTCATTGTCGACATATTTCTTGCCCAGCCCGGCTTTGCCATGCAGTGACAGGCGCATGACGAACTTTCCAATGCCGAACAGGTCGAAGTATTTCTTGTAAAGGTCAATCACGCCCATAAATTCCTGCTCGAACTGTTCTTCAGAGCAGTAGATGTGCGCATCATTCATCTGCATTGAGCGGACGCGCATCAGCCCAAAGAGTTCGCCCGACTTTTCGTAACGGTAGCAGGTTCCATATTCGGCCAGCCGCAGGGGCAGCTCACGGTAAGAGCGCGGGCGCGCACCGAAGATTTTGTGGTGCATTGGGCAGTTCATCGGCTTGACGTAATACTTCACGCCTTCCAACTCCATGGGCGGATACATGCTTTCGGCATAGTAGGGCAAATGGCCCGAGCGCAGGAAGAGGTCTTCCTTCGTCAGATTGGGCGTGCGGACACGGACGTAACCGGCCTTGTCTTCCATCTCCTTGGCCAGTTTTTCCAGCTCCTCGATCAGAATTCCGCCATTGGGCAGCCAGAGCGGCAGGCCGGGGCCAACTTCGTCATCGAAGATGAAGATTTCGAGTTCCTTGCCCAGCTTGCGATGATCGCGTTTTTTGGCTTCCTCGAGCATTTGCAGGTAGTTTTTCAGCTCGTCGGGTTTTTCCCAGGCCGTGCCGTAGATGCGCGTCAGCATCTTATTGTGTTCGTCACCGCGCCAGTAGGCTCCGGCAATGGACATCAGCTTAAAGGCGCTCGGGTTTATCTGCCGGGTGCTTTCAACGTGCGGCCCGCGGCACAGATCCGTGAAGGTGTCGCTCTGGTAAAGCGAGATCTCGGGCTTTTCGTTGAGCGGATTGCCATACTCATCGAGGCCGCCTTTTTCCAGGCCATCGATCAATTCCAGCTTGTAGGGCTGATCCTTAAAAACCTGGCGGGCCTGCTCGGCTGAGACGACTTTTTTCTCGAATTTGTGCTGCCCGGCAATGATCTGGCGCATGCGCTTCTCGATTTTTTCCAGGTCTTCCTGCACAACAGGTTGAGAAAAATCGAAATCATAATAAAAGCCGTTTTCGACGGGCGGGCCGATGGTGTATTTTGTATCCGGATAAAATTCCAACACGGCCTGTGCCATGACGTGCGCGGCTGAGTGGCGAATACGGTACAACAGGGAATCTTCATAACGGTCAGACATTTGTGCCTCCATATCATGACCCCCACCCTGCCTCAAACACGACTGCCGTTCGTCGCATTTGGGGCAGATGGCCTAAGGCCGGAGGGGGAAAATAAAAATTCTCGTCCCAAAACGGGGCGAGAATTAATTCGCGCGGTTCCACCCGATTTACCCTTCGATTACGCTCAGGGTATCTCTTCGACCCATAACGAGGTCAGCCGTTTTCCATACTTACTGAACCCTGATTGCGAATCACTGTTCACTGTTCTGGTCAATGCTCACGGGTGGTTTTCAGTGAAGTTGCCGAAGAAGGCTTCCAGTCTGTGGCCTTCTCTCCCTGACGGCGAGTTTCACCTACTCGTCCCGGTCTTTGCATCCTATTGAATTTCTCAGTGGGCGGGATAGGACTCGAACCTACGGCCTTCGCGATGTCAACGCGATGCTCTAACCAACTGAGCTACCCGCCCAAGCGAGTGAGTATTATACACAGGCCGCGTGAAAAAGACAATACTTTTTACCGGCAATTCCAAATCTTAACCCAGGGAACTTTCCACCACGCCTGCGCGGCATGAAGTTTTCGGGACTACTACCTTCAATTTTCAGGTTTTTTTATGCCCTGGCGATAAATTGATTCCTTTTTGGATTTGGAAATGCTGCCAAAATCCTTTACCTGTGGAGAAACTACCGTACAATATTCTTACATTCCACTTTTTTCTGTGCTGTTTCTCCAGCTGACCCTGTCCTGTTGGAATGTGAGATAATGAACCTATGCGTACCTGGAACCTTGGCCCGGGCGACCCGCTGCAGCTGACCATTGCCGCCGACGCCCGGCTGACCCCAACTGATTACATTAACGACCACATCTGGGAGCTGGATCTCAGCGGCGGTGACCCGGCGGCCCTGGCGCTGCACACCACCTTTGGCCTGCGCGCGCGCCTGATGCGGCTTTTTCCCCGCTTTTCAGAGAATCGAAAAACCATCAATGACCCGGTGGACTTCATCGGGCCGCCACGGGTGCGCGGGTTTGCTCCCAATTTCCTTTCGGTCAGTTTTTCTCCGCTGGCCGGGGTGGAGGTGTTGGCGGATTACTGGGTGGCAGCCTCGCAAGTCGTCACCGGCAAGCTGACCATCACCAACCGCGGCACCACACCACATCCGCTGCGCCTGGAATGGGTCGGCCAGCTCAGCCCGTTGGACGGCAGCAGCCTGTCGGCCAGCCAACGCCAGGGCGTGGTGGTGCTCGAAGGCCGGGTGAATGAGCTGTGCCCAGTGCTGTTTCTGACCGGCGGGCCACAGGCCGGGCCGGGGCCCTATGCTTCGTTGACCCTGATGCTCGACCTGGCGCCCGGTGCCAGCCGTCAGGTCAGCTGGGCACTGGCGGCGCTGAAAGATCACCAGGAATCGTTCGACCTGGCCCGGCGCACCGCCGCACGCTCGTTTGAAGCCGAAAAAGCGCGTATTCAGCTGCTCAACTCCAGCCAGATGTTCGAGATCACCACCGGAGACGCAGATTGGGATGCCGCGTTTGCCTTCAGCCAGAAAGCCGCCCTGGGGCTGTTTCACAGCGCCACCGAAAAGCTCCCCAATTCCAGCTTTGTCTTTGCCCGCCAGCCTGATCATGGCTTTTCGCGGCTGGGCGATGGCAGCGATTATCAGCACATCTGGAGCGGGCAGGCGCCCTTCGAGGCGTATTACCTGTCTGCATTGCTGCCCGGCCAGACCGACCTGGCACGCGGTGTGCTACGCAACTTCCTGGCCGTGCAGGATCCGCATGATGGCACGATCGACTGCAAACCCGGCCTGGCCGGTCAGCGTGGACGGTTCCTGGCGGCACCTTACCTGGCCAGCCTGGCCTGGAAATTGTCACATGCCGGGCGCGACCAGGATTTCCTTGAAGCGGTTTACCCGGGGCTGGTGGCTTTTTTCTGGGCCTGGTTCTCTCCGACCTATGACCATGACCGCAACGGCCTGCCCGAATGGCAGCACCAGCTTCAGACCGGGTTCGAGGATAATCCTCTATTTGAGGGCTGGCATGCCTGGGCGCAGGGCCTGGATATTACCACGGTGCAAAGCCCGGCCCTTTCCGCGGCGCTTTACCGCGAAGCGCAACTGTTAATCAAAATGGCCGGTCTGCTCAAGCGTTCCTCCGAAATCATCACGCTGACCGCGCAGGCCGCGCGTTTGCGCGCCGGGATTGAAGCCTGCTGGGACCGGGATGCCGCCCTGTACCGCTATGCCGACCGTGACACCCATCTCAGCCTGCCGGGCAGGGTGCTGAGTGAGCGCCAGGCTGTGCCCGAGTTTGAATTGCAGAAGGAATTCAAGCAACCGGTACGCCTGGTATGGCGCATTTTTGGACAGGGCGAAGCGCTCAAACGTCCACGGGTGACCGTTTCTGGCGAACTGGATGGTCGTCCACAGTTTGAAGTGCTCGACGCGCGCGACTTTTCCTTCAGCTCGAGCGGCGCGGTTGCCACGACCAAGAAAGTCTACACTTCGTTGGGTAGGTTTGAAATCGAGGGACTGAATCGCCTCGACCGGATTAGCCTGCAGACCGCAGATCTTTCCATCGCCGATCATACCCTGCTCCTGCCGCTCTGGGCGGGCATTCCCAGTGGCGAGGAAGCCCAGGCCCTGGTCTATCGCACCATTCTTTCGGCGGAACATTTTGATCATCCCTATGGCCTGCCGGCGCTGCCGCGCCTGTTTATCCGCGATGCCGACCCATGGAGCCTGGGTGTGCACCTTCCCTGGAATCAGCTGGTTGGGGAGGGACTGCTGGCGTACGGCTATCGCCGCGAGGCGGCCCGCCTGACGGCGCATCTGATGTCAGCGGTCATCCAGAATCTCAAGCGGTCGAACGCTTTTTATCACACCTATCACGCCGAAACGGGAGCTGGCCAGGGCGAGCGCAACACTCTGCACGGACTGGCGCCGCTCGGTTTGTTCCTGGAAGCCCTGGGGGTGGACATTCTTTCCCCAACGCAGGTTTTTCTGCATGGAGAGAATCCCTTCCCGTGGCCGGTTACGGTAAAATATAAAGGACTGACGGTGACGCGCCAGATGGGCGCCTCCGAGTTAATTTTCCCCAATGGGCAGCCGGTGGTGTTGAAGGATCCTACCGAGGCGCTGATTACTGGCGGATAAGGAGATCGTATGCCTGACTTAGACAAAATCCATGCACTGATGACTGCGGTCGTCCAGGAACAGGATGTGGACCTGGCAGTGCGCGCCCTGGCCCCACTGGCGGCGCGGGTGGTGCGCCTGGCCAGCACTGGGGGCTTTTTGGGCCGACGAAATACCACCCTGTTGATTGGCCTGCCGGACGGGCAGGAAGAAAAGGTGATTGCCGCCTTGCGGACTGCCTGCCGCCAACGGGTGGAATACCTGGCCATTCCGCTGGAGGGCTCACCCCTGCCCATGCCGACGCCGGTACCGGTTTCAGTAGGCGGCGCCACCATTTTTACCCTGCCGGTTGAACGCTTCGAGGAGTTTTAACATGAAACTGATCATTGCCATTTTGAAGGATGATGATGTAGAAAATGCCGTTCAGGCGCTAACCTCGGAAAGTTTCCGCGTGACACGCGTGTCTTCGACGGGCGGATTTTTCCGCAAGGGCAGCACCACGCTGTTGATTGGCGTGGATGACGAGGCGGTGGAGGCGGCGATCGGAATTTTGCGCGCCCAAACCACCGCCGCGCCCAACGAAAAAACGCGGGCGACGGTATTCGTGGTACCGGTTTCGCGCTTTGAGCAGCTTTAGCCTGTCTCTTTACCCGGTTTTGAGAGAAAAAGCTGGCGGCGGCAGTCGCCGGCTTTTTCTTTGGATATAATCAACCCGCGAACGAATCCCGGCTGGTTGGGCGCGTGATTTGGTTCAGCCTGAGCAAACAGCAACAAGTAGATGAAATCATTCGCAGTGAGCGGCTTCCAGCGCGGCGGTTGTTCCCCAGGCAAGGCGTGTACAGAAAAAATCCTTCTTCGAGGTGAGAATCATGTCCAAGCTTCTTGAAAAATCTCGTTATCTGGCCATCATCGGTGTATTGGCGTTGTTGGCAGCAGCCCTGGCAGCTTTTCTCTGGGGCACTTTTCAGACCGTTCAGGCAATCACCCTGATTATTCAAAGCCTGGGAGCCGATAAAGGCATTACCGTGGCGCTGATTGAAATCCTGGATAGTTTCCTGGTGGCGACTGCTTTTCTGATTTTTTCGGTCAGTCTGTACGAGTTATTTATCGGGGATGTCAATGTTCCCGAGTGGATGGTTGCGCATGATTTATACGATTTGAAGACCAAGCTGAGCAGCATGATCGTGCTGGTGCTGGCGGTTAAATTTTTAGGCAAGCTGCTCGAGGTCAAAGAGTATGGCGACCTGTTACAATACGGGGCGGCTGTTTCAATGGTGGCGGGCATTTTGATCGCCTTCGGTTATTTTGGACATAAAAGTTAGGCAGCAGAGATGAAAAATAATCCTGGTTGGCGCAATCTGCCACGCAATGTTTGGGTGCTGACGGCAACTTCGTTCCTGACGGATATCTCCTCGGAGATGCTTGCGAATCTTATTCCGCTTTTTTTGGCAAACGTGTTGGGAGTGGGAACGGCGGTCATCGGCCTGATCGACGGCCTGGCTGAGACAACGGCCAGCCTGTTGAAGCTATATTCGGGCGCACTCTCGGATAAACTGGGCAACCGCAAATGGCTGACGGTGGCCGGCTATGGTCTTTCGACGCTGGCCAAGCCGTTTTTGTATTTTGCCGGTTCGTGGGGCTGGGTGCTGGGCGTGCGCCTGGTAGACCGGGTGGGCAAGGGCATCCGCACTGCGCCGCGCGATGCGCTGCTGGCCGGCAGTATTGATGAAAAACAGCGCGGCCTGGCCTTTGGCCTGCACCGCGCCGGGGATACGGCCGGTGCTTTTACCGGGCTGGCGATTGCCGCCGGGGTGATTTATCTGACGCAATCAGGAAGCACCCAGCTGACGCGCGCCACCTTCCAGACGATTGTGCTGATTTCTTTCATTCCGGCCCTGCTGGCGGTGCTGGTGCTCAGCTTCCTGGCCCGTGAAGTGACCCTTCGCCCGGCAGCTGGTACGCCGATTTTCAGCCTGGCCGGGCTGGATGCGCGCTTTAAGACTTTCCTGGCGGCAGCGCTGTTGTTTACCCTGGGGAACTCATCAGATGCGTTTATCATCCTGCGCGGACAGGAACGCGGCCTGAGCGTGCTCCAGATCCTCGGCATGCTGCTGACCTTCAACGCGATCTACACCGTGCTGGCCGGGCCGCTGGGAGCGCTCTCCGATAAAATTGGCCGCCGCAAGCTGATTCTGACCGGCTGGTTGTTTTATGGGCTGGTGTATCTTGGTTTTGCCGCTTCGCAGAGCGGAACGCACGTCTGGATCTTGTTTGGCCTGTATGGCGTTTACTACGCCCTGACCGAAGGCGCCGCCAAGGCCTTCGTCGCCGACCTGGTGCCGGCGGAACGGCGTGGAACGGCTTACGGCCTGTATAACGCCGCCATTGCCCTGACGGCCTTCCCGGCCTCGTTGCTGGCGGGCATCCTGTGGCAGGGGTTTGGCCCCTCCGCGCCCTTTTTGTTTGGAGCTTTGCTGGCTTTGGCGGCGGGAGTGGTCTTTTTTGGCGTGAAGGAACGCTGAAAAACGGAACAAACGAAAGCGGGTCTGAGTGCCAACACTCAGGCCCGCTTTATTGTTTTTTAAACCCCGCCGGTCAGGGCAGGATGGTGAAGACTGCCCCGGCGGTGGTGCCCTGCACTTCGGGGAAATACGTCAGCCAGGCGTGGGCCGGCAGAACACGGTATTCACCTGCCAGGGCAGGGAGCAGGGTGTAGGTCAACTGGTAGGTTCCGGCGGGCAGGTAATCGGCATTCCATTGAATATGGTCGGGATAAATCTGTGGCGTGTGGAAATACCACCAGCCCCACCCTTCGTCGAAAGGCCGGCTGGGATCAACCAGGGCAGCGGCGCTGGTGCTCGTCTCGCCCTGCTGGCTGGTTTTAAGCGCAGAATTGAGAATTTCTGCCCCGGCTGGAATGTAATCGGTGACAGAGAAATAATAGACCTCCTGGGGAACGCTGACAGTCAGGCGCACGCTCACGCGTCCCGCTTCGTCTGGCTGCATCTGGTAGGAAGTCACCGGCTGGCAATCGCTTCCGGTGCAGTGGAGAAATTCCCGGCTGACGGCGAGACCCTGGTTGAGGGCGGGCGCCGTTTCGACGGGCCGCTCGACCGTCAGCGCGGCGCGGTAATAAAGCTGCCCGCTGCCATTCTCGCGGCTGATCGTCAGCTGGTTAGCGCCGTTGAGCATTAACTGCGTCAACGGCGTGCTGCTGCTGACGGTGGTCAGATTTTGCGGCCCGGCCGCCTGCCCCTGCGCAATTTTTTCGCCATTCAGCCCGGCTGAAAAGGCAAAATCGGCGCGGAATTCGCCGGTGGCAACCATGTAACGGTTGAGCGCCAGGAGGATCCAGCTGGTTTCGTAACTCGAGGCCCACCAGCCCTTGGGGCCGCGCTGTGAAGCCAGGTAGCGTACGGCGTCGGCGGCAAGCGGGCTGGCTGGCTGGGTCTGCGCCAGCCCGGCCAGGACGACGGCACTGGTGTACAGCGCGGAGCCAGGGCTCATCCAGCCGCCCTGGGTGCTTTCCCAGTGCGCGCCGCTGGCCGAGCGCAGCGCGCCTGCTTCCAGGTCGGAGAACAGGGTTTGAGCGCGTTCATCGCCCGGGGTCAGGCTGAGCAAGGTTTGCGCCAGCATGGCCTTGGCCCACGGGTCGAGGCGTTCGCGCCCGGCGTAGAGGGTTTCGGGCAGGAAGGCCAGGTCATTCAGGCCGCCGGTCTCTTGCAAAACGTAGGTATAGAAGGCGGCCTGGTTGGCCCAGGCCGGCAAGGTAAGATCCACCGAGCCATTGAGCGGTTCAGCGTTGGCAAACAGGTAGGCGCGCCCGCTTTCAAGGGTGGATGCGAGGCGGGTGGCGGCCTCCACGTCGTTGGAGAGCGTCTCCGGGAGGTTGTTTTGAATCTGCGACAGCCCGAACAGGATGTAGGCCGTCAGGTACGGGTCGCTTTGTTCAGCGCCCAGCACCCACGGCCAGCCGCCGTCGTATTTTTGCGCGCTAAAAAGCAGGTTGAGTTCGTTTTGCAGGTTTTGCGCCAGGCGGTTTTTCAGGGCCGGGTTATCCAGGCCGGCACTTTGCAGGCTCTGGTAGGTGACCACATCTGGCAGCAGGTTGGAAAGGATTTCCTCCGTGCTCCAGGGCGTTTCGGGCAGGGTGCGGGCTGCGAGGCTGGTCAGGATGGTGGAGGCCAGCGAGGGCGATAGTTCCAGGTCGAGCTGGCCGCCGAGCGGTTGGAAGGTGCGCGGCAGGGCCAGGATTTCCGTCTGCGTGGAATTGGCCTGTGTCAAAATGCCCGCGGTGCTGAAGGTCTGGGGGGCGCTGTAGCGCAGGACGGGGATCGAGCCATCGGTGGGGCGGGCAGAATCCTGGAGGTTGCCTGATTTGGCCGAAAAACTGGCTTCGACGGCTGCGCCGGCCTGTACGCGACCGGTCCAGCTGACCCGCACGCGGCCATTGGCCGGGATGGTGACTTTTTGCTCGGCCTGAGCGGTTGAATCGAGGCTGAATCCGGTCACAGCCAGGCTGACAGTGGCTTCCAGCTGTTGCGCGGTGTTGTTGTTGACCATGGCCGCCAGTTCGGCCCGGTCGCCGACGACCAGGAAGCGCGGCGTCTGCGGGCGAATCAGCAGTTCTTTGCTGGTGACGACCTTGACGCGCGCCTGCCCAACACGGGTATCCTGTGTCAACCCGCGGGTTTCAACCTGCCAGGTCGTCAGGCTGTCGGGCAGGGTCAGGGTCAGGTGTGCTTTGCCTTGCGCGTCGGTAAGAATGTCGGTTTTCCAATAGGCGGTGTCGGGGAATTTCTCGCGCAGGACGAGCGTGGCATCGCCACCACCCCCGCCCATGCCGCCGGGGAAATCGAGCAGACGGTGGGTGTGGATGGCATCCGTCAGGCCGGTGTATACGCCGAGCGGCTGCTGGCTGTAATAGGCTGGCAGGATGTCCTCGGAGTTGGGGTCAGCCAGGGCCAGGGCGGCCAGGTCAACGACGGCCATGGAAAATTCGCCCTGGACGGGTTGGCCGGCGCGATCGGTGACGGTCAGGTCGAGGGTCAGGGTGTCGCCGGGTTTGGCGTTTGCGGGCGTGGCTTGCAGTTCGACGTTCAGCTCAAAGGCGGAGGGGTCGACCGGCAGATTGATGTAACCCTGGCGGAACTGCGCACCAGGGCCGAGCAGCGTGGCGGAGAGGTAGATGTTCGGCGCTTCGGCATCGGTAATGGGCAGTTTATAACGGTAGCCTGCAGCGGGGACTGGGACAATCTGTACGCTTTTGAAGGTGCTGCGCTCGGTGGTGAAAAGCGCCAGCGCCGGGGCATTGAACGGGTTGGGGAGGAAAATTTCGGCAGTTTCGCCGGGTTTATAGCGGGTTGCGTTGGCGGTCAGGCGCACCTGATCGTAGGGCAGGTTGGGCCAGACGGCGTTTTCACTGCCGCCAACCCAGACCAGCACCTGGGTTTTGGCACTGCCGCTGCTGGCTTCAAGCAGGTAGGTGCCGGCTTCGGGTGGGGTGAAGGCCAGGCTGGCAGCGCCGTCGGCGCCAGTGGTGATGGATTGGCTGGCGATGGGGGTGTAGAACGGGGTGAAGCGGTAGTTGCCGTAGGAGAAATCCTGGCGCTCCCAGCGGACTTTTTTGAAGTCCACGGTGATGGGGCGGGAGAGGGGGGTGTGGGCCAGATCGAGGCTGAGCAGATCAAATTTTTGGGCCATGTTGGCCTGCCCGACCCAGACCTGCGGGCGGATGCCGATATAGAAGGAATCGGGATGGGCGGTGAGGCTGGCGCGGGCACTGACGGGGAAACCGCCGCTTTCAGTGGCGGTAATTTCGAGGGTCAGTTCGGAGGTGTCTTCCACGTTCAGGGGACCGAGCGGGATGCTGAAATTGCCGTCGGCGTCGGTGCGGCCGGTGCCGTTTTGCATGTGCGTTCCGAAGTGTTCGCCGGTGGAGAGCCAGTTGCTGCTGTACAGGCCGGTGTTGTAGTCGGGGATGGGGAAGCTGGTGCTGCGACTGTAGAGCTGCCAGGTAAACGGCAGGTCGGCGACGGGTGAGCCAAAAAAGTATGCGGCGTGCAGGCTGGCGGTGAGCGGATCGCCATTTTGGGCGGAGGCGGGGCTGAATTCCACGCTCAGGTTCAGCTCCGGTTTGCGATAGTCGGCGACCTGGAAGTACAGGCTGCTGCCAGGGAAGTAGCTATTATCTCCCGGGTCGAGGATGAGACTGTAACCGCCGGGGATGGCGTGGGCGGGCAGGGTGTATTCGCCGGCGAAGGTGCCGTAGCGGGATAATTGGGCCGGTTGTTCGGCGAGCAGGCCGTTGGGGGCCAGGATGCGGATGGAGAGGCTGGTCAGGCCGGATTCGGTGTAGCGGCCGTCGTAGAGGCTGCGGAGGACGCCGCGGAAATGGATGGTATCGCCGGGGCGGTAGACAGGCCGGTCGCTGTACAGGTAGCCGGTGGTGTGCGGGCCGCTGGGATCGCCAGGCAGGCCGAAATCCCAGGAGCCGATTCCGCTTTGCCAGCCGGGAGAGCCAAGCCCGAACAGGTCTTCGCCGGGGTTGCCGAGCACGACATAGGCGGTGGAGGCGCCCTCGGGCAGAGAGCCGCGCCACAGGCCGTTGGAGTCGGTCTGGCCGCTGGCGATACGCCCGCCTTTTTGGTCGAAGAGGCGCAGGCTGGCGCCGCTGACCGGGGTTTGGGTGCGCAGGTCAACCGCCCAGACCAGGGTTTCAGTGGGGCTGCTTTTGACGGTCAGGTTGATGTTGCTGGAGAGCAGAAAACGGGCATTGTTGTTGTAACTGGACTGTTCCAGGTCGGGCGATTCGGCGTTGATGTAGTACAGGCCGGGGGTGAGCGGGGTTTCGCCCAGGCTGACTTCGACAGGCTGGTTGTTGTTGAGCGCCAGTTCGGGGTGGAGGGTCCAGCTGGTATTGTCGGCGGGGAGGAAGCTCTGACGGTACTGGTAGTCGCTTTCGAGGCGGAAGAAGTCGTCTAGGCTGAGGGTGCCGCGTGAGAGCAGGATGGTTTTGATGTTGACAGCGCGCAGGCTGAGGGTGGCTTCTTCGGGGCGGGTGAACAATTCCGGGCTGTAGTTGCCATAGCTGAGGGCCGGAGATGCATCCGGTTCGCGGAAGGTGAACTGGACGGGCTGGCCGAGGCTTTGTCCCCACGGGTCGGCCAGTGTGGCGGGCAGGGTCAAGGTGTAGAGCTGCCCGGGGGTGAAATCTCCGTAGATGCTTAAGGTTTCGCCTTCGGGGCTGGCGCCGAAGTAGGCCGGCTGGGGAGAAATTTGGAGCTGGGAACCGATATCGGAGCCCTGGGGGGCGTTGAGGGGGGCGCCGAGGAAGAGGGTCAGACCGGAGAAGGGGCGCTGCTCGCCATTGGCAATATTCGCGCCCTGGAAAGCAAAGCGGTCAACGGTGGCGTATTCGACCAGGTAGGCGCTGCCCAGGGCTTTTCCGCCGCGCGAGCGCGCCTCCGCGCCGACGGTCAGGGTGAAGGTGGTGGCGCGGGCCAATAATCCGCCCGAGGGGGTGAAGGTGACGACGCTGCCGCGGTCGTTCCAGGCAAAGGTGCCGGGAACGGCGCTACCATCGGGAGCGCGCAGTGCGACAGCGGTTTCGACGCTGGGGCGATCCATGGGCTGGTTAAAGGTGACTTCAATTTTGGGGTCCAGCCCCAGGCGCTGATCCTGGAGGGGAGTGACCCCCAGCACGGCTGGCAGGGCGGTGTGGAAGCTCCAGAGCAGGTTTTGTGAGGCCGGGTCGAGCGGGGTGCCGGAGGTGCTTTTGAGAGCCGGGTTGATGCGCACGGTGTAATCCAGGCCGCCCGCCAAGGCCGGAGCGGGGTAAAAAATGTAGGTGCTGGTGTTAAGCCAGGTGCCCTGGCCGTTGGCGGCCGGTTCCAGGCTGAACCCGGCGGGCAGGGAGCTGGAATCGGCCCCGAGCGGCACAACCGGTTGGTTGAAAGCTGCCACCACGGCGGAATCGGGAGCCACGTCGGTGGCTGCGGCGGCTGGAAGCACCTGGCCCACGCGCAATAGACCGGCGGTGCGGTAGTTCAGGGTTACAGCGCCGGGCAGGGTCAACCCGTTGCGCAGGGTTTTTGCGCCGCTGCCCAGGGTAAAGCTGACCGGGCTTTCGGGAGGCAGGGCCTGGGCCGGGAGAATGGATAGGGTGGCATCATCCAACCAGGTGAACAGAAGCGGGGCGCCGCTGGAGGAACTGAAGGCGGCTTCCACTGAGCTGCGTTCCATTGCTTCGCTGAAATACACGGTCAGCGGGGCCTGGAGCGGGATTTCGCTGCCGATGGGCGGCACCGTTTCGACGATGGCGGGCGGCAGGGGCAGGGCGGTGGCCGTCGGAGTAGGGCTGGGTGTTCCGGTGAATGCCGGCAGGCTGAGATTGCAGGCCAGCGATACGAGCATGAAAAGGATGAAGGCTGTGAATGAAGATCGGCGCGCGACAGGGTTCATAGGGTTCCTCCTGATTTTCTCCTCCATTATACATTCCGCTGCGCAGGTGGCTTCCCCCTGTTGGTCTTATCTGTCTGGATATGAAAACGACAGCGCTGCGAGGCAGGCTGTCGTTTGGGTGTTGCGGGGAGCGGGGAGAGTCTATCCGCCGTGTACCAGGCGCGGGTCGAGCACATCGCGCAGGCCATCGCCGATCAGGTTAAAGGAGAGCACGGTCAGCATAATGGCGAGGCCGGGGAAGAAGACCAGGAAGGGCGCATTGAAGACGCTGTTGCGCTCCTCGCCGAGCATGAGACCCCATTCGGGGGTGGGGAATTCGGCGCCCAGGCCGAGGAAGCTGAGGGCAGCGGCGCTCAAAATGGCGGAGGCAATCCCTAGCGTGCCCTGCACGATGAGCGGGGTGACGGCGTTGGGCAGGACGCGGGTAAAGAGGACGCGCAACTCGGAGGCGCCTTGCGCGCGCGAGGCCATGACGTAATCCAATTCCTTGACGGAAAGCACGCTGGCGCGAATGACGCGGGCAAAGATCGGGATTTCGATGATGGCGATCGCCAGCAGGGCGTTGATCAGGCCGGGGCCAAGCACGGCGACAATGGCGATTGCCAGGAGCAGGCTGGGGAATGCCATTAATACATCCAGCGAGCGCATGATCAGGTCATCCAGCCAGCCGCCCAGGAAGCCGGCCATGGCTCCCAGCAGGCCGCCGATGAGAATGGCAAAGGTGACGGTGGAGATGCCCACGACCAGCGACAGACGCGCGCCGTAGATGATGCGCGAGAACTGGTCGCGGCTGTTGCCGTCCACACCCATGATGTGCTGCGTTTTTTCGGGGGCGCAGCCCAGCAAATGGATGCAGGGGGGTTCGCGGCGTTTTGCGTCTGCAAGTTGTTTGATCGGGTCGTATGGCGCGATTTGCCTGGCAAATACTGCGCAAATAATCAAGATCGAGAGGATGAACATGCCCAACTGTGCAGAACGGTGCTGGAACAGGCGCCGCACCATGATGACGGTCGGGTTGTCACGCTCGGGGATCGAATCGGCAGAAAGGACGGGGACCTGGGCCTGGTTCATAGCTTATTTCACCCGGACGCGCGGATCGAGGTAGGCATAGGATGCATCAACAATCAGGTTGGTGAAGACGAAGATCAAGGCGATCACCACGGAAAAGCCCTGCACAACGGGATAATCGCGGTTCAAGATGCCCTCCACCATGCGTGAGCCGACCCCCGGCAGGGAGAAGATGGTTTCCGTCAGTACGGCGCCAGAGAGCAGACCGCCGGTCTGGATGCCAATGATGGTCACGATGGGGATGAGGGCATTGCGCAAAGCGTGTTTGCGGATGACGAGGGCATAACGCAGCCCTTTGGCGCGCGCGGTGCGGATGTAATCCTGCCCGAGGACTTCCAGCAAGGCCGAGCGGGTCATGCGCGCAATGACCGCCAGCGAGATGGTGCCGACCGCTATGGCTGGCAGGATCAGGTGTTTCAGGGCATCCAGCAGCAAGGCCCAGTTTTGTGTCAGGATGGCGTTCAAAATCGCCGAATTGGAGGCCAGGGTGAGCAGGAAGGCTTTGATACCGGTCGGATTCTCAATCCCCCAGGTTTTGGCCAGCGATACCAGCGACATTCCGGCCGATAAACGCCCACTGGGCGGCAGTTGCAAGGGCGTTCCTTTCAGAACCAGGGCAAAGAAGTAGGCCAGTAAAAGCCCCAGCCAGAAGATGGGCATACTGACGCCAATATTGGCTCCCAGCATGGTCAGTGTATCGATGAAACTGTTGCGATTAAGCGCAGAAATAATGCCTAAAATGATCCCAAAGGTTGAGGCAAACAGCATCGCCAGGATGGTCAGCTCAATGGTCATGGGCAGACGTTCGCTGATGATCACGGTGATCGGGCGGCGATCCTTGAGCGAGTTGCCAAAATCTCCGTGGGCGATGTTGACTGCGTAGCGGAGAAATTGTTCGGGAATGCTTTTATCCAGCCCGAAACGTGCCCTGAAATCCCGGCAGCTTTCCTCGGTGGCGTGTTCACCGAGCATGACGTAGCACGGGTCGCCTGGAACGAGGCGCGTGATAATAAAGGTGACCAGCAAGATGCCTACCAGGACTGGCAAGATAAGGAATAATCGACGCACAAGAAATTGTGCCATGCGGGTCGTCTCCGAAAGTGAAAAAATGAAGGATGGAGCATGGTTGTGCCATGCTCCATCCAGACTTGCTTGTGGGAATTACTCGGCCGGCTGGTTGAGAACCTTGGGGCCAAACAGATCTTTGAAGTACTGGTAGGCGCCGGTGTTGCCCTTGCGCAGCGGGTACTTGTAGTCGAGACCGATGCTGAAGCTGGCGACGACATCATTGGCGTCCAGGGCGGCGCCGTTGGAGAAGACCACGCCCTTCTTCAGGACGCAGGTCCACTCGGTAGCGTCGGCATTGCCGGTGCAGCTTTCGGCCAGGTCAGGCTCGGCGACGGAGGTGGTGGTGAAGGTGTAGAGCTTGCTGAAGACCATGTTGCAGGCGCGGAAGGAGTTGCCGTCGGTTTCGTCAGCGCAGGTCAACGAAACGGGTTCGCCATCCTGCGAGAAGACTACGGTGCCATCAGCCGTCTTCATCTGCTTGAAGTTTTCGTTGTAGGGGCCAAGCACAACGTTTTCGACGCTGGCCAGGTAGGCCTGGTTGACGGTGCCGTGGGCGATGACGATGTTCGGGACGTGCTGGGCATACAGCTTGTTGACTTCGTCATACATCTTCTGGCGTTCGACGGGATCGCCCGACTTGCCGGCCTTGCTGATCAGGTCCATCATATCCGGGAAGGGATTGCCAAAGGCCTTGCTGGTGCCCATCAGGAAGACATCGTACCAGTTGGTCGCATCGGGGTAGTCTTCGCTCCAGCCGAGGAAGAACAATTCCTTCTTGCCTTCGCGGGTGGCGGGCAGGTAGGTGGCCCATTCTTCCATTTCCAGCTTGATTTTGATGCCAGATTCAGCCAGCTGGGCCTGAACGGCCTGGGCGATCTTGGTCGGCTGCGGGAAATAGGGGCGGGTGCGTTCGGCATACGAAAGGGTGTATTCCTTGTCGAAGTCGAAGCCTTCGGCCTTCAGCATTTCAATGCCCTTGGCAGGATCGTAGGTGGTGTCAACGTAGCCATCGGTGTAACCGGGCTTGACGCCAGCCGGAACGAACTGGGTGGCAGCCACCGAGCCGGGAGCGTAGAAGTCATCCACGATCTTCTGCTTGTTGATCAGCATGGCCAGGCCCTGGCGGACGTTTTCGTTATCCCAGGGGGCGATGGTGTTGTTGATGCCCAGGTAGAGGAAGTTGTTGATCTTGCGCGGGGCCAGCTGCAGGTTGGCATCCGCCGAGATGGTGGCCAGGTCATCCGCCGTTACTTCGGCGATACCGCTGACGTTGCCGGACTGCAGATCGAGCAAGCGCGCCGCAGCTTCCTTGTTCCACTTCAGGATGAAGGTGGAGTTGGCGGGCTTGGTGCCAAAGTAATTGGGGTTGGCTTCAAAGGTGATGTGATCGCCGCGCACCCATTCCTTGACGATGTAGGGGCCGGTGCCGATCGGGTTGTCGTTGATCTTGACCGCGTCGCCGCCAGTTTCCTTCAGGTAGCCTTCGTCGAGAATGTTGAAGGCTTCCACCGAGCCCACCTTCGCAATGAAGGCCGGTTCAGGGGCGCAGAAGGTGAACTTGACAGTCAATTCGTCCACGGCTTCGATGGACTTGATGTTGCCGCCGTAATTGCAGTCGGGAGCAACCAGGCTCTCGCCAACAAAGGCCGGAGCCGCGGTGGGGGCGGGAGCTTCGGTGGGCGCCGGGGCTTGAGTGGGCTCGGCAGCCGGCGCTTCAGTGGCTGGAGCGCCGCAAGCTGCCAACGCCATGCTGGCCAAAACCAGCACAGACAGTAAAACATAAAACTTGTTTTTCATGTTTCTCCTCCGTAGAGATTATGAATAATTGGAAGGTGAAGGAAGCAAAATAGTTGCCCGTCCTGAAACCTTCACCGCGGTGAATACCGCGGTATTTTATTATACAGCAAATCCACCATCAGGAAACGCTTAAAGGGACCCCGTGCCCATCCAAGTGTACCCGTTTGGGTAACGTGGACCACACCCCGGCGATCGCCGCCCCACACTGTGGACAGTGCCCGGTCGCCGTCAGTGCGTAGGCCCGGATCACGTAGCCCTGCCGGCGCACCAGCAGTTTTTGGCAGTGCGGACAAAAGGTCGATTCGTACTCCTGCACCTGGCCGGGCAAATTCCCGGCATAGACGTACTTCAACCCCGCCTCGCGCCCGATCTCCGCCGCCCGCAGCAGGGTTTCCGGCGGCGTAAATTCCACGCCGGTCATCTGGTAATCGGGGTGGAACGCCGTCACATGCCACGGAATCTCCGGCGAAACGGAACAAAGAAAACGCGCCGCCTCGAACAATTCTTCGGTACTGTCATTAAAGCCCGGCACCACCAGCGTTACCACCTCCACCCACAGCCCCAGGGCGTGCGCCTTCTCGATCGTCGCCAGCACATTTTGCAGCACCCCGCCCAGGCGGCGATAATTCTTGGCCTGCATCGACTTCAAATCCACCTTGTACGCATCCAGCCAGGGCCGCAGGTATTCCAGCGCCTCGGGCGTGGCGTTCCCGTTGGATACAAAGGCGCATTTCATGTTGGCCGCCCTGGCCTGCTTGAAAATGGCGACACTCCACTCGCTCGTGATCAGCGGCTCGTTGTAGGAAGAAACCACCAATTCTGCCCGGTTACGCCGCGCCAGTTTGATCACTTCCTCCGGCGTGATCGGCCGGATGAGGTGACCCGCCACCGCTGCCGCCGGGTCGCGCAGCGCCTGCGAAGTCAGCCAGTTCTGACAGTACCCGCAGTGAAAATCACAGCCCAACATGCCAAACGTCAGCGCCAGGGCCCCCGGCAGAAGGTGCGAAAAGGGCTTCTTCTCCACCGGGTCAACCTGCAGCCCGGCCACATAGCCCCACGGCACGCGCAGCTGTCCGGCGGTGTTGAATCGCACCTGGCAAATTCCGCGTTTGCCCGCCGCAATGGTGCAGCGGTGGGCGCATGCCAGGCAGCGCAGCGCCGATTCGGGCAGGCTTTCAAACAATTCCCCCTGGGCGGTCAAAGGTTCCAGCATCTTTCCCAGGTCCGGCATACGTCCTCCTTGACGAAAAAACGCCAGTCTCTTATATAATACACCCATGCTAACCATTTCGATTCAAGCCGGCGGTAAATCCTCGCGCATGGGACAGGACAAGGCCCTTATGCCGTTTCTCGGCCAGCCGCTGATTGCGCGCCTGGTGGCGCGTTTGCGCCCGCTGGCTGACGAGCTGATCCTGACCACCAACCGCCCGGATGATTATCGCTTCCTCGGCCTGCCGCTTTTCCCTGATCTTTTTGCGGAGCGCGGCGCGCTGGGCGGGCTGCACACCGCGCTGGCCTGCGCCAGCCTGCCTTATGTGGCCGTGGTGGCCTGCGATATGCCCTTTGCCAGCCCGGCCCTGATCTGCCACCAACGCGACCTGCTGCTGGCCGCCGACCTGGATGTTGTCATTCCGGCGGGGCCGGAGGGCGGCCTGGAGCCGCTGCACGCCCTGTACCGGCGCGATACCTGCCTGCCGGCCTGTGAACAGGCTTTGATCAACAACCAGTGGAAGCTCATTTCGTGGTTCCCACGGGTCAAGGTGCGCACCCTGGCGGTGGAGGAGCTGCTGCCCTATGACCCGGAGGGGCGTGTGTTCTGGAATCTTAATACGCCGAATGAGTTTGCACGCGCCGAGCTGGCTGCCGCGGCTGAGTAGTATGCGGTTGATGGGGGGAGGCAAAAACGGGCAGAAAGATCACTCTTCCTGCCCTGCCGTATAGCCGCCCACCAGCGCTCGAGTCGCTCCTCAGCGTTGCTCTATCCTCTGGTGAGCAATTTGATTGTATCACCGCGACTTTTTTGATGCCAAAAATGGGCTCGTTTTCGAGATTAATTTTAATCTTCAAACCTTATCAACTGGGTGCATTTTCGATGTTAAAGTGGGCTCGTTTTTCGGCTCTCCCGCAATTTGCGTGAAACGACACCGGCCTCAACATCCTCACAAAGGGGGCTTTTTTATGACCCAACATACAAAACGCGGTTTCGGAGCAGGTCAAACTTGGCCCTGCCGTACATTTGCCGCTTGATCATCTTCA
>CAIQVH010000037.1 GCA_903875215.1 uncultured Anaerolineae bacterium
CCCGTCGGGGCCGCCAATGGTAATTCTGGTGGTACAGAACACCTGAGAGAATCAAATTCTCTCAGGTGTTCTGCTTTTTATGTAGGTTTTGTGAGATTCTGTGCGCGAGAAGCACCTTGCAAAGGGTGCTTCTTGTTTTTAACTCGTGCTTGGCTCTAATTTGTGGCCCCAAAAACGGATCGCGGCCTCGATGATCAGTCACTCGCTAGTAGCTCGCGATTTAGTGGGGTACAGAAGCAGGCATTTTTTTGACGGGGAGCCCCTTCGTTTATAAGTATAAGCAGCGGTTCGAGATCCCTTGGGGACAAACATGGTTTGTAAGTTTTGTATGCTCCATGCAATACATTTTAGCCCAGGGCGTATTTCTTTTGCACTCATCTTGACAACTTACTGGATCAGCTTGCAGGAGATAGGTCACTTTCAGGCTTTTGGCGTTATTCAGCCGAAAAGCTAATAAGCCTTACAGTGCATGGGGTAGGTTGCCAGGCAACCTGTAGCCTGAAGTCCATTTCATTGGCTCAGAAACAGCCAGATAAAACTGACCAGGTAGAGTGACCGTTGAACAATCCCCTTCGCCACCGGCAGGGTGCCGCTTTCGCTCAAGCCAAACAGGAGCGAAGTCCCCGTCACCAAAACCAGAAAAATGGCGTGCAGCCACTTCTCGCCGGGAGTAGGGGCGATCATCAACCGGTAGAAAATGCCGAGGCTGAAAGCAATCCCCGCCAGCGTTGCAAAAAGCGAGTGCCGGTTGCTTTCCTGCACCGAATAACTCAGCCCTTTGATGAAAGGCTCGGTGCTGAAAAATCCCGAAAGCAGAATTGCCAGCCCATAGACCATAATCAAGATATCTGGGTAAGAAACCTTTTGGTCGGCCATAAATTTCTGCACAAAGCCCAGGTTGAGCAGCAAGCCAAAACCGATGAAGCCCGTTTGCATGATCCATTGGTTTTGTAGTCCTTGCGCCGTTGGGAATGCCGTTGGCCGCCCCGTCGATGATGACGTAGGGCGAGAAAAAGTTTATCGTGACCGGGAAAGATAAAAAAGAAAAAACACCATGGCTTTGCGAAGGCGTTGACGCGTGGGGAGTTGTCGGAGGATGGTAATTTCCTTTGGGAGCGCATCAGGCTCCGGGGAGTTCGCCGTTGCGAATGCGTTGGATCAGATTTTCGATAAATTCCAGGCTCGATTTCAGGTTGTGAATGCCAACTTCCAGAGTCAGAATCCAGAAGAAAAACTCGCGCGGCGAGTGGGTGTACTCGCTGTAGGTTCGATATTGGGCGGGATTTGGGCATAGTGTTCCAGCCCGGCGCGCATCAAGCCCGGGGCGCGCTCGAAAATGCCCAGGATTTCATGATCTGAAAGCTGGGCAGCAAAAAAGACCTGGATCATACCGGCGCTGCGGTTTTCATCGGTTGTCAGGGGCGTCACCAACCACTGGCGCAGTTCATCGCAATCGAGCGAGGTGATGTGATATTCCTTGCGATCGGGCCGCGACCCCTGGCGGATGACTTCGGTCTCCACCAAGCCCTTTTCATTCATCCGTGCCAGGGTGCGGTAAATCTGGCTTTGATCGGCAGGCCAGAAATGGCGCACGAATTTATCGAAGATTTTCTTCAGGTCATAACCGGAATAAGGGCGGTAATTCAAAAAGCCAAGAATGGCGTAATCGAGAGACAAAAAGGCTCTGTTATCATAGTACTGATTTAATATATGACTAATCCTATAATAACGACAAGATAGGCCACTGTAAAGCGGTTATCCGATTCTGGCGAATTTTGTGGTTTTGATGTCAACCGTCCGCAAAAAGGTCAAAAGCTTACCGCCAAACCAGTTGCGTCAAGTTTTTATAACCGAGACTTTTCCAAAATGCTGCCCAAAGCGCAAAGCCTGACAGGAAACCCTTTTGGGGACATCTTGGCGGCGAAGTTATTGCAGTAAAATCGAAAGCATTCACATTTATTCACTCAAGATTGGATGAATCATGAACAAAACCATTCGCAATCTCACCATCATGGCGCTTTTTACGGTCGGCGGGGGCTGGCTGGGCATCTGGCTTAACAACGTAACCGGCAATACCCAACCGCCGATGCAAAGCGTGGGGGCGTTGGTCTGGCTGGTCTCCCCGGCGCTGGCAGGGATTTTGCTGCGCGCCTCCGGTGGGGATGGCTGGACGGATGCCGGATTTGGGCTGAATCTCCGCACGGGCGGCTGGATCTGGTACCTGGTGGCGATCCTGGTCTATCCGCTGGCGGCGCTCGTATCTTTTGGCATGGCGACTGTTACCGGAGCAATCAGCATTGACGGGTTTGTTGCGCAGGGCTTCGGCGTGTATCTCTCCGCCGCGGGGGTAATGATAGCCGGGTCGCTGATGAAAAATATTTTCGAGGAATTTGCCTGGCGCGGGTATCTGACTCCGCGTTTGGATGCTGCCAAAGTGCCGCGACTTTTGAACCACCTGATCGTTGGCATCCTGTGGTGGTCCTGGCACCTGTCATACTATGCGTACTACCTGGATAAAGCCACGCTGAACAGCTTCATGACCACCAGCCTGCCGGTATTCCTGGCGCTGGGACTGGTCAGTTTAATTCCAACTGCACTCCTGTTTGGTGAGCTGCGGCTGGTGAGCAAATCGGTCTGGCCGGTTTTTATCCTGCACAACCTGATCAACGGGCTGAGCATGCCGCTGATTATCAATGGATTCATCAATATCAACCTTCCTCTGGGGATTATTTTAACCCCCACGAATGAAGGCTTGCTGACTTCACTCCTGCTCGGGATTGCAGGGTTGGCGATTTATCGAATAAAGCTGGGCAAAACCGAGAATTAATGGATTATGTCCCTTGACATTCATAAATCTATTTGATAATATATCTACATAGCAATATGATTGTGAGGAGATTTCGTGAAACTTTTATTTTTTGGCGCAGGCGTAATCAATACACTTTATGCGTGGGCATTAACCGAAGCTGGCAATGATGTGACCATGTATGTCCGTCCTGGTAAAGAAAAGGATTGGGCTGACGGGATCCTACTTGATATTATTAGTGAGCGATTTAACAAGAAGAAATACGTGCGGCAAAAATTCACACCGAAGGTGGTTACATCGTTCAAACCCGAGGACAGTTATGACCTCATCATTGAATCGGTGAAGCATTACCAGACCAGGGAAATCTTACCGGTGATTGCGCAGAACGCAGGGAATGCGTTGGTGCTGTTCTTCAACAATAGCTGGGACAGTCTTGACTTTATTAATGAATATCTGCCCAGGACGCGTTACATACTGGGTATGCCGCGCGCCGGCGGCGCGATTGAAAATGGCGTACTCGATGGCGCAATTACAGAGAATGTTATCCTGGGCGAATCGACCTGTGGGAAACCTGATTCTGCTGAAGTGAATCAAATAGCCAAAACGAATCTTGATACAACTGCAGAGATGTTTGCTGCGGCAGGAATCAAACCAGTCATTCAGCCCAACATGGAACATTGGTATTGGGCGCATCTTGCTTCGACTGTGCCGTGGATTTCTGGTGGTGCGAAGGCGCGTGGTTTTTTGCCCTTTGCAAAAAACAGTAAAGCCATTGGTGAAGCGTTGGAAGTGGGGAAGGAATGCCTTGAAATCCTCAAGGCGCGTGGTGTGGATGTGACCCAAATTCAAGATTTGAAAATGTTTCTAGCCCCAGTGTGGCTCTCGACTTTCATGACGAAGCTATTTATTGGCAGCGAAGTCTCGGTGAAAATCTCCAGTGGACACGGTGCGTATGCCCCCGCAGAGTTGCAAAAAATATTTTATGATGTGCTGAATACAGGCAAACAACTGGGTGTGCCCACAGCGAAACTCGATGCGTTCAAACCTTACATTGACGAAATGAACGCCGTCATTAATAAATAGGAATACCATGCCGCTCTCACATGCCATTCTCGGTTTTCTTGAATACCAGCCCATGACGGGTTATGATCTGAAAAAACTATTCGATCAATCGGTGGCGCATTTTTGGTCAGCAACGCAAAGCCACATTTATAAAGCGTTGGAGAATTTGGAAAAAGAGGGCTTGGTCGAGTCGCAGATTATTCAGGGTGAAGGCAAGCCGAACCGCAAGGAATATCACATTACGGAGGCTGGCACCACCGAATTGCGCCGCTGGCTGGTAACCCCTCTACCGCTGGAACCTGTCCGCGATGCGACCATGATCCAGATCTTTTTTTCACACTTCAGCACTGATGACGAGATAACGGCCTTGTTTGCTGCGCGCATGCAGGCAACCCGGGAGCGTCTCCAGGTTTTGCAGACACTGGCGCAAGCCGCAATCGATGAAAATGCCGATCGTATCGGCATCGAGCGCGTTCGCCAGCTCTGGCAAATCACCCTCGATTATGGAATTGCTTACTACGACTTTGAGTTAGCCTGGCAAATGAAAACCCTCGCAACCATTCGCAACCTGCCACCGCTGACGCCGCCCAATCCTCGGGCGGATTAGTACCCTCCCGCAAGATCAGGTTAATCGTTTTAAACTGCATGAATCAAGGCAGGTTTGTTCAACGCGCCAGGAGTGCGCAAAGGAGAGAAAAAATGAGCAAAACAATTTTGGTGATTGGCGCGGCTGGCTTTGTCGGCGTCCCTGTGACAAAACAACTTCTGGCGGATGGATTCTCCGTTCGGGCCCTCGTCCGCAACGCAAAGAAAGCCCGCCAACTACTGGGAGATCAGGTTGAATATATCATCGGCGATTTCGCGGACAAAGCCGCGCTCGAAAAAGCGCTGACCGGCGTGGACGGTGTCAACTTGAGCGTGCCGTGGCAATTCGAAGCGGCGGTCGTGCGGGATGTGACCTCCATTCTCGCCGCCAAGGGACGCAAAAACGTTCGTGTCACCCACATCTCCGGCACCACTGCCCTGCCCGAAAACCGCTGGTATCCGATGATTGACGAGAAACTCAAGGCCGAGGAAGTCCTCAAGCAAAGCGGCGTGGCCTACACCATCTTCCGTCCCAGTTGGTTCATGGATGCACTCGCGCTTTTCGTCCGCGATGGCCGGGCGACGATTTTCGGCAAACAAAGCCAGCCTTATTACTTCCTTTCTCTGGCAGATTTTGCCCGCGCAGTTTCCAAGTCTTACCAAACCGAAGCTGCCGTCAACCAGACCTGTATCATCAACGGACCGAAAGCCATGCTTATGCAGGACGCGCTCCAGCAATATTGTGATGTTGTCCACCCTGGCGTTAAAGCCGCAACGATGCCGACCTGGTTCGGCAAAATGCTGGCAGCCATGCTGAAAAGCGAAAGCATGAAAGACTTCGTAAAGATGATGGCTTATTTCGAAAAGTCACCCAAGGTCAGCGCGCCCAACGGTGCGGAGAAAATTGTAGGTGCGTCAACGACCACCCTGCAAGAATGGCTCAAGACAGTGAAAAAATAACCAATGTCCACCAATTACCGCATTCTCAAATGGTCATTGTTTGCAGGCGCGTTGTATTTCTTTTCGGTTTCCATCGCCCACATGCTGGGATTCAAAGTGCCCGTGCTGTTCATCTATTTCAACGTTCCATCACACGCTTATCAGGATCGCATTATTTCATTCCTGGCATTTGGCTGGGCGGTGTTTTTTTTCACCGCTTTTACCAACCCACAGAAAAACTCCACTTTGGTGAAGGCAATTCTCGTGGCAGGCGCAGGCGCGTTGATTGGCGTAGCTATGATCAACAGCACCACGGATTTTCAGGCACTTGATCCAGCCATCAACGTGACTGTCTTCTGGCTGGAGGCGGCAGGACTGTTCGTCTATTGGTTGTGGCTGGTTGTTTTTCATTTTTGGTCTAGTAAATAAGGAGCTTTTCATGGATACAAAAAAATCACCCATTTTTGCTGGCATTATGTTGATCGGCCTGGGAATTCTCGCTTTCACCGGTTGGTGGTGGCCGGGCATAATGCTGGTCATCGGCACCGCCCTCGGTGTGGATAAAATCATGCAGGGAAAGGTCAAGGAAGCCATTGGACTATTCCTGCTCTTCCTCGCCATCCCTGCGGCAGTGTTCATTTTCTCCAACAGTATCATCTCGCCGACAATTTTCGTCCCCGTTCTGCTGGTCGGGATCGGTTTCTTGGTCATCGCCAGATCTTTGCTTAATAAGGCGCAGTCCTGAAGGGACAGGTATGCAAACACCAATCAACTTCCTATCTGCTGGTGAGCTCGCTGCAAAAATCCGCGTAGGTGAACTTAATTCACGACAGGTGGTGGAAAGTTTTCTTGCGCACATCAAAAAACATAACCCCACCTACAACGCCGTGGTGACTCTTAACGAAGCGGATGCGCTCGCACAGGCTGACAGGGCTGACCGCGCGCAGGCGAATGGCCAATCCTTTGGCGCGTTGCACGGTGTGCCGATCACCATCAAGGACACCTACAAAGTCAAAGGCTTGCGCGCCACCGCGGGGTACCTTCCGCTTAAAGATTACATTGCTGATGAAGACGCCATCGCGGTCAAACTTTTGAAAGGAGCAGGCGCAATCATCCTTGGCAAGACCAACACCACTACGCTGGCAATGGACATGCAGACCGACAATCCTATCTTTGGGAAGACCAACAATCCGTGGGATGTGGAACGCACTCCCGCAGGTTCCAGCGGCGGATGCGCGGCAGCGCTGTCTTCGGGCATGACACCGCTATCCATCGGCAGTGACCTGGCAGGTTCGATCCGGCTTCCAGCCAGTTTCTGCGGCGTGTACGGATTAAAACCGACTCACGGCGTGCTCTCGATGGAAGGGCACATCCCGCCAGTTCCCGGACAGGTGAATGGATTCCGCACCCTGGCAGTTCCTGGTCCGCTGGCGCGCTCGGTGGATGACCTCGCTCTCGCGTTGGATATTCTCTCCCAGCCGAATCCGTACGATAGAAAAGTCGCATCGCTTCTGCCTGATGATGGTCGCTCCACGGAAATCTCTCAACTCAAAATTGCGTGGGTGGATAATTTGGGCGGCGTACCAGTCAGCCGCGAGATCAAAGACAAACTCTCTGGGTTCGCGAAAAAACTAGCCGAAGCAGGAGCAATCGTCCAAAAGGTGGAACCGCAAGGCATGGACTACAACGAAATTTGGGAACTGTGGAGCGCTTTCGTCGGAATGCAAAGCAATCTCGATATGCCCAACTTCATGCGCGCCATTGGAGATTTCTTCTCGAAGAGTACAGTCAAACCCATCCCGATGCATCGCAAGATAGTGGGGCCTGTTTCGGTGAAGAAAATGATGGAAGCGCTTGAATTGCAAAGCCATTACATCACAAAGATGGATAACTTCCTCTCTGACTATGATGTTTGGCTGTGCCCCGTCAGTTCGAGCACCGCATTCAAGCACCACGCGCACAGCGGAAACTTTGGCGATTTCAAAATCTATAACAAGCCGGTCAAAGTGGATGGCGCGGATGTGCATTATTACATCGCCACGCAGTCCTACACCACCATATTCACCACCACCGACAGCCCTGTCGTCTCCATGCCGGTTGGATTAGGCGACGAATCGGGTTTGCCAATTAACTTGCAGGTTGTTGGGAAACGCTACACTGACCGCCACTTGCTCAGGATTGTTAAAACATTGGAGCAATACGCAGATAAGTTCGATTATCCGCTCATGAAGTAATCAACACTGGAGGGCAGTATGTTTCAAGTATTCGTCGGATTTATTCCATGGATCATCTACTGGAGTTTCTCAGGTCCCGGGCTTTGGACAGTCGCCATTCTCGGCGGCATGACTGCGGCGGCAGGCCTGGTTTCGTGGCGCTGGATTAAAAGGCACGATATCAAAACCATGGAAGCCGTTACGCTGGGATATTTTATGATCCATGCCATTATCACCCTGGTGTTGAGCTCTTCATTCCTAAAAACCTATGGACCAATCGCCAACAGCCTTGTGTTGGCAGGCATGGCAATTGCCACACTGGCAGTGAAAAATCCATTCACATATCAATATGCCAGGGAAGATTGGGATAAATCCTATTGGAATGATCCTGCCTTCATTCGAATCAATATGATTATCACGGGTGTCTGGGCTGGAATCTTCACGCTCAATACATTTCTGGGTTTGTTGGCGGTCATCTTTCCCGCACAGCAATTACTGCTGGCGGTCATTGTCCCCAATGCAGGTGTGGTGGCGGGAATTATCTTCTCCAACCGCTACCCGCATTATGCCTCGCGCAAAAGTGTGGGAGCACGGCTTGACGCGTGGGATCCATACAAATGGGTTGCGCCAAAATTCAATGGGCGTCCCGCTGCGGAAACCGAGCATGATGTGATCGTCGTCGGCTCAGGCATTGGCGGACTCTCTGCCGCGGCATTGCTTGCCAAACGCGGTCTCAAAGTGGCAGTCTTTGAGCAGCATTACCTGCCCGGCGGATACTGCACCGCATGGGAGCGTAATGTCCGCATTCCAAACGAACCGAGTGAATCAAACGAACGCTGGATCTACACCTTTGACGCGGGCGTCCATGATTTCAGCGGGCTCGGAGAGCGCGGCGCAATTCGTTCGCTGCTGCGAATGCTGGACATTGAAAACGCAATTGAGTGGAAACTCAACGAGCAGGAATATTTCATTGGCGAGACCCACTTCAAGGTCCCGCACGACGCGGATGAATTTGTCCGTCAGTTGGGCGAGCGTTTCCCATCTGAATCTGAAAACATCAAAAATTTCTTTACTGAAATTCTGCATGTCTATCGTGAGATGTACGCCGACATGGAAAAAACAGGCGGCGCGCCGCGCAGCCCCGATAACGTGGATGATTTGCTGGCGTATCCGCAAACGCACCCCCATGCTTATAAATGGATGGATCGTCCATTCGTCCAAATGCTCGATGAATTCTTCACCGCCACGCCCGTCAAGGATTTGCTTTGCGCGCTGACAGGCTATCTCAGTGATGACCCAGGAGCACTCAGCGTTGGGCATATGGCGCCCATTTATGGCTATCACTTCGACGGCGGATATTACCCCGTTGGTGGTTCGCAGGCGCTGCCCAACGCGCTGGTGGATGTCATCGAAAAAAATAACGGCAAGGTGTATTTGCGTACACCTGTTCAAAAAGTGCTTATGGAAAACGGACACGCGGTTGGCGTTGAGCTCAAAAACGGACAAACCCACCGCGCCAAAGCCATCATCTCCAACGCCGACACGCACAAGACCTTTCTCGATCTTATTGGCGCCGAGCATACGCCTGCGGATTTTCTCCAATATATCGAATCGCTCAAACCTTCGAACTCAGCCTTCATCGTCTTTTTAGGTTTGGACATCGTCCCCGACCTGGCTCCGCTTACCACGCTGGATGACATCGGGATCATGATCCCGTCCAGGGTAGATTCGTCGCTCGCGCCGGCTGGACATGCTTCTGTGACCCTGTTGAAACTCCTGCCCGAGAGCGACTTCGCCAACTGGGATCGCAAGTCACCTGCCTACAGGGAACGCAAGCAAAAATTTGCTGACGAAATGATTGCCTCCGCCGCCGAGATTATCCCTGGCTTGCAGCAGCACATCACCTACCGGCAGGAAGGCACGCCCGCTACCTTTGCCCGCTACGCCTGGACAACGAACGGCTCGATCTATGGTCCTGCTGCAGGGCAAAAACGACTGACCATCAAAACACCGATCAAGAATTTGTATGTCGCTGGCTCTGGCGTGATGGGTGGTGGTATCGAAGCCGCAGCTATTGCAGGTATCCACGCAGCAAACGAGATTTATAAAAATTAGGTGCGCCATGAAAACTTTCATCTCCATTTTACGCTGGGCTGCAAGGATTATCAGCATATTGGCAATCCTGTTGTTCGTCTTGTTGTTCCTTCAAGATGGATTGCCGTTTTTCCTGTTTGGGGATGATGATCCTGAACTAGCGTTTCACATGTGGGCATTGTTGGGAATGGTCATCAGTTTGTGCCTGGGTTGGAAGTGGGAAGGTCTCTCCGCTGCGCTGACTTTGTTCTTCTTCATTGCGGATGAGATCGCGCTGCTGATCTACGGTCTCAGGATTATCGGGTTGCCCGATGGCCTCTCCTTCCCACTCTCCGCTTTCTCTTTCCCTTTCATCATTTTCCCGCTGGGAGGCGTGCTTTACCTGATCAGTTGGGCGTGGAATAAATCCACGCTGGCAAAAATAAAGATTTTAGAAACGCCCATTCAATAGGAATAGCCAAAGGAAAAACATCATGGGTATTCCAAGTGCTTAAATCTTCGCCAGACGCTTGAAGGCATGATGTTGACTTATAATGCGAACGCGTTGCCTGGGCTCAAGGCGACCATCCAGTGTAACGTCAGCGAAAAGAAGAGGGCTTCTTTTTACGCCGCTGATACCGTATTCCGTGCTGCAGAGAATCATCTCGCCTTTGGGCTCGGCATAGTCAATGGGTTTTCACCGGTGATCGATCCTTACGGTAGAATCACTGCCGAAGGCAAAGTCAACGAGCGCGGTGTGGCGGTCGGCGAGACCTTTGTCCTCACAGGTGAACCCATCTGCACCCGCTTCTGGGATTGGTTCGGCTGGACCTTGGTTGCCGCGCTGACCGCCATTTTAAAGAAAAATAACTGGATGCTGATATGACACCACTTCTTACCGCCCTGATTGTTGGTCTGGCTGCCGCAGGCATTTTCGTTCTGCGGCCTTTGACTGCTAAAATCAAAACTGTGCTCAACTCAAACCCGGTCGTTGACTATCAAATCAAATTTCAAGCCCTGCAATTGGTCTTGACAGCGATTGTTCTGCTGCTCGTTTCTCTGCTCAACCCGGCTAACTTCGCGCGCTTCTTCCGCCTGGGAGATGTCAACGCGCACATCAGCAAGATCGCCTGGCTGGGGGTCACCGGCACTGAAACCTGGCTGGAGATTGCCAGCAGCATTGGGGTCTTTATCACGTTTGGCACAGCCATCTTCATGTTCTTCCAGTTGAAAAAAGCCGGTGCGGATTATCGCTACTTCCTGTTCAGCCTGCTATGGGCGCTTCCCTTTTCGATGGCGAATGCTTTTTCTGAAGAAGCCATCTTCCGAATTGGAATTGTCTCGCCGCTATATGGGATTTTTTCGGTCTCGGCCATCGTCCTGGTTTCCGCTGTCGTCTTCGGCGCACCGCATTATTTCGGCATGCCCAGCGGCATCGTCGGCGCGTTGATGGCGGGCTTCCTGGGCTGGCTGCTGGCGCTGAGCCTGGTCGAAACGCAGGGACTGCTGCTGGCGTGGGTGATTCATTTTGTGCAGGATGTGGTCATCATTACCTCCATGATTTTAATGAGCCGGAAGAAAGCCTGACCTACCTGACCCAGCCGAGGCTGGAGTGGTTTCGAAAACTTCCTCTTGACAACCAATAACTAACGCTGTAAGATTGCCGTAATCTTACAGCGTTAGTTATTTTTAAGGAGTGCCATGTCCCCACGACCACGCAACGAAGCCCGTCTCCCCGATTTACTGGGTGGCATCAAAGACATCGCCTGGAAACAGATTGCCGAATCCGGCGCGGCCACACTAAGCCTGCGGGCGGTGGCGCGCGAGTTGAACATCGCTGCCCCCTCCATTTACAACTACTATCCCAGCCGTGATGACCTGGTGACGGCGCTGATAGTGGATGCTTACAACTCGCTGGCCGAGGCCCTGTCAGAGTCTGTGGAAAACCTGCCAGCGGAGCAGTTCCCGGAGCGGCTGTTTGCCCTGGGTTGGGCCTACCGTCAGTGGGCGGTGACTTATTCGCAGCGTTACCTGCTGATTTTCGGCACGCCGATCCCCAATTATCACGCGCCCGATGAAATCACGATGCCAGCCGCGGAGCGGGCGATGGTGCCGCTCGTCGCGGTGATCCAGGCCATTTTCGCGGCAGGCCGGCTGCGGGTGGAGCGTTTCGCGCCGCTGACGCCCGAGCTGGCAACCATGCTCGGGCAGTGGCAGCAGGCTACCGGCGGAATCCATCCCGAAATCCTGTACCTGGCGCAGGTTTTCTGGAGCCGCGTGCATGGACTGGTGATGCTCGAAATCACGGGTCAAATCCCGTCGTTCTTTGATGACCCCGCCGAGCTGTTCCGGCGCGAACTCAACACCATTCTGATTCAATATCTTTAGGAGGCTGACATGGCAAAATTACATCGTTGGTGGACGGGCGCGCTGCTAATTGCCACGCCAGTGCTGTTTATGGTGGCGTTTACGCTGCTGCAAATCAACTTCGAGTACCCCGACATCCTACGCCAACCGGCGGCGACAGTGATGGAGAAGTTCGTGGCGGGCGGCAGCGGGCTGATCGCCAACTGGTACCTGATGGTGGTGGCGGCGAGCCTGTTCATCCCAATTGCGGTGCTGCTACACCCCTACCTGGCGCGCGACGACACGCCTTTTATGCCCGCCGCCACGGCCCTGGGTGTCACCGCCGGGATCGTTCAGATGCTCGGCTTTGTGCGCTGGCCGTTCATGGTGCCGATGCTGGCGGCGACGTATGTCAACCCGGCAACGAGCGAGGCAACGCGCGCCGCCATCGAGGTGACCTTCAACGCCTTCAACCAGTACGCCGGGCTGGGCGTCGGCGAGCACCTGGGCTATCTTTTCACCGCGCTGTGGACGATTTTGATTGCGCTGGCGATGCCGAAATCCAAAATTTTTAGCGCCTGGCAGGGCTGGCTGGGGCTGGCGCTGGCGCTCGGCATTCTGCTCGGCACGCTGGAACCGGCGGGCGTGCAGTTCGTCGGCGCGGTCAATGCGATTGCCTACAGTCTCTGGGCGCTCTGGCTGGTGCTGGTGGGCGTGACCCTGCTGGTCAAAGGCGGTGCCAAATGAGAACCCTGGCGCTCGGATTGACCGGATTCACCACCCTGGGGATTGTCACCTACTGGAGCCTGGTTTTTACCCGTGTCTTTCCGGTCACGGAGCTGGTGCCTGGCTACCGCACCTGGTTCATGTCCTTCCCCCTGGCCGATGGCTGGATTGCGGCGGTCTCGCTGCTGGCGTTTATTTTCCTGCTCCAAAACAACGAAAAAGCGACTCTGTTCGGCCTGCTGACCGGCTCCAACCTGATTTTCCTGGGCCTGTATGCGCTGCTGTATGGTGTCAACACAGGGTTGCTGTTCATTCTGACCACCAATGAGATTATCGAGATTGGGATCAAGGTCTACTGCCTGACGGTGGGTTCGTTTTTCAGCGTCTATTTCTGGAATCTCGCCAAAGAAAGGCTGGCGCATCCGGCGGCAGGATCACGGCCCTGAAACCGGAATTTCTGAACCAGCTGAAACCACCCGGCGTTTTGTGCGTATAAAGGGAAATTATTCGCCCCATTTCCCCAAGGAACCGTCAAAATGAATCCACTCAACCGGCCTGTTTCAAACAAGTTAAACACCGCCATCAGCGCACAGCAGTGGCTGGCGGTCCTTTTCCTGGCGATTGGCACGCTGCTCTTTCAATACCTGCCTTTCTTCCTGGCGCCGCAGGCAGATGCGACGGTCTTGAAATTCATTGGGAAAGGGATCATCTCCCTCCTCGCCGGGCTGCTGATCAACTGGCTGGGCTGGTGGCAAGAAATCGGCTTTACCCTGCGGCTGAACTGGCGGGAGTGGCTTTCGTATCTGCCCCTGCTGATTCTCGCCGGGCTTTCGGCGCTCGTTTCTGATTTTCTGGTCACTGACCCGGCGCAAATCACCTTTTTTGCCCTCTATGCCCTGCTCATCGGGTTCGCCGAAGAGGTCATTGTGCGCGGGATTTTTCTGCGCCTGCTCCTGCCCAAGGGCCGCGTCTCGGCGGTTTTACTGTCGTCCGTGATTTTTGGCGTCATGCACCTGGGCAATCTGTGGATGGGCGCGGATTTGGGCGGCACTCTGACCCAGGTCGGCTACGCTACGCTGATTGGGATTGCCTTCGCCGGAACCTTATCCTACGGACGGTCTATTTGGCCGCTGATCGTGATTCACGCGCTGGTTGATTTTTTCCCGATGCTGACGGGTCCAACCACCGAGCAGGCCGGGATGAGTCTGGTCAGCGCCGCCATCCTGATTGGGGTGCAAATTCCCTTTGCGCTCTATGGCGGCTGGCTGCTGAGCCGCCGCCTGAAAGCAGACCGGGCCGTTCAGTAGCGGCCGTCAGCGTCAAATTTACTCACCGCGCCCGCCACCCTCGGCGCGCGGATTAATCGTCTGGTGGAAATAAATCAACCATGAACAACCCAACCATTCTCGTCATTGGTGGCACCGGGATGCTCGGCGCCCCCGTCGCGCAACAGCTCAAAGCGGATGGATTCACCGTCCGCCTGCTGGCGCGGAATCCCGAAAAGGCCAGGAAAATGCTCGGCGAAGGCTACGAAATAATCAGCGGGGAGGTGGCAGACGCCAAAGCGCTGCGCGCGGCGCTGACCGGCGTCGACGGCGTCCACATCAGCCTGAAAGGCGGCCCAACCGCCGCCGACTACGAGCGGATGGATCATCTCGCCACCCGCAATATCGCCCAGGCTGCGAGGGAAACAGGCGTCGGGCGGGTGACACTCCTTTCCGCGTATGCCGTCAGCGCCGAAAAGGCCGATACCCCGGAGAGCCGCTCCAAGTTCCGGGGCGAAACGGCGCTGAAAGCCAGCGGGGTGCCGTTCACCATTTTCCGCGCGACGTGGTTTATGGAATCGCTGCCGCTTTTCGTGCAGGGGAAAAGCCTGTCGCTGATCGGGGATCAAATCCACTCGCTGCATTGGGTGGCGGCCTCAGATTATGCGCGGATGGTCTCGAATAGTTATCAGACGGATGAAACGCTCAACAAAGAACTGTATATCTTTGGCCCCGAAGCCTATACCATGGGCGATGCGATGAAAATCTATGCTGAACATGCCGGTGTTAAGGTTACGCTACTGTCCACACAAATGCTGGCCGTGCTGGGCGCGCTGACCTTCAATACCGAATGGAAAGGCATGGCGACTCTAATGAAGCATTACGAAAAGTGGGGTGAGGATGGCTCGCCTGACGAGGCCAATCGTTTGTTGGGCACACCCAAGATAACGCTGAAAGAATGGTGTCAAAAGAAACGCAGATAGCCAGTGAAAAAGGAGAGATGAGGGCCGAAGCCCTCATCTCTCCTTTTTCTACCGATTTATTTCTCCTTGCGTTTGTACAGGAGCAGGAACGCCCCCAGCGAGACAAACACCGCCGGGCCGATGATATGCGGGAAAATCGTGCCAGACATGAACAGCACCAGGGCGATGAAAACCCCAACCAGCATCAGGATGATTCCGATCGCTTTTTTGAGCATTTTGTCACTCCTTTTTATCCACCGTGCATTTTTTTGAGCAATTCGACAATATCCACGCTGCTGACCAGATATTGCGCGGCCAGCGCCAGGGCGGTCAGGACGACGATGACAACCAGGGCGGTGATGATTTTGCGAGTTTTGGATTGATTTTCGGGGTTCGGTTTGTTTTCCATTTTGTTTTCCTTTTCACTTGGACGAACACGGAAGTCTCCAGACTTTCGAGCGAGAGTCCAAAGTCAGGAGACTCTGGACTCTGTTTTATAAATTTACACGTATGCGAGCGTTTCTCGAACTGTTAGCCGGGAAGCCTGGCGGGCGGGATAGGCGCTGGCGCCGATGGAACCGGTGACCACCAGAATCAGCCAGCCAAAGACGGCCCAGGGCGAGAGCATCAGCGGCAGGGCGGCGCGGAAGGACATCATCCCCACCAGGTAGCCGAGGCCCCAGGTCAGCGGGAGCGAGAGCGGGACGGCAATCAGCCAACTGAGCAGGCCGATAAAAACGCCTTCGCTGATAATGTTACGCAGGATAATCCGCGAGCGGGCGCCGATGGCGCGCATGATCCCAAATTCACGGGTGCGCTCGATAACGCTGGTGCTCATGCTCGACATCAAGCCCAGCGCGCCAACCACTGCCATGACCACCGCAATCAGGATCAGGGCAAAAAAAAAGATATAGACATGCCCACTGGTGGCGCTTTCGAGCATCGTCTCGGAGATGACCACCTTCATGCGGATGTTTTCGGCGGCCAGCGCGTTTTCCAGGCTACCGGTCACGGCGCTGATCGAGGCGGCGTTGTGTTGGGTCAGCACAATCCGCACGGCGTTGGTGGTGTCAGCCGCGGACATGCCGGTAGATTGGGCATAGGTGGCGGGGAGGAGGTAAGCCGTCGCCGGGGTGAGGATTTGTTTGACGGTCCCCACCAGCCGGTAGGTGACGCTTTTCCCTGCCACCATCAGCGTGATTTCATCGCCGATTTTGGCGTCCGGGAAAAAGGCGGCGGCGTTCTGGTTCATCACCACCCCGGCGGCATCCCCCGGCTGGAGCCAGCGCCCGCTCAGGAGCGGCAGATCCACCAGCGTGGTTTCGGGAGTGGCAGAGCGCAGCGAGAAACTGCCGTGCCCGCCGTCGGGATAGGTGCGGACAATCTCCAGGCTGTCGGGGCGGTAGAGGGCGGCGGGGGTAAGGTTCCAGGCTTCGATGCTTTGGACGCCCGGAACAGCGGAGACCAGCGCCTTGATTTTGTCGAGCGGCTGCGGGCGGTTGAAACGGATTTCCAAATCGTAGTGGCGGCTGGCGGCGGCGTCCGCCAGATAGGTTTCCCAGCCGGTTTTGACGTTCAGCCCGGTGATGAACATTCCGCCCGCTGCGGCGAGCAGGCCGAGGGTCAGGAACAGGCGTCCTGGGCGGCGGAAGGTGTTGCGAATCGCCAGCAGCAGGGTATTATCCACCCCGCGTAGTTTTCCGAGCCAGGAGTCGAGGCTGCGGGAACCCGTTTCGCGGCGTTGCCCGCCGGGATGCCGAGCGCCACCGCCGCCAGCCCGAGCACCGCGACGAGCGCGAGATACATGCCCGTCACCTGGCTGGAACGCGCGCCAATCGCCTTCATGATGCCGATTTGCCGCACCTGCTGCGCTAGCAAGCCGCCAATCATCGTCGCGGTCAGGATGGCGCTCAGCACCAGCGCCATCAGGCTGAAAACCAGCAGGGTCATCAGGATGGAGTTCATCTGACTCTGGTGCGGGTGCAGGCCGGGCGGGGGAATGCGGATTTCGCCGACCGCGTAGCCTTGTCCCGTTAACCAGGCGCTCAGCCTGCTGACGGTGGATTCAATCGCCCCGACGCTTGGGTTCTGCTCTTTGACGCTGACCTTCAGGATGTGCAGCGTGCTGCCTTCACCGAGCCAGGCCAAAGTGGCAGGGGTGATGTAGGCGTAAATTGTCTGTTCCTGCCAGGCGGGAGCCAGGCCAGGGTCATGCGCCAGCCCCGAAATGCGAATACTCTGTTTCGTGCCGTTCGGCGTCTGGACGGTGAGCGCATCGCCCACCGCCACGTTGGTCAACGGCAGCGCGGCCCGTTCGAGCAGGATGGTCTGCTCGGGCGGCGGCCAGTCGCCGCTTTCGGATGTGAAGGTGCTCAGGCGCATGGCATTGAAATCGGGGATGACAAACAGCAGCATCGGCATCCACTCATTCGGCTTGACTTCAACGCGCCCCATCACCCGGGAGGTGGCTTCGGCGTCAGCAATGCCCGGCTGCTGACGGACAGCCTGCACAAGCGCGTCATCCACCTGATTCAGTTCGATGAAAGCCGAGGCGGGGCTGGTGCCGAGATAGTTGCGGCTGATTTCGCGCATCAGGATGGTATAGGCGCTCAGGATGGTGCCGACGCCAAAGATGCTGACCGCGATGGCGATGACCATCATCACCATCCGCCCACGCGCGGCGCTCAGGTCACGCCAGAGTTTTTTCCAGCGCGGGCTAAGCATGGCTCACCGCCTGGCCGTTGACGATCAGCCCATCCGCCAGCAGGATCGAGCGGGTGAAAAAGCGGCTCAAATCGCGCTCGTGCGTGACCATCACCACCGTCTTGCCTTCGGCGGCGAGATTGGAGAACAATTGCATGACGGCGTCGGAGGTCTGCGAGTCGAGGTTGCCGGTCGGTTCGTCGGCCACCAGCAGCGGCGGGTCATTCGCCAGGGCGCGGGCAATCGCGGCGCGCTGCTGCTGTCCGCCCGAAAGGTCAGCGGGGAGTTTATCGGCCTGCTCGGCGATGCCGACTTTTTCCAGCAGGGCGATGGCGCGCTGGCGACGCTCCCGCGCCAAGTACATGTTGCAAAAATCCATCGGCAGGACGATATTTTCGGCCACCGTCAGCGTGGGCAGTAGTTGGAAAAACTGAAAGACAATCCCGACATTTTTGCCGCGCCAGACGGCCAGTTGCTCTTGGTTCAGGGCGTGGACAGGCGTGGAGGCCACCAGCACTTCGCCGGAAGTCGGGCTGTCGATGCCAGTGATCATGTTAATCAGGGTGGATTTACCGCTGCCCGATTTACCCACCACGGCGACGAATTCGCCCACGTCCACCCGCATGTCGATTCCTTTCAACGCCAGGAATTGCCCGGAGCCGATGGTGTAGGCTTTCGTCACGCTGTTCAACTCAATCAACCGGCTCTCGCGGACGGGGAGAACTTCGTCGCTGCCATGAAAATGTGCCTGGATTTGTCTAATCATGTCGTTTGCCTCTTTCCTTTTGGTTGCGAATGGCGTACAATGAGTACGTTATCGAACATAATGTTTTATAACGTTATACTATTCGCCCTTTTGGGTGTCAACAACCAAAACATAAGGGAATGTTCGTTAGCGAACAAAGTAAGTGGAATTGTTCAGGAATTAGGAGGCAACCATGCCAGAAAAAAACGAGGATCGGCGCATCCAGCGCACGCGCAAATTGTTGCAGGACGCCCTGCTGGCACTGATTTTGGAAAAAGGCTACGAGGATGTTACGGTGCAGGATGTGATTGACCGCGCCAATGTGGGGCGCTCAACGTTTTACGCCCATTTCCAGGATAAAGAATCGCTTTTCCTGAGCGAATTCGAAACCATGCGGACACTGTTCGAGCGTCACCTGCTCAGCCAGCCTGCCACCGATACTAGCCCCTGGAGCCTGAGCCTGGTCATTTTCAAGCACGCGCAGGACAACCTGCAACTCTACACCGCCCTGGCCGGGAAGCAAGGCGGCAGCCTGGCGCTGACCCATCTCCAGACCTATCTATCCGCCCTGCTACGCACCCACCTGAAACAGCAATCCACTAAAAAAGATAATCCGCCGGTGCCCCCGGAAATCCTGGCGCACTACCTGGTTAGCGCGTTCATGTCCCTGCTGACCTGGTGGCTGGACAATAACCGTCCCTACTCCGCCGAGCGGATGAATGAGATGTTCCGGCAACTGACCCAGCCGGGGGTGGAGAGTATTCTCCAGTAGGAAGCTGTCAAATGCGATTATTCTCCGCCAATAAAAGATGGGGCGCAATTACAGAAGGTGGTTTTACTATTGTGGTGGAATATGTTTTTTTCGAGATCGCTAAAAGATACAAGCCATGAGTTGCAGGGAGAAATAAGATTGTGCAAGGGTTTTTCTGTAAGATCAAGATCAAGTGCTTCATTAAGAAAAATAACAGTGCTAATCAGAACCTTGAAAATTCAAATATGTTCTACCGGTGAGCCACTCTTCGCTGATCTCGCTCAAGACAGCTGAGAC
>CAIQVH010000038.1 GCA_903875215.1 uncultured Anaerolineae bacterium
CCCGGCGGATATGTTCACCAACTGGGCGGATGTCTCCAAAGCCCGCGAGCTGCTCGGCTGGAGCCCCGCGTACGACATGCGCGCCGGGACGCAGAAGCTGATCGAGTGGTACCTGGCCGAGCGCGATTGGGCGCAGGAAATTGAGACGGCATAAGTTGCGGCTTAGAAAATCTCAATGAAAATTATATTTCTGACCATCAGCCTCAATCTAGGAGGTTCAGAACGCCGGGCAATCACCCTGGCCAAATATTTCAAACAGAAGGGCGACCAGGTTGAATTATGGGGTTTTAATGGGCCTGGCATCCTTTCCCAGATTTGTGACGAAGCCCATATTCCCTGGAGATTGGTATCTTTTACCTGGCATCAGAATCCGGGAAAACGGCTGATCGATCTATTTCGAATAATGACGCTCCTAAGAAAAGCCAGACCAGATATTCTCTTGCCCCATACCCTTGTACCAAACACAGTATGTGGTCTGCTTTGGCGCTGGAGCAGAGCTAAAAAGTGTATTGGGTATGAAGGCGGTTACGAGTTTGGCCTGGTAGACCCAGGATGGGAAAAAATTGCGGCCGGACAAATGACATCGATGATATGTAATGCACGGCACCTTGCCAAGGCCCTGCTTGACACGTATGCCTTGGATCCCAAAAAGGTCAGAATAATTGCCAACGGGGTTGAATTGCCCCAGCCCGCACAATCCCGTGCAGAGTGGCGCGCAAGGCTGGGCGTGAGCCAGGAGGCTTTCCTGGCAATCATGGTTGCAAACCTGAGTGAATTTAAAGACCATGAAATCCTGATTCGGGCCTGGCGGCTGGTGATCAATCAGCAGGTTATGGGAGGGCAAAATGCAAAATTATTATTGGCCGGTAAAAATTTTGGCACAGAACCCAGGTTGAAACTACTGGTGAGCGAACTGAATCTGGTAGAGGATGTGCTCTTCCTGGGGCAGGTCGAGGATGTCTCAGGCTTACTCCAATCTGTAGACCTGGGCGTCTATAGCTCCAAGAGCGAGGGGAGTCCTAATGGAGTACTGGAATGTATGCAAGCCGGCCTTGCCATAGCGACAACAAATTTTACCGGGATCAAGGAAGTATTGGGTAAAGACCAAATTCCGTGGGTATCAGCACAGAATGATGTGGAACAGTTTGCACAGAATATCCTGACCTTACAACAGGATATCGTGTTGAGAGAGAGATTGGGCAAATACAACCAGGCCAGAATTATGCAAGAATATTCGCTTGAACAGTTGTGCGCCATGACTGAAACTCTCATTTCGGAACCATAGCGCCCTCTTTTTTTTTCACCCCGTATATGTGGATAAAGCAAAAATCGACCGGGCCGGCGCCAGCACGTGGGGGCATCCAGCCGCAGCGCAATATGTCGGCGATATTGCAGCGGTTTCAGCGCCGAAAGCGGCACCCATCTCCTGCGCAGGTCACCTTTTTCGGGCTAAAGCAGGCGCGCCAGCGTCGGAAGCAGGCTGCTTTAGCCGGTCGTCCATAAGGGCGCTCCGAGGAGGATGGCGCATTCAAATTCAACTTGGTTGGTTTTTAAGGCCAGCGGCGGGGTGCTCAGCGGCAGGCGCCGTTGCCATCGCAGACTGGTTCGGGCAGCGGGCAGGCCAGCCGGGCGGAGGGGTGGCGAAGCAGCAGCGTCCGGCTGGACTCGACAAACACAGCCCAGGCTTCCACCTGTTCTCCGGTCTGGCAGCCCAACACCAGCACGTCAGACGCATGCGGAAAATCCAGTTCGCCGCCGCTGACGGGCAGCAAGACCGCAAAAGCGCCAGGACGGCCCAGCAGCATAAAACTCAGGCGCGCATACGGTTTGACCTGCAGCAGCGCGCCAGGGATCAGCGCGTTCACCTCGCGGCCGATCAAGCGGGGATAAAGGGCGCGTCCCTCAAGCGCCACCGCACCCGATTGCTCCAGGAAGCTCCGCAGTTCTGGCGCGGCAATCGGGAGTGGGGTGGCGGCTTCCAGCCGGGCGGCGACCTGGCTTTTGTCCAGGGCTTCGAAATGCAGCGGATGCAGGCTTCCCGCCAGGGGAATCAGGCCGCCCAGCCCGCCCAGCAAGGCCAGAACGACCAGGGCTCGCCAGCGAGCTGGAGAAGGCGGATCAGCGGGTGAACGGGGTGGGGCAGAGGCGGATAGAAAGCCCAGGGCAGCCAGTTCGCAGAGTGCCGCCAGGCCGAGCGCATAATACAGGATCACGATCCAATCCGCCGGGACAAGGTACCGTCCTCCCGAAGTCCGCGCCAGGCTGTTGACCAGGTTGTAGAATAACAGCCCGAAGAGCGGAAAAAGGCCGATGGCGCGATACCGCTGCCAGGCAGCGCCCAGCCCCAGGGAAATCAACGCCAGGTTAATCGGCAGCAGGAAGCGGGCCGGGCGGGTCAATTCTCCCTGCCAGTAGGGTTTCCAGTAACTGCCTGATGTTTTGATCAAGGCCGCCAAATCTTCATTGCGCAGGGTGGTGGGCAGCGCCAGGACTGATTGCGCCAGGTTATTTAAAAAATGCCTGATCACAAACACCGTAACCGGCTCGGCCGCGCGCACAGCAGGGGCCTGCAGCGGCCCGGTGACCGGGATGATCGTTTCGACGGGCTGGACTGGAACGGGAGTCGGATACCGTTCACTGATAATGCGCTCCACCCGCACAGAGTACAGGCCAAACAGAGAAATCGAGCTGCCGCTGCCCTGCATCCAGGGCAGCACGGCCGCCAGGTAGGCCGCCAGCATCAGGCCGGCCACGGCTGCCAGCCGGCGCCGGTCACGGAAGTACAGTGCCAGCGCCAGGATCGCAACCGCAGGTAACAGGAAAACCAGGTGCGGACGCACCAGGCCCCACAGACCGATGCAGCCGCACAGCCAGCCAGCCTTCAGCCAGCCGGCGCGCGGATTTTGCGCCCAGCCAATGGCCAGCCACAGGATCAGCGCCAGCCCAACGGCGGTGGGAAAATCCGTCATAATCATCTTGGGGTTGGAATTTTCGAGCAGGGCGCCCGCATTCAGGCCGTTCAGGCCGCGCATGGCCAGAAGCACCGCCAGCCCGGCTCCGGCGCCGCGGCTGTGCAGGGCCTTGCCGATCAGGTAAGCCAGCGCTGGAAGAACTGCCAGCACGCCTGCCTGCAACGCAAACAGCAATTCGTAGTCCTGTCCTGCCAGCAGGTGCAGATAGAGTAAAAAAGCCACATAAAGCGGCCGCTCAAAATAGGTGTACATCTGGCCACGATTGAACAATCCCTGCCCGAGCAGCGCCGCCTGGCTGGCAAGATCGTAATTTTGCCCGTCAGCGGCCGGGTAATAGGCAAAATTGGGGGGATACGGCGCCGAGACCATGAAATTTGCCGCCACGGGGATGCGCGCCCATAACGCTCCAGTGATTATCCACAACGCCACGAAGACCGCCGCATCGAACAGCGCCGCGCGGCGATCTCCTGTTGCGCCGCGCAGGTACAATTTCTCAACCCAGGCGCTGATCAGCCCGGCTGCCAGCGCCGCCAGCCCCTGCCAGGCCAGCACCGGCACACCTGCCCCATACCAATAATCCTCCTGCTGCGGGGTGACGCCCAGAATCCAGCGCGCTGCCAGCCCAGCCATGACCAGGCAAACCAGCCCGGCCAACCCGGCAGCAAGCCATACCGGGCGCCAGGCCTGCAGCAGCGCCAGCCAGCGCGCAGTCCTTACACCCGGCTGGGCCGCCAGCACAAAGAGCGCCGCCGTTCCGCTGGCAAAAGCCAGCCAGCCGGCCAGCGGCAGCAGGCGCTGTGCATAATAATATCCCATCCCAAAGCGCGCGGCCGGTGTCCAGGCAACCAGCCATCCAGCCAGAAACAGCCCCGCCCACAGCCACAACCATTGCGCCGGAAGCTGCAACTCACCGGCCTGGCGGGTACGCCAGGCGCGCTGCGCCAGCAACAGCAGGCCAGCCGCCCCGGCCAGAGTCAACGCCACCAGCAACAGGCTGGCAGCAGACAATCCGAACAGCACCGCCCGGGCGCTTCCGCTCGATACGTGGAAAATCTGTCCAGCCACGCCAAACAGGCCGAGCGCATCGGCCAACAGAAGGATTCCCTGCCAGCGCCGCAAGCCCTGCCCAGGAAGGGAGAGTTTTAAAGAGATACGCTTCATCGCTCGAGGGATTGGGTCGGGAACCACCGGCCCGCCATCCACGCAATCCTTTGCCTGACTCCTTGTCCGGCAAAAACCTGATCAACAAACTCTAAAGTGTCATGTTGTGCTGCAATGCCCGTGAAAAAATCCACCCCTGGCAACCAACTTAAACTGTGATGATTTACTGATTTTACATCAGGCCCTGCCCCCTGGCATTCCACCCATAGTCCTACGGCCCGCCGGGCAGGCGGGCTGGGGCGCAATCATTTGTCTGGGTGGGGGAAGGGTGCCCGGCGCATCCGCGCACCGGGGCCGGCTAAAGCCCCAGGAAAGCGGCAATGTCGGCGCTGGCCGGGTTGGCAAAGACTTCCTGCGGGCTGCCGATCTGCACAATTTTGCCCTGGAGCATGACCGCCACGCGGCTGGCCAACCTGGCGGCTTCTTTTAGATCGTGGGTGATCAGAACCGTCGTGGTGTTGGTCTCGTTCAGGATGGATTTCAAATCGTCAAGCAGGCGCAGGCGCGTGGGGGCATCCAGTGCGCTGAAAGGTTCATCGAGCAGGAGCAGCTCTGGATTTAAGACGAAAGCGCGGGCCAGGCTGACGCGCTGCGCCTCGCCCCCGGAGAGTCGCGCACCGGGGCGTTTGCTCAGAGATTCGATCCCCACCCGTGCCAGCCACTTGTTGACCCGTTCACGAATCTCATCTGACGGGAGTCCGCGGTAGCGCAGGCCGATGGCGATGTTCTCGAAGACCGAAGCATCCAGCAGCAGCGGTTCTTGCAGCACCAGCGCAATGCGGCGGCGGTAGTCCAGCGGGTTCAGCGCCGAAAGCGGCATCCCATCCCAGCGCAGGTCACCCTTTTCGGGCTGGAGCAGGCGCGCCAGCGTCAGCAGCAGGCTGCTTTTACCGGTTCCGTTGGGGCCAATGATCGCCAGCACCTCGCCTTTTTCCACGCTGAGGGCGTTTATTTCCAGCACCTGGCGATTATCGCGGCAGACGGTTAAATCGCGGATTTCGAGTAGGGCTGTCATCGCTGTTTGGCTCCCCGCTGCTGAATCCAGGTCAGCGCGTAATTGATCAGAAAAGTGATCGTTAACAAGAGTGCCCCGAGGATGATGGCGCGTTCAAATTCGCCTTTATTGGTTTCCAGGACAATGGCGGTGGTCAGCACGCGTGTTTGCCCTTTGATGTTGCCGCCCACCATCATGGAGGCGCCCACTTCGGAGATGACGGAGCCAAAACCGGCCATCAGCGCGGCCAGCAGCGGCAGGCGCGCTTCGCGCCAGAGAGTCAGCACCATCTGCGGGGTTGAAGCGCCCAGGCCGAGCAGCTGCAGCTGCAGGCGCGGATCCAGCTGTTGGAGCGCGGCGGCGGTCAGCCCGGTCACGACCGGGGCGGCGATGATTGTCTGGGCGATGATGATGGCTGCTGGTGTGTAAATGAGACGCAAATCACCGAGCAACCCGGAGCGCCAGAGCGTCATGGCGACTGCCAGCCCGACCACGACCGGCGGCAGCGCCATACCCGTATTGATGATGCTCAGCATGAACGACCGACCGGGGAATTTGGCCAGCGCGAGCAGCGTTCCCAGCGGCAGGCCAATCACCAGGCTGATCAGCGTGGCAATTCCTGAGACTTTCAAGGAAAGCAGGGTGACTTCGAGAACTTCAGGATCAGAGAAAAGGCTGTTGAATAATTCCATCATGGGGCAAAGTATACGAGAAAGCGGTTAAAAATAGAAAGTGGAAAGCAGCTGATTTCATCTACTTTCCACTTTCTTGATTCTCACAGAACGGCTGCTAGTTCAAGCCCAGATCGGCGTCGGTCTTGTCGGCATCGGGGGTGAAGAGCACCTCGCCGTATTTATCAACACCGAATTTGCCAATCACTTCCTGGGTGGCGGGATCGGTCATGAATTTGGCAAAGGCGGCGGCGCCTTCGTAATTGACTTTGGGCCACTTGGCCGGGTCAACGGTGATGACGTGGTAGACGTTCAACAGGGCGTTGTTGCCTTCGAGCAGGATTTCCAGCTGAAGATTGGCTTTGTTGGCCAGGAAGGTGGCGCGATCGGTGAGGGTATAGCCGCCTTTTTCGGAAGCAATCGTCAGCGTGGCGCCCATGCCCTGGCCGGTTTCCACATACCAGGCGGGTTTTGTCCCGGCCGGGTCGATGGCGGCTTTCTTCCAGAAATCGAGTTCCTTGGTGCTGGTGCCCGATTTGTCGGCGCGCGCGATGAAGATGGCTTTGCCTTCGTCCCCGGCTTTGGCAATGGCCACAAAGGAATCCTTGGGCCCCAGTCCTTTGATCGCGGCCGGATCGGCAGCCGGGCCAACGATGATGAAATCGTTGTGCATGACAAGCAGGCGTTCTTTGCCCCAGCCGTCGCTCATGAAAGTCTTTTCAGTGGCGGGTGAGTGAACCAGCAGGACATCGGCATTGCCTTCCTGGCCCATCTGGATGGCGGCGCCAGAACCGACCGCAGTGGTCTTGACCTTGAATCCGGTCTGCTGTTCGAAGAGCGGAATCAGCACGTCGAGCAGGCCTGAATCCTGGGTGGAGGTGGTGGTGGCCAGGATCAAATCAGGGTTGGCCGGGCCAGCCGGGACAGCGGTGGGCGGGACAGCGGTCGGTTCGGCGGTGGGTGGGACTGCTGTCGGCGCGGCAGTTGGTTCCGGGGTGGCGGCCGGTGCGCAAGCGGAAAGCGCCACAGCCAGAACCAGGAACAGGGTTAGCAGCAAATTACGGGGGGTGAGTTTCATCTTTTCTCCTTTTAATCAACTCTTTGGTGTTGTCCGACGGATGCCGAGCACGAATAAGGCTCCGAGCAATCCGCCAATTAATCCGTAAAGGATGTGGCTGGCGATCGGATAAACCACTCCATAGCGGAAGGAGCCGTACGACCAACCGGAAAGAATGGTGATGGCGAGCCGGATGACGGGTTTGGTGGCATGCGCCAGCCCGCCGAGAATCATCAGGAACCAAAGTTTATCCGCGTAGCGCGGCAGGTAGCGGAAGGCGAGATCCATCAGCGGGCCGGGCACTAAATAAATCAGCCAGATGAAAGGATCGTTTGCGGCGCCCCAACCCGGCAGCATTGACATCCCGACTGCGCCGAGGCTGGCGAGGCTGCCCGCGCCGCGGAAGCGGGAGAGGGAGCGGCCCATGATCAGCAGGGCCATCCATTCAATGCCGTGGTGGCCGGGCAGGCCCAACGCAAGGTCAAAGCTGCGATGGAACACCACCGCCAGCGCGCCGCTGCTGACAAGCAGCAGGGCTTCCCACCAGGTCAGCTCCCACTCAGTTGGAAAGGCTTTTGATGCGGTCTTTTGAGAGAATGCACCATTCATGATTTTGTTCCTCCACAAACAAGATAGCCTGGCCGCCGCGCAAAATGGGACGCACCCATTCGCCCACGTTGACCAGAGTTTCGGGGGATAAATTCTCACCGTCAAGCGGACGGATGCCATCGATATGCCCGTGTGCACATATTTCAGTTACCGCTTGGATGCCGCTCAGGTCGCGCAGACCGGGCAGCCACAAAAAACGGCCGTCATTGCCCGCGTGGTGCAAGCCCACCGCCGCCAGCGCGCCGATGATGCCGCCGTGCGTGCCCGTCAGCCCTTGCAGACGGATTTCATTATCAAGGGCGGTTTGCTCGGCTTCAAGCTGAGTCAGAACAACCAGTTTGGCGCGCGCTCCAAAAGCGCGGATGGGTGCGCTGACCGCCTCCCACTTTGCCAGGCACAGACCGGCGTCAGAGCCGGGGGCGCTTTCGCGCAGCAGGAACTCGCAGCAGGCATTCCACAGGGCGGTCTCGTTTTCGGGTTCGACCTCCACGTGCAGACAGGCCGAGCTGTTGTGCGAGGTGTATGGAATTTCGGGCGAGACGAGCAATTGGTGACGGGTGATGCCCAAAGGCCGCGCCAATCCATCCGCGCTGAGACTTTCAGCCAGCTGACGGGCGCGATGCCCGGTGCCGCGGCTTTCGAGATTATCTGTATCGTCCACGCCGATTAAGTAGCGCATTATTTGACCTTGATCTCGCTGACATCCTTGGTCCAGTTGGCTTTGGGGATGTAGGAGCTGGCGAGTTTGACGGTGCCGTGATTGTTAAAATCGAGGATGGTGTTATCGTCCACCTGGGCCTTGGTCAATGTGGCCGGGCTGGAACTGCCGTTCAGGCTGACTTCGCTGAAGTCGGTCACCCCGGCGGCTTTTAGAACGTCGCTGAGCTTGGGGCCTTCCTCCACCTTGCCATCGACCGTCAGATTTGCCAATGGGAGCTTTTTGAGATCGTCCCAGGTCATTCCAACGCTCGAGCCATCGGCTTTGACCACCTGAAACAGGGCAGTCGAGGCGGGAGTGGGCTGAAGGGCTTGGGGCGTCTTGGGAGTATTGTCAACGGGCGTGGCTTGAGGGTCAACCGGTGCGACTGCTGGCGTGGCAGTACAGGCAGAGATGAAAACAGAAAATATAAGGAAGAGTGTAACAAGATGTTTCATTTTTTCCCTGGCTTCAGATTGGGATTTGTTCACCGCTGTGGGCGGTGTTATAACCTGTCAGTGTGTTGAGCTCGCGGCGGAAGGAGGCGGTTTGCAGATGATCGAGCAGCGGCCCAACCAGTTTGGCTCTTTCCTCCGGGATGATCAAGTCGTAGCGTTCTTCAAATAAGGGAATAAAATCCAGCTGATATTCCCGCGCCGCGGCCTGGATACCGATCGTGACGTCGGCTGCGCCTGTGTGGACGGTTTTGGCTGATGCGCTGTGGGTGTGGACAAAATGCTCGTAGCCTCGGATCAAGCTGCCGGGGAGGCGAATCCGGCTGAGTTCTTTGTCGAGCCAGAGTCGTGTCCCGGAGCCGGGATTCCGGTTGATGAAGGTTATGTTTTCGCGGGTCAAGTCTTCCAGTGTTTTGATGCCTTTGGGATTGCCCGGCGCGAGAATTAATCCTTGTGTTCGATATGCCAGTGTGACCATCGAAACGGGGCGATCGGGGAACAGGTGACGCACAAAGGGGGTGTTGTATTCGCCACTCGTGTCGAGCAGGTGCGCCCCGGCGATGTGGCACAAGCCCTGGCGCAGGTTGACCAGGCCATCGAGCGAGCCGACCGGCAGGGAGAGTACGGTGATATGCCGGGCGAGTTGGCTGGCGATATGTTCCAGGGCGGTATCGTGACTGCCGGAGAAGATGATGACGGGTTTGTCGCTCTGGGGCAGGATGAGTTCCTGTAAAAGCAAGGCCGAGGCCCTGGCGCGATAGAATTTTTCGGTGACGCCGTTTGTTATCTTAATTTCGCTGATTTCAATCAGGCCGGCGGATTCGAGCATTTTGATGTGATGCCGCACCCAGGCCGGGGATTCTCCCAGAACGGCGCCAAGCTGGGTGAGCGTGGCTGCGGATCCCATCAGCATCCGCAGGATGGTCATGCGATGCGAATCGGCCAATATTTTGATCTGATCAAAGGCATGCAGAGCTTGTATTTTTTCCATTTTTCGCCGAAAAGGAAAAACTTAATGGATTTTTAGTGTAGCATGGAGGTGGGATGCGAGTCAAGATGCACCCGCAAATTTTTCTTTTCCAGCACATCGGGATGAAATTTGACAATACTTACCCCCCATGATAAAAGTTTGGGGTGATTTGCCTTGAATGTGGCGCGCCAGAAATGAGCTGCCAAACCCATTTCGATGAGTTCCTCGTGCTCGAATTCAGCGATCCCGGCTACGGCGCAGTCCACCACCTGACGGTGGCTGCCTACCTGCTGCAGCACTCCAGCCAGCTGACAAGGGAAGGCTGGCTGTATGAACGTGATCTGTTAAGAGCCTTCATCATCGAAAACAAGCCGCCCTCCTTAATCCGCAAACAGAACCGTGACAAAGTTGACAGCGGCAAACGCGATTTCAAGATCAAATCCAAAACCGGCCAGCCCGTCATCGCCAAAACAACCTGGGCGAAAACGATTTGTGATGTCCGCGCCGAAAACGCCGAAACCTACTGCGCGGATGTGACCGAATGGGCCAAATCCGCGTTTGGTGAAAGTGAAAAAATCGTAATTGACGGGTAGGGGCGACCCTTCAAAGCCATCCCGCATCCTGTTATGCCAGACTTCCTTGCCAGACAGTTTAATTTTTACGCCCGGACGGGCACCCTGCGGGTATGATATCGCCCCTACTTGCTATAATGATACCTGGCCTGCAAAAAGTCGATGCGCTCATCGCGCACAAGATAAACAATCTGGTGTTCTTGCGTCAACCGCCGCGACCAGCAACGAAGCCTTGACTCTTAGTGATAGAATCGAATAAAGAGGTGACTATGGAACGAATTATTGTTAATCCAAACATCCATTTTGGCAAACCAGTCATCAAGGGCACACGAATCACCGTCCAGAACGTGCTGGAGTTGATTAACGAAGGTTTGACCTTTGAACAAATCATCCGTGATTATTATCCCGATTTGAAAATCCAGGATATTCACGCCTGCCTGCAATATGCCATCGCGCTGGTGGCGGCAGAAGATATTCACATTTCATCGGTAGCGGCATGAAGTTTTTGCTCGACCAGGATGTGTACGCCGTGACCGTTCGTTTTTTACGGGAAAGCGGGCATGATGTTGTGACGGCATCTGAATTGAACCTGTCTCGCGCCAAAGATGCCGAATTGCTCAAAACCGCGGCAAAAGAAAACCGAATTTTTATCACCCGCGATCGGGATTATGGCAATCTCGTCTTTGTGCATGGCGCAGGAAGTGGTGTGATTTATCTCCGTATGTTGCCATCCAGTATGGTGGATGTCCATGCCGAACTAAAAAAGGTGCTGGAAACCTATCGCGAAACGGATCTGGCAACGTCATTTGTGGTGGTTGAGCAAAAGCGCCATCGCATCCGGCGCATAGAATAAACAACCAGCCCGTTTTCACTCGAAAACGGGCTGAAATTTAGAATGGCGGCGTAGGGTCGCCCCTACTTGCTATAATGATAGCGGGCCTGTAAAAAATCGATGCGTTCCTCGCGCACAAGATAAACAATGCGATGCTCCTGCGTCAACCGCCGCGACCAGCAGCCCGGAGCGATGTATTTGAGCGGTTCAGGCTTGCCAATCCCATCGAATGGATCGCGCAGGATGGCGTCAATCAGTTCAAAAACACGTATCGCCAGCTTACGGTCGGTTTCCACCCAGTAGCGCAAATCCTCGATAAACTCCGGCTGGAAAACCGCCTCACGCTTTTTCATCCAGCCCCACTTGACGGCGTAAATCTTCTGGACTTTGGGATTGTCCCTCGTTTTTCAACGCCCGCCCCAGCGCCGAGAGCAGCCTTTCGGCATTTTCCGGCGAGCGCAGCAGGTAGGCGCTCTCGGTCAGGCTGGCGAGTTCATCGGCAGAAATCATGGCAACATCCTCGCCGCCGCGCCGGTGAATGATAACAACCTCGCGGTCTTGCGTTACCCGGTCAAGCAGGCTGGCAAGCTGCTCACGGGCGCTGGAGTAGGTGAATTCAATGGTCATAAAGGCTCCTTTTCTGTACAGGAATACTGTACAATAAAAGAGAGAAAATGTCAAGAAACGGTCTCATCCCATCGATCAACAAGAAAGTTAAGACTTCATGTTCGATTACCAATTAATCTTTAAAAATATTGAATTAACGCTGATTTCCGAAGGTTCCAAAAACCTTCCTTTAGAAAAAATTCGCGAAAATCTGGAGCCTTTCAAGCACTTTGAAGGCAGGGTATTAGCAGATAGCGAATATTTTCGTATTCTTGTCGAAGTGATTTTTTATTCTGGCTTTCGCGCAGCGACAGTTACTGCAAAACTTGTAACAATTCATGCACATTTTCCAGATTATGCAACAGTAGCGAAATATAGTGATGACGACATCAGGCGTGTTCTTTCTGATGATGCGATGATAAAGAATCATATCAAGATAAATGCTTGCGTAAGAAACGCCCAAATCTTTCAGGGAATAATTCGACAACATGGTTCATTTCAGAAATATATTGATGGATTTCTGCCCACGGTGTCTTTCGAAAACTTGATGCTTTTGAAAGAAGAACTCGAATATCTTTTTGAGGGCTTGGGCAGAATTACCACTTATCATTTCCTGACAGAAATCGGTCTGCCTGTTCTCAAGCCCGATAGAGTGATAAGCCGAATATTCAAGAGACTGGCGTTAATTGAAAACGAAGAACAGTTGTTAAAAACGGTGATTCAGGGCAGAAAATTTGCAGAATCAACTGGATATCCGATTCGATATATCGATATTGTTTTGGTAGCATATGGTCAGGTTCAATCAGTAGAGTTTGGAATTGAACGTGGTATATGCTTGGAAGCAAAACCATCTTGCTCAATCTGCAAAGTATCGGAGTTTTGCAAGTTTTATTCTCGAAATTTACAAACCATCTTATGAAATTTATAGCTATCGATTTAGTAGTAACCCTTAATGACCCATCGCACCTACCCCAACCGCCGCTACCTCGACACCCTCGAAAAGAAAATCCGTTGTTCCTGAACAACGCCCACAGGATATGAAATGGCTAAAAAAGCCGAAAGCATTTTGATTAAACTTGCCATTTTCATCCTTTTCTGCGCGGTTGGCATCGCAATCGGCTTCGCGGCGGCTGGATATTGGACAAATCTGAACCATTCGGGCGCGTTCGTCAAGTGGCAACTGCTGGATAGCCCGCTAAAATTCAAGCACCTGGTGGCTACCAGCGCCAGCGAAATTTGGGCTTACGCCGAAGACGGGTCCTTCTACATGTACAAATCCGATTTTTGCAACGACACCCCCGGAAAAACTTGCGGCCAATGGTTGGAACTGGACCCGGAAAGCGAATTCGGCCCCGAAATGAAAAAGCTGATCCGTTCTGGCTGCGAGGCCGTTTACGATTATTATTCGGTTGAATCCAGGTACCCGCCCCAACCGGAAGCCAGCCCGACTGAATGTGCCATTACGCAAACGAATGATCCGTTTTTTGGCACAACAACACTAACTTATTATGTCCTGCTGGATAACGGCAAAGTCTGGATGTGGAAACACAAACCAGATATCGAAAAAGAAATCATCTTATCTTTATTCATAAACTTGAGTGGATTGATTCTTGGAATTATCGTTTGGTTTATTTTCCGCCAGAAATTCGCGCATTTCATCGATAAACATTTAGGAGTAACCCAATGACCCCTCGCACCTACACCAACCGCCGCTACCTCGATGCCATCGAAAAGAAAGTCCTCGTTTTCGATGGCGCGATGGGCACCAGCCTGCAAAACCAGCATCTCACCGCCGAGCATTTTGGCGGCGAAAAATACAACGGATGCAACGACTTCCTCGTCATCTCGTATCCCGAAGCCGTTGAAAAAGTCCACCGCTCGTTTATGGAAGTCGGCGTGGATGTGCTGGAGACGGATACATTCCGCTCCAACCGCCTGACGCTGGGCGAATACGGCCTGGGCGAGCGCACCAACGAAATCAACGTGGCCGCCGCATCCCTCGCCCGCCGCGTAGCGGATGAATTCGCCGCCAAGACTGGTCAGGCGCGCTTTGTGGCGGGCTCCATCGGCCCCTCCGGCAAACTCCCCTCCGCCGATGATCCCGAACTCTCGAACATGCAATTCGACGAACTGGCCGACATTTTCCGCGAGCAGGCCGTCGGCTTGATTCAGGGCGGGGTGGATGTGATTCTCATCGAGACATCGCAGGACATTCTCGAAGTCAAGGCTGCCATCCACGGCGTAACCAAAGCCTTCGCCAAGACCGGCGTCTGGCTGCCGATTCAGGCCCAGGTCACGCTCGACACCAGCGGGCGCATGCTGCTTGGCACCGATGCAGACGCCACCATCGCCATCCTCGAAGATTTGCCGATTGATGTCATCGGCCTGAACTGCTCCACCGGCCCGGAGCACATGCGCGAGCCCATCCGCATCCTTGGCGAAGGCACGCGCCTGCCGGTTTCGTGCATCCCCAACGCCGGGCTGCCGCTCAATGTCGATGGTCAGGCCGTCTACCCGCTGGAGCCGGAGCCGTTTTCAGCGGCGCTGGTCGAATTTGTCACCAAAAATAACATTTCCGTGGTCGGCGGCTGCTGTGGAACAACCCCCGCCCACCTCGAACTTCTTGTCAACAAACTACGCAACACGCAACACCCCCCTCGCCCCGACTCCGGCCTTCCACGCCTCGCATCGGGCATCAAGGCGATGAACATGCAGCAAGACCCCGCGCCCTTCCTGATTGGCGAGCGCTGCAACGCCCAGGGCAGCCGCGCTTTCAAACGCCTGCTGCTGGCCGAAGATTGGGACTCCGTCCTGACCGTGGCGCGCGACCAGGTCGATAACGGCGCGCACGGGCTGGATATTTCGGTGGCGGTCACCGAGCGCGGCGACGAGCCGTTCCTGATGCGGCAGGTGGTGCGCAAGCTGGTCACGGCGGGCATCGACCTGCCGCTGGTCATCGACACGACCGAAGTGGACGTGCTGGAAGTGGCGCTCAAAACCGCGCCGGGGCGCTGTCTCATCAACTCGACCCATTTCGAGTCGGGCCGCGCCAAAGCCGACAAGATTTTCGCGCTGGCGAAGGAGCACAACGCCGCCGTCATCATCCTGACCATCGACGAAGCAGGCATGGCCAAGACCCGCGAGCGCAAGCTGGAAGTGGCCCAGCGCATCTACGATGTGGCGGTCAACGAGCACGGTCTGGCCCCATCTGCGCTGGTGTTCGACGACCTGACCTTCACCCTCGCCACCGGCGACCCGGAATTTTCCGCGTCTGCGATTGAAACCATCGAAGGCATCCGGCTGATTAAGCAATCCCTGCCCGGTGTGCTGACCTCGCTGGGCGTCTCGAACCTGTCCTTTGGTCTCTCGGCCAACGCCCGCCCGACCCTGAACTCGGTCATGCTCTACCACTGCGTCAAAGCCGGGCTGGATATGGCCATCGTCAACCCCGCGCACATCAAACCCTACAGTGAAATCCCCGCCGACGAAAAAGAACTGGCCGAAGACCTGATTTTCAACCGCCGCCCCGATGCGCTCCAGCGCTATATCGAGCACTTTGAAGGCAAAACCGAAAATACCAGCAGCGCCAAAGCCGACCCCACCGAAGGCATGACCGTCGCCCAGCGCCTGCACTTCCGCATCCTGGCGCGCTACAAAGATGGCATCGAAGCGGATGTGGATGAAGCAATAAGCTCCCTCACCCCTAACCCCTCTCCCGAAGGGAGAGGGGAACTGCTCCCTTCCCCCACCGGGGGAAGGGTTGGGGATGAGGGCGAACCTCGCCATTACAATCCCCGTCTCCCTGAAGAACTCAAAGAACGCATTCGCGGCCTTCGCAAAAATGCCACCGATGCCGAATCTTTCCTCTGGCACATCCTCCGCAACCGCGCCTTCCACGACGCCAAATTCCGCCGACAGCATCCTGTCGCTGGCTATATCCTCGATTTTTATTGCCACGAAGCCAAATTCGCCATCGAACTGGACGGCAGCCAGCACAACGAAGATGAACAGGTCAAATATGATGAAGAACGCACCCAAATTCTGCGCGAACAGCACGGAATTCAGGTTATTCGTTTTTGGAATAGCGACCTGCTCAACAAAACCGAGGAAGTTCTCAATACGCTCTGGGAGATTCTCGACGAGCGCCTCGCTCCCTCATCCCCGGCCCTTCCCCCGCAGGGGGAAGGGAGCAATCCCCATCTCCCCCCGGGAGAGGGGTTAGGGGTGAGGGCGCGTTCCCAACACGAAGCCGCCGTCCACGTCCTCAACACCGTCCTGCTCCCCGCCATGAAAGAAGTCGGCGACAAATTTGGCGCGGGCGAACTCATCCTGCCTTTCGTGCTCCAATCCGCCGAAGTGATGAAAAAAGCCGTCGCCCACCTCGAAACCTACCTTGAGAAGGTCGAAGGCGTCACCAAGGGCACCGTCGTGCTCGCCACCGTCTACGGCGACGTGCACGACATCGGCAAAAACCTGGTCAAAACCATCCTCGTCAACAACGGCTACACCGTCATCGACCTCGGCAAACAGACCCCCGCCGAAACCATCATCAGCAAAGCCGTAGAAGTCAACGCCACTGCCATCGGCCTTTCCGCCCTGCTCGTCAGCACCTCCAAACAGATGCCGCTCATCGTCAACGAACTCCAGCGCCGCGGACTGAAATTCCCGGTGCTCATCGGCGGCGCGGCCATCAACCGCCGCTTTGGCCGCCGCATCCTGCAAACCGAGGACGGCAGCTTCTACGCGCCCGGCGTTTTCTACTGCAAAGACGCCTTCGAAGGCCTCGAAACGATGGACAATCTCATCGACGAGCAAAAACGCCCCGCCATGCTCGAACAACTCCAAAAAGATGCGGATATGGAACTCGGCCGGACAACCGCCAAACCGGAAAACCGGTCAACCGGTCAACGAAGTTCAATCGCCCCGCAGCCGATTTCGCTCCCGAACAGTATTTCCTTTGGCTGGAAACTTGTCCGCGCCATGCCGCTCGAGATGGTTTTCCAGCACCTGAACATCAACGAACTCTACCGCCTGTCCTGGGGCGCCAAAAACACCCACGGCGACGAGTGGACCAAGCTCAAAGCCGATTTCGACGCCCGCCTCGACAAAATGAAGCGCGAAGCCCTCAAAACCGGCTGGCTCAAACCGCAAGCCGTCTACGGCTACTTCCCCTGCCAAGCCGATGGCGATAACCTGATTATCTACAATCCCCAATCGCCAATTACCAATTACCAGGAACTGACCCGTTTCCACTTCCCCCGCCAACCCTACGACGAACACCTCGCCCTCAGCGACTACTACGCCTCGGTCGACTCCGGCAAAATGGATGTGGTCGCCTTTCAGGTCGTCACTGTCGGCCTGGAAGCCACCGAAAAATTCGACAAACTCCAGGCCGCCGGCGACTACTCTGAAGGCTACTTCACCCACGGCCTCGCCGTCCAGACCGCCGAAGCGACCGCCAACTACCTGCACGAGCACATCCTCCGCGAGCTGGGACTCCCCGCCGGGCAGGGCAAACGCTACTCCTGGGGCTACCCCGCCATCCCTGAGCTGGAAGACCACCGCAAGGTCTTCGACCTGCTGCCAGTCGAGAAAGAGCTTGGGATGCAGTTAAGTCCCGCTTACCAGCTCATCCCCGAACAATCCACCGCGGCGATCATCGTCCACCATCCGCAGGCCAAGTATTACAGCGTCGGCGAAAGCCGCGTAGAACAGTTGATGCGCTGACGATATGGAATCACGATGTCCCTTCTCCGCCTGAAACGGCACTGGCCGGTGCTGGCGCTGTTGGCCGTGAATCTGCTGATCGGATTGCTGGTGGTCAGAGATTACGGTCTCAGCGCCGACGAGCCACGCTTTATTGAATATGCTCACCAATCCTTGCAGGCCTATCGCAGTTGGATTGACCCACGCGTCGTGCCATCCTTTGGCCGGGACGATTTGCGCTATTACGGCCCGGCGTACGCCATCCTGACCGCCCTGGCAGAATCGATTGTGCGCCCGGTGCTGCCCGGTTTTTTTGAGCCGGCTTTCTGGCATTTCAGTTATTTTGTGCAATTTCAACTGGCAGGCCTGTGCCTGTATTTTCTGGCCCGGCGCTGGTTCTCTGGGCAGACGGCTTTTGCGCTGACCGCGTTGTTCCTTTTTCAGCCGCTGCTGTGGGGGCATGCTTTCATCAATCCCAAGGATATTCCGTTCCTGCTGGCGTTCTCGGCCTGTGTGACGGTGGGCTTGTGGGCGGTTGACCGGCTGCCGGTGGAGGGTGAGCCGTGCGGGCAGTGGACATGGTCAGAACGCTGGAGCCAGGCCGGGGCCCACCTCAAGCGCATCGCCCTGGGCGGGACGGCAGCCTGGGTGCTGGTCACGGCGGGAATCTGGCTCGGCTGGGGTGAAATCATCCGCCTGGTGGAGGCCGGGGTGCGGTTGGCGGTTTCCGGGGAGAATCGGGCACTTTCCAGATTGTTGCATCTGTTCGTAAATGGCGCCCTGCTCCAGCCGGTGGAAAATTACGTCTCCAAGGCGCTCCGTCTCAGCGCCTGGATGCGCACGGGCGGGCTGGCTCTTGCAGCGCTGCTGGCGCTTTTGCTGTATCACCCGATTTTCCCGGAGTTGTTTGGCTGGCTGCGGCCTGCTTCCGTGAAGAATTTTCTGCGCCTGTGCCTGCGCCTGATGAAAAATCCGGCCTGGCTGCTGGCCGGGCTGACTCTGGGGCTGGCCACCGCCACGCGTGTGTTAGGCCCCTGGGCCGGGGCGCTGGTGATGGTGAGTCTGCTTGCCCGGCTGCGGGACAAAGCCCTGCCAGCCCTGGCCGTCTATATCCTGACGGCGGCGCTAACGGCCACCCTGGCCTGGCCCTTTTTGTGGCCCGACCCGCTGGGCCGGTTTTTGGAGAGCCTGAACATCATGTCCGCGTTTCCGTGGCAGGGCAAGGTGCTGTTTGACGGGGTGCAATATGGCGCCGATCAACTGCCGTGGCGCTACCTGCCGGTACTGCTGGCGCTCCAGCTGACCGAGCCGGTCTTGATTTTAGGCGGACTGGGGCTGTTCGGGCTGGGAATTGCGCTGTACCGGAAGAAGCTCCCGGCCGGGCTGGCGGGGCTGATTTTCGGCTGGAGCCTGCTTCCGTTGCTCCTGATCATGCTGACGCGCAAACCGTTGTATGATAATTTCCGCCAGTTGTTGTTTCTCCTGCCGCCGCTTTTTTTGCTGTGCGGCGTGGCGCTGGAGCTGATTCCCACCCGTCGGTGGGTGTACCCGCTGCTGCTGGCGGCCGCGCTCGTCCCGGGGCTGATTCCGCTGGTACACTTGCACCCGTACCAATATGTTTACTACAACCACCTGACCGGCGGACTGGCTGGCGCAGCAGGCCGCTTCGAGACTGATTATTGGGCGACATCGTACGCCGAAGCCCAACGCTTTGTGAACCAGGTCGCGCCGGCCGGGGCCTCCGTCCTGGCATGGACCTTCCCCGAGGCGGCCAGTCCCTACGCCCGGCCCGATCTGCGGATCGGTTCGCAAACTTCCGGGCCGGCTGAAAGTTTTGATTACGCCGTTCTCTCCTCGCGCGGCGATAAACATTTAACCGTTTTCTCCCAGGCGGCGGTCATCTTCTCGGTTGGCCGCGATGGAGTGGTTTTCAGCGTTGTCAAGGAGCTTGACCGGTAACCTATGAACAAATTCCTTTCCCTGCTCGCAAATTCCACCCCGCTGCTGGCCGATGGCGCCATGGGGACGCTGCTCCATACTCACGGCGTGGAACACAGTCACTGCTTCGACGAACTCAATCTCACCGCCCCGGCCCGCGTGGCCGATGTCCACCGTCAATACATCGAAGCAGGCGCGCAAATCATCCTGACCAACACCTTTGGCGCGAACCGCTTCAAACTCACCCGCCACGGACTGGAGGGCCAACTGACGGAAATCAACCGCGCCGGGGTGGAACTGGCGCGCCGCGTGGTCAGCGCCTCCTTCAAGGATGTGCTCATCGCCGGCGATATCGGCCCGCTTGGCGTGCGGATCGCCCCCTACGGGCGCGTCCAGCCGCTCGAAGCGCGCGAGGCCTTCGCGGAGCAGGTGCGGGCGCTGGCCGCCGCCGGGGTGGATTTAATCGTCATCGAAACCATGACTGATCTCTATGAAACGGTCGAAGCCATCCACGCCGCCAAAGCCTTCAACAATATCCCCGTCGTCGCCACGATGACCTTCACCCGCGACGACCGCACCCTGCTGGGCGACGAACCCGCCAAGGTAGCGCTGGCCCTGCGCGAGGCCGGCGCAGATGTGATCGGCGTCAACTGCTCCGGCGGCCCGGCCCAGCTCATCCGCATCCTGCGCCAGATGCGCCAGGCCGCGCCCGATGCCCGTTTGTGGGTCAAGCCCAACGCCGGCTGGCCCGAACACGTCGGCGGGCGCGTGATGTACGCCGCCGCGCCCGAATATTTTCGCGATTATGTGCTGGAATTCTGGAAAGCCGGCGCAAACGTGATCGGCGGATGCTGCGGCACCACGCCCGAGCATATCGCCGCCATGCGAAAAACGCTGGATACCGCCCCGGCGGTGACGGTCGAACCCGTCAGCGTGGTCGCCGCCAAATTGACGGATAACGAACCCGCCGAAGCTCCCTCCGAGCTGGCGCAGAAACTGGCCGCCGGGAAATTTGTCTACGCTGTAGAGATGGATCCGCCCCGCGGCCTGGCCACCCAAAAACTGGTGGCGGCTGCCTCGCTGCTCAAGGAATCCGGCGCTGACGTGATCGACGTGGCCGACAGCCCGATGGCGCGCATGAGAATGTCGGCCTGGGCAGTTTGTGATGTCATCCAGCGCCGGGTGGGCATTGAAACCACCCTGCACTTCCCCACGCGCGGGCGCAATCTCCTGCGCGTGCAAGGCGACCTGCTGGCGGCGCACGCCCTCGGTCTGCGCAACATCTTCGTTGTGATGGGCGACCCGACCTCGATTGGCGATTACCCCGAAGCCACCGACAACTACGATCTGGTTCCCTCCGGCCTGATCAAGCTGATCAAGCAGGGCTTCAATACCGGCGTGGATCACTCCGGCACCTCCATCGGCCAGCCGACCAGCTTTTTTGCCGGTTCCGCGCTCAACTTGTGCCCGCCGGATGTTGAAGCCGAGATCAAGAACCTGAAACGCAAGCTCAAAGCCGGGGCAGACTTTTTCCTGACCCAGCCGATCTACGAACCGGAGACGGCCAAAGCCTTCCTCGATCAATTTGCCGAAAGCAATGGCGCGCCGCTGGAAAAACCCGTGCTGGTCGGCATCCTACCGCTTGTCAGCGTGAAACATGCTCACTTCCTGCAAAACGAGGTGCCGGGGATTGTGATTCCCGAAGCCAGCCTGCAGCGGATTCAAAAAGCCGGTGAAACGGCCTCCGCTGAAGGCGTGAAAATCGCCGTCGAATTGATCCAGAAAATAAAAGCCTGGGGCCAGGGCGTCTATCTCATGCCGCAGTTCCACCGCTACGACGTGGTGGCGGAGATTATCGAAAGTTCAAAGTAACGCGGGCAGGAGCGACCCGCCCGGCGCGAAAAACCGTGATTGTATGCCCTGAAGGGTCGCCCTGCAAAGGATGGCATTATGCTCTTGACGATCGACATCGGCAACACCAACTTAACCATTGGCCTGTACGAAGGCGAAAAACTGGCCTGGCACTGGCGGCTGGCTACCGATCACAACCGCATGCCCGACGAATACGGCCTGCAGCTGCTCGGGCTGCTGACCCACGCCGGCTATCAAGCCCGCGACCTGACCGGTATCGTGCTCGATTCAGTCGTCCCGCCACTGACGGGGCGCGTCACACAGGCCTGCCGCGAATATCTCGGCCAGGAGCCGCTGGTGGTGGATGCGGGCATCAAAACCGGCATCCGCATCCGCTACGAAGATCCGCGCTCGGTGGGCGCGGACCGCATCTGTGATGCCGTGGCGGTCATGCATCTGTACGGCGGCCCGGCCTGCATCATCGACTTTGGCACCGCGACCACCTTCAACGCCCTGACGCAGGAAGGCGACTACCTGGGTGGCGCCATCACCGCCGGGATCAACCTGGCGGCCGAGGCCTTGTTTGCGCGCGCCGCCAAACTGCCGCGCATCGACTTGCAGCGTCCGCCCAACGTCATCGGGCGCAACACCACCCACGCCATGCAGTCGGGGCTGCTCTTCGGATACGTCAGCATGGTGGAGGGCATGGTAGCGCGCTTCCGGGCCGAACTCGGCCCGCAGATGAAGGTCGTCGCCACCGGCGGGCTGGCAGAAGTCGTGGCCAAGGAAACGCAGGTGATTCAGCACATCGCCCCCTGGCTGACGCTGGACGGATTACGCATCCTCTGGGAGATAAATCATGTTTGAAACCGCCCGCCTGCCCTTTTTCGTGGTCGCCGCACTGATGCTTTTACTGACCCCCGGCCCAGCTGTGCTCTACATTGTGGCGCGCAGCATGGATCAGGGCCGGATTGCCGGGCTGGTCTCGGTGCTGAGTGTTGAGATCGGCAACTTTATCCACGTCCTGGCGGCCACGCTGGGGCTTTCGGCGCTGCTGTTATCCTCGGCGCTGGCCTTCAGCATGGTGAAATACCTGGGCGCGGCTTACCTGATTTACCTCGGCCTGTGGCGGCTCTTCAGCCGCCAGGCGCTTCACGCGCCCGAGCAACTGGAGCACCAGAGTCTCTGGCGCATTTTCTCGCAGGGGATTGTTGTGGCGGTGTTCAACCCGAAGACGGCGCTGTTCTTCCTGGCTTTTCTGCCGCAGTTTGTGGAACCGACGCACGGCGCAGTGGCGCTGCAATTCTTCACCCTGGGCAGTCTCTTTGTGCTGATGGCCATCATCACAGACGGAATGTATGCCTTGCTGGCGGGCACGATTGGAAGATCATTGAAAGAGGCGCGGGGTTTCCCCAAGCTCGAGCGGTATCTCATTGGCGGGTTGTACATCGGGCTGGGGTTGATGGCGGCTTTTGCTCGATAAAGAACTTTGCAGCGCCAGTTGCGAAGTTCTTTTCTATATATTGCAGAAGATGCGGCTTGATAGTATCCTTATCTGAAATTTTCCAAAGGATAAAACCCATGCTCCATACCCTGGATTTTGTGTGGATTGGCCTGGCGGCGCTGGCTGCCGGGATGATTAATGCCCTGGCTGGCGGCGGCACGCTGATCACATTTCCTGTGCTGACGGCGGTCGGCGTCCCGGCAGTAATGGCCAACGTGACCAATACCCTGGCGCTGCTGCCGGGCTATATCGGCGGGACGCTGGCGCAGTGGCAGGACATGAAGACGCAGACGCGCCGCCTGGGGTACATCCTGCCGGCCAGCGTGGCGGGCGGCTTGCTCGGCGGGATTTTGCTGCTCAGCAGCGGGGAAAAACTCTTTCGTCAGCTGGTACCTTTTCTCATCCTGCTGGCCTCGCTTTTGCTGGCAGTGCAGGATCCCGTCCGCGCGTTCTTAATGCGGCGCGCTGAAAAACACGGCAACGGGAAAGTCTCCGAGCTGTGGAGCACCCTGCCGATCGGGCTGGCGGCTGTCTATGGCGGCTATTTTGGGGCCGGGTTGAGTGTCATCGTGCTGGCGGCGCTCGGCCTGACGATGGATGAATCGCTGACGAAGCTGAACGCGCTCAAGCAGGCGGTTTCCTTCAGCGTCAACCTGGCCGCGGCGCTCTTTTTTGTCTTTTCGGGGCAGGTGGTCTGGCCGGCGGTGCTGGTAATGGCGGTTTGCGCCCTGTTGGGCGGCTGGCTGGGCGGCCGGCTGGCCGGGAAAGTAAAACCAGCCACACTGCGCTGGCTGGTGGTGACGATTGGGGTGACGGTGGCTGTGCTTTACCTGCTGCGCGGGTAAATGCGCCGGGCCGGGTCTGTGCCCGTTTCCGGGTTGATTTCAAGCTGAATTCGTTCCAAAATCTGCGCAAACTCGCCGGCCGGGTGTTTGCGCAGAATGTTTTTGCGCGCCTCGCGGTCGAGCTGGTGCAGGCCAAGGTATTGCATGGCGTGTTTGCGGAACAGCCGCTCGCCGTCTTCGGGGCCGTAAAAGGCGCTGTTTTTCTCGAGGTGCAGGCGCATGGTGGCGCGGATCTGTTCGGGGGAGACTTGTTCCCGGTCGAGCCGGGAGAAAATCCACGGGTTGGCAATGGCTCCGCGCCCGATCATGACGGCGTCGCAGCCGGTCTGGTCTTTCATGCGCTGGATGTCGGCCACCCGGCGCACATCCCCGTTGCCAATGACCGGGATCTTGAGCATGGCCTTGACCTCGGCAATGGCCTCCCAATCGGCCTGGCCGCCGTAACCCTGATTTTTTGTCCGGCCGTGAATGGCGACCAGCGCACCTCCTTCGGCTTCGATGATGCGCGCAATCAGCTTGTAACTGCGGCAATCCTCCCAGCCGAGGCGGATTTTGCCGGTGACAGGGATGCTCAGGCGCGAAGTCAGGCTGCGAAACATGCGCGCCACGACCAGCGGCGTGCGCATCAGCCCGACTCCGGCTCCGCGGCTGGCGACGGTTTTAGCCGGGCAGCCCAGGTTGATATCAATTATGTCGGGGCCCAGTTCCTGCGCGATCAGCGCGGCTGTGAGCATTTCAGCCGGGTCATCGCCGTAGAGCTGGAAAACGACCGGGCGTTCGGCCTCCGTATAGGTCAGCTTGGCTTTGACGCGGCGGAAGGAGTGGATGATATGTTCGGCTTTGACAAATTCCGTGTAGCTCATGGCCGAGCCGAGTGAGCGGCACAGTGAGCGGAAGGGCCAGTCGGAGTAGCCATCCATCGGGGCCAGCACCAGGTCGCCGTAGACGGGGAGGTTACGGATGGAAAACAGGGGTTCAGACATGAGGGAATCATATCATCGCCGGGCGATTTTTTGGCCCCCGAAAAAGAAACGGGGGAGGTTAGTGGTCGTGCAGCAGGCGGTGGATGATTTGTCCCAGGAGGTTGAGCTGGATGGGTTTGCTGACATATTCGTTGGCGCCAGCCGCCAGGCAGCGTTCGCGGTCGCCGGTCATAGCCATGGCGGTGAGAGCCACGATGGGCGTTGCGGCCAGGCGCGGATTGGCCCGCAGCCGCTGAATGGCTTCGATGCCGTTCATTTCGGGCATCTGGATGTCCATCAGGATCAGGGCGGGGAAAATGGCTTCGGCCTGGCGCAGCGCTTCCAAGCCGGTTTGGGCGACCACGACTTTGTATCCCTGGCTGCCCAGGTAATCGCTGATGATCAGGGTGTTGACCTCCGAGTCTTCGGCCAGCAGCAGAGTGACGGGAGAGTCAGGGTCTTTTTTGGTCAAGTGCTGGTTGTTTTCAACCGAGGCATCGCTCGCCAGGCTGTAGGCGGTGGATTGATCGTCGGCCTGATGCGCGGCCAGGGCGCTTTTCCAGGGCAGGAAGACCAAAAAACAGCTTCCATGATCTGGTTGGCTGGTAACCGAGACGCTGCCACCGTGCATTTCAGCCAGTTGTTTGACCAGGACCAGGCCCAGGCCGGTGCCTTCATACTGGCGCGTCAGGCTGCTGTTCAGCTGGGTGAAGGGTTGGAACAGGCGTGGCAGATCTTCAGGCGAGATGCCAATGCCGGTATCCGTGACCCGAAATTCAACACAATCCCGTTCCTGGTTGGCGTGGGTTTCGAGCAGGATGCTGCCCAGCGGCGGGGTGAACTTGATGGCGTTGCTGAGCAGGTTGACCAGGATCTGTTTCAGGCGCAGCGGGTCGGCCCACAGGCGGGTAACGGCCACATCGGAGGTGTAATCGAGCCGCAGGCCTTTCTTCCAGGCCTGTTCTTTGACCAGTCCCAGGCTGGATTGGCAGATCTCGGCGACGAGCACAGATTTGGGGTGGATTTCCAGCAAGCCGGCATTCGTTTTGGAGAGATCGAGGATGTCATTAATCAGGCTGAGCAGGTGCCGCCCGCTGGTCTCAATGCCGCGGACATATTTGAGTTGATGGACATTTAGAGCCCCGCGGCGCTCGGTGAGCAGGATTTCGGATAAGCCGAGGATGCCATTCAGCGGGGTGCGCAGTTCGTGACTGATATTGGCCAGGAATTCGTCTTTGGCGTGCAGGGCTTTTTCGGCGATGGCATAGGCCCGAGCCAGCTCATCGCGGCTCTGGCGCAGGCTCATTTCGATTTTTTTTCGTTCCGTGTTATCAAAGAGGGTGGAGCGGCTCATCAGATAGGCGCCATCCTTGCCATAGATGGCGGTGGCGCTGGCCAGTACAGGAAAAGTGCTGCCATCGCGGCGGATAATATCGAGTTCGATGTCTTTGATCCAGCCTTGCTGTTTGAGGACGGGAAACTGTTTTTGGAACTCGCGCTGACTTTCGGCTGTAATAAATCGTATCAGTGGCTGGCCGATTATTTCCGGGTGGGTATAGCCTATCCAGTTCAACTCTGTCTGATTGACCTGGACGAAACAACCCGCAGCATCCAGCGAGTGATAGCCGGTCGGGGCGTTGTCGTACAGATCCTGCACTTCAGCAGTGCGCTCGACCACACGCTGTTCAAGTTCCTGGGCCAGCAGGCGGTATTTTTCTTCGCTCAGGTGCAAATCCTGCTCGGCCTGCTTGCGTTCGGTAATATCGCGCGCGATCAATACTATCCTTTTAGCGCCGGCTTCCCAAAAGCGCGAGGCCATGACATGGAACCAGGTCAGCTGGCGTTGCGGACCGACGGCGCGGAATTCAATTTCTCCCAAACCACCCGCATCCAGAATCCCGCGAATGATTTCAAGCGCGCGGGGCTGGTCTTCAACTGACAGCCAGTCCAGCCAGGCTGAGTTGAGAACTTCCTCTTCCGTCAGCCCCGGCGAAACATGGTTAATGTAACGGATGCGCATGTCTTCATCGAGCGTGACGACATTGTCGATCAGGGAGACCAGAATGGTGCGGTGCCGTTCCTCCAGGGCGCGCAGGGTATCTTCAGTGCGTTTACGCTCAGTGATATCCTGGACAATCCCGCTCAGGCGCAGGAGTTTCCCAGTTTCATCCGTCATTTTTTCGCCGGGCTGGGCCCAGACGGTATGCTCGGATCCATCCGGCCAGATGACGCGGTATTCCAACGCGGCCGGCTGCGAAGCTTGACTGGCCGCCAGGTTGGCGCGCAATACTTTCTCGCGGTCGGCGGGGTGAATCGTCCTGCTGATGACTTCCTGCAGATCGCCGTTGAAGTGCTGCGGATCAAGGCCAAAAATACGGTGCATCTCCTCCGACCAACTGACCCGGTTGGTCTGCACATCCCAATCCCAATTTCCAACGTGCGCCAGTGCCTGTGACTTTCTCAGGCTGGACTCGCTCTCGCGCAGTCTGGTTTCAACCTGCTGGCATTCCACTTCAGCGGCGAGCTTGTCCAGGGCCAGCGAAAGTTCCATGTGGATATCCTGAAGCAGTTGTTGCTCGTCGGCGCAAGCAAAAGAATTCGGTTCAGCGGCATAAAGGGTGAACACGCCGATCAACTGCCCCTGCTGGCGGAAGGGAATTGCCGCCGCTGAGTGGATTCCGAGCCGGACAGCGGTGGAGCGCCAGTGAACCAGGCCCGGATCGGCTTGCAGGTCATGGCTGAATTCCACCTGCCCGGAGCGCAGCGCCCGGGCGGGCAGGTCATCACGAAAAAGTTCTTCCCTGGTGTTGAGCGCCGCCACCGGCAGCCCGGCCTCACCGCCACCCTGTTCTGCCACACAGATCAGGGCACCACTGCCAGGTTCCCATAACCCGACCCAGGCCAGGCGAAATTCACCAACCCGGAGCGCAAGCTGGCAGATACTCTCAAAAAGCTCCTGTCGCTCATGGACCCGGGCTGCGGTCTGATTGATCTGGCTCAGGATGGTATAGGCGCGCCGTAAACGGGAAAGGGTGGAGGCTCCGTTTTGCTCTTCCAATGCGCTCAAACGCTGGCGCAAGACTTCATTTTCCTGTTTCAATTCATGGACGGAGTTCATGGCAGGCTCTCTTGGAAGCCCAAAGTTTTCCAGCTGGCAGGTTGTAATGTCATCAGAGATTCGTGCCTGGCTATCCCCCCCACCTGAAAAATGTCAAACCGGCATTCCGCCGGCAAAAGCCAGGCCCATTCATTGTTTGGACTTTATACAATGGTAGTCCAGAAAGGAAAAGGATTATATAGGACTTTTGTGTGATTGGCCGGCGGTACAAATGCAGGCTGAGCGGCTTGATGTATAATCATTCTGGAAGCTAATAATGGGCTTCCTTTTTTATTCTTTCCAAAGGAGAATTTCATGTTGAAAGCCAGAAGTTTATGGAGCCTGTTCGCCTTGCTGGCGATTGCCAGCCTGGCGCTGGCCGCCTGCGGGCAGGCCACAACGCCCGCCCCTCAGCCGCCTGCTGCGACGGAAGCCCCCGCTGCTACCGCCGCCCCGACCGCCACGGAAATTCCGGCCCCCACCGCCACCCCCGACCTGAACGGCGGCGAACTGACCATCGGCGTATCCGTTGAACCGGAAACGCTCGACCCCGGCGATGCCGTCTACGTCCAGGAGCAGTTCATCCTGCAAAGCCTGTTCGACTCGCTGCTCTCGATCTCAACGGATGGCGAACTGCATCCCGGCCTGGCCACCCAATGGGAGCCGAATGCCGATTATTCTGAGTTCACCTTCACCCTGCGCCAGGATGTGACCTTCCACGATGGCACACCCTTCAAAGCGGATGCGGTCAAGGCCTCCTTCGATCACATCGTCAGCGACGCGGTGCTCGAATCGGGCGGAAAATCGCTGCTGCAAGACCACAAGTATGTCGAAACCAGCGTGGTGGACGATTACACCGTCAAGGTCAAGTTCGGCGGCTCTTATCCGCTCTTCCTGCGCGATGCCGCCCGCCAATGGCTGGCCATTTCCTCGCCCGCCGCGCTGGAAAAATACGGCGCAGATTATGGCCGCAATCCCGTCGGCACCGGCCCGTTCAAGTTCGTGCAGTGGGATGCCCAGTCGCAGATTGTGATTGAGCGCAACCCCGATTACAACTGGGCGCCCGAATTTGCCTCGCACGCCGGCCCGGCCTACCTGGATAAAGTCACCTTCCGCATCCTGCCCGAAGCTGCCACCCGCCTGACCGCCTTCGAGACTGGTGAAATCCTGCTGGCCAGCGAACCGCCTGCCCTGGATGCGGTTGCGATGGTCGATGCCGGCAAAGCCAGCCTCCAGAATTTTGCCCAGCCTGGCATTCCCGCCATCCTGATGATCAACGCCACCAAGGCCCCCACCGATGACATCAACGTCCGCAAGGCCATGATCCTGGCCGTCAACCAGGATGAACTGGCCAAGACCGCCTTCCAGAGCCTCGGCCTGCCCGCCCACAGCGTCATCTCCCCGAGCACCTGGGCCTATGACGAGAAAGCCGCCAGCCTGTACAGCTACAACCTCGACGAAGCCAAAAAGCTGCTGGAAACTGCCGGCTGGGTCGACGCCAACGGCGACGGCATCCGCGAGAAAAACGGCGAGAACCTGACCATCGACTGGCCCGATAATCCCGCCTGGTCTGAAGCCTTCAACGAACTGCTGATTGGCTACCTGGCCAATGCCGGTTTCGATGTGCAATACCGCTCCATGGATGATGGCGCCGCCTACGAAGAACTGCTGGCCGGCAACTACACCCTGGTCTACATGTACTGGACCCGTCCCGACCCGTCCCCGCTGCGCTATTTATTCCACTCTGAAAATGGCAACGGCGGCGGCGCCTGGACAAACTTCGTCAACGCCGACCTGGATGCCGCGCTGGCCGATGCCGACACCAACATCGACGAAGCCGCCCGCAAAGCCGACTATGCCACCGCTCAGAACATCATCATGGAAAATGCGCTCGTCCTGCCGATGTTCAGCGTCAACACCTCCTACCTCGTCGCACCCGCCGTCCAGGGCTTCGCCTTCGATATGGAAGGCTACCCACAACTGTACGACATCAACCTGACCAAGTAATCTGTTTCCCAATTCTTCTAACCACAAAGTCACCAGGATACAAAGTTTTTGGCGAAAAACCAACAACCCTTGGTGACTTTGTGGTGAAATTTTCTTCCCATCATGTTCAACTACCTCGTCCGGCGCATCTTCACTTCCATCCTGGTGCTTTTTGGCGTCTCGATTCTGGTCTTTTCCGTCATCCACCTCGTTCCCGGTGACGTGACCATGGCCATCCTCGGCCGCCAGAAAGTCACCGCCGAAAAAGTAGCCGCGCTGCGCGAGCAGCTTGGCCTGAACGACCCGCTCTACGTGCAGTACGGGCGCTATCTTGGCAACGCCCTGCACGGCGACCTGGGAAAATCCATCCGCACCAACCTGCCGGTTGCCAAATCCATTGCCGACCAGATGCCCAGCACCTTCGTGCTCTCGATGGCAGCGCTGCTGGTCGCCCTGAGCATCGGCGGCATCCTGGGGATGCTGGCCGCCCTGCGGCACGGCACCTGGCTCGATACGCTGGTGATGGGTCTGTCGGTCAGCGGGCTTTCCATTCCCACTTTTTGGATGGGACTGCTGCTCATCCTGTTATTTTCGGTCAAACTGGGGCTTTTTCCCAGCATCTCCAGCGGCAACACCCCCGCCCAGCTTTTCCTCCCGGCCCTGACGCTCGGCCTGCCCGAAGCCGCCGTCGTGGCCCGCATGGTGCGCGCCAGCATGTTGGATGTGCTTGGCCGCGAATACATCACCACCGCGCGCGCCAAAGGCCTGCCGCGCGCCACCGTCATCCTGAAACACGCCCTGCGCAACGCCCTCATCCCGGTCGTAACCTTCCTCGGCCTGCAAATGGCCTACCTGCTGGGCGGCGCAACCATCGTCGAGACCATGTTCGCGCGCCAGGGCATCGGGCGGCTGGCAGTGCAATCCATCTTCAACCGCGACTATCCGTTGGTGCAGGGCGTGGTGCTCGTCACCGCCACCATCTACGTGCTCATCAACACCCTCACCGATGTCACCTACGTCCTGGTAAATCCAAAGATTCGGCTCAAATGATTGCCAAACTTTCCCCGTTCCAGGCCAATTCTCCCGGTTTGCGCATGTTGCGGCAAATCCTGCGTAACCGCAGCGCGCAGATTGGCGGGATTCTGCTCCTGCTCCTGATTTTTGCCTCCTACGCTGCCCCGCTCTTCACCGATAGAGACCCCAACAAAACCGCCCCGCCGCTGGCTCTCAAAGCCCCCAGCCTCGACCACCCGATGGGCACCGACGGCATCGGGCGCGACAACTTCACCCGCTTTCTCTACGGCGGACAGCTCTCCCTGCGCGTTGGCCTGGTCGGCATCACTATCGGCGCGCTGATTGGGATTACGCTCGGGCTGGTTTCCGGCTACTTCGGCGGCTGGCTCGATTCGCTGCTCTCCTGGTTCACCGATGTACTGATGTCTTTCCCCGACATTTTGCTGGCCCTGGCCATCATCGCCATCCTCGGCCCTGGCATTGCCAACGCCATGCTCGCCATCGGGATTTCCTTCGTCCCCTCCTTCATGCGCCTGACGCGCGGCAGCGTGCTCTCGCTGCGCGAGATGACCTACATCGAAGCCTCGCGCGCCCTCGGCAGCTCCGACTTTCGAATTTTATCGCGCCACATCCTGCCGAACTCGGTTCGCACTCTGCTGGTTTTGCTCACGCTCGGGATTGGTTCCTCCATCCTGGCCGGGGCAGCGCTTAACTTCCTCGGCCTGGGTGCCGAGCCTCCCACCGCCGAGTGGGGAGCCATGCTCAACGCCGGGATGAAATATGTCCGCCAGGCCTGGTGGCTGACCGTCTTCCCCGGCGCAGGCATCTTCCTGGCTGTGCTCTCCATCAACCTGATTGGCGACGCCATCAGCGACGCCGTCGCCGGGACGGTTGTCTCGGTCGAGAAAAAATAATCGCATAGAACCATGAGTACAACCATCTTGAGCATTTTATTGGGAATAGGCGGTATGTTTGGATGGGGAATTTATGATTTCTTGGGTGGCGTCTTTTCCAAACAGATTGGCTCGTTCAAATCTTTATTTTGGTCGCAGCTGGCAGGCCTCGCCTTCCTTTTCCTGTTGAGCATAGCCCTGAAAGCAGAAATCCATTTTCCCACGCTGGCATTTATCCTGGCTCCCATTGCCTCCATGGTTTATTCCGCTGGGTATTTGTTTTTCTTCAAAGGCTTCGAAAAAGGAAATGTTTCAATCGTCGCCGCAACCATGAATTTATGGGCAGTTTTTACCATGCTGTTCGCCTTTCTTTTTATGGGACAGCGCCTCACCCTGATACAGACCACTGGCGTTTTGATGATTATTTCTGGCGCGACCCTGGCCTCGCTGGATTGGGGTGCGATAAAAAGCCAGCAGTTCCAGCTTTCATTGGGCGTCAGGGAAGCTATCCTGGGCGCTTTCTTCTTTGGAGTTTTTTGGAACATCAGCGAAATGATTTCCGAAGAAATTGGCTGGCTGTTCACAACCCTGCTCGTAAAACTTGGTATCACCATCTTCCTGTTAATTTATTCCTTTGCAGCAAAACAAGAAATCAGATTAATCGGGCTCTCCGAGAATCTCCGTGATAGGAATTTTTTAGACGCGGAAAACGCGGAAAAAACGGATGAACACGGAAAAACCAGCATTTATAAAGCTCTTTCCGCGTTTTTCCGTGAATTCCGTGTGTTCCGTGTACGGGTTTTCACGCTAATTCCTGGAGAGCCATTAATCGGAAGCGCCACCAAAACAAAATCTATGATTTTCTTGATGGGCCTGATTGAAGTTGGCGCAGTAGCGCTCGTCAATTATGGCTTGACTATTGGGGACGCAATCTTGATTACGCCCATCGCATCCGCTTTGTCAATCGTAACCATTACACTGGCTGTTATTTTCTTGAAAGACAAGATTTCAAAATTTCAAGGATTTGGATTCATCATGGCAATTGCCGGTATCATCGCAACTGCATTCTGACACAAAATAAAACCCTATGCCCACTCCCGCCCACTTCCTCTTCGAAAACGCCCACATCTTCACCGCCGACCCGTCCCAGTCCTCCGCTGAAGCCGTGGCCGTGACTAACAATCGCATCACCTTCGTCGGCAGCCGCGCCGAGGCCCTGGCCTTCAAAAGCCCTGGCACGCGCGTGATTGACGCCAGCGGCGGCACGCTCCTGCCCGGATTCATCGACAGCCACTTCCACATGCTCTACGGCGCGCTGAATCTCGATGGGATGCAGCTTGAACCGGCCACCAATTACGAAGAACTCTCGCAAATCATCCTGGCCTACGCCGCCGAACACCCGGACGATGCCTGGCTGCCCGGCACCGGCCTGCGCTACAACGTCGGGCCGGGACACACACCGCTGAACCGTCACCACCTCGATGCGCTGGTGGCCGACCGGCCCATCTACATCAACGCCTTTGACGGGCACACCTCCTGGGCCAATACCCTGGCCCTGAAAATGGCCGGGATTTTCAACGGTGGTGAGTGCGGCCCCAACAGCGAGAACGTGCTCGACGAACACGGCGAATCGACCGGCGAGCTGCGCGAACCGGGCGCCTACCAACCCGTCAGCGACATGGTTCCCAAACCGGATGCCGCCCGCAAGCGCGCCCTGCTGCAAAAAGCCCTGCGTCTGACCGCCTCGCTGGGCGTGACCAGCGTCCACAACATGGACGGCGACAGTGAAAGAGCCGCCATCTACGCCGCGCTGGAAGACCTGGGCGAGCTGACCTGCCGCATTTACCTGCCCTACAGCGTTTCACCCGAAACCACGCCTGAGACTCTCAAAAAAGAAATCCTGGCGCTGAAACAGGCTTATAACGGCGAGATGCTGCGCGCTGGGGCAGTCAAGTTTTTCATCGATGGTGTCATCGAAGGCTTTACCGGTCTGTTGGTTGACCCCTACACTGATAATCCATCTACCTGCGGGGCCGCCAACTACGAGACGGAGCATTTCAACCGTCTGGTGGCGGAGGCTGACCGGCTCGGGATGCAGATTTTCACCCACTCGGTCGGGGATATGGGCGTGCGGTGGGTTCTGGATGCCTACCAGCAGGCGCAAAAGCTGAATGGCAGGCGCGACTCCCGGCACCGCATCGAGCACATCGAGCTGGTACATCCACAGGATTTGCCGCGCTTCAAAGAGTTGGGCGTGCTGGCCTCCATGCAGCCACTGCACTCACCGATGGTGGTGGACGAAAACGACATCTGGCCGCAGCGCGTGGGGCGCGAGCGCTGGCCGCTCAGTTTTGCCTGGCAAACCCTGCGCGAAGCGGGCGCGACGCTCATTTTCGGGTCAGATTGGCCGGTCGTCACGCAAAACCCGCTAAGGGGCGTCTCCAATGCCGTCACGCGCCAGCCCTGGGCCGAGGGAATGCCCCAGCAGCGGCAAACGCTCACAGAGACATTAATCGCCTATACCCGCGACGCCGCCTACGGCGAGTTCCAGGAGCACCAGAAGGGCCAAATCCGCGCCGGTTACCTGGCCGACCTGGTGCTGCTGCCGAAAAACCTTTTCGAAATCCCGCCCGCTGACATCGCCAGCCTGAAACCCGCGCTGACCATGGCCGATGGGCGTGTGGTCTACGAGGCCTGATGGATAAACAAGCTTTACACGGCATGGCCGCCCTGATTACCGGCGGCAGCACCGAAGTGGCCGGGGCAACCGCCCTGGCGCTGGCGCGTGAAGGCGTGCAGGTTTGCCTGTGCGGCCGCCAGGAAGATTTGCTGGAGCTGGCCGCCGCGAAAATTCGGGCGGAGGGCGGAACCTGCCTGACCATCGTCTCCGAGCTGGATAGCCTGGAAGCGGCAGAATTCGTGCGCGAACAGGCCCTGGCCGCCTTTGGCCGCCTCGACCTCCTGATTTTGGTCTCGCCTTTTTGGGCGGGGGGACAAATTCACAGTCACAGCGTCAAAACCTGGGATCTGGTGCTCAACGCCAACCTGCGCGAACCCTTCCTGGTGGCGCGCGCCATCCTGCCGCATTTCCGTGCCCAAAAACACGGCGAAATCCTGGCGATTGGCTCCGATTCGGCCCTGGGCTTTTATCCGCAGGATGGCGCCTACGGCGTCGCCATGCACGCCCTTTCCACGCTGATGGAGTTGATTCGCGTTGAAAATGCGGATTTCGGCATCCGGACTCATCTCCTGGCCCCCGGCGTGGCCCTGACCCTCGACACCGACTCCGAAGGCAAACCCGCCCTGACTGTTGCTCACGTTGCCGATTGGGTGCTCTGGCTGCTGCAACGTCCCGCCCACCTGCGCGGCAACGGGCCGATTCTGATCTAAGCACCTGCCAAGAGAACAGGGGGAGCACTTCTGCATTAAAATTGATACAATAACTGCAGCATCTATCTGCTGTGTGCAGCACCGGGGAAACCTACCGCATGGGTCTGCCCCAATTCACCCAAAGGAGAGAAAATCATGTCTGGCAAGAAAACCTTAATCCAACTTATCAGCCTCCTGGCTGCCCTGAGCCTGCTGCTGGCCGCTTGCGGCTCCCCGGCGGCTCCCGCGGCTGAAACCAGCGCCCCGCTGCGCTGGAGCCTGGAAGGCATCAACGAACTGCCCGCGCTCGATCCGCCGCTGGCGGGGGCTTCGCAGTCGGTGGGCGTTATCAGCCTCGTTTTTGAAGGCCTGGTGCGGCTGGATGGCGGCCTGAACATCGCCCCGGCTGGCGCTGAATCATGGGATGTCAAAGATGGCGGCAAAACCTTCATCTTCCACATCCGCAAGGATTTGAAATTCGCCAACGGCGACCCGGTCACCGCCGAAGACTTTGCCTACTCGCTCAACCGCGCCTTCGCCCCGGAATACGCCAACGGCAACGCCGGTTACTATCTGTCCAACATCGCCGGTTCGATGGAAGTGCAGCAGGGCAGCGCCCAAACCATCAGCGGCGTGAAAGTCATCGACGCGCAGACGCTCGAAATCGACCTGCTCAACCCGTCAGTCTACTTCCTCTACCAGTTGACCTTCCCGGCCTCCTTCGTTGTCTCGAAAAAGGCCGTTGAAGCCAACCCGACCGCCTGGACCGACACCGCTTACGGCACCGGCCCGTTCATGGTCAAGGAATGGAAGCACAACCAATCGATCACGCTGGTGCCGAACCCCAATTACTGGCTCGGCAAACCGCAGATTTCCGAAATCGACATGCCCTTCATCCAGGACCCGGCCACGGCGCTGAAAATGTACCAGACCGGCGAACTCGACATCATGGGCACTTACAACTTCCCCACCGACCAGATTTCGGCAGTCTCCAGCGACCCGGCTTTCCACCAGTTCAACCAGTTCTTTGTCGCTTACATCGGCTTCAACAATGCCCGCCCGCCCTTTGACAATGTCAAGGTGCGCCAGGCCTTTGCCAAAGCTGTCGATAAGGCCACGCTGATCAACAAGGTGCTCGAAGCCGCCGTGGTCGAAGCCGATACCATCATCCCGCCGGGAATGCCTGGTTATAATGCGGATTCAGCCAAAATCCAGGCCTTTGATGCCGCCGGGGCCAAGCAACTGCTCGCCGACGCTGGTTATCCCGATGGCAAGGACTTCCCCAAGATTGCGCTGTCCATCAACAACCAGGACCCGAACTTCCCCAAAATCGCCGCCGCCCTGCAGCAGATGTGGAAAGAAACCCTGGGCGTGGAGGTGGAAATCAATACCGAGGAACTTTCCAAGTTCAACGATGACCTGACCGCCACCGCCAACGATCCGGCTGCTGCCGGCGCGCTCGATTTCTATATCAGCGTTTGGGGCGCGGATTATCCCGACCCGCAGAACTTCGTCTCGCAGCAGCTGCGCACCGGCGTCGGCAACAACAACGGCCACTATTCCAACGCTGAATTCGATGCGCTGGTCGACAAGGCCGACGTGGAACCCAACCTGCCCAGCCGCCTGCCGCTCTACCAGCAGGCCGAAACCATCGCCCTGACCGAAGTGGGCTGGCTGCCGCTCTATTATGGCAAAGCCAACCTGCTGATCAACACCAAGGTCAAGGGCCTGGTCGTCACCCCGCAAGGTCTCTTCCCCGAAGTGGACTGGACGAAAGTGACGGTCGGCAAGTAGTTTGTCCCTGAAAAGCAGACCGGACAGGTTCGCAAGAGCCTGTCCGGTCTTATCTGTCAGGCTTCCGGGGACTTCCCGTAAAAATCTGGACACGGAACACGCGGAAAGAGCTCAAAAAACAAGGTATGTCCGTGTTCATCCGCGTTTTCCGTGTTTTCCGTGTCCCAAAAAGGTTTTGAGCGTAGAAATTCCTGAATCCCAGGCCGAATCCCATGTGGCGCATTATCTCCCAACGGCTCTTATCTCTCATCTTTGTGCTTTTCTCGGTGACGTTCCTGACGTTTATCGTCAGTTCCCTCGCGCCGGGCGACCCCGTGCTTAACATGATGGGCGGGCGGCAGGATCCCGTCCGTTACCAGTTCCTGCGCCACATGTACGGGTTGGATTTGCCCTGGTACCAGCAATATTTCAATTATCTCGGAAATCTCCTCAGCGGCAACCTGGGCTACTCGTTCAAATACCCCGAACGCCCGGTCTGGAGCCTGATCGCCAACGGCGTGCCGGTTTCGATGCAGCTCGGGCTGACAGCGCTGACCGTCAGCGTGCTGCTCGGCGTCCCGGCGGGGGTGCTGTCAGCGCTGTGGCAGAACACCTGGCGCGATACGGCCACCATGACGATCATGCTGGCGCTTTATTCTGTCCCGTCGTTTGTCATCATTCCGGTTTTGTGGGTGGTGGATCTGGCTTTATACCGCGCTGGATGGCCCTCCCTGCCGGTGGCGGGCTGGGGCAAACCCGAACAGCTGATTCTCCCCGTCCTGGTGCTGGCCGCCGCCAACATCGGCTTTATTGCCCGGCTGATGCGTTCCTCCATGCTGGAAGTCATGCGCCAGGATTTCGTCCGCACGGCGCGCGCCAAGGGCGCCCCCGAAAGCATCGTCATCCGCCGCCATGTGCTGCGCAATGCCCTGCTCCCGCTGCTGACGGTGCTCGGCCCGGCGACCGCCTTTCTCGTCACGGGCGCGTTTGTGGTCGAGAACCTGTTCGCCATCCCCGGAGTCGGCTACCTGGCGGTGCAATCCATCGGCCAGCGCGATTATCCCGTCATCCAAGCCACCACGATTTTGCTGGCGCTGGCGGTCGTGGTGATGAATCTCGTCACCGACATCGGTTACACCCTGGCGGATCCCCGCGTGCGGGCGGATTGACATGGCCGAAATCCCCACCATCGCCGAACAAACCGCTCCCGCCCGCCCCTGGTGGATGTATTTCCTACGCAACCGTGCCGCCACTGCCGGGATGGTTTTCATCCTGGTGGCGCTGCTGCTGGCACTGGCCGGCCCGACGGTATATCAGCGTTTGCTGCCTGCCGACCAGCAGCGCAGCCGCGACGGCATTTTCCAGGATTACGAGTCGATCAACGCGGAAGCATCTCCCGTCCACTGGCTGGGCGCGGATTACCTGGGCCGCGACACGCTGACACGCCTGCTCGTGGCGGTGCGCGTCTCGCTTTTGGTGGCCTTCGTCGTTGAAGCAATCAACATTGGGCTGGGCGGCCTGCTCGGGCTTTTGGCGGGCTATTTCGGCGGCTGGGTGGATATGCTGATCTCCCGCCTGGCGGATATGCTCTTCGCCTTTCCCGGCCTGCTGCTGGCGATTTTGATTTCCGCTGTTTTCGGCTCGACCGCCCGCGAACTGTACGGCGGCACCGGACGCCTGCTGCTGGTCGCCGCCGCCCTGAGTCTGGTCTCCTGGCCATTGATGGCGCGCCTGATACGCAGTGAGACGCTGGCGCTCAAATCGCGCGATTTTATGCTGGCCTCGCGCAGCCTGGGCGCTTCGGACTTCCAACTGATTGCCCGCCACCTGCTCCCCAACGTGGCCTGGATCATCACCGTCGCCGCCACGCTGGATGTCGCCAGCGTCATCGTGAACGAAGCCACACTCAGCCTGCTCGGGCTGGGCATCGAGGAACCAGGCGCGAGTCTCGGCCTGATGATTTTCCGCGCGGCGGGCAAAATTGAGCGTTACCCGCTCCAGGTCTTCATCCCGGCGGTGATGATCACGGCGCTGGTGCTGGCTTTTTCTTTCGTTGGCGATGGACTGCGCGACGCGTTTGACCCGCGCTCGCGCCAATCTGGCTGAGGTGCGGCGCGGTTAGCGGTTGGCTTGTATGGCGCGGTAGATGGCTTCCACGCCAAAATCCAGCGCTTCGACGGGGAGTCGTTCATCAGCAGCGTGAATGGTGCGGATGAAGTTGAAATCATCGGGAAGTTTTAACGGGGTAAAGCCGTAGGTTTGAATCCCGATCAGGGAGAAGAAGCGCGCGTCAGTCACGCCGCTCAGCACCAGCGGCACCGGGCTGCCGCCGGGATCCAGGCTTTTCAGCGTTTCCCCCAGCATATTGAACAGGCTCATATCCGGTTCGCGCGGGCCGGGATCGTAACCGAGGACTTCCATTTCGCAATCCGGGCCCAGCAGCGCGCGCAGTTCGCCGAGCAGGTCTTCGGGGCTGAAGCCAGGCAGCAGGCGCCCATCCAGGCCCAGAGAAACTTCCGCCGGGATGACATTGTTCTTGCTGCTGGCCTGCAGCCTGGTCGGGCTGACGGTGTTGTGGAGCAGGGGAAGAAAGGGTTCCGCCTGTTCTCCGAGCAGTTTGAAGACGCTGCTTGCCAGCCAGGGATTGGCCAGCTGGCGCAGGATGGCCCCTGGCAGGCCGCCGACCGCCACAGAAATGCCCGCAATCATCTGCCAGGCGGCCGGGGTCAGGTGATAGGGCAGGCGATGCTGGTCGAGCAGGGTCAGCGCCCGGGCGAGTTTTGCCATAGCCTGGCCATTGAGCGGGCTGGAGCCGTGCCCGGCCCGCCCGCGGAAGGTCAGCTTGATCGGGCAGATTTGCTTTTCGGCGACCATGACCGGGTAGAGACGTTTTCCTGCCATGCGCAGGTTGAAACCGCCAAATTCGCCGAAGGCGTGCCGGACATCCTGAAACAACCCGGCATGTTCCTGAACCAGGAAGCGCGCGCCAAACTCTCCACCATCCTCTTCATCCGACACCGCGCAGAAGATTACGTCACCGGGCAGGCGGACGCCTTCCGCCTTGGCCTTCAGCACCGCGGCCAGTAGCATGGCTACTCCGCTTTTCATATCCAGCGCGCCCCGGCCCCAAATATAGCCATCCGCAATTTCCCCGGCAAAGGGCGGGTGCTGCCAGGTCTGGTTTTCGGTGGTGACCACATCCACATGCCCGTACAAGAGCAGGGGCGCCGCGCGGCCTTCGCCCTTTAACCGTGCCACCAGGTTGGTGCGTTGCGGAGTTTTCCCCAGGATGATGGTCTCAAGCCCGGCTGAAGTCAGCAAGCCATTAATGTACTGGATGCACGCGGCCTCGTTCCCAGGCGGATTGGTGGTATCAAAGCGAATCAACTCCTGCAACAGGCGCGCCGGAGTCTGGTAGATTGGAGTAGCGAGCGAGTCGGACATGGGATTTCTCTTCTTTCAGATATGCGGTTAATAAGCCCGCAAATATTGCGGCGGGATCGGGCCGGGCTGGCTGAGCGCGCGGGCCGCCAGGATGGGCCAGGTTGGGTTGCGGAGCATCTCGCGGCCCAGCAGCACCAGGTCGGCCTGGTCCTGGCGCAGGATCGCATCGGCCTGGGCCGGCTCGGTAATCAGGCCAACAGCCGCAGTCGCGATTCCGGCTCCCTGTCGCAACGCTGCCGCGATGGGAACCTGGTAACCCGGGCTGGTGGGGATTTTTGCCAGCAGGGATGTGCCCCCCGAAGAACAATCCACCAGGTCAACCCCCGCCGCCTTCAGCCGCCTCGCCAGCTCGATAGAGTCAGGCACGCTCCAGCCGCCCTCCAGCCAGTCAGTGCCGGAAATGCGCACGGTCAGCGGCAGATGCTCCGGCCAGACCGGTCTGACCGCCTGAACTGTTTCCAGCACGAAGCGGATCCGGTTCTCAAAGCTGCCGCCATACTCATCAGTGCGCTGGTTCGAGATCGGCGAGCAAAAGCTGTGCAGCAGGTAGCCATGCGCGGCATGCACCTCCAGCCAGTCAAACCCGGCTGCCAGCGCGCGTTCGGCGGCGGCTCGAAACGCCTGCTGAATTGCGTGGATCTCTGCCACACTCAGTTCATGTGGAATGGCATACCCTTCGTGGTAGGCAACCGGGCTGGGGCCGACCACCTGCCACCCGAGCGGCGCGCCCGGCAGAATAGGGCCTCCGCCCTGCCAGGGACGCCCGGTGCTGGCCTTGCGCCCGGCATGCGCCAATTGCACGCCGGCCACTGCGCCATTGTCCCGAATGACGCGCGTCACACGCCTGAGCGGTTCCACCTGGTCGTCAGACCACAACCCAACATCGAAAGGCGTGATGCGTCCGCGCGCTTCAACAGCCGTCGCCTCGGTGAGGATCAAACCAGCCCCGCCCGCGGCGCGCGCGCCAAGATGGATCACCTGCCAATCGTTGGAAAAACCGTCCGTATAACTGTACATGCACATCGGCGAGAGGCCGATGCGGTTACGCAAGGTGACTCCGCGCAGAGTCAGGGGGTCAAAAAGATGGGACATGCGAATCTCCGTGAGGGGTAAGGATAGGCAAGCTGCAAATCCAGTGTCTGTGAGGCCGAAATGCGCCTGACCGAAACATAGGCCAGAGAGTGCTTTCAGATTTCACAAAAACACCATCCAGTTCAATGCCGCCCGGGCAGTCCCACTCAGCCTGGAGCGCTAGCGGATCATGGCAACTTTGACGCTGACGTTCATGCGGTCGCCGATTTCTTCCAGGGTATCGCTCCACTGGTGGTAGGGCAGACTGGGCGGTACGAGCACAGCGGCCTGCATGGTAAAGAGCGGTGCGCCGCTCATCGGCGCCGGCACGGTGGCCGTTTCCATGCTTTCAATGTTGATGCCCTGCTGGGCCAGGTGCAACGCCAACCCATGAATAATGCCCTCGTGGTCAGCTCCCAGCACCTCGATCTGATAGGGCAGCCAGCCCGCATATTTGTGCGCGTGGTCATCACTGGTCGGCAGGAGCGTAATCTGAAAACCGGCACTGCGCAAATTCCCCAGGTCAGCTTCCAGCGTGGTCAACTCCCCTTCGCCCAGCGAGATCAACGCCAGCATCGCAAATTCACCGCCCAGGCGCGCCATCCGGCTGGCCTCCACGTTCCCGCCATATTTAACAAAAATTTCCGTGACTGCTTCAACGATCCCAACCCGGTCTTGCCCGGTCAGAGTAAGAACAACCTTCTTTTCCATGATGACTTCCTTTCTGCGCCCACACAAGGGTAATTTTTCCCAGTATAGCACGGCTGAACAAGTTGGGAAGCCTCCCTGCAAAAAATGGCAAACCTGCAGTGCCCAAAAACCCTGATAGTTTTCGACAGGCTTTGCCCCTAGAATGAAACCCAGCACCCAACTTTATCGGAAAAATGGAGACCCTCATGAATAAAAACACCCTGCGCCAGTTAGCCAACAGCCTCTCAGTCGTGATCGCGCTGACCGTCAACATTCTCGCCAGCACCCTGCCGCTCAACGGGCAAAACACCGGCGAAATCTCAGACCGCTTCCAGGTCTACTTTGTCCCGGCCGGATACGTTTTCGCCATCTGGGGCATCATCTACATCGGTTGGATCGCCTTCGCCATTTACCAATTCCAACCCGCCCAAAAAGACAACCTGCGCCTGCAAAACCTGGGCTATCTGTTCGCGCTGAGCGGCCTCTTCAACGCCGCCTGGCTGTTTTGCTGGCACTACAACCAGTTCGGGTTGAGCGTGCTGGTGATGCTGGCTCTGCTTGCCACCCTGATCGCCAGCTATTTGAAACTGGAAGTGGGACACCGCCCGGTGAGCGCAGCCGAACGCTGGTGCGTCGACCTGCCCTTCAGCATTTATCTCGGCTGGATCACCGTTGCCACGGTTGCCAATCTCAGCGACTGGTTGTTTTCCATCAGCTGGAATGGTTGGGGGCTGCCGGCCCAGGCCTGGGCGGCAGGAATGATTGGGGTCGCCTCCTTGCTCGGGGTGCTGATGGCACTCACCCGCCGTGATTCGGGCTACCTGTTCGTGCTGGTCTGGTCATTTGCCGGGATCGGAGTCAAACAGGCCGGGTTTCCGCTCGTGGCCAACAGCGCCTGGGCGGCCTGCGCGCTGGCGCTGGGGCTGGCCATCTACAGCATCGTGGCACGCCGCCGGTCATAAACTGCCAGCCGCGCACAAAAAACCGGTGACGGGGTTCCGTCACCGGTTTTGGTTTAAGGGCAGGATCCACTAGTGGGCGAGGGGCACCTGGCGCAGGCGACGCGCCAGCAAAATAACCGCCACCAGGACGACTGAGACAATGAACAGTCCGGGCAAGCCAACTTCATCGGCAAAACCGGTTTTGGAGAGTGATGCAGTGGCCGAGGAGGTGGGCAGACTGGTGCCCAGTGCCGCCTGGGCAGTGGTGGTCAGATTAACCTTGGCCAGCTGTGTTTCGAGAGCCTGGACAGTGGCCGTCGCCGGGTCGGAGGTGGGCGAGGCGGCAGGCGTTTCGGTGGCAAAGATGATCACCAACGTGGGGGAGGGGGCCAGGGTGGGTGTATCGCTCGGCAGGAGGGTGGGTGTGGCGGCCTGGGCAGTGGCCGTTTGCATCTCAACAAAAGCAGCCTGGGTGGCGTTGGTGTTAAGCACAGCCTGGGTCTGGGTGGCATTTGCGCTGATGCGAGGAACATAGAAAAAGGCGATGCCCGCCAGGCAGATCAGCGTCAGCAGGACGATGCCGCCCAGGATGACCGCGGCAATCAGAAAATTGCGATTGCCTGATTCGCCTTCCTCTGCGCCTTCTTCTTCGGCAGGGGCTTCTTCGGGGTTTTCAAGATCGGTCTGGGGCTGATCATCATCGTCGAAAATAAAAGCGTTGGCCATGATTGTTCTCCTCGCGTAATAGGGTCTATTTTACCCCAGCACTTCCAGATTGGTGAGTGGAGTCAGGATTTCTTCGCCGCTCTCCAGGCGAACTTCGGCTGCGCTGGCGATAATTCCGCTTGGCAGCGTGCTGATTCCGCACAACCGGGTGAGGGTGCCAAGGCGGGCTGGTTTCGAAAGAGAGATGACGCGCACCATCTGTCCGGCTGTGAAGGTGTCGGCTTGGCTGGGGCCGGGTGGCTCCTGGCTGACAGGCAGGGGGATGAAGGCTTCAGGGTGCAGATCTTTTTGCCGGTCAGCGAATTCGGCATTCAGGGAGATTTCGCGTTTGACGTTGGTGCTGAGAAGTTTGTAGGTGCTGGAGTTTATCGGGCGGCGTCCAAAACCTTCGAGTACAACGACCGGGTAGGCAGCTTGCAGGGCCAGCGGCAGCAGGGCCGGCGCCAGGCTGGCGATGAGCAGGCCGCGCACTGGCAGCTCGGCGGCGTTATGGAAGACTTTCGGGCTTTCGACATGCCCGCCCAGCAATATGGAGCCGCGCAGGCTGACTTCGATCCGGCCTGGGTCGAGCACTTCATCGGGAGCATCCATCAGGCTGTGCAGCTGGCCAAAATCGAGCCGGCCATTTCCCCACAGGCCCTGGATGATGGCGCCAGTGGCGCGGATTACTACACCGCGCGTACCAATCAATTGGACGACTACACCGGGCAGCCCGGCGGCCAGCTCAAAGATGGCGCCACCGGTTTCGAGAACAATCTTGCCGCTGCCGATGGCGACGACGAGGCCATCCATGGGCGAGGTGGCTTCCCGGCCAAAGAGCCCCGGTGACTCGGCCAGGACTTCGTCTTTACTGACTTGCTGGCCTTTTTTTACTTTGAGCAGCCTGGCAACCTGGCTCTGCGACACGCCCAGCTTTTGCGCTAGATCAACAACCAGGTGTTTTTTACCGACCACCGCCTCAGCGACGATATCAGTCGGATTGACCTTTTGGCCCACGTTGACCAACAGGCGGCCTTCTTCGGGGAGCAGGCGCGTACGCAGCAGGGTGGTAAGCGGAAGGATGTGAATCAGGGGTGCCAGCATCTTAGCCTCCCACCGTTTTGTACCATTTTTTGAGCAGTTTGATGCGCTCGGCGGAGTTTTCGGGCAAGTGCAAGGGGCGCCCGCGCGCATCGATGACCACACCCAGCGAGGAACCGATCACGTCCAACGCCCCGGCGCGCCCCGCCCCCAGGCCGACATCGGCGCGATGAAGCGGACGCAGTTCCAGCCGCGCGCTCTGACCATTTTCCAGCGGCAGGATCTGCAGCTCGCCCTGGCAGACTTCTTCGCTCATTTCGCTGCCATCCTGGCGCAGCAGTTTGACGCGCAAAATTGGGGTTCCATAGCTGGCGCTGCTGATTGGGGCGACGACGGTGGCAAGGTACGTCAGTGCGCCGGCATCCATCACCTGCACGGGCAACAGGCTGTTCACTTCAGCGGCGGCGCCCAGCATGGCAAGCAGGTTGTTCTGGTCGAGCACGAGAGTGGTGATTCCGGTTGGTTGCAGGCCATCCAACAGCATGAGCAATTTTTGTCCGAGCGAGGGCGCGCCAGTGAGGGCCGCGCCTGAGGCCAAAATCGGTTCAAAGGACGGCAACAGCCCGTCGCGCCCGCGCAGGCGCCCGGGCAGTCGTTGACCCAGGAATTGGGCTGCCAGGAACAGGTTTTGGCGCACGATGGCCTGTTCAATGGCCAGGTCTTCCAGACTGGCCGGGATGGCTTGCGGATAGAGTGCCTTTTGATAAAGATAATTGCGTACGCTTTCGGCGGAAATTTCAAGAGGCAGCCAGCGGACAATCTCCTCCAGCGAGGTGTGCTTGAGCAGGCCGGAGAGTGATTCGCCCAACCCGAACTGGGGAAAAACGTTCAGATGCAGGTCGCCAGCAAAGGAGGCGGCCAGCGTCAGGGCTCCCGCGCCAGCATCTACGCTCAAAACCGAGTTGTTTTCACCATAATAGCGCGCCAGGAAGCGCACCATGCGCCCCTGCCCATAAGCGGAGGGAAAGATCAGCCCGCCTGAAAGGATGCGCAGTTCTTCGATTTCCGGCATTTGACGCTGGCGCAGATGAATGGTCAGGTCAGCCAGGGCGCGCTGGGCCGGGCCGAGATCTTCCAGTTCCAACGTCGGGCGCACATTGGCCGCAAAGGTGATCTCAGAAGCCAGCTGGCCGAGCGAGGCGCGGACGCTCCCTGCCAATTCCTTATTCCCGGCATAAAGGATGGCCGGGCGTTTATCTTCCGGCAGCAGGTAAGCGGCCAGGCCAAGCGTATCGACCAGGGTTTTGATTGAACTAACAGCCCCGCCATCCACGCCGCCGGCAACCAGCGCCAGTTCGGGGTGATGCTGCACCAGGTCGTTGATCTGCTCATCGAGGCTGCGCGTGTCATTCTGGCCAATCTCAGCCACGATTCTCGTGTAGGTGGTGTGGGCCAGTTTTTCTACCGATTTGAGCGAGATTTCAGGCAAAAGGCCCATCAACAGTGTCCTGATTGGCTTGCCAACCGACAGCGTGGAGACCATGCCGTCCACTCCCGAGCCATCCGGCTGAGTTGGGATGATCAACTGCCCTTTGTCATCCAGCAGGGATTTGCCGATCAGGTTTTGCAGATTATCGACCGCCAATTGCAGGCCGAGCACCACGTTCCGGCCAGCCCCAAAGTTGGTGGTGGGGCACTGCCCCATGCCGATGAACCGGTATTGGCCCTCGACCACATCAAAATAAGCTGCGCGGGTGGTGATCGCACCGATATCAACGGCCAGCAGGGAATTGCCTTCTATGAGCGAAGTGGGCATAAGAGTTTATCGCAGGAAAGAATCCAGGAACAGGACGAGAGACTGAATACGGTCGACAAAGGCAGTCAGCGCGGCGGCAAGCACCCCGGCAAAAAGCACTCCCAACGTCATGGCAATGAAAATCTGCCCGAGCAGGGCCAGGAAAGCCGCCAGTTTTCCGCGCTTTCCGGAGACGTTTTTCTTGCTGACACTGAACTGGAAATACGCCAGGCTGACGACCGTCCCGAACAGGACAAAACCACCGCTCAGCAGGCTGCCGAAACCATCGGAAAACATCCCAGCGGAGGCCTCAATCTGCGGGAGCAGGGTGCCCATGACAGCGCCGGCAATCGCCGCGGCGGCTCCAACGCCCACCAGGAAAGCCACCACCGGGCCTCCCAGCCACTCCAGCCGCGCGGACATTTTCGTCAACAGCAGCAGGCTGAAGAGCAGCGGAAGAATCATGATCACACGCTGCCAGGTGTCTCCATTCAGCAACGGTATAAAAAGTTTGTCCACCACCACCTGGCGGAAGACAGTCGCGGCCACATAGCCAGCCGCCGTGCCGATGAACGCGTGGATGGCCACCCGGAAACCCGGATTATCCCCGACGAGATAGCTCAAAACAAGCACGGTAAACAGGAAACTCAGCAGGCCGGTAAGAAGCTCATTGGATACAATCATGCTACGCCTCGTCCTGTTTTGCGTTGCTGCGGCGCGCGCGGAGTTTCGACACCACGCTCCAGGCCCCGCCGATTACGATCGACAGCCCGGCGATCAATACTGCCGCCCCGTACCCATCCCAATACAAAGCCTTGGCCCGCCCCGCATACAGGGGCGCGAGTTGCTCCGCGGCATTCCGGGTTTCATAGAGCACACCGCCATCCAACCCGCTGACCAGCCCGCTCAGCTGCCCAGAGGCGCTGTACGGCTGAAGCATCGGCGCAGCCTGGGCGCTGGCCACCATCAGCAGCGGCTTGCCTGCCAGCGCAGCAGCCGTCTGTTCGATCCACATGCGGCCGTTATCGGGGTCGTCCGTCAGCACCAGCACCGCGTCAAATCCGGAAATCTTCTCAATCCCGCCATTCCCCAGGAGGGCCGACTGCCACAAATTCCCGTTGAGCGAATCGCGGCCGGTCGTCTGCTGCGGGCGTTCGGCAAATGCCTGCACACCAGCTGCCCCACCCGGCAGATATCCCAGGAAAAGAAACTGCTTTTCCTTTTCATAGATCGGCGCACCGCCTTGATTCTGCACAAAGAACGCGTTGGCCTGCTCCACCAACCGCTCGCCCAGCTCGGTGCTGACGGTGGAAGTTGAGAGAAACGCCAGGCGCGAATTTTTATGCATCAAATGGACCATAACCGGCCCAGCCACTTGTTCCATTTCACCCGCAAAACCCGGCTGATAATCCGTCACCACCAACAACACCGCGCCTTCCGGCAGGCCGCTGATCGTCGCAGCAAAACGATTGAAAGGATCTTCGGCTGCCGCAGGCAGCACAGGCGCCGGCCACCAGCTGGAACCGAGCACAGCCGGCAGAAGCACAGCCAGACTCAACATAGCAAAAATGACCCAACGCAGCGGACGCAACACCACCGATTCCTTCAGCTGGCCGGCATTTTTCGGTTGGCCTTCTGCCCGAATCAGCTTCTCCAGCAGGTCAGCCTGCGTGCGCTGGTTTTCATTAGCCTGCAGCTTGATCGAATACATCTTCGGCTTGCGGATGTCCTGCAGGCTGGCCGGAATCGGAAGCACGCTGTAGAACCCGGCCAGCGGCCCCTGCTCCTCGCGCGCCTCGCTTTCTTCCCCATCCGCATTTTGCCCCCCGGAAAGCATCGACTCCACCGGGCGCATTGCCTGCACCCAGGAAGGCAAGTCCGCCGGGGGTAAATTGGCCGCATCTGGTCCGGGCGCGGCAGCGGAATCTTCGGCCGCATCAACCGGCTTCAGCCCGGACAACCATTCCGGAATCTCCATGGCAAGAAATGGGTCCGCATCCTCGTCTTCTTCAATGGGAGCCGAAAAAGGAACCGCGCCCTTTTCGAGGCCGGAATCAGCCAACGCCGCCGGGTCCGTTTCGACAGGTTTTTCCGACTCCGCCGGCGCCGGTTGTTGAGCCCCGAACGAAAACATCTCACTCTCGGGCGAGGCGCTCTTCATCCAATCTGGCAGATCCGACTTTGTTTCATCCGTGAGCAGCCCGGACATGAAATCCGGGATGCTCTCTGCAGTGCTCAACGCCTCAATCTCCCCCAGCGAGCCGGTCGCAAATGGTTTGAACTCAGTGCTGGAGGCATCTCCTGGAGCGGGTACTTCGGACCCGGTTTCGCTCAAACCGGCCAGCCAGTCTGGCAGGCTGCCGGCAGTGGAGAGTTCCGTTTCCGGCGCAGCGCGATCGACGCCGCCGGGCGCGGGCGTGGAAAGATCGGCGATCCAGTCGGGCAGGGCGGCCTCGCTGGCGGGGTTTTCCGTTTCCGGCGCAGCGCGGTCAGCGCCGCCGGGCGCGGGCGTGGAAAGATCGGCGATCCAGTCGGGCAGGGCGGCCTCGCTGGCGGGGTTTCCCGTTTCCGGCGCAGCGCGGTCAGCGCCGCCGGGCGCGGGCGTGGAAAGATCGGCGATCCAGTCGGGCAGGGCGGCCTCGCTGGCGGGGTTTTCCGTTTCCGGCGCAGCGCGGTCAGCGCCGCCGGGCACGGGCGTGGAAAGATCGGCGATCCAGTCGGGCAGGGCGGCCTCGCTGGCGGGGTTTCCCGTTTCCGGCGCAGCGCGGTCAGCGCCGCCGGGCACGGGCGTGGAAAGATCGGCGATCCAGTCGGGCAGGGCGGCCTCGCTGGCGGGGTTTCCCGTTTCCGGCGCAGCGCGGTCAGCGCCGCCGGGCGCGGCCAACCCCTGCATCCAATCCGGCAAATCAGCAGCGGGAATCTGGATAGGCGTGGTTGGGCCGGGTAGGTTTTCTGCGGGGGCGGCTTCATTGGATTCAAAGCCACCACCCAGTTCGCTCAGCCAATCGGGCGCGGAGCCAAAATCGCCGCCCGGCGGGGTGGGAAACGCTTCGCTGGCAGAGGCCGGGGTCAGCGAAGCAGTGGTTTCCTGGGCTTGCAGGGTTGCCAGCCAGTCTGGAACCTCGCCGGCTGGCGGGAGCGGGGGTTCGAGGTCATCATCAAAGTTGTAGGTTGCCTGGCTTGAAAAACCCCAGTCTTCGGGCTGGGGGGTCGGTTCGGCTGGGGCGGGCGGCCCCTGCAATTCTTCGAGCCAATCAGTGGCTGATGAGGGGGCGGCAGGCGGCTCGGCAGCAGGAGAAAGTTCGGGGGTGTTGCCGCGCAGGCTGAGCAGCCACTCGGGGGCGGCTTCTTCCTCGTCTGCGTTGGTTTGCGAGAGGCCGGCCAGCAAATCAAGCGGGGCAGCGGCGATATTCGCCGAAGGCGGCTCAGGCGCAGAGTCAACGGGGGTGGAGTCGGCCGGGGCGGGGGTGTTTTCATCCGCCGCGCGGCGGGCATCGCGCAGCCAGCCAGGCAGGGTGCGTTCCAGTTCGGCGGTATCTTTTTTCACCGGCAGTTCGCCGGGGGTGAGCGGATCCAGCGGTTCGGTAGGGGCCAGCTGGAGGCCTGTGCCGCAGTACTGGCAGAGTTCCAGCGTCTCGGGATTGATCTTTCCGCAGGAGGGGCATTTGATCTCGGCCATTATTTGCCTCCATACGGCCGGTCGGCGCCGAGCAGGATGCGCAGGCCAGTGGTGAGAGTGCCAAGCGCCACGCCGATCAAGATCCCGCGCGCGCCGCCAGCGGCCAGCAGGTTGGTCAGGGCCGGGCGGATCAGATCATTGACAGCCGGGAATTGCGCGAGTACGGGCAGCAGCAAGGCGGCCAGCGCAGTTGTCAGAAATATCAGGGTTGGCAGGTCAGTGCGCGTGCGCAGCATGCGGATCAGGGCGTATAGGAGGGTGACGGCCAGCAAGGCCAGCAGGCTGATCTCGGCCGGGAGGATGATGCCGTTCAAAAAAACGGTTTTGAAGGCGGAGAATTCGGTAACGCTGCTGAAGAGCAGGGAGAGCAGCATGAAGAACAGCAGAATCAGGCTGTAGAGCGATCCTGGCTGGCGGGTGCGAATTTTCTGCAGGTGAACGGAGAATAGATTCCAGATACCCACCAGCACCGCGACACCGGCCAGGATGACGGCCCATTGGAAGAACAGCAGACGTGTTTCGCGCATGCCCTGCAGGTTAAAAAAGGTGCCGATCAGGACGATCAGTCCGCAGCCCATGGCGATGACGGCGTTAAGGATGGAGAAGATGCGTTTCACAACAGGCCTGCCACTTTCAGGGTTGCGCCGCCCAGCAGGGCCAGGATGACAATCCAGCGCAGGATGTCCTGGACGAGCAGGCTGGCGGCATGGCTGGCGCCGGCCTGGGTGTACGCTCCAGCGGCAAAGGCTTCTTCCCCGAGCAGGGGTTCCTGCGTGGTGGCAAACAGGACGGCCTGGGCCGGGAGGCTGTCGCTGGCGGCGATGATGGGCGCGTCCTGGCGGTCGGCGGCTTCGGTCAGCAGGGCAACTTCGGGGCCGAAGTTTCCGATCAACAGGCTGGTGGAGATATTTTCATCGCGAATGGCGGTCATGACGCCGCCGGCGTAGGAGAGCGGGGTCAGGCCGGTCAGACGGCCATTGTGGATATTGAAGGTTTGCTCGGCGGTCAGGGCGTCGTGCGCGCTGCGCAGGGTGTCCTGGGCCAGCAGGTTGAGGGTGGCGCTGCCGGTGGTGGAGATCGGCGGGTAATCGCTTAGTGAGGTGTTTTCAGCAAGGCGACGCAGGACAGCCAGCCCTGCCAGGGCGGAGGCTGAGGTGGAGGAGAGCAGGTTGGCGCTGCCAAGGGAAATATGCAAGCGCGTGCCCGCTTCCACGACCAGACTGGCCGCGCGGCGCACGCGCACATAGGCAGGGATGTTTCGAAAAGTAAGGGGGGAACGTCGATGGAGCAGGGAAAAGATGGTCAACAATACCCCTGCGACGATGACTGTGCCGATCCCGATCATTCCGGCAAGGTCTGAATTCACAGTTGCTGTCCTTTCAGGAGGGCTGCAAACGTCTCTGCTTCGTTTCCCTGTTCCAGTAAATGGGCCATGGCGCGCAGTTGGGCGCTGGCCGCGGGGGAGGCAAAGGGTTGACCGATGTAAAGCAATTGTGCGACGATCGCGTTCAGCGGCCCGGCGGCTTCAAGCAGCCGGAGGACGAATCCATCCAGGTTGTGGCGGCGCAGGGAATCTATCCAATTGGGCCAGTACGCGCGCGTCGAGTCCATAAATAAAGTATAGCATACAATATAGAACAAGCGTTAAACTTTACCTTCGCCAATATCGGGCCTGCGGAGAGGGGATTATCAGATTATGACCCATCCTGGCAGGAATTGCCCCAGGACAACAACAGACCAGCGCCCTGGAAGCCTCTTGTGCTGAAGATTGGCAACCTGATCGTCTGTCGCTCTGGTCTCCTCTGCGAATGAGAAAAATAGGCTGCTGAAATTTTAAATGGCCTGCCTGATAACCGGCAAGGCGGACTTTTGGTGGATAGAGCCTGCACGGGCATAGTATAATTTCGTCAGGTTCCTGTTCTGGAGGAAGAATGACTGAACGAAAAATTCGTGTTCTGGTTGCCAAGCCTGGTCTCGATGGCCATGATCGCGGCGCCAAAGTAGTTGCCCGGGCCTTGCGAGATGCCGGGATGGAAGTAATCTATACCGGATTACGTCAGACGCCCGAGATGATTGCCGAGGCGGCTTTGCAGGAGGATGTGGATGTGGTCGGCCTTTCCATTCTTTCCGGGGCGCATATGGCCCTCGCGCCGCGCGTCCTGGAGCTGCTCAAGGGCAACGGGCAGGAGAATGTCCGGGTTTTTCTGGGCGGCATTATTCCAGATGAAGACCTACCCCGGCTGAAGGCGCTGGGGATTGCCGGTGTCTATGGGCCGGGCGCGCCTACCGAGCAAATCGTCGCCGAAATTCGCGCGGCGGTCAGCGGTGCGACAGAGTGAGCCCCGAGAGTTTCCGCTGTTTTCCTCCCCTTCCATGACTTTTCTGACCCAGTCCGTCCTTTCTGGCGATCGGTTGGCGCTGGCACGTTTGCTGTCTCAGGTGGAAAATGACACCCCTGCGGGCCGCGCCGCGCTGGATGCGCTTTTTGCGCACACCGGCCAGGCGCACCTGATTGGCGTGACCGGCGCGCCGGGCACGGGCAAGTCTTCGCTTGTCAACCAGCTGGCACTGCACTTCCGCCGGGCTGGAAAACGGGTGGCAATTGTGGCAGTCGATCCTTCCAGCCCGTTCACGGGCGGAGCGGTGCTGGGTGACCGGGTGCGGATGCGCGATCTGGCCGGCGATCCTGGCGTTTTCATCCGCTCGATGGCTTCGCGCGGGTCGTTGGGTGGGCTGGCCGCCGCAACCGCCGCCGCCACGCAAGTCTTTGATGCGGCGGGATTCGAGGTCATCCTGATCGAAACCGTCGGCGCCGGACAAAGCGAAGTGGATATTGCCCGGCTGGCGCATACCACGCTGGTAATCGAAGCACCCGGGCTGGGCGACGATATCCAGGCCATCAAGGCCGGTATTCTCGAAATCGCCGATCTGCTGGTGATCAATAAGGCCGACCACCCGGGCGTGGAAGCTACCGAGCGGGCACTGAAAACCATGCTGGAGCTGGCGCATCCTGTCCGCAAGGTTTTTCTACACCACGGGCAGAAGTTCGAACTGAATGGGGAGGCCGCCCCCGGAACCGCATTGTGGATTCCGCCCGTCTGCCGGACAGTGGCCCTCAGCGGGCAGGGCCTGCCAGAATTGCTGGAAGCGATTGAGCGGCATGCGGCGCACCTGCGTTCCAGCGGAGATTGGGCCCGGCGCGAGCGGGCGCGGCTAGAGGCAGAGTTTGATCTGCTCTTCCAGGAAACGCTCGTCGCCCGCTTTCTAGCCCAACTTCCGGCCGGGAGGCTGGACAGCCTGCTGGCCGCCCTGCAGGAACGGAAGCTCGCGCCGCGCGCCGGAGTGGAGCAGTTATTGAATGGAGATGGAACATGATCTACGGTGACCGGATCCGCCTGCGGGCGGTGGAACGCGAGGACATCCCGCGGTATGTGGAATGGTTGAACGACCCCGAAGTGACGGCCGGGTTGCTGATCAACCTGCCGCTGGCCAGTTGGGATGAAACCCGCTGGTTTGAAAACCTGGCTGAGCGCGAAGCCATCGACCGCCCGCTGGCAGTGGAAGCGCGCCTGCCGGAAGGCGGCTGGAAGCACATCGGCAACGTGGGGCTGCACCAGTTTGAGAAAATCCACCGCTCGGCAGAGTTTGGCATTTTCATCGGCGATAAAAGCTGCTGGAACCAGGGCTATGGTACCGAAGCTACCCGTCTGACCGTGAAACATGGTTTCGAGACGCTCAATCTCAATCGCATCTATCTTTCCGTCTACAATACTAATCCGCGTGCGGTCTGCGCTTATGAGAAGGCCGGTTTTGTGCACGAAGGAGTGCAGCGCCAGGCAATTTACCGCAACGGGCGCTATCTTGATCTGATTTTTATGAGCATCCTGCGCTCAGAGTGGGAAGCCCTGAAAGGTTAAACAATGACTCAACCCGATCACCATCACATGAAAGTCTACGGGGGCATCAAGCTCTACGCCGGGACCGGCTCGCCTGAACTGGCCCAAAAGGTTGCAGATTATGTTCATGCGCCTCTCGGCGGGCGCGATATCATCCAGTTCCCCAATGAAAACCTGTTCGTCAAGCTGCATTCCAGCGTGCGCGGGCAGGACGTATACGTCGTCCAAACCACCTCGACACCGGTGCATCGCAATCTGATGGAACTGCTGATTCTGCTGCAGACGCTCAAACTCGATTCAGCCGGCCGCATCACAGCCGTGATTCCGTACCTGGCCTACGGGCGTTCCGATAAAAAAGACCAGCCGCGCGTGCCCATCACCGCCCGGTTGATTGCCGATATGATCGAAGTGGCCGGCGCTGACCGGTATATCCTGCTCGATCCGCATGCCGGGCAGGTGCAGGGCTTTTTCTCTGTCCCCGGCGACGTATTGACCGGTTTCTACCTGATTTCTGGCCACCTGAAAGCGCTCCAGAAACAGATGAAAGACCCGGTGGTGGTGACGGTAGACCTGGGATTTGCCAAAAAAGGCCGCAACATCGCCGCCGATATTGACGCGCCGATCGCTTTCATCGAAAAGCGCCGCATGGCCAACGACGCCAAGGCGCAGGCGCTGACCGTCATTGGCGACGTGGAAAATCGCGATGTCATCCTGGTGGATGATGAAATCGACACCGGCGGCTCGATCAGCCAGGCCGTCAACCTGGTCAAAGAAAAAGGCGCGCGTGATGTCTACGTCATCTGCGTCCACCCGATTTTCTCCTCCAACGCGGTTGACCGGCTGGCGACCCTGCCGGTCAGACAATTCATCACCACCGACACCGTGCCGATTCCGCCCGAAAAGCAGGCCCTGCTCAAGGAACGCCTGATGGTGCTGTCGGTCGCTCCGCTGATCGGGGAGGTCATCCTGCGCGCGCACGAAGGCCGCAGCGTGGGTGAGATGTTCAACGAGTAATATGCCTGAACTGCCCGAAGTCGAGACTTTTGTCCGCAGCCTGCGCCCGGAACTGGTCGGGCGCACAATCCTTGCGGCCAACTTGTTGTGGAAACGCACCCTGGCCGCGCCCTCGCCACCGGAATTTGCCGGGCAAATCACCGGGCAAAAGATCAACGGTCTGACGCGCCGCGCCAAGTATCTCCACTTGGAACTGACCGGCCTGCACCTGTTCATCCATCTGCGCATGAGCGGTGACCTGTGCATGCGCCCACTGCCGCACACCCCAGCGCCACACGACCGGCTGATTCTGGAACTTTCGGATGGGCGCGCACTGATCTTCAACGACGCGCGCAAATTTGGGCGTGCCTGGCTGACCGCCCATCCGGAGGACGTGACCGGCCACCTCGGCCCGGAACCCTTCGACCCGGCTTTCACACCCGAGGTTTTGCACGCCAACCTGCATCAACGCCGCCGCCAGATGAAAGCCCTGCTGCTCGACCAGGGCTTCCTGGCCGGGCTGGGAAATATCTACACCGACGAGGCATTACATTTGTCCGGGGTGCATCCGCTGCGGCTTTCAGATACAATCAGCCCTGCCGAAGCAGAAGGCTTGCACCAGGCAATTCAAACCGTTTTGCTCACCGGAATCAAGAACAACGGCGCCAGCATTGACTGGGTCTATCGCGGCGGCAATTTTCAAAATTACTTTCGTGTCTACGGTCGCGCCGGGCAGCCCTGCCCCGTCTGCGGCACAGCCATTAAGCGGATTGTAGCAGGCCAGCGCGGTACGCATTTTTGCCCCAACTGTCAGGTGATATGATGGCACTCACACTCACTCCCGGCACTTTTCTCATCATCCTGGCGATCACCATCGCCATCTCCCTGGGCGCAGGCTACGCAGTCAGCAAGTTTGAAGAGCACCCAGCCCTCGCGCCTAAAGATTCAGCCGATCCCACCACCCAGCTGCCGGTCGTGCCCGAGGAACACACCATTCTCAACGTCACGATTGATAAAAGCCTGGCCTGGCACCTAGAACTGGACGGAGTCCGGGTGCAGGTTGGAAATCTGACAGCGGAACAGCGCACCCGGCTGGTGAATGTCCTCGTCCAGATTCGGCCGTGGGTGGAGGGAAAACCCGCCCCGGCACTGGCTTCTCCCGCCCCCACTCCCGCCGCGCCCCGTCAAACCGGCCCACTGCCGCCCCTGGCCACCAGCGCCACGCGCACCCAACCGCTGCCAGGCCTGCCGCCCGGCGAAGCGCCCAAAATTGATATCGGGCGCGGCTTCCGCAGCCTGATGACCAGCGATCTGAAAAAACTGGACAAAGTCGCACCCGTTTCCATCGTGGCCCTGATCGACGACTTTTTGCAAAAACGGCTGGAAGTCTCGCCACTGACCGACCGGCAGATTCGCCTTGAAGAAGGCGCTCTCGGCGAAGTGATCGTGCTGATCGGCAAACAGCGCTACCCCGGGGTAGAGGCCGTTCCCGACCCGCAGGTGCAGACCATCATCCGCGCCGCCATCGCCGACTGGGAAAAAAGCGCCTGAGCGACCATCGTAAGAGTAAAAAAAACGGCGAGTTCAACTCGCCGTTTTCGTTTCTTGCGCCACAAAACGCGCTGTCAGGATTGGACATTCTGCGCTTTCGGCCACCTCGGCGGTGACATTCGGGCCGACCATTTGCCGCAGGCCGTGAGCGCTGTACGGCGAGCCCATGCAAACCAGGTCATAGCCGCCCGCTTTCATCTCCGCGCGGATTTCCTCGACGGCATTGCCCTGACGGGTGATCACTCGCACCGTCACCTGCGATTGCAGCGCAGCCTGAATGGCCTTGCGCAGCGTCCGCCCGGGCAGGGTGTCGCTTTCAGCCAGGGTTTTCCAGTGGGCGCGAATGTTCTGAGATTCGGGATAGTCCCGCTCCACTTCGGGAACAACAGTCAGCAGGGTGACGGATGCGCCCACCATGCGCGCTACACTGACGCCAAGGTGCTCGGCTGTCAGACCGTATTCCAGCCCGCCCAGGCAGATCAGCATCTTCTGCAGCGGGATGCGCGCCACTGGAATGTACAGGATCGGCTGGCTGATTTCGGCCATCAGGTGCCGGAAAGAGCGCCCAACCAGGAAGCGCTTCAGCGCCGGGCGCCCGAGCGGGCCGACAATGATCAGGGTTGGAGTCTGTTCAGCCGCCTTGCGCGGAATCACGTCTTCGGCCAGGCCGGTTTCCAGCTGCAGGGTGTAGCTCAGCCCGCTTTCCTGGAACAGGCTGACAGCGCGGCCAAATATCTCTTCCACATTGGACTCAGCCTCGGGCGTTTCGAGCAGGCCCACCAGGGTCAGCCGGGCCTGCATCCGGGTTGCCATCCAGGTGGAGTATTCGATCGAGGGCCAGGTGCTTTCATGGCCATTGGTAAAAAGCAGCAGATTGGGTGTCATTGGAACAGGATCACTCCCATAACGCCCGCACCCAGCAGAACCAGCGGAGCGGGCAGATCAAACCAGAAGGCCACAGCGGCCAGCGCGGCAATCAGCAGGGTACGCCTGCGAATTTTTTTATTGGCGCCAGTGCGGAACAATTCCCAGGAGACGGTGACCAGCAGCGCGGCCACGGCAGGGCTCATCCCACCGACAAAACGGTTCAACCATTCTTCATGCTGAAAATACTGCAAGATGGCCGCCAGGATGAGCATCATGACCGTCGGCGGCAGGATGGCTCCCAGCAGGGCGGCCAGCACACCGGGGATGCCCGCGGCAGCATGGCCGACGAACATGGCCAGCTTGAGGGCCTCACTGCCCGGTAAAACATTGGACAGGCCCACGGCTTCCACGAAGAGTTCCTCGCTCATCAATTTGCCCGCGGCCTCGTCGTACAGCAGGCCGAGCGAAGCCGGCCCTGAAGGCGAGAGCAGGTTGATCTTCAAAAACATCCAGAACAGCTTAAGCCAGGTGGAAAGGTTGGGCCGGTTCATTTCAACAACAACACTCCCGCCAGGCCAGCCACCAGCACGACGATACGCGCCGGCGCATCGAGAAACATGGCGACAAGACTCAAGCCTCCGATCGCCCAACCGAGCGGGGTGGTTTGTCCACCCTTGGAGAAGATTTTCCAGGCCGCAAACAGCATCAAAACCGATATGGCGGGCGTCAGCCCTTCCACGAAACGCCCCACCCAGGCTTCGCGCCGCAGGCGATGCAATATGGCGACGACGCCCAGGATGATGACCGTCGGGGGGAGAATGGACCCGGCCAGCGCCACCAGCCCGCCCGGAATGCCGCCCGCCGCGTACCCGATATACATTGCCAGCTGAATCGCATCGCTGCCGGGCAGGACTGCCGAAAACGCCACCGCCTGGACGAACTGGCCCTCGGTGACAAAGCGTCCGACCGCCTCGCCGTGCAGCAGCCCAACCGAGGCCGGGCCGGAGGTGCTGAGCAGGTTGACTTTCAGGAAGGTGAGAAAAAGGGAGAGCAGATTATCCATAACAGGGTGGATTACAGGTCCTTCACCAGGTAAAGTTCTCCGCGGCTAAAGCCGCGATCCAGGTAGTATTGGCGCGTTCCGACCGCCGAAATGACCGCCAGCCGCCTGAAACCGCGCGCGCGCGCGGTGTCTTCGGCCTGTTGCAGCAGGCGGGTTCCCAGGCCAATATGCTGGGCCGCGCCACTGCCCTCCACGCCAACCGGCAACGACTGGCCATAGACATGCACTTCGCGGATCAGCGCGGCACCTTCCAGGTCAGCCAGGCCGGTGGCGGGAGCCGCGGCGGTAGGCAGGGAAAGGCGGATAAATCCGGCTACGTGGTCGGTGGGGGTGACGAAGGAAAGGAAATGTTCCTCGGCGCAGGCGGCGGCGTAGGTCAGGTCGTCCAGGCGCAGGGTGGGGGCTTGCACCTGCGTTCCGCGCACTTCGCGGCAGCGCAGGCAGTTGCAGTGCGTCCCGCGTTTTTTCATCTCGGCGTGAATATCCTGCCGCAGGCTGGTGCGTTTGTTGCCTTCGACGACGTTGGTGGACGGGATGTCCCGAATGACACGGTTGATGCGGCAATAGCGCGGGACGGTCGGTTTGATGTCAGCGATCAGGTCAATCAGCTGGGCGGTAGTGTACGGTTGAAACTGGCCGCGCTGCCAGACTTCGTACAGTTCGGCGTTGGCGAGCAGTTGATTGGGGTAAATTTTGATCTCGTCGGGGCAGAAATCCGTCCACAGGCGGGCAAAATCGAGACGGTCGCTTTCGGGGCTGGCGCCGTGCAGGTTGGGCATCCAGTGCAGGACGATCTTGAATCCGGCGGCACGCAGCAATGCCACGGCCCGGCGCGTGGCGGCCACGTTGTGGCCGCGCTTGTTCATCTCAAGGATGCGGTCATCCAGGCTTTGCGCGCCCATCTGCACCTTGGTGACGCCTAGGTGGCGCAGCCAGGCCAGTTCGCGGGGCGTGATTTCGTCGGGGCGGGTTTCGATGACCAGTCCCACGTTGCGATGCGGGGCGGTTTCGTTGAGGGCCTGGGCGGCGGCCAGGTCGCCCTCACCCGTACTCCCTCTCCCGGTGGGCGAGGGGAACTCCCTTCCCCCTTGGGGGGAAGGGTTGGGGATGAGGGTTTCGTTCATCGCGTCAAAACAGCGTTTGATGAACCATTCCTGGTAGTCGCGGCGGTAGGCGCTCCAGGTGCCGCCCAGGATGAGCAGTTCTATTTTATCGGTCGGGTGGCCGAGGTTTTCGAGCGCTTCGAGGCGCGAGCGCACCTGGGTGTAGGGGTCAAAGTTATGTTCCAGCCCGCGCATGGCGCCGGGTTCGTCGGGCAGGTAGCTTTTGGGCATGCGCACATCGGTTGGGCAGAAAATGCACTTGCCGGGGCAGGGATAGGGCTTGGTCAAAACGGTGACAGTGGTTACGCCTGAAAGAGTACGCACCGGCTTCATGCGGATGCGTTCCAACAAGCCGGGATCCGGTTGAATGACCCCGCTGGCCGTCATCTCGTGATAGGCAGCCACCAGCGCCGCCTTGGAGAGCACCTGCCCCCCCGGCTGCGGATGTTCGCGCAGGGCGTCCATCGGATCGGCGCCATGAATGACATCATCCAACACGATTCGCGCAACGCTGAGTTTTTGCGGCGTGAGGGTATTTTGCTGTCTCCAGCGCTGTTGGCGTTCGGAAAGTTCCATTGGGTAATAGGTAAAGGGTATTCGGTCTTCGAAGCCCGATCAGCCCATGGGGTAGCGCAGAGGCTGGCCGCCGATGAGATGCATGTGCAGGTGGAAAACCGTCTGACCGGCGTGGGCATTGGTATTGACGATCAGGCGGTAGCCGCCCAGGGCAATGCCCTCCTGCGCGGCGATTTTCCCGGCTGCGAGAAACAGGCGCCCGAGTACGGCTTCGTCCTCGGCGCTGGCCTGGTTGACCGAGACGATGTGGCGCCTGGGCACGATGAGAATGTGGGTGGGCGCCACGGGGTGAATATCCCGAAAGGCAGTCACCTGCTCGTCCTGGTAGACGAGGGCAGCGCTGGCTTCGCCGGCGGCAATTTTGCAAAAAATGCAAGCCGACTCCATGCTCACGGCCCCACAACCGGCATCGGCCCGTATTTGGGGGCGCAAACGATGTCGTAGTATTCAATTTCATCGGCGCGGGCCATTTCGGCATGCGCGGCGGCCTGGCTGCCTATGTTGCGGATTTTATCCAGCTCAGCGCTGAGCTGGCTGGGCCAGTAGCGCGGCAGGGTCAGCAATGGGTCGCCTGCCGGGCCTTCGGGCAGGTAAACCGGGCGCTGCGGGTCGCTCTGATCGGCCTGGGGCACCCAGTTGAACATGACCGGGCCGCGCGGGTTGATGGTGAAGCCGATCCGATAGCCAGCAGCGCGCGCGAACTGGACGGGTTTTTTGCCAAAGCCACCGCCGGGCCAGATGATGGCGACCGGTTTGCGGCCAAAATGTTCTTGCAGGGTTTGCATGGAGAGATCCAGTTCCTGGTGCAGGTATTCGTCGCTGGAGTTGTCATCCATGGGGATGTTGTGGAAGTAGCCGTGCGATTCGACTTCGAAGTAGCCGCTGGAGTAGTAATGTTCGATCTGGGCCCACAGGTTGGGGTAGGTGCCGGCCTGTGGGTCGCCGGCGACGTTGGTGGCCGGTTTTTTATCGGTGGTATCGTCGCCGTAGCCAATGGGCCAGGCCAGGGTCATTTTCCAGTTGTTGTCCTCCAGGATGGGCTGGAAGATGCCGTAGGCGGTGCCGGGGCGGCGGTCATCGAGGATCATGACGAAAGAGCGCGGCGGGATTTTGGTGTTGAATTCGAGGAAGTCGGCCAGCTGGCTGGCAGAGATGGCTTCAAAGCCCTGGTCTTTCAGGTCTTTGATCAATTTTTTGAGCTGCGGCTTGGTGATCTCGTTGGGGTCGGAGATGTTTTCATCGGGGATGCCGTGGAACATGATCGGGATGACGATGGTTCCGGGGGCGGCGTTGGCGGGATCCCATTTGGAGCGCAGGTATTGGCAGGTGTCGGCCAGGTAGGTGTGGGGAGTGTCTATCGGGTTGAGCAGTTCGGTGGTGAAGGCAGCCGGCAGAGGCGGAGGCGTGCGGTTAGGGTCGAGGGTCGGGCTGGGCAGAGGCGTCGGCGTGGCGGTGGGCAGGGCGGCCTGGGCGGTCTGCGAGGCGCCGGCGAAGATGGTGGCGACGGCCTGGGTGCTGGCGGCGCTGATATCCACGGTGGGAGCGGTTGGCTGGGATGCGCCCCCATTCGGGGCCAGGCAGGCGGCCAGGGTAACGGTCAGCAGGCCGATGAGGAGGCTGGGGATCCACCTGGAAAAGATTGGGGCGGGTGGGCAAGCCGGAGTTTGTCTGGAGTGTGAAGTCATGCGTTCGATTTTAACCGATAAAACCATTCTACCCGCAGGCACTGCTCTCGAAAATGGCAGGGGCGACCCGATGGGTCGCCCCTGCTGCCGGATTTATTCGTTGCTTTCGCCGCGAATGAAGGCTTCGGTTTTGGCGAGGCACAGATCGTCTTTGTATTGTCTGGGCGGGGTTTTGAAGAAGTAGGAGGAGGGGCCGAGGATGGGACCGGCCAGGCCGCGGTCGAGAGCCAGTTTGGCGCAGCGCACAGCATCGATGATGACCCCTGCGCTGTTGGGGCTGTCCCAGACTTCGAGCTTGGCTTCCAGGTTGAGCGGGACGTTGCCAAAGGTGGTGCCTTCCATGCGAATGTAGCACCACTTGCGGTCAGTGAGCCAGGGGACGTAATCGGAGGGGCCGACGTGGATATTGTCGGGGGCCATTTCATAGGGAATCATGCTGGTGACGGCGCCGGTCTTGGAGATTTTTTTGCTTTCAAGGCGCTCGCGTTCGAGCATGTTCATGAAATCGGTGTTCCCGCCAAAGTTGAGCTGGTAGGTGCGGTCGATGCGCACACCGCGGTCGACGAACAGGCTGGTAATGACGCGGTGCAGGATGGTGGCTCCGACCTGGCTCTTGATGTCGTCGCCCAGGATGGGCAGTCCGGCGTCTTTGAAGCGTTTGCCCCAATATTCGCTGGAGGCGATGAAAACCGGGATGGCATTGACGAAGGCGCAGCCGGCTTCGATGACCTGTTCGGCGTACCACTTGGTAGCCATTTCGGAACCAACCGGCAGGTAGCTGACGACGACATCCGTTTTGGTCTCTTTAAGCAGCCTGACGATATCGGCGGTGGAACCGGGGGCTTTTTTGATGACCTGTGACAGGTATTTGCCCAGGCCATCGTGGGTCATGCCGCGCACGACGGGCACGTTCATATGCGGCACTTCGCAGAATTTGTAGGTGTTGTTCGGTTCGGCGAAGATGGCCTCGCTCAGGTCTTTGCCAACCTTGGTGATATTGACGTCGATGCCAAGGGTGAATTCGATGTCACGGATGTGGTATCCGCCCAGGTTGACGTGCATGATACCGGGAACGGTTTCATGCTCTGGCGTGTTCTTGTAAAATTCCACTCCCTGAACCAGGGAGGAAGCACAGTTTCCTACGCCGATAATGGCGACGCGGACTTTATTCTTGCTCATATGGGTGGGGTCTCCTTGCATGGCTTAAGATATTCGCCTTCCGGCTGGGCGGTGGGCATGGGAAAGAGGCGGGGTATCGGCTGGGAAGGCGGATGAAGTATAATTTTAGGGTAATTTACTCGCCAAAACTATCGGGTTGGGATTTCATGGACGCACAACTGGAACGGCTTCAACGATTGATCGAGGTAGGACGAAAACTCAGCATGGTGCCCGAGTTAAGTTCGATGTTGCAGCTCATCATCGGAGTGGCGCTCAGGCTGACTGATTCGGCCGCCGCCTCCATCCTTGAGCTGGATCTTGATGGAAAGAACCTGCATTTTAAGGCCAGCCTGCCCGTTCAGGAGGCCCTGAACAGCCTGGTCATCCCGGTGGATGAAAGCATCGCCGGGCTGGCTTCCAAACAAAAACAAGCTGTGGCTGTGACTCACGTGGCGGCCTCGCCCGTGCATTATAAGATTGCCGACGAATTGAGCGGTTTTCATACCCACTCGATCCTGGCCTGCCCGATCCTGTTCCGCGGAGAACTGCTGGGAATCATCGAGGTAGTCAACAAGCTTGGTGGTGCCGATTATAACGGCGAAGATGTCACTATTCTAGAGACTCTTTCGGCGCACGCGGCACTGGCCCTGCAAACTGCCCGCTTGCAAACCCTGTTGGAAACAACCCGGCAAGAAGCTGAACGCCTCGATAAAATGAAAACAGATTTTGTGGCGATTACTTCTCACGAACTGCGCACTCCGCTGGGGCTGATCCTCGGCCATTCCACATTTTTGCGTGAAATGGCCAGCACAGAATACCAGGCCCAACTGGATACCATCATCCGCAACGCCATGCGCCTGAAGGAGATCATCGACAGCATGACCGTGGTCGACAACTTTCAGAGCGGCATGGCACTCGTGCGCCGCCGGACGGTCTCGATACGCGCACTGATCAGCGCGGCCTTTACCGCCATTCAAAAAGAAGCCGAAACCAAGCAGCTGACTCTGACCTTCGAAAACGACGAAAGCGAGCTGATGATCGAGGGCGACGCCGGGAAAATCGGCATCGCCATTCACAACCTGATCAAAAATGCCGTCGTCTTCACCAATGCCAGCGGCAGCGTGTCCGTCCTGGCCGAGGAAGTGCCCGGCTACGTCAAAATCACCATCAAGGATACCGGCATCGGCATCCCGGCCAGGGACCTGCCGCACATCTTTGAACAGTTCTACCAGGTCGAATCGCACCTGACCCGCCGCCACGGCGGCATGGGACTCGGGCTTTCCGTCGCCAAGATGAATATTGACCTGCACGGCGGCCGCCTGTGGGTCGACAGCGTGGAAGGCACAGGCAGCACCTTCACCGTCATGCTCCCTCTCGATTCCGCCCAACCCCAGGGCGGGAACAAAGCCTTCATTGACTGAGACTGAATGAACCCCACCCTCGTCATCGCCGGGCAACTACGCCGCCAGTACCTGCTCCCCCCCGAAGGCCGCCCGCTGTTGGATGCGCCGGGAGGCAACTTACTCTATGCCGCTGCCGGAACACGCCTGTGGGCCGACTCCGTTTCCCTGCTGGCGCGCGTCGGAGACGACTTTCCGCGCGAATGGCTGCGCCGCTTCCAACAAAAAAGCCTCGACACCCGCGGCATCAAGATCATCCCCGAATCGCTCGACCTGCGCTCCTTCCTGGCCTATACCGACACCCAGACCGCACAAACTACCAACCCTGTCTCGCACTTCTCCCAGCTGGGCATTTCCTTCCCCAAGGGATTACTCGGCTACCAGCCGCCCGCCATCAGGCAGGATCAACGCACCCGCGCCAACCCCGATTCCCCCCAACTCTCCGACCTCCCCGCCGAATACCGCCTCGCCAAAGCCGCCCACCTCGCCCCGCTCGACCTGCTGACCCACTCACAGCTCGCCACCGCCTTCCGACACGGCGGTGTGCCCTACGTCACCATCGACCCCGGCCCCGGATACATGAACGCCAGCTCACTCGACGATCTGCGCTCGCTCCTGCAAGGCATCACCGCCTTTCTGCCCTCCGAAGAGGAGATTCGCCAGCTCTTCTGGGGCCGCACCCACGACCTGTGGGACATGGCGGCCACCCTGGCCAGCTTCGGCTGCGCCTATATCATCATCAAACGCGGCGCGCGCGGCCAATATCTCTACGACAGCCTGAACAACCGCAAATGGGAAATTCCCGGCTACCCCGCGCGCTATATTGACCCCACCGGCACGGGCGATGCCTTCTGCGGCGGATTCCTGGCCGGCTACACCGCCAGCCTCGACCCGTTGCAGGCCACCCTGCACGGCAACATCTCCGCCTCATTTGCCCTGGAAGGCAGTGGCCCCTTCTACCTTCTGGACGCCATGCCCGGCCTGGCCCAGGCGCGCCTGCACTCCCTTTCAGACCTGGTAAAACAACCATGACCCTCTCCAATACCCTGCTCGACCTGGCCCTGCAAATCCAACAAATCCCGGCGCCCACCTTTGCAGAAGACGCGCGCGCGCGCTTTGTGCTGGAAAAATTTCACGCCGAAGGGCTGGCTGACCCCAGCCTGGATTCGGCTGGAAATGTCTGGGCCCGTTTGCCGGGCGGATCCGCCGCCCCGCTGATTGTGTCCGCCCATCTCGATACCGTTTTCCCGCCCGAAACAAACCTGGCGGTGCGCCGCGAAACCGGGCGCATTTACGCCCCCGGCCTGGGTGATAACTCGCTTGGCGTGGCCGCGCTTTTTGGCCTGCTCTGGCAGCTGCGCGAACAAAAACACCACCTGCCCGGCGATCTCTGGCTGGTAGCCAATACTTGCGAGGAAGGCCTGGGCGACCTGCGTGGAATGAAAGCCGTCTGCCAGCGCTTTGGCCCGGCTGTGCGAGCTTATCTCGTTTTGGAGGGCATGGCCTACGGGCATGTCTATCACCACGGCATCGGCGTCCGGCGCTACAAAATCAGCCTGCACACCCGGGGCGGCCATTCGTGGATCGACTTTGGCCAGCCCTCCGCCATTCACGAACTGGCGCAGCTGGTGAGCGCACTGGCTACCCTGCAAACGCCAATGGAACCGCGCACCACCTACAATGTTGGGCGCATCGGCGGCGGGACGAGTATCAACACCGTCGCGCCGGAAGCCTGGCTCGAGTTGGATTTGCGCTCGGAAAGCGCCGAGGTCCTGGAGACTCTGGCGCGTAAAGTGGAATCACTTGTCGAAACGAGGAACCAGCGCGGCGTGCGGGCGGAGATGCAGGTCATTGGTCAGCGCCCGGCAGGTGAAATCGCTCCCTCCCATCCACTGATCCAGCTGGCGCGCTCCATCCTGTCCAGCCAGGGTGTGGATCCGATGCTGACGAGCGGCTCCACGGATGCCAATTTCCCGCTCAGCCTGGGCTATCCGGCGCTGGTGCTGGGATTGACGCATGGCGGCGGGGCGCACAGCGCGGAGGAGTTCATTGAGACGGCCCCCTTGCAGGCCGGCCTGTGGCAGCTGGTGGAATTTGTGCGCCGCGCCTGGGATTAATTTCTCCCCTTGTTAGAAAATGAGTTGGACGGCCCGGTTCAGGGCTGGGCCTCCAGCAGATGGAAAACGGCCTCCAGCGGCGGATCTGACGTGACCGCGTGGACGCGCACGCCGTAGGGCCGCAGTTCTGCGTCGGCGCGGAGGCTCATGGCTTCCAGCCCGGCCCGGCTGGCAATGAATGCAGCCGGAGCGTTTGCAGGCAGCTTGATGACATTCAGGATTTGTCCGCTGCCCTGGGCGCGCATCACCCGCCCGGCCGATTGGATCATCAACAGGGTGCCGATGGCGTTGACTTCGAAGAGGCGGTGCAAATCCCATTCGTCCAGGTCGAGCAGCGGGGCGGGCGGCTGGACGTTGGCGCAGTTGATGAGCACATCCAGGCGGCCATATTCGTCAATAAGGCTATTGATCAGGGCCTGGACATCCACCTTTTTGGCAACATCATGCAGGTAGACGCGGGCCTGGCCCCCGGCGGCGAGAATTTCATCGACCACGGTTTCGACGTTGACCGGGGAAATGTCGTTGGCGGCCAGCCTGGCGCCGCGCGCGGCCAGCGCCAGAGCCAGGGCGCGCCCGGCGCCGCGCCCGGCGCCAGTGATCAGGATGATTTTTCCGGCCAGTGAGTTCATGTTCCACTCCCGCAGACGGGGATTTGATCGGGGTTTTCGTTGGCATTTAGGCGCAGACCCAAATAGGGCGAGGGGTCGTAGGTGTTGGTGATTTGCAGTTCGTTGGTAAATGCGCCGTTTCCGTCATCCTTGACGACCGAGAGATGCAGATGCACGCCGACCGGGCTGTTCGGGTCGCCGGAGTAGTTGCCCTGGTAGCCGAGCAATGTCCCGGCTTCGATGTAGACTTCACGAGTGCCGGGCGGAAAATCGGGAACGATGAAGGAATTGCCCTGCGGGTCGGCGAGGTGGGTGTAATAGACCCAGATCTGGCGGCCGGGCTGCAGCGGATCGGCGGGGACGCGCACAATGAGCGAGGATTTCCAGTCGGGCTGGCGCGTCAGGTAGCCGGGGTAGGCAGCGATGACGGGTGTCTGGCCGGGTTCTGTGCCGGCGAAGATGTCTATGCCCTGGTGGCGGTGGCCGGGGCGGAAGGAATCATCCCACAGGAAACCGATCAGGCCGGTGGTGGGGAAAATGAAAGGGGCCTGGCCGCATCGCGTTCCAGCCTGGATCACTCGCCCGGCCTGCGAAGTTGGGTCGCCCAAAAAAGCCCAGACGACCTGTCCGCGCGCGCCGCTTGAGCGCAGCTCAAAAAACAGATAAAGGCCCAAGCCGGCCAACAGCCCAATGACGAGAATACCCAACAAGGTTTTGGGAGATGACATGCGCCCGATTATACCCGCAGGCCGCGGCTGGGCAGCCCCTTGACGCGTAAAAACTGGCATGATAGACTCTCATCAGAAATTAATCTTTTTGGAAAGGAGCGCGCACCCCATGAAATCATTTTGCCCCAGATTGCCCCACCAGGCCCGTCTTGCCCATGCCGGCGAAGGGCTGGGAATTGAATATTGGAGTGCGCCTGTCTCCACCCGGTAGGTTTTGCGGTTTTTTTCACTCAAGAACAGACCACGGCGCACATGCCGTGGCCTTTTTTTTGCAGGAACTCCCTTCTCTGGCGGCTATCGGCGCAACCCGTGGCCGTTTTTCTTTTTCTTTGAAAGGATTTTCGATGGACATTTCTACCCCGCTCTTTGATGGAAACCTGGTCCGCCTGGGTCCGATTGACCATGAAAAGGACCCCGAAATCGAATCCCGCTGGACGCATGACCCGGCTTTCATGCGTATGATGTACATAGACCCGCAGCGCCCGCTCTCGGTTTTTCAGCTGAAGAAAAAGTATGAGCAGATTGAGAAAGAAATTGAGGAAGAGAAGAACCTGTTCCACTTTCGCATCCGCGCCAGGGCAGATGACCGCCTGCTCGGGCTGGGTGAACTTGGCCGGATCTCGTGGCCAAATGGCAGCGGGTATATCCGCCTGGGCCTGGGCGCGACGGAAGATCGGGGCAAAGGATTCGGCTTCGATGCGCTTGGGCTGCTACTGCGCTTCGCATTTTCCGAGCTGAATCTGTTTCGGCTGACGGCCATCATCCCAGACTATAACCAGCCGGCGCGCGCGCTGTTCCTGAAGGCCGGATTCAGCGAAGAAGTCCGCCGCCGCGAGGCCCTGGCCCGCGATGGCCGGCGCTGGGACCTGTGCAATTTTGGCTTGCTTGTGGATGAATGGAAGGAGAAATTCCATGCTTGGCACTGACCTGTTGACCGGAAAACTGGTACGCCTGGCCGCCATGGACCCGGAAAGCGCCGCGAGCGCCTGGGTCAACTGGCGCGCCAATAGTGAATATGCCCGCCTGCTGGATATGGACCCGGCGATCGTCCACTCTGTCAAAGCCACCCGCGCCTGGGTCGAAAAACACCTGGACGACTGGCTGGCTCACGAATTCCACATCCACACCCTGGAGGATGACCGGTTAATCGGTTCGCTGGGGCTGGATGGCGAGATAAAAGTCCACGGGGACGCTTTTGTGGGAATTGGCATCGGTGACCCGGCTTACTGGGGCCAGGGCTACGGCACAGACGCGATGAAAATCATCCTGCGCTACGCCTTCATGGAACTCAACATGCACCGGGTTTCGCTGGATGTCTTCGACTACAACCCGCGCGCCATCCACTCGTATGAGAAGGCCGGTTTCAAGCTGGAAGGCCGTCAGCGCCAGATGATGAGACGGGAAGGCCAGCGCTGGGATGTAATTTACATGGGTATCCTGCGCGCAGACTGGGAAAAACGGTTCGGCGCAGAATACAGACTTGAGCCAGATGGAACTGGCCCGAACAAATAGGAGCAAGAATGGCAACACTCCCTGAAAAATTCAATTTACGCCCCGCCGCCTGGGAAGATGTGCAGGCCGTGGCTGATTTAACGCTCGCCGTCTGCACGGCCGATGGCGACCCGCAGGATGCCGCACAGCCCGCCGAACTGAAAACGGAATGGGGCACCCCAGGCTTCACCCTGGGCACCGATGCCTGGGTCGTCACCGACCTGGCTGGCCGAGTGATTGGATACGAAGAGTTTTTCAATCGCCATGCGCACGCCAGCCTGCAAGGGGATGGCTACGTCCACCCGGAGCATGAGGGGCAGGGCGTTGGCACAGCCCTGCTGAGAGCTCTGGAACAGCGCGCACAGGCCGAACTGGCCAGCGCCGAAGCGGATTTGCGCGTCTTCCTGCGCAATGTGATGACGATTGAAGACCAGGCTGGCCGGGCCTTGCATGAAAACGAAGGCTACCGCGCCATCCGCTACAGTTGGTCAATGCGCATCAACCTCGACGATCAGCCGCCTGTCGCGCAGTTCCCGGCAGGTGTGGAAATCCGCCCGTTTGACGAGGCCCGGCACCTGTTCGCCGTTTACGAGGCGATCGAAGAAGCCTTTGCCGATCACTGGAGCCACCCGAAAAGCGATTTTGCCTCCTGGAAATACCGCCAACTGGCACCAGAGCGTTATCATCCCGAGTTGTGGCATGTGGCCTGGGCAGGGGAGGATGTGGCAGGCGTGGCCTTGTGCCGCTATCGCGGCGGCATGGGCTGGGTCGGCGGGCTGGGTGTGCGGCGTCCGTGGCGCAAACAAGGCCTGGGCATGGCCCTGCTGCTGCATTCCTTCCAGGAGTTCCACCGGCGTGGACAAAGAACCGTCGGGCTGGGCGTGGATGCCAGCAACCCCACGGGGGCCACCCGCCTGTATGAGCGGGCTGGAATGTATGTCAAAAACGAGTATGTCTGTTATGAGAAAGAACTCCGCCCCGGCCGCGATCCGGAGGAGTAGCATCAAACTGGAGGCTGGCAGAAACCTGCTCCAGCGTAGTGAAGGAGCAAGAATGAAACTGATTGACGATATCCCGGTCTGGGGGGAGGTGGATGAAGCGGCGCTGGCACAGATCAAAAACTGCGCCCGCCTGGCCGATGCCGCCGCCCTTATGGCCGATCACCACAAAGGCTATGCCGTGCCGATTGGCGGCGTGCTGGCCTATTACGAACATATCAGCCCCTCGGGGGTTGGGTTCGATATTGCCTGCGGAAACAAAGCCGTCCTGCTGGATATTCCCGCCGCCGAAGTGCGCCGGCACATCCGCACGATCATGGATAGCATCTGGCGCACGCTGTCATTTGGAATCGGGCAGAAGAACCGCCAGCGCGTAGATCACGCCCTGTTCGACGATCCGGCCTGGAAACTGCGCGCCGCAGCCCCGCACAAGGAACTGGCTCACAGCCAGCTTGGCACGATCGGCTCGGGCAACCACTATGTTGACCTGCTTGAAGACGAACAGGGCCGCACCTGGGTCGGAGTTCACTTTGGCTCGCGCGGAATCGGCCACAAAATCGCCACCTTCTTCCTCGAAGCAGGCGGCGCCCGCGACGGGATGGATGTCGACCCGCTGATCCTGTCCTTCCGCTCTGCGCTGGGCAGCGATTACCTGGCCGGCATGGAGCTGGCCGGGCGCTACGCCTACGCCGGGCGCGATTGGGTTTGCGCACAAGTGGCACAACTGCTGCGCGCCAAAATCGTGGACGAAATCCACAACCACCACAACTACGCCTGGCGCGAAACCCATTTTGGGCAGGAAATGTGGGTCATCCGCAAGGGTGCCACCCCGGCTTTTCCCGGCCAGCGCGGATTTGTCGGCGGCTCAATGGGCGATATTTCTGTTATCCTTGAAGGAGTCGATTCGGAAGAGTCGAAAACCGCGCTCTACTCCACCGTCCACGGCGCGGGACGCGTGATGAGCCGCACCGCAGCCCGCGGTAAAATCAACCGCAAGACAGGCGAGGTCATCAGCCCGGGAGCCATCTCACGCGAGATGATGCTCTCGTGGGTACATGACCAGAACGTCGAACTGCGCGGCGCCGGCACCGACGAATCGCCACACTGCTACAAACGCCTGCCGGAAGTGCTCAAGCACCACGGCGCCACCGTCCGCATCCTGCACACCCTCCAACCGATGGGCGTCGCCATGGCGGGCGAGAACGAATACGATCCGTACAAAGACTGATCCACAGCGCCGGTCATGGAGAGCCAACTGCCTCCCGGCAAGCCCCATGACCGGCGCCCACCCAGATTCAACCAAGGAGATCCCCATGCAAATCAAATGTGCCCAATGCGCCATGCCCTTTGCGCTCAGCAACGAACAGGTTGCCGATGCCATCGCAATTTTCAAGAACGACAGCCACGCCCACTACGATGCGCAATGCCCGAAGTGCCGGCGTTCCACCAAACTGTCGAAAAAGTCGTTCGAGATTCACCCGCTTTATAAGAAAATGCTGGAAGACTGATCCATGCCCATCAAAGCCATCTACTTCGACCTCGGCGGGGTGATCGTCCGCACCGAGGATAAAACCCTGCGCACCGAACTGGGCCAACGCTTCGGCATGAGCTACGACCAGATCGACCGCTTTGTCTTTGGCTGCGAAACCGCCAAGAAAGCCTCGATCGGCCTGATCAGCGAGGAACAACATTGGCGCGACGTGGCCCGCCGGCTGGGACAACCTGAAAGCGAGTGGCAGTCCATCGCCGATGCCTTCTTCGGCGGAGACCGGATTGACCGCAACCTGCTGGCCTTCATCGAATCCGTCCGCCCGGCCCTCAAAACCGGCGTGATCAGCAACGCCTGGGATGGCCTGCGCGATTACATGCGCAAAAATGGCTTCCTCGCGCCCTTTGACGAAGTGATCGTCTCCGCCGAGGTCGGCATCGTCAAACCGGATGCGCGCATCTATCAGCTGGCGCTCGATAAATTCGGCATCCAACCCGCCGAAGCAGTTTTTGTCGACGACATGCCCGAAAACATCGCAGCCTGTCAGGCGCTCGGCATGCAAGGCGTCCAATTCCAGACCGCCGGGCAGGTGCTGGCGGATGTAAAACAGTTGTTGGATGCAGGCTTTCGGTCATAGGTCATGACCTTCTACCTATGACCCATGACCCGCCTATGACCCCCGCTTCCCTTCCCCGCGACCTGGGCAACGGCCTGATCCTGCGCCGCTCCACCCCCGCCGACGGGCAAAAACTATTCGATTTCAACGCCCTGATTCACGGCGATAACGGCCCCGACGAGCGCATCGGGCAATGGGCGCGCGACCTGGTCGAAAAGCCGCATCCCACCTTCGGCGCGGGTGATTTCACCCTGGTCGAAGAACAAGCCAGCGGGCGGCTGGTTTCCTCGCTCAATCACATCTCCCAGACCTGGACGTATGACGGCCTGCCCTTCAAAGTCGGGCGGCCAGAACTGGTCGGCACCCTGCCCGAATTCCGCAAGCGCGGCCTGGTGCGCGCCCAATTCGAGGAAATCCACCGCTGGAGCGCCGAACGCGGCGAAATGGCACAGGCCATCACCGGCATCCCGTTCTATTACCGCCTGTTCGGCTACGAAATGTGCGTTGATCTGGATGGCAGCCGCTCGGGCTTCGAGATGAATCTGCCCAAACTGCCGGACGGCGCCCCGGAACCCTACCGGCTGCGCCCCGCCACCGAAGCCGATATCCCGTTTCTGAGCCAGGTCTACGCTGATGCCGCGCGCCGCAGCCTGATCTCGGCCGTGCGCGACGAACCGCTCTGGCGCCTCGAACTGAACGGCCGCAGCGAGAAAAACGTCAACCGCCTGGTCTGGAAAATCATCGAGCGCGCCGCGGATGACGAACCGCTTGGCTACCTGGCGCATCCCTGGTTTTCGTGGGGCGTCTCCGTTGCCGTTGCCGCCTACGAACTCAAGCCGGGCATCTCCTGGTTGGCAGTCACTCCCTCGGTGGTGCGCCACATGTGGGAAGTCGGCCAGACCATCTGCGCCAGCGAAGGCAAAAAGTGCACCGCCTTCACCTTTGGGCTGTCCGGCACGCACCCGGTCTACGAAATCCTGCGCGACAGCCTGCCGCGCGTCCGCCCGCCCTACTGCTGGTATTTGCGCGTTCCCGACCTGCCCGGCTTCATCCGCCACATCGCCCCGGTGCTGGAGCAGCGTCTGGAAAACTCACTCATCCCCGGCTTCAGCGGCGCCGTGCGGATCAATTTTTACCGCAGCGGCCTGCGCCTGGAATTTGACCAGGGCAAACTGGCCGTCGCCGAAGCCTGGCAGCCCGGCCCCGGCCCCGAAGAAGGCGAGATCGCCTTCCCCAACCTGACCTTCCTCCAACTGCTCTTCGGTCACCGCACGCTGGACGAACTGCACCAATCCTACGCCGACTGCTGGTGGGACGGCGACCGTCCGCGCCTGCTGCTGACCAGCCTGTTCCCCAAAAAGCCCTCCTCTTTTTTGGGGATTGTGTAAATAGGGTAGGGGCAATCCGCTGGATCGCCCCTGTCTTTGATGAACATGCAAAAATCCCCCGCTTACCCGCTCTACCTGGCCCTGACGTTCTGCAACGCGCTCTTTTTCAGCATGATCTTCGTCGTGGCCTCCTACTACGAAGCCACCGTCGCCGGGCTGACGGGCTTGCAGCTCGTCCTGGTCGGCACCACGCTCGAAGTCGTCATCCTGCTCTTTGAAGTGCCCACCGGCATCGTCGCCGACGCCTACTCGCGGCGGCTTTCCGTCATCATCGGCTACGCCATCATGGGGCTGGGATTCATCATCGAGGGGCTGTTTCCCTACTTCGGCACCATCCTGCTGGCCTCCGGCCTGTGGGGCCTGGGCTACACCTTCACCAGCGGCGCCACGCAAGCCTGGCTCTCCGACGAAATCGGCGAGGACAACGCCAACCGCGCTTTCCTGCGCGCCAACCAGTTCGACCTGGCCGGAGCCCTGCTCGGCATGTTGATCGCCATCCCGCTTGGGAACATCGCCGTCAACCTGCCCATCCTGGCGGGCGGCCTGTGCGTGGCGCTGATTGCCGTCGCGCTGGCGCTGCTCATGCCCGAAACCGGCTTCGCGCCCGTCCGGCCCGAAGATCGCAACACCTGGCAGCACATGGGCGACCTCTTCCGCAAAGGACTGGCCGCGGTGCGCCAGCGCCCGGCGCTGATGGCCGTTTTGGGCGTCGGCCTCATCTACGGGCTGTATTCCGAAGGCTGGGATCGGCTGTGGGTCAAATACCTGGTGGATACCTTCCAGATTCCGCACATTTTTGGGATGAATGACGTGGCCTTTTTTGGATTGCTGCGCGCGGGCGGGATGCTGCTCTCGATCCTGGTCACCCGCGAAGTGGAAAAACGCCTCGACGCCGCCCACGCCCCCTCGATTGCGAAAGCCATGTTCTGGCTGACAGGCCTGCTGACCCTGGGAATTTTCAGTTTTGCCTTTGCGCCCGTGCTGGCTGTGGCGGTGGCCGCCGTCTGGCTGGTCAGCCTGACCCGCAACGTGCTCGGCCCCTTATACGATGCCTGGGTCAACCAGCGCCTGGATTCTGAGACGCGCGCCACGGTCATTTCCATGTCTGGCCAGGTGGATGCCATCGGGCAGATTGCTTCCGGGCCGCTGGCGGGATTGGTCAGCCTGTGGAGTGTGCAGGCCGCCATCGCCTTCGCCAGCCTGCTGATCGCGCCCGCGCTGCCGCTCATCCGGCGCGCCAACCGTCTGCACAGCGTTCCAACAGAGTCTGCCGTGGCAGATTAATCGCCGCGAATTTCTCCGGCCCATTCGCTCAAGAATCGCTCCAGGAATTGTTCCATGAAGGCATGGCGTTCCTGGGCGATTTTTTGGGCCGTTGCGGTGTTCATGCGGTCTTTGAGCAGGAGCAGTTTTTCATAAAAATGATTGATGGTGGCACTGCGGCTGGCTTTATATTGCTCAAAACTCTGGTGCAGCTGCGGAGGCGTCCCGGGGTCATAGAGCGGGCGCCCGGCGTGGCCGCCATAGGCAAAGGCGCGCGCAATGCCAATCGCACCAATGGCATCCAAACGGTCGGCATCCTGAACGATCTGGCCTTCCAGGCTGGTGATCTGGTTCTCAACGCCAGCGCCTTTGTAAGAGAGATGCGTGATGATTTCGCAGATGTGGGCGCTGAGAGCCGGGTCCAATTGCAGGGTACGGAGCCAGGCGGCAGCGCGGACGGGTGTTCCATCGGCAGAGGGGGCCAGTTTCCAGTCGTCGAGATCGTGCAGGAGCGCGGCCAATTCCACCGTCAGGGTATCCGCCGGTTCGTGCTGGCAAAGTTCGAGCGCGGTCTTCCAGACGCGGTAAATGTGCCACCAGTCGTGGCCGGATGAGTCGCGCTCGAATTCGTGGCGGACGTATTCGGTGGTGCGCTGGATGATTTCTGCGTGGGTCATGGCGGGGCTCACCTGCCGCGGGAGTAATTCTGTATGGAGGCGGGAAGGTCCACACCAAAAGACTGGCGCTCGTCCTGCTGCGGAATCAGCGGCAGCAAGGCCAGGGGTAAAACGCCCGCCCAGATGGGCAGATCGTAATCTTCATCGTCATCCTGCGGGCCGCCGCTGCGCATTTTGGCCGAGGCACTCTCGATTTGCACTGCCACTACTTCGGTGGCGGCCAGTTCGCGGGAGTTGGGCTGGCGGGCCTCGTCCCAGCGGCCCCTGGCGATGTGCTCAGTCAACAGGGCCAGGGCCTGCTCTTTTTCCTGCAGTTCTGTCACCTGCCGTCCGGTTCCAAACACGATGGCCGAGCGGTAATTCACCGAGTGGTGAAAGACGGAGCGGGCAATCACCAGCCCGTCGAGCAGGGTGCAGGTGATGCACAGCGGATGGCCCTGCATGATGTGTTTGAGCAGGCGGCTGGCGGGAGCGCCATGCAGGTACAGCACATCCCCGGCGCGGGCATGAATGGTCGGGATGACGTATGGCTGCCCCTCGACCGCGAATGCAACATGGCAGATCAGGGCTTCGTCAAGAATGGGGTAGATGGTTTCGCGGTCATAGGCGCCGCGCGCCGGCATGCGCCTGACCTGGTTCCGACTGGTTTTGGCAAATTCATTCATCTTGTCGCGCTCCTGTTCAATCGTCTTTCCAATTGGGCTTCCTTTTCGGCACGCATCCGGCTGGTAATCGGTGCGCGCAGATAAAGGCGAAGATCGGTTTCGGAAAGCTCCGGCTCGTAATAATCGCTCATCGCGCGGGCGATCGAGACCGTTTCGCCGGGATATTTCTCCACGCTAACGGTTTGTCCGATTTGAAGAGTGCCCGCGGCGAGGACGCGGCAGTACAAGCCGGGTCGCCCGGCCTGGCGGAATTGTTTCACAAAAGCGGGCAGTTCCATGCGCCCGGCCAGAGTGCCACAGGGAATGCGCGGTGCGCTGACCTGCAATAAGACCTGGCCAATGCGCAGCCAATCGCCGATGTTGAAATTGGCGCTTTCCAGCTCGCTGATGGTCAGGTTTTCGCCAAACAGGCCGGGGAAGGTTGCGCGTCCCAGTTCACGCGCCCACCATTCGTAATCGGCCAGACCGTAGATGTAGATGGCCTGATCGGGGCCGCCGTGATTGCGCGCGTCGCCGATAAAGTCACCGGGCAGGCCATCCAGGTTGATTTGCAGCGGCCCGGCCACCGGGCGTTTGAAAATGCCGGTTTGCTCGGTCTTGTTCGGGCGAACGAGAGTCTCTTCGGCTCCCAGGTTGATACTGATCAACTGCATATTTGAATCCATCCTTTCACAATCAAGGCCGGCCGGTTTTGCGCGCCTCTACAGCCAGGAGTCAATCACCCCGGCCAGGCGCTGCATGCCAACCCGGATCTTTTCTGGTGTGACATTGCCATAGCTGAGACGCATGCAGTTGTTGCGGCTGGGCTGACCTTCCACAAAAAACTCCCGCCCGGGTACATAGGCCACTTTCTGCGCCACGGCCTCGACCAACATGGCGGTAGTATCCACCTGGCCCGGCAATTCCACCCAGGTGAACAAGCCGCCATCCGGATGAACATAGCGGGTCTGCGCCGGCAGCATGGACTGGAGACAATCCATCAGCACATCACGGCGTTCACGGTGAATTTCGCAGACACGCTGCAAATGCGGCTCAAATAATCCGCGATTGAAGAACTCCGCGCACAGGATTTGCGTCACCAGGTTGGTATGTGAGTTGGTGGCGGTTTTCACTTCATACAGCTTGCGCTGGATGTTTTCTTCCGTAAAAATGTAGCCCAGGCGTGCGCCGGGAGAAAAGATCTTGGAAAAACTGTTGACGTAGAGGGTATGGCCGGTTTGATCGAAAAACTTGATTGGCGGCAACGCCTCGCCGCTATAGCGTAATTCACAATAAGGGTCATCTTCCAGAATCATCAGGTCATAGCGGCTGCCCAATTCGGCCAGCGCCCGGCGGCGCTCCAGGCTCATCGTCCGCCCGGATGGGTTTTGAAAGGTGGGGATGACGTAAATCATTTTTGGAGAGTATTGCCTGATCCGGGCTTCCACATCTTCCAAAACCAGGCCATGCTCATCCGTCTGGCAGGCAATGCAGCGCGCCTCCAGCAGCTGAAACGCCTGGACGGCATGCACAAAAGTCGGGGATTCGACCAGAATGACATCCCCCGGATCGAGATATAACTGGCAGACCAGGTTCAAGCTCTCGATCCCGCCGCCGACAATCAGGACGTTTTCCTGGCTGGCATGCAGGCCCTTGGGGGCCAACAGCCGTTCAATCACGGCCTGGCGCAGGTCGGGCAGGCCGGCCGGATTGCCATATTGCAGCGCCTGCATGCCGCGCCTATCGCGGGTAAGCACCTCACTGGCGATTTCGTGGACCTGTTCCACGGGCAACGCCTCGCGGGCCGGCGCGCCGCCCCCAAAGGAGATCGTCTGCGGGTCGGTCATCGATTCAAACAGGTAACGCACCACCTCGGCGGTGGCCTGCATGTGCGCCATGCGCCTTGCAAATCGGGTCATGTAGCAGCCTCCTTGAGAGTTGAAACGCCGCGTTCACGCTGGAAGACGGGTTTTTACCAGCCCTAATTGTGCCACATTTTCTTGCGCGCGCCGGGCTGGTCAGGAGACTGGGTGTTGAAAAACGACTTTTTCTGCGATCAGGGACTCAATTACGGGGGCAGAAAGCCCCAATTCGGTGGATAAAATCTCGCGGGTGTCTTCGCCCAGCCGCGGCGGTGCACAGAAGATCCCGGCCGGCGTGTGGGACAGATGCGCCACTGGTCCCACCATTTTGACGGGTTGGCCGCTGGCCCGCGGCGCTACCTGCACCATGCCGCGCGCCGCTGCCTGGGGGTGATTCAACGCCGCTGGAAGATCGTTTATCGGTCCGGCCGGAATGCCCAGCTGATTCAGCAGGGCCAGCCAGCCGGCAGTGGCGCGGGTGCGAAAAACCGCCTGCCAGCGTGGAATCAGATCGCCGCGCCAGGCAACCCGCCCCGGGTTGGTCTGAAAGCGCTCATCTTCCCACAAATCCATCTGCCCGGCGGCCTGGCACAGGGTCTGATATTGCCGGTCGTTGCCCACGCCGAGCGCCAGGTAGCCATCCGCAGTCTGGAATACTTCGTAAGGGACGATATTGGCATGGGCATTGCCATAGCGCCGGGGAGGATTTCCTGAAACGAGGTAATTCTGTCCAACGTTCGCCAGCCAGCCCAACTGAGCATCGAAGAGCGCCACGTCAATATACTGGCCCTGGCCGGTTTTTTCACGGTGGTGCAGCGCGGCCAGGATGGCATGACTGGCATACAGCCCGGCGGTGATATCCACGATGGCGACGCCCACTTTATACGGCGGGCCGTCTTGCGGCCCGGTGATCGACATCAGCCCGGCCTCAGCCTGTATGATGAAATCGTAACCGGCCAGGTCACGGGCCGGGCCGGTCTGCCCGTAGCCGGTGATGCTGCAATAAATCAGGCCGGGATTGGCGGCAGAAAGAGGTTCATAATCCAGCCCAAAGCCGGCCATGCCGCCGACCTTGAAGTTTTCCACCAGCACATCGGCTTTTTCGGCCAGGCTGCGCGCCAGCGCCTGGCCGCGCGGGTTTTTCAGGTCGAGGCTGAGGCTGCGTTTGTTGCGGTTGATGCTCAGGTAGTAGGCGCTTTCCCCTTCCAGCCAGGGCGGGCCCCACTGGCGGGTATCGTCTCCGGTGGGGCTTTCCACTTTGATGACCTGTGCGCCAAAATCGGCCAGGAGCATGGTGCAGTAGGGGCCGGCCAGCACCCTGGAGAAATCCAAAACACGCAGGCCGGCCAGAGCAGAGGCAGACATCAGGAGTGCCAGGAGTCTTCGTCGTAAGGGGGCAATTCGCAGCGCAAGTCGCCATCGCTGCGGTAGCCGAGCGCGTACCCGGCCTGCATCAGCTGGTGAATTTCGCTGGTGCCTTCGTAGATGATCGCGCCCCGGCTGTTCCGCAGGTAGCGTTCAACGTCATATTCGTCGTTGTAGCCGTAGGCGCCATGGATCTGGATGGCCTCGTTGGCGGCCTCGAAAGAAGCATCGGTGGCGAACCATTTCAGCAGGGATGTTTCGCGGGTGTTGCGCAGGCCCTGGTTTTTCATCCAGCCCACTTTGAGGGTCATCAGGCGACCGTATTCGTAGTCGCGCACCATGCGGGCGATTTTCTGCTGCATCAGCTGGTGCTTGCCTATTTCCTTGCCAAAAGCTTTGCGCGTGTTGGCATAGCTGACGCTGGCATCCAGCGCGGCGCGAATCAGCCCGACTGCGCCGGCGCCGACGGTATAACGACCGTTATCGAGACAGGACATGGCAATTTTGAACCCTTCGCCTTCCTCGCCGAGCCGGTTTGCAACCGGGACGCGCACATCCTGGCAGTTGACCCAGCCTGTTGAGCCAGCCCGCACCCCCAGCTTGCCGTGAATATCGCCACTGGTGACGCCCGGCCAGCTGGTTTCAACGATGAAGGCCGAGAGCTGGTCATGCGGATCGGGGCGTTCGGGGTTGGTGCGAGCCACCCAGAGGATATGATGGGCCTTGGTGGCCAGCGAAATCCACATTTTTTCGCCGTTCAGGATGTATTCATCACCCTCGCGGCGCGCGCTGGAAGCCATGTTGGCCACATCGCTGCCCACACCGGGTTCCGTCAGCCCGAACATGGCGTATTTCTTGCCCTGCGCCTGTGGGACCAGGTATTTCTGCTTCTGGGCTTCGCTGCCCCACTGGTACAGCGCCAGGCTGTTCAGCCCCATATGCACCGACATGACCACGCGCAGCGAGGTGTCCATGTATTCGAGTTCTTCGCAGACCAGGCCGAGAGTGACGTAATCAAAGCCCTGCCCGCCGTATTTCTCCGGGATGCAGATGCCGAGGATGCCCAGCTCGCCCATGCGCGGCAGGATGCTCGGATGCATGCTCTGTGTGCGGTCGGATTCTTTGATGATCGGCGCAACTTCCTTGCGGCAAAAATCGCGTACCACTTTGACGACTTGCTGTTGTTCTTCTGTCAGGTTGAAATCCATCGGGAGTCTCCTTGGGGGTAGTGGAAAATTCAATGGGGGCCAGGCGCAGCTCCCAGCGCGAGCGAGATTTCGTGAGCGGCGGCTTTCAAGGCCGGGAGAATCTCATCGCGCAGGCGCGCAGGGCTGATATTCAGGGTGGTACCGGTTACGTTGACGGCGGCCACAACACGGCCAGTCTGGTCGTAGAGCGGAGCGGCAACGGCCTGCAAGCCGGCCGATAGTTCCTCGTCATCGAGCGCATATCCCTGCTGACGGATGGTGGCCAGGGCAACGCGCAGGACTTCAGGAGTGGTAATGGTTTTTGGGGTGTAGGCACGCAAGTCATGCGTAGTGAGCATGGCGTCCAATTCACCAGCGGCCAGGTCGGCCAGCAGAACTTTCCCCAGGGCGGTGCAGTGCGCCGGCAGGCTGGAGCCAATTCCCAGCATCACGCCGACAATGGACTGGTTGCGGATGCGGTCGATATAAACTGTGCGGAATCCATCCAGAACAGCCAGGCTGACGGTTTCATCCAGGGCCTGGGCCAGCTTTTCGAGGTGGGGCCGCGCGATCTGGCGCACTTCCAGACTGTTGAGCGCGGTGAAACCAAGCTGCAAGACTTTCAGGCCGGGGCGATACAGGCGTGTGAGGGGATCTTGCACCAGGTACTGTTGCGCTTCGAGCGTGGCCAGAATGCGGTAGGCTGTGCTTTTATTGAGCGGCAGGGCCTCCACAATCTGCGAAAGCGACAGGCTGGGGCGCTCGGCAGAGAACAAAGCGAGCAATTCCAGGCCGCGCGCCAGGGCTTCGATGTTGTAGCGTGATTTTGGGGAGATTGATGTTTGTTTCACTCAGTCAAACCAATTCTTACTGAATAAAACGATTTTATTCCAAACTGCGCGGTTGTCAAGGCCGTGCTCAGGCACAACAAAAACGGGTGGACAATTGTGTCCACCCGTTTTGATTCACTTACTTTGCGTTTACCAGGAGCGTCCGCCGCGGTTGCTGCTGTTCCCGCTGTTGCGATCACGGCCGCCACCACCGCCACCGTAGCCGCCGCGTCCACCACCGCCGCCACGCCCACCGCCGCCGCCGAAGCCGCCGCGTCCACCACCACCGCCACCAAAGCCGCCACGCTCTTCGCGGGGGCGGGCGATGTTGACGGTCAGGGCGCGATCGCGGAATTGCTTGCCATTGAACTGGCTGATCGCCGCCTGCGCTTCGGTCTGGTTGGACATTTCTACAAAGGCAAAGCCCTTGGAACGGCCAGTTTCACGATCCTTGATGATGGCCACCGATTGAACCGCGCCCGCCTGTGAAAACAGGGTCTTCAGTTCGTCCTCAGTGGTGTCATACGACAAATTACCGACGTACAGTTTGGTTTCCATTTTTCTCCAATTGAATCTGGTGGTTGAAAGTTCTCGTCTGTCTGATGTGCGACGGATGGGAAACCAATCTGCGCCCCAGTACGACAAGTCAGCAGTTATTCTAACACAAATGAGCAAAAACGTGCGTTCATGCGCGGCCCGGCGCCAGGTAGGCGTTCATGGCGGCCTCGCCATACAGCTGGCGATGAACGCCGCTCAGCGACCGCACCTGTTCGTAGGCATGATAGGACGACCGCACCAGCGGATTCGACTCGACCCACTTGAAGCCCAGGCTGTAGCCGTATTCGCGCAGTTCAGTGAATTCTTCCATCGAATAGTAGCGCGAAATCGGGTAGTGTTTCTTGCTCGGCTGCAGGTACTGGCCAATGGTCAGGATGTCCACTCCCCAACTGCGCTGATCGCGCATCACAGCCTGGACTTCCTCCAGCGTCTCGCCCAGCCCCACCATCAGGCCCGATTTGGTCAGCACCTCGGGCGCGAGTTTCTTGGCGTTGGTGAGCGTTGCCGCGGCCCAGTCGTAATGATCCTGCGGCTGGATCTGCTTGAACAGGCGCGGTACCGTTTCCACGTTGTGGTTCAAGATCTCGGGGCGCGCTTCCATGACGATTTTCAACGCTTCAAGCGAGCCCTTAAAATCAGGAATCAGCACCTCGATCGAACAGCCGGGATGCAGTTCGCGGATGCGCCGGATGACCATGGCAAAGATCGGCGCGCCGCCGTCGCGGCGCTCATCGCGGTTGACCGAGGTGATCACGGCATGTTTTAAATCCATGGATTTGACCGCCTGCGCGACGCGTTCCGGCTCCAACCAGTCCATCGCATTTGGCTTGCCGTGCTTGATATCACAGAACACGCACGAGCGCGTGCAGACATCGCCGAGCATCAGGAAGGTCGCGGTGCCGCTGCCCCAGCATTCGCCCATGTTGGGGCACATGGCTTCCTCGCAGACGGTGTGCAGCGCCTTGGCGCGCATCAGTTGATGGAGACGTTCATAGGTTTCTCCGGTGGGCGCGCGCACCTTGATCCATTCGGGGCGGCGCAGCGGGGTGGTGTTGATCGTTTCGGGGTTGACCCGGTCACGGGTGGGAGAGGCAGGCATACGGGTGGGTTCCTTCCGGTAAATTCTTCAAATTGTACCCGAGAAGTGCAGGAAACTTACCGGGATTGAGCGTTTCTGCGCACTTTCAAGCGGATCCCCTGCACAGCCACCACCGTCACCTTTTCTCCGGGCTGGATGGCTCCGCCAGCCTCGTCGGCCAGTTCCACGCTCCATAATTCGCCGCGCACCTGTGCCTGCCCATGCGGATTGATCTCGCCGCGGGCCACGCCCGTCGCGCCAAGCAGTGTTTCGGAGCCAGATTGAACAGGCGCTTTTTGAGCCCGCAACCCGATGCCAACCAGCAGCGCAAAACTGGCGCCCACCGTCAACCCGGTGGCAATTACCAATGGAATGGAAACGCGCTGAAACTGCGGCACATTCGGTGAATTGAACAACACCAGCGCCCCGACGATGAACGCCCCGATTCCGGCTGCCGTTAAAGCGCCGTGCGTCGGCGCTTTGATATCCAGTACGAACAACACAAATGCGATCAGCATGAACAGCGCGCCAAACCAGTTGACCGGTAAAACACCCAGCCCGTAACCCGCCAGCGCCAGCGCCACCGCGCCGATGAAACCCGCCACCCAGCCGCCCGGGCTGGAAAGCTCGATCAGAATGGCCTGCACACCAATCGTCAGCAGCAGGAAGGAAATGTTCGGGTTGACCAGGATGGCCAGCAGCTGTTCGATAAACGTCATCGGCAGCGCATCGGCGCGGGTGTGCGCAGTAGCCAGGGTCATTTCCTGGTCGGCCACCGTCACAGTGTACCCATCCAGCTGTTTCAGCAAGTCAGTCAGACCGGCGGCGCTGAAATCTACCAGGCCGGCCTCCAGCGCCTCGCTGGCCGAGACGGCCTGGGCCTGTGTGATGGTCGCTTCCGCCAGGTCAACCGCCTGTGGGCTGCGGCGCGCCGCTAGCGTGCGCACCAGCGCAGTGAGCGCTTCCATCTCTTTTTTTTGCGCCGTGGCCCCCAGATCCTGGCCGCTGGCATCGATCGGGCTGGCTGCGCCAATGATCGTTTCCGGCGCCATGGCCGCCGCGTGGCCCGCCAGCGTGATCAGCGTCCCTGCCGAACCGGCCATCGCCCCGCGCGGTGTAACATAGACGACGATCGGCACGCGGCTCTGGCGCATGGCCGCGACAATCTCGGTCATCGTGCCAATGCCCCCGCCAGGCGTATTCAACTGCAGCACCAACAGATCATAGCCCTGCTGGTCGGCCACCTCAATCCCGCGCAGGATATAGTCACGCATGGCCGGGGTGACCACGCCGTTGGCGGTCAGCACCAGCACGCGCGTCTCAGCCTGCGCCAGCGCCGGGCGGGCCAGCAGCAGCGCCGCAGCCAGGAAGATCAAAACCAGGGTTGCTCGTCTCATCGTTTTTTGCTCCATGAAACGATTATAAACCGGATGCCGACGCGCGCACCCGGCCCAATGTGGCTAAAACAGCCCTTCCAGGTACTGCCGCGTGCGCTCCTGCTGCGGATGGTTGAAGACCTCCTGCGCCGGCCCGGCCTCCACCACCTCGCCCAGGTACATAAAAATGACATGCTCGGCCAGGCGTTTGGCCTGCCGCAGGGTATGGGTCACCACCACCGTGGTGTACTGGCTCTTCAACTCAAGCAGTTTCTTTTCAATATGCTGCGAGGAGATCGGGTCAAGCGCCGAGGTCGGTTCATCGCCCAGGATGATCTCCGGCTCAACCGCCAGGCCGCGCGCCAGGCACAGGCGCTGCTGCTGACCAATGGAAAGACTCGTAGCCGGATCATGCATCCGTTTTTTGACTTCCTCCCACAGCCCGGCCAGCTCCAGGTAATGCCGCACCGCATCTTTATACTCGCGTTTGTCTTTTCTCATCTGGTGGATATACATCCCGTAAGAGACATTTTCATAAATGGACATTGGCAGCGGGGTGGGGCGCTGCGCCAGCAACCCGACGCGTTTGCGCACCTCGGTCACATCCACCGCGCTGGCATAGATATCCTGACCATCGACCAGAACCTGCCCGGAAATCTGCGTCCCGTCGGTCAGCTCGAGAAAACGATTAAGACTCTTCAGCAGGGTGGTTTTGCCACAGCCCGAAGGGCCCATGATGACGGTAATCTGCTGGCGGGGAATTTCGATATTGATCTCTTTGAGTGCCTGCTGTTTGCCGTAAAAAACGTTCAGGTTGCGAACCTGGATGTGTGAATTCATGGTCTGTTCCTTACCGAATGGTGTATTTGTTCAACCGCGCCGAAATCCAGCGCGAGCCAAAACTGACCAGCAGAACGATGATGGTCAAGATCAGAGCCGAGGCGTAGCCGCGTTCGCGCACCTCGGGGTAGGGCGTGCTCAATTGGAATAAGACTGCCAGGGGCAGAGAAGCGGTCGGGCGCAGCAGCGAGGTCGGCAGGCGGTCGGTGTACCCGGCAGTAAATAAGACGGAGGCCGCATCTCCAATTCCGCGCCCAAAGGCCAGCAAAACGGCGGTGACGATGCCGGGCAGCATCTGGCGCGTCACCACGCGCAATGAAACTTCCAATCGAGTGGAACCCAACGCCAAGGCAGCCTGTTCCAGGTCGCGCGGCATGCGGCGCACAACTTCATCCATGGCGCGTGTCATGATGGGAAGTTCCACCAGCGCCAGGACGAGGATGCCCGCCAGAAGCGAGGCGCGCAGCCCGAGCGCGATCATCAGCGTAAAGCCGAATGCGCCGTATACAATGGAGGGAATGCCCCAGAGCACATCCAACGCCAGGCGCACGTAGCGGCCCCAGGCCGAGGTCTCCAGGTAGGTTTGCAGGTACAGAGCAATGGGCAGGCTGAAGAGCAGCGCCAGCAACGTCCCGCCGCTGGCCAGGTAAAGCGATCCGAGAATGGCATTCAATACACCACCCGCTTTGCCCATGTAGAAACCGCCCTTGGGCGTTTGTGTGACCATTTCCCAGGTCAGCGCAGGCAGACCGCGCGAGATGATCGTCCACAGGATCAGCCCCAGGCTCCCGGCGACGGCCAGGAAGGACAAGATCATTACAATTCTCACCAGGGATTCGATGATATGGCGGCGTTTCCAGGGGTTTTTGAGCATTTTCTATCCTTTTGATAGGTCTCTCTGCCCGTTCCAGGCGGCGGATAGGCCAACCCGGTCAGGCGCGGGAGGCGTCATTTCATAAAACGTTTCAAGACCAGCGTGGCGGCGATATTAAAGATCAGGATGACTCCCAGCAAAATCAGCGCGGCGCACAACAAAGCGGCATCATAGAGCGGGATGGACATCATGTCACCGTAATTGTTGGCGATCAGCGCCGGCAGCGGGTAAGCGGCATCGAAGAGCGAACCGGGAACCTGTGGCACATTGCCGACCACCATTAAAACGGCGATGGTTTCACCGAAAGCGCGCGAGGCGCCCAACACGATCCCGGCGATGATGCCGGGCAGCACCTGCGGCAGCACCACGCGCCGGATGGTTTCCCATCTCGTCGCGCCGATCGCCAACGAGGCAAAGCGCAGGTCATTGGGCACCGTGGCGAAAATCTCAAAGACGACCGAAATCACCAGCGGGGCGATCATCACCGCCAGCACGATTCCGCCCGCCAGGATGCTAAAACCTGTGGGCGAATTGACCGCCATAAAAGGCAGAAAAGCCAGCCAGCGTTTGGAAAATGGCGCGAGAAAGGTCTCCACAAAGGGCACAATCGCCAACAGGCCCCAAACCCCGTAGACCACCGGCGGAATGGCAGCCAGCAGGTCGAGCACTGGTTTGGCGATTGAGCGGGTGAAGGCGTGGGCATATTCGGCCAGGTAGATGGAAACCAGCAGGCAGGGAGGCACTGCCAGCCCGACTCCCACCACCGTCACCCAGAAGGTGCCCACGATGAACGGCCAAAAGCCGAACAAGCCCTGGCTCGGCTTCCAGATGCTTCCAAACAGCAACTCTTTCAGAGAATAGGCGCTCAAGATCGGCCAGGAGCGCAGCAACAGCCCAATCGTCACGGCGCTGATCAGGAACAACGGCAGCAGCGTGATGACCATGAAGGTGTTGCGGGCAGCCCGCTCCGTCCGGCTTCTGAACGCCGCAGAAGGCCGGGGGGGCCGACCTTCTGGGATGGTATTTTCAGTTGTAGCAAACTGTTTTTGAGCCATGGTTTATTTCAACTTTGCCAGCGCCTCAGCCTGCTGCTCGGTGGTCAGCGGCACGTAGCCGGCCTGGTCAAGATATTGCTGGCCATCGGTCAAGATCCATTCGATAAAGGCCAGAGTCAGCCCGGTGGGTTTGCCTTTGGTCGCCAGATTTTCAAAGCGGGCGGGCGGAGAGGGATACTTTTCAGAAGCAACCGCCGCCACAGCTTCCCGGGTGGTTTTGAAATATTCATCGGCGTCGGCCTGACCGTTCTGGTTGACATCCACCGGCGCGACCATTGCCCCGGCGACCAATCCACCACCAGCCAGATCGAACACGCTGTTCAGGTTGCTGTACCCAATTCCCAACGAATCTTTGATCACGGTATCGACGAGGGCCGGTTCACCGTTGACGCCGATGCCCTTTATGTCATCCTGGACCTTGCCACCTGAGAACCTGGCCCACATTTCGCCCGCGCCGCAGGCATCCGAGCGGGTGTAGACATGGATTTCATCCTTGATTTCGGGCTTGCCAACCACTTCGCCCCAGGTTTTCACCTCGCCGGTGACGAAAATCTTATTGAACATCGCCTGGCTGATGCCCTGGGCCGTGATCTCGGCTGCCACCGGGTTGTTGGCGCTGATGACGGGAAATACCGCGTCCTTGGTGACCGACACCCAGAAAGCGCCCTTGTCTTCTTCTTCGGTCTTGATGGAGCGAGAGATCATCCCGATATCCACCGTGCCCGAAAGCATATCGGTCATCCCCTTGCCAGCGCCGCCACCCTGCACGTCAAATTGCACATCCGGATGCAGCTTGGAGAATTCATCCGCCCAAACGGTCATCATCGGATAAAGCGCAAAAGCGCCCGAAACGCTGATGGTGCCGCTCAACGGTTCTTCTGTCGGAACTGCAGTAGCAACAGGCTCTTGCACAGCAGCCGGAGCTTCAGTCGCCTCAGGTTCCTGAATGGCAGGGGCCTCGGCGGGGGCCGGGGTGGCAGCTGTCCCGCACGCTGCCAGCAGCAGCGCGCCAAATAAGATCAGAACAGCCAGCAGTAGAGAAAGTTTCTTGTACATCGATTGCCTCCAAACGGATTATTGTTTATTAAGTCTATAGAATTAGTTGGATTATCCATCCAAAAGAAGGCCGCTTTTCAACGGGGTTATATCCTACTAATTCACTGGGACTTATAGAGTTAGTTTAATAATGTTTTGCGATTTTGTCAATATTCAGAGACTGAATTTTGACATGACTTTTGTCACTTCCCGGTCACCGGCTTGACCAGCGCCGCCCGTCACGGTAGAATACTTAACACTGCGGGAGTCGCCAAGCGGTAAGGCATCAGCCTTCCAAGCTGATATTCGCGGGTTCGAATCCCGTCTCCCGCTCTCCAGCTCCGAGTGTCAAGTGGCCCATGGCACTTGACACTCGGTTCTTAAACACGGGCCCGTGGCGCAGTGGTTAGCGCAGGGGACTCATAATCTCTTGGTCGCTGGTTCGACTCCAGCCGGGCCCACCAAATATAGCGGTATCAAAGTCCATAGCCCCCATATCTGGGGGCTTTTGGTACCAAAAATGCCTATATAGAATATATGTTCTAATTACATTTGCAGTAAAATTGCAGTAGTAGGTGGGGGCTCAGTTCAAAGGAATGGGTATCGCTTGTGCATGGGCGGTAGGAAACCTTTACAGGTTTCCTACCGCCCTATTCGATTAACCCATCTCTTGCTCAAGGACAAAAAATGAAAATCATCACCATTGCCAACCAGAAAGGCGGCGTTGGGAAGACTACTTCTGCGGTAACTCTGGCACATGGCTTGGCTTTGACCAGACAGCGTACTCTTTTAGTGGATTTGGACCCACAGGGGCACGTGGCTTTTGCCCTGGGCGCAGAAAAAGCTCCCGGCCTGTATCGACTGATCGTGGATGAAGAATCCATCGAACAGGTGGCCGTGAATACCCGCGAAAACCTGGACATCATCCCCGGCGACAAGCGCACGGAAAAAGCCAAGCGAACTGTAGTCATCTCCAATTTTCCCACCGAAATTCTTTCCCGAATTCTCCAGCAGGCTGACTACGATGTTGTCATTCTCGACATGGCTCCCTCGCTGGATGTCCTGCACGTCTCGGCCCTGATGGCCAGCGACTGGGTCATCATCCCCACCAAGCTGGATGCAATGGCCGTGGATGGGGTCAACGAAGTGCTGCGTTCGATGGGTGAAGTGGTTGAGCGCGGACACCGGCTGGGATACAGTATCCTGCCCACCTTTTTTGACCGCACCACCCGCGAAACCATTGTCCAGCTACAGGCGCTGGTCGAAACCTTCAAAGGGCACGTCTGGCCTCCCATTCCCCAGGATACTCATGCCCGCGAAGCCCCGGCTTACGGCAAGAGCTTATGGGAATACTGCTCCAAATCCCCGGCAGTGATGGGCTATGGCAACAGCCTGGTTGCCGGGTATGCCAGCACGCTCAAGCGCACCGTGGAGGTGATCTGTGAATAACAGTCTGACCAGACGCCCTGCCATTGACCCGGCGGTTGCCGATATCCTCGAAGGCGCGGAACGCAAGAAGCGTCTGGCCAGCATGCCCAGATCCGAACGCGCAAAAGCTCGCAAGGAGGCCGCCCGGCACAAGGTCGGTCTGGACCTGCCGCCCGAACTGCACGAAACGCTGCGCCAGATCGCAAACCAGGAACAGGTTTCGATTTCGAGCCTGGTGGCGTTCCTATCCCAGCATGGAGTCGAGGAATATCGAGCGGGAAAGATCGCCCTCGATCCACACAAACGTCTTTCGCGCTGCGCCCGTTTCGAGTATGTGCTGGTGCTCGGCCAAAACGATGAATAATTCAAAGTGACGCTACCGTTCTATGGAAGCCTATAGGCTGGCATGATCGGTAGCCTATGGGGAAGCGTAAAACGGTAGCCTATACGGTAGCGTCACCCTGCACAGGAAGGCCTGCAAGCGTTACGCCAGCCGAAACCGACGTAACCCCCACCCATCGCTTAAAACCCTTCCCAGGGGCTTATTTTAGGAATCACCTTATGAACCCAGAGCAAGCCTGGCAATCAGTCCTCGGACAACTCCAAATGGAAATGCCGCGCGCCTCCTTCGATACCTGGGTGCGCGATACCCACCTGCTGACCTGCGAGGACGGCGTCGTGACCATCGGCGTGCGCAACCAGTACGCCCGCGACTGGCTGGAGAGCCGTCTGGCCAGCACAATCGCCCACCTGTTGGTGGACATGCTCGACCGCAGCGTGAAAGTCCGTTTCGCTGTGTCTGCCCTCGAAGCCGAGGACGAAAGCGAAACACAGCCGGAGCCAGAGGCTGAAACGGAAACCACAAAACCGGAGGAAGCCGAAATCGAAGTGGTCAATCGCCTCCGTTACGACGAAATAGTTGCCCCAACCCGGATCGTCGCCATCCCCGGCTATTTCAGCCGCCTGCTCCCGGAGATTGGCGCACGCAGCGCCTGGTTGTATGTCGGCTGGCGGCAGGCCGTCTGGAACGGCGAACGCGGCCACGAGGGTGGCTCCCGCTCACGGCGGATCGCCATTGCCCAGGTCACGCGCTTCAGCGGGCTGGGCCGGCGCACCTTCTTTCGCGCCACCGATGACCCGGCCACCTGGCAGGCGCTGGCGGGCCTGGTCGAACGCCAGGATCTCACCCCGCACTGGACCCGGGGACGCGACCAACGCAGCCACCGTTTGCCCAATAAATACACCGTTCACATGACCCTGCCCCTGTCACGGGCCGACAGCCAGGCGGTCTCGGAATGGCTCGCCGCTTGTATTCGGGAGGGCGCTTCGCTCCTCGAAGCCTTGCTGCAGGCAGCCGGGATGAAGGAACTGGTTGGGGAATTGTTGCCTTTGTCAGGCATGGTTTCAAGCCAGGAGAATACGGCTCAAACCGTGATGGAGATCGCCGCCCGCTTGAATACTGGGGAGCTGTCCCCCGAACTCCTGTCGGCTGCTGAGAAACTGCATCGCCGCATCCTCTCCGGCTTCGGCACCCTGCTGATCACCCATTATTTCCTGGAGAAAGTCATTCCAACCGCCAGGCTGACACCTCCCCAAGCCTGGCTGGTGACCCTGCTGCGCGACCGCTGTTACGTCAACAGCCAGACCGGCGAAGTTCGTGACGAGGTGGTGATTCGGGGCGGATATGCCGAACTGGCCGACTGGCTCGGACTTGCCCGGCCCAAGACCGTTTGGGAATGGGTGCGCGATGAGAAAGGCGCGGTCAGCGCTTTTGTGGCGGTTTTGCCCTTGCGGGAAGGAGACGAACCCGATGCCCTGCGCTTGAAAATTCGCCTGGATGAGCCGCTGTTCGATGGCGCAAATGACACCCATAAGATGGCGCAAGTGGCACTTTTGGATGGCGCGGATGACACTATTAACGTGGCGCAAATGTCACCGTTGAATGGCGCAGTTGACACCGATGAATGGCGCAAGTGGCACAGTCTTAAGCACTTAAACACCGATTCAAACACTTATCAAACACATACAACCACCGACGCGGAAACGGTGGCGGTGCCGGCGCATTGGGTTCTCAGGAAACTGCTGGTGCAGAATAACGCCCACCCTAAAATCGTGAAAGAGATGCTGGCCGCGAATGCCTCCGTTCAGGCTTTCGTCTCCTGGGTGCTGTTCGCCACCAGCCCGGCGGGCGAGGGGATCAACAACCCGGTGGCTTACGCCCTGGCTTCGCTCAAGGAAGATCCCCAGCGCGGGGCCGGCAGAACCTATGACGCCCTGGCCGCCTTGCCTCCGAGCGAACTGGTCACGCTGATTCGTTGGTCGGTAAACAAGGCAGCCAATAAATACGCCTTTACCGACCTAACCTCCGGCAATCGCTTCTGGGACGAAAACATGGGGGCCTCAGAGCGTCAGCGCCTGCTGCTCGACATCCTGCTCGGAGAAGGGGATGACACCCCGGCCTGGGAACGCCGGGAAACCGTGGTGACCGTGGCTGGGGAGGAAGCCAGACATAAAGTCGAGATCATCCGTCAGAAGAAAATCTGAAAACTTTCAAAAACAAACCCGGCATTTGGCCGGGGGAATCCCGGATGATTCTGCCGGGGAGCGACTCTGAATTCATAGGTGAGAGGAACACAAAAATGGCATGGAATAATCACGTCGCCGTCTTGGGCGACATCACCGGGGATATTTATTACGATGTTCTGCAGATTTCCAACCAGTCTGTCCCCTTCTTGCGGGTGTATATGATGATCAACGAAACCCGCGAGGCCAGGGAGGTCAAAGGCCTGCGGATCGTTTTCTATGGCGTGCTGGCGGAACTGGCCGAAGCGCACCTGCGAACCGGGAGCCGCATCCTGGTGCAGGGACACATCCAATTGCGCAAAGGGAAAAACAACGTGATTGTCTCCGAAGTGGTGGCCGAGCACGTGATCTATATCCGCAATTTTGATCAGGAAAAGGGTACCAGGCGGCTGAAAGAGTTGAAGGCTGCAGGAAAGATACAATCTGGTGTGGAAGAACGGCTGGATCTTCCAGAGTTTGCCGAGGCACTCGAATGAAAAACGAGATCATTATCCCCAAATGGGCCTGGGTTACGGGCATCCTGATCTTGCTGCTTGGACTGGGTCTGATCACTTCGCCTCGCGACAAGGACAACCGCCCCCTGCTGCTCCTGCCGGATGTCAAGGCGATGGAGGATTACCGCCGCTCGCTGGTGGACTGGTATGCCCGCTTCCGTGAAATTGATGGTCGGATGACCCGACTGCTCTCCGACAATTACGGCGGCGATTTGTTCAGCCAATCGAGCGAAGGGCAGAAAATCCAGAACGAAACCATCCAACTTTTGCAGGAGATTGATCAGACTTCCACACCCCCGGCGGCGCTTTCCGCCAGGAACATGGCTCTGGGTGCCGGCAGCGCCTACCTGGAAGCTTCGCGCGCCATGTTAACCTGGATTTCCGCCCCAACTGCCACTAATCTTGACCTGGCTCAACAGGCTTTGAATTCCGCGTACACCACCCTTTCCGACCTGGAGGCCAGTCAATGGATGGCAGTCAATCCGTAAGCCCGGTCACCCTGCAAATGCTCAACAGTCTGATCGATACCCAGACCAGGCTGAGGGATGCTGCCGAAGCGCGCTGGATCTCGGCCCGGGAAGCCTTATTTGGTCTGGCCCGGCTGGTAGCCGCCGAATGGCTTGAACAGAAGCAGCATGAAAAAGGAGGATTGGAAGCCATCCGCATGGAAGAACTGTCCCAGGTGGTTTACCAACAGGTGTCCACTTTGCATGCCGTTTCTGTTTTGCCGGAAGTTGGCCTGTTGCAAAAAGCCACCGAGCGGAATGATGAACTCAAACAGCAAATCAGTGAACTAACGGCAAGAGCAGAGCAGGGAGAAAAATATAAACAAGCGCTTGACACCGCTACTCAGAAGCATGATAAATTACTGGAAGAAAACGAACGGTTGAAAAGGCTAAACGAGAAATTAAAAACGAATCCGCCTATTGTGAGTAGCGAGGCGGGATTCCCCGCGCCATCCTGGTTCAAAGATTGGGCGGAGAGTGGAGGCTTTGAAAAGCAATCCTACCAGCTCAAATTGATTGGCAGTACTGGGATTTCGCTCAGGCAGGCTATTCTCGAAGCAACTGGTAAGCATTTTGCCATCAATAAAGATACTAACTCAGGCGAGGAGGCTCTCGATGGTCTTGCCGAAAGGGGCTTTATCTCTTTGACAACCATTCACACGGGGGAAAAAGGCCGCCCTCCCCAGGTGGCCAGCATAACTCGTCTCGGCGAAGCAGCTTATATTTTCCTCGCCCGGGAACTTCCGCGCGCCGGTGACTTTGAAACCATGCGTCCTCATCACAGCACCGAGGAACATACCTTGTTGGTGATGCAGGCTGCAACCATTTTGGAAGGCGAGGGCTATGAGATCGTCTCAAAGAACGAAATCAACCTCCCACTGGAAGGAAACCATCTATCATCTCCAGATATTCTTGCCCGCAAAGATGGCCAGGAGATTCTGGTAGAAGTTGAACGGGATGTCAAAAAGGGAAACAACAAAGCTCGCGAACAGAAATGGCAAAATGACTTCGAGGCTGGCCGCGGGAAAATATATGTTTTCTGTGAAACGCCCCAACTACAAAAACGCCTGGTTCAGGAAATCAATCATGCGCTGGCGTCCGAGGGCCGGCTGTCACGCGCCAATACCTTCATGACCAACCTCGCAGATCTCCAGGCAGGGCAGCGGCATCCGGATGGCAGTATCTGGCTTTCTCAAAAAAGGCCTACTAAACCGGGACTTTGATTTTAGGCCACCTGAACATTTTAGGCCACCACCACGAATTTAGGCCACCTAAAAGCGCCTATTGCGTACACAGAATAAAAGCCACTCGGTTTTGCGCGATTAAACCTGCCAGGGATAGATCATCCCCGGACCAGTCACCCGCCCTTGCAAGGAAACCAGCCTGTAAGGTTGAGATGGCTCCACCAGAGAATTGTAGGCTTCCACAAAGCTGGTTAGGGCAGGTGGTTGTGTATGAGGAAAATGAATTTTTGTTTCAATTGGCAAGATGTGATTGGGAAATTGCACCACAAAGTCCACCTCCCTTTTTTCTGTAGTGCGCCAATAGTGAACTGAGTCCCGGCCAAATTTTTTGACCAGTTCGGCAAAAACGCTGGTTTCAAAAACTGCTCCCAAGAGTTTCTTTTGCAAAGTTTTCAGCCAAAGCATTTGCATCAGGCCGGTATCATAGAAGAAGATCTTGGGCGTTTTTGTAAGTTCGGTTCGAAGGTTCCGGCTGAAGGGTCGCACCAGGCGGAGAACATAGGTCTGTTCGAGCAGAAACAGGTATCTTTCCACGGTTTGCCGGGCCAGATTGCAGGTATTTGAAATCTCAGCCATATTGAGCAGATTTCCGCTTTGCGAAGCCAGCATTTCAACCATTAGGTTAAATTTATTCACATCCTTGATCTCGGCCAGATCGCGAATATCTTTGCGAATGTAAGTATCGATGATTTGTTGTAGATATTTTTCTTTAATACTGATGTCATCGGTTAAAACAATCTTGGGGTAACCACCATACAGGGCAAATTCCAAGTAGAGTGATTGCAGCTCAGCAATTTTCTTCTCGGTGAAGTCTGAGCCCGGGACAAAAGCAACACCCTTGAACCAGAGAAATTCCTCGAAAGAAAGAGGATAAATCTCAAAATTGACGGTTCGCCCCACGAGTGAATCTTTAAATTTGCTTTTCATCTCAAAGCTGGATGAACCCGAAACAATCAGCTTGAGATAGCGATGATGATCGGCCAATAATTTCAAAAAAGAAGAGGGATTTTCAAGATATTGAATCTCGTCAATCATGACGAACAGTTTTTTCTGATTTTGTTGGAAGGCATCGAGATTAAAACCCTCCTCCTTGAGATATTTCAGGAATTCATCAACCCCTTTGTTGATCATGGAAACATAGCGGCTGTCTTCCAAATCCAGATAATGGACCTGGTTGCCTTGCGCTATTAGATTATCTTGAAGAACCATCAAGATCGAGGTTTTTCCAACCTGGCGCGCTCCATGAATCACAATGATGTCATCTGTGGGTAAGTAGCGGGAAATTTCTTCGAGGGATGTTCGCTTGATCAGATTTGTGGTCATGGTTTTATCCAAAGGCTAGGTTGACTTTATTTTATATCCAATAATTATTAAAGTCAACTTGTATTATTATTGGATGTTTATTACCATGATCTCCAAACAAAAAAACCGATTTTGTTTGACAAAATAGAACGTCCGTGCTATTAATGGGCTGGAACTACCTTGACGCGGGAACGAAAAATATTGAGAGAGCCACATAGAGTGGCAGGTCAAACATAGAGAAGAGGAGCATAGAGATGATTGGAAAACTGATTGGGAAGCTGGTTGTCTGGAGTCTGTTAGCGGTTGTTGTTGGCGTGGTCGCACTGGGTGGACATTTTTATTACAAGGCCGGCCAGCCGATGCAGGTAGCGGCGGCTCAGCGCCTCGCGCCCGGGATTACCTACCGGGAATTCTGGGCAGACAGGGTTCAACATTGGGGTGAAATAGATGATCAGAGCGTGGCGCAAGGGAAAGGGAGAGCATGCGTATTTGCTCCAACGCTAATGCAGCCGTGGTTATTTGTGAGTGGAATAATGGAAGTTAACTATGTTAGGGCAAACCAGGGAACTGAGAAAGCCAGACAACTAATTCGTGAAATAAACGGCATCATCCCTCCTGATGAATTGATTTATGGTCCTTGGTGGAGGCTACCCGATGCCTGGTGGTGGCAAATTGAAAACGGGACCTGGTTCCACTATTATCGACCACTTGCTCGGGCCTGGAATTGTGAAGTTGGTGCGCCTCGCCGACCCATAGATATAAAGTGACAATAAGGAAACCCATATTTACACTTGATGTAATAAATGATAATATGGACTTATCATTTCAACAAAATTTGGCAGATTGCTTATGAATCCAAAAGACTTCCGCAGCCTCGAAGCTGGACAAGCCATCCTGACCCAAAAGGGTTATTGGGCCTTCATTCCTGCTCCATTGCCAGCCAGGTTAGACTGGTCACAATCTTTGATTTCCGCCCTTTCCGATGCCGAACGTGATCTAAGTAAACTGGCCACGATTGCTGAAACTTTCCCCTTTCCTCGCTTATTGATCCAACCCTTTGTGCGCCGTGAAGCTGTACTTTCTTCACGCATCGAGGGTACACGTGCATCATTGATCGACCTATACACGTATGAATCGGCGCAAATGTCATTCCTTGAACCAAACGAGGATGTGCGCGAGGTCTACAACTATGTTAATGCTCTGGAATATGGCATCGAGCGATTAAACGCGCTTCCCGTCAGTCTAAGGCTGATCCGTGAACTCCATGAGAAATTGATGGAAAATGTTCGCGGCGGGCAACTAGCGCCAGGGGAGTTTCGCCGCACACAAAATTGGATTGGTCCAGCAGGAAGCACCTTGAACACAGCGACCTATGTGCCTCCACCCGTCGATGAGATGCTCACCGCACTTGGCCAGATGGAAAAATATATCCATTCAGAGAGCGACTTGCCAGCACTTATTCAGGCGGCCATGCTGCATTACCAATTCGAAGCGATCCATCCATTTTTAGACGGGAATGGGCGAGTGGGAAGGCTTTTAATCATCCTGCTCTTTTGTGAGTGGAAGCTCCTCCCACAACCGCTCCTCAACCTGAGCGTTTATTTTGAACGTTACCGGCAAGAGTATTATGACCGTTTGCTGGCAGTCTCCCAGCAAGGGAAATGGGAAGCATGGGTGCGCTTTTTCCTGAGAGGCGTCAGTCTGCAAGCCAGGGATAGCGTTATGCGCCTTGAGCGCTTACAAGGCCTGCGCCTCAAGTACCAGGCGGTTGTTGAATCCAGCCGAAATTCCGCCAGAATGGAAAAGGCCCTGGATTTTCTGTTCATGCGGCCCATTCTTTCTGTGCGTCAACTCGAGGCAGGCTTGGGGGTCAATTTTGTGGCTGCAAAAAGATCGATCGAGAAGCTGGTTAGCGCCGGGATCTTACAAGAGGCAACCGGTTATTCCCGCAATCGTATCTTTAGGGCAACCGAGATTCTCAAAGCACTGGAAGACATGGATTAATCCGTTATCTCCGCTGGCAATGCCGGCACCAACTCCGGGATGTCTGGCATTTCCAGATCAACAAGATTGGCAATCCTTTCCATGCAAACCCTTGTAATCGGCGATATTCACGGTTGTTATGTTGAACTACAGGCTTTACTGGAAAAGGCTGGCCTGAGTGATGACGATCCCATCATCTCAGTCGGTGATTTTGTCGACCGAGGGCCGGAAACGCCTCAGGTTCTGAACTTTTTCCAACAGACGCCCAATACGCACGCCTTGATGGGCAACCATGAGCGCAAGCATGTCCGTGCGGCCAGGCATGAAGTCAAGCTCTCGATTTCACAGCAGATCAGCCGCCAGCAGTTGGGAGATGCGTATGCTGATGCAGTGGCCTGGATGGGAACCCTGCCCCTCTATATTGAGCTCGCGGAAGCGGTGATTGTGCATGGTTACCTGGAACCGGGCGTCCCGCTTTCCCAGCAAAATCCATCGGTGCTATGTGGCACGATGGGCGGCGACAAAATCCTGCGCGAACGCTATGACCGTCCCTGGTATGAGTTGTACACCGGCGACAAAGCGGTGATTGTTGGACACAACAATTACACAAAAACTGACCAGCCATTCGTTTACAAGGACAAAGTCTTCGGCCTGGATACCGATTGTGTACATGGCAAATCCCTGACCGGTCTATTGCTGCCGGCATTTCGCTTCGTTTCCGTCTCCTGCCGAGGAAACCTGTGGGCAGATGTTCGCCGCACATACCAGTGCCCGCGTGCCAACTCACAGAGACCTGTTTTTTCCTGGTCAGAGCGAGATGATCTGGCACTGGTCAGATTGATCGAAAAGGTAAGTCTAGCCAACCATGATCTGCTGGCGCGCTTGCAGTCCGCCCCTGGTTTTTCTGAACTTACCCCGCGTGTACAAGCCAAGCTATATGCCGCAGAAACAGGGAAGGGGAAACTGGCAAACCTGATGCAACTTGCCCGCCTGGGAAAACTGGATTTGAATATGGGGCGAAAAATCCTGAAAGACCCAAAGGAAGTTCAAAAACTGCTGCAGGCTGACAGCGAGTAAACAAAAAGCGGTCTCTCAGGTTATTTCTTCCTTGGAGCCGCTCTTTCTTGTTCCGGTTCATCTGAATACATCGAACTAAATCTCTATTTCTCCGTAATATTTTGGTACACCATTTGTGAGTTCATTCATTTCCCGATCCAAACGTTCCAAGTCAATCAATTGCATTCCGGTTGATACCCAGTTTTCGCCCTTGACAGGATTTCGGTTGATTTCATCCTGGTAGGCCAGAGATCCAGAGGTCCAACCACTTCGAGAGAAACCAAGAAAGAACACTTTCCAATTTCCCTTGGTTGGAATGATCAGCGAGGCTTTTTCTTCAACCAATTCGGCCATTACTTTTCGGTCAGCTGGTTTCAGCAGCCATTTGCATTCTCCCAGGATGATTGTTTTCTCCATCGTATTTATTCCGACAACATCCACCTGAGCTTTTGAATTCCACGCGCTGCCGACCTCATCCGGTAAATAAGGGAGTATTCCCGCTGCCCCCGCGCGCAACACCCATTCGCGACAAATTTCTTCCCAAGTATAAGTACCAATAAAGTCGATCATATGCCTGGTAATCTCGGCTAAGGCCTGTTCTTGAACACCAAGGGCAATCTGTGCCTGTCGACCAACAAGGAAACGAAAATAAAAGCGCAAGTAGGGGTCAGTAATATGATAACGTCCCTCACGCGAAGGCCCAATATTTGTGACCGGCACCCTTCTTTCAACAAAACCAGCATCGGTGAGAACTGCAAGATATTTGGGAGGGTTTACATTAGGTATGCCAGCTTCCTGTGATATTTCCTTGATTGTGTGAGCGCCGTTGGCAATGGCACTCAAAATGGAGATGTAGTTATGAGTTGCAGAAATAAAATCTTGAAGCAACAATCGGGGTTCTGCCTGCATGAGATTATTAGGTGTCAGAAGTTCTCTCTTGATCGTCTGAGAAACCGATTTTGACTGATCAATTTGCATCCAATAAGCTGGAACACCTCCAAAGATCGAGTAAATTGCCACCCTGTCTACCGCTGAATACTTTGGGAAAAATAATTTGGTCTGTCCAAAGAAGAAAGGTTTTAAATATATCTGTGCAGATGCTCTACCGTACAACGGAGCCTGGTAAGAGAGAAATTCGCGTTTCATCATGCCCAAATGCGAACCAGATAGACACAAGAATAGATTGGTGTGACTCAAACGATGATCCCACAGGTTTTGCAATTCTCCGGCAATTCCAGGATTGACTTCCAAAAGGAAGGTAAATTCATCAATAAACAATGCCAGCCTTTGCTCCTGCGCCAGAGTCGCTATTTCTTCAAAGGCCTGTTTCCAAGTCGCATATGTAAAATGCTCTGGGACTTGAACATCGGGGTGTGAAAAACTATAGATAGCCTGCGAGAAATCACGCAACTGTGCAGCCAAGGATGTGGGGGATGCAACCCAATAGAGAGCGCGATTGTGGCTGCGGCGAATCCATTCAACCAACAGAGCCGTTTTTCCAACACGGCGACGTCCATACAAAACAAGGAATTGTGCCGTCTTTCTGTTCCAAAGATCATCCATTCGCCTCAATTCCTGTTGTCTCCCAATAAACTCAAATTCCATGCTGGTGTCATCCTTTCTTGATACTTATTATACTCAAAAGTATTATACTTTCAAGAATAAAACATATATTCCATTAACGGGATGTTTTCTTCGCTCCGATTTGTTAGAAAATTAGTTCTAAAACCTTGCGTACTTTTTGAAACTTTGGTAATATCTCCCCACAATTGAATACCTTGGCCAACCGGTCGCCAAAATTACCTTTTATTATCAGACCTTGGAAGCGACCACCCTGTAGTCTCTTTGGGAATCAAAGAGCTCCTGCAGTGGTGGTCGCTTTTTGCTTTAACCCTGGATGATTCTCTGGGGAAATCTAGCGCTCTGGCCATCAGAGCAACCTTATGGAGGTGTTTATGCAACGCAACAAAGAGATCACGATCAGCCCCACCCGCATTGTGACCATCCTGATCGTCTCCCTGATGCTCATCACTGCCGGATTCATCATCGTGCCCCGCATCCCCAACCTGTTTGCCCAGGAACCGATCGGCATGACCGCCGAAGCCGCCGCCCG